>NZ_JBBORN010000001.1:0-1402500 GCF_038004625.1 Paenibacillus sp. FSL P4-0184 | reverse complement strand
AAATTTGAGAGGAGCTGTCCTTAGTACGAGAGGACCGATGGACGTACCGCTGGTGCACCAGTTGTTTCGCCAGAAGCATGGCTGGGTAGCTACGTACGGACGGGATAAGCGCTGAAAGCATCTAAGCGTGAAGCCCCCCTCAAGATGAGATTTCCCAATTAGTAAGACCCCTTGAAGACGACGAGGTAGATAGGTTGAGGTGGAAGTGCAGTAATGCATGGAGCTGACCAATACTAATCGGTCGAGGGCTTATCCTATACTTAGAACGCAAATTCAATTCGGATTCAGTTTTCAGGCATCAAGCCTGGATTACGCTAAGAAATTTATTCGCACTTCTGGTGATGAATTAAGCTTCGGCGACAGCGTCTGTTTCACAGACGCATGTTTGGTGGCGATAGCGGAGGGGTTCCACGCGTACCCATCCCGAACACGACCGTTAAGCCCTCCAGCGCCGATGGTACTTGGACCGAAGGGTCCTGGGAGAGTAGGACGTTGCCAAGCACACGAAGCCATTGTTGATTTATCAACAATGGCTTTTTTGTTCCCTTTATCGCTTAATTTAAATAATGTGGATAAGTCATGGGGAAATAACAGAAAAATAAAAGTTACTAACATGTGGATGAAATAATAAAATATATTCAAAAATGAAAGTAGTCCCCAATTTATGTGGATAGAGCAGTGATATATGTGGATACTTCAAGTAAATGCAAGGATATTTTGCATGGTAGGAGGATAAACAATGGACAACAGTAGTAATCTTGTGTGGATAGAAGATTTTTCTGTACATGCGAGCGACACGGATTATCGTTCACAGGGTAAGTTATCCTTTATTTTGGATATCATGCAATGTGCGGCAGACTTCGCCGTGGGTAATTTGGGGATAAGTGTGGAAGAAATTCTGAGTGCAGGAATGGGCTGGATGATGATTACGTTAGATCTTGATTTTAAGCGTATTCCTCGCCCAAATGATGTGCTTAGCGTACATACCTGGAGTAAAGGTACTAAAGGGGCTTTATGGCAACGGGATTATCGTATTTTCGATGCAGATCATATAGAGGTTGCCACAGCGCGTTCTATATGGGCTTTAGTAGATATTGAGAAGAGAAAGATACTCAGACCGAACGCTCTTCCAGTTCAGGTTAAGCACTATAATGGCGATTCAGTAGGGGATATGCCTGTTAAGGTAACGATCCCTACTAATATTACTATGGAAGAAGCTTATCGGTATCAGGTAAGATATAGTGGGCTGGATAGCAACGGACATTTGAATAATGCCCGATACGGAGATTTATGTTGTGATGCACTCAGTTTAGCGGAATGGGATAATGCAGTGTTCACACGCTTCCGGATTACTTATCTACAAGAAGCTAAGTTTGGGGATGAACTGACTATTTTACGCTCAGCTGTAACGGATGATGGTATATATGTCCGTGGCCAGAATAGTGATATTGTATTTTTTGAAGCATGTATTGAGTTGAAAAATATAAATAAGTAAAAAGTTTATAAATATGGAATATTATTATAAAAGCGATTTCTCCGAGCATCAATCGGGGTAGTCGCTTTTTTTGTTGAAAAACAGATGGTGTTTATAACATATTTGGAAAAATTTTTGAGCCTGTCACAATTAAAGGGATCACAATCGTTATATAGTTGTAGTCAATAACAAGGAGGTGATTCTTTGGAACGTCGCAGCCCCGGGGTCCAAGTGAATCAAACAATAATTGAAGAGGCTATTGATCAGGTTCTTGCGGGTAACCGCGAAGCCTATAGAACTATAATACAAGCCTATGAAAGAAAGATTTATACGTATTGCTATTATATTTTGAGAAGTCATGAAGAAGCAGAGGATGCTGTGCAAGATATATTTGTAAAAGTGTATCAGGAACTCAGACGTTATGAGAAACGAGTCTCTTTTAATTCATGGCTGTATAAAGTGGCCTATCATCATTGTTTGGATCAGGTTCGCAAACGCAAACGAAGAAACCGTCTGTTGTCGCTATATAAAGAGCAGCAGCCGAAAACCTATTATAATCCTAACGAAGAGGAGCCATTGCAGAAGTTATTTATGGATGATCTGACAGCTGAAGAGAGCAATCTTCTGATTCTTAAGGTAGTAGAGCAGTACAGTTTTGAAGAAATGGGTCAGATTATGGATTGTAATTCAGCTACTTTACGCAAGAAATTTGAACGTCTACGCAAAAAGTTAGTCCGGCAAAGAATGAATGAAGGAGGAAGCCCTCATGGAGAAATGGCAAGATCCAACTGAAAGTCAGAAGATGGAGCACATTCGTCAAACATTCCAAAATCATGAAATGCCGGTAGACAGTTTCAGCGATTCAATTATGAAGCGAATAGGAGACGAGGGAATGGAAAAGCGAGCGTCAAGAAAAAGTGGGAATAAGTTCCTGAAAAAATCATTGGTGGCTGCCGCGGCAGCAGCAGTGTTGGGTGCGGGAATAATCGGTAGCGGATTTATATCCCCAGTCATGGCTGAAACGTTAAAGCAGATTCCTGTTGTAGGAAGTATTTTCAAGGGGATTGACGATAAAGGTCTAAATGCTGCTGAAGAAAAAGGATTATCTACTGCGCCTAACCAAAGCGTTACCCATGATGGAGTGACCTTGAAGGTTACCGATGCCTATTATGACGGCTCGCGGTTGGCTTTTGCGATTGAACGGGAAGGCATTGATAAGGATAAGATGATGGCAGAAATGATTATTGAACCGATTGAATTCGATCCAGCGGTAAAAGAACAGCAGTATGCGAAAGTGACAATGAACCAGTCCGAAAAAGGGTTGTTGGGTTCAGCAGAAGTGAAATTGCCGAATGGAAAGAATCTGGAGGCCCAAATGTCGTCTTTTGGCGATGTTGAGGGTAAAAAGAATGCTATTTTATACGATTATAGAAATCTAAATAATGTAGAGGCTTTGGGGAATGAATTTGAATTAAGCATCACTGTGCCGGTTACACAAATCGCAGAGCCTTTTGAAATCAAGGTGCCGGTGAAAAAAGTTACGGAAGGAATTATCAAGCTTGATCTGAACCAAACAAAAGAGGCAGAAGAATTCAGTTATACGATTACCAAGCTGGAATTAACTCCAGCCACAAGCAGATTACAGCTCAGCGAAGAAGGTAAAGCGCCAACTGTGAAAGAAAAGGATGGATACACAACCTCTGAAATGTTCTATGAAATTGTTGATGAACTAGGCAATGCATTTTCTTCGAGTGGGTCATTCAACTTGCCGGCTATAGTCTATCCTATGGTAGACAAAGATTTCAGTCCGTTCCCACAAACACCAAAAACAATTACAGTTAAGCCGTTTACTTACTCCATTGATGAGAGCCATAAAGCATTAAGAGATGAAGAAGGAAAACAAGTTAAACATTATTATCCGGAGCTTGAACAAACGATTCAGGTGGAGCAAGAGTAACTATTAATTCCATAAGCAAAAAAAGTCCGTGTCTGCATAGCAGATACGGGCTTTTTGTTAAAAGATAAGAATTTATAAGCTAAACAACTATAATATCTTTATATTTCTAAGAGAAACGGTTGTCATTTATAAAAGACGACAACGTAGTCTCTTCTTGTAAAAATTCTAACGGAATGTAGATTTCACTCACCGAGTTTTCGTTATCTGGTCCAAGGTACAATCCACCATAAAATTCCAATTCAAATGGAATGGACATCCTGTATTCTGTTTTCGGCAGCCAGATTCCGTAGATATATTTATATGTAGAAGGGATATCACAAGAGCGGCCTTTATGGATGAATTTAAGATAACGTATAGGTGGTAAGATCTGAAGGGGGAAAGTCTGATTGTGGTCTGCATTTATAGGATTAAGTTTGCAGGCACACATGATCGAAAAACCGCTACTCTCATAGTCGTCTGGCCAGAAGCCAAGCTGATAATATTTTTCAGGTTGTATTCTATCAGATATAGTATCTACCATACTGAAAAGCAAAGGCCAAGTATCAGAAATGACGGAGAAATCATGGTCTACTTTAACTACGGGTCCTTGAAGTATAATTTCCCCTAAATCAACGAGCTGGGGGGAAAGATCGCTATCAGAAAGGACTTGAAGTAGATCCTGTTCATATAGTCTAGGCAACAAAGGGAGTTTCGTTTTATTAATTCTTTTTCGAACAAGAGAGGGAGTCGTGTGCAGCATTCTTTTGAAGGCACGAGTAAAGGTCTCATAGTTACTAAAGTTATAGTCTAATGAGATGTCCTGGAGTGAGCGTTCTGGCATTCGGTGAATGTCCAAGGCTGCTTCAGTAATTTTGCGTCTGGCTATATAGTCGCCGGGTGCTATCCCAGTGACTGCTTGAAATAGGCGGGTGAAATGATAAAGTGAGTATCCCATTTCTTTGGAAAGGACAGCTACAGGAAGAAGCGTGTTTAAGCGATCCTCAATGAGATCTAATGCTTGAATGATTAGTTGGCGATTGTTCAAGAGATGCCCTCCCATAACAGTTAGAAATGGTGTCCAACACGATTACTTCAATTATTTGTTGTCCAGTCCCCCCAATTAGCAGCCCAATCGGGAACGGTCACTTCCATTACGCGATCGGCACTAGGAAAATAAGCTTTGATGTCGAGGATTGGTGTGTCAGGATAGGCATCAAGTCCAGCCACCTCTACGATGCCAGAAGCTTCATCGACAGAGAGGATTGCTGCTACACTAAGCCCAATTGGATTAGGTCGAATAGGGGAACGGGAAGCGAATACTCCAGTTAATGTTTCGTCATAAGGAGGCTGAATCTGTGTAGTCTGGCGGAATTGATCATCTGCAAACTCGTGCAGCCACCAAAGCAATTGGCAATGACTAAATTGAGATAAACCTTTAAGCGCCGGGCTAAATTCCGGTTTGATTTCCAGTCGCAAATTATGTGGTGTACCTCTAACCGATCCTATAGATACTATATTATAGCTTTCTTGTTCATTCATTGACTATGACTCCTTTCGGGTATCAGATATGATCTAGTGTATAACAGAGGCATACGGTAAAGCCTGACGATATTTGCTAACATTCATTTAATGATATAATGAAATTTGATGTGGAAAGGGGAGCATTATGAAGACATTAGTATTGGCGGAGAAGCCGTCTGTTGCACGCGAGATCGCACGAGTCATGGGATGTAATAATAAACAGAAGAGCTATATTGAAGGTCCAAAATATGTGGTTACCTGGGCACTGGGTCATTTAGTCGGCCTGGCAGAGCCTGAAGATTATAATAAAAAGTTTGCAACTTGGGCTTTGGAGGATTTGCCGATTTTGCCGGAGAAGGCAAAGCTGAAGGTGCTGCGTGAGACCAACCAGCAATACAAAGCTGTTCAGCATCTAATGAAGCGTCAGGATATTGAGGAGCTTGTGGTAGCTACGGATGCTGCTCGTGAAGGAGAACTGTTGGCACGTTGGATTATGAATATGGCGGGGTGGAAAAAGCCATTCCGGCGGCTGTGGATATCCTCGCAGACTGATAAGGCGATTAAAGAGGGATTTGCAATGCTCCGCCCAGGTCGCGATTTTGATCGTCTGTATGAATCTGCACGTTGCCGCGCAGAGGCGGATTGGATGATTGGACTGAATGTCACGAGAGCTTTAACATGTAAGTTCGGTTCGCCGCTCTCCGCAGGGCGGGTACAAACGCCGACATTAGGGATGATCATGGATCGTGAACAGGAGATTACGGGTTTCCGTTCCGTTGATTTTGAGACGCTGACTGCTGATTTTGGAGATTTCCAAGCGGCATGGCGGGCCAGTAACGGCGATGGTCGGATATTTGAAAAGGATAAGACGGCAAGTCTAAAGGATAAGCTTACTGGACGCAGCGGCCGTATTAATAAGGTACAGAAGAGTGAGAAGAGCGAACCTCATCCACTCGCTTATGATCTGACTGAATTGCAGCGCGATGCGAACCGGAAGTTCGGCTTCTCCGCGAAGCAGACCTCCAGTGTGCTTCAGCGGTTATATGAGCAGCATAAGCTTGTCACTTACCCGCGTACGGACAGTCGTTACTTAACATCAGATATGACGGGCACACTCAAGGAAAGATTGGACAGTGTAGCAGTCGGCCCATATGCTGCGTTGGCACGTCCACTGCTTCGCAAACCGCTGCCGATTACGAAGCGAATCGTGGATGATAGCAAAGTAAGCGATCACCATGCTATTATTCCGACAGAGCAGACCGTATTGTTAAATGGTCTGAGTACTGAGGAACGTAAGCTGTATGATCTGATTGTACGGCGTTTTATTAGCTTGTTCTACCCACCAGCTCGCTATGATGCGGTAGCTGTCACCGTCAACGTGGAAGGCGAAAGCTTCCATGTCAAAGGGACGACGGTAAAAGATGCCGGTTGGCGTGATGTGTACGGCGGAGATATGAGTAACGATGACGACGAGGAGCCATCGGACGAGCCAGCAGCTGGGAGTGTGAAGCTACCTGAGCTGCGCGAAGGGGCAACTGTCACGATTGGCCGCTGTATGGTTCGTCCTGGACGAACACAGCCACCGAAGCGATATAACGAAGCTTCGCTTTTGACGCAAATGGAGAAGCACGGACTGGGAACCCCGGCAACCCGCGCGGATATTATCGAGAAGCTGGTTAGCTCCGATACCATTGAACGCCAAGGGAATCTGCTGCATCCGACTGGTAAAGGCAAGCAGCTTATTGAGTTGGTATCCACACAGCTACGGACACCAGATCTAACCGCGCGCTGGGAAGCTGAGCTGGAGAAAATAGCGCGTGGTCAAGGCAAGCCGGAGCTCTTCTTGCAAGGCATCCGCAGTATGGCACAGGAGCTGGTAACTGGCGTCAAAACTAGTGGAGCAGAATATAAACCGCATAATGTCTCGAACAGTAATTGTCCGGAATGTGGTACAAGACTGCTGGAGAAAAAGAGCAAACGTGGCAAGCTGCTTGTATGCCCTGCAGATAACTGTGGTTATACCCGTGCCGGAGAGAAAAGATTATCGAATCGCCGCTGTCCACAGTGCCATAAGAAGATGGAGCTTAAAGAGGGTAAAGCAGGTATGTTCGTACAATGTCTGGGCTGTGGAATCACAGAAACCTTGGATAAAGACCACAAGCATGTAAATAAACGTGAACAGCAAAAGCTGGTGCAGCAATATAGTAAGCAAGAAAGCATTGGCTCTAACCTTGGGGAACTGCTGAAAGCAGCGCTTGAAGGGCAAAAGAAGGATAAGTAAAGAGGTTCGCATGTATTGTAATAAAAAGGCTGCTGAGTGTGCTCAGTAGCCTTTTTTCTGTCCGCGTAAGTTTTTGTGGTCTACAGATAGGCTTTGAATTAGAATGTTAAGCAAATACATAGAGCAGGTGATTAGGGTGGCAGCTGAACAACAAGTGGATCAACTAAAAGCAGCAGGTAGCCCAGAGGGGCAGGGAGGCAGTAAGTTTTTCTTTCTCGTTATTGTATTTATGTTTTGGTTCTCTTCTTATATTTATGTTCCGGTACTATCCCCTTATGTGGAGCATTTGGGAGCATCATATTTTATGGTGGGCATGGTGCTTGGCGTATATGGGTTAATGCAGATTCTGTTCCGACTGCCGATTGGCATCGGTTCGGATTATTTGAATCGGCGTCGTCCGTTTATCTACCTGGGACTGATTGCGAGCGGAGCCAGCTGCTTTCTTTTTATGTGGGGAGCACAGCCTGGTTGGGCATTGGCAGCACGTGCAGTATCCGGTATAGCGGCTTCCGCATGGGTTGTGTACACTGTGATGTTCGCGGGATATTTCCCGAAAGAGGAAGCTGGAAAAGCGATGGGCATGCTGCAATTCACTACGGTAATCGCCCAATTGACCAGTATGATGATCAGTGGCTATATGGTGGAGCATTGGGGCTGGAATACCCCGTTTCTGATTGGTGGATTTGTAGCTATTGCGGCGCTGCTGCTTGCTCTGCGGTTACCTGAACAAAAACAGGAGAAACGGCAAAGTGCGATCCAGATCAAGGACTTAGCGGGTGTTATGAAGGAGCCACTTCTGGTAAGAGTTTCTCTGTTGTCAGTGTTGGCACACTGTGTGCTATTCATAACGATGTTCGGATATACGCCAAACCAAGCTCTGAATATCGGAGCAAGTAAAGAAAGCTTGGGCTGGCTGACGCTCGCTTTTATGATTCCGCATGCTGTCGCGACCCTCTATGGCTCACGGACATTTGGTAGGCTGCTAGGAGACCGGGGCACGCTTCTCTTAGCCTTCGCGGGAAGTGCATTGTTTACACTTCTTATTCCTTCAATGCCGACGCTAGCGACGCTCTGTCTGACTCAGGTAGGAAACGGATTTATGCAGGGACTTATTTTTCCATTGTTGCTCGGCAAGTCGGTGTCAGAAGTAGATCCATATAAGCGTGCAACAGCTATGGGCTTCTATCAGGCGGTTTATGCAATAGGTATGTCGGCAGGGCCTTTCGTGGCAGGCTGGATGAGCGCTCTTTATGGCTTGACCGGAGGGTTCTGGCTGGGTGGAATTGCGGCGGCCTTGGCTGCGGTGTTGTCATGGATATGGATGAAGGATGCGAAGCAGTGAAAAGAAAGAGGCAGGTAGCGAAGTTATCAGAGCGTGTAAGGATGATTGGTTTTTTGTGAAAAAGAGGAATATAATAGAGATAGATAGGAAGCAAGGAGGAGAGCCCGGGAGAATGGTCAAGGTTATAATGTTGTGGTTTGTGGTAATTAATATTATCGGATATGTAGTGATGTCCGAAGACAAGAACAAAGCCCGTAAACGGCGAGAACGTGTACCTGAGAAGACACTTTTTCTGCTGGCAGCTATGGGCGGGGCACTAGGCGTGCTGATTGCCATGTATCGTAAGCGCCACAAGACGCGACATATGTCCTTTAGGATCGGAATTCCGTTACTTCTGTTGCTGAATATCTTTTTGTACAGCTATTTTTTAAGGTGATAGTCTTAATGATTACAAACTAGAAAAAGAGGTGGCGTACATGTTATTCTCTAAAATTTTACTCGCCTATGATGGATCTAAGGCTTCTAATCAAGCATTGGAGCGCGCAATTGAACTCGCAAAAGTAACTCCGGGCTCTACAATGCATGTCGTACACGCATTTGAATTCCCAAGATTTTTTATCGGAGAAGCTCTAGCACCACTACCGGCTTCAGTAAATAAAGAATATTATGATTTAGCAGTGCAGACTACGGAAGAAGTCAAGGGACGCCTTGAGGCTGAAGGCTTGAATGCTGAGGTTGAGCTATTACAAGGATCCCCCGCTGAAGTGATTTTGAAATATGCTAAAGAACATGCTATAGATGTAATTGTTATCGGCAGCCGCGGACTTGGCGGAATACGTGAATTTGTTCTGGGTAGTGTCAGCCATAATGTAGTACAAAGCGCCCGCATTCCAGTGCTGGTTGTAAAATAACATAGAGTAAAAAGGGACGCTTATGGCGTTCCTTTTTTCAAATATAAGAAAGTATATGTTTCACACTATACTTTATCCTTATATTTCTCGCATAAACGCTAACCGTCATACAGGGACGCCAAAGGCATTTATACTTGATTATTAAGAAACGAAATGACTACATGAAGCCTATTCTACAGTTAATATAACATCTGTTGTTAGAGCTAATAGTGTACGGAAAGAAGTCTTTATCATCAAAATAAGTGGTTATTGAGAAATTAAATACGCCTAAAAGCGAACGATTATTAATCGGAATTTACCAATGTTCGTGTTTGAGTTGACATCCTGTGTAGGGGATTGTTAAACTGATGTCATGAGCAACTCGTATAAAACCGGGGATATGGCCCGGAAGTTTCTACCCGGGAACCGTAAATTACCGGACTACGAGGAAATAGGATGATAGAATGCGGCAATGCGGTCCGGGTAACGGAATGATGCATTATGCCATTTTCCGCGCTTAATGCAGCCTAATGATAGGCACGCGGATTATTTTTTCCTAATTTCTTTACTAGTCCGATCCTCCCGCAGCAAAATGCGTCTGGTCATCGGGCTTTTTTTATTCGAATTTACAAGATAAAGATATCCATACTAGTGACTGGAAGGTAGGTCGAATCATGTCTGTGCAGGTAGCTGTTATCATGGGCAGTAAATCGGATTGGGATACGATGGAGCACGCTTGTGCGGTGCTTGAAGAGCTGGGATTATCTTATGAGAAGAAGGTAGTATCTGCGCACCGGACGCCGGACTTGATGTTCAGCTATGCGGAGGAAGCCGCGGGCCGGGGTATTCGCGTCATTATTGCAGGAGCGGGTGGTGCTGCGCATTTGCCGGGTATGGTGGCAGCAAAGACGATCCTGCCTGTGATTGGAGTGCCAGTGCAGTCGAAGGCGCTTAATGGGCTTGATTCGCTTCTCTCCATCGTGCAGATGCCAGGAGGCATTCCTGTGGCAACGGTAGCCATTGGTAAGGCAGGAGCCATTAATGCAGGCCTCCTGGCTGCACAGATTATCGGAGCATTCGATCCAGAAGTGCAGCAGCGCGCGCAGCTACGGCGGGATGCGATCCGCGACGAAGTCCTTGAAAGCAGCGACAGCTTATGAGACCGGAGGAGCTGAAGCTGCAGGAGGCTGGCGGCGTTACTTCGCCAGCAGCTATGGATGCGTCCGGCACGGACACCGTCCGGACGCTACTGCCCGGCGCGACCGTCGGCGTGCTCGGCGGCGGGCAGCTCGGGCGCATGATGGCGCTGGCTGGCAGCGCCATGGGGTACCGGTTCGTGGCGCTGGACCCTGCACCGGATGCGCCTAGCGGTCAAGTCACGCCGCAGATTACAGCGGCATATAACGACCGGGACGCGGCGCGGGAGCTAGCCCGCCGCTCGGACGTCATCACGTACGAGTTCGAGAACGTCGACGCGGGCGTTGCCGCGCTGCTGACGGAGGAATCGTACGTGCCGCAGGGCAGCGCGCTGCTGTATACGACGCAGCATCGGCTGCGTGAAAAAGCCGCCATCGAGGCGGCAGGCGTACCCGTCGCCCCGTACCGGAAGGTGGATAGCCTTGCGGAGCTGAAAGTGGCGGCGGCTGAACTTGGACTACCTTGTGTGCTGAAGACAGCCACAGGCGGTTATGACGGCAAGGGACAAGCCGTGATCCGTCAGGAAGAAGAGCTGGAAGAAGCCTTCCGGCAAGTAGTACCCGGAGCCGTTGTGCCGGAGCTGGTGCTTGAGAAGTTTGTAGCTTTTAAGTGTGAAATATCCGTTGTTGCTGCACGCAGTGCTTCTGGGGAGGTTAAGAGCTTCCCACCGTCGGAAAATATTCATGTGAATAATATTTTGCATCTGTCCATTGTGCCTGCAAGAGTGGCAGAGGACATTCAGCGGAGAGCATGCGAATTGGCAGAGACATTAATCGCTGGACTTGATGCGGTTGGACTGCTGGCAGTAGAAATGTTCGTCACAGAGGACGGACAATTGTACGTCAATGAGTTAGCACCAAGGCCGCATAACTCCGGGCATTACACCATGGATGCTTGCGCGACTTCACAGTTCGAGCAGCATGTCCGGGCGATTTGTAATCTGCCGCTGGGCGATACAACGCTTTTGACACCTGTAGTTATGGTAAATGTACTAGGCCAGCATTTGGCTGGCGCGATTAAAGCGACCTGTACACAGGACGAAAAAGATAATAAGCTGGGTGTTGTACCTAAGCTTCATATATATGGCAAGACTGAGAGTAAGACCGGCCGCAAGATGGGCCATATCAATCTGCTCTGCAAGGATACCGGAGACGGCTTGTCCTGGGTGGAGCAATCTAAACTTTGGAGGAACTAAAGAATATGATCGAACGTTACAGCAGACCTGAGATGCGAGCTATTTGGACGGAGGAAAATAAATTCAAAGCGTGGCTGGAAGTTGAAATTTGCGCTTGTGAAGCATGGGCTGAGCTAGGAGTTATCCCGCACGAAGACGCAGCTAAACTGCGTAAAGACGCTAAATTCGATATCGCACGCATTGATGAAATAGAACAAGAGACACGTCATGACGTTATAGCATTTACACGCGCGGTTTCCGAAAGCCTAGGCGCAGAACGCAAATGGGTTCACTACGGTCTTACTTCTACTGACGTGGTAGATACGGCGCTAGGTTACTTGCTGCGTCAAGCGAATGAAATTCTAGAGAAGGATATCATCAACTTTATTGAGATCCTTAAAGATAAGGCTATTGCCTACAAAGATACACCGATGATGGGTCGTACACATGGCGTTCATGCCGAGCCAACCACCTTCGGTCTGAAAATGGCGCTTTGGTACGAAGAAATGAAACGTAACCTGGAGCGTTTCCGCCATGCTGCGAACGGTGTGCAGTTTGGTAAAATCTCCGGTGCCGTTGGTACGTACGCGAACATCGATCCTTTCGTAGAAGAATTCGTTTGCCGCAAGCTCGGCACAAGCCCAGCTCCAATTTCTACACAAACGTTACAGCGTGACCGTCATGCTGAATACATGGCTGCTCTTGCTTTGGTAGCGACATCGTTAGACAAATTCGCTACTGAAATCCGCGCTCTGCAAAAGAGTGAGATTCGTGAAGTGGAAGAAGCCTTTGCCAAAGGTCAAAAGGGTTCCTCCGCTATGCCTCACAAACGGAATCCCATTGGTTGTGAGAACATTTCCGGTCTGTCCCGCGTCATTCGCGGACATATGGTTACAGCTTACGAGAACGTGCCACTCTGGCATGAACGCGATATTTCGCACTCCTCTGTGGAACGTATCATCCTTCCGGATGCAACGATGCTGCTCAACTACATGCTGAACCGTTTCGGTAACATCGTGAAGAACCTGACTGTATTCCCAGAGAATATGAAGCGTAACATGAACCGTACGTTCGGTGTTCCTTTCTCCGGTCGGATCTTGACTAAACTGATCGACAAAGGCCTTAGCCGTGAGCAAGCATACGATACCGTTCAACCGCGTGCTATGCAAGCATGGGAAGAGCAAAAACAATTCCGCGATATCGTGGAAGCTACACCTGAGATCACTAACGTTCTTACCCCAGAAGAGATTGAAGATGCATTTAACCCTTCTTGGCACCTTAAGCATGTGGACACCATCTTCCGCAAGCTAGAGCTTATCTAAAAAAAAGATAGGTTAGTGGTGAACTAAGGAGTTAGATATAAAGGAAATTGGTCGAATGGTGTAATGGAGAGGAAGTTTGGAACTGTAGAAGCGTTAGCGTTCGCCTTTATGGTTGGATTTCTACCGCGAAGAGCGGTTTAAATCAGGAAATCCAACCATAACAGCGATCGGAAGTCCAAACATTCCTCGGAATTACGCCTTTGAGACCAGTTGCAGTAATCAAGATCATTAGTTCAAGGGAGGAAAGGTCATGACATCGTCGGCCGTATCCACAGCCGTGGAACTCATCAATGCGCCGCTGCTCTATAAAGGGAAGGTTCGTGAGCTATACGATTTAGGGGAGAATGTACTGATCGTCGTCACGGATCGGATATCTGCTTTTGATTATGTGCTGGACCCAGCGGTACCTGAAAAGGGCAATGTGCTTAACCGTCTGAGTGCGTTCTGGTTCGGAAAGACCAAAGAGCTAATGGAGAATCATGTCGTTCATATTGATGTGGATCTGCTCGGAGATATCGTTAAGGACAAGGAAGCTCTCAGAAACCGTGTTATGGTGGTACGCAAAGCAGAGCGCATCGATATCGAATGTGTTGTGCGTGGGTGCATCACCGGTGGGGGCTGGAGACAGTATCAAGAAACTGGCAAAGTGAATGGTATTGAGCTTCCTAAGAACTTGCGCAAAAATGCGCTGCTGGCACAGCCAATCTTTACCCCTGCGGCTAAAAACGATGTAGGTCATGATGAGGATATTCCTTTTGAAAAGATGCAGGAGCTAATCGGTGCTGATCTGGCACTCGAGCTGCAGGAGAAGAGCTTGCAATTGTTCTCTTTTGCCAGAGAGTATTGTGCTGAGCGGGGAATCATTCTTGCAGACTGCAAATTCGAATTCGGCTTGCTGGATGGCAAGGTGATTCTGATTGATGAGATTTTTACGCCGGATGCTTCACGTTTCTGGGCCAAGGACAAATACGCTCTTGATATCGAAATTGATAGTATGGATAAAGAACCTGTTCGTACGTATCTATCTGCATCCTCCTGGGATAAAAATAGCAAACCTGATCCACTTCCACTAGAAGTAGTTGAAGAAACAACGCGCCGTTATCTGGACATTTATCATCGTCTTACTGGCAAGTCTTTATAGCTCAACATTGTGTGTTTACTCATGGGAATAAATGAAGTGTATGTTTTTAAAGCTAGAGTTACTTTTAGTAGAGTTTCAGCTTTCAGAAAGTATATACACATAAAAATTTAGGAGGAACTACAAGCATATGTTAAAAGCGACGGTATATGTCACCATTAAGAAGAGCGTTCTCGATCCACAAGGTGTAGCAGTGCAAGGAGCACTTCATTCGGTAGGTTTTCAAGAAGTTGAAAGTTTGCGTATTGGGAAATATATGGAGCTGACTTTGGACACGGATAACCGTGCTGAAGCAGAAGTGCGTCTCAAGGAAATGTGCGAAAAGCTACTTGCCAACACGGTGATCGAGGATTACCGCTACGAATTGGAGGACTAAACGACATGAAATTTGCTGTACTTGTCTTCCCAGGCTCTAACTGTGATATTGATTGCTACAAGGCGGTAGAGGACAGTCTCGGCGAACCAGTCGATTATGTGTGGCATACAGCGACAGATTTGTCGGCGTATGATTGCATTTTGGTTCCAGGCGGATTCTCATATGGTGATTACCTGCGCTGCGGCGCGATTTCAAGATTTGCTCCTGTAATGGCTGAAGTTGCTAAAGCAGCAGAGCAAGGGAAATTCGTGCTAGGCATTTGCAATGGGTTCCAAATTCTTACTGAGGCTGGTTTGTTGCCAGGCGCGCTGCGTCGTAACATGTCCATGAAGTTCCGTTGTCATGATACAGTGCTTAAGGTTGTTAATAACGAAACCCCATTTACTATTGATTATGCTAAGGATGAAGAAATCATCATCCCAATCGCTCACGGCGAAGGAAACTACTACTGTGATGAAGAGACTTTAGCAGAACTGAAAGCTAACAATCAGATTGTGTTCACATATAGCGATAATCCTAACGGCTCTGTAGCTGATATTGCGGGTGTTAGTAATGTGCAGGGGAATGTAGTCGGCATGATGCCTCACCCTGAGCGTGCAGCTAACAGCTTGCTCGGATCTGAAGATGGCAAACGAATGTTCACATCTATACTGAAGACTTGGAGGGATCGTCATGACGCAGCAAGTATCCGTTAAGGAACCGACCGCAGAACAGATCGCAGAGCAGAAAATTTACAGCCAATTCGGTGTGTCGGACAGCGAATATGAGCTCATCAAGTCTTTTATGGGACGTTTGCCGAACTATACTGAAATCGGTGTATTCAGCGTAATGTGGTCTGAACACTGTGCATACAAGAACTCTAAGCCATTGTTGAAACGTTTCCCAGTTACTGGACCACGTGTCCTGATGGGACCTGGCGAGGGCGCAGGGATTGTAGATATCGGAGACAACCAAGCGGTTGTATTCAAAATCGAAAGTCATAACCACCCCTCTGCGGTAGAACCTTTTCAAGGTGCGGCAACAGGCGTAGGTGGTATCATTCGTGATATTTTTTCCATGGGCTCAAGACCTATCGCACTGCTGAATTCCTTGCGTTTCGGAAAGCTGGAAAGCGATCGCGTGAAATATTTGTTCGAGCATGTGGTGTCGGGTATTGCTGGTTATGGTAACTGTATCGGGATTCCAACCGTGGGCGGCGAAATCATGTTCGATGATAGCTATGACGGTAACCCGCTTGTTAACGCAATGTGTGTCGGTCTAATTGATCATGATAAAATCCAACGCGGTGTCGCTAAAGGTGTAGGGAACCCAGTCTTCTACGTAGGTCCTCCTACTGGACGTGATGGGATTCATGGGGCTACTTTTGCATCCGTGGAACTAAGTGAAGAGTCAGAAGCTAAACGTACAGCTGTACAAGTAGGCGATCCATTTATGGAGAAGCTCGTTATGGAATCTTGTCTAGAGTTAATCGACAGCGGCATCGTTATTGGGATTCAGGATATGGGTGCGGCTGGACTTACCTGCTCAAGTGCAGAGATGGCAAGTAAAGCTGGTAATGGTTTGGAGCTGTATCTTGATCAGGTGCCACAACGTGAAGACGGCATGACCCCTTATGAAATGATGCTTTCGGAATCGCAAGAACGGATGTTGTTCGTAGTAGAACCGAAGGATGAAGCTCAGGCGCAAGAGATTTTTGATCGCTGGGGTGTAATCTGCTGTAAGGTCGGTAAAGTTACGGATGATGGTCGCTTGAAGCTGTATCATCACGGTGAGGTTGTCGGTGACATGCCAGTAACAGCGCTTGTTGATGAGTGTCCAGTCTATAACAAACCATCTGAGGTTCCTGCTTATTATGTAGAAAATGAATCGGTAGATACGCTTCGTTACGCAGAAGTTACAGATCTAGGCGGCGCACTGCGTACTGTTCTTGGATCACCAACCGTAGCAAGCAAAGCTTGGGTATACAACCAATATGATTACATGGTGCGGACTAGTACGGCTGTTCGACCTGGATCTGATGCGGCTGTAGTTACCATTCATGGTACACGTAAAGGACTTGCGATGACCACGGACTGTAACGGGCGTTATGTTTATCTTGATCCTGAAGTGGGTGGACGGATTGCAGTCAGCGAAGCGGCTCGTAACATCGTTTGTTCGGGTGCTGAACCGCTTGCTATTACCGATAACCTAAACTTCGGAAACCCTGAGAAACCTGATGTGTTCTGGCAAATGGAGCGTGCGGTTGATGGTATGGCTGAAGCTTGTCGTGTGCTGGATACTCCGGTTATCGGCGGGAATGTCAGTCTTTATAACGAAAATACGACGGGATCCATCTACCCAACACCGGTTGTCGGCATGGTTGGTTTAGTAACGGATACGGATCATATTACGACTCAAGGCTTTAAACAAGAAGGAGATTCCATCCTTCTGCTAGGCGTAACAAAAGCTGAGCTTGGTGGTAGTGAATTTCAATATGCTGTTCATGGTGTAACCGAAGGCCGTCCTCCAGCTTTGGATTTGGCTACTGAGAAAACACTGCTGAGCGCAGTGCTTACCTCGATTCGCGGCGGCCTGGTGCGTTCGGCACATGACTTGTCCGAAGGCGGCCTTGCTGTAGCACTTGCAGAAAGCTGTATCAGTGGCGGTGTTGGTGCGAACGTTGAACTTTCTGCTAATGGACTTAGATCCGATGTAGCTTTGTTCAGTGAGAGCCAATCACGTATCGTGCTGACGGCAGCGCCTGAGCGTGCGGAAGAGCTGAAAGCAGCGATTGCTGCCAGCGGCGTTCCAGTGGAAATCATCGGAACTGTAGGTGGAGACAGACTGCGCGTAAATCTGGACGGTGCATCCGTATTAGATGAAGCTGTAGCAGAATTGAAATTCGTTTGGGAGGATGCTATTCCATGTCTTATGAAATAAAGACCGGGAAAGAGCAGGAGACTCCTATCCTGTGGACTGGTGACTTTTACAATGAAGGAACGGGCTCGGGAGATATTTTTGACACATTAAAAGAAGAATGCGGCGTTTTCGGGGTCTTCGGACACCCGGAAGCGGCGTCCATGTCTTATTACGGTTTGCACGCCTTACAGCACCGTGGGGAAGAAAGTGCGGGCATCTGCGTAGCAGATGGTCGTGATTTCAACTATCACCGCGGGATGGGGTTAGTAAAAGAAGTATTCGACAAGGACAAAATTGCCTCACTGGTTGGAGACATGTCCATCGGGCATGTACGTTATTCCACCAGCGGAGACAGCCGCTTAACCAATGCACAGCCGCTCGTATTCAAATATCGTGACGGTGATTTGGCGATTGCAACGAACGGTAACATAGTAAATGAACCGTTGATTCGTAAACAGCTTGAGCAAAGCGGATCGATCTTCCAAACTACAAGTGATACAGAAGTGCTGGCGCATCTGATTGCGCGTTCGTCTAAGGATTTTGTTGAAGCGGCAAAGGATGCGCTAAAACAACTGGTTGGCGGATTTGCTTTTCTGCTTATGACGAATGACAAATTAATTGTCGCTTCGGATTCCCATGGTTTGCGTCCGCTTGTAATGGGACGGATCGGCGACGCCTATATTTTTGCTTCCGAATCTTGCGCCTTAGAAGTTATCGGAGCACAGTTAGTCCGCGATATCGAACCTGGCGAACTACTCGTGCTTGATAAAAATGGCCTGTTAGAGGACCGTTTTACCGAGCCAAAACGTAAAGCGCTATGCGCGATGGAGTATATTTACTTCTCTCGCCCAGACAGTGATATGAATGGCGCTAACCTGCACACCGCCCGTAAGCGGATGGGTAGCCGAATGGCATTAGAAGCTTTCGTAGATGCTGACCTCGTAACTGGTGTACCGGATTCAAGTATCTCGGCAGCGATTGGATTTGCGGAACAGACGGGCATTCCTTATGAGCTTGGGCTCATCAAGAATAAGTATACAGGCCGGACCTTTATCCAGCCGAGCCAAGAGCTGCGTGAGCAAGGTGTGAAAATGAAGCTAAGCGCCGTGCGCAGTGTGGTCGATGGCAAACGTGTTGTCATGATCGATGATTCCATCGTGCGTGGAACAACTTCACGGCGGATCGTCAATTTGCTCCGCGAAGCGGGAGCCGTAGAGGTTCACGTGCGGATTACATCGCCGCCCTTCAAGAATCCTTGCTTCTACGGCATTGATACCCCAGACCGCCGCGATCTCATCGCGTCGTACAAGTCCATTGCGGAAATGTGCGAAGAGATTAATGCCGATTCCTTGGCATTCTTGTCACCGGAGGGCTTAATCACTTCCATTGGTGGTCACAACAAAGATGATTACAAAGGCGGGCTATGTCTTTCCTGCTTCGATAATGATTACCCGACGCAGGTTGATTTTGGCGGGGCGGAGAAAGATGGTTGTAGTTGTTAGTTAGGGGTCATCCCCCTAAGTCCCCCTTGCAAAGGTGTGGGTGTTCGCTTGTTTCGCTAGAAGAGGTTGCATGGCGCAGCTCATGCACCTAGGTCTTGAGGTCCGTGTGCAAGGCGCGCACTGCGGCTTGCAGTAGGGTGAAAGCGGTGGTTGGAGGGAGTTATGGAGAGGAAGTTTGGAACTGTAGAAGCGTAGCGTTCGCCTTTATGTTTGGATTTCTACCGCGATGAGCGGTTTAAATCAGGAAATCCAAACATAACAGCGATCGGAAGTCCAAACATTCCTCGTAATAACTCCAATAATCACCAATGAAGTTAGTCCCGAATGCGCCCAAACGCGCTCTAAACTATTAAAAGATGAGGTGTCCCAAGTGTCGGAAGCTTATAAAAACGCCGGAGTGGATATTGCGGCTGGTAACGAAGCGGTAGAACGCATGAAAAAGCACGTAAAACGTACTTACCGTCCAGAAGTAATGACGGATCTTGGTGGGTTCGGAGCGCTGTTTGGCCTCAATAAAGATAAATATGAAGAGCCAGTGCTCGTATCGGGAACTGATGGTGTAGGCACGAAGCTTAAGATCGCGTTTGCTGCGGATCGCCATGACACGATTGGGATCGATGCTGTAGCTATGTGCGTGAACGACATTGTAGTGCAAGGCGCGGAGCCGCTATTTTTCCTCGATTATCTGGCTTGCGACAAAGTCGTACCGGAGAAAATCGAAGCGATCGTAGCAGGAATCGCAGAGGGCTGTCACCAAGCAGGTTGTGCGCTGATTGGCGGCGAAACGGCTGAAATGCCGGGCATGTATTCAGCGGGTGAGTATGATATCGCTGGATTCACAGTTGGCGTTGCTGACAAAGCGAAGCTGGTAACAGGCGCTAACATCGCTGCTGGAGACACAGTGATTGGTTTAGCTTCTAGCGGCGTGCACAGCAACGGCTTCTCACTGGTGCGTAAGCTTTTGCTTGAGGAAGATGGCTATGGCCTGAATGATGTGCTTCCGGAGCTTGGAGCTCCGCTTGTGGATGTACTTCTTGCACCAACTAAGATTTATGTGAAGCCTTTGCTGGCGCTCTTGGAGCAGCTTCCGGTGAAAGGAATGGCACATATTACGGGTGGCGGATTCATCGAGAATATCCCGCGCGTATTGCCTGACGGTGTAGATGTGGAGATTAATTACGGATCGTGGCCGATTCTGCCGATCTTCGGATTGATGCAGAACAAAGGAAACGTAAGCAACCGTGATATGTTTACTACTTTTAATATGGGAATTGGACTTGTTCTGGTAGTAAGTAGCGCTGATGGAGAACATGCTCTTGAACTGCTCAAAGCGAGCGGAGAAGAGGCTTTTATCATTGGTAAAGTGACAGAAGGGGAACGCAAAGTAACCTTTACTGGAGCTGAAGTGTGATGCAATGGAGTCGAATCGCTGTTTTTGCTTCTGGGCAAGGCAGTAATTTTGCTGCACTGATCGATGCACAGAGAGCAGGCTTGCTTGGTGAGGGCAATATTGAGTTGCTTGTATCCGACAAGCCAGAGGCACCTGTAGCTAAGCGAGCGGAGGATGCGGGCATTCCCGCCCTCTTGCTGCGGCCAAAAGACTTCGCCAGCCGTGAACTCTACGAAGCAGAGATTGTAGCAGAGCTTCAGCGGCGGGAAATCGGGCTGGTTGTGCTGGCAGGATACATGCGTCTTATTACGCCAGTGCTTTTAACGCCGTATGCTGGACGAATTATTAACATTCATCCATCGCTGCTGCCTGCTTTTGCAGGAAAAGATGCAATCGGACAAGCGCTGGATTATGGCGTGAAGCTGACGGGTGTTACTGTGCATTTTGTCGATGGAGGTATGGATACCGGACCTGTTATTGCTCAGCGCAGCGTAGCCCTGCAGGATAACGACACGGCGGATTCATTGGCAGAACGTATTCATAAGGTTGAGTATGAGCTGTATCCCGAAGTGGTTGGCGCTTTTGCCAGCGGGAAAGTGGAACTGAGTGGAAGAAAGACGATTATCCGCGAAAAGTAAGCTGCACCGCAGCCATTCGAAGTTTTGGATCGACATTTGGTGACAGACCGAGATGTTTCAGGGTATTTCTCGGGAAATATTGCATAAGCGGCGTTATGTGTCGCGTTGTGGGTTTTCTTCATATTAAATCGCACGTACAACCTGAAGGAGGACTATTCAAAGTGAGTATCAAAAGAGCGCTAGTCAGCGTATCGGATAAACAAGGTATCGTGGATTTTTGCCGCGAGTTGTCTGCATTAGGCGTAGAAATTATCTCTACAGGTGGAACAAGCACGCTTTTGGCTAAAGAAGGTGTTCCAGTTATCGGGATTTCCGATGTGACAGGATTCCCAGAAATCATGGACGGACGTGTCAAAACCTTGCACCCTGCTGTACACAGTGGATTGCTTGCGGTTCGTGATAATGAGGAGCACACGCGTCAAATGAAGGAGCTTGGTCTGGATTACATCGATCTGGTTGTTGTGAATCTGTATCCGTTCGCGGAAACTATCGCAAAACCTGACGTATCCTACGAGGAAGCCATCGAGAATATCGATATCGGCGGACCTACGATGCTGCGTTCTGCGGCGAAGAACCATGCTTTTGTCAGTGTAGTGGTGGATGCTAATGACTACGCTACTGTACTTGAAGAGGTTCGCGCAGGTGGAGATACAACGCTAGAAACACGCAAACGTCTTGCGGCAAAAGTGTTCCGTCATACGGCGGCTTACGATGCCTTGATTTCCGATTATTTGGCTAACGTTACTGGCGAGCCTCTGCCAGAGCGCTACACCGTGACTTATGAGAAAATTCAGGATCTGCGTTATGGCGAGAATCCGCATCAAAAAGCGGCGTTCTATCGCAAGCCATTGGCGGCACTGGATACACTCACTGCGGCTGAACAATTGCACGGCAAAGAGTTGTCTTATAACAATATCAACGATGCTAACGCAGCACTGCAAATCGTGAAAGAATTTGAAGAGCCTGCTGTCGTAGCGGTTAAACATATGAACCCTTGTGGTGTAGGTGTGGGTGAAAGTGTATACGAAGCTTATCAAAAAGCTTACAACGCGGATCCAACTTCTATCTTTGGTGGGATTGTAGCAGCAAACCGCATTATTGATGCAGACACAGCGAACCTGCTGAAAGATATTTTCCTCGAAATCGTGTTGGCACCAGGCTTTACGGAAGAAGCACTGGAAATCCTTACGAAGAAAAAGAATCTCCGTTTGCTCAAAATCGGTAACCTTAGTACGGCTAGTGCGCGTAAGAGCAGCTTTGTAGTTACCTCTATTGATGGAGGAATGGTTGTACAGGAGAGCGATGTGCACTCTGTGAATCCAGATGATCTACAAGTCGTTACAGACCGTAAACCAACCGAGGAAGAATTGAAACAATTGTTGTTCGGATGGAAAGTAGTTAAGCATGTGAAATCTAATGCGATTGTGCTGGCTGCTGATGATATGACCGTTGGCGTAGGTGCAGGACAGATGAATCGCGTTGGTGCAGCTAAAATTGCAATCGAACAAGCTGGTGAAAAATCTAAGGGAGCCGTACTCGCTTCCGACGCGTTCTTCCCAATGGGCGATACGCTTGAAATGGCAGCAAAAGCAGGAATCACTGCAGTGATTCAGCCAGGCGGATCCATTAAAGACGAAGAGTCGATTAAGGTCGCTAATGAGTATGGTATTGCTATGGTCTTCACAGGCGTCCGTCATTTCAAACACTAGAGCACTGGGAGGATCATATTCGGATGGATATTTTGGTAGTTGGCGGCGGCGGCCGGGAACATGCGATGATTTGGAGTCTATCCCAAAGCCCCAAGGCAGGTAAAATCTATTGCGCACCCGGCAACGCCGGGATTGCGCAGTTAGCCGAATGTGTGCCGATCGGAGTATTTGAGTTCGATCGTCTGACGGCTTTTGCTAAAGAGAAGGAAGTAGGTCTTGTTGTAATCGGTCCAGATGATCCACTCGCTGCTGGGATTGTGGATGCTTTTGAAGCACAGGATATTCCTGTGTTTGGCCCACGCAAGAATGCGGCGGAGATCGAAGGCAGCAAAACCTTTATGAAGGATCTTTTGCATAAATATAATATTCCGACAGCAGCCTATGAGAAGTTCGACGACTATGAAGCTGCGCTAACTTATTTGCGGGAACAGCCGCTTCCGATCGTAATCAAGGCAGATGGTCTGGCTGCAGGAAAAGGCGTGACGGTTGCCTATTCGTTGGAAGAAGCAGAGCAAGCACTCGCTGATATTATGGTCACTAAGGTATTCGGTGAGGCAGGCGCTCAGGTTGTTATTGAGGAATTTCTAGCTGGACAGGAAATGTCGATTCTGGCTTTTGTCGATGGAGAGACGGTACGTCCTATGGCTGCTGCCCAGGATCATAAGCCCGTATTTGATGGGGATAAAGGTCCTAATACCGGCGGAATGGGTACCTATTCGCCTTTACCACATATTGATGAGGCTATTATCCAAGAAGCGATCGAGACCATCATTAAGCCGACGGCAAAAGCTATGGTGGACGAAGGTCGTCCCTTTAGCGGTGTACTATTTGCGGGACTGATGATTTCTCCTGAAGGGAAACCAAAGACGATTGAGTTTAATGCTCGTTTCGGTGATCCTGAGACTCAGGTCGTGTTGCCTAGACTCAAGAGCGACTTGCTAGAAATCTTTCTGGCGGTCACAGAGGGCAGACTTGCAGATATCGACATTGAATGGAGCGACGAAGCGGCTGTATGCGTAGTTCTCGCTTCGGGAGGATATCCAGGCCCTTATCCAAAGGGTGTACCGATTGAAGGTCTTGAAGACAGCCAAGGAGGGCTGATCTTCCATGCTGGTACGGCGCGTGGTGAAGACGGAAGCTGGGTGACGAATGGTGGTCGGGTACTAGGCGTGGTAGGCCTAGGTGCTACGATTGCTGAAGCTCGTGTTGCAGCTTACGCTAGAGCCGAAGGAATTTCTTTTTCCGGAAAACAAAGCCGCAGCGACATCGCTATGAAAGCTTTGGTATAAGGATAAAGAACTGTATCTAGCATTTTTTGCGCTTAAAGTCCTAAAAAAGGACTGACAAGTGATAGAAGAAGTGCTATAATACTACACGTACGGGGGAAAATGTGCGGATATATACAGATAAGGGTCTTTCCGATCATGGGAAGGCCCTTTTAAATCGGAGTCCTTCAGACTTTGTGAAGTAACCTTATAAAGGATGCCTCGTGCCTGGAAATGATGATACTTATAGTGCATACTAGCGATACGCTTATGGCGAATGGCTACTCACAGATTTAAGGAGGAATTCGTTTTGAGTAAGATTGGAAGAAATGATATGTGTCCTTGCGGAAGCGGGAAAAAATATAAGAAATGCTGCCTTGGTAAAGAAACTTCTGCAGTAGAGTCCATCATGCAACTTGTAAACAAGGAAGAAGCGGCAGCTAGCGAGACTGTGGCTGAGAAACAGGAGCCCGTAGCACAACCTGAAGTGAAGCTAACTCTTGCTACGCTCAGAAAAAAAGTGTCACGTGATCTGAATTGGGAGCATCCAGCACATGAACAACTGGCGCTGCACCTTATTGAGAGCATGAGAGAAAGCTATGATAGAGAGCTTATTTGGGAAGCTCTAGTTCTGTGGAATGGTTATTCCCGTAAGACTAAGCCTGCTGTGAAGAAAATGGGCTCTTTCTGCGCGGCGATCGAATTTATTTTGTCTGAGGAATATGGCTTCTCCCTAACACAAGCGGATCTTGCTACCAAACATGAGGTTACTACGCCTACCATCTCTAGAAAAGTCAAAGAGATGCTCAATTACATTGAGGAATACGGCATGGGTGGTGCGGAAGAAGAATTACTTTTGCTGAATATCTCAGGCAGTCCGAAGGATCAGGAGCAAGCACTATTACAAAAGGCTATGCAAACCAATTCATCCAACCGCCGGATACAGTTAGCTGAAGCCGCATTAGAGGTTTATCCGGACAGTCCGGATGCGTATCTCATTTTGGCTGAGGAAGCAGAGAATGAAGCAGATGCTCGTGCTTTTCTAAAAGCAGGGATGGATGCAGGTGAACGTGAGCTTGGAGAAGCCTTTTTCGCTGAGAACAAGGGACATTTCTGGGACCTCCACGAGACTCGTCCATACATTCGAATTTGCAAAAGCTACGCCGACTCTTGTTGGTTTAGCGGGAATGCAGAAGAAGCACAAAAAGTACTTGAGCACATTTTAGAGCTGAACCCTGAAGATAACACAGGTGCGCGTTACCTTTTAACGGCTGCGTATCTCTACACCAACAAGCTCAAGAAGACAGAAAAGGTGCTGGAAAAGTTCGGCAATGATGCAGCGGCGACAGTAGCTTACGACCGGATGGTCTTAGAATATAAGAAGAATGGGATTACTTCCCAACTGAAAATGTTGTACCGCGTAGCGCGGAATGTGAACAAGCATGTGCCGGATTATTTGTTAGGGATCAAAAGATTGCCGCACAACCTTCCGGATTTTGTGGGAATGGGCGACGCTAATGAAGCTATCGAATATGTGATTGTACACTCGCGTTTGTGGACAAGCCTACCTGATCTGCTGAAGTGGATGCTGAAGCAACAGGATTAGTAGATTCAGATCTTGGACGGACATGAACTTAAAGAGGCTATGGGAGATTCCTGTAGTCTCTTTTTTAATATAAGAAAGTATAAGATTTGCATCAATAATTGTATTGCATACAGCGGACAATGCTTGAAATAATGTCTTTGGGAGAGTATGTTTACAAGAAGTAGAATGAATAGATGATAGTGAGGCGAGAGGGTTATGAGAGAAGAGGAAGACCGAATCGTAGGAATGGAAGATATCGTACGGGCTCATCACGTACTGCGGGAGGTCATCATCCGGACTCCACTACAGCGTGACGCCGTACTATCGGCCAAGTATGATTGCGATGTATATTTGAAGCGCGAAGATTTGCAGATTGTCCGTTCTTTTAAAATCCGCGGAGCTTATAATATGATTCGTAGTCTATCTGCAGAAGATAGAGCCAAAGGTATTGTCTGCGCGAGTGCAGGAAATCACGCACAAGGTGTAGCCTATTCCTGTAAGGCACTTGGGATTAAGGGCAAGGTCTATATGCCAAGCACAACACCTAACCAGAAGGTTAAACAAGTACGGCGGTTCGGTGGCGAGTTTGTTGAGGTCATTCTGAAGGGCGATACCTTCGATGATGCTTATGATGAAGCGCTGCAAGCTTGTATAGACCATGGTATGACGTTGATCCACCCGTTTGATGAGCCGAGAATTATTGCAGGCAATGGAACGATAGCGATGGAAGTGATGGAGAACCTGGATCATCCTGCGGATTTTATGTTCGTAACGATTGGTGGGGGCGGTCTGGCAGCAGGAATAGCCACTTATGTGAAGACGGTGAGTCCATCCACTAAGTTGATTGGTGTGGAACCGCTTGGTGCTGCTTCAATGACTGAAGCAATTAAGCTTGGAGAAGTGGTAACGCTAAAAGAAATTAACAAGTTCGTGGACGGAGCGGCTGTAAAGCGCGTTGGCGGACTGACTTATGATATTTGTTCCCGGCATCTGGATGACATCGTGATGGTGCCTGAAGGCAAGGCTTGTACCACCATTCTGGAGCTGTATAACGAGAATGCTATAGTGGTTGAGCCAGCGGGTTCCTTACCTATCGCAGCACTTGATCAATACCGTGATCAAATCCGCGGGAAGACGGTCGTCTGTATCATTAGTGGGGGTAACAACGATATTGACCGTATGCAGGAGATCAAAGAGCGGTCACTGATTTACGAAGGCTTAAAGCACTACTTCATGGTGAACTTCCCACAACGGGCAGGTGCCCTGCGTGAATTCTTGGACGAAATCCTCGGTCCAGAGGATGATATTACCCGTTTCGAGTACATCAAGAAGCATGATAAAGAGAATGGTCCCGCGCTTGTAGGCATAGAGCTATTGTCCATTGAAGCTTATGAACCACTTATCGAACGGATGCAGCAGAAGGGTGTAGATTATGTAGAAATCAATAAGGATTCCAATCTCTTTAACATCCTTATTTAATTTCTTTCATCACTTTAATCATTTCGTTAATGAACATAGAAAGGCCCGTCCCAGAATGAATGGGGACGGGCCTTTTGTATATCATACTAGAGAGGTAATTCAGTCTTACGGTATTGTTCGACTTCATCTGTTAATTTATAATCTTTGTCCTTCATCAATTTCATGAAGCCATCTAGTTTCTGCAGGAATGGGCTGTTGTCTTTATTCTTGGTGAGAATGCTAGAGTAGGCTTTCTGCGCCTCCAAGTCCATTTCAAGATTGTCATAATGGAAAAGGGGCGTGTTATTCTGGCCGTAAAACGTATTGTTAACATAGATAGAATATAAGGATTTCACGGATGAAATTCGGTTTGATTTCGGATGATTTTGAATAAATTGCTCTTGAGATAGTGCTCGCGCAGCTACATCGGTCCAACCTATGACCAGCCCGTTATCCTTGGAGGAGGGCAGATCAGACTCCGTAGCCATAATGGATAGATACGCGCTGATATCGTCAGTGACATAAAGCTTATATTTGCGGTAAGCCTCATAATCGATCACCGGGAAAAAAGTGCCTTCCGCGGTCTCCAGTTTATATCCATTTTCGCTGGCACTCTTCAGCAGTGTGCGCAGAGTGAGATCTTCTGTGGCATCAGCAAGGGTCTTCATACTAGCGCCAGCCTTATAGATGGCGGTGAGCTTCCGCTGGACATTGCTGGTACTGAATTTGCTCTCCCACGCCGGAAGCGCCGCCTTGTGCAAATTTTCAAGCTTCAGTGTCATTATCGTGGCACGATACGAACCTACCGCATACATATTGGCGTTCAAATATTTAATAGCTTCGGGTAACTTGTTAGAGGAAGACAACAGCGGCAATGCTGCTTTATAGATAGCCTCCGCATGATTATTGTTTGCTGTCATAGGATTTGCCTTAGTGCCTCCCACAGGAGGGCTGGCAGCGCCTTCAGCTTGAATCGTTCCTATAGGTACCGCGCCTAGTCCCAATGTTACTGCTAGAACAGAATAGAGAATATATTGCTTCTTTTTCATGAAAGTTCCCCCTGTCTATCGGATGAAATATGGGTGGAGCATGACTTTTATTTTCTAAAAAATATAAACTTTAGTCCAATTGCCCCAATCAGGGAAACAATTAAGCTTACCCACGGGGATAAAGTAATGACCGGAAACAATCGGTCGAGGTACAAGCCAATGAATACGGCAACTACGGCGATTCCGATATAGACGCCAAGGCCCTTGATATCAAAGGGTTTGGCTTTAGGTGCATCCCCCTCAGACAAGGAGGTTAACCATTTCATAATAAGTTCGATCAAGATAATGGAACCTGCCCCCACAGCGAAGAGGGTGAAGAGGCTAATCTCTCCGAACATCCCGGAGGATCCGTTAGTCCATTGCAAGAAGAGTCCACCTATAGCAAAGATCCCGAACAAACAGGTTAGAGCCGCGCTGGGAATCATCAAGTAATAGTTCCATTTGCTGCGTGCTGAGCGTGTGGGAGCGCTGTCTATGATTTCTTTAAAATAATCATCCGGATTCTCGCCAAACACCTGTTTAGCGTTTTTACCTTTTTTTTGTTCTTTGAGAAGCAGCTTGGCTGCATCCAGTAAAAGTTCTTCAGCACGGAGAGCCTCTACCCTACTGGCGCGCATCGTTAGGATCATATCTTCAAAATAGGATCGATTGAAAGGCGTCATCTGCTCACGCAGGGCGTTATTTTCCTTAATCATATCTTTCACTTTCATAATAGGGATGTAAACCTCCAGTAGTGTTAATCGGTATAGTCTTTAACCTAGAGTATACGTTTGCCTGACAGGTCAGCGCAAGGACAAGCATTTCTATTTTCCTATGCATAATCCTTTTATAAGAGTGAACACTGATAATGTTGTTGCTTGATCAATATAGCTTTGGGAAAGGTTGGGAGCTTTATGGAACATGAGAACAAGAAAGAACAGGACAGTGTCATGGGCAACGGTTTCGGGCCTACGCCCAATCATTCAATGGGGGATTGGGGCGGCTCTGATGGATTCAGCATGTGGAATTCCACAGAAGAACCAGCAACAGAGGGTGCGCTTAAGGATTGGGAAGGCAGTCAAGAAACCCACGAGATGTTTAACGACAGCTATGATTGATTGACGACCCTGGAAGCTCATCATGCGATTGAAAAACAGCCAGTCTCCATTAGTTTGGAGACTGGCTGTTTGACGTTCCGGTTTATACTCCGAATTTGCTCTTGCAAATTACTAAGATCTGTCCCGTTCCTGTTGACAATATGAACGAAATCTTTATAATAAGAATATAATTCACACTAAGTTAATCGGAATTCTAATAAATTAAAATAATGATTAAATATAGGAGGTTACGGCAATGGAACGGAATATTGTAATTCGGCATAACGGCGAAGAATTGACAGCGAGTATCCATTATCCGAGTAAAGAGAAGGGAACTTCCACACGTTGCAAGGACAGATTGCCATTAGCTGTAATCTGCCATGGATTTGTGGGTAACCGGATTGGAGTCGATCGGATATTTGTCAAAGCAGCTCGTGAGCTGGCGCAAGACGGGTATATGGTCATTCGATTTGACTATGCGGGCTGCGGCGAGAGCAGCGGTAATTACGGCGGGGAGGATATGGAGTCGATGATCGCTCAGACTAGAGCGGTGCTCGATTACGGAATTAGCTCTGCCGATGTGGATCCACAGCGTGTGACGCTTATTGGCCATAGTCTGGGTGGGGCGGTTGCGCTTCTGACAAGTATTCGTGATCGCCGCGTGAAGAATCTCGTGCTGTGGGCCTCCGTGGGTTATCCCTTCAATGATATTGTGAAGATCGTAGGGCGGGAGGCGTATGACCGTTCGGTGAAGAATGGATCGGCGGATTACGTGGGCTACTCGTTCACACCGGTATATTTCAATTCTTTGGCGGCCTTCCAGCCTTTCCAAGAGGCTAGTAAATTCAGCGGTGATGTGCTCGTCATTCATGGTACGTCTGACGATGTCATCCCCGTGGATTATGCATTCCTTTACCAGAAATTATTCTGGACACGTCCTGAGGGACGATGCGATAAAGAGATCATTTTTCAAGGTGATCATACCTTTTCTTCTGGGCCAGCACAGCAGCAACTGCTTAAGCGGACAAGAGAGTGGATGAACGAACAGGAGCATGTGCAGACAGAATGGCAAAATTGGATGATATAGGTGATGGACTTTACTCGCAATAACTTGAAATTAGCGGTAAAATAAAGATGCACACCATATACTGGGTTATGGAGGTTGGCATCCTATGAAATTACCGTCATTTTTTATCGCGCACGGTTCTCCGCTCCTCGCACTGGAGGATAACGAGTATACCCGTTTTCTGGAGCGGCTTGGTCAAGAACTAGAAGCACCACGGGGTATAGTAGTATTCTCAGCGCACTGGGATAGCCCAGAACAGCTACTCACCATGGATGAGAAGCACGAAACACAACACGACTTCTACGGATTCCCTGAAGAAATGTATACGCTGACCTATCCAGCCCCAGGCGATCCAGCTCTAACCAAGCGGATTTCCGAGCTCTTTAAGGGTAACAATCTTTCACATCAGCCCGTTCTGGGGCGAGGACTCGATCACGGAGTCTGGGTAATACTGAAAAAAATGTTTCCAAAAGCCGATATTCCGGTAGTCGCTTTATCCGTCGATTCACTACGATCTCCCAAGGAACAGTACAATATCGGGCGGATGTTAGCCCCTCTGCGTGACGAAGGCATACTGCTGATAGGAAGCGGTGGACTTGTTCACAATTTGCGGATGCTTAATGAAAGTGATCAGCCTGAAGAGTGGGCGCTTGAATTCGATGCGTGGATTTCCAAGGGGTTAGAATCTTGGGATCTACCTTCACTGTTTGCTTATGAGAAAAAAGCTCCGCATGTTCGAGATGCGGTTCCATCTTACGGAAGAGAGCATTTCGCACCTCTCTTTTATGCGATGGGAACAGCGGATGGCAGCAGGAAGGCAGAGCGAATATTTCAAGCGTATCAATATGGGACATTAAGCCTCAATTGCTGGAAGCTAGACTAAATGGATGAGATACACGCAGGGTACAGCCGGAGATCGGCTGTACCCTTTTTTTAAATATAAGAAAGTAAAAGTTTCACGCTATGCATTATCCTTATATTTCTCGCTTAAACGTATATCGTCCTAATAAGGACGCTGAAGTCGATTACACTTGATGCAAGCGGATCAAGACAAATGGGACTGGCTGTGATTAAATGGAAGAAACCAGTTAAGATACATAAAACGTTTAGGAGGAACTACAAGCTTATGAAAGTAAACTGCTCTTCTTCCCGTCTATTATCTGCCATTGTACTAAGTACCCTATTGCTCTCCGCTTGCGGAACAGAGAGTGCAAATAATGTAATTGCCCCGACACAGCAACCTACAGCAGATCCCGCGCCAATTGAAACGATCCAACCATCGCCTACAGCAGATCCATCTGCTGAACTCGTTTCCGGATTAACAGGTCTTCCCGTTTCTGAAAACAGTCTCCCACGTCCCTTAGCTGTTATGATTAATAATGCTCCAGCGGCCCGGCCACAGTCGGGGGTTAGTGAAGCGGATATTTTATATGAGGTCCTTGCTGAAGGTGGCATTACGCGGTTGATTGGTATTTTTCAAAGTCATACCGGAGTGGTCAAAATCGGACCGATTCGCAGTATTCGCCCTTATCTGCTCGATATTGGCGAGAGCTACGGTGGTGTGACAGTGCATGCCGGGGGGAGCCCCGCGGCTTATGCTATTTTGCAAAAAGAGAAAAAAGCAGATATGGACGAAATCGGTCGTGCCGGAGCCTATTTCTGGCGGGACAAAGCACGTAAAGCCCCTCATAATCTCTACAGTAATGCAGCGAAGCTGCGGGAAGGTGCCGAGAAGCTGGGTTATGAGAAAAGTGTGAAGGTGCCAGGGTATCTTTTTAACAATCCAGATTACATACCGACAGGCGGAGAACAGGCCGCTGAGTTTAGCATAAACTTCTTACTTAAAAGCTATAAAATTGACTATAAATACGATACTCAGCTCCAGACCTATCAGCGTTACGTGAATGGTAAACCACATTTGGATTTGAATAACAATAAGCCAGTAGAAGCTGCAAATGTGATGGTGATGGGTTCCGATCATAAAGTACTTGATGATGTTGGAAGACTTCAGGTTGACGTGGAGCTTGGTGGTGAAGCGCTGCTCTTTCAGCGTGGACAGGTCACAAAGGGCAGATGGTCGCGTGAGCCAGGTGATGTGATTAGGTTTGTGAAGGATGGTAAAGAAGAGCTAATGTATCCAGGAATCACCCATATTTTGGTCGTCCCTAATGCACCTTCATTTAGCAGTCATGTGGTATATGGTGGAGCAGATAGTGCAACCTAAGAAAGTCGGAATATCCAGTGATATACAGATTTGTGTTCGGAATTACGGGTAAGTGTTAATAGAGTGTAAAAAAGTTCATTTCTATAGCTTCTATACCTTCTACGGATATGTTAAGATAACAAGGGTTGTCATTCATTTTCATGCTTTTTACATATGGGTGACTCTGTACTCACGGTAATATTATGTAAAGGGGTTTAAAACAATGAAGTTGAGAAAAAAGGACATATTCTTTGAGACGCTGGAAAATATGGCGGATACCATTGTCCAAGCTGCAGATTATTTTGCTCAGAATATCACTGATCTCCAGAATAATGTCGATAGTTTCGCTGCAGAGATGAAGAAGTACGAATCCCAATGTGATACTTACACGCACACCGTAATTAAGGAATTGAACAAGACGTTCATTACGCCACTTGAGCGTGACGACATTATGGACTTGATTACAAGCATGGATGATGTCATTGATGGCTTGGAGGCATCTGCCTCACGTTTCTATATGTACAACCTTCTTGACCCGGATGAATACATTGTACAATTCGCCGAAATCCTTCGTCAGTGTGCTTATGAAATCCAAAAAGCGGTTCATTTGCTTTCCCAGAAGAAGCTGCTGGCCATTCGTGAATATACGATCCGTTTGAATGACCTTGAGAATCAAGGGGACGAAGTCCTTCGTATTTGTACCAAAGCTCTATTTGAAACCGTTAAGGACCCGATTGAGCTGATTAAGCGCAAGGAATTATATGAGCGACTCGAGACCACTACAGATAAATGTGAAGATGTAGCCAACATGTTGGAATCGATCATCATGCGCAACTCATAAGGGGTACTAGAATATGGAAACATCGATATGGATTCTTGGAATTGTTATATTTCTCGCGCTTGCGTTTGACTTTATTAATGGTTTCCATGATACGGCCAACGCGATTGCTACCTCTGTCTCTACACGTGCGTTAAAACCTCGAACAGCTATTATTATGGCGGCACTGATGAACTTTGTCGGAGCTTTAATGTTTACAGGTGTAGCTAAGAAAATTGGCGGAAGTATCACAGATCCCACGTTGCTGGAAAACGGTCTGGATATCATAATAGCCACATTGATTGCTGCGATTATTTGGAATTTGATTACCTGGTGGCTCGGAATTCCGTCCTCCTCCTCTCATGCACTGATCGGTGCTTTGGCTGGTGCAGTATATGTGGGTGCAGGTTCGTCGCATATTAACTGGGGCGGGTTTGTGGAAATTGTCGAGGGCTTGATCTTCTCACCAATTATTGCATTTGTTATCGGTTATATCATCATGACAGTCCTGAAATGGATTTTTGCAAAGCGTAGTCCACATACGGTTAACAAGGGCTTCCGCTCCATGCAGGTTGTGACGGCGGCATTACAGTCGTTTACTCATGGTACGAATGATGCGCAGAAGGCGATGGGGATCATTACCTTTGCCCTCGTTACATCAGGACGCCAAGAGTCTATGGATTTCATCCCACTGTGGGTTAAAGTGGCTGCAGCTACGGCTATGGCGCTCGGTACCTCCATTGGTGGCTGGAAGATTATCAAGACGATGGGTACGAAGATTTTCAAAATCGAGCCGATCAACGGCTTCGCGGCTGATATTTCCGCGGCTTCCGTTATTTTCTCGGCAACACTGCTGCATTTGCCAGTCAGCTCCACACATGCTATCACTTCAGCGATCCTGGGTGTTGGCTCCGCAAAACGCTTCTCTGCCGTGAAATGGGGAGTAGCTGGACGTATTGTAGTTACCTGGTTTATTACGATTCCAATCAGTGCGGTATTAGCCGGTCTGATTTTCAAAATCATTTTTTAAATCCCTTTAATAAAAAGATGTCAGTTAGCCTTTGGCTGCGGACATCTTTTTTTGTTGTTTGGGTGGTGCGGGGCGAGAGCGGTATAAATCCCGTAGAATTAGCTAATTTACGTCGAAAAAGCATAAAGAGGGGCATAAATACCCCAGAATTGGTAAAATAGCGACGAAGAAGTGGAAAGAGGGACAATTATACCCCAGAATTGGTGAAATAGCCTCGAAAAAGCATAATGAGGGGTATAAATACCCCTGAATTGGCGAAATATCGTCGTATAAGCATAAAGAGGGGGATAAATGCCCCAGAAATGACGAAATATCATCGTATAAGCATAAAGGGGATATACCCCTGAATTGGCGAATGACGTCGAAGAAGCATAAAGAAGGGTATAAATGCCCTAAATTTGCAGAGTCTAGCTCGTACAACCGAGAGTGGTTAAAGCTTGGATAAGGTGCTTATGAGCTTATGTCTGGACGTAGCTTTTTGTGCATCGTCGAATCAAGGCGGCGGTTAGAATTTAAACTAACTAATCATTAAACAAATCACTTAATACGATTTGATTAAGTTCGGTGACAACCCAACCCAACCCAACCCAATCTACTCTATCCATTCTATCCCCGCCATCTGAGGAGCATCGTTATATACATAATGAGCCGAATGATCAGAGGGAGAAGAGGATGAACGAAACTTACTAAAGAGTATTCCATCCTTTCCGGAATGGGACGCTATAGAATAAAGGAACCTCAGAGCTACGACTTCACGGTTGAGATTCTTTTTTGTTATTTTTGGAAGACTCCACTTCTTGCGGTACAATAGATGCGTGGAAGAAGATGAAGCGGAGGAACATTTATGATACGTACACTTGCGGTGACGCATACAGGTGAGGTGCTGACAGACATACCTTTGCAGGATATCCGGCGGGAGGATTATGCATGGATATGGGCAGACTTTGCTACACCTTCGGCAGAGGAGACGCTGCTGCTGGATCACTATTTTCATTTTCACCCTTTGGCGATTGAGGACTGTATGCATGTGCTACAGCGGCCGAAGCTGGATCATTATGAGGAAGTACAGTTTTTTGTGCTGCATGCGCTGAATGAAGAGACGCTGGATGCTGAAGAGATTGACCTTTTTTTGAGTGCGAATTACCTCGTGTCCTATCATCATCAGGAAAAAACAGAGATGAATGAAGCTTGGGAGCAGGTGAAGCGTGAAATACATAGTCGTAAAGGCTGGTCGGGTGGTCCGATGGCGGCCGCATATACTGTAATGGACAAGCTGGTAGATAAGTATTTTCCATGCCTCTACAGTTTAGAGGACGAGCTTGCGGATCTGGAGAGTAGTGGCAGCAGTGAGTCGGTGGAGGATTTGATGAGCCAAGTGTTTAATGTGCGCGGAAGGCTGCTCAAGATGCGACGGACGATTGTGCCGATGCGCGATTTGATGTACCGGATCGTGAATTCGCAGCATGTCCAGAGCAACGGTGAGGAACGGATTTATTTTGGCGATATCTATGACCATTTGTTAAAACTGTCGGATATGATTGAGGCGGATCGAGAAATGACTGCGGATCTACGTGATAGCTACATTTCTCTTAACTCCAACCGGATGAATTCGATCATGAAAACACTAACAGTAATCACCACCGTATTCATGCCGCTGACACTGATCGCCGGAATTTATGGGATGAACTTTGTGGTGATGCCTGAACTCGAATGGAAGTATGGGTATTTTGGCGTTCTGCTGTTTATGCTGGTGGTGGGTGTTAGTATGTTCAGATGGTTCCGGCGTAGTGGGTGGTTTAAGTAAAAATAAAACGTCACCGCTATTTGCGGCGACGTTTTCCGGTAGAGGGAGTAGAGCGCCGGCGTGTGGTTGTAGTAGATTTACGACGCCCAGAGGTGGAGCGTCTTTTTTTGCGCCGACTCGGACTGAACATTGCGGCATCCTCTTCGGCCGCCAGTGCGCCTGCTGCTCCTTTTCCTTTGCCGAAGCTACCCATGAAGAGCTTAACCATTGGAGCCATCTGCTGGAAGCCGGACATCACCTTCTGCACTTTACCCATGGAGTTTACGATCCCGTCAATACCGCCCATTCGGTCGATGATACCTTTGATTTGCTCCATATTCCCGCCGATTCCGCCCCCGCCGCCTAAACCGCCTAAGCCGCTAAGCAATCCGGCAAGCCCGCCGCTTGCCTTTGTTGTAGCTTCAGCAGCAGGAAGTGCTAGAGCTGTTTCAGTGGCAGCTTCTGCTCCTAAAGTGGGAAGGATTCCGCTCTCTCCTGGGGGGGATGAAGGCGCATATGGACTGAGCCCGGGGTAAGCAGATGCATTATAAGTATCGGTCAGTGAACGCTGGTTCCGGCGGGAATGATTATAGTAATGATCAGGCATAATATCACATTCCTTTGTTAGTGGTTTGCTATACTGTATGTCATGGGCGAACATACGGTATAGACGAATGCCCGGGTTACCCGTGATAGGAGCGGAAAAGGGCGAATGCCTATAATCGTCTTTAAGAAGTGAAAAAAGCGTGTACATGCTTGATTTTCGGCGCTTATGTAGTACTATAGTGTAGGTGCTATTTCTTATGAAGGAAGAAACAAACGTAGTTTGGTACATATAGAGTGTGCGCCATGGGTGGACGTTTGTCCATCGATTTCACTCTTTACAGCGTGAAATCGTTAATGCTTGAAAAATGCGCTCCAGTGCAATATAGTAAAGGCAGGATAGTCGCATGAGGTTTATGTTTCCGGAGCTAGTTTTGTACGGAGCTTAATTAGAGAAACTAATGCTGATAGAACTTTTAGGGGATGAAAAGCTGATGCAACTTAAGAAGTTAAATGATAAAAGTATCGACCAATTATTTGAAGCTATTTTAACGTTAAAAAATATGGAAGAATGTTACGTGTTCTTTGATGATTTGTGCACTGTGAACGAGATTCAATCGCTGTCGCAGCGTCTGGAAGTAGCGCGTATGCTCGGCAAAGGCTCCACCTACAACCAGATCGAAGCAGAGACGGGCGCAAGCACAGCTACGATTTCCCGTGTAAAACGTTGCCTGAACTACGGCAATGACGGATATAAATTAACGCTGGAACGTTTGGGACGCTAATTTATGGTACCGGGCGTACTTATTATCAGTCATGGCTCTCGCGATGAGGCTTGGGTGTCAATCGTAGAGGAAGCCGTAAGCGGATTATCGCTAGGTGAAAAGATTCCTGTTGTGGTCTCTTTTTTAGAGCTGGTAGAGGGCCGTCTGATTCAAGATGGAATAAATGAGCTGGAACACGCAGGGGTCACAGATATTATTGTGATCCCATTGTTCGTTTCCTCGGGAAGTACACATGTCGATGAGATAGAGTATGCACTAGGCGCCAAACCTGAGCCTGAACGTGAGACGGATTTAGCGCTGTTCTCAGTGAAGGCTAAGGTTCACTACGGTGATCCCATCGACGATGATCCAGACATCGCTGTAATGATCTGGGACAAGCTACGTGAGCTGTCTACGGAACCGAAGCGAGAGACGATTTTGCTTGTGGGTCATGGCAGTGTATATGATGGCTTCCTTCAGCGCTGGCAGCAAGGCATATCTTCGCTGGCGGGACGTGTACGTGAGGTAAGTGGCGTAGCGGCGGCCGACTATGGTCTGCTGAGTCCAGATAGTGTAAGAAGCAAGGTAGAGTATTGGCAGGAGCAGGGTCACGAGGTTCTGGTGGCGCCGCTTTTTTTGAGTGAAGGCTATTTTACTAAGCATGTGATTCCGAACAGACTGAAAGGGTTAACCTATAAGTATTCTGGTCAAACGCTTCTGCCCCATCCCCTTCTTCCGCATTGGATTGAGAGACAGGTAGAGACACTCCTCGAACAGATTCGAATTAAACAATAAAAACCTACCCTTGAGCACATTTAATCATAAAAAAAGTGCCCATATCCGTGGATAATACGGGATTTGTTGCATACACATATAAATAGTTGTTTTTCTCTAACTTAGTGTCATTAATTGCTGTATAATGGAATATTTGCATGAAAGGGCCTTTAACATTGATTGTAGTGGTCCGAATTAGGTATAATCAATTAGGTTATTCTATTATAAAAACAGGTGGCGTTCCGGTAATGAAAACTGCGAGATTGATTTATAATCCCACTTCTGGACGGGAAGAAATGAAGAAGCGGCTCGCCGATATTTTGGACCGGCTGGATATTGGTGGCATTGAAGCTACCTGCCATGCAACAACCGGAGAAGGCGATGCTATGCTAGCTGCTGCAGATGCAGTAGAACGCGGTTATGATTTGATCATAGCAGCCGGTGGCGATGGCACTTTAAATGAGGTTATAAATGGTATGGCGGAGAAGCCTAATCTTCCCCCGCTCGGCGTTTTGCCGCTTGGTACTACTAATGATTTTGCACGTGCAATGGGGATCCCGAAGAACTGGGAAGATTCCTGTGATCTGATCATTCGCCAAGAGACACGTCCGATTGATATCGGTAAGGCAAATGACCGTTATTTTATTAATATAGCAGGCGGCGGTAGTCTAACCGAACTGACATATGAAGTTCCTAGTAAGCTGAAGACCATGATTGGGCAGCTTGCGTACTATTTAAAAGGTATTGAAAAAATGGTCAGCCTATCTCCTCAGGAACTAATCATTCGTGCCAATGGGCAGGAAGTTATTCATGATGAGTTTATGCTGTTCCTGATTGCAAATACGAATTCTGTTGGCGGCTTCGAAAAGCTTGCTCCCGGCGCTCGGATCGATGACGGTCTATTAGATGTTATAGCGGTTAAAAAATGCAACCTGGCAGAGTTTGTCCGTTTGGTCAGATTGGCTCTTCGTGGCGAACATTTGAATGATAAGAAGGTTATTTATTTCCGTACGGATGCGATGGATGTAATCTCTCCAGGACATGTCCAATTGAACTTGGATGGCGAACTGGGTGGAGAATTGCCAGGGCGATTCCGGATTTTGCCACAGCATTTGCGGATTTTTGCTGAGAATAACTGAGCTAAGAGCGATTGAAGATTATTGTGGGATATATAGATATGATAATGATTGAAGGCATTTGATTGGGTTTATACAGCGATGATAATGAAAGAAGTGAACTATAAATAATGAGTAAACACCGCAGTGGACGCAGCACCAGCCGCCCAGTCGGCAAGGCGCCTGTCGCCGGACTGCCTGTGAATAAAAATGATGAGGTTATGCTCGATATTATCGGCATGACCCATGAAGGTGAAGGGGTAGGCCGCGTAGAAGGCTTTACCCTTTTTGTGCAGGGAGCTCTTCCCGGAGAGAAGGTCCGGGCAATGGTGCTCAAGACCAAGAAGCAGTATGGCTACGCCAAGCTGCTGAATTTAGTAGAGGCGAGCAGCGCCCGCATCGCGGCGCCTTGCGAGATCTATGACCAATGCGGCGGCTGTCAGCTGCAGCATATGGACTATGCGGCTCAGCTGGCGTGGAAACGGCAGCTGGTGGTGGACAACCTGGAGCGGATTGGGAAGCTCCAGGTGAGTGGTGGTGGCGTAGACGCTGGAACGGATCAGGCAGCGGGCATTCTCGTCCGCTCAACACTGGGCATGGACGAGCCTTGGCGTTATCGCAACAAGGCTCAGGTGCCGATCGGTGTAACCGAAGGCGGCCTTGTGGGCGGCTTTTACGCGAGAGGAAGCCACCGGATCATCGATATGGAAACATGCTTGATTCAGCATGAGGATAACGATGACGTTGTGCGCAAGGTGAAAGAAATCGGACGGAAGCGCGGCATTACTGCTTACGACGAAGAATCCGGCAACGGCTTACTGCGTCATGTCGTAGTAAAGAAAGCCTTCCGTACTGGTGAGATGATGGTCGTACTCGTCACTAATGGCGAACGCATCCCACATCTGGACGAATGGATCACTGAGATCCGCCGTGAAATCCCAGCTGTTACAAGCATCTGCCAGAACGTGAATACTAAGCAGACGAACGTAATCTTCGGTGATACAACACGTACCCTTTGGGGGAACGATGTTATTTACGATTATATCGGCGATGTGAAATTCGCGATTTCTGCCCGTTCTTTTTATCAGGTTAACCCGGCTCAAACTGAAGTTCTTTACGGTAAGACGGTAGAGTATGCAGGACTTACGGGCAACGAGACTGTTATAGATGCTTATTGCGGTATCGGGACGATTTCATTGTTCCTTGCACAGCATGCTAAACAGGTCTACGGTGTAGAAATCGTACGTGAAGCGATTGAGGATGCTCGGGCGAATGCCACTTTGAATGGTATGGATAATGTAGTGTTTGAGGTAGGCGCATCTGAGGATGTAATCCCTAACTGGAAAGAGAAGGGGATTACGGCAGATGTTATCGTGGTCGATCCTCCGCGTAAGGGCTGCGATCCACGACTTTTGGAGACGATTCTGGCGATGAAGCCGGAACGTGTGGTGTATGTGTCTTGTAATCCATCGACACTGGCAAGGGACTTGCGGGTGCTCGAAGATGGCGGGTATAAGACAGTGGAGGTGACTCCGGTGGACATGTTCCCGCATACGGTGCATGTAGAGTCGGTAGCTTTGTTGGTGAGGAACCCTTGTCAAGTAGACACTAAATCATTGCTATAGTTTTAGTGATAGTACCAGAAAAGAAATGGGCAATTTTAATTCCACTAATGGAGAACGATAAAAGAGCCGCGAGCTAGACGAGCGTAGCCCCTAGGCTCCACCATAAAAAACCGCCCTGTTCGCAATGTTGCTAACAGGGCGGTTTGCTATGTCATAGAGTGCAGCTTGAAAGTTAGCAGTCAACCTGCACTCTACAAACTATCTTGCACGTTTTTAAGACTAACTTATTAATAGAGCAGTTACACAAACATAAGATTACTCTGCTACAACTTGTTTGCCTGCAATCCGGCCGAATGTGAAGATATCAGCGATGGCATTACCGCCAAGACGGTTTGCACCATGAATGACCCCTGTTACTTCACCTGCAGCGAACAACCCAGGGATGACTTCGCCTTTTTCATTCAATACGCGAGTCTTCTCGTCGATCACCAAGCCGCCCATTGTATGGTGAACGGATGGTACAGCTTTTTCGATGTAGTAAGGGCCTTTTTCAAGAGATTTCAATCCACCGCGATGTTTGAAATCAAGGTCTTTACCTGTTTTCGCATAATCATTTACTTTATTAATCGTTTCTTTCAAAGTGTTCACGTCAATTTTGAAGAAATCAGCTGCCTCTTCAATCGTATCGGCTTTAAAGAGCAATCCTTGTTTAACGAGTTGATCGTATTCGTCTTGATGAACTTCTATCGTTTTACCGATATCCTCAATACCTTGATTCCATAATTGATACGTATATCCGCCCGTTTGGGCAAGAATTGCTTTAGAAATAACGTCACGACGTTCTAATTCCTCAACGAAGCGCTTGCCTTCTTGGTTAATCAGGATCGCACCATCGAAGCGGGAGTCTGCAACCAGGGAAATAACACCTGTCTCAGGATTACAGATTGGATACGTTTGAATACTCTCCATGTTTGTCAGTTTGGCGCCAATCGTTTCTGCCATAACGATACCGTCACCTGTAGATCCTGGTGTATCGGTAGACATATATTTTTCATCCATTTTAGGGTTATACTTTTTACGCATCTCTACATTGGATCCAAAACCACCGGTAGCTATGATGACGCCTTTGTTCGCATGGAATGTGATCTTGTCGCCAGTACCCGAAGTCGCAGTTACACCTGTTACTTTGCCGCTTTCGTCCTTCAGCAAGGTTTCGGCTTTCATATTCGTTTTGATCGTGATTTGATCAGCGTCTGTTTTGGCTTTTAACTTAGTAATCAATTCAACACCTGTATGACCTACAGGAATCAACGCACGTTTTCTGGAATGGCCTCCAAATTGGAACAGATGATCAGGTAAGAACTCTACCTTGATATCATCGCGCAGCCATTCGGCAGATGATAGAGCATTGTCGGCAAGAATACGAACCATCTTTGGATCCCCGAGGTTGTCTCCGCCTTTCATCGTATCATTATAGAACAATTCAGTCGTGTCATCTGTGATGCCTAGAGCACGTTCAACCCAGTTGTCAGGCGCATTCATCTCACCACCAGAGATCAATGTGTTGCCGCCAACAGCTGGCATTTTCTCGAGCAGAACTACATTTGCTCCAGCGCTCTTCGCTTCGATAGCCGCACTAAAGCCAGCACCCCCGGCACCGATGACGACAACATCATAGGTTTGCTCGGCTTCTTCTTTGTCTTTGTTTCCACTGACTGCAGCGCCAGCGACAAGGGTAAGTCCAGACTTCGTAATTGCATCTTGAATGGCTTCGAGATATCCTTTGCTTGTAACCGTAGATCCGCTAACGGCATCAACTTTTGCGCTGTTAGTTGCCATGACATCTTGCTTGAGCTGCGTATAAACAGGTTCTGCAAGTACTTCATTTTCCTTATGCTCTGTTACTTTAATGTCAGTGATCTTGTTATCTAATAAGGAAACTTGTACTTTAATATCGCCATGTTTACCTTGCCCAACTCCTTCAAAGACTTGAACTCCGTTTGCATCTGCAGCGGGTGCTGCATCTTTACCGCCGCAGGCAGCAAGCGTGAACATAAGACTGAGGACTAGTAGAATAGATAACAGCTTTTTCGTGTGAGTTCGCATAATATCTCCTTCATTCTGTTGTGAATTGGTTACATACACTAGGGAGAGGAAGATTTGCTAGGCAAATCCTTTATCTCTAGCCTAGACATGAATGTTATTTCATGTGAAAATATGCACAAGACCTATTATAGATTTAGTACAGCATTATGTATTTGCACAGATTAGCGTTTTTTTGTCTTTTTCGGGCATGTAAGAAACGGATATTGTGAAGGGCTATGATTACAATGAAAACAATTCACTTAAAAATTACGTTAATCGCAGGAAGCTGCTTCTTGCTGCTGTTCATTGCATTGCTTGTAACAATATATTTGGAGATGAACCATACGGTTGTCCCTTTGAATAAGAACTTAACGCAGCAAGTGGTTAATGCACGCAGCGACCAGATCGATTATTGGTTTAATCAGCGCATCGGTGAGATAGACATGCTTGCTTCTCTAGCTTCGGACCATCATTGGACACGAGATGAATTGCTGCAAGAGATTAATAAGTTCGAGGCGAAGAAGCAAGTAGAGTACGAATCCATACGCGTGGTGGATATTCATGGAAATTCCTGGTCAGCAAGGGACAAGCCTTTTTCGATACTAAACCGACCCTACTATCGAAAACTACTGCTAAATTCGGATTCCAATTATGTGGTGAGCAATCCGATCGTATCCAAAGCGAATGCAGCTGAAATCGTCGTCATTCTCTATCGCGTGAATCCATCGGTGAATGATGAGGTAGCTTATATTGCCGCAGCCGTCTCCGTCAAGAAGATGAAGGAGATTGCTCAAGATGTAATGCTATATGACCAGTCAGGCCAGCTTATCATCGATTGCAGAGAGCTGGGGGAAGGAGATGGAGCGGAGGATGCAGCAGATAAGAAGAACATGAGTGTATTTGAGGCTCCAATTCAAAATGTGGAAGGCTGGAAGCTCGTACTCGAAGTACCGAATTCAAGTCTATCGCTAGCGGTGATCAAAACCCAGCGGACTGCATTGCTTGTAGGCGTTCTTATCGGTAGTGCGTTTATCGTCTTTCTGATGCTGCTTGCTTCTTCCATTATTCGTCCAATTCAGTCACTTCGCCAGGTAATGGAAAATGTGCAGAACGGCAACCAAACCATACGAGCAGATGTTACGCGCTCGGATGAGATAGGCGATCTTGGACGAAGCTTCAATGACATGCTTGTTCAATTATACGCTGTGGAGCAGGACCGAAAGGAGATGGAACTCAGACTGATTCATGAGCAGATCAAGCCGCATTTTTTATACAACACATTGGATACGATCCAGTGGATGGCAACGGAACATGGAGCAGACAATGTGGTGGAGATGGTGGAAGCGCTTAGCGCGTATTTCCGATTAGGGCTTGGCACAGGGAGTCCCTACATTCTGCTTGATCAGGAATTGTACCATGTCGAGAGTTATCTTCATATTCAAGGCGTGCGATATGAGGAGATTCTGGACTACGAGCTTCGATATGATGAAAAGCTTGCACAGTGCCAAGTCGTTCGCTTCATGCTGCAGCCGTTGGTGGAAAATGCGATTTATCACGGGATTAAGCCACTTGGGAATCAAAAGTGCAAAATTTCGATTACAGCATATAAACAGGTCGATTATTTGGTCATTAAGGTTGAAAATAATGGGGTTATGATTCCTGAAGAGAAGCTTGAACAGATGAATCAAGCCCTTCTTGATGATACATATGATCGTTCTGCCACAGGCTTTGGGCTATACAGTGTAAACCATCGCATTCGACTAGCTTACGGGGTACCATATGGCCTTGCAGTGAAGAGCGAAGATGGCATTACCGTTATGGTCATTCGAATACCTTTGGAAGGGGAGCGGAATGAAGATGTGGAAGATTGTCATCGTCGATGATGAAACGATCATTCGCAAAGGCTTGCGACAATACATTGAGGAGAGTTCGTATCTTTTTGAAGTTGCAGGAGAAGCGAAAAGTGCAAACGAAGCATTGAATATGGTGGAGGAAGCCCCACCACATGTATGTCTTGTGGACATCAACATGCCGAATATGAATGGGCTCGATCTGATAAATATATTGCGCGAACGCTGCCCGTCGGTTCTGGTTGTCATCATCAGCGGCTACGATAACTTTGAATATGCGCGTCAAGCCGTGCAACTGCAAGCATTCGATTATGTATTAAAACCTGTGCCGAAGAGTGATCTGAACAAGTTGCTTCATAGGATCGATGAGCATCTTCAGGCAAAATATCCTTTGCATTCACATGAAAGCAGGGTGGATAAGGAGCTGGGGCTTCCCGGGTATACAGGGGATGGAACAGTGCTTATCCAAAAAGTGACCGAGTATATTGACAGTCATTATCAGGATCCGGAGCTGTCTATTACTCGAGTAGCAGCGCTATTTCATATCAACCAAACCTATCTTAGCAAGCGTATGAAGCAAGAAATCGGTGCTTCATTCCTTGACTATGTCACCGAGCTTCGGATATCGAAGGCGAAGGAGATTCTGGATGACGTAATGCCGAATATCAAAATCGGGGATCTGGCCGTGAAGGTAGGGTATAAGAGCCAGTACTATTTTAGTCGTGTGTTCAAAAATAGAGTCGGCTCAAGCCCCTTAGAGTACAAAAAGCATCCGTTCGGTTATGGGTAGGGCATCAATTTAGTAGAACGCCACAGCAATTAGGCACCACCATATATAAACACGACGCAACCTCGAGGGGTTGCGTTTTTTATTTGGCGGATTGCTTAGAGGGCATTGATAGAAAATAGGTAGGACCTAAGGAGGTAAGCGCTATCTTTATACCTATAAAAACGCGACGTGAAGGCCTTCATGTCAACAAGTGTATACCCAATGTCATTAATTATCTATTTGAAAGAAAGGCCACTTTTCATAATGTTACTATAAGGACATTGACATATGTTATAAGCTTCTATGACGTGTCGGAATCTCGGAAGGGAGGAAAGAGCATCGAGGTAAGCTGAAATGGAAGCGCATACCATTTAGGAGATTGATGTTTCTTGACTCAAGAATCAGAAGGGAGTTCGTACGATATGAAGAGGAGTAGACAATGGGTAGCTCTCGTCATGGTTGCGATCATGATCGTAACCATGATGCCGATCGCGCAAGCGGAAGAGGCGCTGTCGCCTACACAGACAGAGGAACAGACACCAGCGAACCCGCCGGGCGAAGCCGATCCGGTCGAGGTGACGAATCCATCAGACCTACCGGGAGCGGGTACGGAGGGTGTTATTGCGTCAGTGTATGGGGCGGTATATCACAATCTTGCAGCGGGCTTATCTTATGAGTGGTCGCAAGAGCCGGAAGCTTCCTATCCGGATGAAGGCAACACACTTACGGATGGTATATATGGGGCAAGCAATAGATCCGACGTAGCATGGGTTGGACATCATTTGGGTAAGACACGCGAAGTTGTGTTTGATTTGGGGGCGAAGAAATCACTCACGGGTATTAAAGCCAATTTCCTCGAAGATTGGCCAACGAACAATGTACTCGTGCCACTCACGGTATCGATGTACGTCTCCGATGACAAAGTGAACTGGGGACTGCTCAAAGACAATGCCACGCAGAAGCTGTGGAATGACGGCAAATACACGGAGACCTATGTGTGGGACGGCAGCAAGGACGGCATTAAAGCGATCGGCCCAGATGCGAAGATCGCCCATGCTCGCTACGTGAAAGTAACATTCACAATGCATACGCGTGCAATGACCTTCGTGGATGAGATTGAAATCCTCGGTGAAGACGGCGAAGTTGCCGGAGCCGTAACTGTTCCAACGTATACGCCGAAATTCTTGGCGGCAGGCGAAGCGACAGCGGGTATCGAGCATCTTGGACTTTTGTATAACGGGCAATATGCGAATGACTTAGGCATCTGGACGAAAGAACGGATCATTCCGAACATTAGTTATGTCGATAAGGACGGCAAGATTAAGGATCGACTCTTCGACGGCGTCCTGTATCTTGGCATAAACTCTCCAAATCCAGGTCGTGATTTCGGCGGGCGGGCTTATCTGGAAGATTGGAAATGGTATCTGGATAAAACCTTTGCGGCAGGCGGCGATATGGATGCGTTAAACGCAGCGGCTAAGGAAGTATCCGATGCGCTGAACGAGTCTGGCGTGAAGGAAAAGGTTGTCCTCATGATTCCGGATCCAGGTGAATCGATCACTAATTTCGGAGCTGTTGAACAAGGTGGAGAATCGCTGAACTTCAATGATTCCGTTGGCAAAGAGAAAGCCCTTGCGAACCGTGAAAAAGCAGTTCAATGGTGGCTGCAGCAAGTCAAATCGAGATGGGAAGCAAAAGGTTACGCTAACCTCGAGCTTGTAGGTATGTACTGGTTCGAAGAGCAAATCAGCACAAGCCAATCCGGACCGGATCTGATCCGTTCGGTGAGCAGCACCCTGCATGACATGCAAATTAGCGGCAAGGACCTGAAGTTCTTCTGGATTCCGCACTTCTTCGCTTATAAAGCGTTCATGTGGAAGGATGTCGGCTTCGATGCGGTGACGATCCAACCGAACTACTTCTTCGAGCCGACGGATATCGAGCGCTTGGAGGATTCTGCGAATCTGGCGAAGCAGTATGGCATGTCCAATGAACTCGAGTTCGATGATCGGATGCTGACGGACGGCGTGTTCCGCGAGCGATATATCGATTACTTGAACAGCGGCGCGAAGACAGGGCTCATGAAGGATGGCTTTAAATCGTATTACCAAGGCAACAATGCAGTCTATAACACCGCGGTAAGTAAAGATCCAGCGACACGCGTTCTTTACGACTGGCTGTATCAATTTGTTAAAGGAACGTATCAGGTCAACGAGGCTCCGCCTTCCGAGGTAGACGTGCAGATGAACGGCAAGCCGTTCCAGAGCGGGATGAAGCTGCCCGATTCAGAATCCGTATCCTTTACATGGAAGCTTAGAACGGATGATGGTCTGACGAAAGTGACGGCGACGTATGACGGCAAGCCTTATACAGCGGGTACCGTTATTCCGCTTGCAGGCAAGCTTGGCAAGCATGAGCTTAATATTACCGTTACGGCGGGGCATATGGTGACAAAGTCATATGTTATCGAAGCAACGACAAATGCATCTGGTATGAAAGCGTTAGTCGACAGCTTCGAAAAAGCGAAGCAATTTACCAATTCTGCAACGGTGCGTTCTTTGAACAACTATTTGGAAATGATGAAGCGCTATGAAGGGAAAGATGCAGCGCAAGTCACCAAGTATCTCCAAGGCTTTAACGCAAAGCTGGATGAATTCAAGAAGGCAGGTACGATAAAAGATGAGGCGTACAATACGCTGAAGGAAAGCGTCTATTACCTGATAGGCAATTTGGCGCAGAATAAAACGGTAGAAGCTTCATCGACCGAAGGCAATAATGCGAATTATGCACCGGCTAAAGCCGTCGATGGATTCCCTGCTTCAAGATGGGCGAGCGAATACGTGGACAATACTTGGTTCCTGGTCGATCTCGATGAAGTGAAGGAAATGGATACGGTTCGAATCGATTGGGAATATGCTCGCGCCGATAAATACAAACTTCTTGTGTCGAACGATAAGCAGAACTGGATCAATGTCATGCCAAATGACGGAATTATTACCGCGCATGATGGCAAAGAAACGATTCAGTTCAACCCGGTCAAGGCAAGATACATGAAGTTACAAGGCATAAAAAGAGCAACCGATTACGGATATTCCATCTACGAGTTTGGTGTCTATAACCTCTCGGGCGCTGTAGACGTGAAGGGCATTGAGGGCATACAAGTAAAGGTTGACGAGGAAGCGAAAAAAGTAACGATTGATGGATTGCTGATGAATGGCGTCCTTACAAATGTGAAGTTGAAGGTGCTTGATCCAAAAGGCAAGGTTCATCTTGAAGATGAGACGAAGAGTACAGTCGCGGGAAGCTTCCAATTCACATTCAAACTTACGGGTAATTTAAAGGGAACCAATGAGGCGTATCTATCGACTGGCTATATGAGCGAGCCTGTAAAAGTGACCTTTGAATACTCAAAAGAAAACCCGGGTAAAGGTCACGATAAGTAATGGAGAAATAATTCATCCAAGCAGCAATACGACCCGCTCTGAAACTTCCTGTACTGGTTATCGAATTATCTGTCCGAGTAAGACTTATAACCGAAGTAAAAACGTTTGAGGCGTAACATAACAAGCCGATTAGGTACCAGACCACGGGGTCTATACCTAATCGGTTTGTTTCTATGTACAGAGGTGATGATAAGACGGAATATCAAGATATTATTCAGGTTTTAGTGGGATTGTATTATGTATTGTATAATAGAACGACTGCCTGAGCAGGTATTTATAACATAAAACATAGGAGGATACATGTCCTGGAGCAAATTGAAGCAACAACTGGAGAGTTTTCTCTGTCCTGCGTTATACGGCAGGGTTGAATATCGCGCGAGCAGTTACCGTTATTTACCTGATAAATCAGGGGATTGTTATATTTCGGTAGATAAAAAGAACGTACTTAATATGAATGATAGAACTAGCTCAATTAGATGGTATCAGACGGAGCAGGAGATTAAGAATGATTCAGATCTTCTAATTCCTATCAACCATGAAGACATTGAAGCGGTTAGAAAAGATAGTAAGGGGATCATCCCGGAGGATCGTCTAATAGTCATTGCAAGAAGTAGAAAAATATCAGAAGTTGCAAAGGTGCTTTTGTCAGCACAGACATCATTAAGTAAATCGAACTTTATTGTTATAGCTACTAAGTATTTATCTATTTCCATAGAGGAGAGCTTAGAAAGCGACGATATCTTATTGAATATTCTAGCTTTAGTGGACAGACGAGTTGGAAAAAAGCGAATTTTAAACATGAGCGAGAAGATGAAGTTAAAGCATCCAAGTGTGCAATATTTTTATGAACTAAGGCGTAGTACATTATAAAAATAAATAACTTCATTGAATATTCAAGAAACACTCCCTACAAAAATCCCTAATTCTACGCGACTTCTTCCCACCATAACAATAGCCATGATAATGAGAGGGATGTTCGCATATGGTGCATATGGAATCGGAGAGTGTCGCTCTACTGGTAAGGAAGGATACAGTGTTATGAGATCTTTATATTTATTGGACTTTACGGACAAGTATGAGGAAAAATCGTTGTTAAAGAGATGGCATCATTGCCGTCTCTTTTTTGTTTCACTTTTTTAGTATTGCGCTGACTCTGGTTCCCGCTACCGCATCTTACGATCACAAGTACGAAGACTGCAGCGTAATTAGCGTTGATGCTTATGTTCAAGCTCTCTCTGCTCTGCTAGGTGACGGGAATCATAGACGTACTTGCGTGATGTTGCTACGATGTTCCATGGAAATTAAGTGAAAGTGATCACAAGAAATTACAGAAGGAGTTATTTATCGTGAAAAGAATCGTAACACTGAGCACCCGCAAACTGATGGATACCGCAAAACACGGCGGATGCGGCGCATGCCAGACCTCTTGCCAATCCGCTTGTAAAACTTCCTGCGGCGTTGCAAACCAGAAGTGTGAAAATGCAATGAACAGATAGGATTCGGAATTTTACCGCCCATTGCTCTGCTGATGGGCGGCTATTTTTAAGAAATGGACGCTTCCTCTAAAGGATGGCAAAGCCGTTTCTACTTGTGTGCAAAAGGAGCTTGATTAGTAAGTATGATTCATCAATATAAACTAAACGGATACAATATCGTGCTCGATACCTACAGTGGCTCGGTGCATGTTGTTGATGACCTAGCATATGAAATTATAGCGGATTATGAGAAAACTTCTGCCGAAAAAATCGTGACAACGCTGTTGGATAAATATAAAGATGATTCCAGCATTTCCGAGAGCGACATTCGAGAAACCATCGCGGATATCGAGGAACTTAAAAATGATGGACAGCTCTTTACAAAAGATGAGTATGAGAACCTCTCGCTCGATTTAAAAAAACGGAAAACTTATGTTAAGGCACTCTGCCTCAATGTTGCGCATACCTGTAATTTGTCATGCGACTATTGCTTCGCTAGCCAGGGGAAATACAACGGAGATAGGGCAATCATGAGCTATGAGGTTGGACAAAAAGCTATCGATTACCTGCTTGAAAATTCGGGTCATCATCGAAACCTGGACATCGACTTTTTCGGCGGGGAACCGCTCTTGGCTTGGAAAGTGGTTAAACAGATCGTAGCTTATGCAAGAAGCAAAGAACAAGAATACAAAAAGAAGTTCCGCTTCACCTTCACGACGAACGGGATGTTACTGAACGATGAGGTCACCGAGTTTTTAAATCAGGAAATGTACAATGTCGTATTAAGCCTGGATGGAAGAAAAGAGGTTCATGACCGACTTCGCCAAACGGTTAACGGAAAAGGCAGCTATGATCATATTGTTCCGAAGTTCAAGGAATTCGTTCGTAAGCGCGGGGACCAAGAGTACTATGTTCGAGGAACTTACACTCGTAACAATGTCGATTTCACCAACGATATATTTCATATCGCAGATCTTGGTTTTGACAAAATCTCTATGGAACCAGTCATCTGTGATCCAAAGGAACCCTATGCACTTACCGAGGAGGACCTGCCGGAGATATACAACCAGTACGAAATTCTCGCCAAGGAAATGATCGGGCGTGGTGAACAAGGCAAGGGGTTTATCTTTTATCATTACATGCTTGACCTCTCCGAAGGACCTTGTATCCAGAAGAGAATTACTGGCTGTGGTTCAGGGACGGAATATCTTGCTGTCACCCCCTGGGGAGAACTTTTTCCTTGCCACCAGTTCGTAGGGGATGAAGAGTACAGCATGGGAAACCTCTGGGATGGCATCACACAACCAGAGCTGCAATGTCAATTTAAAGAGAGCAACTGCTACTCGAAGCCGGAATGCAAGGACTGCTGGGCTAAACTCTACTGCAGCGGTGGTTGTCCTGCCAATGCACTGCACGCGACGGGTTCCCTCGTCGGAACCTATGACTTCAGCTGTGACGTCTTCCGCAAGAGGGTCGAATGTTCCATGATGGTGAAGGTTGATGAATCTATTAGAGCGATGGAAGGGCAATCTAGCTAGTTAACGTAACGGACGAATAAACTATAACCGAGAAATAGACACTTTTAAATAAAGTGCCTTTCTCGGTTTTTTTTGTATTAACTAGAACTATGATCATAGATCGTCTTTTCCATCGGCAATCAGGATGAGGAATTCAAAACATAACGGCCTAATCTGTTTAATAGACAGAGAGGGCTTTTTTAATATGCAAATCTATGATTTTTCTTTGATCACAAATATATATGACTAAAGTCATATTAATTTCGTGATTTAACGTATTTTTTTGTCGAAAAATAAACTATTTTCTAAGAAATGTCGATATAATAGGATAGAAATCTTCTTTTCTGTAGTAACTGCAATTACGGAAGCGTTAACAATTATATGAATAGTCATTCGACAAGGAGGAAAGCAATGTTAAAAAAGTTAGGCAAGATTGGATTGGCTTTTATATTAGTCATTGGACTGCTACCGATGATTTCACTCCGGGCATACGCTGCCATCCCCTCATTCACCAAAACGGTGGACTTTCCCATTCAGACTCCAGTTACAAACGCCTCGGGTAAGAATGTTTCTGATGTTGATGTTCTTCCTGACGGAAGTACCGCAGTAGTGTTGAACACATTCGCTTATCAAGGCAATTCCTATGTTTATTCTTATTTTTTAAAGATTTTTGACCGCACGGGAGCACTTAGATCAGATGTTGATCTGAGTAGTCTAATGGATACCTATTACAAAATGATTGATGTGAATATGCTTGCGCTAAGTGATGGAAGGATTCTGATTACTTACCATAAAAGCGACAGCGGCGATAACAATTTGCAATTGGGAACCGTTAGGGAGAGTACTCCCAATGCCTATTTCATGGTGCTAAACCAGTCAGGACAAAAGGTGGTCGGTCAGACACAGATTAATACATACTCTGCCGCCAGTACCCCGGCACTCACGCGCTTTGTCTCTATAACGGAATTGTCTGACGGCAATATAGCTTTTTCCTGGCAACGGAACGACAATATTAGCACGGCTACGCGTGTGTTCACTGTTGAGGGTAACCCAGTTTCGGGAGAAACACTTCTGGTTTCCCATAATGCGAGCATGTCTAATGTATCCGCTGGAGACGGTGTATATATGGTTGCTTACAATTCAGGAGTAGGACCCCAGACGGATACTGTTTATCTGAAAATATTCAGTAATAGTGGGACTCTGTTAAATACGATTAATAAAGGAATAAGAACGGATGAAAAACAGCTGTTTCTATCCACGTTGAACAACGGGAATTTCATGTTCAGCCAATATAACTATAGAAACGACTCATCAACGGTTTCTTTATATGATAAGAACGGTACGAGTAAGGGTGATTTTACAGTAAGTGGCTCTCTAGGCGAATCTTCGGCTGCTATTTATAGGGATGGTGCAAATCCGGGCTTTGTAACCGTAAGTATGGATCCCACTTCTACCAATGCCATCAATGATGCGTACAACAACTTTAAAGAATGGTCGGGAACGCAGTATGCTTACCTGAATTATTATGACAATGACGGTAACTTAGTCTTTACATCGGATCAGCCGGTGGATTCCGCTCCGGTGGCTATGCAGGGTTTCAATGAAGCCACTTGGATGTACGCTGTGGAATATTATCCAAGCTTCAAATTGTATCCCACCTTTGGTGACAAGCTTGTCTTGGTGACAACCGATAATACGGATGCTGATCATTATAGAATAACCGCTAAAATATTTGAGACGGGAGCTCCGGCACCAGCGGCTATCATTGACTATGCGGCTGAGCAACTGACCGGACTGACGCCAAACAGCGCCTACTCGGTTAACAACGGTACAGCGGTAACGGTGACAGCGGATGGTAAGCTGGCTATAGACAGCAGCTGGTTGGGAACGTCAGTGAGCATCGTGAAGAAAGGCGATGGCTCGTCGACAACGGATAGCCCGGCACAAACGCTGACTATTCCATTCCGTCCAGGGGCACCGACTGGTGTAACGGCGACGAATGAAACGGCGATAAGTGCTAACGATGGTACATTGACTAACGTAACAACTGCGATGGAGTACAAGAAGGGTGTGGCGGGTACTTGGACGAATATTTCAGGTGCAACCGTAACGAGACTTGATCCGGACATGTACTATGTCCGGACAAAAGCGACGGTGACGGCGTTTGCGTCAGAAGCGAAGAGCGTGACGGTGGCTACGTTTGTGGCAACACCGGAAGTGACACCGGCAGCCATCATTGATTATACGGCAGAGCAGTTAACCGGTCTGGTGCCAAACGGCTCGTATACGGTGAACGGTACGGCAGTAACAGCGACAACAGATGGTAAGCTGGCCATTAACAGTGGTTGGTTGGATACGTCGCTGAGCATCGTGAAAAAAGGCAATGCCTCGACGACATTGGATAGCGCGGCGCAGACGCTAAGCATTCCGCCACGTGCAGAGGCGCCGACTGGTGTGATAGCGACGGATGAAACGGAGATTAGTGCTAACAATGGTACATTGACGAACGTGACAACCGAGATGGAATTCAAGAAAGGTACAGCAGGTGTATGGACGAGTGTAGCAGGTGTAACCGTAACGGGACTTGATCCGGACACGTATTATGTGCGGACGAAAGCGACGACTACGGCATTTGCTTCAGAAGCGAAGATCGTGACGGTGGCTACGTTTGTGCCAACGCCGGAAGCGGCACCGGTAGCCACCATTGATTATGCGGCTGAGCAGTTAACAGGTTTAACGGCAAGCGGCTCGTACACGGTAAACGGGGCTTCGCTAACAGCGACAGCTGATGGCAAGCTAGCTATTGATAGCATTTGGTTGGGGACGTCATTGAGCATCGTGAAGAAGGGCAATAGTTCTACGACAACGGATAGCACAGCGCAGACGCTAAGCATTCCGATCCGTCCAGGGGCGCCGATAGGTGTAACGGCGACAGACGAAACGGCGATAAATGCTAACAATGGTACATTGACGAACGTGACAACGGAGATGGAATACAAGAAGGGTATGGCAGGTGCTTGGAAGGATGTGACGGGTGTAACCGTAACGGAACTAACTCCAGACACGTACCATGTGCGGACAAAAGCGACGGCAACGGCATTTGCGTCAGCTTCAGTGCAAGTGGCGGTGGTTGCTTTTGTAGCAACACCGGAAGTGGTGCCCTCAGCCGTTATTGATTATTCGACTGAACAACTGACAGGCCTCACGCCGAATGGCTCGTACACAGTAAACGGGGATTTGGTAACAGCAACAACTGATGGAAAATTAGCAATTGGTGGCAGTTGGTTGGGAACGTCGCTGAGTATTGTGCAGAAAGGCAATGGCTCGACGACAACGGATAGTGCGGCGCAGACGTTAAGCATTCCGTCCCGTTCAGGGGTGCCGACTGGTGTAACGGCGACGGATGAAACGGCTATAAATGCCAACGATGGCAAATTGAAGAACGTAACAACTGCGATGGAATATAAGAAGGGCACAGCAGGGGCATGGACGGATGTGTCAGGCACAACCGTGACAGAACTTACTCCGGACACGTATTATGTCCGGACGAAAGCGACTGTGACAGCATTTGCTTCAGAAGCGAAGAGCGTGACGGTAGCTACGTTCGTGCCAACGCCGGAAGCAACACCGACAGCCATCATTGACTATGCGGCAGAGCAGTTGACAGGCTTGACGCCAAGTGGCTTGTACACGGTAAATGGTTCAGCGGTTACAGCGACAGCAGATGGTAAGCTGGCCATTAATAGTAGTTGGATAGGAACATCGCTAAGCATCGTGAAGAAGGGCAACAGCTCGACGACAACGGATAGCGCGGTGCAGACGCTAAGCATTCCGTCCCGTTCAGTGGCGCCGATTGGTGTGACAGCAACGGGTGAAACGGGATTGAACACAAACGATGGTACGCTCATCAATGTTACTACTGCAATGGAATACAAGAAAGGTACAGCAGGTGCATGGACAGATGTACCTGGTACAAGCGTGACGGGGCTTACTCCAGACACGTATTATGTGCGGACGAAAGCAACAGCGACGGCATTTACCTCAGCTTCGGTGCAAGTGACGGTATCGGCATTCACGAAAATGCCAGAAGCGACGCCAGCGGCCGTCATCGACTATGCTACTGAACAGTTGGCAGGCCTGACGCCAAGTGGCTCATACATGGTAAACGATACAGCGATTACGGTGCCAGTAGATGGCAAGCTGGAAATTGATAGCAGCTGGTTGGGAACGTCACTGAGCATCCTTAAGAAAGGTGACGGTTCAACAACTACGGACAGTGCGGTACAGACGTTAAGCATTCCATCTCGTGCAGCGGCTCCGGTAGGAGTGACTGTTACGGATGTAACGTACAATGGAGCTAATAACGGCACCATTCAGAATCTGACAGTCCAAATGGAATACAAAATAGGCAGCACGGGTCTTTGGACAGAAGTTACAGACACAATGATTACTGACCTTGCGCCGAACACGTATTATGTTCGGGAAAAGGCAACGGCAACAGCATTCGCTTCTATTGCTGCTCAGATTACTGTTCATGACTCGAATGCGGTCATCCCGTCCGCGCCTGAAGTCACGGCTGATGATCTGAACAATACGATTGTTGGTCTGGACACAAGTATGGAATTTTCAGTGGACGACGGACCTTACGTACGGTACGACGGAACTAACTTTCCAGACTTGAGTGGTGAGCACATCGTTAAGGTACGGGTGGTAGCTAGCGGGTCCGTTCCAGCGGGACCGGCAACTACGCTGACCTTTACAATTAATATGCTTAACCCTGCGGGTGGCTTGAACGTGATTGCCATCGATCCAAGTGGCTCGGCAAATAACGGCTATACGCAAATCACCGTTACGCCTGCACTGGCTGAAGGACATAAGCTCTTTTATAAGAACTTTAGCGCTGGTAGCATCGTCGTACCAAATGTGGGAGATGTCCTGATTGGATACACGCTTGTAGGCATTGAAGGATTGGTTCCTGCGGCCAATGGGGATACGATTGGGATTGCAGAGGTAGATGCTGACGGTAAAGTGGTGAAATACGGTAGTGCAACAGCAGCTGTGGTGGCTGATACCGTAATACCTGGTACTGATCCGGTCAGCCCAGGAACCGGAAGCAACTCGAATAGCGGAACAACCCCCGGTAATGCGAACACAGTCGTAACCGATGTGATCGTTCTTGTTAACGGTAAGGAAGAGAATGCGGGTAAAGCAACAACAACGGCCTTAGGGAACGTGGCAACAACTATTATCGTCGTCGACCCAGCTAAACTCCAAGCGAAGCTGGATGCGGAAGGTAAAGGGGCGGTGGTGACCGTTCCTGTGACGCTGGATTCCAACATCATCGTCGCTGAGTTAAATGGTCAAATAATTAAGAACATGGAGAACGCATCGGCTACCCTAGTGTTTCAGACAAGCAAAGGTACTTATACTTTGCCAGCCGACGAAATCTACATCGATGCGTTAGCTGAGAAACTTGGAAATGGCTTGAAGCTGGAAGATATCAAACTAAAGATTACAATCAGTGAGACCTCAGCATCCATGAACCAGGTAGTGGCGGGTGCGGCAAGTAGAGGTGGCTTCACACTCGTTGCACCGTCACTAGATTTCACTGTTACCGCTACTTACGGTACATCGACAGTGGAAGTGAGTCAGTTCAATGCATACGTGGAGCGGATAGTTGCACTTCCAGGTGGTATTGCTCCGAATCGGATTACGACTGGAGTCGTTGTGGAGCCAGATGGCACAGTGCGCCATGTACCGACCAAGTTCGTACTGAAGGACGGCAAATACTACGCAGTTATTAAGAGTGTGACGAACAGTTCGTATTCGGTGGTCTGGCATCCGCTGACTTTTGCGGATGTGGACAATCATTGGGCGAAGGACGCAGTGAACGATATGGGATCTCGTCTGGTGATTAATGGATTGAACCAAACGACGTTTAACCCGAATGCTGATATCACCCGAGCGGAGTTCGCGGCGATCATCGTACGCGGTCTGGGACTGAAGCTTGGGGAAGGGAAGACAGCATTTGCGGATGTACCAGCGAATAGCTGGTATGCAGGTGCTGTTGAAACGGCATCCGAGTACGGTCTGATCACCGGTTTTGAGAATGGGACATTCCAGCCGAATGCTCCAATCACTCGCGAGCAAGCCATGAACATTATCGCTAAGGCGATGAAGTTAACCGGCCTTGCGGACCAGACTGGCACAGTGGATGCGACAAGCATACTTGCTGCCTTTACAGATGCAGGCAACATAGGTGTCTGGGCTAAGGATAGTTTGGCGCTTGCAGCCAAAGCTGGCTTGATTAGCGGCCGTGGCGATAATAAGCTGGAGGCAAAGGCTAATGTTACCCGTGCGGAAGTGGCAGTACTGATTCAGCGGTTGTTGCAGAAGTCGGGGCTTATTGATTAGATCGAAATGAGTAATGGAAGAGCGGCGATTCAGAGATAGAGCTGAATCCGCTCTTTTTTGTGGTTGGGATGGGACATTTTCTGGTCTATCATTGGAGAATTGCTATGTTTGGAATTGGAGTAACTATTATGTATAGAAGTAATGACGGAGTTACGGTTCGGATTTTTTTTATAGATCTGACTGAGGGAAGTGGAAGTATAGGGAATATAGTTACTTTAAGATTATCGGCTAGAGTTTAAATTACATATTACTTCGAAACTAAGGATAGGAAAAAAGAGCCAGACTGCAATTTAAACTGTATCCTATCGAGTGACATTTTTAAAAAGTCTCTCGGTAGGGTATTTTTGCTTATAACAAAGAAGATAGGGAAGAGGAATGGTATGAGCAAGAAAATATTCGCAGATAAAGAAATCAAGCAGTTATCTAAATCCTTATGTATTGTATATTTTCTGCCGCGCTATAGCTTTGAGCGGTTTTGTCATGTAGCATGTTGATTCGGACACTCAACTTGTAATATTAAAATTTTGGATTAATCAGGGAATTAGTTTAAACACTTATGCTTTGTTGTTATTAAAGTGATCTCGATTCAAGTTTAGAACAGTTGTTAATACAGCTACATCAGGTAGTGCCATCGTTTTTAGTTGGAAATAGAAATAAAAAGATTAAAACCCTCTCTGAAAGAGAGGGTAAACTGTTATTCTTTATACAAAATCTTTGATAGAAAGAAATTGTATTTCTTTATCGGTTCATTTAGTTTTTCATCGTTTTTATTCTTTGTATCGTTTAATTTATTTTTTAAGTACTCGTTTTGAACATTATCAATTGCCTTTAATCCATCATCGTTGGAGATGTCCGCTAGAATTTCGTACATTTCCTCTAGTCGACTATTTAACTCGGTTTCTTCTTTGAATGTTTTTTCTTGGCGTTGTTTTAACTTATATTCGTCTAAATGGAATTTTATTTCCTTCATTAATGGTAATGCAACACTAATGCCAACCAAAATCTCAACAACATAGGGACTATTATGTGAAAACTGCTTTAAATCTAAAAATCTACTATCCCTCTTTGTTTTATTAATGTGATTAACACAAAGTATTTGTATTTTGTTTGAATCAGGGAAGTAGATACCAACAACAGGTCGAGAATTACTCTTAAATTCTTGGAAAAATGAATTGAAATACTTAGACTCTAATTTGCTGTAGTTCTCTTTCTTCAAAAGGGAGTAATCTTTTTCAGAAAAACTGTGCTGTAATAATGCTATTTCAAATTGGTCATTTTGATAATTTTTTACTTTTGAGACGACTATATCGTAAGCTTTTTCAATTTCAACTATTTTATCTTTAATGTTTAACTGACTTAGAATGGAATATGCTAACTCTTTCATTTGAATTAGTTTCTCTAATGTTCCAACGTCACTTTGTTGATTTACATAGGACTTCAGACTTTTTTTAGTAATTCTTTTATGAGTTAATTTATATATGATTTCATTTAAAGTTCTAAAGAAATGAAATATAATATTAACAGCATGGATATGTCCATTTGGAAATAAACTAACTGGTTTTCCAAGATGATAAAGTTGTTTAATTCCTCTTGTTGTATTTAAATCAATGATATCTAACTTAGAATATGTAATGTTAATATTAAAAGAATCATCAAGTACAAAAATGTTTTCTGCTTGGATACCAGAGTTTAGTGCTTTAGATATAGAAATTAATAGTTCATTTTTATAGTAATTGCTAGAAAATTGATTAATGAAATGAGAAATCTCCCACGGGCTCAGTAATTCATCGTTTTGCCGGGTAAAGGTGATATCCAATCTCTTCTCTAAATTTGCATTAATTGTTTCTTGGAACACTTAAACCCCTCCTTCAACTCTTCTTATGCTCTCTAATAGAGTCTACTTTCTCTAGAATTTCTTTAACTTTCACGTTTACTGCACTTTGTTTTTCCGACTCTAGTAGTTTCTTTAACTGTTTTAGGTTTCTATCTCCAGAAAATAAAGTCAGAAAGCTAAATGCAATACCAAATAATAAGAATGTATCATTGTCAATTATTTTAACTAAGTCTTGTATAGCTCCTATATTGTAAATTAAAGGGACTAGGGTAAAAGAAAGTATACTTAGAAGTAAAAGTATGTTTTTAAGCAAAAGACTAAAACTTTTTTTGTTTTGTATTTCTTTTAAGGGATCATCAATATATCCTACCAAAGACATAAAAAATACACTTAATGAAAAGCCAAAGACATAGGGTTCTGTAATTTTTGCTATTCCTAAGATTTTTAATATCGCAGCTGCTAATAAAGATAACCCCAGAAATAACCTTAACAATATCATCACCTCAATTTGTTTACTAGAAGTATGGAACTTAACAAAAAAGTAATATCGATTTACAATATCATAATTTTTCCATTTGGGATATTATAAAAACTAAATTTGGGGAGTTACAGCGAAAGTTCTACATGTAGTCGTTCATCATAAATCTATAATGATTATAAGTAGAGAGGTTTGTAATAATGATAACTTTGATTTTCAAGGTTCATCTTTTTATAGATCTGACTGAGGGCAACCGTAGTATAGGGAACCTAGATACTTTGATTGAGAATATAGGTGTATAATATAGGGAGTATTATCGAATAAAGAGTGATTATGGAATAGAATGGAGCAATATGGATGCTAACAGGAGAAGTTCGCAATAAGGTTGATAAAATATGGTCTGATATATGGGCGGGTGGGATCAGTAATCCTTTAACGGTTATTGAACAGCTTACCTACTTAATGTTTATCCGTTCTCTCGATGAGAAGGAATTGGAGAATGAGAGTTTTGAAGCTTTAAGCGGTGAAGCCATGCCGAAGATTTTCCCACAGGACGAAGAGGGACAAGAACTGCGTTGGAGTAAATTCAAAACCAAAGATGCCCGGATCATTTATGATATTGTCGGCACAAAGGTATTCCCTTTTATCAAAGCAATGAATGGAACGAACATGACAGCATTTTCGCGTTATATGCAGGATGCCATGTTTCTGGTTCCAACACCTCAGGTATTGCAAAAGATGATTACAGGTCTTGATGAACTGTATGAACATGATATTAAAAACTTGGATATGCAAGGTGATCTTTACGAGTACATGCTAGGCAAGCTGGCTTCGGCTGGACAAAACGGTCAGTTCAGAACACCCAAGCATATTCGCGACTTGATGGTCCATTTGCTTGCGCCCACCCCTAATGATAAGATCGTTGACCCGGCTTGCGGTACAGCCGGCTTTCTTGTCTCTTCTGCCGAATATATTCGTGAAAAATATGAAGCGGAAATGACCAGTGAGCAGTGGGAGCATTTCGCAGGTGAGATGTTCTCTGGGTTTGACACCGACAGAACGATGCTTCGCCTGTCTGCCATGAACCTGATGCTCCATTCGATTAGCCAGCCGAATATAGATTATGTGGATAGTGTCTCCAGACAGAATAATACTGCATCTGCTTATGATATTGTACTTGCTAATCCTCCGTTTACTGGAACCGTAGACATTGAGAGTATCAATGATAACTTAAGAACAGTTACAGATACCAAAAAAACGGAGCTTTTATTCGTAGCTCTCTTCTTGCGCATTCTTCGTAAAGGCGGACGCTGCGCTTGTATCGTGCCGGACGGCGTTCTGTTTGGTTCGACCAAGGCGCATAAATCACTTCGCAAAGAGCTGGTAGAGAATCATCAGCTTCAGGGGGTGATCTCCATGCCAAGCGGTGTGTTCAAACCCTATGCAGGCGTTAGCACCGCAATTCTCTTGTTTACCAAAACAGGTGCAGGCGGCACGGATAAAGTATGGTTTTACGATATGAAGGCAGACGGGTACTCACTGGATGACAAACGTTCCCCTATTGCGGCTAACGATATTCCGGATATCATTGCCCGTTATCATAATCTTGAAGGCGAAGCAGACCGCCAGCCGAAAGAGCCAAGCTTCCTAGTGGATAAGTCTGCAATTGAAGCGAATGACTATGATCTATCTATTAATAGATATAAAGAAGTTGTATATGAAAAGGTAGAGTACGACAAGCCGGAAGTAATCATGACTCGATTAGATGAGTTGAACCTTAATATTGTCTCCAAGATGGAGGAATTGAGGGGGCTGCTGGGTGAGTAAGTGGGAAAAGGTTAAGTTGGGTGATATAGGTGATTTTAAGAGTGGTGGGACCCCTACAAGAAGTAAACCGGAATATTTTGAAGGGGAGATCCCTTGGATTACAACCACTTCTCTTGGCAAAACATTTATTGATGAAGATGATGCAACCACATATATTTCACAGGAAGCTGTATTTAATAGTGCAACAAAGTTAATCTCGAAAAATTCAATTATGATAGGGACTAGGGTCGGAGTAGGGAAAGTCTCAATCAATACAGTGCCTATGTGCACCAGCCAAGATATTATCTCAATTGAGAATATTAATGAGGAACATTTTTACAAGCCTTATATTCTCCATAGCATAAATAGCTACAATCGATATTTTGATACTCAAAAGCGGGGGGCAACAATCCAAGGGATTAATAGCGGTGTACTAAAATCAATTGATATTCCCAAACCGCCGCTCGGAACTCAAAAGCAAATTGCCAAAACATTAGACACCGCCGCAGAACTGCTTGCCATGCGTAAACATCAGCTTTCAGAGCTGGACAATCTGATCAAAGCTACCTTTTATGAAATGTTTGGTGATCCCGTTGCTAATGATAAAGGTTGGAGTATGCCTCTTGTCGAGGATACTGTTTCTAAAGAGAAAAATGCTATAAAAGCAGGGCCGTTTGGATCTGCATTAAAGAAAGAATTTTATGTTGAACAAGGTTACAAAATTTATGGACAAGAACAGGTAATAAAAGATGACCCAAACTTTGGAGACTATTATATTTCTGAGAGTAAGTATAAGGAACTAGAGAACTGTGCTATACAAGAAAACGATGTATTAATCAGCCTAGTTGGAACTTATGGTAAATTGATTATTATTCCGAAAGAATTCGAGAAGGGAATAATTAATCCACGGTTGATGAAAATAACGTTCGATAAAGAAATTGTGAACACAACTTATTTTAAATATTATTTTGTTTCCGATAGCCTTAAAAATAGATTGTCTGAGGTGTCAAGAGGTGGAACTATGGATATTCTGAATGTGGGGATTGTTAGAAAACTTGCTATTCCAATTCCACCACTAGAACTCCAAAGTCAATTCGCGACTATAGTAAATAAAATAGAAAAACAAAAATCCCTCGTGAAAAAGGCCATTGAAGAGACACAGCACCTCTTCGACAGCCTAATGAGCGAGTACTTCGAATAACGAGCTATAGCTTATCCTAATCATTTTTCATTATTCAATTAATCTCCACCACATTCTACCCGTGAGGTGAATCCAATGCCTGCTAATTTTGAATTCTTACAGGGACAAACGGAATATAAGTTATTTGCTACAGCTTCCATTGAAGCGGAGAGGGTGCTTGCCACCTCTCCGGCAATGGCGGCGGTAGGTAGTCGTAAGGCTTTTGAGCTTGCTGTGAAATGGGTTTACGCTGCTGATAACACCATTACCATGCCGTATAAGGACAATTTGCAGGCATTGATTCATGAACCTACTTTTAAATTTGCGATGGACAACCAGACTTGGGGCAAGCTTTCTTATATTATCAAGCTGGGGAACCTTGCGGTACATACGGATAAGGCGATCAGTAGCAGTGATGCAGTGTTGTCACTGGCCGCTTTATTTGAATTCGTGCAGTGGATTGATTATTGCTATGGTGCTAACTATGAAGAACGCCATTTCGCAGAGAGTAATATTCCTGTAGAGAAGGTAATTCTGGATGAAGCCAAGATCAAAGAGAAAGACAGCTTAATCGAGCAAAAGGAATCTGAAATAGAAGCTCTGCGTGCCCAGATCGCGGCGATGAGTGACAAGCTTACCGCAGATAAAGAGCAGCATCAGGAAGAGCGTCATTTTACCCCTGAGGATATCTCGGAGTTCCGCACTCGAAAGAAATACATAGATGTAGACCTGAAGCTACTTGGCTGGACAATCGGTGGTGATGTAAGAGAAGAAGTAGAACTGTACGGGATGCCTAATAATGAGGGAAAAGGATATGCCGACTATGTGCTTTATGGCAAGGATGGCTTGCCTCTGGCGATCATTGAAGCAAAGCGTACATCCAAGGATCCGAAGGTCGGAACCCATCAGGCCAAGCTGTATGCAGATTGTCTGGAGCAAATGACCGGCAGACGACCCATGATGTTCACTACCAACGGATTCGAAACCAATCTGTGGGATGACATTACCTCTCCACAGCGTAAGGTAAGCGGTGTGTTCTCCAAGTCAGATTTGCAGAAGCTGATGAATCGGCGGAAGGAACGCAAGGTTTTGGATGAAATGGTTATTGATGATAACATCACAGACCGTTACTACCAGAAAGAAGCGATTCGTGCGGTATGCGAGAATATTGGGACAGGTCATAGACGGTCTTTGCTGGTTATGGCGACAGGAACCGGGAAGACAAGAACAGCCTCCAGTCTAACCGATGTGTTATCTCGTGGTGGATATGTGACCAACATCCTATTTTTGGCCGACAGAAAAGCCTTGGTCAAACAAGCGAAGGACGACTTTAAGAACTACCTACCGGATATGTCTCTTTGTAATCTGCTTAGCAATAAGGATGATAAGACGGCTCGTATTGTTTTTTCCACCTATCCAACGATGCTGAATGCTATCGATAGCGCTAAAAGCGATGACGGTAAGCGTTTATTTACTCCTGCTCACTTCGACTTAATTATCGTGGACGAAGCACACCGGAGTATATTCAAGAAATTCCGTACCATATTTGAATATTTTGACGGCATTATTGTAGGGCTGACAGCGACACCCAAGACGGAAGTGGATCGTAATACCTATGATTTCTTCGAGATGGAGAGCGGTGTGCCGACCTATGCTTATCCTTACGAGACAGCTGTAGAGATCGACCGCGTTCTGGTGCCTTATCATAATATTGAAGTTACGACGAAGTTTCTGGAGCAGGGCATCACGTATGAGACTCTTTCTGAGGATGATAAGGCGCGATATGAAGAGGATTTTACAGATGATGATGGCGAGATGCCCGAATTCATCCCCTCTCCAGCAATCAACGATTTTATTTTTAATCAGGCAACTGTGGATCGAGTGCTGGAGGATCTAATGACTCAGGGTATTAAAGTGTCAGGAGGAGACCGACTGGGAAAAACGATTATTTTTGCGCAAACCAAAAAACATGCACAGTACATCGTAGATCGATTTAATAAACTGTATCCTCAATATAAAGGCGATTTTTCCCAGCGCATTGTATCGGGGGATAATTACACGCAAAGCTTGATTGAAGATTTCAAAATACCCGACAAAAGTCCTTATATCGCCGTAACGGTAGATATGCTGGATACAGGTATAGATGTGCCGGAAATCGTCAATCTGGTGTTCTTCAAGCGGATTCGTTCCAAAACCAAGTTCTGGCAGATGATAGGCCGTGGGACAAGGCTTCGTAAAGATCTATTTGGAGAGGGAGAGGACAAGACACTTTTTGTTATTTTTGATTATTTAGGTAACTTTGAGTTCTTCCGTCAACATAAGGAGGGATTGCAGGGGAATGAAGCGCACAGCTTGTCTGAAGCTATTTATGCAAAGCGGGTCCGGTTAATTCATCATATGCAGCAGTCTATCTTTATAGATGAACCCTATCAATTGATTCGTGCTGATTTGATAGAAATAGTAATAGGACAAATTCAAGCCCTTAATACGGAATTAATATCTGTAAAAATGCAGCTGCAATATATAGAGAAGTATAAACATAATGCGGCTTTTGTCTGCCTACTGGAGCAGGATCAATCCAATCTGATTAAGTATCTCTCGCCTATTGTTTACATGGATGATGTAGATGAGCATGCCAAACGTTTTGATAATTTGATATATGGTCTAATGCTTGCACAGGTTGAGGAATCGCCTCAATACAAGAAGGGAAAGAAGCAACTGATAGAGGTAGCTACCACCCTATTGCAGCGTGCAACTATACCGCAGGTTAGACAAAAATTGACGATTATCCAAACCATAGGTACGGACGAGTTCTGGGAAAGCGCTAATATACTGAATTTTGAAAAAGTACGTACAGAGCTACGTAGTCTCATTAAATTTATCGTGGATGAAGGCGGCAGGAATCCGATTTATACCAACCTCGCCGATGAGGTTCTTGAAGTCCACGAGGGGAAAGCAATGTATGAGGCCTATACCTTTGAGGATTATAAGCTCAAGGTCAACCGCTATATTGAGAAGAACCGGGACAATCTTGTGATTCACAAGCTCCGAAATAATATTCCGTTAACGGCGCTGGACTATGAAGCCTTGGAGAAAATCTTTACAGGCGAACTTGGCACGGCAGAGGATTATCAGCGAGAATTTAAGGACACTCCGTTTGGCTTGCTGGTGCGCAAAATTGCCAAGCTGGAATATGAGGCGGCAACGGCTGCTTTTTCGGAATTTATCAATGATCAGTCGCTGAGTCAGGGGCAGATTGTCTTTGTTAAAAAGGTAATTGATTATATAGTTCAGAACGGTTATATCGACAATGTGTCTGAACTGATTAAGCCGCCCTTTGACAAGCCGCAGAGTTTCATCAAGCTATTTGACGGGATGAAGCAACGAAGACTTGTAGAGATGGTTACGCAGATTAAAGAGAATGCGGTTAGGGTTATCGGGTAGAGTTAAATTTCACATCATTTGAAGTGGACACATCGTATAAAGTTTGTTCCCATTGTCTACTCGACACATGTGGAATACTGCTCACTGTTAGTTTTGGATGAAAAATTAAAGGAGAAGTAACGGTATTGAGCTCTTCTAAGGAGTGCTTTTTATTTTTACTGTAACTGCGATCGCTTTCATAAAATGTCATTTAGGTTACAGTAGTAACCTAAAGACAGAGTCCTGTTAATTTTTCCAATACGATAATACATTAGAGTTTATAGAGCTTGATCTATCAAGGGATTTATTGTAGATCTTTCATTTCTAGAGGAGAGCGCATTTTTGAATGGAGTTTTGGTTTGATTACCAATGAAAACTGAGTATTGAAACAGTAGGTGTCCAACAAGCACCGATAAGGGGGGTGAAGGGGCATCGTAACTCGGGGCTTGGAGGATGTCCTATTGCCTTTATAGAGACTTCTGGGATTTCTGATTATGGGATAAAATCATTCTTTTATTATTATGCCTTTTGAACGCTCGAATGTAGGTGGTAGTGGGAGAGCTAACACAATTTACGGACAATACCATTTTAATTGATGCGTAAGCACTTCCATCAACCGACTTTGGGGACATTTGAAGTTGTTACGTGTATATATGAATGTTGATTTAGCGAAGGTTTTCAATAATAATAATGACTTACCATAATGATTGGATTATTATGGAATATAAAGGCGAAAAAATGTATAAGGGGAAATATTTATGGAGCAGTCAAATGAAGCGATAGAAGCCGTTGAGTTTACAATAAGACCCAAGGTCGATGAAACACAGGAGTTTATTGAAATCGCAAACGACTTCTCCAATCCACTTGAATTAGTGAGAGAAGCTATTAGTAACTCTTTTGATGCAAAAGCAAATAAGATATGGATTTCCTTCCAAGTGATTCGAGAATATGGGGAGAGTATCTTACAAATTATAATAAAAGATAACGGAAGAGGAATGGATATAGAAGGCTTACAATCATTTTTTGATTTGGGGAACTCCTTAAGAAGGGGAGATAATGAATCCATCGGAGAAAAGGGGCATGGCACAAAAGTTTATTTAAACAGTAAGAGCATTGAAGTAATCACTAGAAAGGGAAAAGAAAAGCATACTGCTAGAGTAATTGAGCCATACAAAACTTTGTATGATAGACAGATTCCAATTGTCCATGTGACAAAAGAGATTCAAGATGTTAGTGATTATGGAACAGAAGTTATCATTAGGGGGTACAACAACAATCGAAGGGATAAATTCACGCATGAAATACTAAAAGATTATATTAATTGGTATACAAAATTTGGATCAATTGAACTACATTTTGATAAGAACGAGCTTAATAATACCAAACTTTATTTAAAAGGTTTAAATGCTTCTGAGTATGAAGAATTATCTTTCGGTCATGTATTTCCTTTGGAAAATCACGATGTAAATAAATTATTTGATGAATATACAATCAATGCTCCAGAATACTACTGCAAAAAAATCGTTAAGGTAGGGGAACTTAAGAATTTCCCCGAAATTAAGTATGAAGCTGTTTTTTATATTGAGGGAAACAAGGTTAAACAGAGCTATAATAATATGCTTAGAAGAAGAGGTTATACAGCACCTACTGGTTCATATACCGTTCAAGAAAGATATGGAATTTGGTTATGTAAAGATTATATACCGATTCAAAGAAAAAACGAATGGATTACATATAAAGGGTCTGAATATACAAAATTTCATGCATTCTTGAATTGTCAGGATTTAAGGCTCACTGCAAACAGAGGATCAGTAGAAAACACGCCTCAGGAAATATTAAACGACATTAAACAAGTTGTTTATGACGAAATGTATTCAAAAATTATTGAAAGTGATGATTGGAGACAGCTTGAATGGTTAGAAGAAGAAGCTGATGGTTATCGAACAACGGAAAAAGAGAAAAAGGACTTTGATTGGCGTAAAGATAAGATAAATAAGTCTAATATTGCATTTTATGAAGGTCATACTTTAGTTCAACCAGAAAGAGAAAGCGGTGTTTTCGCCTTAACGATTCAACTGACAACTATAAATCCAGTCATATTTCCTTTTCAAATTTTAGATTATGATACTCATGCTGGGATAGATGTAATCGTAAAAGGCGACCATACAACACCAATTTATCAATCAAAACTTTTTTACGTTGAGTTCAAAAACTTCCTGAAAAATAACTTTAATCATTCCTTTGTCAATTTACATAGTATTATTTGTTGGGATACAGATATAAAACATGGAGATATTATCGAAGATATTAATAGAGAAAAGCGAAAAATGATAATTTTAGCTCCAACTCAACAAGGAGAGTACACCAAATATTTCTTGGATGAACCAAGAAACCCACATAAAATTGAAGTGTTTGTTTTAAAACAATACTTAAAAGAAAAATTAAATATTGAGTTTAGACCTAGAAACTCAACAGAAGTTCATACTTAATATATGAACTAGCTTTGTTGAGGCTTGAAGGCTTATAGGTAGAAATGCGGTTAGTAAGAAGCAATGTAATAAGAAAACCGACAGGTCGGATTGCACCGTTAAACCGGTGAAATAAATATATAAATTAAGGATTCAAATTGTTAAAGGGTAGCTCCTCAGAGCTACCCTTATTTTAATTAGCTACGCTTGATGTTAAGTCTGTTATTATGTTTAACAACTTATGTCTATCCTCATTCTTGATTTTAGTAATGTCTAGCATAAGGATAGTGTAAAGGAAGTGAAATCAGTTTTACTTTCGACTATTAAGGTAACGTCAAGTATCACCTTCTTCGCGGTACTTGAATCGAGATCAATTAAGTTAGTGAATGCGAAGTATAGCATTTAATTTGAAATCATGATCTAAACTTGTTTGAGTAGGTATTGATATCAAGAAACATTATTATTTCTAAACCAAATACTATACAGTTTATCTTTAGTCCCTCCTTTAGAGTGTTATGATCTATCAATTCCTGAAAGGTCATACGAAAAATACAGCACATGATTTTGAATCATGCCGAATGATAATACATCACGTTATGAAGTGTTATAATGCACTTCTTGTAATACGTCTAATTACGCCCAAGTTTTTAACTAAAGGAGTATTTTATATATGTTTGATACAGTCCGTTTTAATTCGTCCAATGTCTTCATTGATAATGAGTAACTGATGCATCATGAAGTCAAAAGGTGTTCTGTTTTTTTTACTCTTGCTTCAATAGTGTGAATAATGAAAAAATGGTATTGTGGACTAAAGATATTAAAATAGTCCCAATACATTTTTTTCACTGTGTATACAGAAGAAGATAAAGTTGCAAAATGACGAAGAATGCCGTATGGTAACACAACTTTCTGTACAATATGTTTGAAATGATTTTTTATGTAATTGTTCAGGTAAGAGAAATACACCTATCCCTTTGTAGGATGGTCTATTTCGTTGTTCTTAATGGTTATCGCTCATGTTAATGACTAAGATCAACGTTACTCTAGGTTTTCCTATTTAATTATCATTTGGCTAGAGCAGCGGCCGATTATATTGAACAATACCACAACTCAATCCTAACCCCGAGTCAAATACCCATACAACTTACTTTCCACCGAACGCTCCAATACCAAATCCATATGCACAACCGATATGGATGTCCCATTTTTATCGACCATAGACGCCTGAACAGCACTTTTCTGATCTGGATGTGCTTTACCCAGATAATAAAACTCCGTTCCGTCCGAATCGTCCTTTTTCACAAATACATGCAGGTCGATGTTTCGTTGATCCGCTTCAAGTATCGTTCTAACCTCATCGGATTCAAGAGTTCGTCTACTTCTTGTGGACCACTTCAGGACCTCAGGGCTCACAAATTCCTCCTGATAGTTCGTGCTCGCTTCCACCTCTTCATGCTTATGATAGGTTACAAAGATTGGGCAGGTCTGGTGCTTCGTCTTGTATCCGTACATGGTAGAGCTTTCGTCGCTATGCCAATTCAATAATTTACAGGAATCTTTGCGGGAGTATTTTTGATAAAGAGTTAGTGGCTCGCTAAATACATACTGCTCATTTTTATGAAAAGCGGTCTGAACGATATCTAGGATCATGTTTCTGAAATAAGAGTTGTTCTGTAAGGACTGTGCCATCGCCGGGTGGAATGCAAAATACTGATCTGTTGTGAACTCCACTATAGCAGTGTTACCGTATTTCTTCTTCACCGCCTCAGTGAAAAAAGACAAATCTAAAACACGTTTAACTGAGTCAATTGTTTCGGAATCCGTTGAACAACCACTTTCGTTCAGGGCATTTATGTACTCTTCATGAGTAACCTGATCATTTGCTAATAGTAGCTTCAACACGATGATTTCATGTCTGCGTTTTCCATTTAGGATCTCAGCGGACAACATTATTACATACATTCTCTCGTGCTCGGATAGATGTGGCACTGTTTCTTTGATCTTCTGTAAAAAGTGATAATAGCTAAAGTGTTCCTCAGTAAAAATAAGTGGATCAATTGAATCATTTTCAATAAAATCGATTAATCGAGGAATTCGATTCAGTCTATTTCTGAGTTGGAAATACTCTTCTCTAAGGATTTTGAGAGCTGTTAAATTGCTGTTGCTAATCGAGCGGTAAATTTGTTGCCTTGCAATCTCTTCGAAATTGATTGTTGAGACGCCTTTAATATAACTAGTGTCCTTCATATGACGACGGATATTATCCTTGTTCTGAGACTTGTCTCCGGAGAGGGCTACTGGAATCAAATAGTTGTTCTTATAGTTACCGATAAAGTCGATGATGGTGACGAACTCTTTATCCGAGTGCTTACGCAGACCACGTCCTAATTGCTGAACAAAGACGATGCTAGACTGGGTTTGTCGCAACATCACGACCTGGTTAATACAAGGAATGTCGATTCCTTCGTTAAAAATATCCACCGTTAGGATATAGTCCAGGTACCCGGCTTCAAGGTCTGTTACACACTGCATACGAACTTCCTGAGAGTCATCTCCTGTTAATGCCTTTGTGCGATAACCTCTTTCATTTAACATACGAGATAGCTCTAAAGTTTCTTCTTTACGGCTACAAAAGATTAATCCCTTTACCGTTTCGCCGGAGTGTCCATAATATTCGATTTTTTCGATTAGGTAAGAAACTCTTTCGTTCGTAACCAATTGAGAGAGCATCGTTGTATCGTCGATCATTTGGTCGTTATATTCAAAATCAGTGACACCAAAATAGTGAAAGGGACACAGCATATCCTCTTCTAAAGCTTCCTGCAGACGAATTTCATAGGCGATGTTATAGTCGAATAACTCATAGATATTAAAGTCATCCGTTCGTTCTGGAGTTGCAGTCATGCCAAGCAGGAATTTTGGTTCAAAATGTTCAATAACTTTAAGATAAGAATGGGCTCCCGCTTTGTGAACTTCGTCAATTAGTATGTACTCAAACGCCTTAGGATCAAAACTTGTTAATGTTGAGAGTTTAGAAATCGTTTGGATGGTGGCAAAAAGGTATTTGGCATCCGTATCTCTACTTGTACCTGATAAAATGCCGTAATCGCTATCTTTCCCACCTATAATTCGTTGATAATCAGTCATAGCCTTATGCAAAATTTGTTCTCGATGTGCAATAAATAGCATTCGACTTGGTGCGAAGTTCTTTGCGTCAAATGCAGAGAGGTAGGTTTTCCCTGTTCCTGTTGCCGAAATAACCAAACCTCGATGCGCTCCGGTGCTGCGAAGCTCCTGTAGATTCTTAAGCGCACTCTCTTGCATTTTATTGGGTGAAATGCTACTGAAAACAGTCTGTGGGATAGTTTCAGGAATTAGAGGTAACGCTATATTCATCTTTTGGTTTGCTTTTTGAGCTTCTTCATAGAAAATTTGATATAATTCGATCCATTTATCCGTTAATGGGACAGCCTTTTGCCATACCTTTTCAAATTCATTATGAAATTGTCCTAGGAGCCCTCCATCTTTAAAAGAGGTTAGCTTCACGTTCCATTCATAGTTGGCTTTTAAAGCAGCAGCGGTTAGGTTGGAGCTTCCCATAATGATAGTGGAATGATCTTCATGTTGGAAAACATAGCCTTTGGCATGAAATCCACTTAGATCCGTTAAGCGCACGCTAACATTTGTGATTTTTAGTAGCTCTTTATAGATTTTGGGTTGATTGAAGTTCAGATAATTTGAGGTAAGGATTTTGCCTGTTATTCCGCGCGTTTTTAGATCAGCCAAATGCGACTTCAAGGTGGCTAGTCCACTCTCTGTAATAAAAGCAACCGAAAAAATAAAGGACTGGCAGCGATCTAGTTCTTCCAACAAAGGAGTAAGAACAAAATCGCTGGTCTCTTTATTATTGACTAGAAGCCTAGGCTTGTATTGATCCAATGAATCCTGCTGATGGTCAATAAACGCCCAGCTTAATGTGCTTTTCAAATGCTCAGTTGAATTTTCCATTTTATATTGTCAGCTTCTTCTGGATTTTTTGTACAGCAGGAATATCAGCTGGAGCCCAATCTAGAGACATCAGTTCATGAGCAGATAACCACTGGATTGCAACATGCTCAGTTAAGGTAGGCTTCCCACTTAGTAAGTGACAATAGAAAGTAGTCAGATGCACAAAGCCAAAGTCGTATTCATGTATGGTAGTTTCAATTTCTTCACCAATCTCAATCGCACAGTTCATTTCTTCGTTAATTTCGCGCTTTAGCGCAGCCTGAGGTGTTTCGCCTTCCTCAATTTTGCCGCCAGGGAATTCCCACTTGTAAGCTAGTGTTTTAGTAGCCCCGCGCTGGGCACAGAGGATCTTATTATTTTCGATGATGACAGCTCCAACTACGTAGATATGTTTTTTCATAAGTCCCTCCGGTTATGCAGTTTAGTATTTGTGAAGTCAATTCTGCATTTATAATACTATTCTATTATAGTATTGGGGATTTGGGCTACTGAGGGATATTATGAAAGACTTCTGACAGACTATTCATCGAATGAATGATAGCATCTAGTGAATACGAAACCTATTTATCTTGTATGGGAGAATCGATAATGAAAACTATGCTACGTCTTTATCATGAAGGAAATACGGATTACCATTCAACCTTTTTTGATTTGTTACATGGGGATACAGAGACGAAGCAGACCAAAGGACTCTCAAGATATCCTAACTTGATACAGCTGTTTTTAAAAGTAATTTATCGTCTGACTAAATATAAGTATCCAGAATTTAAGCAGGGAATCGATTTTGTCCAAGTAGACGCAGAAATGTTATCAGCTGGATTAAAGAAAATAAGACGCGATATTACTTTGTCTTTATTCCACGGGAACACCAAAAAACTAGTTATAGTAATTGAAGCAAAGAGTGTAAGTGCTTCTGTACTGCAAAAGGATATCACAAGGCAACTGGAGTCGTATCTTGATCCAACAAATTTTCCGCTCGACGCTAATGTGCCTAAGATAGGTGTAACTTTAACAAAGTATAAAGTTCTTCATCCGCCTGAGAATGGATTTGTCAGCCTTACTTGGACAGATATTATAGAATTGATAAACGATGTAATTAGTCTAGAGAAAAGAAAATGTGAGGATGTAACAATTGCAACAGAATTTATAGATTTTATTATAGGGGTGAGAAAAGGAATGAAATACTACGAGGTTGAAGTTCTGTCGGTTGCTGCGGGTAAGACGTATGAGTTAACGAAAAATTACTTTGTTCATGCGTGCCCACATACTGCGAAGGGTTTTTCATATAAAACTCCAATATACATAACTTTCAGATCTAGTGGTGGTGGAGAAATGGAGTTTCTTTATAAAATTGATGAGATTGTTGTGCTCGATCCGTTGACTCCTTCTCTCAACGTATTATTAGAAGGTGTACAGATTGATTTCGCTACTAGAATTAAAGAATACATATCAAATCGTATAAATGGTGGTTATGGATTCAATCATCCGGGAGAAGAGTATCGGACATATATCAAACTTTGTTGGAGATTCATCGTATAAAGTTGTTCACACCGGACATTCATCCCATTTGGAGAGTGGCTGTGTTGGTGAGCGATGCTGTAAAAAATGTAGTAGTAGATCGGGTTGAGTCATAATACTGATGGTGCGGAAGAACGAACTACAGATAAAAAAGATTGAAGTAAATGATTGAAGGTGAAAAAGCGAGAATATCATCTGACGTATTAGAATCAGGTATTCTCGTTTTTTTATTGATTTTTAACTTGATATTTAATTCCTAGAAAGTTGACCATGAGATTACTCGCAGTATTACTGGTCAATTTGTATCTCCAGTGTCAACTAAATCAATAATCTCTCGAATATCGGTAATCTCTAATGACTCTGCTATTCTAATAATATGATTAAAGTTAATACCTTCTCTTTTATTGTTGGCTAATTCGCTCAAAGCAGCATGTCTAACATCGGATATTCTTGACAACTCTCGTAGAGAGATACCATGCTTTTTCGTCAACTGAGATATTTTCACGATAACTCTCTTTCCCACTAGAATCTCCTCGCTTGTTCTGAGTTTAAATCTTGACTATACGTATAAGCGTACCGTATAATATTCCCAAGTATGGTACTCATATGCGTAACACTTAGAAACTTATTGTTCTTGCTAACGTATATTTTTATCCCATTCTTGAGTGGCACTAATAGATTTACTTTAAAAAAGTTATACGTAAAGAAGAGGAAATAAAAACTATTCATAATCAGTGTAAATGAAAATGTCTACAGACATAGCTTTTCCAAGAAGGTGGGGGTGCAATGCAACATTTGAAGTACAAATATGAGGAGGAAAAGCGCAAGCTGAATGAACTCGGACAGAAATCACTGGAGCAGGGAATTCCGTTAAGCAGTAATGAAGCGGTTCAGGCCCAGAGCCGTAAGATGGACGAACTCATTAATCGGATGTATCAAGAAAAAGTTGGACATACAGCGTCTTTTCGTTTGAACTTTTGTCTTGGAGGAGATGTGGTGGGCTTTCCGGTATGGTTTTTACAGACAATTCAAGGTCGATTTGATGAGGTGACCGCACAGATTGAACATCAATCCGAGCCTAGACATGTTTTTGAAGAAGAGCGCAAAGCTTTTCAAGCGTTGTTTGACTCCATGGACATTGCACGTATGCCAGAGTTTGAGTACTGGGAGGATAAGCTTCAATTGAAGCAAGCCGTTCTTTATGAACGTCTATATCTACAAGGACTAAAGGATGGCATGCAGCTTGCAAATGCCTTTACTGTTCCTTCAGCTCTCTCGGACTAAGGCATGCCCTATAGCTGCCGGAAAATACATAGGTATCGGAACCAAAGTGGATAAACGCATACTTTATTTTCGGACTGTACATGCGACAGTCTTTTTTCTTGTATATGTTTGGGGTTTTTTCTTTTTTCGATGCTGTTTATTCGAAAAAATCCAAATAAATGTATATATTACTATATTGTTAAATAATCATACATATTGTAAATCTAGATCAGACGAGGTTTTGCTATGCTTAAAGCGCTATTTTCTCTCTTCGGTGCGAGCACAGGAGGGAATGTGTAATGAGCGAAGCAGTCATTATTAATGGAGGAAATACTAGAAAGTCCCGGTTGACTGCTATCCATCAGCAGGTTGGAAGATTTTTAGAGCAAGAGGGGATTGGGCATCATTCGATCTATGTCCATGAGCTATCTGCAAGTTGATTTGCTTACGGCCAATTTTGCCAGCGAGGAGATTCTAGAGGCTAATGCGCTAGTGGAAGAAGCAGATATTGTTGACATATTAACGCCTATATATAAAGCACGGGGATCTTAAAAACCTATGTAGATCTCCTTCCGCAAAAAGTGCTGGCTGGTAAGCGAATTGTTCCTATTGCTATTGGGGGTTCGTTAGGCCATCTTCTAGCCATTGAATATGCATTAAAACCCGTCTTGTCTGTATTAGGTGCTACTGAGATTTTAAATACGTTTATTTCTTAGATCGGCAAATAGAACGGTTAGAAGCAGATGGGTATCGTATTGATGAGGAAGCGGAGCAACGCCTAACCGTAGAATTACTAAAGCTTGCACCTGCAAAAATAATTAATTAGGCTAGGGAGAGAAGGAAGTTAGGCATTAACATTAATGCAGCCTTTCGGGGTTGCGTTTTTTGTGTTGTGTTTGTTAAGCCTATGAACGATCACTGAAAAAGGTCCTCCGTCTCCATATGGTGAACTATAAGTTGTATGATAGTTTCCCACCATCCCACAATTATCAAAAGATTTGTTAATGGTTTGGGCTTTTCTACGTATTAACTTATGTAAGTTTCTTCACAACAAATTGCGCAATTTGTTTAGCTTTTCGATGAAGGTGAGGTGGAAGGAGGGTGAAGATGGAAGTTATCCAGGGTACTGCGGACCGTTACAAGAATATCGAAAGATCACGTGGTGCCATGATGTCAAAAGAGGAATTTACCCGGATGTACGATACGTACTACAAACGTGTTTACAAATATATTAGTTATCGTATTAATAATCACCACGTGTCGGAGGACATTTGCAGTCAGGTGTTTGAGACGGTGATGTGTAAGTATTATAGCTTTTCAGAAGAAAAATCGAATTTTGAGGTTTGGCTGTTTGCCATTGTAAGGAACGCTGTGACGGATTACTTCCGGGGGCAGAAGAAAAGAAGCTACACCTCACTAGATTCTTTGCTGGAGCTCATATTTCCCAAGCCGTCTCCGGAGGAACTGGCGATTCGTGAGGATAATAATCAAGCACTGTTCAAGGCGCTCTCCAAGCTACGTGAGAAGGAACGTAATATCATTGCAATGAAATATGGGGCTGGACTGAAAAATTCCGAAGTCGCACAGATCATGGGCGTCAGTGAGTCCAATATTGGTGTCGTATTGCATAGAAGTCTGAAGAAACTGCATATTTCCTTAAAAGCAGGAGGATTCAACCATGAATAAGAAAAATGATGATCTCACAAAATTCAGCAAAACCATAGAGCTGCTTGAGAATGTTGAACAGGATAACACAGCCGCCAAGGAAAGAATTTATAACCGTTTAGTATACAAGCTGGACCATGGAGCTCTTGAACTCAAATCAGAGAAAAAGGACGGGATAACGATGAAAAAAAGTAGCTGGAGAAATGCAATAGTGATTGGCAGTGCAGTAATTTGTCTGGGTGGCGCATTCTCTGCAACCTCCTATGCACAGGATATGTTCCAATCGATCATGGCAAAGTTTGAAGTAGGAAATCTCGAAATCACGCAATACGATAAGGAAATCCCTTCGGCTGGACAGTCAATGACTCCATCTGAAGAGGGAAAAGGCGGGGAGAATGTTGCCATTGAATTGCCGGTTGCAGCTAAGTTGAGTCTGGATGAAGCACGTGCGGAGCTTGGAATGAACTTCCCGGCACCAACCTGGATGGCAGACTATGAGTTTGTGAATGTTGTTCTTCAGGGGACCAGCATGGTTGAAGTGCAGTATAACTCCGGGGATAAAGCTGTTAATTTCCTAATCTCCAAGGGCGGCGACAATGGGATCAGTACTACGGAAGAAGTGAAGACAGAAATAATTAACGGGACTAAAGTTTATTTTGCAAATGGAATTGTGATTTGGGAAAAAGATGGCTTTACCGTTGAACTTTACGCTCAAGAAGACTTTGACCAAGCTACACTTGGGAAGATCATCGAAAGTTTTAGCATCGGTGCTCCTGTACAGTCCTTAGGAACTAAGGAAGTGAAAGAGAATTTGCAGAAGAATGAAGGGGTAGTTGCAGCTCCAGCTTCGGTTCCAGTTGTAGATTCAAAATAAGATGGTCTACTCAGGGTAGAGATGCCCATAGATACACATAAAGAAGACGCTAGGGGATTTCCCTGAGCGTCTTCTTTATATCGTTTTCGTTTTCAGCTTTTCTAAAAGAACTTTCCACCAGTGAATAGATTGCTCTAGTTGAGAAGCGTAGTAGCTTTCCATGAAATCTACGACTTCACGAGAGGAACTTTTCACATCTATTTGATGGTAAATTTGATTTAAATGATCTTTTTTTATCAGTGACTGTTCAATTTTCTTCTCGATAATCGGGATCACTTTATCAGTCTCTACAAAACGAAGATTCACAAGAGCGACAATCATATCTGAAATAGATTCTGCATTTTCTATTACCTGATAAATTTTGAGCGGGAGTTGCTTGCGCCCTTTATCAGTAATGGAAAACACCTGTTTGTCTGGGCGATGTTCTTCTTTTATAATCTCTACCTGTTCAACTAAGCCCTGTTTCGAAAGGGATTCAAAGTGATAATATAGTTTGCTTTCAGATAGATTGAGCAATTTATCAAAAGGAATAGGGGTGGATAGTTCTTTTTTTAATTTATAAGGATAATTATTTTCATCCATTAACTTACTTAAGATATAAATTTGAATTGACATCACAGAACCCACTCCTAATTGTTGGCTAAACTCTATCTTACCAAACCTAGGCGGTTATTTCAGCTGTATTTTTAACTTCAACGGGCAGTATAGTTTCTTTAGTCACAGGCACAGGTTTATGAACAAACCGGACGATTACGATGTTAATCATCATAGCCCCGGCAAATACGCCTGCTAATCCCCATAAGAAGGGTGCTGGACTGATGGAACCAAACATTTGTGCCAAATAAGCTTGTACAGAATAATACATCGGTGTGATGCGGCCGAACCAATCATATGGTGTATACATCATATCACGAGGCATGGTAGCACCATTGGCGATGGTTTGCATGAGCAGGATTGGAATATTTAAGACCATACCGCCTTCGCCAACTAAGAAGACCATAATCGCACACACGTTAAATGCAGCCATATACATTAGAATTTGCTGAGCAGCAACTGGTAACAGTAAGGATAGGTCTACATCTGCAATAGAGAATGCAATGGCTAAAGCAACGACTGTTGATAATACAGCGATTAATAAAGCTGTTAATTGAACGAACATAAACAGTTTTGTCTTGCTTGCTTTCCCGCGGTTCGCTTTAAAAGAAGCAACTAATTGCATGGAGGCAATCATTGCCCCAACATATCCAGCCATAGTTAAGAACATAGGTAGCATGTTGTTGTGCATGCCGTCTGGAACATCATTGATGACAACATAATTCCCGACATAACTATTTTCAATTTGTGTAGCCATTGCGGTGGCTTGTTCTTCTGGTACGTTAAAGTTCATTAACACACCTTTTGCGGTTTGCTCTGAGAAGTTCGCGCTTAATTGTTTGTTAATTTCTCCTACAACGGAAGACATGGCTGAAGATACCATGGTGGCAGAAGCTTCGTTGACTGTGAAATCAATACTTGCGGTTACCTTACCGCTTTGAACGTTGGCGGAAAATTCTTCTGGAATATGGACAACTAGAGCTAACTTATTATGTTCTAATTCATCCATCGCCTTTTTATTCGATACATCGGTTTTTATCGTTTTGAATGGTAAGCTCTCCGAAAACTGACTCGAAATCTGAGCCCCATATTGACCTGCATCATCATTGACGATAGCAATTTTTAAATCATCCATGTTCCCTGGAAGTGCTGTATACCCTGGTAAGAAAATACCAAGCATCGCAATGGCATAGAACACACCCATAAAAATAGAACCAATGGCCCCTTTGGACTTCAAAAACTGTGAAAACTTCAACTGTATACCTTCTTTCTTCTGAATAACACTTTTATTTTAGTACTCTAATTAAAGTACTTTTAACTGAGTGAGATTTATAGTACGATAATTCATTAGAAATGTCAAATTTAAGATACAATGGGTAAGTAGTGAATGAATCATCATTCGGGTTGTTACATTGATATATAGTGGATGTGTTAATGTATTGATTAAAAGTGAATAACTGAAGGGACTTCGGACATGAACAAGGTTATTGTAATTGGTGCAGGGATATTAGGGGCTTCAGCAGCTTATCAGTTAAGCAAGTTAGGTGCTGAGGTCATCATTATAGATCGTAAAGATGTTGGACAAGCAACAGATGCAGCAGCAGGGATTATTTGTCCATGGTTGTCTCAACGCAGAAACAAAGCATGGTATCGTCTTGCTAAGGCGGGAGCAAGCTTTTATCCAGCACTTATTCAAGAGCTTCAAGAGGCTGGAGAAACCGAGACTGGATACGCAAAAGTTGGAGCGATATGTATCCATGATGATTTGAAAAAGTTACTCGCGATGAAAGAAAGAGCGGAGCTTCGCAGAGAGGACGCCCCTGAAATAGGTGAGCTTACGATGTTGACGGATCTTGAAGCGCAAGAGAAGTTTCCATTATTGTCGGAAGGTTATCATGCGCTGCATGTATCGGGTGCAGCAAGAGTGGACGGACGTGAATTACGTGATGCTTTGCTAAGAGCGGCACAGCGTAACGGTGCGCAAATGATTGAGGGAGATGCTATTCTTGAGCATGCTGATCATGAAATTAAAGGGGTTAGCGTCGGAGAACAGACATTCACAGCGGATGAAGTGATTGTGTGCGCAGGGGCTTGGTCTAACGCTTTGCTTCATCCGCTTGGGATCATGCTCCAGGTGCGTTATCAGAAGGCTCAAATTATGCACTTGAAGCTTGCTCAACAAGCGAGTACCGAGCAATGGCCTGTGGTAATGCCGCCTACAGATCAATATATCCTTGCATTTGCGGATCAAAATATCGTAGTAGGTGCTACTCACGAAAATGATGTCATAGGTTATGATACCTCTGTAACCGCAGGTGGAATGCAAGAAATTTTAAATAAAGGTCTTCAAACGGCTTCCGGTCTTGCAGTTTGTAGCCTAAATGAAATAAGAGTAGGGTTCCGTCCATTTACAGCAGATTTTCTGCCCGTGTTGGGCAGGGTTCAAGGATGGAATAAACTAATTGTTGCTAATGGACTAGGTTCATCCGGATTAACGATGGGACCCTTTCTTGGTAAGCAGCTAGCCAAGCTAGCCATGGATCAACAGGTTGATATTCCGCTTGAAGATTATGCATTAGAGCATGCGATAAATTGATTAGAACGAGCACGTATAAAAAAACCTTCTATATAAGTTGAACTAAATACATTCTAAAAAGGAAAAGTGATGGAGGGGAAGTTTGGAACTGTAGGAACGTAGTGTCCGCCTTTGTCACCGGATTTCAACCATGAAACATGGTAATAATCGAGAAATCTGGTGACAACAGCGGCCGGAAGTCCAAACATTCACCGGAGTCACGAACTTACCTTAATAGAAAAATCTTAAGTTCAACTAGTATAGCGAAGGTTTTTTTTATCCTTTATACTGATAAGACCAATTAATCTTTCTAGGAGTTGTCTAACGAATCATGATAAAGAAAGAAGTCGCGCATATACGCAAGCAATTTAAGCTAGATCACGATTTAATGAGTATTTACGATATTCTCAACGTGTATATTATGAAGGAAAGCAACGAGATCTATCATTGGGAGCGCCTGCCGTTTGGAATGGTGGATAGAGAGAAGCAGGAGCTGTACATGGGCAATTTCAAAAAACTCTTGACCGGCGAACTGGATCAGAAATTGTTCGAGTTGAAGTTTCAGGCGGAAGCGGAGGAGCCAGCGCAGGTGATGCTTCACCAAGCTTTGGTGACAGGGGATCCAGATGAATGGCAGGACCTGATGCTGCTGTTGGTGGACAGAATGATGGCGGATACCCATTATGAACGCGATACGGTGATCACTTTCGTTCGCGGACAATATTACCGTCCGACTAAAGATAGAAACGATGAAGCCGAGGAAAGTGAGAAAAACGAAATGTTCGCGCATCCGTTTATTCTATGCAGCGTGAATTCCACGGAGAAGCAACGGAAAGCTCTCTTATTTGATTATGTGGAAAGGGAATTCAAGTACAACGTCATTGTAGATCCGATTGTTAAGTTAAGTACACCGGAGCAGGGCTTCTTTTACCCGAGCGTGACGGACAATTATTCCGATGTGAACCGCATTCTATATTGTACGGGAAAATCGAACTTTCCAGATCCGCATTTCATCGAGCAGGTCTTGAACGCTGAAAGATCCGTGACGGCACTGGAAGAGAGAGCTATTTTCGAAGACATCGTGAAGGAAGTGGCGGGCGAACAACTTGACGCGACTACTATTGCTCAGTTGTACGAGGAAATCCACCAGGTCATTGAAACCAACCAAGATGAAGAAGAACCTCCTAAGCTCGACTATAGAGATGTAGAACGTGTGCTGAAGGTAAGCGGCGTTGAAGATGTGACGATGGAAAAAGTGGAACGTGCGTTTGAAACCATCGTCGACGACAAGCACTATGAGATGAAGGCAAGTAGTGTGATGCCGAAATTCACTACAAAATCGATAAAGATCGAAACAAAGGTAGCTACGATTTCGGTCAGTCCGCAGGATTTGAAATATGTGAAGCAAGTGAATTATCAAGGTAGACGTTGCATTTTGATTGAGGTTGACGAAGATGCTGTGATCGAAGGATTTACACTCACTACAGAAACACTTTAGATTTTTTAATAGCGGGCTATCCTTAAAGTCTTTTATCAAGACTTGGGATAGCCCTTTTTGTATCATATGGTACTTAAAGATATAGTTGATATATTCTTTTGCACTAGTATTAATTTCTTCATCGCTGGCTTGAAATGAAGTTCCAAGCGTTGTAGCCTTTGAATAGATTTGCGCGTCGTTTGAATCAAACTGATTTTACAGAATTGTTATCAAACTATTAAAAAAAAGTAGGGTTGTTCAAATCCCATGGTATAGCCAATGAAAGCGTTTCTATTGATTTTGCGACCGTTATCCCCCAAAGAAGTTGGCATTATTTAGTGCTTGAAGTTCCTCTGATTTGGATATTTTATTTAGTTATTGTTTTATTTCAATAGGATAATGTTACCTTACCGTCACTCTGTCCTATGTTTCTAGGAATATAATGAGATTGTATTCGACACCAACCTTTATAAACCATCGGAGGAAACACAATGAAAATTAAGAAAACATTATCCGTTGCATTATGTGTAGCAGCAGTCGCATCTTTCTCATCTCAAGCAATGGCCAATCCTGTCACAACGCCAACCAGTTCAACCGTAGCAACATCCACTAATCAAGTTGGACAAAAATTTACACTAGCTGGTGTTAAAACGAACGCCAATACAGTATTGATAGCAACAAGCACGGTTGATCTTGATTTGGATGGCGTGAAGGACACTTTATATCTCATTGGCGACAAAAATGAATCTCCTGATTTCGACAACATTAATCTCATCGTTGTAAACGGCAAAACAAACAAAGTGTTAAACGCAGGGATTAAAGACTTTGGTGGTTTGAACGCGAAAATCAGCTATGTGAGTGATTTCAATAATGACCATGCACTTGATGTGATGATTACTGCGTACTCTGGTGGCAACCAAGGTTCTACCAATGCTAGAATCGTAACTTTCAAGAATGATACCCCTTCTATTATTCTGGGCGGGGATTTGAAGGTGAAAGGCGAACGGGCATTATTCAGAACATTAGAAGCGGTTGATGTGGAAAATGATGGCGTCAACGAACTGCTTGGAATCAGAATCCTCCATGGCGAAGCTACTTCAGTAGTAACAGGCTATGAAAAAGTATGGTTCGCATACAAAAACGGTGAATTCCAAGTTAGCAAAACAGAAATTACTAAAGAAGACCCATTTAAGCAACCTGCACTTGGTGAACAGACTGTTGGTCAACCTTTCGCATTGCAAGGGGTTAAGACAACAGATAAAACCGTTCTTATCAGAAAACAAGTTAACGATGTTAATAAAGACGGTGTCCAAGATAAAATCTATCTGATCGGTGACAAAGCAGATGAGCTTGGTTATGTAAGCAACATCAACCTGGTTGTTGTAGATGGCAAAACAAATACATTGAAAGATGCAAAAATCAGCGGTTTCGATGGCTTTAAACCAGAAATTCAATGGATTGGTGATTTCAACGGGGACAAAGCAAATGATGTAATGTTTACAGCATTCTCCGGTGGTAACAATGGTACAACAGATGCTTACATATTGTCTTTCACAGGTGATAAGGTACAACCACTTTTGAGTGTAAAACCTGTTGTGGATGGTAAACCAGCATTTTTCAACACTTTAGAGCAAGTAGATCTTAATAAAGATGGTGTATATGATCTGGTGGGGACTAGAAAAATTCGCGGTGACGCTGAAGCTATAGTTCTAGGTGAGGAAAAAACAACATTCACATTCAAAGACGGTGCCTTCAAGGTTGTAGGTACAGAAACCATTAAGTCCGATAGCAAGCCAGCGACTACTCCAACAACTACAACAAGTGATTACACCGTTGGTAAACGTTTTGAGCTTAAGGGAATTACAACAACAGCAAAAACAATCCTGCTTGCGAAACAACAAGTGGATGTAACTGGTAATGGTGTTTCGGATAATGTCTTACTGATTGGTAACAAGGATGCCGCAAATGGTGGACTGGTTACAGATATCAACATCGTCGTTATTGAAGGAAAAACTAAAAAAGTGATCAACAGTAATCTCAAAGGCTTCACGGGTTACCAGCCAAAAATTAACTTCGTTGGAGATTTCAACGGAGATAAATCTAAAGATGTCATGATTACTGTATACTCAGGCGGTAACAACGGCAGCACCAATGCTTACGTAGTATCCTTCAAAGACAGTGGTGTGAAAGTTCTTCTTAATGAGTACGTGAAAGTGAATGGCAAACGCTCGCTCTACAACTCAATGAAAGTCACTGATGTAGATAAAAACGGAGTCTATGAGATTGTAGCAAAAAGAACGATTCATGGTGAAGCTACTTCCGTAATTAAAGGCGAAGAAACAGCTGTTCTTGCTTACAAAAATGGAGCATTTCAAGTTAAATCGACGACTGTAAAGAAATTTAAATAACCGTATAACAGATACCTCATTGAGGGAGTCTCCCGATAGTCATAAAAAGTGGCTACCGGAGGACTCCCTTTTGATTTTTTTTGAGTAAGATTGACTATGCTCTTGGTGAGAACACCTAAAACTAAACTCTCCCTTGCTCAATAAGTCTTGCGGATCCATTATTAAATTACAAAATGACCCGCTATTCTAAAGGAGAGAAAACAATCTTATGGAACTGAAAAAAATAAATGAATCTATTTATTACTTAGAAAATGTTAGGGAAACAGACAGACCTGTTTTGGGATATGTTGTAGGTGAGAACTTTTCAATTATGATTGATTGTGGCAATTCAAAATCGCATTTTGATGCCTTTATAAAGGGTATATATGATCACAATCTACCACGTCCCAAATATGCTCTGATTACGCACTGGCATTGGGATCATACCTTTGGTATGCATGCTTTTGAAGGGGAAACCATAGTATCTTCAGCAACGAATGATATACTAAAGCGATTGAAAGCGTGGAAATGGGATGAAGAGTCTGTTGTAAAACGTTTAGAGACAAAAGAAGAAATAGAATTCGCCTATAACTGTATGAAAAAAGAATATGATACGTTCGATAAGATTTCGGTCAGCACAGGATCGATTATTTTCGAGGATTCTTTAACGTTGGATTTAGGGGGCATCACTTGCCAAATCCTCAAGGTAGGAGGGCCGCATGAAGCAGACTCTTGTATTGTATATGTTAAAGAAGCGGAGGTTTTATTTGCAGGTGATGCACATAGTGGAGATTATTATCATGGAGAAGGTAAGATTGATCCCATAAAAATGAAGGAATATGTTGAATTTTTAAAAAATCTTTCATTCACTACGTATATCCCAGGGCACGACGCCCCTATGAGCAAGGAGCAAATCATTCATGTGTTAAGTAGATTTTGTGAAATGCAGTAAAAAGGGACTCCCTTTCCCTATACCCACCCCGTAAACTCCAGTATAGATGCTTTTGCAGATTGGGCTTCGGAATGTGCGCCTTTACGCCATTGTTTGGGAGATTCGCCCATAAGCTTGGAGAAACATCGGTTGAAGCTGGAAATGGACTGAAAACCGACTTGTTCAGAGATGGAGAGGATGGAAGCATCCGTGCTTTTTAACTGCTTGCAGGCCTCTTCAATGCGGGTACTGTTTAGGAAATCTAGAGGTGCGGTCCCCATGATCTCATGGAATTTTCTGCGAAAATGAGTGGTGCTTAGATGGCACAGATCAGCCAGGTCATTGATGGTAATCGGCATCATGTAGTTTTTAGTGATGTATTCCAGAACTGGAGAGATGACAAAATCGCCTTTCAGGTTATGCTCTGTTTCTTGCTCTGCTAAGGGTTCATTCCGGGAATGTATTCTAAGCAGTTCTATATAAAGGGATAATAATAAGCCGTAGGCACTTTCCTGATAGTAAGGATTTTTGTGCTTCAATTCCTCTACGACCGACGTCGCAAGGGTATAAACCTTGGGATGTTCCTCCTTATTCAAAATACAATTCTTTCCCTTGATCGCCCACAAATTTGGCTCGAAGTCACTATAAGCGCTTTTGAATGAATGCTGAAAGAGCTCCTCAGGTGAAAAAAAGATATAAGACCACAGACTGGCTTCATTTGGCGAACTATACGTGGTATGAGGCAGATACCTAGGGATGAAGGTCACATCTCCGGCTTTAAAGGGTACGGATTCACCTTTGATCTCCATGATGCCGCTATCCGAATGACAAATGCCAATCTCTAAATGGTTATGAAAATGAAGATGTTCACTTTTGATATCGGAAATCTTCCAACGTTCACCGCTTAGCAGTAAAATAGGGAAGTTTATCGGCAAGCTGTAGTGGCGGTATTCAATGACGGGTTTCTTTTTTCTGGGCATATTCTCAATACTCCCATTCTTATTACGTAGGTTGAGTAGATTATAGGTTAAAGTGATTTCAAGTTCAACAATATAGATGTACTTTACAACTTGAGGAAAGGGAAAGAAGCGGTGGAGGGGAATTTTGGAACTGTAGGAGCGTTAGCGTCCGCCTGAAAGCTTTCCATAGGAAAGCTCGCTTCGGAAGCATAAGCAGTCTCCGGATTTCAACCGCTAATAGCGGTACAAATCAACAAATTCTTACGACAACAGCGGCCGGAAGTCCAAACATTCTCTGTAGTCACGGCCAATCCCGAAATATAAGAACCACTAGTTAATGGTTGAAATTGCACAGTTTAGTTATGAATATGCTTAGAATCAGACCATTTTACTCCTTACAATGGAGTTAGTAAAGCGTTTACATAGGACGGACAGCTCTCAGCGCCAATGGGGGCGTGTGCGAAAGAGAGGAGAATCAAGATGCTTCAATTAACTTATGACAGAGAAGAAATTCTAAGCGTTATCGACAAAGTCGTTAGAAAAACAATGACGATGGATTTAACATGGGACTGGCCTTGTGGTGTGGCTTATTATGGGGTATCCAGAGCTTATAAAACGACAGGTAATAAAGAGTATTTGGATATGCTTGTCCAGTGGGCAGATGAATATATTGAGCTGGGCCTGCCGGACTGGACGGTAAACACCTGTGCCATGGGGCATATGCTGATCACATTATATGAAGAAACAGGCAATCAGAAATATTGGGATATTGTAATGAGCAAGGTGGATTATCTGCAGAACCATGCGCTCAGATTCGGAGATCATGTGCTGCAGCATACCGTATCCGTCTCTAATGATTTTCCAGAGCAGGCATGGGCAGATACGTTGTTTATGGCGGCATTTTTTCTACTCAGAGTAGGAAGTAAATTAAACGATCAGGAAATGATCCAGGATGCCCTGAATCAATATTACTGGCATATCAAATACCTGCAAGACCCTAGCAGCGGGTTCTGGTACCATGGCTACAATAATGTGAAGCAGGATCATATGTCCGGACTATATTGGGGCAGAGCAAATGCTTGGGGCGCATATACCATGTCGCAAATCAAAAAGCTTTTGAAAGAATGGTATTTGTATCCGGCGTGTATGGACGTGGAGTGTTCGCTGCGCGATCAATTGGCGGCACTCAAGCTTGTGCAAACGGAGAACGGCCTGTGGCGGACAGTGCTTGATGACGAAGAATCTTATGAAGAAGTATCTGCCTCTTGCGGGATAGCGGCTGCAATGATCAATAACGGCAATCCGCTGCATACCAAATATGTACAAAAGGCCCTGAAGGGTGTCCTAAGCAATATCAGCGAGGATGGACGAGTACTGGGAGTATCGGGCGGAACAGCGGTTATGAAGGACCGGGAAGGCTATCGCAATATTCCAAAAGACTGGATTCAAGGCTGGGGCCAAGGCTTAGCACTCTCTTTTCTGTCCGATATGCTTAAATAGGAGGGATCCAAGTTGTCCAAGCAAACAACGGGGGCCTTTACACTACCGGGCGAATCCGGTTATGAGGCACTGACCTTAGGGTTAGCTGAACGGTGGGGTGCCGATGTCATCCGTGACAGTGACGGTACACAGTTGTCCGATGAGATTATCAACGCAGGATACGGCATTTATTCTACAATCTGTATCATCAGAGATCATAACGAATGGGCATCTCAAAACCCTGATAAGCTACAGCAAAGCTTTTTAATTACTAATCCGAAGGTAGCAGTCGAGGATTATTTATCCATCTATTTGATGGAAGACTTTTTCGCTGAGCAATTCCGAGTAAATGATTCCAAAGAGGCGTTTAAGTACTGGCAGGTTTTTGACCGAACTACTGGTGAAGAGGTTCCAAAAGAACAGTGGAATTATGAGCGGGAATCGGGAAATGTAGTCATTACTGGAATTGCACCTTGGCATAAATACACAGTCAGCTTCATGGTCTACCGGATTTGGGAAGAGATCTCCATGTACAATCACACCACGAATCACTGGGAAAAAGAGCATCTGATGCAGATTGACCCCATCTATGTTGAAACGCAAAAGTATCTGCTCAACTGGATCGAAGATTGGTGTCAGCATCATAAGGAAACAACGGTTGTTCGGTTTACGTCCCTATTTTATAATTTCGCCTGGATCTGGGGCAGCAATGAGCGCAATCGCCATTTGTTCTCGGACTGGGGTTCATATGATTTTACGGTAAGCTCAAGAGCGCTTGATCTGTTTGCTCAAAAATATGGGTATTCGCTCATGGCCGAGGATTTTGTGAATGGTGGAAAATATCGTGTCAGTCATATCCCGCCGCAGCAGCGCAAGCTGGACTGGATGGCATTTATCAATGATTTTGTCATCGAATTTAGTAAGAAACTAATTGATATTGTGCATGGGCACGACAAGCTGGCATATGTCTTCTATGATGATAGTTGGGTTGGCATGGAGCCTTATAATGATCGTTTCGAGGAGTTTGGCTTTGACGGGATGATTAAATGTGTGTTCTCCGGGTTCGAGGCAAGAATGTGTTCAGGTGTAAAAGTAGATACCCATGAGATTCGGCTGCATCCCTACTTATTTCCGGTTGGTTTAGGTGGTCTGCCTACCTTTATGGAGGGAGGGAACCCTACACTAGATGCCAAAAAATATTGGATCAATATTCGGCGTGCTCTACTCAGAGTGCCTATAGACCGGATTGGATTGGGTGGATATTTGCATCTTGTAGAGCCTTATCCGGATTTTTGTGATTATATCGAAAAGATTGCGGGTGAATTCAGAGAAATTAAAGAGCTACATCATAGAGGCAAACCGTATCATATTAAGACGAAGGTAGCCATTGTGCATGCTTGGGGCAAATTGAGATCGTGGACCTTGTCCGGGCATTTCCATGAAACGTATATGCATGATTTGATTCATATCAACGAGGCTTTATCCGGATTGCCGATTGAAGTACAGTTCATTGATTTTGAGGATATCCGTCAGGGAATTTTAAAAGATTGTGATGTAGTGATTAATGCCGGATCGGCTGGTTCAGCATGGAGTGGTGGAGAACGCTGGAGGGACAACAAGTGTGTGGACTTACTGACAAAGTGGGTGTATGAAGGTGGTACTTTTATAGGCGTGAATCAGCCTTCAGCGCTTGAAGGGTATGACAGCTTTTTCAGAATGTCACATGTTCTCGGTGTAGATGAGGATACAGGCTCCAGAGTAGCGCATGGAAAATGGACATATGAAGTGAAGGATGAGTTTGGTTTAGTGCCTGCTGGGGCTAGCATAACACCCAAAAATAACATTTATCTTACCGATGGATCAGCAGCGGTTGTGAATGAAACGGATGGTCTAATAACACTATCGACCCATGCTTTCGGTAAAGGAAAGGGGATCTACCTGCCTTCTTTCACCTTCAGCTTTGAGAATACAAGATTGCTGCTGAATTTGATTCGTTTTGCGGGTAATGAGTTCACTGAGACAAAGTACATTACGGACAACGTATATACAGAGTGCGCTTATTATCCGGAAAGTAAAATCCTCGTGGTCATTAACAATAGCGATCAGCTTCAAAAAACTACGATTCATACGGAATATGGACAACACACCCTGGAATTAGATCCGTATGACACGATTATTAGAACTATTGGTGACTAGTAAGATTGAATAAAAAGCTCTAGCTGTGGCTATCCTGCCGACGCTTATGTTCACAATATCCCTCGCAACAATGACTATAACTAAACTCTCCCTTGCTGAGCATGGCCTGCCTCATCCATTATTTAACTAAGAAATGATTTGCAGCGCCATAAAAGATTGGAGACGATGTTTATTCATGAGGGACTTTGTAATCCGAAATCCGAAGGATGAAGATGCGGAGCAAATTGAAAGCATGGATTTTGTTCTAAAAATGCTATATCTGTATCATGGAGATCTGGATAAGCGGAATATGTTCTGTGCAGTGAGTGGCGACGGAGAGGTTCTGGCCGTTGCTCATCTGATGGAGCATGATACTTTTCATGCGGTTGGACATGATGAAGACCCAAACTTCAAACGATATCTTAATTACGAAATTATATTTGCAGAGAATGCCGAGGATGAAGGTATCAAAGCTGCACTGATTGAAGCATTAATCGGACGGGCCAGAGAAATTAAAGCTGGGTATCAAGAGAAGCGCATTATCATGGCTCAATATCTCGACACAGATGATCTCGAAGAGTTGAGCTTCTGTCTAGCGCGTGGATTTACGATTTGCGATACGATTGTCGTGTTTAAATTTGACTTGAGTAGGGAGATTCCTAAGTATCCTTTACCAGAAGGGGTTCTGGTGAAGCCAACTGCACTGAACAATAGTGAAGCTCAGGAAACATATCGTCATGCTGAACTCGCAGCCTTTGACGGTGTGGCGTGGAGTCTGAACCATTTGGGATGGATGCAGGGATCTCCCGAAATCGTTAATTTCTGCGCGTTTCATGGCGATCAATTGATCGGCAACACCTCAACCTGGAGAATCACCGACGAGAGAAGTGCAACGGAGAATGTATTCGTCATTCCTGAATGGCAGAAAAAAGGTGTCGCTCGTAACATCATCTGCACTGCACTGGACTATCTAAAGAAACAGGGCAAATCAATCGCTACATTAGGCACGCATGGTGATAATAAGAAAGCTATTAGGCTATATACTCAGATCGGGTATGAGTTGTGCGGTTCAAGATTTACCGTTGGCTATGAAATCGATTAAGTAAGTTACTAGTTGAACAGCGATTGCTTGCTACTAAGCTCTGTAGAGTTTCTACAGAGCTTTTTATTATTGTTATAATTCATTTCAATATTTTACCGCCTATGCTACTATATCTACGATCATAAAAGGAATAATTTAGAAGATTGGGTGGATTTCATGGAAATCGGTGCTGTAACTTTGATTGTAAAAGACATGGAAAAGATGGCCACATTCTATCGGGACGTCATGAACATGGCTATAGAATGGGATGGTGGCGTATTTACTGGGGTTCAGCTAAAGAGTGGTGTATTTTTTAATTTGTGTCAGCGGGATGCGCTGAGTATTTCAGGGCTAGGTTATCCTAAGGGGTTGAATGGGACAATGGAAGTCTCGTTTGGCGTTCTCTCACCTGAAGAGGTCGACAAGGAATTTGAGCGTCTGGTGAAGGCAGGTGCAACTCCTATAAAAGAACCTATTTCACAGCCCTATGGGTTGCGTGAAGCTGTTGTGGCTGACCCAGAAGGCAATTTGCTTGAGATCGTAGCTGGCATTCCACAAGAATAATTGGATATATACAATCACCCGAAAGGAAGAATTGCTCTTGAGAACCCTTATAACTAATGTAAACTGGCTTGAACACCATGAAATCATGGATGAGCTACTCTATCATGAAGCCAGCTTAACCACGCATCTGATGGATGATGGCTTTGAAGCTGAGGTTCTAAAGATCAATCTAGATCGGGAAAGCTATGTCTTGAAAACATGGAGTAAGAGCTCCAAACCAGATGTTCAGTTTCAATATCGTTTATTAGATGTCCTGTCCGAACGAGGGGTAGCCGTCTCTAAACCAGTGGGTTGGGGGATCAACCCGAATGGAGATAAGGTGTTGTTAACGAGCTTTGACGGAACGCCAATTCATAAAGTGAATAATAAGACAATGAAGGAGCTCGCGAGCATTTTAGCCAGAATTCATCAAATAGATATCGCTGAGCTGGAACATATACAACTACCTAAGTACGATTTCATCGACTACTTTTTTCCTGAAGTGAGAGAGCATACAGACCTTAATCAAGCTGTGATTTCTCTAGTGGAGCAAACTCCTATGAGACAAGATCGTATCATTCATGGCGATTTTCATTTAGGAAATATAGTAGAGGAACAACAGCGATTTACCGTCATCGATTGGACGAACGGCCAGTTGGGAGACCCTAGATATGATTTTGCATGGTCACTTATTCTGCTGAAAATCCACATCTCCGAGCGTTACGCTGATATGTTCCGTTCTGCTTATCTATTGGAGAATTTTATGGAGCAGGGAGAGCTTGAGGTGTTCGAAGCCTGGGCTTGTCTTAGATGGATCTTGCTGAATAGACGAGGTAGTACACCTAAAGGACCTAATGTAACAAAGAGGGTAAAGAGCATACTAGGAAGTAATCGCTTCCTGAAAGATTTGGATTTCCAAGGTTTTAAATGAACTTTATCTTAAAAAGAATTACATTACAGACCGCAACCCTTTGCATGGAGGGCGGTCTATTCGTGTTTGTTCGCTGCGAGATTTCAATACATCGGACGTTCATTAGATTTTCAGTTTGGGTGTTTATAATGCTTTTTATGAATCGGGGGATGTGCTTGTATAGACTTCTACTGTGAAAAGGAGGTTTTCCATGGTAAGGGCAATTCAAAAAACATTGTATCTCATACTGGCATGCTTCATAGGACTGTTTATCGCTTCCTCCTTTTTTATCCGAGCGAAATATAATTATTTCGTATATGGGGACACACCAGTTTTGGAGAAGCAACAGCTCGGCCTTTTTATTCTAGGGATTGTGGTGGTGCTGGCGTTAAGCGTTATTTTGTATAAAATATGCCTGAAGCTTAATCAGTACAGTTGGAAAATCGTCATTCCAGTCATATTGCTATGTTCTTTTGCCATTCAGATCGTGATCATTTTTCTGTTTCCTCGCTTACCGACGGATGATTCGCAAACGGTGCTTTCATTGGCACTTGATATGCTGTACAGGAATGATTATTCATCTTTTGACACGACAGGTTATCTGCATATGTTCCCGTTTAATTTCTCAATTGTTGTGTACTTAAAGACATTGCTACAGCTATTTCCGGATAATTATCTGGTAATCAAAATATTCAATATTCTATTCACACTCTTAACCTCGTTAATGATTTACCTGCTGTATAAAGAGCTCAATGATAACTCTAAGGATCAAGATTATGGCATTCTCGTGTTTGCCGCTACCTATATCCCTTCTTTGTTTATGAGTAATTTAATTTATAATGATGTGATTGCTACCGCCTTTTTGACAAGTGCTTTATATTTTGCTGTGAAATTTATAAAAAGAAAGTCCATAAAGGATATTGTTTTTGCAGCCATTTTCCTGGCAGTCGGCAACTATTTCCGAAGTATCGGTGTTATTTTTCTGATTGCCGTGGTAGTCAGTCTATTGTTCAATATGCGTTAGATCGGGGTGAAAAAAACTCTAAGCGCGTTGTTTATTACGGCTTTATTGTTTAATGTTCCAGGTTGGACGCAAAATGCTGTGCTGCAGGCGACGAATGTCGTAGATGAACCGATTAACGAAAATTCTGCACCGGTCTATATGTGGCTGAATATGGGGACAATCTGGAGACGTTTGGATTCTGGGATAACTGGCAGAGCTATACGATCTATCAGCAGGATGCCAATTATAATAAGGCAGAAAGTACGAAGCTATTTAAAGAGGAAATCAGCCATAAACTCTCCGGGGCGAGCCTAAGCGACGTAGTGAAAATGTATTATAAAAAAAATCGTTTGGACCTGGACAGAAGGAACATACCAGATGGAACGATATGGACTTGGGAATGATGGATCATCCAGTAACGGTGGAAGAATGGGTTTTGTCATGGACCGTTATAGCTACACTAATGCTGCTACGGATCTATTTAAGGGGGATTCGAGCTACCGAAGCGGGCTACTGTGGTTGCTGTATGTCCTGAATTTTCTGATGTATGTTTTTATACTCGTTCGCTTAATCGGTGGAATAAGAGCCAAAAGATTTGAAGAGACCTCTTTGATTCTTGTGGTGCTGGGCTTTATCGGATTTTATCTACTATGGGAGATTAAGTCTCGATATATTTACCCGGTATATCCGCTGCTGATCGTGTTATCCTACATGGGTTTTAAAGATGTATATGATTATATGTTAAAAAGATATTTTCCACGTTGACCATGTTTGCTCGGAAAGAGGGGGTTCAAAGATGCGGATCAAGCGATATATCACTTTGCTCATAGTAGTGCTTAGTTGTTCCATGGTGCTCATCTCCTGTGACGCCATCACCGCTCAGAAGATATCAAGTACAGATTCTGGTTCAAGGGCGAACGGGGGACAGGGCTTTAACGGTGGTCGGGGTAAAGATGGAGGAGTTATCGGGCAAAGTGGGCGACAGTGAACAAATTTCATGAACTTGCCCCAAGCCTACGAAGATTAAGTGTGATAGGATAAGATTACATTTAAATTCCCCGCGGGGGTAAGAAAAGAGAAAAGGGAGCAACATGAGAATCATTATATCGCCTGCCAAGAAGATGAAGATGGATACGGATTTTATGGATTGCCGCCAGATGCCGCAATTCATAAGTGAGTCACAGACTCTTCTGGCCTTATTACAAAAGTTGGATTATGAAGAAGCCAAATCACTATGGAAATGCAATGATGCCATCGCCACGCTGAATGTGGAACGGATTCGGGATATGGATGTAACACAGAATCTTACACCGGCTATCTTTTCCTATGAAGGTATCCAGTACCAGTACATGGCACCCGGGGTACTTCAAATGGAGGAGCTGGAATATCTTCAGCAGCATTTACGGATATTGTCCGGATTCTATGGAATCGTCCGGCCGTTTGACGGCGTTGTTCCGTACAGGCTGGAGATGCAGGCTAAGCTTAGCGGACCAGGTTTCAAGTCTATCTATGAGTTCTGGAACAGGAAGCTTGCAGATCAGCTATTTTCGGAGAGTGACATCATTCTGAATCTGGCCTCCAAGGAATATAGCAAGTGCATCTCCCCGTATGTTGGCGGAAACGTTCGAATGATTAGCTGTGTATTCGGGCAGGAAATCGGTGGTAAGATCGTTGAGAGAGCGACCCTGGTCAAGATGGCCAGAGGTGAAATGGTACGCTTCATGGCTGAGCGGCAAATCACCTGTGTGGAGGATATCAAAGGCTTCGACGGGTTTGATTTCAGCTTTGCTGATGAGCTGTCGGATGAGAGTACGTATGTGTTTATACAAAAAAAGAATGAATAGAGTTAGTAGTACTACGGGTAATCTTGGAGATGGTTAAATAATCTTGTTTGTAAGAAGATAGAGTGTTTTGAGGATATTTTGGAGAATGATATGGATCAAATGTCCTTCTTGATTCTATCTGTGACTGGATTCTGCAGGGTACATTTCCATCTGATTTAGATCAATAACCATTTTTCCGCTTTTTAGAATATCCAGTCCGATAAGACCGTTGATGTAATTGATACCTTCATGGAAAACACCAAAATCGATGGGGATATCCTTCATGATCAATTCACCGATTTGGATTTGATCAACAGTTTTTTGAAACGTATATTCATCGCCGCCAATTCCAAAGCTACGGACAAGTTTATCGCCATTTTCGAATCTGATGCCTAGTTCAGAGACAATGTCTGACGACAGTAGAGAGTGAGCAGCACCTGTATCAATGACTAAATTGTCTATTCTTAAGGAACTTCCTTTGTAGTCAATCGTCATCGATGTCTGAATTAAGTCGTGCATGACTCAATTTTCATCTTATCTACTCCTATACAGAGGATGATTTCTCAGTTCGACGGTGATATTCTCTTGTCCGGTATGATAAACAATATTGTTATTCTTGCAGTTAAATAATAGGCGGGTAGCCTCATCGGGGTCTTGAATGGCACGCACTAGAGCAACATCATTTATGAACTGTATGTTATCTTGGGTATGAGAATCCAAAATTTCGAGCAGCACATATTGATCGGGATAAATTGACCGAACCTCTTGCCATTGCATCTTTATCACGCCCTTGTAATTATTCTTGCTTTATATAATTATAACCTATTGTAATCTGGGAGTGAACCTGAAAGGTAAGCAGATAGAATATATAATCTGGATTTAAGAACTATACATAGCTTCCAAAAGCAATATTAACGCTTATCCAAAGTATTCATCTTAAGACCCTAATATTACCATTAATTTGCTAATATTGTCCTTAACAAGATTGAGGGGACTAGGCCAAAAGATTACGGAAGTACAAACTTTCGAAACGGTGAAATCAAAATGCTTCTATCTATGTAATAAAACACCAAAAAAGCTCAGGCTACAATTCGGCCTGAGCTTTTTTGGTGTTTATTTCATTAAGCTTCCATCTTCTGCGCAGTATATAGGCGGTGGTAAAGCCCCTTTTGTGCGATAAGCTCATCATGTGAGCCGCTTTCTGCGATGCCTTTGTTAGATACATACATAATGCGGTCGCAGTTTTTTACGGTGGACAGGCGGTGCGCGATAATGAATGAGGTACGTCCTTTAAGGAGCTCATTCAGACCTTTTTGCAGCAAACGCTCAGTCTTCGCATCGATCGATGAAGTGGCTTCATCTAATATGAGAATTCTCGGATCAGCCAAAAGCGTTCTTGCGAACGAGATGAGCTGCCGCTGTCCCTGAGACAGCTTGGAGCCACGCTCGTTGACCTCCGTCATGTAGCCTTGATCGAATTCACGGATGAATTCGTCGGCGCACACGGCTTTCGCCGCAGCAATCACTTCTTCCTCGGTGGCGTCGAGTTTACCGTAACGAATATTGTCCAAGATCGTACCGGAGAAGATGAAGCTGTCCTGTAGCATAATCCCCATCTGGCTGCGCAGGGACTTCAGCGTAACCTGCGAGATATCCTGATCGTCGATAAGAATCTTACCGCTTGAAATATTATAGAAGCGCGAGATCAGATTGACGACTGTAGTTTTGCCTGCACCTGTTGGTCCCACTAGAGCGATGCTTTCTCCCGCTTTGATCTTAAAGGAGATATTCTCCAGAATATTGAGTCCTGGGTCATAGGCAAAGGTCACATCGTCGAAAGTGACATGGCCCTCTACAGGTCGCAGTGTCTTCGCATCCGGAATATCACTGACGGTAACGGGCTCATCCAGCGTCTCGAAGATACGCTCGAGATAGGCAACGGCGTTGATGAAGTTATTGTACAGGTTCGAAAGATTCAGAATCGGCTGCCAGAAGCGGGCAGCGTAGCTGCTCATCGCCAGAATGACGCCGAGGGTCATGTCTTGTGGACTAAGTGTTAGTAAGCCTACAAGGAAAATCAATGATGTAACGATCGTAGACAAGTTGTCTACGGAAAACGGGATAAGTAAGTTGTAACGTTGAGCCTTCATCCATTCTGTACGGAAATTACCCGCGAGACGTGTGAAGATTCCTTCGTTGCGTTGTTCCCGGGAGAACATTTGCGTCACACCAATACCGCTGATACTTTCTTGCAAATAGGCATTCAGGTTGGAGCTTTTATTGGATACTGCTTGCCAAGCCCGGCGTTGCCGAGTTTTGATCAGCATCATGATGCCAAAGAATACTGGCAGTCCTGCAAGGATGACAAATGATAGACGCACATCAACAGCGAACATGAAGGCTGCGATAAAGAGCAAATTCACGATTTCTAGAATAAAGTTGATAATACCGTTGGATAACACATCTGAAACGGCGTTAACGTAGTTTACGACCCGGATGAGAATCTTGCCTTGCGGACGGTCGTCATAATACTTAAAGGGCAACTCTTGCAGATGCTTAAACAAATCTGTACGGATGTCAAAAATAATATCCTGCCCAACACTCGTCATGATACGTGAACGAATGGTAGCCAGATAAACGCTGACCACAATGGTCAGAAGCATCAGTCCAGCCCAGCCCAGTAGCGCAAGCTTCGCTTTTGCCGGAATGGTCACGTCGATCACATGCTGCATGATCAGTGGAGCTGATAGTGAAATGGCCGCTGAAAGTGCACTGAGTATAAATGCAACAATCATTGGCGTTTTCTTTCGTTTGATGTATACCATCGCACGCCGGAAGTGTTTTATATTAAACGGCGATTCCAGATTCTCATCGACGTCGAATTTATTCCTTGCCACTTGCGGTCACCTGCCTTCCAATACCCTCGTTCTGCAGTTTAAACACATCGTAGTAGTAGCCTCGTTTCGCTAGCAGTTCGGCGTGGGTGCCTTCCTCAACCAGCTTTCCGTTATCCAGAATGAGAATACGGTCAGCCTGCGCGGTCGTAGATACACGCTGCGCAATAATAATCTTCGTGCAAGGATAATCCAGCTCACGTAGACTTTTCTGAATATGCTCCTCCGTCTCAAGATCGACAGCAGAGGTCGTATCATCCAGAATGAGGATCGGACGGCGAACTGCCAAAGCACGTGCTAAAGCGATACGCTGTTTTTGACCTCCGGATAAGCCGACTCCTCGTTCTCCGACAACGGTATCATAACCTTCAGGCATTTTGGTAATGAAGTCGTGTGCGGCTGCGAGCTCAGCAAAGCTTATCGCATCTTCTTCCGGAAGATCAGGATCACCATAGGCGATGTTTCCATCGATAGTATCAGAGAACAAGAGCACATCTTGGGTCGCCATGCCGATATTATCGCGCAGCTCATCGAGCTCCAGCTTTCGGACATCAACGCCGTCGACGAGTACACGTCCCTCGGCTACGTCATAGAAGCGAGGAATCAGGTTGATGATTGTTGTTTTGCCTGATCCCGTCGAGCCCATGATTGCTATGGTTTCACCAGGTTCAACGGTAAAGCTAACATCGTCAAGTACGATAGCGCTGTCATATTTGAAGCGGACATGATCGAACTCAATACGGCCTTCGTAACGGCGTTTGTCAGTAGACGTATGCTCGTTTACGATATTAGGCTTTGCGTAATAGATATCAATGATTTTGGACAAGCTCGCAAAAAAGCGCTGAATGTCGTTGATAATAATACCAATGTTGCGCATAGGGTTGGATATAGCCCAGATCAGTGAAGAGAAAGCTGTAAATTCACCGAAGGTGATCCGGCCGTTCATCAGGAACAAACCACCTGCCAGCATTAGAATGACGTTGAAGCCCTGAGCGAAGGATTCCAGGAAAGGAAAGTAATCAAGCCATACAAGAGCGGCCTTTTTGTTCGCTGTAGAGTAATTGACATTCTTCTCCGTAAATTTTTGAACTTCGAACTCTTCGCGGGCAAAAGCCTTAACCACACGGTTGCCTGAAATATTCTCCTGAGTAGTCGTGTTAAGCTGGGACAGCCGCTCACGCAGGTCAATATACATAGGACGGACGCGTTTAGCGAATATGTAAGCCACGATAAAAATGGGCGGTGACAGGATTAGCATCCACAGCGTTAGCTGAGCATCTATGGTGAAAAAATAGATAACAGCAGCAATGAAGATCGTTAGCGATTCAATGATCGTTTTGAAAATCCATGCCATCGAGTGCCGAACCATGTCCAGATCCCCGGTCATCTTGGTCATGAGATCACCGGTACGGTTACGGTCGTAATATTCTCTGTCCTGTCCCTGGATTTTGTTGTACAAAAAAATCCGAATGTTGTACATCATGTTTTGCGAGGATCTTTCGTACTGCATAGTTGTAATATAAGCAAGTCCTGTGCGCAGTAGAGAAAATCCAATCATGCCGAGGCAGAGCATAATCAATAATTGCCGTTCTTGTGTAAGATTCTGCAGCGCATTGTCACCTGCTATAAACGTATCGACAATGCGCTGACTGATGTAAGGGTTTACAATCGTAAGACTTGAACCCACTACTGAGAGGCAGAGCGCTAGAATGTACCGTGTTCGGTTCCCCTCTAAGTTCTGCCATAGCCATTTCAGTTCGAACATTTGATCACCTGTTTCTGTTTGTTCTTTCACTCTTGCCTGAAAAGAATGAATAAATCAAGGTGATTATAACACTATCAAATGACTAAGTATCGTTTACAGTAAAATTTCCTTGTTACATTATTGTTACAAAAAAATGAACTTATTAATGATGTGAATTTATCCTTGAGTAATGAGGGTTTGCCATTCGGGCTTGGGCGTTCTAATTATGATAAACTGAAACAATGTAAAGTGATTAGGCTTGGTTTGGATAGAGACAGGAGGATGGAAAATGAGCTTTGTTGCTGTCAAAAATGAGTACAAGCGTTACAAAATGGGTGAAAGTGTGATTGTTGCCAACGACGGAATTGATTTTGAGATAAATAAAGGTGAGTTTGCAGTGATTGTCGGCCCCAGCGGTGCGGGCAAATCGACGGTGCTTAATATTCTTGGCGGGATGGATTCTGCTGACGAAGGCCAGGTCATTGTGGACGGTACGGACATTGCCAAGTTCAGTGCCAAGGAGTTGACGGGCTACCGCCGCAATGACGTGGGTTTTGTGTTCCAGTTCTATAACTTAGTGCCGAATCTTACCACACTGGAGAATGTTGAGCTTGCTTCTCAGATTTCCCCGCGTGCACTAGATGCGCGTAAGGTGCTGGAGGATGTGGGATTAGGTGCACGGCTGGATAATTTTCCGGCTCAGCTGTCTGGTGGCGAGCAGCAACGTGTCGCTATCGCCAGAGCGCTAGCTAAACAGCCGAAGCTGCTCCTCTGCGATGAGCCAACTGGTGCGCTAGACTACAATACTGGTAAGCAAGTGCTTAAGCTGCTTCAGGATACCTGCCGTAACACAGGCACTACGGTCATCGTAATCACGCATAATTTGGCGATTGCGCCAATGGCAGACCGGGTTATTGAGATTAACAATGCTAAGGTACGGAAGATGGTAACCAATCCTTCGCCAGTATCCGTTGAAGATATCGAATGGTAAGGAGAAGGCATCTATGAAAAAGCGCGCGTTATGGAAAGATATTTTTCGTGAAATTAGGCACACTAAGGCCCGATTTATTTCGATTTTTGCAATCATTATGCTGGGCGTTAGTTTCTTTTCTGGCATCAAGTCAGCTGGTCCAGATATGCTGGATACAGCCGGAACCTTTTATCAAGAGACGAGACTAATGGATCTGAAGGTGCAGACCAACTATGGTCTGACCGAAGATAACATAGATCTGCTGAGCGATGTACCGGGGATCGATGAAGTCCAGCCGGGTTACAGCGCAGATGTGTTCAGCGGCGATAATGCTTTGATACTCAAAGTCCATTCTTACAATTCAGATAAACCTCTTAACCAGTACAGTATGATTGAAGGACGTCTTCCAGAGGATTCCGGAGAAATCGTATTGGATGACAAGCTGGCTGGAAAGTATGCGCTAGGCGACAAAATAACGTTCAGCGGAGCTGGAACGGATGCGGAGTTGTCGAACAACTTTGAAACATTGAATTATACTGTTGTGGGCTTTGTGCGAAGTCCTCAATTTATAGAGAAGAGTACCCGGGGCACCAGCGGAATTGGTAAAGGGACGGCGGATGCATTCGCAGCGATCCCAGAGTCAGATTTTAAGCTCCCGGTCTATACGGAAGCCTATCTATCCTTCAAGGATACAACCGGAGTGAAGGCGTATTCACCAGAGTATGAGGGATTGATCGAACAGCATACCAAGGCAGTAGAGCAGGCGATGTCCAGTGTGCCGGAAGCTCGGCTTGCGGAGATGCGTGCGGAAGGCGAGAAAGAGCTGTCCAGTGGACGAGGCAAGGTGGCCGCCGCCGAGAAGCAGCTCGCCGATTTAAAGCGCCAGCCAGAAGTGGTGCAGCAGGGACAAGCTGCAAACATGAAAGCCATTGCTGATGGGCTGGTCTCTGCCAAGGCGGAACTAGCTGCAGGGGAGCAAAAGCTTGCAGAACTAGGGCTCCCGAAGGTCTATGTCACTGACCGAAGTGCCAATCCGGGATATGCCGAATATAAAGACAACGCTGATCGATTGTCGGCAATAGCAAGTGCTTTCCCGGTATTCTTTTTCCTGATTGCTGCGCTGGTCAGCTTGACGACTATGACTCGAATGGTCGAGGAGCATCGTTTGCAGATCGGGACACTTAAAGCGCTTGGGTATGGCAACCGTGACATCATGGCCAAATTCTTGGTTTATGGTACACTTGCCAGCTTGACGGCTTCGGTTGCGGGACTTGCGCTCGGTTTTACCATGTTTCCAACCATTATATATAATGCGTACAGTTCGCTTTATAATCTGCCGGATCTTATCAAAAGCTTCTATCCGTCGTATTCCATCATTTCCATTATAGTGGCGCTTATCTGCACTACATTGACGGCTTGGATTGCCGCACGTGTAGAGCTGCGTAGCAATGCTTCTGTGTTAATGCGTCCGAAGGCGCCAAAGAGCGGGCAGCGGATTCTACTGGAGAGAGTTACGTTTGTATGGAAACGGCTGAGCTTTGTTCAGAAAGTTACCGCACGGAATTTATTCCGCTACAAGCAGCGGATGTTCATGACTGTGTTCGGCGTGGCCGGCTGTACGGCGCTGATTCTGACCGGGTTTGGTCTTAAAGACTCGATCGGCAGCATTGCCCCTCAGCAGTTCGGCACGATTATGAAATATGATGCACTTGTAGCGCTGCATGAAGATGCGTCTGCTGATGCGCGGGATGCCTACGAGCAATTGATCACTGGCGAGTCCACTATAACTGGATCACTAAGTGTGGCACAGGAAACGATGAAAGCGCACAGCAGTGGTGTAAATGATCAGGATGTGCATATGTTCATCCCTGCATCTGTTGATGCGATATCCGATTATGTGGAGCTGCGGGATCGAGTGAGTGGAGAAAAACGCACGCTTTCGAACGAGGGCGCTATAATCTCGGAGAAGCTGGCTAAATTATACGGGCTTGAACCCGGCGACCAGTTGAATGTGGTGAACAAGGATAACGAGACATTCAAGATTAAGGTCATAGGGATTACAGAGAACTATGTAATGCACTATGTTTATATGACACCTGCGTATTATTCTTCCGTATTTGGACAAGAACCAGTGTTCAACACAGAGCTGCTGAACTATACCACCCACGATAAAGCATGGGAGGACAAGTTCGGCGAGAAGCTAACGGACAATGAGGGAGTGGCCGCGGTCAGCTTTTCCAGCAACGTAGGTACTGCCTTTGATGACACCATGAAGAGTATGGATGTTGTAACCTTGGTACTCATTGTATCGGCTGCTGCTTTGGCTTTTGTCGTCCTCTACAATTTGACCAATATTAATGTCTCTGAACGGATCAGGGAACTATCAACCATCAAGGTATTGGGATTTTATGATAAGGAAGTAACGTTGTATATTTACCGTGAGAATATGCTGCTAAGCCTACTTGGCATTGTAGCTGGATCGGGTCTTGGCATTATATTGCACAGCTTCGTCTTGAATACAGCTGAGCTGGATGCGACGATGTTCGCGCCGATTATTAAGTGGCCAAGCTATGTGTATGCCGCACTCTTAACACTGCTGTTCTCAGGCATAGTCATGGCTTTCATGCATATTAAGCTCAAACGGATTCATATGATTGAGGCGTTGAAGTCGGTAGAATAAGCGGAGCTTCCACACCAAAAACAAAAGTTGATCCTACTTAAACACAAAGGACCGCTTCGAACAGCCATTGTTATGGCTACTCGAAGCGGTCTCTTTTGCTTTGAGAGGCGATGGAATCTTTTAACGTGAGCCGATCGATAACTTCATATGCAGGATAGGAAATGGATTGCCTTGTTCATCCAGTGCAGAACGCTCAAAAACTTGAAAGCCCATACGCTCATAGAAACCTAAGGCCTGCGGATTTTGTTCATTTACATCAACGTAGCGTACGTTCAGTGTCTGTATAGCATAAGCAACGAGTGATTTACCAATGCCTTTTCCCATTGCAGCAGGTTCTATGAATAGCATTTCAATCTTGTTATCCTGAACCCCTATGAATCCAAGCGATTGGTCATGGTCATCTATAAAAGCAAGCAGATGACTTATATGCTCCATCCCTTGTATAACCAGTGGCCGCAACGCATCAATGTCCTGTTCAGACAGGAATAGATGCGTATGCCGCACAGATAATTCCCAAATATTCAGTAGACGGTATAAACTTTCTTCATTTCTAGTGGTGATTGGTTGTATCGAGTCCATGTCTTCCCTCGCATTTCCACTTAATTCGAAGAAGATGAAGCTGCAGCCGCAGCCGACGCAGCCGCAGCCCCAGCAAGAGCAGCCTGCTGTGCGATCACAATATTAGTGATGCTGGTGGAAAGCATCGAGGTTACAATGCCGCTTTGCACATCCTCTACATATTTGAAGGCTACCAGCGCAGCTGACAGCAGTAGCAATTCCTGCTTTACAATGGACCAGCTGCCAAAGCCTTTTTTGGTACGCAGTAATTCGAAGGTCTCTGAGACTTCAGTAACCATGTCCTTATTGTTGGAGGAGAGCAACGTTAGCACGCCCAGCGAAGAAAGGGTATATTCCTTATCTAACCGGATGCCATGTGCACGGAACGCATCTCGTAATGCCAGTACACGATCCGCTGCTTCTGAAGCTTCTTTTCCAAGAACCAGTACCTGTGTCAGAGCTTGCACGCTGTTCCCCGACATAAATTCAGGCTTTAATGTAGTGTAAAGCTGCTCCATCCGGTCGATGCCGCTGTCCACGTCGATATCGGAAAGGCCGAGCATGGCAGAGAAGATATAATCATCATGTCCGGTAAGGAAACGGTGCTTCGCTTTCATACTATCGTAAAACATCTTTGCGCGTTCTACCGTACGCTGATACTGATCTGTTGTCGTATTAGCGGCGATTTGATAAGCGGCAACGACGAGATAATCAGAGGCTCTAAATTTGACGTCCTTCAATAAGTCATACACGGTCAGCGTGTTAGCAAGCTGTTGTTCCCTGTCAGCAGAAAGAGAGAGCATAGTAGCAATACTGATTGCCGAGTTCCCCCTAAACGAAGAAAACATTCCGGTATTTTCTTTAATAAGCTCGTGGCTCGCACGAATCGCATCCTCATCTGCACTTTTATTCTCTGCTGTGTACAGTAACCCCGCCAAACGGCTAACCATTGCATTATGCCAAGGAAAAGCCTTTTTGATCCTCTGCGCGTTCTCTGCGAACAATTCAACCCTTGCTGCATACTGCTCGTTCATTGGATACACCCCTCAGTTATCTATAATTCATAATATTACGAAAATTTTCTGAGTTGGATTCATTTGTTTGGGGTGTTTATTGTTTTTAGATCGTAACCAGCTCTTTAGCATACCGTTTGCCTGACGAAAGAAGGCTGTCGCTCAGTTCAGGGTCAGTTACAGTCCTTGCAAGAACTAGAGAGCCAACCATGGTACTGAACAGTGCGCTACCTTTGGAGGGCTCAATTCCCGCCAGATCGGAGATAAAAGCAATCATCCGCTCCAGTTCCTGGGTGAATACTTGTCGAACTTCTTCGGAAGAATGAGATATTTCGGCAGTAAGGGCAGGGATAATGCAGCCCATCTCCGTTTTGTCGCGGTGATACGGACTTAAATAATATTCAATGACCGCATTGATTTTGGGGTTCTGCTCTTCCTGGTCCGCGACCTTCTGCAAAAGTGCGATGGTATCGCTGATGGCATACCGGCAGGCTTCGGCGACGAGTTGTTCTTTGTTGTCGAAATGTGAATAAAACCCGCCGTGAGTCAATCCGGCTCCCTTCATAATGAAGGGAACACTTACATCATGAATGCCATGGGTGCGAAAAGCCTGGGCAGCACTTTCAACAATCGTATTCCGTACTTTTATTTTATGGCCTTTGGGATAGGGCATCATAATCACTCCATAGCTTCATAATTCTACTTTTAAAATATTATATGCATCATAATAAAGCCTGTCAATTTAACGATTCTGAGCACTGTCTGCTTATGAAAGGATAAACACGGTTGTTGACGGTTTTAAAATATGATGGTAATAATATATTACGATCATCATATTTTAAAAAAGCAGGTACAGGAGGTATCAGGAGATGGGGAATCTTGAGTTCGTAGAAACGTTGGTCATTGGATCAGGTCCGGGTGGGTATGTGGCGGCGCTGCGATCTTCACAACTTGGAATGAGAACGGCGATTGTTGAACGCAATCAGCTAGGTGGGGTCTGTACTAATGTTGGGTGTATTCCCTCCAAAGCATTAATTGCTGAATCCCATCGTTACGAGTTGCTTAGACCGTTCAGCTCTGCGGATGCGGCAGTGTCATTTAAGAATGCTCAGGATTTCAAGCAAGGAATTGTGAATAAGCAGGCAGGTGGAGTTGGCTATTTATTGAAGACTGCAGGTGTGAGCATTTTGGAAGGGGAGGCCAGATTGGTCGATGAGCATACCGCTATTATCAGTCAGTCTGGACAAGAGCAAAGCATTTCTTTTAAAAATGCCATCTTAGCCACAGGATCACGTCCGATTGAGCTGCAAGCCTTTCCAGTTGGCGGACGTGTTTTGTCTTCGACAGAAGCTCTGTCGCTCCGTGAAGTTCCAACTAGCCTAGTAGTTATTGGCGGTGGATATATAGGCGTTGAGCTGGGGCAAATGTATGCCAAATTTGGAACAACGGTAACGATTCTGGAGGGAGGAGATCAAGTGCTGCCTGGATTTGAGGCGGAGCTTGTGAGCCCTGTTGGAAGGCAGCTGAAAGCTGATGGGATTAAGATGATCACCGGAGCGACAGCTGTGAACGTAGCGCAGAGTGCAGACGCCATCACACTGCATTATTTGAAAAATCAGGAGCAGCTGCATGTGACAGCGGAATATGTGTTAGTCACTGTCGGCAGAAAACCAAATACAGACGGCGATTTAGGGCTGGACCGTATAGGTTTGCCAGTGACGAGCAGGGGGTTCCTTGAGACAGATGAACAGTGCAGAACGGCTATTCCGAATATTTTTGCAATTGGGGATATTACGTCGGGTCCTGCCCTTGCTCATAAGGCGTCTTATGAAGCTAAAGTTGCGGCAGAAGCCATTGCCGGTCTTTCCTCCGAGGTTGATTATAGAGCCATTCCGCTTGTTGTTTTTTCTGATCCAGAGCTGGCCAGTGTTGGCTTAAGTGAAACAGAAGCAAAGGCAAAAGGCATCCCGCTGGTTATTGGCAAATCTTCTTTTGGGATTAACGGGAGAGCATTGGCTTTGAGGGAAGCGGAAGGGTTCGTCAAAATTGTAGCGGACCCAACCTCGGGAATCGTTATTGGTGCCCAAATTGTTGGAGTAGAAGCATCTACACTGGTGTCGGAGCTTGCCCTTGCCATTGAGATGGGAGCAACTGTAGAGGACTTGGCGATGACCATTCACCCTCATCCCACATTGGGAGAAGTGATTATGGAGGCTGCCGAAAATGCGGCTAAAAAAATGGTAAGGGGAGAGAGCGGGAAATGAAGATAAAAGCAGGTTTATATATTGGAATTGCGATTGCGTTAATCGTTGGAGGTTCGCTACTTGCTATAAAAGGAAAGGATGCTGTCAGTCAAGCTGAGAGCAGGAAACAAGGGATTCTTGATGCAGAGCAAAAGACTATATTTTATCAGAACAGTCCAGGGTCAATTGTAGAGGTCAGTGTGGCTGTAGGTGATTCTATAAAACAGGGAGAGGCATTGTTCAAGGTTAAATCCGCTGAAGAAGGAGAAACAGATGTACTCGCGCCGGAGGACGGATCGGTCAACAGGATTGTTGTAAAGCCGGGAGATCAAATACAACTAGGAATGCCAATGGCGGTTTTGCAAAAAAACAACTTTTATACAGACCTTTACATACAGGAGAGCGAAATCCAAAAGCTAAAGGTGAATCAAAGTATCGACGTTCATTTTCCGTATTTGAACCATCCAAGTGAGGTGACGGGTGTCGTTACTTCCATCGCAGCCGCCCCTCAATTTGCGAGCTTACGCATGTCACGTGAAAAAGGGCAAGCCGATTTAAGCATGTTTCTTGTCCGTATAGCTATGGATGCGAATGCTGATTTGCTTCCGGGGATGACAGCGGAGGTGAAGCTCGATGAAATCACTGATTGACGAATGGAAGTACGTGGCGGGCAGTAAGTATTTACGCCTGATTTTTATTGGTCCGCTTATCGCGGCTATATTTTTTGGCTTGATGTTCTCGAAGAATCAAATCAGCGAATCGCATGTTGTAGTCATTGATGAGGATCACAGCTCGTATTCACGACAGCTGATCTCTAAAATAAATGCTTCTCCATATATGAAAGTAACTAATGTGTATGCCAGCCCCTTAGATCCAGAAACATTATTGGCAAATGAGCAGGCTGTCGCGGTCATCACCCTTCCCAAAGCGTTAGGGCTGCATCAGCAGCAGGGGATATCAACGAATCTCGGCATCTTAATGGATAACACCATGCCATCAGGTCTAACCGGCATCCGAACTGCGATTCAGGAAGTCATCCAGACGGAAAATATGACTTTTTCTATGACCCGTCTCCTCCAAAAGGGGATGGATGCCGAAACCTCTAAAGGACTTGCTTCTCCGTTGTCCCTGCAGCAGCGGATGTTGTTTAATCCGACCACAAGTTATGTGAGCTTTATGGTCATTGGATTTGTGAATATTGTGGTGCTGATGATTACAACAAGCGCAGCAGGTTCAATTGTCCCTCGCTTGCGGCAGGAGGGGGAACTTTTTGCAAACGGGAAGTCTCCTTGGCAGATTTGGGTTCGTAGTGTGCCTTACGCTGTTTTATCAACGATCTCGCTGCTCCTGTGTTATGGCTTATTAAAGCAGGTAGGGGGAATGCGCTTTGAAGCAGAGCCTTATCTTTTTATTATTCCGCTGTTTGTGTATGCCTCTGCTCTGTCACTTATGGGCCTGTTGATTGGTTATACTGCCAAAGACGTATCCAAAGTTAATTTACGAACTAATTTCGTATTGTATCCGTCGTTTCTTGCCACTGGAATCCAATTGAGCCCATTAGCGTTTCCGGAGTTTTTTCAAATTTCCGCTTGGGCATTGCCGATGAACTGGCTTAATCGTCTTATACGCGGGATGGCTTTTCGGGATGTGGCGTTAACAGCCTACAGTCAGGAGCTGGGAGCACTGCTGATCATTATTGGTGTTGTATCCTTATTCATCGGATTGCTGGTGCTCAGGGAGGCGAACAAACCCGAGGTTCAGCTCTCGAAATCAATCCCAGCTTCAGTAATCTAATCTACTCTAGTCGTGCAAAACGTTGTTCTGTTTTATTAAGATGCTTCACCCGCTCTTCTAAGCTGCGATCTGACATCCCGGCATAATTATACCAATGGAGGTTCTTCCGTATTCCCATTTTGCGGAAGGTCCCTCTAAACAGAATTTTGGTGATGGGGTTGCCAAAAATCCAGCGATAAAAGAAGTCGGGCGTGTTCATTACGGTCAGCAGTGACACTCCTTGAAGATTCGTGAGCAAGCATTTGAAGGGCCGTCCAGGTTTAATTTCCTCGTAGACAATACCTTTTGCGAATACCTTATCAAGAAAGCCTTTGGTGAGAGCGGGCATAGCCTCCCACCAAATGGGGAATAGGAAGACGATATGATCTGCTGCCATAAGCCGTTGCTGATAATTGGCGACTAGGGGATCGGTGGTTTTCTTTTGTCGCCAAGCAGCAAGTTCTTCGCGCGACATGACTGGATCAAATCCATCGGCATGCAGATCGATAAGATCAATCGTATGACCTTTGGTGGTAAGACCTCGCATTACGGAGGCTAATAAGGCTGCGGAATAGCTTCGCTGATGTGGGATATTCTCGGACGCTGATGCTCCGTATGGATGATCAAAAATAACTAAGACATTCATATAAATACCTTCTCTTCGTTTTATTGTTTCCTAGAAATAAAATATTAACTATGGAAACAATAATACGTTTTAAGTTTCCTTGTTGTCAATATTATTTCTAGGAAACTTTATTTATGAGCTGTGTCTTGTTAAAATGAGTATAAGATGAATTTACGAGGAGACTTAACAGTGACGCATTCTTTCGAGAACTTACCTAATAAGGATATTTTGATAAAAAAACTGATAGAGATGATTCCCCAATTACAAAAGCGATTTCAATCGGAGGATGATGAAGAGAAGGCGTGGTTGATTCAGAACTGTAGTAATCCTCTTATCAATGATTTCCTCCAAGACTCCACAGTCATGATGCTGCATGTAATCGATGCAATTGGACAGCTTGAGCCAGTGAATGGCACTACCATTTCGAAGCATTTCGGAATTCCGAAAGGTAGCGTGTCCAAAATCACTAGAAAATTAGTTCTGCAGCAAATTATTCGCACGGAGTTTCTCCCCGATAATAAAAAAGAAGTGCTGTTTCTTACAACACCTATTGGAAAAGAAATATTCGATTTGCATCAAGCACTACATAAGGAGATGAATAAAGGGATAAATCGGTTTCTACAGAGATATAACACAGATGAATTGTTATTTCTGATCCAAGCGTTCGAGGATACTTTAGAAGCATCATGGGTTCATCCGGAATCGGTTACTGAAGAAGAACCATTAAATGCTGGAGAATCTCTTGAGGCAATGGAAATCGATGAAATGAGTCAAATCGTAGACATGCTTAACCAACTTGATACACGCAATCTTAAGAAAGCTAAGGCCATTCTTCAAGATGTGTTTTTTACCACTTTTGAGTAGCTTTATAATTTCTGATAGTGGCTTATTTTCTTTTCACCTTTCCAAATTTGCTCTAAAAGCATGGCCAGTATAGTGCCGACAAGCAGACCATTACTGCAAATATATCGAAGTGTGGAAGGAAGACTCTGAAATACCGCTGGAGGCAAAAACATAAGTCCAATGCTTACCAACAACGTTATTCCTAGTATCGTTAATCGGCGATGATCAAGCTGTTCCTGTAGCAAGGATTGGAATGCAATCCCTACGATTTGTACAAAAGTAGCTAGAAGTGCTGCACTGGCTACCGGAGCTGGAAGTAACGCTAGCACATTGACAACGGATGGTATAAGCGCGATAACGGTTAGTAACATACAGGCCATAAGAAATGGCCCAATTCGCTTTTGCCCTGTTAATTTCATAAAGCCCGCCGAGGCTGGCAATGGAACAACGCCTATCGTTGAGAATAGGGAGGCTAGTATATGAGAGATCCCTCCCGTCCAAATCCCTCGACTTAATGCTGTTTTTTCATCTTTCGGTAAAACCGGAACTACATGTTTTACAGCGGAAATAGAAGAAATTGTATTGGATACTAACAAAAACGTAAACAACAGTGAGGTAATCACGATCCCTAGATCGAATTGAGGTACTCCCCAAGCAAAAATATGAGGGAACTTCAAGACGGGAGTTGAATCTGTAAATGTTGGCCCCACTTTCCCGAATGCTGCAAATAATGCCGAACCCAAGCCGATTCCAATCAGTACGGCGTAACTACTAATCCATCCTCTTCCTTTAATAGAGAGAAAAATAACAAGTCCAAAAATAAAAAAGGATATGAGTGCTGCCATAACATCTGGTTCGGCGCTTGTTCCCTGTAACCCAAGCATGCCCTTGACTAATACACCGCTTAATTGCAAGGCGAGAATGAATAAAAATGAACCCGAAACTAAGGGTGTAAATAAAAATTGAAGCCTATAAACTAGCCCTGTAGTTCCTAATACGAAGAGAACAAGCCCGGCTACGATTAATCCTCCTTCTAGAATTTGTAATGCATACATTTGATCTTGCCCTTGAATTAAGGCTAAGTTGCCTAATATGACAAAGATACTTACCCATGATCCCGCAGGACCATCTGCAATAGGGTATTTATGTCCTAACCATCCCTGAATAAATGAACTGATTCCTACAACGAAAAATGTCCGCTGCATTAAGGTTGAAATTTGTTCAAACGACAATTGAAAAATACCTCCAATGACAATGGGCAGAGCCACTGCATTGGCTAGCAAAAAAATGAACCATTGTACAGTGCTGAGACTATCGGTAACACGTTTGTTCTCCATATCAACTCACCTTTACTATTGTTAACTATACAATCTATACGGAAAATGAAAGCCACCTTTCGATGTGAAATCGTTAAAAGGTGGCTGGCTCGCTTCTTAATCTATTACCATTTGCGATATGGCAAAAACTTTCCGTTCATCGTCAGAATGATGCGGTCACCATTCGGATCTTCTTGCTTTTGTACGTCGAATTGGAAATCGATCGCGCTCATGATACCTTCGCCAAGCTTCTCCAAAACAAGTTCTCTAATCGTTGGACCGTATACAAGCAGCATTTCGTATAGGCGATACAGTCCTGGATCTGTAGGCGGCATATCGATGACATCGCCACGGTGTGGGATTTGTGTGAGTGCTTGAACAACTTGTTCGTCGAGTTCAAGCAATTTCCCCATTTTATCTGCTTCATTACGCGTCATTGTCGCTTGGCCTAACAGTGCAGTTACAACCCAGCTTTCTGAATGCTCGCTTTCCTTTGCGATTTCGCCCCAAGTTAATCCTTTTGCAAATTTAGCGTCCAATATCTGTTGTGTCGCTTCTTTTCTATTCATTTTCATTGCTCCCTTTAGTTTAGTATAATGAGTATCGCTTAGTGCTTGTCGTGGCCTGTTATTTGTTCATATCCATTTACAATCAGATCGAGTTTACCAGTGTCTGGTGCAATCACCAGACCATGAACAGCTACCTCTTTCGGAATGAGCGGATGATTACGTACTAGATCAATGTTTCCTTTAATCGAATCTACGACATTCGTAAAGCCGAACAACCATTTATGAAGATCGATACCTGCATATTCAAGAGAAGAAAGAATTTCTGGTGTCGCGACTCCACGATCCATTATTTTTTGAAGTGTTCCTTCAGGGTTGCTTTGACTCATGCCACAATTATGGTGACCGATGATATAAATTTCTTCCGCATTCAGTTCGTAGACAGCCGTTACGATACTGCGCATGATGCTTCCAAATGCATGGGTAATCGTTCCACCTGCTGTTTTGATGACTTTGGCATCCCCATTGTGTATATTTAGGGCTTTAGGCAGCAGTTCAATCAGTCGCGCATCCATGCACGTTACGACAATCATGCGTTTTTTAGGGAATTTCGTTCCCTCATAAGGTAGATACTCCTTGTCTTCTACGAACTGATCGTTATACTCCAAAATTTCTTGTAATAGCATTCTTGGGCCTCCTTTGAAGTGTTTTAGTTATCACTGTTTCAATGGCTACTAACTAGTGAATCAGGATATAACTAAGTATAGATATTCATGCTTAAATGCTGAATAAGTTGGCGAAACGCTATATGTCCATTTGCTTTCATGACGAAAGGATTGATTTTTATTTTTGATCATATCGATTTTGCGATACTAGCATTACTAAAAGAAAACTCCAGAATTCAGTGGAAGGACATTGGCCAAAAGATACATATGACCGGCCAAGCGGTCGGAAATCGCATTAGGCGTTTAGAAGATTTAGGGGTTATCGAACAATATACGATCGTTACTAATAAAGCAAAGCTAGGTCTTTCTATCACGGCCTTTATTACATTTTTTGTGGAATCAACCAATCATCCTTTATTCCAGAAGTTCGTGATGGAGGAGGAAGCTATTTCCGAAGTGCATCGAATTAGCGGAGAAGGATGTTATGTGTTAACTGGACATTTTGCTACGAATGAGGAGCTTGAGGCATTTCTGGCACAACTTTTGAAGCATGGCAATTATCGAGTGAGTCTATCCATTGGAAAAATAAAATCATAATTCATACAAGAAAGAGGGGCGTAGGCCCCTCTTTTCTTTTTCCAATTTATAATTTTTGATAATGATGTAAGAGATTCTCTATTCTGTCCTGAATCATTTGTTTCAAGGCTTCAGGCTTTACCGCTCTAACATACTGACCATAACGCATGAAATAATTAGCTAGAAATTCTTCTTCGCCTGGATTATAGAATCCCTTTATGACTGTTTTCGGGCCAGCTTCTATTTTCATAGAGGGATAATGCTCTTTATAAAAAATATCTTTGGCTTGCTCCGCAATCTCAACTTCAAAGTGAATACTGTTCTCGGATTGATAAAATTCTAAGGAACGATTAAGAAGTTCTTCTATAGAATAGCGGGCTGAGCTTTCCTCTTCTTCAATGAAGGTTATTCGATCACATCTAAACACCCTATATGTATTCGTATTTAACTCTATTCCAGTAGCATACCATTGACCAAACTTCGCGGAAATTCTGAAGAATTGTACAGGGTAGCTTTTTGTCTGGTTTTCTTTTGTATATGCAATGTTACAGGCACTCTCATTTAGAATACTTGCTAGGATTTTATCTAAAAAACGGCTGACATGCTTATGCTGATACATTTCGAATTGTAGAACTTTTTTCATTTTATGAATCTGGTTGATTTGTGTACTCGATAGACAGTGCTCGAACTTTTCGTTTAGCTTGTTAACACTTAAATGAAAAGGTGTAGATTGATAAGATTCTAGCGTCAGCATAGCAAAGTACAGTGCATAGACTTCATCTATCTTGAAAATAATAGGGGATAACAATCTATTTTTCAAAATACCATAACGTCCGTGTCTTCCATGTTCTGCGAAAATAGGCATACCCAATTGTTCTAATGAAGTAACATCACGTAGCGCTGTGCTTTTTGAAATATTGTATTTCTCCATAAGGTCACTTAGATTAAAAAACTCTCGCCCGTTTAAGTATCTCATCATGTCATTTAAGCGTTCTGATTTCTTCATATAAAAAGCTCCTTATTAAGGTGTCATGTTTTGATACCTTTATATATGATAATAAGTTTAAGGCCAGATATCAAATATATAAAAAGGAGAGGTTTATACTATGAGTACAACCCTAGAAGTAGCTATTTTTTTATCGATGAATGGAAGAGCTAAGGAAGCTATAGAATTTTACAAAAAACATTTTAACGCAGAGGAATTGTTACGTGTCACCTATCAACAACTAGCAGAACGTGACAGCTCCATACAGCTTACGGATGAAAATAAGGATTATATTACTCACTCTGTCCTGTTAATCGGAAAAACAAAAATAATGATAGCAGAAGATACAATGAATACGAATGAGAAATATACAATGGGTAATAACACTTCATTATGTATTCAAAGTGCTGACTTAGAGGAAATTGAAGGTTTCTATAAAAGCTTAATCACGGATGAGCGCGTAAAAATTATTGCTCCTTTATCTAGTAATGTGTTTAGTAAAGCCTACGGTATCATTGAAGATCCCTTTGGTATTCAAATTCAACTCATGTTTGATGAAAGATTACATTAACAACTTTGCTTCTAAAGTAAACCCAGTTCACCGTTTAGCTGATCATAATTCAGGGATTATCCTGATGTTGGTCGGCTTTTTTGTATGTATTGATGGCTATTTTTTATGAAAAACATTGAATTATTATGCATAAAGATGTATAGTGTTTTTTAATTAACGTTAATTAAGTAAGTAAGGGATGTGGATTGTCTTGACCAAAAACAAGTTGAAAGAAGTAGCGATGCGACTATTCGGAGAGAAGGGTTACGAGGGTACGGCTCTCTCTGAAATTGCGAAGGAAGTTGGTGTGAAGACTCCGGCGATCTATGCCTTTTTTGAGAATAAAGAGGATTTGTTTATGACGGTCTTTCGTGAGGCTATGCAGTCCTATAACACTTATATTCAAGAGCTATCGGAAGAGCAGAAAGTACTGAGTGCGCAGGAAAGTCTACGAGGCATATTGTCTAGACAGTATGAGTTCTATCAGAAGAGTCCTGAAGCAAGCAAAATTGTACTGAGGTATGTGGTCTTCCCACCGGCATTCTTAAAGGAAACGATTGAGGAAGCATTTCTAGAGTCCGACGCGATGCTGACGAAGATCATTGAACAATTCATCTCGAAAGGGATGGAAGAGGGAGTAATTCGCGATCAATCCGTTCAGCTTCTCGCAGATGCTTTTCTCAACTTGATGGATGGATTAAGCATGCAGTATTTCTATTACACTTCTAAGGGAATTTATGAGCGTAAGCTGAACCATGCGTTTGAAATGTATTGGAAGGGTGCGTCCTCATAGCGCTACAGAAGAAGATAACAACAAGGGGATGGGGAGAATGGCAGAAGTATGTGAAGTAAAGGGGAACGAGCTTAGCTCGGGGGATTTTGAGAGAGAGCCGGTTCCAGCGCATTTGCGTAAAAAATGGCTATCTATGTCGCTCGTCTGGATCGCCATCGGGATTGACCTATCAGCGATGTTCTTGGGTGCTCAGCTTGGCAATGGAATGAATCTGACGGATTCACTCACAGCAACAATAATCGGTTCGTTAATCCTAGGGGTGATCGGAGCGTTATGTGCGTATGTAGGAGCGAAAACAGGGTTATCGACATCGATGATCTCTCGGTTTCTATTCGGAAATGTGGGTGCGCGTGTCGTAGCAGTTATCCTCGGTATTTTCTCACTCGGTTGGTTTGGGGTGCAGGTCGGGTTCTTCGCTTCGAATATGCAGACTGCTTTTAGTCAATTATGGGATATTCATCTGTCCTTAGGGGTGCTTTCATTCATAGGTGGGCTTTTGATGATGTCGACAGCTATTTGGGGATATCAATCTATTGAACGACTAAGCACCTGGTCCGTACCATTGCTTATTTTGTTTATCGGTGTGGCTATTTATTCCGCGTTCCACACCAAAGGAGCTTCAGCCGTGTGGGAACCGATTAGCGGAGCAGCGATCCCGATGGGGACAGCGATCTCGCTTGTTATTGGTATCTTTATTGTCGGCACGGTGCTTTCACCGGATATCGCTCGTTGGGCGCGCACACCCAAGCATGCTATAACCGCGGCCTTTATCGGCTTCTTTGTGGGTAACAGCTTCATGACGATTGTAGCTATTTTCCTATCTCGAATTATGGACACAGATGATCTGACGAATATTTTTATTGCGCTAGGACTTGGGCTTCCAGCCATTATCGTCTTAACTCTTGCCCAATGGACGACAAACACGAACAATTTATATTCTGCTTCGCTAGGGTTCTCTGTCGTGTTCCAAAAGGTTCCGAAAAAGCTAATTACTATTGTGGCAGGTATCTTTGCTACGTTGCTTGCCGTACTTGGCATCTATGATAAGTTTTTATCTTTCCTAAATATTATTACGGTGTTTGTCTCTCCAATCGGGGGGATCTACACGTCCGAATTTTTGCTTGTAGATCGAAAGAAATTCACTTTTGAAGGTCTGGATCGCAATAAGAACTGGGTGATTCGCTCCTTAGCGGTGTGGGTTGCAGCTACATTGTTCGCTTTTATGACAACCGCAGCGCCAGATGGATTTGGATGGTTCCAAATCACGAGCGTACCGGCATTAGATGCGTTTATGTTCGCCTTTATCGTGCAGTGGATTGTCGGCAAAATCATGACAAAGAAGGGATAACAACATGAGAAATCACAAACTAACAGAATTAAATGAACAAGCGGTGCAATACATTGCTGTTGGTGCAGCCGTTCTTGGAACAGGCGGGGGCGGTGACCCGCATATTGGTAAATTGATGGCGATGGAAGCCATTCGCAAATATGGTCCTGTTCGTTTAGTAAGTCCTGAGGATCTGGAGGACGATGCATTGGTTGTTCCTATATCCATGATTGGCGCACCTACAGTTATGAATGAGAAGATTCCTTCGATTCAGCAAATGATCAAGCCTTTGGATATGATTGAGAAAGAGCTTGGACGCAAGGTGAGCGCCATTATGCCGATTGAGGTTGGTGGCGGTAACTCTCTGGTTCCCGTAATTACGGCTGCGGAACGCAATATTCCTATCGTAGATGCGGATGCCATGGGACGGGCTTTTCCAGAATCGCAGATGGTGACGTTCTACTTGGACGGTATTGACTGCAGTCCGATTACGATGGCAGATGAACGCGGCAACGGTGTGCTTATGCATGCGATCGACGGTGTTTGGGAAGAGCGGATGGCGCGTGCGGTTACGATTCAAATGGGCGGATCAGCTTCGATTTGTGATTATCCGGTAACTGGAGCGCAGGTAAAGCAAAGTGCAATCCCACATACCTTGACACTTGCGTATGAAATCGGAAAAACATTGTTCGAGTCCAAGGAATTGAAGCAGAATCCAATTGAAATGCTGCTGAAGCAGCTGAATGGATATGCGTTGTTCCAGGGCAAGGCAGTAGACATTCGCCGTCGTACAGAAGGCGGATTTACACGCGGTGAAGCGATCTTCGAAGGTACAGATGCTAAAAAGGGACGTACGATGACTTTGTTCTTCCAGAATGAGTTCCTTCTTGCCACAGAAGATGGACATTCAATTGCTATTACTCCTGACCTGATCTCTGTGCTTGACCAGGATACCGGTATGCCAATCACGACTGAGAATTTGAAATACGGTGCCCGGGTGAGTGTGGTTGGTTTCCCTTGTGATCCGAAATGGCGTTCACCAAAGGGCCTCGAGACGGTAGGTCCACAATATTTTGGCTATGATGCACCTTATGTTCCAATTGAACAATTGGCAGCAGAGAAAGGGGGAGCAGAGTAATGTCTCATACGAATGTAAACAACATGGAAGAAATATACCGCATTGGGATTGATGTCGGCGGGACAAATACAGATGCAGCCTTGCTCGACTCCAAGCTAAACACCATTCATACGATAAAAGTGCATACCACACGTGATGTGAATGAAGGCATTACTGAATCCATCCGTCGTTTGTTAGCAGAGAGTAGTGTGAATCCGGCGCAGATTCGTTATGCAATGCTCGGAACTACGCACTGTACGAATGCTATTGTAGAGCGCAAGCACTTGGGGAAAGTCGGCTTGATTCGAATCGGGGCACCGGCAACAACTGCGGTTCCTCCACTTGCGGATTGGGACGATACACTTAAGGCAACGGTTTGCCCACATGCTTATGTTGTTCATGGTGGATATGAATATGATGGCCGCACGATTGTTGAAATGGATGAAGAAGAGATTCTAGACTGCTTTTTGAAAATGAAGGGTGAAGTCGAAGCGGTTGCGATCTGTGGTGTGTTCTCCCCAGTGAATACTTCGCAGGAGAAACGAGTCGAAGAACTTGCGAAGCAAGTACTTGGCGCAGATATGCCTGTGACGTTGTCTCATGAGATTGGAAGTATTGGATTGCTCGAGCGTGAGAACGCGTCGTTGCTGAACGGCGCATTACTTAACGTCATTGCTGGAGTCGTAAAGGGCTTCGAAGAGGCGCTTCACACTTATGGAATTGATGCGAGCCTATACATCTGTCAGAACGATGGAACACTGATGTACAGTGAATATGCGCTTCGTTACCCGATTCTGACGATTGCTTGCGGTCCGACGAATTCCATTCGGGGCGCGGCACACTTGTCAGGTCTTAATGATGCACTTGTTGTTGATATCGGTGGCACCACGACAGATATCGGCGTCCTGATGCAAGGCTTCCCGCGTCAATCCTCCGCTGCGGTTGAGATTGGCGGAATTCGCACGAACTTCCGCATGCCGGATATCTTATCGATCGGGATCGGCGGCGGTACAATCGTTCGCTTGGATGAAACGCAGGATCAGGTAACAGTGGGTCCGGATAGCGTGGGGTACGAGCTATTGAAGCGCGGCCTCATCTTTGGTGGTGATACGCTCACAGCAACCGATGTGGCGGTGAAGCTTAATCGATACGAGTGGAAAGATGCGCAGACTGAGGCACTTGATGAATCGATCTGCAAGAGAGCAGATGAGATCATTACGCGGGATATCGAGGAAGCGATTGATCGGATGAAGACAAGCTCAGATCCTGTTGACGTCATTTTGGTCGGTGGCGGAAGTATTCTTGTGGCAGACAAGCTTGAAGGTGTATCACGGATTGTAAGACCGGATCACTATGATGCTGCGAATGCGATTGGCGCTGCGTTAGGTGAGGTGAGCGGGGAGACAGAGCGGATTTATTCCCTGGACGAAATGTCTTATGATGAAGCTAAGGAAGATGCCCGCAGCCATGCAATAGAGCAAGCTGTTCTAGCCGGTGCAGATCGCAATACCGTTCAGATCGTATTGTCTGAGGATATTCCGATTGCATACTTGCCGGGCAATGCCTTGCTGGTAAAAGTAAAAGCGGCTGGACGTTTATAAGATGATTATGGATCTGCCTTGAGGAGTGAACTCTTCGAGGCGGATTTTTTTTAGAAAGGGGATTAAGAATAGCTGTCGAAGTGGGTTATGTACATATTTTAACGATGGGAGAGAGGACAATGAAAGTGATTAGCACATTAGAAATCGTAGATGTACAGACTGGGGAGCGTACTGCGCTCCGCTCATTTGATTATTTAATCGAGGCACCCAATTGGACCAGCGATGGTAAGCGTCTTATTTATAATAGTCGAGGTTGTCTCTATTCGTTCGACATCACATCCTGTGAGCTTGTTCAAATTGACTCGGGGTTTGCTGCGGAATGTAATAACGATCATGTTCTGTCTTTTGACAACACTAAGATCGCAATTAGTCACCATACGAAAGAAGATGGTAAATCTCGTATATATATTCTTCCCATGGAGGGTGGCGAACCGGTTCTAGTTACACCGAATGCTCCAAGTTATTTGCATGGTTGGTCTCCAAACGGTGCTGAGTTAGCTTACTGTGCTGAGCGCAATGGTCAGTATGATATTTATACCATTCCAGTAGACGGGGGAGTAGAGGTACAACTGACAGATTCGCCTGGGCTGGATGATGGGCCTGAATATTCACCAGATGGGGGATATATATGGTTCAACTCGGTGCGTACAGGGCTGATGCAGATATGGCGAATGAATGCCGATGGCACTGAGCAAACACAGATGACTTTTGATGAGAGTAATAACTGGTTCCCGCATGTATCGCCAGATGGTCAGAAGATTGCCTACCTGAGTTACCGCAAAGGAGATGTAGATCCTGGCGATCACCCCGCGAATAAGGATGTTGAGATTCGATTGATGGCAAGCACGGGAGGAGATTATCGCACACTAGTACAATTGTTTGGAGGACAAGGTACGATTAACGTGAATTCGTGGTCTCCGGATAGTAAGCGCTTGGCGTTTGTAAGTTATGTAGTGGAGGAATAGGAATAAAATACCGATAAAAATTATAGTGTTTTTATTTATATATAAATGGGGGAAAAGTTGGATGAAGAGGATTTTTAGTGTTTTGCTAATTGTATTACTGGTTATACCTGCGCTCGGCACTACAACCTTTGCGAGCAGTACGGTGAAGGCTAAGGTAACCGAGAGCAGTACATATTTTGACGGAGAACAAAGGGACCTGAACGGATTCAATATCTCGAACAACAATTATTTCCGGCTGCGCGATGTAGCGGAGTATTTCTCGGGAACAGCCAGTCAATTTGATATCACTTGGAATAAAGCAAACAATGCGATAGAGATCATAACCGGGCAAGCCTATACTCCCGAAAAGAAAGCTAGCAGCAACTACTATAGTCGCAATAGAAATTATTCAGCTACGCTGTCGACCTCTAAAGTGCTAGTGAACGGACAGCTACAGTCGATTACGGCGTACAATATTGACGAGAATAACTATGTTCAGTTGCGAGATTTGGCCGGGAAAATTCCATTTGATATCGAATATGACGTTCAGTCTGATCGTATATCGTTGTTCTCCAAAATTCCAGATCACGCGTACCGGGTGAAGACGGCGGTGAAAACCGAAAGTAACGCTGTATCTTCTTATTTTCCCAGATGGAAAAGTACGGCCACTTCCTATCTCGTGAATAATAATGACGGGACTGTAAGTGTCCTTGAGGCGAATAAGGAAGTTACGATTGAATCATATAATGAGAAGTTTGAACTAACTGGAAATAAGAGTATCCCTTTTGAGCTTCCGATATTTGGTGGTTTCTATAGTGGGGAGAAGTATAACTATATTGCTTTTGGACAAGAGAATCGCGAAGAGAATGATAGCAAAGAAGTGATTCGTATTGTCCGTTATGATAAAACCTTCAATAGAGTAGATAGTGTCTCCATTAAGGGTGGCGAGAGTTATACGGTTAGCCCTTTTGATTCTGGCTCTGGTAGTATGGCCGAGGCTGGTGATACGCTTGTATTCCACACTTCACGTACAAGGTACACGACAGAAGATAAACTAAATCATCAATCCCAGCTGACCATTATCGTGAATACCCAAACAATGACCGTGACGAATGATCTGGGAAGATTCCAGAAGAATCATGTCAGCCACTCTTTTGATCAATATGTATTGTTTGATGGTGCTACGCATGTTCTAGTGGATCATGGTGATGCCTATCCTCGTTCGATTGTGCTGAATAAAGGAAATGGAACCAGCTATAACGAGGTAGACCTGTTTAATATTCCCGGCAAAATCGGAGCGAACACCACAGGCGTTTCTATAGGCGGATTTGAGATGTCTTCGGCGAACTATATTGTCGCTATGAATACGATTGACCATTCGCTTGTCAAAGAATATACTTCTTTTGAGATGGTGGGACTAGAGAAGGATCAGAGAGATATCGTTCTTAGTGTTCTGCCAAAAGCCAACCTGTCTAGCACAGCGGTGAACCACATCACCTTGGCTAAATATGTTGGTACGAACCAGATCGCTTCCATCCCTAAACTAGTAAAAATCACGGACGACAAAATGATGGTGCTGTGGCAGGAGTTTGATAAAGAGAATCATCCGGGTGACGTGAAATATGTTCTTATAGATGGAGAGGGTGCAACCACTGGGGGTATCCAAACGATTAAGAACTTTGTACTATCAGAAAGCAGCCCTATTGTTAGCGGCGACAAAATTGTATGGTATACCAACAACAAAGGATCCAGACTATTTTATTCGATCCCATTAAATTAAATTACCAGCAAAAGGTTATCCCGTTAATGCCTACATAAGGTATTACGGATAACCTTTTTTTCTACCAAACTCATATGCCGTTTCCCTATCGACATGCTCGTTTACAAAGACGTGCTAACATTTGTACCCCTGATCATCTAACAAAAAGACACCCGTGTACGCCTCAGACTTCTCACTCCAACAATATGACTCCCCATCGCTAACACCTGTCTGTTTCGTATTTCTGACGCCTTGGATAAACTGAAAGCGCATACTTCCTTTGGAAAGGAGTCCAACGATATGAACTTTAATCTTAACACGGTACCCTTCAGCCGAAGAGGCACCTTTCTGGCTATTTCTGAACTACCTGAATCGGATGTCAGGGCGGAGGGACTTTACTTACGGACCGTGCGTGGTGGGGATGATAAATTTGGTGAAGCTTTTCAAATTGAACTGCTGGACGAGAGTAATCAGTATATTCCGTACGAGGCTAAGGCAGAGCCTGCACTGCTTCGTTTGAATACGGATATCGACAATATCTATGCGGAGATCTGTATTACAGATGGCCGTACGGTCCGTTTCAAGAGCAGAGGATGTGGCATTCGCCTCACCTTCCGTACCTCGGCCTACGATTATGCTTATGAGCACAGCGCAGGCAGCTTTGAAGTAAACAGCTTCACCCATGAATGCCGGTTCATGCTCACCCGGTTAACCGGGGCTCTCCGGATGGAGGTACCTTGGGACAAAATTAAAAGTTCCCGCATTGTGGCGGAGTTCACCCCCGAAGCGGGTAAGGAAATTGCCGAGTTCGCGGTGGAAGAATTCCGCACGGTATGGGAACGGCGTGATGCCTGGACACCATGGGAGGAAGTGGTACTAGCGGTGCAACAGGAATATGACCAGTGGCTGGGTGCCAGCTTGACCGTTCCCGAACGCTGGCAAGACGGCCGTGAACTGGCGGCTTATATTACCTGGTCCTGTCTGGTTCCCGCGGAAGGATGTTTGACCCGGCCAGCAATGTATATGTCGAAGAACTGGATGACGAATATTTGGAGCTGGGATCACTGCTTCAATGCGATGGCTCTGGTCAGACATCACCCGGAGCTGGCCTGGGACCAGTTTATGATTTTCTTCGACCGCCAGGATGAGAGTGGCCTGATTCCGGACTTTATCAACGACAAGTACGAGCTTTGGAACTGCAACAAACCGCCTATTCATGGCTGGACGCTGGCCTGGATGATGCAGCGGACGGATTATATTAAGGAATCCCATCTTCGTGAAGTGTATGGGCCCTTGAGCAAGTGGACGAACTGGTGGTTCCATTACCGGGATAACGACAAGGACGGTATACCACAGTACAATCATGGAAACGATTCGGGTTGGGACAACAGTACTGCCTTTAATAACGGGATTCCGGTGGAGAGTCCGGATCTGGCAGCATTTTTAATCTTGCAGATTGAACTGCTTGCCGAAATTGCCGGGCTTCTGGGGCTTACCGACGAAAGCACCGCATGGAGACGATTAGGCGAGGAGACCCTGGAGAAAATGCTACGTCATTTCTGGAAGGATGGAAGGTTCACCGCTTGCCGTTCTGGAACTCACGAAGCATCCGACGGCGACAGCCTGCTGCTCTTCGTGCCCATTCTGCTTGGCAAGCGGCTGCCGGAGCAAATCCTGCGCGCACTGCTGGATGGCCTGCGGGATGAGAGCCGCTTCTTGACGCCGAACGGCTGGGCTACAGAGAGTGTGAAGAGCCCTTACTACACGCCGGATGGCTATTGGCGGGGCCCGATTTGGGCGCCATCAACCATGTTGCTCGTGGAAGGTGTGGCCGCGGCGGGGGATGTTGAACTGGCAAGCGAGGTAGCCCGCCGATTCTGCAATATGCTGAACAAGAGTGGCATGGCCGAGAACTTCGATGCCCTGACGGGTCAAGGCCTTCGCGACAGGGCATTTACTTGGACCTCAAGTGTCTTTTTAATCCTAGGGCACGAGTATACAACTTAAAAACATACGGGCACTTCCTCCTGGTCAAGATCGGCGTGAGGGGAAGTGCTTTCCCATTTTCCGAGATATTCCCGAGTGTGCCAGTCCGTGCTACACTTCAACTATAAAAATGAAATTTATAAGGCGGGGATGAGAAGTCATGTGGAGTTATTTCTTTAAGAAGTTATATCATCGCTTCTCTATTCGCTCTTATTTCAGCATCCGGACTAAGTTGCTCTTTTGCTTTCTTATTGTCGCGATTATTCCGCTACTGTCACTGGGAGCCTTGAACTATTATCAATCCGCTATAGTCATCAACTCTCAATTCGGGAAATACGGGGAGAACACCGTGGCTCAACTTGATCAGCAGATTAGCTCCGCTTTGAACCGGATGAATCAGACGACAGGAACAATCTATTCGTATCTCCTTGATCCTGCACGGGTGGGACTAGGTGATCACGTTCCAACTACGTATCAGGAGATTATGGATAAAGATGACTTCGAGGCGCTGCTTAAATCACTTAAGACGGATCTGACAAGAGGTATTTATCTGATTACCCGCTCTGGCTATTACTATGGAGAGAATAATCTGGATGTCAGTAAGCTTAATGATATCCCCGCCTGGCGGGCCATTACTTATTCATCCAGAGGACCCTATTGGCTGGGCTTCTATCCTATGAATCATGGCATGGAAGCTTCGGATACCGGAGAACCTATACTGGGGCTCGCTGTACGGATTAATAATCCGGCTGGAGCCCAGCATGGAAGCACGATCTTAATAGAAGAGAATGCGCAGGTTCTGCTAGATATGTTCCATATGTTTGAGGAAGATACCAAAGCGCATTTAACGATAACTGGTTCTGAAGGGCAACCCATTTACCAGTCAGAATCTCCATTCACTCCAGATGATAGTGACGTGGTGTGGAATAGGACACTGGCAGCCAACGCGTGGAAGATTGAAGCAAGGCTGCCGGCCAAAGCATTTTATTTTTCCTCGAGCCTGATCCGCTCCAACACAGTACTTGTAGCCATTGTTTCATGTCTGCTTGCCTTTGGGTTAGCTTATATATTCTCTTCGAAATTCACAGCTCGAATTCGCAGGCTGAAAGACTCGATGCAGAAGGTCAGCTTTGGCAAGCTACACACGAGGACCCTGGTGGAAGGCAAGGATGAACTCGGCAGCCTGGATACCAGCTTCAACCGTATGGTGGGGGGAATTCAATCCCTTGTGCAGGAAGTGGAGCAGAGTGAGCGGCTGAAGAAGGAGGCCGAGCTTAAGGCATTCCACTACCAAATTAATCCACACCTGCTCTTCAATACGCTGAATTCTATCCAGTGGAAGGCAAGGCTCCAAGGGGCAGAGGATATCCGCCAGATGCTCTATCATCTGACGATGGTGCTCGAAGGTAATCTGGATATCTCTCAGGAGTTGATCACGTTAGGCCGTGAACTCCGCATGATTGAGCATTTTCTGAAAATACAAGAGATCCGTTACGGGTCCGCATTCAGTTATGAACAGACCTGTGACGAAGAGCTTAAACCGTATCTGATTCCCCGTATGACCCTTCAACCGCTCTTCGAGAATATCTTTTTTCATGGATTTGAAGATGGGAAGGGTAACATCTCGTTAAGTGTACGGGAGGAAGGCGAGCATCTGTTGTTAACATTGTCTGATGACGGTGCAGGGATCACTGAAGAGAAGCTGAAGGCGCTTATGCGTGCAAAGCCGGAAAGCAAACCGCAGGGACGCGGAGGACTCGGCGTTCAGAACGCGAATCAGAAGTTCAAGCTTCATTTCGGACAGCAGTATGGCTTGACGGTGCATTCTACGAAAGGTGAAGGCACTACTATCGTAATTCGGTGGCCCAAGAAGGAGGAGAGTCCGCATGGAGACAACCAAGACCATTAAAGTGTTAATTGCAGATGATGAGAGTATCGTGCGTAAAGGACTTCGCTCTACAATTCCTTGGCATAAGTATGGGATGGAAGTGGTGGCTGATGCGCCGAACGGCCTTAAAGCCTGGGAGGCCTATCAGATTCACCTGCCTCAAATAGTGATTACCGATATCGTCATGCCGGAGATGAATGGGATTGAACTGTTACGCAAAGTTAAAGAGGTCGATAAGGATACCCGGATTATTCTGCTGAGCTGTCACCGTGACTTCGAATTTGCTCAGCAGGGAATTAAGCTTGGGGCTTCAGGATATCTGCTTAAGACGGCCTTTGAAGATGAAGAGCTGGAAGGAATGCTGGAGAAGTTCCAGAGGGAGCTGACATCGTCTGCTCCCGTAGCGGATGCTGAAACAAGCGAAATCTATGGAGAACGGCTGGGCTCTCTCTTGTTTGCCTGGCAGAGTGGACACAGCAGCAAATTTGTTGACGAAATAGATAAGCTCATTAGGGAGAAGCTGCCGCTGAATAGGGAACCCTTGTACATTTATCTGATCAAGACCTGTGGATGCGATTGTACTTACCTGGAGCTCGTCAAGCTTAATGAGGATGAGAATAGCCGGATGCCCCACAGCGCATCTGTTATCATCCCTTACGGTGAGGACCTTTGCTACTGGATTGTACCTGGTGACGAGCTGGAGATTGCGGACAGTCTGCTCGTTCAGATGAAAAGCCAAATCGAGAAGCTGAAATGGGCTAAGAGAGGACCGCTGGGCAACGCTGAAGATTTAAGCAAGGCCTTCATGGCGCTTCACAAGGAAGCGGAAGTGGAGAAGCTGCATGGTATTTCGTCTCAGGACTGGCCTGAACCGATCTGGAAGGCCGTGAAGCTTCTGCACGAGAACCCTGGAGCGGATTGGTCGGTTAGCGATTTGGCGAGCCAGGTGGGACTTAGCCGAAGCCATTTCTCGATCTTATTTAAGAAGACGGTTGGCGACAGCTTTGTGGCTTTTCAATATAAAAGGAAGCTTAAGCTTGCCAAGGCATTGCTGCGGGATACGCAGTTGACGATGCAGGATATTGCGGAGCGGACAGGGCTGGGCGACAGTAAATATTTCAGCAAATGGTTCAAGCGCTGCACGGGTCAGACGCCTAGTTATTACCGCATACAACAAAAAGACGCCGTGATTCGAACAGATGGACACCCCGATCTGTAAATCGAACAAAAGTACGCAAACATTCGAATAGATATCGGTTTTGAACCGCTTTCATAAAAGTTAAGATGAAAGCGGTTCAATTATTATTACCTCATTCAAAGGGGAGGCTGCCACAGTGAAAAAGAAAATTTCTCTTATTGTACTTGCCACTACGTTAATGGCAACTATGGTCACAGCTTGCGGGGGGAACAGTGAGCCTTCATCATCCACAGGTGCTGCAGGCTCAGGAGAGACGAAGACGCTTCGTTTTGCGACATGGGATACCGGAGACGCGCTCAAGATTGAGCAAGACATCGCTAAGAAATTCGAAGCAGCCCATCCGGGCACGAAGGTTCAGGTAGAGGCTTATGCAGACGGTTTTGACCAGAAGCTTGCCGCCGGATTCGGGGCAACCAATCCGCCAGATGTGATGTATATGTGGGATTTCCCGACCTATCATCAATCTTTGGAACCACTGGACAGCTATTCGAGCAAAGATAAAGAATTGAACATCGAAGATTTCTATCCGGGATTGTTCAACTATGGCAAAATTGACGGCAAGCTATATGGCATTCCGGCAGGGTTCACCACACGCGTGGTCTATTACAACAAGAAGTTGTTCGATGATGCCAAGATCCCTTATCCGAAGGATGGATGGACATGGAAGGAGTTCCAGGACATCGCGGCCAAGCTCAGCGATAAGTCGAAGAAGCAGTACGGGTTCGGGGTTCGCGCTGAGAACGATACGTATGACCTCCAGAGCTTCGTATGGAGCAACGGAAGCTCATTCATCTCTGATGACGGGAAAACGATTGAAGGATTTATGAACAGCAAAGAGACAGCTGAATCCATCCAGATGCTCGGCGACATGGTCAAGAACGGCTCGGCTGTGCTGACCGGGGGCAAAGGCCAGCAGAGCGGAGATGACATTTTTAAAGCAGGTAAAATCGCTATGTGGGAGAGCGGTATCTGGCCGTTGGAATCGTTCAAGACGGCAGGCATAAATGTAGGTACGGTCGAAATCCCAGCGTTCCCGGGCAAACCGGTCAAAGGGGTGCTTGCGGAGTCCGCGTTGTCCATCGCCAAGGATTCGAAGCAGAAAGATCTAGCATGGGAATTCGTGAAATTCTATGTGTCTAATGATTCGATCAAGATGCGTGTGGCGGATCTGCCTGTAAGGGTCAGTGTTGTAAACGAGCTGAAGAAAGATCAGGACCCGCTCTATAAACCGTATTACACGATGCTGGAACGTTCCAGCAATACACCTGCGTTCCTGCTCAATCCGAAATGGAATGAAGTGAACCGCCAGCTCTCTGCTGCGGTGGAAGCGGTTATGCACGGCAGCAATGCCCAGGAAGTGCTGAATCAAGCTGTTAAAGATAGTCAACGTTATTTGAAATAACACATTTACAGAAAGAAGGTTAAGAGATGGCTCAGACCTTTCTGCATCAAGCAGGGGAGCCTATGGCCCAGCTCAAGCCTACACGAAAACGTAGTTGGGGTAGGACTGTTCCCTACCTCTTCATTTTTCCTTGGATCTTCGGATTCCTCGTGTTCACCTTGGGGCCATTGTTATTTTCCCTTATCATCTCTTTTTTTGATTGGCCGATTGTCGGCGAAGTACACTTTATCGGGTTTGGCAATTATGCGGAAATGTTTACGGATGACCCGTTATTCTGGACCTCACTCGGGGTCACCCTCAAATTTGCAGCTCTGTTCGTTCCATTGAACATCATTGTGGCGCTTGGGCTTGCGATTCTCTTGAATCAGAAGACACGGGGCAGTGCTATATTCCGAACCGCCTTTTATATTCCCTCCGTTATATCCGGTGTCGCTCTGGCTATGATCTGGTCGTGGGTGTACAGCGGTGATTACGGGATTCTGAATTACTTCCTGTCCCTGATCGGTATTCAGGGCCCTGATTGGCTCAACGATAAGCAATGGTCATTAGTAGCGATGGTGGTCGCAAGTCTCTGGGGACAAGGCTCGATGATGCTGATCTTTCTGGCTGGCCTCAAAGGGATTCCGAGAGATCTTTATGAATCCGCTTCCATTGATGGGGCAGGTAAGCTCAGACAATTCTTCAGTGTGACGATTCCGATGATCACTCCGACGATTTTATTCAACTTAATTACATCCATCATTGCAGCCTTCCAGCAGCTGACTCTGGCTTTATTGCTGACCGGAGGTGGTCCAATGAAAGCAACCTATTTTTATGCCATGTACATGTATGAGAATGCGTTTAAGTATTTCAAAATGGGATATTCGGCAGCTAACGCCTGGTTCATGTTCCTGATCGTGCTCGGCTTGACCTTTCTTGTGTTCAAATCCTCAGAAGCCTGGGTGTTCTACGAAGGTGAAATGAAGAAGAATCCTCAGGAGAAGCTGAAGGCTCAAGGAAGGAGACGTTCTTTGTGAAGAAAATACTCGTATACGTTCTGCTGCTCTTTTTTTCACTGTTGTTCATAGCTCCGCTGTTCTGGGCGGTTACGACTGCGCTCAAGTCACAGTCCGAGCTGTATCTTTTTCCACCTAAATGGATTCCTTCTGTATGGAAGTTCAGCAATTTTGCAGAGGCGTGGAACATTCAACCTTTCAATATGTTTCTGAAAAACACACTGATTATTACCATCCTGTCGACGTTTGGTCAACTGATTTCATGCACGCTCGTAGCCTATGGATTCGCCAGATTTCAGTTCAAGGGCAGGGACTTTCTGTTCCTGGTTGTATTGGCAACCATGATGATTCCCTGGGAAGTCACTATGATCCCGCAGTATATGCTGTTCAACGTTCTGGGATGGATTAATACGCTCAAAGCTCTTATTGTACCGTCTTTCTTCGGGTCCGCCTATTTCATTTTCCTGCTGCGGCAGTTCATTCTCACCATCCCGCGGGAGCTAGACGAAGCAGCTACAATCGACGGAGCCAATAAGCTGACCGTATTAACACGGATTATTGTCCCGCTGATGGGGCCTTCGCTGATCCTGGTCGCTGTGTTCCAGGTTATGGGATGTTGGAATGATTATCTGGGTCCGCTCATTTTCCTTAACGACCAGACGAAATACACATTGACCCTAGGGCTCTCACAGTTCAAAGGGATGTACGGTGTGGATATGCAGTCCATTATGGCGATTACAGTTCTGATCTCGATTCCGCCGCTGGCAATCTTCTTTTTCGCTCAACGCTACATCGTTGGCGGCATTGCGACTACGGGCATCAAAGGTTGATTCGCCACAGCGGGTTCGGAAATCTAATAACAGCACACAGCGCAGAGTAGAGTAGAGAAAAGAGAGGAGAAATGAACCATGTCACAGCAAACTATCAGGAGGGATTGGGATGATCTTGGCATCCTTCAGCGAGGGCGGGCCAAAAGCCGGGCCTACTTCATCCCCTATTCTGACTGGTCAGGGGCACTAACTTACAATAGGGGAAGCTCCCCCTGGTTCAAATCCTTGAATGGCATATGGAAGTTCAATTATGCAAAAGGGCCAAAGTGGGCTCCGGATTATTTCTACGAGGAGACGTATGATACTTCCGGCTGGGATGAGATTCAGGTTCCGGGGCACTGGCAGCTACAGGGATACGGAACTCCACATTATACGGACCTATATTATCCGTTTCCGGCAGACCCCCCGCATGTGCCTGACGAGAATCCGACAGGCAGTTATGTTAGAGAGTTCATGCTGCCTGAATCCTGGAACGGACGGAATGTCGCCATTAAGTTCGACGGTGTGGATAGTGCGTTTCATATCTGGGTAAACGGCAAACCGGTCGGATACAGTCAGGGCAGCCGCCTAACCTCAGAATTCGATCTCACTCCTTATGTGAAACCGGGCCACAATACTTTAGCGGTTAGAGTGTACCAATGGTCGGACGGCAGTTATCTGGAAGATCAGGATATGTGGTGGATGAGCGGAATTTTTAGAGATGTGTATCTGCTCTCCGAGCCGTCTTCGCTCCGCATTGCCGATTATCGGATTATAACGGAACTGGATGAATCAAGCTGTGATGGGATCTTGTCTGTTCATGTGAACATACAAGGGGAAGCTGATAAACAGGGCAGTCTGCGGCTTGAACTGCTTAAACGAAGTGGTGAATCTGTTGCATGGGCTGAGGATCGGGTTACTGCAGGAAAGAATGTGCAGCTTATAATGCCGGTAGGACAGCCGGAACTGTGGAGTGCGGAATCCCCCAATTTGTACCATCTAAAGATCACTTTGTTGGATGAAAGTGGAGATACGGTAGAGATGACGGCTCAGCGGGTTGGATTCCGCACAGTTGAGGTGCGCGGCGGACAATTCCTGGTGAATGGAAAGGCGATTCAACTCAAAGGAGTCAACCGTCACGACCATCACCCGGATACAGGTCGCACAGTCACCGTCTCCACCATGCTACAGGACATCAAGATGATGAAGCAGCACAATATTAACGCTGTAAGAACCGCGCACTACCCGAATGATCCCCGGTTCTATGATCTGTGTGATGAGTACGGCTTATATGTTATGGAAGAGACCGATCTGGAGACACACGGATTCGAACTGCTAGGCAACATTTCCAGACTCAGCGATGATCCTGCCTGGCAGGAAGCCTACGTGGAGCGCGTTCAGCGAATGGTCGAGCGCGACAAGAATCATCCTTCCGTGATCTTCTGGTCGCTTGGGAATGAGTCCGGCTTCGGCTGCAATTTCCGGGCGATGGCGCAGTGGTGCAGAGAAGCTGACCCAACACGGCTTATTCATTACGAAGAAGATCGCGAAGCTGAGGTCTGTGATGTGATAAGCACGATGTACTCCTCCGTTGAGAAGATGGAAGGCTTCGGTCAGTTGACTGATCATCCGAAGCCGCATATTCTGTGTGAATTCGCGCATGCCATGGGCAACGGCCCCGGTGGATTAAGACCTTATTTTGATACTTTTGACAAGTACGATAGACTGCAGGGCGGCTTTGTGTGGGAATGGATTGACCACGGGCTGAGCTGGAAGACGGCGGATGGGAAGGCTGATTATGCTTATGGCGGGGACTTCGGGGATGTGCCCAATAACAGCAACTTCGTCATAGATGGTCTAGTCCGGCCGGACCGAACGCCATCACCGGGCCTGCTTGAATATAAGAAAATTATCGAGCCGGTTCGGGTCGAGTATATAAGCAGGAACAAGGTTAATGTGATTAACCGCTATGATTTCCTGACACTGGATCACCTATATGCTGATTGGAGCATTACCATGGATGGACGTACCGTTCAAAGCGGGGTTCTTGCACTCCCAGAGATTGAAGTGGGCGGACAGGCAGAAGTGGAGATTCCTTATGACCACAGTCTTGATGCTCTCCTTCGCAGTGAGGATGCGGAACAGTGGCTGAACATCAGCTTCTCGATCGCCGCTGACTGTCTTTGGGCGGAGCAGGGGCATGAAGTGGCTTGGGCTCAGTTTCTAATGCAGGATGAGTTGGGAAATCGTGTTGGCGATAATCATACAGGGCGTTCAGATGACCATTCCAATGCTGCTATCGGGATGAGAAGTCAACAGATCAGGCGGAATCTTCACTGCACAGAAGCTGCTGGGCAGATCATTCTCGCAAATGAGGACTTCCGTATGACCTTTGACACGCGGAGCGGGCGAATCGATTCGCTTCGTCTGAATGGCAAGGAACTAATGAAAGCCGGACCGCGGCTGAATTTCTGGCGTGCGCCGATCGACAATGACATGTATGTGCTACCGGACTGGCGCAAAGCACACCTGGACCGGCTAACAGAACGTGTTGATGAGGTTAGCTGGGCCCGGCTTGACGAAGGGACCATCTGCATCACTGTGAGTTCAAGGATTGCTCCGCCAGTTTTTGATTGGGGTTTCCGGTGTGTAATCACCTATACCGTAACCAGTATAGGGCAAATCACTATGGATGTGCAGGGCACACCGGAGGGGAAACCGCCAGAAATGCTGCCTAAGATTGGACTCCAGATGGAGATTCCGGGCGACATGGATCGAGTGAAGTGGTATGGCCGGGGACCTGGTGAGAATTATTCGGACAGCAAAGAGGCAGGCCGTGTTGGAGTGTACACAGCTTCAATTGATGGACTATTCACTCCATATATATATCCGCAGGAGAATGGGAACCGGATGGATGTCAGATGGATATCGGTCACAGACGCATCCGGACTTGGTCTACTTGCTGCGGGTATTCCGACGCTTGAATTCAGCGCGCGCCGTTATACGGACAAGGATCTTGAAGAGGCACAACATGCAAGCGAGCTTGTTCCGCGTGACTTTGTCACACTGAATCTGGATTACCGGCAGAATGGGCTGGGCAGCAACAGTTGTGGACCTGCCCAGATGCCGAATCATAAGGTAACATCGGAAGCTTTTACATTCCGTATTCTGCTCATTCCGTTTTTATCAGAAGATACCACGCCAGAGTGGCTTGCTAGACAAATGCTGTACGGGTTAACACAATCGCATCAATGAGAGGAGGGGACAGCATGCTCCACACACAGGATGTACTCAATTTAAGCGGAAAGATAGCTGTTGTTACCGGAGGTGCTTCAGGTATTGGCCTTGCTACGGCCGGACTGCTTGCGGATTTCGGAGCACATGTGGTTGTGCTGGACATCAATGTAAGGCAAGGGGAGCAGGCTGTTCATGAGATGAAAGGGCGGGGAAGGGAAGCAAGCTTCCACCGCTGCGATGTCTCCTCTTCGGAGGACTGCAAGCGTGCTGCCTCAGAGATTGAGAACGCGTACGGCAAAGTCGATATTCTGTTCAACAATGCGGGGATTATCCGCCGTAAGACCGTTGTCGAGCTTGAGGAAGCCGACTGGGATCTGGTAATGGATGTATCACTTAAGGGAGTTTATCTACTCTCCAAATATATAATCCCGGTGATGGAGCGCGGAGGCGGTGGCAGTATCATTAATACCGGCTCCGGCTGGGGCCTAAAGGGCGGGGACCGTGCCGCTTCCTACTGTGCAGCCAAGGCTGGAGTGGTCAATCTCACCCGAGCCATGGCTATTGACCACGGTCCCGCGAACATTCGCGTGAACTGCGTGTCCCCAGGCGACACGGATACGCCGCTTTTACGCGATGAAGCCAAGCAGCTTCAACAGGACGAAGCTACTTTCCTCGTAGCCTCTGCTGGGGGACGTCCATTGGAGCGATTGGGTACACCACGTGATATCGCAAATGCGGTATTGTTCCTAGCTAGCGATCTGTCTTCCTGGGTCACCGGAAGCGTACTTGTTGTGGATGGCGGCGGCATTGCCTAACGGTTAAAGAAATAAATACTTTAAATCAACCTTTTAAGGACGGAGGCGTTAACCTTGTCTGAACACAGAACTTATGCCCATCCCTATATCCCGAATACAGCACCGGAAGTCCGTGAGGCAATGCTGAAGGAAATCGGCCTGAGCTCCGTCGACCAGCTGCATGATGCTATTCCAGACAGTCTGAAGCTTAAGCGGGAGATGAATCTTCCTCCAGCTATGAATGAATATGAGCTTCGCCGACATATCGAGGCTCTGCTTGCGAAGAACAAGCATGGCGCCGATTATATCAACTTTCTCGGGGCTGGCTGCTGGCAGCATTTCGTTCCGGCTGTATGCGACGAAATTAATCAGCGCTCGGAGTTCGTGACGGCTTATGCAGGAGAGCCTTACGAAGACCACGGCCGATTTCAGTCCTTGTTCGAGTATCAGAGCCTGATGGCCGAACTCGTCGATATGGACGTAGTTAATGTCCCTACCTTCGACTGGGCACAGGCAGCCTCCACGGCCATCCGAATGGCAGGTCGGATTACAGGCCGCAGGATTGCGCTGCTCTCCAGATCCGTCGATCCGGATAAAGCAAAGATCATTACCAATTACTGTACACCTGTAATGGAGATTAAGTACGTGGAGATTGATCCGGTGACAGGAAAAATAGATTTGGATGATCTGCAGGGCAAGCTTGAGGAAGGAACGGCGGCGTTCTACTTCGAGAATCCAGGTTATCTCGGAATTATTGAGGATCAGGGTGCTGAAATATCTGAGCTTGTGCACGCGGTAAATGCTATCTCTATTGTGGGCGTTGATCCGATCTCCCTTGGCGTACTGGAACCTCCAAGCCGTTATGGCGGTGATATTGTCTGTGGGGATTTGCAGCCGCTGGGCATGCATATGAACTATGGTGGGGGTCAAGCCGGATTCATCGCTACCCGGGATGAAGAGACTTATGTGATGGAATATCCGTCCCGTCTGTTCGGTATTGTTCCTACTGAAGTGGAAGGTGAATATGGCTTCGGTGATGTAGCCTATGAGCGTACATCCTTTGCCCAACGGGAGAAGGGGAAGGAGTCGGTGGGAACACAGACAGCCCTGTGGGGAATTACCGCCGGAGTCTATCTATCCCTGCTTGGACCAGTGGGGATGCAGGAAGTAGGGGAGACCATTATACAGAAATCTCAATATGCGGCGAATAAGCTATGTGCCATTCCCGGGGTCTCTTTGCGCTTTAAAGATACAGCCTTTTTCAAAGAATTTGTCTTAGATTTCAACGAGACTGGAATATCTGTTGCTGAGATTAACAAGCGTCTTTTGGAAGTAGGGATTTTCGGAGGAAAAGATCTATCCTCCGCATATCCCCAGTGGGGACAATGTGCTCTATACTGCGTAACTGAAATTCATATGCAGGCAGATCTGGACCGGCTTGCCTCAGCTATCGAGAACATTGTCTGCAAGAATTAATAGTACAGAAGAGTAGGAGGAAAGCCATGAAACGGATTCGTAGAGATCATAAGGTGCGCCGCTTTCACCAGGCCAAATGGGATGAACCGGTGATCTTCGAGCTTCACCGATCGGGTGAGCGCGGAGTGATCCCGCCGGGCACCGAGGCTGGGATTGCCGAGGTTGTCGGTCAAGGCTCCGCCCGAATTCCATCAGCGATGCGGCGAAAAGAAGCACCGGCGCTGCCAGAGATCGGTCAGGCCAAAGTTCTTAGGCATTATTTAAGACTCTCTCAAGAGACTTTGGGTTCCGACCTTAACGTAGAGATCGGACAGGGGACATGTACGATGAAATATATTCCCCGTATCAATGAAATGCTTATACGTACCCCAAATCTGATGGAACTGCATCCTCTGCAGGATGCTGGATCCGTTCAAGGAATACTGGAAATCTACTATAGGCTGGATCAGGCGATGCGTGAAATATCAGGGATGAATGCTTTCTCGTTCCAGCCAAGCAGTGGCACCCAGGCCTTGCTGGCCATGGCTTCCATTGTACGCGCCTATCATGATTCACGTGGCGAGGGAGAACAGCGGGATGAGATCATTACGACGATCTTTTCACATCCGTCCCAAGCGGCGACCGCAGCTGTTAAAGGATATAAGATTATTACACTGCATCCTGACGAAGACGGATTCCCGGATCTGGAGAAGCTGAAGAATGCCATTTCTGAACGCACGGCGGGTTTCGTCGTGGCCAATCCGGAAGACACAGGTATATACAATCATCGTATCCGTGAGTTCACGGACGTGGTTCATGAAGCAGGAGGAATCTGCTTCTACGATCAGGCGAACGCGAATGGGCTGCTGGGTATCACCCGGGCTAAGGAAGCAGGGTTTGACATGTGCTTCTTCAACCTGCATAAGACCTTTGCCGCACCTCACATGTGCGGAGGGCCGGCTACAGGCGCTCTTGGGGTAACCGATTCCCTTAAGCGTTTCCTGCCCGGTCCGCTTGTTGACTGGGACGGTAGTCGTTATGTCCTTGTAGAGCAAAGCGGTGATAGCATTGGCAAAGTCCGCAGCTTCCACGGCGTGGCCCAGACTGTGCTTCGTTCCTACGCTTGGATTATGAGCCTGGGGCCAGACGGTCTTAAGAATGTGGCCCAAATCGCTGTACTGAATAATAACTACCTGTATCACAAAATTCTGCAAATCCGCGGAGCCAGTGCTCCTTACATCAAAGGTCGACGTCTTGAACAGGTAAGGTACAGCTGGAAGCAGCTTACGGATGAGACTGGGGTAACGACAGAAGACATCACCCGCCGGATGTGTGATTTCGGCCTGCATTATTGGACATCCCATCATCCTTACATCGTTCCGCAGCCGTTCACCCTGGAGCCGACTGAATCTTATTCGAAGGAAGATCTTGATGAATATATCGAGGCGCTGACCCATATTTCGAATGAAGCTTACACGCAGCCGCATATCGTCAAACTAGCTCCGCACAACAGTACCGTTCACCGGAATGTGGAATCTTCTCTTGATGATCCTGCAAAGTGGTGTATTACATGGCGGGCTTATCTAAAGAAGACACAGCCGGAATAGGGCTTGGTCCCTATAATTAAAATATACATTTGAAAGTAGAGGGGCTCCGAATGGAGCCCTTCCTATTTGACTGTATCACCAAAGAAAGGGGTTATGGGTATGTCTGGGTATATGAGGAACTTGCTGCGCCTGTCTGTCGGCGTCCGCCGGTTTCTTATGACCGAAGCCATGTATGGCATCGGCATCGGTATGTATTCGCTAGTTCTTAATTTGCATTTGCTGTCCAAAGGGATGAAGGAGGATGAAATCGGGCTGCTCATGTCCATAGGTATACTGATCATGGGTGCATTGGCTATTCCTGTATCCATATCGGCAAACCGTATAGGTCGTAAAAAGCTGCTAGTATCCGGCATCATGTTTATAGCGGCAGGAAGTGCACTTTATGCGATTGGCAATCATTTCGGCATATTCTATTTGGCTCAAACTTTGGTCTCGATTGGCCTTACTCTTGTGGAGACGACTGAGGTGCAGTTGCTATTTCACTATTGTGCCTCGCGCAAGGAAGAAGCAAGTGCCTTCTCCCTGATGTTTGCCGTGTTTACGGCATTTACAGGGGCAGGAACCCTGGCTGCTGGATACTTGCCGAATTCGGCTGATAGCGGGGATGGGTATGGGCTAACGCTGCTGCTTGCTGCACTGGTTTTCGTTGTTCACAGTATGATTAGAGGAATCTGGCTTCCCTCTGAGGGGAGGGAAAGCGAAACGATTAGAACTTCTGAAGTTCTGGAAGTGAACCATGAAGTCTCTAGTTTGAGGAAAAAGTTGCCTTCCGGCACACTCTGGCTGTTCTCGGTATTCATGGCCCTGCTCGGAGGAGCGATAGCCATCACTGGGTCATTTCTTAATGTAATTGTGAAGTATAGACTGAACTGGATGGATGACAAAGTGTCCATTCTGCTGGCGGTAAGCGGAGCTGTTTTGTTTACAGCTTCTTTAATGACGCCTTACGTATTAGAGCGTTTTGGCCACAATGTGGCCATCGTATCTGTCTTTTTGGTTAACATACTCGTGTTCGCCTCATTATCCTGGGCTATGCCAGTCTGGATGTTCACAATCGTGTTTCTGGTTCGCGGGGGAGGGCTTACGATGCTGTCTAATCTGCTGGATAGTCAGTTGATGTCTGCCTTTAAGGAGCGGGAGAGGAATCTCTACGCAGGAATGAGGTCCGTATTTCGGAGCCTCGGATCATCCGGCGCCGCTCTGCTTACGGGATGGATTTTGATAGGACAGGATTATGAAATCCCCTTTTTTCTGACATCGGTAATATTGCTTCTCTGTCTAATTTATTACATCTGGTTCATACGCCCAATTCTGGATAAAAGGCTGAAAGAATGAATGGCTGAATACAGTGTGCATAAGTAATTCAATCTGGACAGCAGTGTGAATAAATATATAAGGGGCTGTCCAAAAATCCATGTAAAATGGATATAGGACGCCCCTTTGCATTGAAGTAGGCTTTCGCTTTTCCTTCTAACATAACCTGCATTAAATCCATCCAAAGAAGAACTTATATCTTATGGGTTTGTTGTTTCTTTTTGCCCACTCCCTAATTTCCTCTATGCCATTAGCCGTATTCTCCTTTTTAAAAGTAAAGTACAGATGTAGTGGAACCAACTTTTTGTCAACAGTCTTAATTCCAATTCGTTTACCATCGATAAACACTGAACTTATTTCATCCGCATCGTATCTTTTCTTATTTAAAGAAATAATAAAATTGTCGCCAAGTGTAATACTCTTGGAACTAAACAATCGATAGAGTAAAAAAATGATAATAATGAATATAAAGATGAACCATATTCTTGGAAAGAAGAACAGGAAGTCAGGTATGCGATTAGTACTATTATACATAGTAATTATTAAGGAAACTTCTAAAAAACACATTGCAATTAGTGTTTTCATTACGTTTGGATATTTGATTGAAAGAGACGTTTCATGAAATCCCAAGTCACTCCATCCTTTCTCCTGTAATTCAAAGGCTCCACAATGATTTTACCATATATTGTGATCTCAGTGCTTGATCAAGCTACGCGGGCTAATGCTCTTTTTTTATGTGTAAGGCCTCTTCTCAGGAGTGACCATTGAATTACAAACCTTTGGAAGTTATACTTTGATGAGAAATACGGACCCGCTTATCCTTTAACAGATCCGTCCTTAATAAGGCAGGGATCTTATTTTTCGTAGGTATATTTTCATTCAGATATGGAGGCGTAACCTTGCAGCTAATCAATCAATCCGAAATACAAGAGAGGATCGACCTGCTTAAAGATCAGGATCTATATATCCATCTTGAGATGACGACGGGAGCATACGCTGCCCATTTCGATAGTTCTAAGCACCCAGCGGCTACTTTCATTACTAATGCTGTGATCCGATATTCTCATGGTTCGATTTCCGGTCATGGACCTTATCGCGTAGGCCTAAAAATGTCACAAGGCTGGGTGTACTCGGAAGGACTAACTCACTATGAAGAGAGTGAGAACGAAAGATTAATTCTGGCCGGTCATGACAGCCAAGGCAAACTGGTCGTATCCTTGCAATTAAGCCGGGAGCCGTTCTAATGGTAGAGGAGATGAGGAGTTCAGTGGAAAGACATATTCTAGTTATATTACCGCATCCGGATGATGAGGCCTTCGGTATATCTGGAACACTAGCTAAACATGTGCAAAACGGCACCCAAGTCACCTACGCTTGTCTGACACTTGGAGAGATGGGCCGGAATATGGGCGTGCCGCCATTTGCGAATCGGGTAACCCTCCCAGAGATCCGTAAAAAGGAGCTGGAAGAATCCTGCCGAGCGATTGGAATACAGGATTTGAGAATGCTTGGTTTCCATGATAAGACGATTGAATTTGAGGATCAAGCTCTGCTTGAGGGCCATATTGATGCGCTTCTGAAGGAGCTTAACCCCTCACTGATCATTACGTTCTATCCGGGGTACAGCGTTCATCCCGATCATGATGCTACCGGAGCTGCAGTGGTTCGAACGGTTGGAAGAATGCCCAAGGCAGAGAGACCTCCTGTTCACTGTATAGCTTTCGCCAATAATATTGAAGAGATTGGAAAGCCTCAGGTTATCATTGAAGTGAAAGATTTCCTGAAGCAAAAGATGGCATCCATTCAGGCGCATAAATCCCAATTCCAAGCCGCTGAACTGTTAGGCAGCAAAGCGCTAGAGGATAAAGAAATCCAAGATCGTTTTGGAACAGAGCATTTCTGGATCTATCCATTTGAATGATATTAAGTCCGAGCATAAACGCTCGGGCTTTTTCTTTGGGGCCCACTGCCGTGGGCAGGCTTCATTTTTCTAATATAAGGCATGAATATCTGTGTCTTTTTTCAAATATATGGTAAGGTTTAGGGGGGATCAACCAAACCGGTTTCGTCAGGCCAGGAGGTGTATTCGTTTGAAAAAATCATATTTCAATCTCATTTGTGGAATAGTCATTCTTTTGCTGGTATTCACTGCATGCAGTAAGGAAAGACCCAAGTATGCTGAGCTTTTCACACATGTGGAAGAGCATCGGGCTGTGTTCATGCAGCCGCGTGAAGAGGGGCTTGCTGCTTTGCAAATTGCGGATGCTGTGGGTGAATACGATACAACCTTGGGTACAATTATGCAGGATGATATCTTATCCGTGAATCAAAAGGAGTTTATACAGCAGATTGTGGTAGATGTTAAGACCAATAAAATCATTGGTTACCGGGTGGGAACGGTCTTTCCCAGATCGGAAAGCGGCTATCAAAATGCGAGAGAACTGGTGCGCGCTTTTCTGGAGCATTACAAACCTGTGGAAGATGAAGAGGTTGATAAAGTCGAGAAATCAGTCCAAACGATTGACAGGATGGCTCTTCCGCTATTATATTTTTATAGGTAATTATATCCTTTTTTCCTAAATAATTGTTCGGACTAAATAACTGGAGGATCAAATGAAAAAGCACGACAGAATCATTTCCCTCATCTTCATACTTGTTATGATGGTGACGGCTATTTACTGGGCCATTTCGACTCAGAGCTGGACCATGTTGGGCACCCTCGCTTCTGTGGTCTGTTTCGGGCTTTTTGCGCTATTGGGGCTCCGCACTATACCTGTATTGACGGATTTTGTTTTGACGAATCCAGCACCTGAAGTGACTTGGAAGAGTAAGGAGCAGGATAGAAGACAGGCTTGGCTTTATATTATTGGATGGATATTGGGGAGTCGTATCCTGCTTATGCTCATCGGGTATTCATTTTTGATCATACAGAATGGCTATTCAGGTGGTCTGCTTAGCAAAATGGCAGAGACTTGGCATATCTCTGGAATTGATGCTTCTAGTTATTTGGGCATTGCTGAGAATGGATACGTGACCGAGGGTGATGCGAGATTCCATATCGTGTTCTTTCCCTTTTTTCCAAATTTAATAAGAGTAGTTCAGGCATTCGTAGGTAATTATCTCGTTTCTGGATTCATCGTTTCAAATATCACTTCAATTGTCGCAGCCCTGGTCGCTTATGAGCTTGCTGCACTAGACATGCATCGAAAGAATGCCATGCGGGTCGTGAAATACATTTTCATATTCCCTGCCGCGTTCTTTTTCTTCATTCCGATGACCGAGGCTCTATTTCTGGCATTATCTTTGATGTGTTTATATTTTGTGAGAAAAAAGGAATGGCTGATCGGATGCTTATGCGGTGCACTTGCAGCTTATACACGTTCTCCCGGAGTGCTTCTGATTGTACCGGTTGCGATTGAATTTGGACGGGATCTGATGGGCAACTATAAGCTATTAAGTAAAAAAGTCTTTATACATAGAATCATCAGCGCTGTATGTTTTCTCGCTATCATATCAACGGGCTTGCTGGCCTATCTGTTTATTAATTATCAAGTGACGGGAAATGCGTTTCAGTTCAGTATTTACCAGAGAGAGCATTGGTCTCAGCGGTTTTATCTCTTTTTTGATACGGTAAGATATCAGATGGAATACGCTGTGGGCACCTTTAAGAGTGGAGATAGCCGTTCTTTTCTCGGCTTATGGCTGCCTAATTTAATCGCTATATTCTCAGCACTAATTATCATGTTCTTGGGTGCAAAAAAGATACGACCTTCATACACCGCCTATTTCATCGTGTATTTTGCGTTCGTAGTGGGAGCTACCTGGCTGCTGTCAGCCCCGCGGTATTTGCTTGTTGCATTTCCACTAGCTTTTGCTGCTGTCGCGCTCACTGAAGAGAAATCAAAGGATGCTATCCTTACTGTAGTTTCTGTTGCGGGGAGTCTTTTGTATTTAGCGATGTTTGTGGCAGGATATCCAGTGTATTGAGGAATCATGTTAAAATAGGGGGGACGCTTAAACGCGTTCTCCTTTTTTTTGCGAATAACCTTATAGAAACGATGGTGGGTATGAAGATTGAGTACGACAATCAGGTGATCGAGTTTAATGTTCAATATGGAAACGGCAAGAAAATCTCCATTCACATAGATTCTTCAGGGCGTATAACGCTCAAAGCTCCCAAGAAAACAAGTGAAGAGACGATTAAAAGCGTGGTTGTGCGTAATGGGAAATTAATAGTGGAGAAGCTGCAAAGTATTGAAGCGAACCGAGAAACACCAAAGCTCAAAGAGTATGAAGACGAGGGTAAGTTCCTGTATCTAGGCAAATATTATTCGCTGCAAGAGCTAATAGAGACAGGGGATTTAAATGAGGAAGAGCTTAAACTTAAGCTGAAGAAATTCTATTTCGCTAGCTGTAAGAAGGTTGTAGCTGAACGGATCAATAAATATCAGACACAGCTTAGAGTAAAGCCTAAGACGATTGATATTGTTGAATCTAGAACCAAGTGGGGAAGCTGTAGCTCGGATAAAAAGCTAACCTTTAACTATCGCCTAGCGATGGCTCCAGTGGATGTTATCGATTATGTAATCATTCATGAACTGTGTCATTTACTTCATATGAATCATGACCGCTCTTTTTGGCGAAAGGTTGGAAGTCTCATGCCGGATTATAAGGAGAAGGAAGAGTATTTAGCTAGATATGGGCGTGCTATGACGCTGTGATAATCAGAGAGTAATTCAGATGGTCCATTTTCTGGTGAATAAAAGGAAGGGAAGAGGTAAAACTAAGTTCACTAAATAGAACTGGAAGAAATTTAAATGCGGAGGTAAATGATGACACAGAATAAAGGAAATTCACACCGCCAGATTCGAACTTCAATTCTTTGTTTGATCTGTGCCTGTACCGTCCTATTAAGTGGCTGCTCTAAAGCTGCCAATGAAACCACACAAGTAACTCCAACGCCTATAACAGAAGCCACTGCACCTGCGGCTACGAACAATGCAACAGAACAACCCAATGCATCATCCGGTACAAATACAGAGGGACTTCCGGCGGATGTTAGCGTTCAGAGAGTTATTAAGGAAGTCACTTTAAAGGATGGTTATCATAAAAAGATTGAGCTGCTGACAGACGGCGGCAAGCGGGTTACCATTACGGATCCGAGCCAAAAGATTGTTTTGCAGCAGATTGAATATGATGGGAAGATTACTACGTCTAATGGTAAACAGGTTACCGTTAAAGTCGAAGGTGGGGGAGAGCAGACCCTAACCATCCCCGATCATGTTGTGATCGAAGATGAGGACAAGCTTGGACTGATGCCAGGTGTTGATATCGAGTGGACAGTGAATGCCGAGGGGCAAATCGAAAGTGTTGAACTGGAGGATTAAAGAGATACTGAGGTGGCTGGCTAAATGAAATTTCTAATCGTATTTGGCAGTATAGTGGTTCCCTTCGCCATGTTAATGATACAACGGAAATGGATAAAGTGGCGTATTGTTTTTAATGTAGCTTCTGTGTTGTCTACGCTTATTTTAGGTAATATTTCTGCCCTAGCTATATATGAAATATTAAGAGATAACACGGTATTTATGACCTCGATCCATGCGATTTTTTTGAATCCAATGTTCCTTTTAACGGGAGCTTATCTTGGAGTATATCTGGTCTATCGCTTGATGTTGATGACGTATGAAGAAGTATATGTATGATGTAGTTAAAAAAGGAGTGTCCCCGTGAAGGGACACTCCTTTTTATATTATACAGCGAAGGCTAAGAAGACTTTCCTACAACGTTTGTTCCACTCTTCGTGATCTTGTACGTAAGGATATCACCATTCCAGAAGTGGAATTTCAAGATGACCTCTCCATCTTTAACATCTTTAAAGAAGGCTGGAAGCAGCTTGATTTCTTTCGTGTTATAAGAGGGTGAGAACGTATTGCCGAACTCCTTGAATGGTGTCCAGTCTTGCGGGCCTGCATTGCCACCAGCGGTATAGACAGCCTCCATCGTGGCAAGCTGGTTACCATTAAAGGTAGTTGGAATCGCAAACGATTCAGTCGTACCTTTGGCATCACTTAATTTGGCAGTGTCATTCAAGATGATCTTTAGTCTCCACGCAACGCCTTTGTTGAATTTCAGCGTTAACACAGCATTTTCACCGTATTTTTGGGAAGCTGTGAGCTTTTTAAGTTGGCTGGCTTTGAGTGTGAGCTCCTCGCCATTTAAGGTATAATCTTTGCCTTTAGTTAGATACTTCCCATTTGCACTAATCGTGGTTAGCTTATTGCCGTTTAGGTTCAGCTTCACCTTGGTGTCTATGATCGCTGCACCTTTTTTTAGATAGACCAGATCGCTTTCAGTGCTGGAGGAACGTTCCTTCAGACCAGACATTAATACATTGTGCAGCTCAGAATCGGACCACTTATACGTTTTGCGGTTGAAATGCTGCCCGTTATCCCAGAGCATGGAGGTCATTTTCTTTTCTTTTAAATAATAGGTAAGGTACTCGAAGAATTTCAGCTTCTCGCCTTGTTCAATCACACCTGTATCTTTATCGAATCCTAGCAGTCCAAACTCACCAACGATAACAGGGATTCCTTTGGCTACGAATGTGTTGTAAACGTTATCAAAAGTTTGGGTGATATCGTTTTTTGTATCTTTTTCAAACGTGGTGTAACCAGCGATATTCACACTGAACGGCCAGAAGCCATAGTAGTGAACGGTCGCAATTATGTTCGGATCGTTAAGAGCTGTAATCGTCTTGTAGAGCTGATCCATCCTAGGTTGGGTAGGAGAAGTCTCTAATGAAGGTAGCACTAGCGGACGGACATCATTCTTTCCACCTGAGTTTCGAACGATCTGATGGAAGGAATTGTTGAGCTCTGCAAGCATCTGTTCCATTTTCGCTTCATCCGTACTTCCGCCATCCGTGAAACGAGGTTCATTAATGCTTTCGAACATCAGCTTATCGGATTTATCCTTGAAGCGGTCCGCAATTTGAGTCCATGTTGCATTATAACGCGCCAGCGTCTCATCATGCTTCTCTTCCATATGACTTACCCATAACCAGGAGTCGTGATGGACATTGATCATTACATATAACTTGGCGTCTAGCGCCCAGCCTACAACTTCTTCGACACGGTTGAGGTAAGCTTGATCAATGGTGTAGTTCGGTGCTTCACCTATGTGTGAATCCCAAGTGATAGGAATCCGGATACTTTTGTAGCCTTGTGCGGCGATTTTCTTAATCAGTTCTTGGGTCACACGCGGATTGCCCCAGGAGGTTTCATCCTCACCTGTAGCATCTAGAGTATTGCCAAGGTTCCATCCGGGCTGCATATCGTCTACATAAGATTGGATCTTACTCTTTGGTGCTGCCTTAGCTTGTTGCTCGTCCTTGGTGGCAGCGGCGGCAATGGATGAGAACAAAGAGAGCAGAAGAGCGGTGACAAGGGTCAATGATAAGAATGATTTCTGGATTCGAGTAGTCATTGAATTCTCCTTTGTAAGATCATTTTTGAGGATGCTTAAACCTGACCTTCCTTAGTACTTTGGTGCTTAGATGAACACGTACACCTCCATGAATTCGTTGTAAACGCTTACCAAATACCCTAACATAGAACATTTGCTGTGAGTACCTTACTAATTTGTGGTAAATTCATATATGAATTAGTGATTTGCAGTGATTCCAAAGTTATGGAGGGCAATCCAGTGAGCAGATTTCATTACATAGGCTCGGCTACAGAGCTTCCGTTAGGAGAAAGAGGCAGTGTACTGTCAGCAAAGACATATAATGAAGTGAAAAATTCCCCGGAGTATAAGAAACAAAGAGAGGCTCTGCGCCTGCAAGGTATAATTCCTTTGGATGACATCGCAGATCTGTCTCATTTAAGAGATGAGGACTGTCTTGTATATGACTCGGAAGAAGATGCAGCGGGTATTTTTATAGAGGAGCTTGGGTATTGGAACGATGAGATTCGCAAGCATTTTCGGAGTCCATATGTGTATCGGATTTCACCGAATTGGGGCGGCTTCTCTGTATCCCCTAAGCTAAAAGATACTCTACCGGGATCGTATAACGCCTCACTCAAGTGTTGTCGGGAGTTATTTAGGCTTATGACAGATTATGGGGTATCTGGTGCCGAGTTCGAGCTTTATACATGCTGGGCTGAGGAAGAAGGACTCCCACGTAATAAAAAGTATGATCGAATCTTTGATTTGGCCTCTTTGTCACTGGAGGATGGTTTTGAGCTGAGAGAAAAAGAGTATATTGTGGTTAAAATGATTTGATATTCAATAGGATTATCGCTAACTACTCGTTATACAAAAAACAAATATTGCATGACAAAAGCAACTATATTAGATATGATGAAGCATGGAAAAATTAATATTAGCAATAGGTGCCAATTATGAATGTTTCGGAATTACAATCATAGATTGGTTAAATGGAAAGCGGGTGTGAATCCCGCGCGGTCCCGCCGCTGTGAAAGAGGAGTCCTTGCAAGGTACCACTGGGAAACTGGGAAGGTAGCAAGGGTGATGATACTTGAGCCAGAATATCTGCCTGTTTCTGATACACCGTTAAACTCTACGAGCGATAGAGGGGTGTTTGATATAGTATATGCCTGCTATTATTGCGGTTCACTATCTTAAACCTCTCGACGTTATGTTGAGTGGTTTTTTTTGTAGTGCTATGAAAGTTTATTCTGTTTTTTAACATAGGAAGAGAAGGGAAGGGTTATGGAAACATGAAAAATCATAAGTTTTTAGCTTGGTTACTTATTGTAGCAGTATTTATCACGACGTTCTCTACAAGTGTAATCCCGGCTCATGCGAATGAAGCAAGCTCTACACTTAAAGGGTATGTAACTGTATCCGTAGAGAAGTTTACATTGGGTCAAGGTTATATTAAGGAGCCTATTAAAGTTCCATTCTACGAAGGGGACAATGGCGCATCACTAATAACACGTGCGCTAGGAGAAGGTAATTATAGAAACTTTGGAAGTATAGCTAGTAGTTTTTATTTATCTGAAGTTAAAGATAGTGGCAGAAGTGAAGTCAATATACCGCAATATATTTTAGATATGATTTCAGCCGATGGGAATACAGTCGGAACTAAAGCAGACCAAGAGTGGCTAAGTCAGTTTGACTACACTCACATGTCGGGTTGGATGTATGCCGTAAATAATGAATTTCCTCCGTACGGGATGTCTGATTATCAACCTCAAGACGGTGACATCATCCGAACACAGTTCACCACTTATGGCTATAGTTCTGATCTTGGTGGTTGGGGAGAACCTCCATTTCCATTTGCCAATAAGGATGCTTTAACTGCGGAAATCGCAGAAATTAACAGTGACCCGAATAAAGAAAGTATTTTGGACAGAGCAGTAGTACAAAAGGCAGTTTACCAAGCCTATTCTGTGCTCGAAAATATGGAAAGCTCTCAAGTAAGTGTAGATCATGCACTTGTCGGGCTTACCAATTCTTTGGATATAGAGCCACCTGTTATTACTGTAAGTGGTATTCAGGATAAACAGGAAGTATCCGATAAAGATTTAAGTTTCAGAGTAGCTGTCACAGATAATGTATATAACGGTATCATTCCAGTAGTAAAACTAAATGGAGTCACTCTATCTGCTACAGATGGTGAGTATAAGGTTTCTCTTAACCCAGGTGGTAATGTAATCACTGTAACAGCAGTAGACGGAGCAGAAAATAGAACAACACAAACTTATCAAGTTACCTACAAAATAAATGCTACAACTGGAGTCAAAGAACAGTTAGATAAGAGCCTTGCTTATATTCTAAACACCGTAAAGAACCCGTCATTTGGAACAGGTAGCGGAGAATGGTCAATTCTTTCACTAGCACAGGCCAACTACGAAGTGCCAAGTGGTTATTATGATCTCTATTACAACAATGTAGCTAAGAGAGTAAAAGAATTAATGAAGGATGGAAAACTCGATGCTACTAAAAGCACAGAGCATTCCAGAGCGATCCTAGGACTTACCTCTATCGGAAAAGATATCACGAATGTTGCGGGTTATGATCTAATCAATGCACTCGCTGATTATAAATATGTTCAGAAGCAAGGGAATAATGGTCCTATATTTGCTCTGATTGCTTTAGATAGTCATAACTACGACATCCCGGTATTATTCCCTAATCCTGATGAAAAGGGAGTAATATACCAAAGCACAAGAGAAAATCTGGTTCAGTACATCTTGGATAAAGAGGTTAAAAAAGGTGCAGCAGATGCCGGTGGCTGGGCTTTAGGAGTAACCAAAGCGGACGTTGATATGACCGCGATGGCGATGCAAGCACTTGCACCTTATTACGCAACTAATCCAAATGTAAAAGCTGCTGTGGATCGGGCGATTAATTGGTTATCGAGTACGCAAAATGATCAAGGCGGATTTACAAGCTGGGGAAGTACAAGCAGTGAAAGTATCTCGCAGGTAATAGTAGCCTTAACTGGCGTAGGCGTAGATCCACACAGTGACCCTAAGTTTGTGAAAAAAGGGAATTCGCTTATTGATGCGTTGCTTACCTTCGCTGGACCGGATGGCGGATTTAAGCATATTCTAACCGGAAAAGTAGATGGAATGGCTACGGATCAAGGTACGTATGCACTTATTGCTTACGATCGTCTGATCAATCATAAGAACCGTCTATTTGATATGAGTAATATAGTAATTCAGCAACCAGAGGAAACGAAAGAAATAGAAGTACAGTTACCCTCAGGTGATACACCCAAAGTTGTCATTTTTCAAAATAATAATAAATATATTCTTCCGATAAATTCAGGGGATAGCAACAAAGAAATTACAGTGCAAATCCCGAAATATAAGCAATCCTCGGTAAGTGTTAATTTACCTAGCAATAGTAATCTGCCTAAATTAGAGGTTACCAAAGGTGACGTATCTGTAGTCATCCCTAAGGGTACACAGGTTATAGAGGGAGATTCTTCAAAGGTTGAATTGATTTCACCTACAACAGGGACAGAAGCTGCACTAAAAGATAGTCTGAATCAAATTATTCCTGGGGACAAGAAGCTTGATAGCATCGTTCAAGCATTTTCCATGGGAGGCAGCGCAAGAGTAGAATTCAGTCAATTTATTACGTTAACCTTTAAGGACCTTAAAGGAAAAGATGCTGCTTATATTCAAAACGGCACACCTCATGCGATTCAAAAATTTGCAAGTGATGACTTAGGTTTGGCAAGCGGCAAGTCAGAGTATGCCTACGATAATGGAAATGATTTAATCGTAAAAACCAATCATTTCACTGATTACATTGCGTATTCCTCCACTGCAGTACAAACACCTGGTGGTGACGGTAATGGTAACGGTAACGGCGATGGAGGAACCACTCCATCTAAGCCATACGTAACCCTATCCGTGGATAAGCTTACGATTAAGAAAGGATATGTTATTCCATCTGTACAGGTAGAGCTACTATCTGGTGACACAGTGTGGTCTGTATTCGAAAGAGTACTAGATAGCCGCGGTATCGACTATAGATATTCTTGGAACAGTACATTTGGAAGTGTGTATGTTGAATCCATAGCTGGTGATGGAGAATTTGACCATGGTAGCGGTAGTGGATGGATGTATAATGTAAATGGAAAATATCCTAATTATGGTGCATCTTCATATAATCTAAGTGCTGGGGACAAAATTCAGTGGCGATATACTACGAATTTGGGTGCGGATTTAAATGCACCAATACCAACTACAAGCCCTACTCCAACCCCTACTCCAACCCCATCTGCCACTCCTAAACCAAGTGGAATTCCAGGTGCGGGTGGAGGAAGTAATCCAGATGCCAACGTTGATCCAAATCCGAGTCCATCTCCAACAGCGACTCCTAACGATATCAAGCAAGTGTATAAAGACGCCGATAAGATCTCATCCTGGGCATTCTCAGCGATTGAAACAGCTACAGTAAAAGGGTATATCCAAGGTAACAATGGTCAGGTGAATCCGAAAGATCATATTACAAGAGCAGAATTTACTAAGATCCTAGTATCAGCATTGGAACTGGATATCAAGAGTGACAAAGGAATTACCTACAAGGATGTCGCTCTGGGAGATTGGTTCTATCCATATGTGAATGCTGCTCATAAAGCAGGGTTAATTACAGGCTTTAATAATGAATTTAAGCCAAATGACAAGATTACTCGCGAACAAATGGCAGCCATTATTGTCAGAGCATTATCAATCCCGGCTACGAAGCCAGGTACAGCTATTAAAGATATCAATACAGTGTCTGCGTGGGCAAAAGCAGATGTGGAAACCATTGTTGCCACCGGACTTATGTTAGGTGATAATAATCAGTTTAAGCCTAAAGAGCTTGTAACTAGAGAAATGGCAGCTGTTGTAGCTTCTAGAACCCATGATTATAAGAGTGGCGACAAAGCAGTTAGTCCATATATTCAAAACACAGCAGCCTTTTTGCAAAAAACAGTAACAAACCCGGTCATCTCCTCGGTTGGCGGGGATTGGACAGTGTTCGGGCTGGCACGTTCTGGAGTGAAGGTTCCAGATAGTTATTACGCTAAGTACTATGCGAATGTAGAAGCAACCCTTAAAGAAAAAGCTGGGAAGCTGCATAGCGTAAAATATACCGAATATGATAGAGTTATTTTGGCATTAACTTCAATCGGCAAAAATATTGATAAAGTGGCGGGTTATAACCTTCTTGAACCACTCGCTGATTTTGATACTGTAATCAAGCAAGGCATTAATGGACCTGTGTTTGCCCTGATCGCTCTGGATAGTAATCATTACGACATTCCAGTGGTTAAGGATGTAAAGACGCAGACAACAAGAGAGATGCTCATTGATTACATTTTGGGCAGAGAGATCAGCGGTGGGGGTTGGGCACTAGGCAGTAATGCTACTGCGGCCGATCCGGATATTACGGGAATGGTTATACAAGGCTTGACCCCTTATTACAAAACGAATGCCAAAGTAACGGCTGCTGTGGATCGTGGAATTGCTTGGTTATCCAAAACGCAAACAGCAGATGGTGGCTTTGCAAGCTGGGAATCTACGAACTCCGAGAGCATTGCTCAGGTGATTGTAGCTTTAACTGGACTTGGTATAGATCCGCATAAGGATTCCAGATTCATTAAAAATGGCCGTTCAGCGGTAGATGCGTTGCTTGGCTTTGCTGCACCTGAAGGTGGTTTTTATCACGTGAAGCAGGGTGGCGTAGGCAACGGAGGCGCGAAACCCGGAGAAGTAGATCTTATGGCTACGGATCAAGCGATGTATGCACTGGTTGCTTATGATCGGTTCGTTAAGGGTCAGACGAGTCTTTATGACATGACAGACGTTAAATAGAACTTTATTTAAAGAGATAAGCAAGGGTAGCATGTATACCCTTGCTTATTATTTAAGGTGGGGAACTTAAGAAATGAACAAGAAAAAATGGCTAACAGCGATACTAATTATTGGTGTGTTGGCGATTGCCTTCTTTTGGGGCGGGAATTATCAGAAGAGCCCGAACAAGGTTGCGAGTAACAGTGTTGAGTCTCAAGTTGTAGGATCAGCCAATACGACCTCCAATCAGAATGTTGATGTAGAGCCTACAACCTCAAGTGATGCCAAGACAACGGAGATAGCTCCTACAGCTACACCTGATGAAACAGCTAAGCCCGTTGAAACGGTAAAACCAACTGAAGAGGTAACGCCATCAGAAAATGTAACACCAACAGATACTGCTGCAGAAACAGAAGATGTAAAACCGACCGAAACACCAAAGCCGGCTGCAAAGGCACAACCGACCGCAACACCGAAAGCGGCTAAAACGTCCGTGCCGGAAACGAAAGCGACGGCAAAACCAGTAACCAAGCCGGATTCAAAAGTAGCGACAACAGAAACAAAGCAGGAACCGAAAAAGGATAAATTCCTTACCGATCCAGTGCCGAGCGGGAAACCTAAGCCCGTGGAATGGCAAGATGCAACGGTAGATAAGAAGAAGCAATTAACGGCTACTTTGTCCGTGTCGGCAGCAACGATTTTAGATAATATGGATATTTTCAATAAGGATAAGGTTGAAGTATTGCCGGCAGATGGTATCATTTATAAAGCGCAGAAGGTAACCTTTTATGAAGGTGAGTCTGTGTTTGATGTTTTGCTAAGAGAGATGAAGAAGAATAAAATCCATATGGAATTCAGTATGACTCCGATCTATAACAGTAATTATATTGAAGGTATAAATAATCTTTATGAATTTGATGCTGGAGAGCTCAGTGGATGGATGTACAAAGTAAATGGCTGGTTCCCTAACTACGGCAGTAGTCGTTATGTTCTTAAGGATGGCGATGTCGTTGAATGGGTATACACTTGTGATTTAGGTCGAGATGTAGGTGGTTATGTAGCCACAGGAGGAGCTCAGAAATAATGAAGGATAGCTTTTCTACCTTTCATCCGTTTGTGAATTTTCTATATTTTGTCGTTGTATTGCTGTTTAGCATGGTGTTCATGCATCCCATATTTCAGGTGATTGCCCTAATCAGTGCAGTGGTCTACTCCTTTATGTTAAAAGGAAAGAAAGCCGTTCGATTTAATCTGCTGTACATGGTTCCTTTTCTACTATTTATGGCGATTATGAACCCTGTTTTTAATCATCAAGGGGTAACGATCTTGTTCTATTTGAACAATGGAAATCCCATTACGAAGGAATCCATTCTTTATGGTGTTGCAGCGGCGTGCATGTTTGTGACGGTAATCATATGGTTCTCCTGTTATAACGTCGTGATGACCTCGGATAAGTTTATTTATATATTCGGAAAAATACTGCCGGCACTGTCGTTGATTTTTTCGATGGTGCTTCGTTTTGTTCCTAGATATTTAGCGCAAATCAAGGTGATTTCGAATGCTCAAAAATGTATAGGCCGGGATGTCACGCAAGGAAATCTCCTCGCGCGAGCGCGAAATGGGATAACGATCCTATCGATAATGACTACCTGGGCTCTGGAAAATGCGATTGAAACGGCAGATTCCATGAAATCAAGAGGATATGGATTGCCTGGACGTACAAGCTTTTCGATCTTCCGTCTAGATGCCCGGGACAAAGTAGCCCTCTTGATCATGACAGGCTTAATTGCGATGGTAGCCATCGGCGCAGCGATGGGTGAGAACACGATGAGATATTATCCGTCGATTAAAGCGAGTGCAATGACACCTTTTAGTATCCTTGTATATATCGCTTATTTTGCGCTATGTATGATCCCTGTGCTCATCAATATGGTGGAGGCAATGAAATGGAAATCTATCGAATCGAAGAACTAAGCTTTGCTTTTCCTGAACAAGAGCAGATGGCTCTTTCGAATATTAATCTTACGATTGCAAGCGGAGACTTTATTACTGTGTGTGGAAAGTCAGGCTGCGGCAAAAGTACTTTACTAAGACAACTGAAAACAATCTTAACCCCACATGGCAAACGCCAAGGGGCGATTTATTATAAGGGTCAACCTGTAGAGGAGATCGATCAACGGACACAAGCAGCGGAAATCGGTTATGTACTCCAAAGTCCGGACAATCAAATTGTGACAGACAAGGTGTGGCATGAGTTGGCCTTTGGCCTTGAAAGCTTAGGTTATGACAATTCTACGATTCGTTTGCGCGTGGCTGAGATGGCGAGCTTTTTCGGAATTCAGACCTGGTTCCATAAAAGTGTGACTGAGCTATCGGGTGGCCAGAAGCAGCTTCTCAATTTAGCAGCGATTATGGCTATGCATCCCTCGGTTCTAATCCTTGATGAGCCTACCTCTCAGCTAGATCCCATCGCCGCTTCCGATTTTTTGGAGACGGTCAAAAAGATTAATCGCGAGCTTGGAACAACCGTTATCATGAGCGAGCATCGTTTAGAGGATGTTCTTCCGCTTACAGATCGGCTGATTGTGCTGAATGAGGGCATCGTGATTGCTGATGATACCCCGCAAAGGGTGGGAGAAGCTCTAAGCAAGCTGAACCATCCGATGTTTCTGTCCATGCCCTCACCGATGCAAATTTACGCAGGCACAGAGAATGACTTAGCATGGCCTGTTACAGTAAAGGAAGGACGCCAATGGTTGGATGCTTTTCTAGAGGATAAGACACCTGCAGCGATCTCGGAATCTCAGCCAAGCACGAAAGAGGACGGCCCAGTAGTCATAAAGTTCAAGGATGTATGGTTTAAATATGATAAGCAAGGACCGGATATTATTAAAGATTTGTCCTTTGAAGTGAAGCAGGGACAGTTCTATTGCATTGTTGGTGGAAACGGAACGGGCAAGACATCGACGCTGTCACTAATGAGCGGCATTCTTCAGCCCTATAGAGGCAAGGTTCAAATTGGCGGGAACAACCCTGCGAAGATGAATGCCAAAGAACTGTTTACTAACAATCTGGGCATCCTCCCGCAAAATCCGCAAACCTTATTTGTGAAGAAAACAGTCGAGTTAGATTTATACGAAATGTTATCCCAGCTTCCTTTAACGAAGGAAGAAAAGACGGCTAAAGTTGAGGCCGTGGTTAAGTTCGCAGAACTGGAACATCTTCTCTCCATGCATCCGTATGATCTTAGCGGGGGAGAACAGCAGCGGGCGGCGCTGGCTAAGGTGCTTTTGTTAGAACCAAAGATTCTGCTGCTGGATGAACCGACGAAGGGACTGGATGGACCCTTTAAGGAGAAACTCGCTTTATTCCTACAGAAGCTTAATGCCGATGGTGTTACCATCGTAATGGTCTCGCATGATGTTGAATTCTGTGCCAAATATGCGGAGGTCTGCGCGATGTTCTTTGATGGAAGTATCATCACTACGAATGATGCCCAGAAGTTTTTTGCTGGAAACAGCTTCTATACGACTGCCGCCAACCGAATGGCGCGTCATGTCTGGAGCGAGGGAGTAACGATAGAGGGTGTGATTGGTTTATGTCAACGAAGCAGGTAACGGGTCGTCGTTTGAGTCGTCGAACTTTATTAGCGGGACTGCTAATCTTTATAGTTATTCCAGCTACAATTTTGTTAGGGATCTTTGTCCTAGACGATCGCAAATATTACTTTATCAGCCTATTGATCGTCCTCTACACGATGATTCCGTTTGCGTTGGTGTTCGAGAATCGGAAGCCGCAGGCGAGGGAACTCATCGTCATAGCGGTGCTAGCGGCCATTGCCGTTGCTGGACGCGCAGCCTTTTTCATGTTGCCACAGTTTAAGCCGGTGGTTGCTATTGTGATCATTGCAGGTGTGAGTTTAGGGGCTGAAGCAGGATTTCTGGTGGGCGCTGTTGCGGGCTTCGTCTCCAATTTCTTTTTTGGGCAGGGACCTTGGACGCCTTGGCAAATGTTTTGTTTTGGCATCATTGGCTTCCTGGCGGGCATTTTCTTCAAGAAAGGTCTGCTTAAAAAGACTAAGCTGTCTCTCTGTATATTCGGAGGGCTAGCGACGTTCTTGGTATATGGAGGCATTATCAATATAGGCTCGCTGATGATGTTCACTTCAGAGTTCTCATGGTCGGCTTTGATGACGACTTATATTTCCGCCTTTTGGTTTGATATGGTGCATGCCATCTCGACGGTGGTGTTCCTCTTTTTCATTGCTAACCCTATGATTGAAAAGTTGGATCGGATAAAAACGAAGTATGGGTTGATTGAGCCTTAGGGTGTTTATGCGGGGTGTTGTGCGGATTGCGCTGGCGGACGCTCCGAGAACGGACTGTTGTTACAATCGCTGTTGTGTCCAGATTTTTTGAATTTTTCCCCTAGGGTAAAATCCGGACACAGCATATGCTTACGAAGTGAGCTTTCCTTCGGAAAGCTTTCGGGCGAACGCTCCGCTTTTCCACAATCAGTCCGTTCTCTCCGCTGCTATCAGCGCGAAGCCCAAACCCAACATCGACGAAAGGCTCAAAGAACCCCCCATCGGTTTTTAGCCGAAGGGGGGCGGTAGTACCTAGTGGCTGGAGGTTTGGCCACTATAAGATATTACAATCGGTATGGAATTCTAGTAGCGATGCTCCCAGATCTAACCTTAAAAAACAGGCGATGCTCCGGTCTACCGGTATCGCCTGTTTTTTGATTATTCCCTTACGATATCTATAGTGCTGAGGTATCTTCAAAGGGCTTAAGGCTCTTTCGGCTGGGAGCAGACGGGGAGACGGGCAACCTAACGATAATTGTCGTTCCCTCTCCGATAGCACTGTCTACCTCTATCCTTCCCTGATGCAGAGAGACAATTTTTTTAACGATCGCAAGTCCGAGACCGTTGCCATTGTTGTTTCCGTTCCGGGATTTATCTATTTTATAAAATCTTTGGAATACGGCGTTGAACTCTTCCGGGGACATCCCGATTCCATTATCGATGATGGTGACGGATACTTCTGCTGCACTACTAACTATACTGATGCGAATATTCCCGCCTTCCGGTGTGAATTTGATGCTGTTGCTGAGCAAATTCATCCATACTTGCTTCAGCTGATCTTCATCACCCTTAATTTTGATTGCTTCCGGCAATTCAAGATCGATAACAATGCCTTTGGCTGACCATTGGGGCTCACAAGTCACAACGATTGTTCTAATCTGCTCGTCAAGATTGAAGGAACTTGCGTTGAAGGGATGATGTTCAGAATCCAGGGAAGCGAGCTTCAGTAAATTATCACTTAGCCTCGACAGACGTTCACTCTCCGCAATGATGATATCAAGATATTCGCTGCGTTCCTCTTCCACGATTAAATCATGGTTCAGTAGCGCCTTGGCAAAGCCGGAAATGGACGTAAGCGGTGTCTGGATTTCATGAGAAACGTTGGATACGAAATCCTGTCTCATCTGTTCTAACTGTTTCAGCTCCCCTGCCATCTCCACATAGCTTTGTGTCAATTCCCCGATTTCATCTATTCGGTTCACTTTAAGCTCCACCTCGAAATCACCCTTGGCCAGTCTTTTTGTTGCATTCGTCAGTGCTTTGATCGGCTCCACCAAATATCTGGCGGCAATAAGAATGCATACACTACCCAGCAAAAGCACGAGCAAAAGCACAAAGAGCACCATCCGATTAACGATATTTTCGTTCTCAGCAGAATACTGCAAGAACATCGCACGCCACTCCCCGTCCAACATAAAAGGCATCCCGATAAAAATATCCTTATCTTCCGCGGAGGAACGGTAGAGCTTTCCTTGTAGTACTTGTTTGACAGCTTCGGGGGGGACAGTGACACCCGGACTACCCTTGAGCCCATAAAAGGTATGTTCTCCGGCATGATTGTACAGGTGGATAGGGTGTGCGGATACCTTAACCATACTATTCAGGAACTCGTCCGTATCTTTAGGTTTGGCGTCATCATAGCGGTGAATGATCTCTTTTCCCACTACGATCATTTCATTCTGTCCCTCGTAACTTATTTGTTTCTGAAAGACATACAAGCCAATGAAAAAGGAACAGACTAGACTAAAGATAATGATGCCCAGAAACGTGAGAATGACGCGTACATACAATGTCTTGATCATGGCATAGGGATCAGCCGATATCCCAGGCCGCGGGCCGTTTCGATTTGAAATTGCTCGCCCTTGCCGCTGAATTTCTCCCTCAACCGACTTATATGCACATCTACAGTTCGGCCATCTCCTTCATAATTCAATCCCCAGATTTGAAGGATCAACTGTTCTCTTGTGAAGATTTGCCCAGGATGGCTGGCCAGCAGAAACAGCAGCTCAAATTCCTTCAAAGGAATTGTGACCGGTTCTTCACCACGCGTGACCTGGAAAGTGCGGCGGTTGAGCGCCACATTACCCAACTGCACGGACTGGGAAGAAACGACCAGCGAGCGTTTAAGCAAAGCTTTTACTCGCATTACCAGTTCAAGCGGATCAAATGGTTTCGTTAGATAGTCATCCGTACCAAGTTGAAAGCCTTTCACTTTGTGTGCGGATTCCGCTTTAGCCGTCACCATGAGGAGGGGGATGTTGGCATCCCAGCGTCTGATTTCTCTGCATAGATCCCAACCATCCAATCCTGGCATCATAATATCTAGAATGACGAGATCGACACGCGAGTTCTGTATAATGGACAGAGCTTTGGTACCATCCCTGGCTTCTTTGAGGTCAAAACCTTCTTTTCGCAAAAATAAAGACATTAGCTTTCGGATGTTATCATCATCATCAGCGATAAGTATAGTAGCCACGATTTTCCTCCTCTATTAAGCTTTCATTATATCTGATTTGTTCTTGGCAAGTAGTGGCGTTATCCGAACTGCCAACCCAACAGGTTCCAATAGTAGAAGAACAGAGTCATCGCCACAGCCGAAAGCGCCACTAACGTATAATGCACACGCTTGAAAGCTGTCCAGTATTTATTCTTCCAAACCAGTATAGCCGAGATTAGTAAAGCTAAAGTCAGACCAACCAAAATGATTGGCATAACTAAACTGAGAGAAAGCGAAAGACTGATCCCGCTGAACTTCTGCATCATGTCCATGGACATAACCACCATAAATATCGTGACGAAAGATAGCAGCGCCCAACCAGCAGTTCCCACAGATAGGCGGATGGCCCACTTTTCAGGTGGCGTCATCGCCTTGATTTTGCGTCTGGAAAAGACTAGTCCAAGCAATGCAGTGATGAAGATCAACCCCGCGCCGCCAAGTACGATAAGCCAAAACTTATTCTGATTCAAGAGTGGCGTACGCTCCAGCGGCATTTCTGGTGCCATACCTAAGAGCATATGTGTAACCTTACCGGAATCATTTGTGCGGAAGCCGATTTGTTCGGTACCTCCCTCGAGCTGGAACAGATTCGGACCGATTTCTCTATACAGCTGTTGTTCACTACCACTTCCCAAGGATAGCTTATTATCCTCTACCGTAACATTTAGCTGGGCAAAAAAGTTGAAAAACTTATCAATATCACTGAGATTTCGGCGTGTGAATTGATAGGTTCCCGCATATTTCTGCACAGATTCCGCAGAAGTGGAGAATTCAGGCTGCTTCGCTTCAGGATCGGGATAATAGCGCTCAAAAAAGGCATGGACTAGGCCTGCCGCGGAATCACCGCCCTGACCGCCATTATAGGAAACAAAGATGCCTACATGCTTGGCAGGCACAAGATAAAACTCCGTATTAAACATGGGGTCGGAACCACCATGAGTGATCAGTCTGAGACCATTGATGTGTTTCTCAGCGAACCCCAGATCTACTCCCGGCAGACGTTTGTCGAATTGGTACGCCGTTGAATGCATTAGTTCTGCAGTCTCCGTTCTAAGAATTTGCTGGTCACCATATTTCCCGTTCTGCAGATGGGCGATCATGAAATGCGCCATATCTACTGCTGATACAGTACCCGAGCCGGCAGGACGAAAGCCGCCCTCGAAGGTAGGTGTGCCAGGAATAAAGCTGCCGTTCTCACTCGTGTACCCTACAACTTGGTTGGGTATGAATGACTCCGGCAAAGGCTCTACCACAGTCGAATATTTCATGTCGAGCGGATCGAAAATATACTTTTGTATATAGTCATTGTAGGGAACACCGCTAACTTCCTCCACAATCAGACCCGCTAGTGTAGCCCCAAAGTTCGAATAAGAACTCATCTCTCCGGGGGGTCTTACCCGTGCCAGCATATGCTTATTGAGTGCTTCCGAGATTGACCCCGGCAATTTGGCAGGGTCTGTAGTGATTTGATAACCTACTCCACCTTCTTCGAACCCTGCTGTATGTGTCATCAAATGGCGCATAGTGATAGGTTCAGGATAAGTAGCAGGGATCTTCACTGATTTCAGGTAGGTGTTAATATCCGTGTCTAGATCAATTTTGCCTTGCTCGACCAGTTGCATCACCGCTGTCCAGGTGAACAGCTTTGTCGTTGAAGCAATTCGAAACATGCTGGTTGTCGGGTCAACGGGTGCTGCCTTTTCCAGATTGGAGCTGCCATAACCTTTGGCCAAAATAATCTTGTTGTCCTTTACGATCGAGATGACTGCTCCAGGAATTTGCAGCCGATTCATATCTTGTTCCATAATGCCATTAACGAAGGCAGTCAGACTCGCGGTATCATCGAGATTGGCAGGTGCTTCAGTCTGGGTTATAGGTAGCACAGTTTGATCCGTTTTGGTCTCGGCCCATGCCTGGTTCCCAGGCAACACCAGGCTTGCGCCTAATCCGGCACTGATCACAGCCAATAGGGTTAGACCAGCGATCAGTCTTTTTTTTATATAAGTTAACATTTTTATCCTCCGTATCATCATTTATTGGGTTTGGATGATCATCCACCTAACGCTTATAGACATTATCAGAGTAGTGTGAATGGAACGTTAACAAGACTATAAAAAAACAGACTGCCATCCGCCGCCTTCAACGACAGAGGGTAGTCTATTGTGAAAAAATTGAAATTCCAGTTTCCTTTTTTGCCTGATAAATTAAAATAAACAGCGGTAGTTTAGGACGTGTTTTCCTTGTCCTAAGTTATCGCTGTTTCTATTAGAATCAGTGAACTCTTCTACATATCCCCACTTATCGTTCAGTTACAACACCTTGTGACGGAACTTCCACAACGGGTCGCCTATGGGTAGCCTCAAGGGTGGAAAGGTCACCATCCAGCGCTTTTAGTCCGGGGAGCAGCAAGGCTGCGCTAGCACAGAGCATTGGAAGCAGTCCGGAGATTACAAAAAGTGCGGGCACCCCATAATGCTGGGCAATCGCGCCACCGGCAAAAGCACCAAAAGGCTGCAAGCCGCCACCGATCAGAAAGCGAATAGAATTGACTCTTCCTTGCAGATGGCTCGGAACTAGACGTCCATGGAGTGAAGAGCTTAAGGAACCGAAGAAGGGACCTAACGTCCCAGTAGCAAATACAGCGGCGAGAGCAAAAGAAAAACTAGGGAATAACCCCCATAAGGTAGTCACTAAACCTATGGTCCCCAGACTGCTAAGCATGACAAGCCGTCTTTTTTTAATTTCCCCTATCATGGAAATCACACTTAGCCCGACTAAGGTTCCCAGTGCGAAAACTGTACTTAGCGTGCCCATCGTGGCCGCATCGCGGTGGAGCACTTCACGTACAAAAGGGACCATCATCGTCCAGACGGCAATTGAGCTTAAATTACTGATGGAGGCCATGATCATAATCGTAAGCATTGCAGGAAATTGTTTATAGAAGGTAAAACCCTCGGCTATCTCGCGAACGTAAACGGTGATGGAGAAACTACCTGGGGCTGGAGAAGGTTTCGGTAGCTTTTGTAAGCACAGCAAGGTAGTGATGGCGGCTGCGTAACATATCATGTTGATGCCAAGGGCGGGCAGCGCTCCACTAGCAGCGGTCAACGCACCTGCTAAGGCAGGCCCCAGCAGGACTGCTGCGCTTTTGCTGCCATCAATGATAGCAAAAGCTCGCACCAGCTTCCGGCTGTCGGCAACGCCAGGAATAACAGCCATCGCTGTTGGCATGAACAATGCGGCGCAAGATCCGCTGAGACCCGCGGCGACAAACAGATGCCACAGCTGCAATTGGCCAGCCAGGCCCATGCCGAGTGGCAGTGCTATAGCCAGCAAGCGAATGGCTGCCAAGCAGGCCATAAAACGGACCCGGTGCAGCCGATCGGACAACGGTGAACCGAGCAAGCGCAACAGCAGCTCAGGGATGCCTGAGCTGAGCGCGAGTGCTCCCATCGCTAGCTTGGAACCCGTCAGATCATAGACGAGCCACTCCATAGCCAGCAGGCCAAAAGCATCACCAAAAGCGCTTAAAGTAATGGTCGAGAGAAGACCATAATAGCTGCGTTTTATCATAGCTTGGTAGCTCCTTTTTTAAAATATAAGAAAGGTTAAGTTTTACACGGTATCCTCTTATATTTCTCGCATATACGCTTACCGTCCTTATAAGGACGCCTAAGGCGTTTATGCTTAACTCTCCAGATATGTCCCAATCTGCTGGGGCAGCTCATTTAATGCTTCTAATCGCAGGCTGTACGATGTGTTTCTAACATTGGTATGGACAATGACCAGCCCAGCTGCACGCAGTGCGATAAGATGGTAGTGGATTGTGCTTTTAGAAAGGCCTACCTCACGCACGATTTCTGTGAAATTGAGCTGCTTGCCAGTGAGCAAACGAAGGATATACAGCCGGGTCTCATCTGACAACGCACGGGTAAGGCGGAGTAATGCAGGCGCAGGCCGTCCAGCTTCCGGAGGGAGAACATCACAAGAGTAGCTGGTGAATACGAATTCATCATACATAGCGGTCGTAACCAGTGGACGAGCATGATATTGCGGAATGATAATGACCTGCTTCAGATGTTCGGTTGGATAAAGGCGCATTCCAGCAGTAGCTGCTTCAAAGACTTCCATATCATTGTTCCCGCTTAGCATCGCGCGTCTTGATTCGGCTTCCTGCTCAAGCCCTTTGATTATATTAGGATCGATTCCACTGAAGTATCCCGCGTTCCATTCGCGGAGGATGTCAGCGGCAGTGTCCCTGAGCTCCGCAAGATTGGAAGGGACCGATTGGCCGAAACGTCCGGATATTTCATACAGTTCGCCCGAAGATAAACCATCGAACCACTCCAAAAACCCCTCTACCGAACGCTCTCCTGGACAGCACCAAATATAGGGAGCCAAACTGAAATCATCAAGTTTCTTAACGACTTCCTGCATTTTACGTAGCAGCATTGGCGCGAATCTGGCTTGAACATCGCGTACCCAGAGCTTACCGGAATCCATGGCAGTATGGTTCTGCTTACTTAGAAAAGCAGTCATACTATAAACACATTCATACATGGGTGCAAAATCGACTTCTACTTTATAATCCATGAGCTGCTCCATTCTTTCAGTGAGATACTGACTCGGATACTTGTTCTATAAATATAGAACTGTTTATTGGTTTTATTGTAAACGAACTCCTTATTGTTTTCAATAGCCATTTCGCTGAAAAATCCGATCTCAAAATATTGTTCAAATATAATCAATTGATTATATAAGTGTGCGGTTATATAATGGATTTGAAATTAGATGAAGAAGGTGTAATTAGACTTGAAGGACACAAACGATTTGACTCAGGGTCCTATAATGCCTACCTTAATGAAATTAACGCTTCCGATTATTGCGACGAATTTCATCTCTACTACTTATGGTCTAGTCGATATGATTTGGGTTGGAAGATTAGGAAGTGGTCCGGTTGCCGCGATTGGTACAGCGAGTTTTTTCATTAATCTAGCGATTGCTTTATCGACTATGGTTACGATCGGCACAGGGATTAAGGTGGCGCATTGTATGGGATCTGGTCAGTTAGAGAAGGCTAAATCTTATATAAAGAACGGATTTATGATGTCTATTTTATTAGGACTTCTCTATATGAGTTTAGTGCTACTAACCAAGAATCAGTTGATTGGTTTTTTTGATCTTGGAAGTGATGAAGTAGAGCGGATGGCTAGACAATTTCTAGTGATTTCGATATTTGGATCGGTATTTTCCATCGTGAATACGTTATTCGCAACTCTCTTAAACGCTATGGGAAATAGTAAACAACCGTTTCAGATCTTCTCCATTGGTCTTATGGTTAATATTGTCCTTGATCCATTTTTGATTTTTGGCTGGGGCAGTTTTGAAGGATGGGGAGTAGCGGGGGCAGCTATTGCAACATTAACGGCGAACATTTTGGTTACGGCTCTTTTTATCATGAAGACAAGAAAGTCAGAACTCATTTCAAACACATCCGCGTGGGACAGTCGTCAAATGAAAGAAGTCATCCGCATGGGGCTACCAATAACGATCCAACGGGTCACCTTTACGATCATATCGATCATCATTGCCAAGATCATTGTACGATTTGGAGCGGATGCTATTGCGGTTCAAAAAGTAGGAATCCAAATTGAATCCATTTCCTATATGACCATTGGCGGACTACAGGGAGCTATTGCTGCCTTTTTTGGTCAAAATTATGGAGCACGTCGCTTCGATCGTATTGGGCAGGGGTATCGTCAGGCCTTGATTTTAACCTCCATTTTTGGCGTGATCGTGTCGCTTATATTTATTGCGTTCCCGCAGCAGCTATTTTCATTGTTTTTATCAGACCAGACAAGTTTGGAATTGGGCGCAGATTATATGCGGATCATCGGTTACTCACAATTATTCATGTGTATGGAATTGATGACAGTAGGTGCTTTTAACGGCATGGGTCAAACCCACATCCCACCGATCTTTAGTATTTCATTTACTGCACTCCGAATTCCACTAGCCTTACTCTTATCCGAACCTTTTGGCTTGAATGGGGTGTGGATGTCGATTGCGCTAAGCAGTGTGTTCAAGGGTGTTATTCTTGTGTTCTGGTTTAGAAGATCTTTGTTCAGAATGAATAAACAGCAGGCAAACTACTAAGCAAAGGATGAGCGTAGGAATGGCTTTATTAAATCGTAAACTCATACAGCTTTTAAAGGATAACCATTTGAATAAGGAGATTTTTCACGGAGAATTTGGACTGGAAAAAGAAAATGTCAGAGTGGATCCAGAGGGAAGACTTGCGCTGACACCACATCCAAAAGCCTTTGGAAACAAGCTGGAGAACCCCTATATTCAAACGGATTTCTCAGAGAGTCAGGTTGAAATGGTGACACCCTCTTTTGATTCTATTGAAGAGACTTATAACTTTCTGGAGGCGCTGCAGGATATTGTGTCGCTAGAGCTTAATGAAGAATATCTGTGGCCGAGTAGTAATCCTCCCATGCTGCCGAATGATAAGGACATTCCCATTGCCAAAATGGGTAATCCGGTAGAGGACGAGTATAGACATCAGCTAGCCGATAAGTATGGTCGTAAAAGACAATTGCTGAGTGGGATCCATTATAATTTCTCTTTTGATGAACAATTTCTAAAAAAACTTCATGATATCGCTGATCCACAAGAGCGTTTTAAAGATTTCAAAGATGCTACCTATTTAAAAATAGCCCGCAACCTATTGCGATACCGCTGGCTTCTAATCTATTTAACAGGTGCTAGTCCTGTTTTTGATAAGACTTATATGGAGCAATGTGTGGCACGTGGTGAATCGGATGATGATAAAAGCTTCTATTATCTGAATATGAATTCACTGCGAAATAGCGAATGCGGGTATCGGAATGAAAAGCCTCTCTATGTATCTTTTGACTCGCTTACCGAATATGTACATGATTTACAAGCGTTGATTGAATCGGAAGAATTATTAAGTGTAAAAGAGTTCTATAGCCCGGTTAGAGTGAAGACGGCAAGAGGTAAACATCCGTTAGAGGAGCTGCTGCAGGATGGGATTGCCTATTTGGAGCTTCGTTTTATTGATCTCAATCCACTCTATAAAATAGGAATTAGCAAAGAATCAATGACTTTCATTCATCTGTTTATCCTGTATATGCTATTAAAAGAGGATGAACCGTTCGGAGTAGAGGATCAGAAGATGGCGAATCTTAATCATGATCAATTGATCATGGAGGGGATCAAAGGCTGTTTGCATGATTACGGAGATTCTTGCGGGACAATGGAACAGAAGGCTTTAATTTGTATGCAAGAAATGCAGGATATGATTCAGCTATTGAACCCAGAGGATAAACAGCTCTCGAACGTTCTGAACGGAGCTAAGGATAAGATTCTAAATCCAGATCAGAGCTTTGCAGGGATTGTGAAGTCGGAAGTTCAACAATCCTCTTTTATTAAATATCATCTGAATAAAGCCAAACAATATGCTAAGGAAAGTCTTGCGAATGGATACCGATTTGTAGGATATGAGGATTTGGAGCTATCTACACAGCTTCTACTGAAGGTAGCAGTTAAACGTGGGATTAAGTTCCAATTGCTTGATCGGGAAGAGAACTTCGTTGTACTTACGAAAGGCGATCATAAAGAATACGTTAAGCAGGCTACGAAGACATCCCTGGATTCTTACAGCACGGTACTAATTATGGAGAATAAAATTGTTACGAAGGAAGTTCTCAAACAACAAGGCATTCGTGTTCCTTCAGGTGAGGCATTTGGAGATCTGGAAGCGGCAATGAATGCATATGGCACTTATCGTAATAAGCGAATAGTGATCAAACCCAAATCAACCAACTTTGGACTCGGCATTACTATTTTTACAGATGATTTCTCCAAAGAAGATTATCAAAAAGCCTTCGAAATCGCCTTCGAGCATGATCGAACAGTGCTGCTTGAGGAATTTATGACGGGGAAAGAATATCGTTTTCTAGTCATGGGTGATGAAGTAGTCGGAGTATTGCACCGGGTTCCGGCGAATGTGGTCGGTGATGGTGTACATACGATTGAAGAGCTGGTCCACGAAAAGAATAAGGATCCGCTAAGAGGTCGTGGCTACAAAACTCCGCTTGAGAAGATTCGGATTGGCAAAGCAGAAGAGATGTTTTTGAAGAATCACACTATGACTTGGAACGATATCCCTTCATTAAATGAGATCATCTACCTGCGGGAGAATTCGAATATTAGTACCGGTGGAGATAGCTTAGACTTTACTGATGAGATTCCGGACAGCTATAAAGATCTAGCCATTCAATCAGCTAAAGCTGCAGGAGCCACTATTTGTGGAGTAGACATGATGATTGATGATATTAGGGAAGAGGCGAAGGGTACCAATTACAGCATTATTGAGATCAATTTTAATCCAGCGATTCATATCCACTGTTATCCTTTTAAAGGCAAGAACCGCCAAGCGGATGAACGAATTTTGAATCTATTGTTTGGAGAATGAACAGAAGCTCAACCAGTACTTTTGGTTGAGCTTCTGCTTTTAAACGAGACAATTCGCTCATCCACCCGCTGCATATTAATGCTAGAAGTTACCTGCTGCTGCAATGCCGCTAAAGTTTCTGGCTTGGACATTATTAAAGGGATCTGTTGCAGCAGCATTAGTGAAGATCTCCGCCGTGTACTGAATTTGACCTGCTGCGACCGCTGCTGGTGGTGGAACATCTACTGCTGTAAAACCGAAAGCCTCGTTTTCTCTGCTGATTGCAACACCAAATGTTGTGGTGAAAATGATGCTTCCGTTTCTACGAACATTAACAGTATTAGTGTTGAAAAGAGGATTGTTTTCTACTTTTAGAAATCCTGTCAAAAGTATGCGGACATTGCCTTGATTTTCAGCCGATACGCCTGCGGTCTGAATACCAATATCCCCAAAAACAAGGGGAGTCGCTGCTAGTGGAATAACTGCTGGTGTAGCATCGGAAGCAGCTTGGTTGGAAAGTCTTAAATCTACAAACTGAATTGTCATATTATACTCACCTCCTAGAAATAGAATATGAGAGAGGATGGTTCGACTCTTGGATTCGCATGAAATTCATCAGCTACCTACTTGTACGGCTTGATTTCAACCCCTTGTGACACTCTTGTAACAGAGATTCGCTACGATAGGCTACGAGGTGAGAAAATGAAGAATTCTAAAGCTTTTATCGTGTTGACCTTATTGTTGGTTGTCGGATGCAGTTCGGTACCACCGCAAGCCAATCCAGAACTGAAGAAAGAAGAGAAGAAGGAAGAAATGAAAGAAAGGAATGAGAAGTTAGCCTTCTGGGATGGCCAGAAAAAAGGAACCAATTTCATGAATTCAAAATCTTTACCGGAAAACTATGATGCTGCCAAAGAGCAGAATATTGAATTCATTCGTTTGGCACCAGATAAATGGGCAAAAGACAGTGACTATTTATTTAATGACAAACCGGATGCGAACCCGGATAAAGATTTTCTAATAGGGAATGCAGATAAGTATGAAGGGATTGTTGAGGAGGATTTTGCCGAGTTAAAAGCGGACTTAGATGCAGCCGAAGCTCGGGGCTCCAAAGTGGTGCTGACCGTCCTCAGTCTCCCCGGAGATCGCTGGAGACAGTTCAATAATTACAAAAATGATGATCGGATATGGAAAGATTTCAGTTATCATGAACAAGCGGCAGTGTTTTGGAGAGATCTAGCAAGCCGGTTGAAAGATCATCCTGCGGTAATCGGTTATAACCTGATAAATGAGCCACATCCAGAGACCGCCACGGGATTTAATGACTTCTGGACACAGGACTACAGCGAATGGTATAGCTCAGTAGAGAATACCCCTGCGGATTTGAATCTTTTATATGAGACGATAGTGACCGCTATTCGTACCGTAGATACCAAGACGCCAATTATCGTAAATTCTGGGCTGTATGCTACACCTTGGGCTTTTAAATATTTAAAACCGATCGATGATGAGAATGTGTTGTATGCTTTTCATATGTACGAGCCTTACGAGTTAACCAGTCAAAATAAGAAAAAAGGGTTAACCTATGAATATCCTGGAACGGTAAAGGTCGGGGATAATAAAACGGAAAAAGCTTTTAACAAGGAAGCCTTAAAGGAATTTCTGGAACCTGTTGCGCAGTGGGCAAAGGAACATAACATCCCCGCAAATCGGATTGTTGCAGAAGAGTTTGGAACGAATCGACTAGTAAAAGGTGCAGATCAATACATGGCTGATTTAATTTCGATTTTTGATGATTTCGGCTGGCACTGGGCGTTTTATGCTTTCCGCGAGGATACTTGGGACGGTATGGATTATGAATTGGGAAGTAAGCCCCCAACCTGGGAATATTGGCAAGCGATAGAGAAAGGCGCAACAGCCTCCTCGAAAAGTAGTCGATAGCCCGATATGGGAAGTATTGAAGAAAGGACTTGAAGGAAAGGAGTAAATGATGCTACTTGAACATTCTAATTGCCGATGATGAGAAACACATGACCACTATATTGAAGACTTATTTCGAAAAAGAGGGCTATAACGTTTGGGTAGCAGCGGATGGGGAGGAGGCGCTGGAGCTCTTTTTTTCGAATAAGATCGATCTAGTGGTACTGGATTGGATGATGCCTAAGCGAAGCGGGATTGAGGTGTGCAATGAAATCAAGCAGGTTAGTTTAGCTAAGGTGGTCATGTTGACCGCTCGATCTTCCCATGACGATGAATTTAGCGCATTAGATATCGGTGCAGATGAATATATAAGAAAACCATTCGATCCACGGATCTTAATGCTGAGAATCAAAAAAATGCTGGGTACCGAAAAAGTAGCTGCTATACGGGACTTAGAAATTGATTTTGAGCGAAAAAAAGTGTTCAAGAATGGGGAGGAGCTGTCCCTATATAAAAAAGAGTTTGAACTGCTAACCTTCCTATATGAGAATAAAGGCCGGATTTTGTCCAGAGATTCTTTGTTATCTTCCGTTTGGGGGATGGATTATCTTGGTGAAGAGAGAACCGTGGATACACATATCAAAAGATTACGCGATAAGATTGGGGCTGACCACGTAATCACACACAGGGGAATGGGGTACAGCTTCCATGATAAAAATCAATAAAATAAGCACGAAATTATTGATTATGGTAAGTATTATTCTGCTGATTGTGTTTGGGACGTCCTATTCATTGCACAATTTTTTCTCGTCCGATTATTACCTTTACAAAATGAAAACCAAAATTAACGACATTTATGACGAAGTAAAGGATCTCAGTCTGGATCATCTCATGGAGAAAGAAACAGCGATCGAGAACAATAACAATGTAACGATAGTTAGGGTTGAGAACAACGGTAGCGCAACAATAATCAACGAGAATATTCAATTTGCGTTGTATAAAGATAAAGTGGCACTTAATAAATTCTGGATTACGGAAAAAGTATTGGAAAAGGTAAACGAAGGAAAAACGGTGAATCTATTATTTAATCAGGGGAAATTGAAGTCCAGTCTATTAACGAAAATATACGAGCAGGATGGCAGTCTAATCCTCATCGGCACTGTGGTTGTGCATAATACAGATGCTTTAAACATCGTAAACCAATTCAGCTTCTATTCTATTCTTTTGGGGATTATTATCAGCTTGCTGTTAGTGGCTTTTTTTTCGAGGAAAATCATTACTCCGTTAGAGCAATTGCAGGATGTAGCGAAGGATATCTCCAATCTTGATTTTAAACAAGTGACGATTAAGTCGGGGGATGAAATCGAAGAATTATCAAAGAGCATTAACCAGATGAGTCAGCGTTTGAAAAGCGCCCATGCAGAGCTGGAAAAGAAAAATCAAAGCTTAAACACACTGATCTCAAGCATTTCACACGAGGTAAAAACACCGTTATCCTTAATCCAAGCGTATACCATTGGCATTCAAGATGATTTGGATGATGGTACGTATACGGATATCATTTTGGAACAGGTGAAGTATACGTCTGATATGGTGGATTACTTAATTAAGCTGTCCAAGATTCAAAAGACCGAAGTGTATAAAAAAAAATTCGATCTTAAAGAGCTTCTGCTCAAAGTGATCTCACAATATAACATTACGCTTAAAAATAAAAACCTGACGTTACAGACCGAATTCCATTCGGTTGAACGATCCATCGTTGAAGAGGATATTAGCCAGATAGAAATTGTATTCAACAACTTAATTAGTAATGCCATTAAATATGGGGAAGAGAATGTCTTTGGAATCTCATTAGCGAATGATATCCAAGGCACTTTGAAATTCACCATTACTAATAAAACCACGCGCCTAAAAGAGAAGCATCTAGCGTATATCTGGGACCCGTTCTATGTCATCGAGGAGTCTCGGAATAAAGAAATCTCCGGAACTGGACTTGGTCTGTCTATTGTCGCGGAGATTCTAGCTAAGAATGATCTCAAATATGAAGCCGCATTAGAGGATTCGTATATTAGTTTTAGTGTTTGGTTTGATGTTGAAGATTAATGTTGGAGTTAAAACAGAACTCAAGACCTTAGGGAATCCTGATGCCAACACTGGCACAATAAGGATACAAGCTGTATTGAAGCAAGGCGAAGAAACATTGACAATTGATGCTAAGAAGCAGGATTGACTTCAGACCGAGCAAGGCAGATTATAGATCGTGTATCTTGGGCAATATCCCAACAGAACAATTCCCGGCAAGGTTGAAATTTGGATGAGCAAATGAATTATCACATATCCTTAAAAGGAGGGGGTTCAATGGCGAAATTACAATGTAAATGTGGTGAAGCACTTTCAAACTCAAATGCACCCAATGACGTTGAATTAAGGGTCTATACAGATAGAGAATGGGACAAAATTATAAATTTAGGAGATTCAATTGACCCAGTTACAATACCTTTTCCCCGATATGATGTATGGAGATGCATTGATTGCGAAAGGATTTATGTATTTGATGGTGATACAGTAATAAGGACATACGTGTTAGAAGATGGCAATTAATTTATTGTTTGGTGGGGCTACCCATTGTTAAATGAACAAATCATTCAACCAATAACACAAATAACACAAATAACACAAATAACCCATGTAATTACCCTTATTAAGATTTTCTTATTCTGTTTGTACGCACATCAAGTGCTTTAGTTTTATAACTAAAATAACGCTATTATGGGGTACATTTTTAATCTTGTGGTTTAATCGGTGTTTTTGGATCTTGATATTTAAGCCCTCAATATGGTGAAAAGTAACGGAGGGAATTTTGGAACTGTAGGAGCGGAGCGTTCGCCTGAAAGCTTTCCGAAGGAAAGCTCGCATCGGAAGCATATGCTTTGTCTCCGGATGTTATCCGCTGATAGCGGTAAAATCAAAAACATCTGGAGACAACAGCGACCGAAAGTCCAAACTTCCCGCAGTTACGCCCCGTCACCATATACATCGCCCCATCACCATATTCATCACACAATCACTATATTCTTTACCAGCCATCACCATATTCATCGCCCTACCATCAATTCAGCTTCAATATCGAAGCATTATCAACAAAAGTAGCTGTATTAAACAGCATCAATACATCCTTGATATCATTCTGAGCCATGTACTCGCTGATACTCCCGTTATAATAACGGATATCGATCACGTGGATTTCCGGTACATGCTGAGTCAAAAAAGGGATGACACTATGCGCATAGGAGTCCTTGATGACGAGCAACTTCTCCTGTTTGACCACTTTAGGATCAAGCTGGCTTGTGATTTTCATGAGGGCATGAACGCCCCCTAGAAAATAAGAGTACTTATCTTTTTTCTCCAAATAGCTTGAATCATACATACTTGTTAAAGTCTCACTTGTATCTACAATATGCATCTTGGTGGATACATCATGAACAGGCTTATACACTTGAATGGAATCTGGTGCCACCCCAATGAATTGACTCCGCGTATGGTAGCTTCCAAGGAACGAATCGCTTACCGTCTCAATCTCGAATTCGCTCTGGGACAGAGGTTGCCATCCCATACTTTTAGCATAAGCTACGTAAGCCAAATAAGCGCCGTAGGTTGTCCAGTGATGATCGGTTCGATAATAAATGGGCTCTGCGGCATGCGGAGCAAGAACATCAAATCCATTTATAAAAGTCAGGCTATCCCCTACATCCTCAGCAATCGTTTGATTCACCTCGGCTTGCGAATATACGGGTGCTAACCAGGGAAGACGCTCGTTGTACAAGCCTACCGATGTCGGCGCAAGCAGAAAGGTCGTTTTGGCTTCAGCATTTTTATCGGCAAAACGCTTCACAGCCGCTGTATATTGCTGAAACTTATTGTGATCAGGTGCCTCGAATTTTTCGAATAAGTAGCCGTCTTTCCCCTTATATATTCCGTTATTTTCTTGCTGCAACCTCATTTGCTCCATCGCCGATTTCACCCATACCCATTTGGCGCGAAAAGGGAAGTGATCGGTTACGAAGCTTTCCGCCTCTTCCGCATAGGTGTGGGATAATAAATTGTCCCATGTCAGATGGGGAGCGCTTTGTAAATATCGGTTCTCTAGCTCAGAGAAACGTTGAACAGGCAGTAAGAAAAAGGTTATACCCACCAGAAACAGCGTCGCGACAAATCCTACCACTAGTATTCGATCCGTTCTCTGCTTCATAAACAATCACCCCCTAGAATCGGAAATATAAGAATGGGTTAAAGGTAGCATCCACTAAGTAAGCGACAGATAGGAAGAATAGCACGCCATACCAAACCAGAGAAGGAATCGTTTCAGCATCCATACGCTTGGAGAGTTTCAAAGGTACAGATGCTAATATGAGTACCAAAAGTAGAATCGCGTTTGTGTAAGTGAAGTATAAAGTTGTGTTATTCCACAATGGCTGGCCATTAAAACCGAGCATCGCTTGCAAGTAACTCAGCACCAACGGAAGTTCTTCAAAGGCGAACAAGACCCATCCGATAAGAATAAGTACAATGGCATAGAGATGCCTAACCCAGCGCGGTAGGCGGCTCAGTAGCTTTAATCCCCACCATTTTTCAAAGATAAGAATAACCCCAAAGTATAATCCCCAGAGTAGAAAATTCCAGCTTGCTCCGTGCCAGATTCCCGTCAACAGCCAGACGATGAGGATATTGCGCACCTGAATGCCTAAACCCCGGCGGTTGCCTCCAAGCGGGATATATACGTAGTCACGAAACCAACTGCTAAGGGAAATATGCCATCTCCGCCAGAAGTCGGTAATGCTCTGTGAAATATAAGGTTTGTTGAAGTTCTCGTTAAAGCGGAAGCCGAACATAAGACCGAGGCCAATCGCCATATCCGAATATCCACTGAAATCAAAATAGATCTGAAAAGCAAATGCAATAATGCCAATCCAAGCGGTTAAAGCAGGCATGGAATCTAGATTGGAGCTGGAGATGGTGTGCCAGAGCAAACCGATGTTATTGGCAAGCAGCACTTTTTTGGCTAGTCCGATAATGAATCTCCGTACACCCTCTGCGAACATGGGGATATCCACCGAACGCGCTCGTAATTGCTCTGCAATGGTGTTGTATTGAACGATAGGACCGGCTACTAATTGCGGGAACAAGGCTACAAACGTACCAAAATCAATCCAATTTCGCTGTGCTTTAGCAGTTCCTCTGTATACGTCAATGATGTACGACATGGATTGAAAGGTATAGAACGAAATCCCAATAGGTAGTGGTAAATCAGTTAATGGGATATGAGTACCGAGGAGTTCGTTTACATTTTGGATGAGAAAATCTGCATATTTGAAATACGACAATAAGCCCAGGTTAATAACCATAGAGCTAACCACAATCCACTTGCGCTGTACCTTAGTTAGCTTCGGTCTACTAAGAAGTAGACCAAAGCCGTAATCCGTAATGGTGGACAGCAACATAATTACAATGTAGACTGGTTCGCCCCAAGCATAAAACACCAGACTGCTTAAGAACAATATGAGGTTTTTGATTCGCCAAGGCGAAACATAGTAGAGTGCAAGGACAGCCGGCAGGAACAGGAATAGGAACAGTAGGCTGCTGAATACCATCGCTAATTATTTTTTAGTAAACAAGGTATCAAATTCAGTCACCAGCTGATCAGCACTCTCCGAAATCACAAATAAGATGTAATTGCCTTTTGTGACCAGCTTATAATTTTGGGCGTTCTCATACTGATCCGGAAGATATTGTTCGAATTGCTTTTGAATATCAGTCGCACGCTCTTTGACGGCGGTTTCGACAGTAGAGATATCTTTTGCATCTTTAACTTTTAAAATGGCAATTTCGTTACTTTTCACATTCATCATTGGCATTCTAATGCTATAATCTTCAAGTAATGATGGAGCTAGATGGTACAGCTGAGCCACCATATCTTCTTCAACTTCCATTAATGAAGGCTGTTCCACTTTTGCGAGCATCTCGTCGATCATTTCTTTCGGCGTCAGATTGGTTTCGACAACGGCTTCATTGTTACTACTGGAACAGGCGCTAAGCATTACACTTAATACAATAGTTAACGCTAGAATGAAGGTATGTTTTTTCAATTAGGTCACTCTCCTTGGTGTGTTTGATCTACGTTTCTCTAGTTAACTAACGTAAAGAGTCTATAGAATGTTGCGGGACACTTTCTTTCGAATACTTTACCCCAATTTTGTGGAAATATGTTTGAAGGAAAAGGTCATGCAAAGATCTTCCTCTCTTAGCTTGCGCAATGGTTGGTTATACTGTTAATGTTAGATAGATAGTTTTGAATAGAAGGGGATTGAACGGAATGATCGAAGAACTGAACAATAATGGACTACCGGAGAATTACGAGGAATTAAAGAAAGCTGCCAACCGCTCTGCGGATTGGAGAGCCCGTCTAGAAGCTGTTGAAGAACTGGGACAGACTAACCACAAACAAATTATCGATATCCTGACGCGTTTAATGGAGAGCGATCCTGTATATACAGTTCAAGAAGCGGCTTACCTTAAACTGAAGGCATTCGGCGAAGATGTTAAAGCACCGTCCAAGAATAAACCGGAGCTAGTAAAAGGCGTATCCAAAATACTCCTGAGAATCAAGAAGAGCTTGCCAAGAGATCATTCGTACGAAGATTTCAAAGAGAAGCTGAAGAAGATGAGAATCGACGTGTACGATATTTACGAAGGCGAAAAGGGCGCTGACTTTGACGCTTGGCTGATGAAGATGTGGAATTCCTCGAACAAGTAAAGGATGACAACATGCAAACTAACAAATTGACAGAACAATTTCAAGAATATCTTAAGCTTTCCGCTGACTTACGTCCTGACTATATTGCCAGCTTAGGTAAGGGTGATAATGAAGCGAAGATTACGGCGATTTTTCCGGAAGCCCCTGAACTGCTGAAGGCCATTTATAACACAGTTTCGGGTACAAGCAGTGAGGAAGAAGAACCAAGTCTGATCGAATTTATTCCAGGATATCGTCTAATTCATATTAATGAATATGAAGCAGAGATGAAGATTTTAGCTGGAATATTGGAGGAAAAAGGCCATCAAGTGGATGGAGTTATCTTGCCGATCTTAACGAACTACGGTAGCGACTTCATTTGTTACTATAAATCTGCAGATGGTGTGGAACGTGTATGTGACCTGCTGCATGATTTTGGGGATCTGATTGTCATGTATGAATCACCTGAAAAGTTCCTGGAGACTTTATGTGAGTTCTACAAGCAGGAGGTTTATTTCCTGGATGAAGAGGGTTACCTCGATTGCGATTTAGTAAAAGAGGGCGAAGTAGGCGCGGCTCTAAACCCGGATGCGAAATATTGGTCCGAGTAACAAGCCGATACCCTATAAAGAAGAGCAGCAGTCCTATTACGGACTAGCTGCTCTTTGTTTATTAAATATCTACTGTTATGTTACTCCTGCGCAGCACGTTTCTCCTGCTCGCGAAGCTCTACTCTCCGTATTTTTCCGGAGGTCGTCTTCGGAAGATCTTGAATGAACTCGATTTTGCGTGGATATTTATAAGGAGCGGTCCATTCTTTAACATGGGATTGCAGCTCCTTCACAAGCTCTGGAGAAGCGGCGGTCTCATCTTTTAGTACAATAAAAGCTTTAACGATGTGTCCGCGGATTTCATCCGGACTTGCAACGACCGCACATTCCTTAACCGCAGCATGTTTCATAAGGGCTTCTTCTACTTCGAAAGGACCTATGGTGTAGCCCGAACTAATGATAATGTCATCTCCACGGCCCTCGAACCAGAAATAGCCCTCTTCATCTTTCCGTGCCCGGTCACCAGTTATGAAGAACTCGCCGTGAGTAGAGCTTTCTTTTCTGCCAGGGTCTTTGTAATAGGTATGGAATAACGCTGGCATGCTTAAGTGCACTGCGATATCTCCAACAACTCCAGCAGGTAACGGAATGCCGTCCTCATCTACCACTTCAATTAGACCCGGAGCAATAGACTTACCCATAGAACCTATTCGGATAGGTGTATCTTTGAGAGTACCGATAATAAGCGTACTTTCTGTTTGACCGTAACCATCACGAATCGTGATATTGAATTCACGCTGGAAGGTGTTGATAACCTCTTGATTCAAAGGCTCTCCAGCAGAAACCGCGCAGCGAAGGTGGGACAAGTCATACTGATTGAGATTTTCTAATTTGGCCATCAAGCGATATTCGGTTGGCGTACAGCATAATACCTCGATGTTGTGATCTTGTAGTAGCTGCAAATATTTTTTGGGATGAAAAGATCCACTATATACAAAGCCGGTCGCCCCGTTGCCAAGGACGGTTAGGAAGGGGCTCCAGATCCACTTCTGCCAGCCCGGTGCTGCTGTTGCCCAAACGGTGTCAGTTTCTTTGATATCGAGCCATTGAGGCGATGTGATACGTAAGTGAGCATAACCCCAGCCATGACTGTGAACGACTGCTTTAGGGTTGCCAGTTGTTCCAGAGGTATATGCCAAGATCGCCATATCGTCGCGGTGGCTTTCGACTGCTGTGAATTTATCTGGCTGATCAATCATTAGGCCTTCCAGATCTAGCCATCCATGACCGAGCTCGTCAGGGTCGCCGGATACGGAAAGACGGTAATCCAGAGCAGGCAGATCGTCCGAGATTTTATTAACTTCATCAGTGACCTCGGACCAGGCAATAACAGCTCTGGCTTCGGAATGCCGCAGACGATAAGATAAATCCTTTGCGCGAAGCATTTCTGATGAAGGGATAATGGCAAGTCCTAGCTTCAGACATGCTAAATAGATGACATAAGCGATGATTCGACGGGGAACCATTACAAGAACACGATCCCCTTGCTGAAGGCCGAGTGCTGCGAGCCCTCCGGCAAGCTGGTTAGCTTGCTTGCGAAGATCTCCGTAAGTGATCTCCTCGTAGTCTCCTTGTTCATTCAACCACTTAAGCGCAATCTTTTCCGGAGCATGACGTTCCATTTCCGAAGTGAGATTGTAGTACTCAGGTGCGATCCACTGCTGATTATCCAATATGAACCTCTCCTATATAAAACAAGATGTGTATAACTGTTATGCTTAGTATAGCACGTTATCCTAGTACCAGGTACTAGTACCTTGATGCTTAAATTTGATATCATAGGGTTCAGAAGGTTAAGATAACTTGTGTAAATATAAATGCAGAAAGTGAGAACTATGTTATGAATCACACAACTTTTGATGAAATATTCGCTATTATGGAAGCCTCTTTTCCTACCTCCGAGATCAGAACCTATGAGGGACAACAGGAGTTATTGGATGTTCCACATTACAGATTGATTACCGAAGTGAATGCTGAGGGGAAAATCATTGCTTTTATAGCTTGCTGGGAGTTTCCAGGATTTCGATTTGTAGAACATATTGCCGTGGACCCAAGTATAAGAGGTGGGGGAATTGGTAAAAAGCTGATGGAAGAATATATCCGTCAGTCGGGCAAGCCTGTGCTTCTTGAAGTAGAGCCGCCACTGGGTGAAATGGAACAACGGAGAATTGGCTTTTATGAGCGACTGGGCTTCCATTTGAATCCTTATGCGTATGTGCAGCCCCCTCTGCGTGAGGGAAATGCGGATTTACCGCTTCAAATCATGACTTACCCTAACCCTGTCGATGTAGAAGAATTCAATCTTTATAGAGAAATTTTATATACAGAAGTGTATAAGGTTACAACGCCGTATCAAAGTTAATCTAACAGCAATCCGTACGATCCTTTTTAGGACAAGCGGGTTGCTGTTTTTATTTTTTTTGAATTAATGATATTTTGATTTTTTTAATTACAAAATGGGTACAAGTAAGAAACAACTTAGAGACATAATCTTATTTTGTTTGAGCTAAAGTAAGAACAAAGATTGAACTTTCAAGGAGGGCTTACTTATGAAAAACAAAAAAATAATTATAGCAACAATGGTGTTTGGGATGGTAGTCACAGGATCAGCCGGTGTGTACGCAGGGACTAAACTTCAGAAAATTACGGCATATCTCAATCACAGCATTGGATTTAAGGTGAATGGCACGGCTTATACGCCAGTTGATAATAAAGGAAATGCACTGGCACCAATTACGTATAACAATACAACCTATCTTCCTGTACGTGCGATTGCTGATGTGATGAAGGTGCCTGTGACCTTTGATGCGGTGAACAATCAGGTTATTCTTGGTACAGGAGGCTCGGTGACTGACACTATTTCTCTGACTCCTGTACAATACAGCAACACTCAGAAACAAGAGATTGTTAAAGCCTTCGCCAATTTCCAAGGTTTTGAAACAGCCTATGCACCTACTCAAATGGTGAGTGGAGACGCATTTCAAAAAGTAGTGGGTTCAGATGATGGTGTGAACTTTCTGTTTAAGCAGATGAAGGTGAACATTTCTCCTCGTGATTACGCTTACGAATATAAAGGTGAAACCGTAAAGCTCTCTAACGGAACCGAAGCTAAATGGTATAGTCCATCCACCGATTCGTTGTTCTTGACCTATAAACTGGATGATCGTTTTGTTACTATTAGTTCCCCGAATAAAACACTGAGTAAGACGCAATTAGAAAAAGTAGCAGTAAATGTAGTGAAATGGACGAAATAAGCCCTCATTAGCACTTATCTTTGTGCCTAAAAAAGTAAAGCAGCAAGTCTCCCGTAGTTGAAGAGGCTTGCTGCTTTTTTTGTCGTGTTTGGGAGCCAATGATTTAAACGCTTTTACTTACTGTGCTGTTTATTTGGCAGCTTTTGACTTGGTGTACTTTTACCGTGATTTTCTTTATTCTTTTCAGCTTTCTTTTGGGTGTCGTGTACTTTTTCTACAAAAGCATGAGTATCGTCCATGTTTATCCTCCTTGATTGGCAACCTTGCCGTTACTGTAACCACTTTTGTAAGAATACATACACGATGTACTTTACAAACTTCTATGTTTATAAAGACATTGCGAAAATATTTAATAGTTACTATAAATGGATGCAAGCATTTCATAGAACAGTAAGGGAGACTGATTATGAACAGGTTATTTAAACAAGCTGTATCCATGACCTTAGCTTTCGTTATGGTACTGGGAATTACATTCACAGGAATACCAGCTTATGCTGAAGACAGCAATGGGGATGCTGGACTACTGCAATTACAATCGTTAGAGCCTGTTACATTATTGGCAGGGAATTCTACGTGGAAGTATCTAGATCACGGAACAGATCAAGGGACGGTATGGCGGTCCGTGTACGATGATTCAACATGGGCGTCTGGCCAAGCGCCGCTTGGTTATAAAGATAGTGGATCCGGAGTCAGCAGCAAGCAATTTGGTGCTCTGAATACAAATATAAGCTACGGTTCTAATAAGAGTATGAAATATCGTACTTCTTACTTCCGTACAATCGTAACGGTGAATAAGGAAGAGATTGCGAAATCAGATAAAATCTTGGGTAACTTCGCATTTGATGACGGAGCTGTACTATATTTGAACGGCAAAGAAATCTACCGTGAGGCTATGCCAGCGGGCGAAATTAATTTTCAAACAAAAAGTTCAACTAACTTAAGTGATCCAAACGAATATACCAAGGTAGACCTTACCGAAGTAGTAAAGGCTAACTTGAAGGATGGGAGTAATGAGCTTTCAGCTGAGGTGCATCAGTCGAGTGATGGTAGCTCTGACCTCTATTGGGATATGAACCTGATTGCTTATCCGGTAGTAGAGCCTGTAGAACCTGGAGTTGGTAAGCCTGAGTCTATCGCACTTACTTTTAACGGAAACCCTCAGACTAGTATGGGATTCAACTGGTATGCACCTGAGAGTGTGACGGGTACCAAGCTTGAAGTATTAGAAGCTTCTAAATTAGTGGACGGTCAGTTCCCGGTAGGTGCTCAAACTTACGAAGGAACATCGGTTACAACAAGCGTGTATATGACCAAAGCGGATAAGTCAGCCAAGAAACCAGTAGTACTGACTAGTCATAAGGTCATTGCTGATCACCTGCAGCCGGGAACGGAGTATGCTTACCGTGCTGGGGATGGACAAGCTGACAATTGGAGTGACATCGGAACGTTTACAACAGAAAGCTCCAGTAATCAGGCATTTAAGTTCTTATATACAACGGACTCTCAAGGAACAACTGAAGGTGATTTTGATATTTGGAATCATACCCTTCAAGAAGGATTGGCTAAATTCCCGACAAGCGAATTCATTCTGAATTCCGGTGATTTGGTAGACAACGGTGATATTGAGGAGCAATGGGGATGGTTCTTCAATAAACCAAAGGATATTCTAGCAAATATTCCATTGGTTCCACTGGTAGGTAATCATGAAAGTAAGAGTTATAGCAATTACACAACTCATTTTAATTTACCTAATGTCTCGAATACGGGCGCAAAACCAGATGGCTCTGTATATTCTTTTGACTACGGTTCAGCACACTTTATGGTTATTAATACAGAATATTATGGTGCTAGCTCGAGTCTTGAGAATAACGAAATTTACAAAAAACAAGTAGAGTGGCTGCGCAGTGAAGCCGCGAAAAGCGATCAGAAGTGGAAGGTTGTGCTTTTGCATAAATCACCTTATTCAGTTGCCAGTCACACAAATGATACAGATGTACTCTATTACAGAGCTAATTTGACAAAGGTATTTGATGAGCTTGGTATTGACATGGTTATCGGAGGACATGACCACACCTATACTAGAAGCTATCAAATGTACAACAATCAGCCGTTGACGGATATTAAGCCGGACAAAAACGGAGTGGTAACTGATCCTAAGGGTACGTTATACCTGATTACAAATGCAGCGGGTAATAAAAAATATAATGTTGGCGCAGGTCCGTTTCCTTTTGCAGCTAAATACGAGCAGCCTGGTAAGGAAATGTTCACAGGAATGACTGTAACGAATAATGAATTTTCATACGAAGCCTACACCACGACAACTGGTGGATCTACTGACTTGTATGATAAATACAGCATTCATAAGTCTGACGTAGCTGTAAAACCTGTGCAAAATGCAAAAGCTACTGTAGCAGATGGCGGTAAAATCACGTTAACTTGGGATGCGCCTGCATCCGGTGCACCGGTATCAGGATATCGCATTTATGAGCAAAATGATCTGATATCTGCAAACTGGACTCTCAGTGTTCCTAATACGGAAGGTCAAACTTCTTATAGTTACACTGTAGAAAATACTAATCCGAACCAAACCTATCAATTTGTTATCAAAGCGGTAAGTGACAGAACCAATTCAGAAGCTAAAATTGCTTCTACCGATTCTATCAAAAAAGTTACAGTTACCTTTAACGGCGACCCAGTGAGTGCAAAAGGATTCACTTGGTACACAGCGTTGAAATCTTCAGGAAGCGACCTGCAGGTTGTAGAGAACACGGGCGTTACTCCAGACTTTAGAAAAGCTGCTGAGTTTACAGGACGTTCAGCTGTTTCCAGAAATTCAAAGGATGAATTAGTTCATAAAGCTGAAGCTTCTGGCCTTAAAGCTGATACGAAATACTACTTCCGTGTAGGTGATAAAGCACTGGGATTGTGGAGTGCAGTGGGAACTTTCGAAACAGCTGCTAAGACAGGTGCATTTACTTTCATCGATCTGGCGGACACACAAGCTAAGACCGAAGATGAGGCTATTCTTTCTGGAGAAACGATGGCAAAAGCACTTACGACATTCCCGAATGCTGAGTTTGTGGCGATTAACGGAGATATCGTAGATACTGGAACCAATGAATCACAATGGAATTGGTTGCTTGGCCATTCGCAGGAAACCTTGCTCAATACGACTATTGTTCCAGTTGCGGGGAACCATGAGGATAAAGCGAATGCCTTCTATGAGCACTACAATATTAAGGAAGCTGCAGGCTCACCAACAGAAACAGGAGCATACTATTCCTATGATTACAGCAATGCGCACTTTGTAGTCTTGAACACGAATGAGAATTCGGATGAATATGCTAACTTCAGCAAAGCACAGTTGGATTGGATGAAGACCGATGTAAAAGCAGCGAAGGCTGCTGGAGCGAAGTGGATTATCGTCGCTATGCATAAAGGACCATACACAACCTCTAACCACGCTACTGACAAAGATATTATGGGCGCTAATGGAGAAAGAGCGAAAGTCGCTCCAATGATGGCTGAACTGGGCATTGACTTGGTTCTTCAAGGCCACGACCATATTTATGCACGGACGAAGCCAATCAAGGCTGACGGAACTGCAGCAGACACAGTGAAAATCAAGGAAAGCTTCAATGGTCAAACGGTAGAGTACACAGTAAACCCAGATGGAACAATCTATCTGATTCCAGCTACGGCAGGAGCGAAGGTTTACTATAAGAACATGAAGAAAGAATTGGGAGATGCTTACTATAATCTCTTTGAAGTAGCCAATGAGAATACAGCAGCTAAATACGGAGCGGACCCAAGTGATGCTACGCGTCCAAAACGCGGTCAAGTTCAGACCTTTGTTGGTATCACTGTAGATGCAGGGAAGCTGACAGCTGTATCTTATGAGATTGATCAGAATGTTAATGAGGCTAAACCATATGTTCTTGAAGAGTTCGGTATTGTTAAGGGCGATGAGAATGGTGGAGTTACACCAACACCAACACCAACACCAACACCAACACCAACACCAACACCAACAACAGAGCCAACAACAGCACCAACAACAGCACCAACAACAGCACCAACAACAGCACCAACAACAGCGCCAACAACAGCGCCAACAACAAAACCGACAGCAACACCAACAGCTACACCAGCACCGACAACGGCGCCTTCACCAACTGCGACGCCAGTTAGTAAGCCATCTTTAACGGATACTAGCAATCACTGGGCGGCTGCTGTTATCGAGAAAGCAGTAGCTGCTGGCTTCGTTAGTGGTTATCCGGATGATACTTTCCGTCCGAATCAAAAAGTAAATCGGGTTGAATTTATCACAATGCTGGCACGTGCATTGCAATTGCCGGAGAATGGTGACACTTCAAGCTTTAAGGATTCTGCGAAGATTCCAGCATGGGCCAAGTCTTTTGTGGCACAGGCTGTATCTCTGCAAATTATCAGTGGCTATGATGATGGAACATTCCGTCCTACACAGGAGCTAACACGTACAGAATTAGCAGTTATGGTTGTTCGCGCTCTTGGTATTACGGTAGATCCTAAAGCGACATTAACCTTCAATGATGCTAAGGATGTACCAGCATGGGCAGTGCCGTATATTGCAGCGGCAGCGAAATCAGGCCTTGTGAATGGTGTAGGGCAGAATAAATTTGCACCTAACCAGAAGGCAACAAGAGCAGAGGCGGTTACCATAATCCTTGCATTATTAGAAAAAGGGCAGAAGTAATCTATTATCTGCGTGAAATGAACTCAAGCTTAGCTTGTATCGAACAAAGGGGTCTCAGCTTACCTGCTGGGGCTCTTTTGTGTTTATTGCTTTTTTTATAAGAGGCCATCACTTTGCCGGAAAACATCACTAAGGAAGTGGATTATTATGATGAAGAAGTAACAGAATACAAAATAATATGAATTTTAAAATAATGCTTGCAATGAATCTCTATACATGATATATTCTAAGTCCGGCCAAGAAATACACATGCCGAGCTCGAAAAAGAAGTTAAAAAAAAGAGCTTGACATTAAACGGCTGAACATGATATAGTATAAGAGTTGCTGCTGAGACATTAAACGGCGCCAACGAGAACTTGATCTTTGAAAACTGAACAACGAGTGAGTAGGAAATCACGAAAGTGAAATCCAAAACTGATGAGTTTCACAGCGTATTTTACGCTTTTGAAATTTCATCGTGAGAATTAATTTTCTCGTCAGATGTTTCAAAATGAGCATATCGCTCTTTTCAATACTAATTGGAGAGTTTGATCCTGGCTCAGGACGAACGCTGGCGGCGTGCCTAATACATGCAAGTCGAGCGGAGTTATTTTGAAAGCTTGCTTTCAAAATAACTTAGCGGCGGACGGGTGAGTAACACGTAGGCAACCTGCCCCTTAGACTGGGATAACTACCGGAAACGGTAGCTAATACCGGATAATTTCTTTTTTCTCCTGAAGAAAGAATGAAAGACGGAGCAATCTGTCACTGAGGGATGGGCCTGCGGCGCATTAGCTAGTTGGTGGGGTAACGGCCCACCAAGGCGACGATGCGTAGCCGACCTGAGAGGGTGAACGGCCACACTGGGACTGAGACACGGCCCAGACTCCTACGGGAGGCAGCAGTAGGGAATCTTCCGCAATGGACGAAAGTCTGACGGAGCAACGCCGCGTGAGTGATGAAGGTTTTCGGATCGTAAAGCTCTGTTGCCAGGGAAGAACGTCCGGTAGAGTAACTGCTATCGGAGTGACGGTACCTGAGAAGAAAGCCCCGGCTAACTACGTGCCAGCAGCCGCGGTAATACGTAGGGGGCAAGCGTTGTCCGGAATTATTGGGCGTAAAGCGCGCGCAGGCGGTCATTTAAGTCTGGTGTTTAAACCTTGGGCTCAACCTGAGGTCGCACTGGAAACTGGGTGACTTGAGTACAGAAGAGGAAAGTGGAATTCCACGTGTAGCGGTGAAATGCGTAGATATGTGGAGGAACACCAGTGGCGAAGGCGACTTTCTGGGCTGTAACTGACGCTGAGGCGCGAAAGCGTGGGGAGCAAACAGGATTAGATACCCTGGTAGTCCACGCCGTAAACGATGAGTGCTAGGTGTTAGGGGTTTCGATACCCTTGGTGCCGAAGTTAACACAGTAAGCACTCCGCCTGGGGAGTACGGTCGCAAGACTGAAACTCAAAGGAATTGACGGGGACCCGCACAAGCAGTGGAGTATGTGGTTTAATTCGAAGCAACGCGAAGAACCTTACCAGGTCTTGACATCCCTCTGAATCCACTAGAGATAGTGGCGGCCTTCGGGACAGAGGAGACAGGTGGTGCATGGTTGTCGTCAGCTCGTGTCGTGAGATGTTGGGTTAAGTCCCGCAACGAGCGCAACCCTTAACTTTAGTTGCCAGCAGGTTAAGCTGGGCACTCTAGAGTGACTGCCGGTGACAAACCGGAGGAAGGTGGGGATGACGTCAAATCATCATGCCCCTTATGACCTGGGCTACACACGTACTACAATGGCCGGTACAACGGGAAGCGAAACCGCGAGGTGAAGCCAATCCCATCAAAGCCGGTCTCAGTTCGGATTGCAGGCTGCAACTCGCCTGCATGAAGTCGGAATTGCTAGTAATCGCGGATCAGCATGCCGCGGTGAATACGTTCCCGGGTCTTGTACACACCGCCCGTCACACCACGAGAGTTTACAACACCCGAAGTCGGTGGGGTAACCCGCAAGGGAGCCAGCCGCCGAAGGTGGGGTAGATGATTGGGGTGAAGTCGTAACAAGGTAGCCGTATCGGAAGGTGCGGCTGGATCACCTCCTTTCTATGGAGAATCGTCTTCTGCAATGAAGACATTCAAATCGGAAGTTAAACTTCCAAATCTCAGGTTTAGGCCTGTTACTCACTCGTTGCTCAGTTTTGAGAGTTTAAGCTCTCAGTAAGACTTGATCCTTGAAAACTGGATACCGAAACGAATTTGCGTTTTAGAACATCTTTTAGCAACTTGTGCAAACAAGTAAATGTTATTAGTGAGATGATTCCAAGAGAGATATCGTATGATATTTTCCTGCGGAAAAATCAAGGTTAAGCTAATAAGAGCACACGGAGGATGCCTAGGCGCCAGGAGCCGACGAAGGACGTGGCGAACAACGAAACTGCCTCGGGGAGCTGTAAGCAAGCTTTGATCCGGGGGTGTCCGAATGGGGAAACCCAGCTGTGGTAATTCGCAGTTACTCATCTCTGAACACATAGGAGATGTAGAGGCAGACCAGGGGAACTGAAACATCTAAGTACCCTGAGGAAGAGAAAACAATAGTGATTCCGTCAGTAGCGGCGAGCGAACGCGGAACAGCCTAAACCTAAGAGCTTGCTCTTAGGGGTTGTGGGACGTCTCACATGGAGTTACAAAGGAATATGGTAGGTGAAGAGGTCTGGAAAGGCCCGCGATAGAGGTAAAAGCCCTGTAACCTAAACTGTGTTCTCTCCGAGACGGATCCCGAGTAGTGCGGGGCACGTGAAACCCCGTATGAATCCAGCAGGACCATCTGCTAAGGCTAAATACTACCTGGCGACCGATAGTGAAACAGTACCGTGAGGGAAAGGTGAAAAGCACCCCGGAAGGGGAGTGAAATAGAACCTGAAACCGTGTGCTTACAAAAAGTCAGAGCCCTATCTATGGGTGATGGCGTGCCTTTTGTAGAATGAACCGGCGAGTTACGTTTAACATGCAAGGTTAAGTCGAGAAGACGGAGCCGCAGCGAAAGCGAGTCTGAATAGGGCGATTGAGTATGTGGACGTAGACCCGAAACCGTGTGATCTACCCCTGTCCAGGGTGAAGGTGCGGTAACACGCACTGGAGGCCCGAACCCACGCATGTTGAAAAATGCGGGGATGAGGTGGGGGTAGCGGAGAAATTCCAATCGAACTCGGAGATAGCTGGTTCTCCCCGAAATAGCTTTAGGGCTAGCCTCGGTATAAGAGTAGTGGAGGTAGAGCACTGATTGGGTGCGGGGTCCGCAAGGATTACCAAGCTCAGTCAAACTCCGAATGCCATATACTTATTGCCGGGAGTCAGACAGTGAGTGCTAAGATCCATTGTCAAAAGGGAAACAGCCCAGACCATCAGCTAAGGTCCCCAAGTGTGTGTTAAGTGGGAAAGGATGTGGAGTTGCACAGACAACCAGGATGTTGGCTTAGAAGCAGCCACCATTGAAAGAGTGCGTAATAGCTCACTGGTCGAGTGACTCTGCGCCGAAAATGTAACGGGGCTAAACACACCACCGAAGCTATGGCTAGATACTATGTATCTGGGGTAGGGGAGCGTTGTATGTGGGTTGAAGGTGTACCGTAAGGAGCGCTGGACAGCATACAAGTGAGAATGCCGGTATGAGTAACGAAAAGATCAGTGAGAATCTGATCCGCCGAAAGCCCAAGGTTTCCTGAGGAAGGCTCGTCCGCTCAGGGTAAGTCGGGACCTAAGGCGAGGCCGAAAGGCGTAGTCGAAGGACAACAGTTTGAAATTACTGTACCACCGTAATCCGCTATGAGCGATGGGGTGACGCAGGAGGGTAGTGACGCGGACTGATGGATATGTCCGTCTAAGCAGTGAGGCTGATGTGTAGGCAAATCCGCACATCGTTAAGGCTGGGCTGTGATGGGGAGCGAAAATTACAGTAGCGAAGGTCATGATCTCACACTGCCAAGAAAAGCCTCTAGCCAGGAGAAGGTGCCCGTACCGCAAACCGACACAGGTAGGCGAGAAGAGAATTCTAAGGCGCGCGGAAGAACTCTCGTTAAGGAACTCGGCAAAATGACCCCGTAACTTCGGGAGAAGGGGTGCCCCGGTAGTGTGAATAGCACGAGGGGGCCGCAGTGAAAAGGCCCAAGCGACTGTTTAGCAAAAACACAGGTCTGTGCGAAGCCGCAAGGCGAAGTATACGGGCTGACGCCTGCCCGGTGCTGGAAGGTTAAGGGGAGTGGTTAGGGGTAACCCGAAGCTATGAACCGAAGCCCCAGTAAACGGCGGCCGTAACTATAACGGTCCTAAGGTAGCGAAATTCCTTGTCAGGTAAATTCTGACCCGCACGAATGGCGTAACGACTTGGGCGCTGTCTCAACGAGAGATCCGGTGAAATTTTAATACCTGTGAAGATGCAGGTTACCCGCGACAAGACGGAAAGACCCCATGGAGCTTTACTGCAGCTTGATATTGAATTTGGGTACGATCTGTACAGGATAGGTGGGAGCCGTAGAAATCGGAGCGCAAGCTTCGGTGGAGGCGCCGTTGGGATACCACCCTGATCGTATCTAGGTTCTAACCTAGTACCCTTACCGGGTACGGGGACCGTGTCAGGCGGGCAGTTTGACTGGGGCGGTCGCCTCTAAAGAGTAACGGAGGCGTTCCAAGGTTCCCTCAGAATGGTTGGAAATCATTCGAAGAGTGCAAAGGCATAAGGGAGCTTGACTGCGAGACCTACAAGTCGAGCAGGGACGAAAAGTCGGACTTAGTGATCCGGTGGTACCGCATGGAAGGGCCATCGCTCAACGGATAAAAGCTACCCTGGGGATAACAGGCTTATCTCCCCCAAGAGTCCACATCGACGGGGAGGTTTGGCACCTCGATGTCGGCTCATCGCATCCTGGGGCTGAAGTAGGTCCCAAGGGTTGGGCTGTTCGCCCATTAAAGCGGTACGCGAGCTGGGTTCAGAACGTCGTGAGACAGTTCGGTCCCTATCTGTCGTGGGCGCAGGAAATTTGAGAGGAGCTGTCCTTAGTACGAGAGGACCGGGATGGACGTACCGCTGGTGCACCAGTTGTTTCGCCAGAAGCATGGCTGGGTAGCTACGTACGGACGGGATAAGCGCTGAAAGCATCTAAGCGTGAAGCCCCCTCAAGATGAGATTTCCCAAATAGTAAGACCCCTTGAAGACGACGAGGTAGATAGGTTGGAGGTGGAAGTGCAGTAATGCATGGAGCTGACCAATACTAATCGGTCGAGGGCTTATCCTATACTTAAGACGCAAATTCAATTCGGATTCAGTTTTCAGGCATCAAGCCTGAGCATTTACGATGTAAATGCCCGTTTGGTGGCGATAGCGGAGGGGTTCCACGCGTACCCATCCCGAACACGACCGTTAAGCCCTCCAGCGCCGATGGTACTTGGACCGAAGGGTTCTGGGAGAGTAGGACGTCGCCAAGCGGACAACCACATTACCCGTGGTATTTTTTTTGCCCTTAATATTGATGTGTCTTAAAAAGGGCCTTTAGCTCAGCTGGTTAGAGCGCACCCCTGATAAGGGTGAGGTCGGTGGTTCGAGTCCACTAAGGCCCACCATATTCCCTGATAGCTCAGTTGGTAGAGCACTCGACTGTTAATCGAGTTGTCACAGGTTCGAGTCCTGTTCGGGGAGCCATTTATGGAGAGGTGTCCGAGTTTGGCCGAAGGAGCACGATTGGAAATCGTGTAGGCGCCACAAGCGTCTCGAGGGTTCGAATCCCTCTCTCTCCGCCACAAAGTTTATTAGCATGGCCCGTTGGTCAAGGGGTTAAGACACCTCCCTTTCACGGAGGTAACATGGGTTCGAATCCCATACGGGTCATAACATGGAGGCTTAGCTCAGCTGGGAGAGCATCTGCCTTACAAGCAGAGGGTCGGGGGTTCGATCCCCTCAGCCTCCACCATATTCATTTAAACGACGCGGGGTGGAGCAGCCCGGTAGCTCGTCGGGCTCATAACCCGAAGGCCGCAGGTTCAAATCCTGCCCCCGCAACCAAATTTTCCTTAAGCATGATGTTTTGGGACTAGCTGGCGTAGTGTAAATGAATAGTATATAATTATTAAATGACGCGGGGTGGAGCAGCCCGGTAGCTCGTCGGGCTCATAACCCGAAGGCCGCAGGTTCAAATCCTGCCCCCGCAACCAATTTACTCTTATGCATTATGTCTATGGAACCGTGGTGTAGTTGGCCTAACATGCCTGCCTGTCACGCAGGAGATCGCGAGTTCGAATCTCGTCGGTTCCGCCATTTAGTTAATTATTGTTGGGGATTAGCCAAGCGGTAAGGCAACGGACTTTGACTCCGTCATGCATAGGTTCAAATCCTATATCCCCAGCCATTTATGAGAGCCATTAGCTCAGTTGGTAGAGCACCTGACTTTTAATCAGGGTGTCGAAGGTTCGAGTCCTTCATGGCTCACCATTATTTTTAAAGTGTGCGCGTGTGGCGGAATGGCAGACGCACCAGACTTAGGATCTGGCGTTTCACGACGTGGGGGTTCAAGTCCCTTCACGCGCACCATATTTTGCGGAAGTGGCTCAGCGGTAGAGCATCGCCTTGCCAAGGCGAGGGTCGCGGGTTCGATTCCCGTCTTCCGCTCCATAATTTTTGCGCCCTTAGCTCAGCTGGATAGAGCGTTTGACTACGAATCAAAAGGCCGGGAGTTCGAATCTCTCAGGGCGCGCCATTTTTATTACTAAGTAATTACATGTTTTGACGGGATGTAGCTCAGCTTGGTAGAGCACCTGGTTTGGGACCAGGGGGTCGCATGTTCAAATCGTGTCATCCCGATTTTATACCTTTGCGGGTGTAGTTCAATGGTAGAACTTCAGCCTTCCAAGCTGATAGCGTGGGTTCGATTCCCATCACCCGCTTATAATTAAGAAACATCTGTCTATTATAGGCAGGTGTTTTTTTGTATAGTTACATTTGTATGTATACAATAGAACTAGGGATTTTAGTTGAGGAGGTAACTATGTTCGAATTTGAAGCTAAATTAGTGCGACCTGATGCAAGTGGGAGCTGGACTTATCTTAACGTCCCTTTTGATGCCGAACAAATATTTGAAACAAAGTCCAGAATACAGGTAAAAGGAAATGTAAATGGAATCCCCTATAGAGGAACGCTTATGCCCCAGGGAAACGGAAAGCATTTTATGGTGGTAAAGAAAGAACTACGGGATCTAGCCAAAGCTCAACCTGGTGATATTGTGCGTGTGACGATGGAGCAAGATCATCAATTACGGGAGGTAGAAGCCCCAGAGGATTTCCTTGATGCGCTGAGTAGCCATGAGCAGGCAGAAGCTTATTATAACGGTCTGGCTTATTCTTATCAGAAGGAATATGTATCTTGGATCGAAGCGGCGAAAAGACCTGAAACCAGAGCATCTCGCATCGAAAAATCAGTCAGTAAACTGGGTGAAGGATTGAGGCTCAAATAAAAGTATGAAGAAGTGCTTAACAGGCTGAATAGATGAACAGCGTCCTCTTCCATAAGATTGGAAAGGGACGCTGTTAATGTTGGTGATATGTGCGAGTGGGCTTAAATAAGAACGGCCACCTCACCACAATTCACAAACTTAATACTTTCGATTTTTACTGATAACTCACCTGAAGGAATAGCTAGCTGACATGTACTGCCGATCTGAGCTAACAGCAACTGCATGCCAATAGGCGAGAACATTGAAATCTTGTTATCATTGGGTTCTGCCTGGTTTGGAAATACGATGGTGTAGGTATCTGTAGTATTGTCGTCTAAGTAGCGTAGCTGAAGCTGACTTCCAATCAATACGAGTGAATTCAATTCTTCACCATTGAAACGGGAAAGTAATTGTTCCAGCTCGGAGCAATAACGGGACAACAGCGTTTCAGCATTACTTCTTTGTTTGCTTCGTTCAGGGAAATACTGATTTAGAAATGCGATTTTTTCCTCATCAAAATAAATAAGCTGCTGGACCAGTTGTGTCCTTGAGCCTTCATAAATTAGACTATGGTTCATAGTAGATTTCACCCCCTCTAAGTAGCACATTCTTTGCAAATTTGTTATGACGCGTTGCCATATTAAAATCCCTCCTATACAAATAGAGGTCCCCTAGAGGGAACCTTCTGATCAGTATAACAGCTTCTATATGTAAATCCAATCCATTTTGAAAAGGCAATAAGTTCTTACTAAATATTGTATTTAAAACGTTTGACTATTGCATAGTTGGGTGCTATGATAGGCTGATGTTATAGGCATTTCGTAGAAAACTGCGGAATGCCTATACTATATTTCGAAGATAATTTTACATTAAATGTTACCAGGGGAGTGATACGCCATGTACATTTCGTTGAGTTCACCTATAGAATCTAGACATAAAAAGTAACTATAATTTATTAAAGGAGAGATCAGGATGATTCAAGTAAAAGAGTTTGTAGATGCTGATAATTCGTATGCTGAGAATAAGGCGAATGAGTTCTTGGCAGGGCTGCGTGAGGAACAGGTTGTGAATATCTGTTACGGTTCGGTAGTCAAATCTTCACGTGATGGGGCAGAGCATCAAAGAAGCAGTATACTGGTCGTGTATAAGACAAATGAAGGGCAATAACTGGAATACTTTTTTTTCGTGCTTATCTGTTGTCTCCACGCTATGCATCGTGATCGTTCTTATATATTATATGTTTTAGCTTTTCTTATGAACAAAGAGGACCTTTCCCATTTACGGGTAAAGGTCCTCTTTGATTGTATAAGTGCAATTACAGTCTTATATTACGTCTGGAACGGATAATCCTAAGCCGGATGCAACACGCTGTCCCAATTCCGGATCAGCTTTATAGAAATGAACAATTTGACGAAGTTTAATATCGTTACTTTCAACTGGTGTCATAGCGCCTACGATATTTTGAACAAGACGGGTACGTTCTTCTTCACTCATCAGGCGATACAAGTCACCAGGTTGTGTATAATGGTCATCACTATTGTAGGAGACACTGTCGGCATTTCCAGATACTTCGAAAGGTGATGTTTTGTACTGTGGTGCTTCTTTAGGTCCACCTAAGCTGTTAGGTTCGTAATAGGCACCGGATCCGCCATTGTTGCCGAGTGCCATGCCACCGTCACGTTGATAGTTCTTCACTTCTACTTTTGGTCGGTTGATAGGCAGGCTGTTATGGTTGGGACCTACACGGTGACGGTGAGCATCGCCGTAAGCAAACAGTCGACCCTGTAGCAATTTATCAGGAGAAGCTTCAATACCAGGGACGAACGAGCCAGGAGAAAACGTAACTTGCTCTACTTCTGCGAAGTAATTCTCTGGATTTCGATCCAGTACCATGCGGCCAACCTCAATTAATGGATAATCTTTTTGCGACCATACTTTGGTTACATCGAATGGATCAAAGCGGTAAGTGTTCGCATCTTCGATCGGCATAATCTGCACGTAGAGCTTCCACGCTGGGAAATCTCCTTTATCAATAGCATTGAACAAGTCTTCTGTATGATAATCTGGGTTCTCCCCAGCTATTTTGGCGGCAAGATCTGGAGCAAGGTTCTTAATGCCTTGTTCTGTTTTGAAATGATATTTCACCCAGACGGCAATGCCTTCGGCATTTACCCATTTGAAGGTGTGGCTTCCGAACCCGTGCATATGTCTCAACGTAGCTGGGATTCCGCGATCTGACATCAAAATCGTAACCTGATGTAGAGATTCCGGTGATAAAGACCAGAAGTCCCAAACCGCATTAGGGTTCTTTAAGTGTGTCTGTGGATCACGCTTCTGTGTATGAATAAAGTCAGGGAACTTGATTGCATCACGAACGAAGAATACAGGTGTATTGTTACCTACGAGATCATAGTTTCCTTCTTCGGTATAGAACTTCACAGCAAAACCACGTGGGTCTCTTACAGTATCAGCAGAACCTAGCTCCCCAGCTACCGTTGAGAAACGGATGAACAGTGGGGTACGCTTGCCTACCGCAGATAAAAAATTAGCTTTTGTATATTGAGTTAAATCCTGAGTGACCTCAAAATACCCATGAGCGCCAGCACCCTTAGCATGAACGACACGTTCAGGAACACGTTCTCTGTTAAAGTGGGCTAATTTTTCAAGCAGATGGACATCTTGCAGCAAAGTAGGACCACGATCACCGGCTGTCATTGAATTTTGATTGTCGCCTACTGGAGCACCCCAGCTGGTCGTAAGATTATTATTATTGGAGCTCATTAATAGAATCACCTCGTAAGATTTGATTTTAGATTTAGTATAAGTTCTATATTAATGTTTTTTGGGGAAAATGCAACACTTTTTGAATAATTGACACATTACAGTATGTGGTAATCGTCGTCCCATTCAGATATATATGATAGATAGAGTGATTAATTACTAAGCAGAGTTAAAAAAGAAATAGCGCACCTCTACCATCACTGGAGGGTGCGCTGTTCTATTTTGATATAGGAATATCCATTTTCTGTACTTAGTTTTTAATGTACATTCTGTTATAGTATTCATCCAGCATTCTTTTGGTGGCAAATTCGGTGCGAGTGGTTTCGATACTCTTCTTCATCATTTGTACCCACTGTTCACGATTCTCATAATAGGTTGGGAGTACTCGATTCAATAGGGTGTCGTATAGCGCATCACTATCATGCTTATCCAGAACCTCGAAGTCAGTAGTCTCGAAGCCGTCTCCGATCTGCCAGCCATTCTCGCCATCTATACAGGCTTCCGGCCACCAGCCATCTAGAATAGAGCAGTTCAATACGCCGTTCATGGCTGCCTTCATCCCGGAGGTACCACTTGCTTCCAGTGGTCTACGCGGATTGTTGAGCCAAATATCAGAACCGCGTGTCAGCTGTGCGCCGATAGTCATATCGTAATTCTCCAGGAAGACAACACTCTTCGGATATTTTTTCATCATCGCCACTAAATTGCTGACGATTTTTTTGCCGTTATCATCGAGTGGATGGGCTTTGCCAGAGAAGACGATTTGTATTTTGCCGGACTCCAGATAAGGCTCAATAATTTCCGGCTGCGAGAAGATCAGGTCACTGCGTTTATAAGGAGCAGCTCTGCGTGAGAAGCCAATGAGTAGATTGTCAGCATTTAGACTAATGCCGGACCGTTCTTTGATGAAATCAATCAGTTCACCCTTAATTTCCTTATGCACTGCCCATAAATCGCCATTTTGTTCATAGGCTTGTGTCATTCTTTCATCTACCCAGGTAGGGGTATGAATGGCATTAGTAATGCCAATGATGTCCGATCTTCCGGCAACCTCTTTCCACATCTTATTGGCTGTATCCGCATGAAGCTGAGCCACTGCATTGGAAATACGGGAGAGTCGCAGACCGGCAACCGTCATGTTGAACGGCTCACCACCGATACGCTCCATCTGGTCGCGGGTTAAGCCATTGAATGCACTCATATACTCTAAGCGGTCGAGCGGATGGGTTTCGTTGCCTTCTTTTATCGGTGTATGTGTAGTGAACACAACCTCTTCCCGAGTAGCTTTCCAAGCTTCCTCAAAGGTGCTGCCTCCGGACATCTTCTCACGAATGAGCTCGATGGCTGCTAAGGCTGCATGGCCTTCATTGAAATGATAGACATCAATCGAAATGCCCAGAGCACGCATAGCTTTTACTCCGCCGATCCCGAGTACGATCTCTTGAGCGATCCGTTCCTCACCGAACCAGCCGTACAATTGTCCAGTAATCCAAGCATCATTATTTTCGGGGATATCCGTATCCAGTAAATACAACGTGCTGTTGCCAAAATAATCAGTCTTCCATACTTTGCACACCACATCGGTCTTTCTGACTTTTACGGTTACCTTCACCCCTGTATCTTCAAGAAAATCATAAACATAATTGTGATAGGAGTCGTATGGATTACCGTTCGCATCAATTTTTTGATCCGTATAACCTTGTTTCCACTTCAGCCCGATAGGGATGATAGGAGCATTGATGTCTTTAGCTCCCTTAATGTAGTCTCCGGCGAGAATTCCAAGCCCTCCGGCATACATTTTAAAATCGGAATGTAACCCATACTCCATACTGAAATAAGCTACTGATGGTAATTTTTGTTCGTTCACTTGATAAGCCTCCTAATCGCGGATTAGATTGAATTGCAGTAAAGCTGCTGGCATTATCTACGATGCAAACGTTTGCCCAAAAAACAGTCATCAATCGTTGTGGAAGCGATTGCACCATCATTCTAGCACACTTTATCTACAAAAGCATAACGTCAATTTGGTGAAAATAGCCAATAAGGGGCAAAATCAACGGAAGTGATTGATAAAGTGAAGGGAAGACCCTAAGATAAAGAGATTGAAGAAATAATTATTGGTGGTGTTTAAGTTGGGTATAGTTGTGATTGGAAGCTTAAATATGGATATGGTAGTACGTACGAACCGAGCACCGAATGCAGGAGAAACGCTTATGGGACAAGCATTTGCTCTATCTCCCGGTGGAAAGGGAGCGAATCAAGCCGTTGCCGCAGCACGTCTGGGTGCTGAGGTTAGTATGATCGGCAGCGTCGGAAAAGATACCTTTGGAAGCGAAATGCTGGAGATTATTAAGCAAGAAGGTATTCATATAGAACATATCTCAGTGAGTGAAACGGAGGCAACAGGTGTAGCTTCAATCGTTATTGAAGAAGATGGAGAGAATCGGATTATCGTTGTTTCTGGGGCGAATATGGAGCTTTCTGCGGAAGATATTCAGATGTTGGCGCCTGTAATTCAACAAGCTAAGTTAATCGTGCTACAGCTTGAAATGGATTTAGCAATGACCGAACAGGCTGTTGCTATTGCCCATGGTTATGGGATTCCAATCATTTTAAATCCTGCACCAGCCAGAAGGCTTAAGGATGAGATGTTAAGTCAAGTAACCTATTTGACGCCAAATGAGACGGAAGCAGGAATTCTAGCTGGGATGACTGTCGATAGTATAGAGACGGCTGAGCAGGCTGCCCGTATTTTGCTACAAAAGGGTGTTAAGAACGTTATTGTAACTTTAGGTGCTAAAGGCACATTGTTAGTTAATGCTGAGGGGACCAAGTTAGTTCCTGGGTTCCCGGTAAAGGCAATAGATACAGTTGCTGCGGGAGATTCCTTTAATGGTGCACTCGCACAGCAGTTAGTCTCAGGTAAGTCATTGGAGGAAGCGTTACGCTTCGCGAATGCTGTCGGTGCTTTGGCTGTTGGGAAAGCAGGTGCAATACCGTCACTGCCGTATTTGCCTGAGGTTGAAAATTTTATAAAGCATGTATCGGATGATAAGGAGCTAAAATCATGAGCAGAACATTAATCGTTAAAAATGTAGTGATCGGTGAAGGAATACCTAAAATATGCGTCCCGTTAATTGGTGCTACCCTTACTGAACTGAAGCAGGAAGCTGAAGCCTTAAAAGAGCTAAATCCTGATTTGGTGGAGTGGCGTACGGATTTTTTTGAAAAAGTGGAGGATTTAGAAGCAGTGAAGTCAGCGTTAAGTGATATTCACGCGATCATTCCGGATCTTCCGCTGATCTTTACGTTCCGTAGTGCGAAGGAAGGTGGAGAGAAGCAGGTCAGTATAGAATATTACATAGCTCTTAATGTTGCTGCTGCTGAGAGTGGGCTAGTAGATATTATTGATGTTGAATTGTTTAATGAGGAACAGGATGTACGAGGATTAGTTGAGGCTGCTCACGCTCATAACGTAGCTGTTATCATATCGAATCATGATTTTCATAAAACACCTCCCAAAGAGGAGCTAATCTCGCGTCTATGTAAGATGCAGGAGCTTGGTGGGGACTTGCCTAAGATTGCAGTTATGCCTCAAGATGCAGGTGACGTTCTGACCTTGCTAGAAGCCACTCATATTATGAAAACTAAACATGCAGATCGCCCGATTATTACGATGTCCATGGCAGGAGCAGGAGTAGTCAGCCGTCTGTCGGGTGAAATCTTCGGTTCAGCATTAACGTTTGGGGCCGCGCATAAGCCGTCTGCACCAGGCCAGGTCGCTGTAGCTGAGCTTCGGAATGTTTTATCGCTGCTGCATCGTAGCTTGTAAGAGGTATCAGCAGAGATTCGAAAAAATAGAGCAGGGACCGGAATTCCGGCACTGCTCTATTTTTATCTCATTATTTTGCTCCTGTATACACATGCACTGCATCTCTTAAGAACGCTGCAAGTCCAGGACGGTGCTTGTCATAGTAAGCTGTGAAACGCTCATCATCCACGTACATTTGAGCTACACCCGCATGTGCTTCTTTGGTATAAGAATTCCAGTAGAAGGAGAGCCATTGGCGATGCAAGTCAGCACTCTTTTGTGCCAATACGCTAGCAGGATCTCCAGCTTCCATCGCCTGCAACAGGAACTCGAACATTTCCGACTCGATCTGCTGTATAGCCGCATACTGTTCTTCAGTCATACCCTTCAGCTTCTTGTTGGACTGATCTACCGTGCTGTCTCCGTATTTTTCCCGAATCTCCTGACCATATTTCTTCTCGTTATCCTCAATCAGCTTTTGCTTAAAGCCCTCGAATTTCTCTTTATCACTCATTATAATTTGTCCTTCCTTATGAGCCAGCGTCTGTTCGACGTTAGCAATTAATAGATCTAGCTGTTGTCTCTTTTCCAGTAGCTTATCATGATGCTTTCGTAGTGCTCTCGTTCCGTCAAAGGACGGTTGTGTAACAATCTCTCTGATGTTCTCTAGACTTAAACCAAGCTCTCGATAAAATAGAATTTGCTGCAGCAAATCTACTTCACGCTGACCGTAAATACGATACCCGGAAGAGTTGATTCTAGCCGGCTTAAGAATGCCAAACTCATCGTAATATCGCAAGGTCCGTGTACTAACACCAGCTAACTCCGCAAGCTTCTGCACTGTGTATTCCGTAGTATCACCTCCCACAAATTCACTGTACACCTTTACGTAGCGTAAAGGTCAAATATTATTTTATAGTTACCAAAAACAGCGGCAGCTACCCTCTGAATGATCATTGGGAAGACTACCGCTGCTTAATTATATTATTTATGTTGTGATAGGAGACTATTTAAGTGCACCTTCGGTCAGACCCGCAACGATATAGCGGTGAAAGAAGATATACACAATAATCATCGGCAGTGTAATGATAGCGAGTGCGGAGAACAGTAGCTTGTAATCGGTCATATACCTGCTGGAGAACGCCAAGAGTCCGACTGGGATGGTTTTTAAGGCATCATTCTGGATGTACAGCATGGCAAGCAATAGTTCATTCCAGGAATTTAACGCCGAGAAAATGCCAACCGTAGCCATGCTAGGGATCAACAGAGGGAAAATGATCTTTCGGTAGAGCAACCAGTCACCACAGCCATCCATGCGTGCAGCCTCCATAAGCTCTCTGGGAACGGAGTCTAAATAGGCTTTAAGCAGGATGACCGCAAGTGGCAGCCCAGTTCCAATATAAGGTATAATCAGTGCCCAATAAGAATCCTTCAAATTCAGTTGCTCAAAAATATAGCTCTGTGCAATAAAAAACGATTGCAGAGGCATAAACAGACCGAATACGAACATCAGCATTAGGAGGCTGCTTCCACGGAAGCGAAGCTTGCTAAAGGCGAAGGCTGCGAGGCTTGCGAATAGCAGAATGCCAATGACAGTTAATATCGTGACAATGATGCTGTTCTTAGCGTAGGTACTCATATTGCCGATATTCCAGGCTTTTGACCAGTTCTGTAGATTAATCGTTTCCGGTAGTGCAAACGGAGTTGAGAAGATCTTATTATTTTCACGGAAGGATGAAAGGATCAGCCAAACAATCGGATAGAAATAGAAGCACGAGAGCACGATCATGAAGATATAGTATCCAATATGCGAGAACCATTTATTGTTGGACGTAGCTTTGACGGAGTTGCTGTTTTTTTTAATAGGAATGACAGTGGTGGTTAGTGGGGGCATATACAGTTCTCCTTTCTCAATACTCCAGCGCGTCGGAGTCCTTCTTAGTTAATTTGCCGGTAACGAGTCCGATCACAGCGATAACAATCGTCATGATGACAGCCAGCGCGGAGCCATAGCCGATGCTCATATGAGTAAACACGACTTTGACGAGATAGGTAGTAACAATTTCCGTTGAGTTATAAGGACCACCATTGGTCATAACATAGAACAGGTCGAAGGCTTGAAACCCAGTTAACACACATAGCAGGATTCCCGTTTCCACCAAATTACGAATCATTGGAATTTTAATTTTGAAAAAAATATGTCTTTCTCCTGCACCATCCAGATAAGCAGATTCATAGACCTCCTTGGAAATACGCTGTATGCCAGAATAAAAGATAGTCATATAGAATCCAGCATATACCCATCCGGAGACAATACAAATTGCGTATAGTGCGGTATCAGGGTTGCCTAGCCAGACGCGTGTCCAGCTCTCCAGGCCGATTGTGTCCAGCAGCATATTGACGATCCCAAAATCGGAATTGTAAACAAATTTCCACAGGTAGGAGATAACAATCATTGGTAACATGACAGGAACAAAGAAGGCGAGTCGGAATAGTCCGCTGCCTTTGCGACCCATTGTTATTAAACCTGCAAGTCCAAGTCCGACTAATACTTCCACAAATACCGTAGCAACAATATAGATAAGTGTATGTCCATAGGAGCTAATATAAATACGGTCATGAAAAGCCCGAATATAGTTGTCGAAGCCTGTGAAGGTCATTGCGCCGATCCCGTTCCAGTCATAGAAGCTGAATACGAAGGTCATGAGAACAGGCACAAGCACGACAAAGGCAAATATCAATACAGCGGGGGCTGTGAACAAGTAAGGGGAAAGCTTATTACTCTTGCCGGACATGACAATACCTCCAGTTCATAAGTATGGGGAGACCGCCCAAGGTATACTGCTGATGAGCGGTCTGATGAGACTTATATAAAGGATGAGGAATGTTTATTTAAGTGGGGCTATGGTTGTTTCCAATTCGGATAAAGCGTCTTCCGGGGATTTGGCTCCACCAATGATTTGAGATGTAGCCATATTTAAGGCATTTGCAACCTCGATGGAATAGCCGGTATCAGGAGGCGATACTAGAGCAGGTGCATTTTCCATCAGATCATTTAAGCTTAACGAGAGCGGGTGGGTCGTTTCGGTATTAATACCATCTTTAGTGATCGGTACAGCCCCGGCATCGGATAGCTTTTTAGACGATTCAGCTGAACTATATAATTTCATAAAATCAATGGCTTCGTCGATCAGCTTAGAGTTCTTGTTGACGACCATACCATTAAGTACGCCGATTACACTATCCTGATTGCCTTTACCTTCCGGCATGACTGGAGTATTGAAGTAGCCTAGCTGAAGATCAGGGTTTTCTTCAACAGCGGTTGGGACAAGCCAACTACCAATGGGGTGCATGGCCGCGCTACCGTTCAGGAACATCATGTCACCTTCACTGTCGTTGAGGGCATTCACATTGTCGTTGATGTAGCCTTTATCCCATAGCTCCTGTACATAGGTGTATGCTTTAATGAAATCTTTTGAATGAAACGGTTGCTTTAACTGCAGCGCTTCACTGTAAGCATCTTCTCCTACTACTCTAGAAATGACATGGGCAATCCAGTTGCCGGCTGTCCATAGATCGGAGTTACCGATAACAAGCGGCGTAATGCCGGCATCCTTAAGCTTCTGGCACACTGTAAGGAACTCCTCCCAGGTGGTAGGCGGTTCAAGACCTTGCTTACTGAAGATTTCTTTATTGTAAAAGATCACATTTGTCACATCGCCTGCTGTTGGAATCATATACGTCTTGCCGTCGACAATCATACCGTTGAAGGTGCCGTCAGCAAACATATCCTTCAGGCCTGAGCTTTGTAGTTGTTCGGTAATATCTGCGGCATAACCATCGCTTACTCTTGTCTGTAGCCGTTGTCCAGCCCACTCGAAATAGAGGTCGGGAGCATTTTTGCCGCTGAGTAGATTGGGTAGCCCGATGGTCTGGTATGTATCATCATCCTGATAGTTGAACTCAACTTTAATCCCCGCATGTTGGCTTTCGAATTCCTTTCCAATGTCCTCCCAGACTTTAATTAAACCTTCACCTGGTGAACCCATGGCAATGCGAAGTGTCTGCGTTTTTCCCTCAGTAGTGCCTGTGTTTACTGCTGTGCTCTCTTTGTTTGAGGTGGAGGAACAGCCTGCCAAAGTAGTAATCAGCATTGATGCAACTAGTCCAATCATCCATTTTCTCAATCGATCATCTCTCCTTGAGTTTAATAGAAACAATAATGAAATTGACATCGTGCTTACTTCCTATACTGCTAAGAGTGCCTAAGTTTCTTCTTCCATTAGCTTTCGTGTGATTTAAGTTGACACAGGAGGGCGATGTTGGCATGAGCTAAGAGGAGTAATAAATTGGATGAAATAAATGTAGTAACAACTTAGTTCTCATTATTGATTATATTTAATGTGATGTCAATCACTTTTGAGATTTTAATAAGAAAAATAATGCAGGGATGCTAACTGTAATCCGGGGGCTTTAAAAATTAACATTAGTAAATGAAAGCGCAAACAAAAGTGGATGTATAAGGGTTTATATTCTAAAGGGTTTTGAATTATGCTGAATAAAATTAAAATGAATGCACTCTAAATAAGCTATTGACAATTTGTTATGATTAAAAATAGAATGTGATTAAACGTTACTACAAATTATGAGAATATTACATGGAGGTGACATAATATTAGCATTTGAGTTTTCTATATGGTGAAACTAAAAGCAAAAATATGAAGGAGGAGCGCATATGAAGTTCAGCTTGAAGCAGGCACTCGCTATACTTGCTGTTACATCATCTATGGCGTACACGTCAGCCGCATTCGCAGACACGACGGAGGTTATTCCAAAATGGGCTGCAACAGAAATTGCCTCGTGGAAGGAAATGGGGCTACTCAAAGGTGATAAAGACGGCAAGGTATTGCCTAACGAAGGAATTCGAAAGACAGAATTCGTTACCTTGATCAATCGCATCTTTAATTTCAGTGCAGTGAGTAGTGAAACCTTTAAGGATGTACCTTTGACTGCTTGGTATGCGCCAGAAATTAGCAAGTCGGTTGCTGCTGGGGCAATTCTCGGCAATGGGGAGGGAGGCATTGAACCGCTAGAGGTACTTACCCGGGAGAAGGCTGCTCTTATTCTTAGCAGAGTGTTTAATGTTGCGACTTCGGCAAGCAGTGGTGTCGCATTTGCTGATGATGCAGCAATCTCCAGTTGGGCTAAGGAAGCGGTCTATGCGATGAAGGCAGCCGGCTATGTGGAAGGCACACCAGAGGCTACCTTTCAGCCGAAGAAGGAGCTGACTCGTGCAGAGGCAGTGAAGATGATTAATAGAGCTATGGGGATTCTGATCACCGATGGCGGAGAACATTCCGGTATCTCTAGCAGCAGTATGATTGTCAACAGGCCCGGAGCAGTCCTATCCAATCTGAACCTTACAGGCAATTTATATATAACTCCGGGTGTTGGGGAAGGAGATTTGAGTCTGCAAAGTGCAGTAATCGGAGGCGTCGTTTACATAAACGGCGGGGGTGCGAACAGTATCACAATTACGGACAGTAAAATAAAAAGAATTGTAATCAATAAACCGTCCTCTCCAATAAGAGTTGTACTTAAAGGGACAACGACACTCCCACTTATAGATGTCCTCTCGGGATCGCAGGTTGTTAATGAATCCAATAACCCAATTGATACAATTAATGTACTAACAAATGGGCTTGCGGATGTCTCATTGAATGGAAATGTAAATCAGCTAAATCTTGCCGGAAAGACACGTTTTGTCTTTAATGGTGGCGAAATCACTAGTTTTAAGGTCGCCTCTTTAGCAGCAGAGTCAAGAATTCAGCTTGTGAAAGGTGCGAGCATTAAGAAGTTGTTCTTTAACGGTGGGGCTGAAGTAACTGGTGAAGGAACAATTGCAGAAGCTGAAGTGAATGCTGAGGGAGTTTCCTTGGCATCGATGCCGAACAAGCTGACGGTGAATGCTAGTAAAGTGACAATAAACGGTCACGATTATAAAGGCAGCGGTAATGGGGTGCCTAATACGTCGAGTAGTTCTGGCGGTTCTGGTTCCGGTAGCTCGGGAACAGAGAATCCCGGTACAGGAAACCCGGGTACAGGAAATCCTGGAACGGGAGAACCTGGTACGGTTGATCCCGAACCAAAAGCTACCGTACTGTACAGCTATGAAGAGGTACTTAAATCCTTTAGCTCTACTGGGGCAGAAGGAACGGCTAAGCAATATATAACTTTTCTTCAAGATCCTTCGTATAAACCTTCAATCGCTAACTCAGCAGTAGTTATGCCTGATCTCACCAACGCTATTACCTTCGTAAACTACCAATTCAACGCTAAGCCTTCTATTTTTGCCTCCCTTCGAGGAATTAACAGCTCAGTTTTAGATAAAAATCGGACGTACCTATGGATTGGGACCGATAGTGGGGTTACTCGAATTAAGCTTTCCACCAATGAAATGCTAGCTTATACAGCTGAGACTAAGCAGTTAACGGATAATAAAGTGCTTCTGCTAATCTCTGACGGCAGCACAGGTGTTTTGGCCATTACGGAAACAGGTGTATCGCATATTTATCAATAAGGGAAGGGGAATGAATTTATGCAAATGATGAAGAAACGCGCTCGAAAAATAACAGGCGCATTGCTTGCTGTTACGTTATTCACACTGTCGGCAATACCTGTAGGGGCAGCAAAGCTGCCTGGAGCTAGCTATTCACCTGTTCAGCTGGAGGCCGTGCAGTCAAAGAAAATGACCTACTATAAAAATGGCTCAGCTTCCATTCCGAATACGCTTGACTGGATTACGGACGCAAGTGCGTTGAAATTTTTGCCGCTGTCAGTGATCGGTGATGTGACAAGTGTCGTTCTCGATAAGGAAGGCGTCTATTGGATTGGTACGCAGAATGGACTACAGCGGGTCGATTTTAATGCAAGTGATACAAAGGATATCGTTCAATACATGGCAGGTCCAAGATATTTGTATGGCGGAGATAATCATGTTACTGGTTTAGCTAGTGACGAAGCGGGAGGTATTTGGGCGCGGACAGCAAGTGGTGTGACGCATATTGCTATGCCGGAGCAAACATTGCATGAGAAATCATTCATTTATGAGGATTTAGTTCAGACTATTCTGGACAGACGCGGTATGGTTCATGGCACAAGCTTTACCTTTACTGACACGGACAACACAACAGATGCTGTAAACTACAATTCGGCAACTGGTGTTTTCAATTCAACACCTACGACCAGTGATAATGATGGCTTATGGACGACAATGTATGCGATGGGCGAGGTCTTCCGCTATAAGGCGCTGCAGGAGCAATACGGCACCAATCCGACCTCAGAGCAGGTGGCGGAAATAAATGACGCAAAGGCTGCTGCACTCCGTGCCACCAAAGCAGTGCTGCTACTAGATTATGTGTCGGGCCGCGGAAATGGCTTCCCAGTTCGTTCCTATATGCTAACTAGCGAGGCGACTGCAGCTACGGTGGGAAATACAGTGTATGGGTATCAATCGACGAATGGTTTTTGGTTCCAGAATTTCGTCGGTCCGGATAAGAATAATCCAAATGGGATTATTCCAAGCATGCAACGCGATGACGGTGTAGAACCCATAGGCTATTCGATGGTCAGGGTGACTAAGGATGCGGAGAACAAAAAAGGCTCGACGTTATTCCCGAGTGGTGGTACTGATGTAATGAATTATAATGGGCTCGGTCTTAGTCAAGCATCAATCGATGAGCTCAACCTGACACGTCCCGAGGGGCAGAAGCTAGGCATTGATATTAAAACCGTCGTTGAAACAACGGAAAGCGGTCCGGTATATCAAGTGCTTCCAGTGATTACGGCGGCCACCAACAACAGCACCGCAAAGGAAGATAAGACAACGAGCGAAACGAATAAACCTTTGTTTCAGCTGACAGCACCTGTGTATGAGCAAATTCCTGATTTCTTCAATGATTTGTTCCCTAGTAGCGTAATTGTAGATGGTCATATTGATATGAATCAGATCGTCTATAAAGCGGATACTTCATCAGATGAAGTGATTGGCCACTATGCTATGTTCTATACAGCCTTCAAATATCTGGTAGGGGACAGTAATGATCCCGAATTGTTAGAGCTGAAATCCTTTATTGAAGAAACTACGCACCGTATGACAGAGCTGATTCTGAAGGATGACCATTACTATATTGAGGATGCTACTGGCAAATCGACACAGTGGTCGAGATGGCTCGGGAAGTATTTTAACGACAGTCTTAGCACTATGGAGAAGCAGAAACAGTGGGAATTCAGTGTTGGTGTCGATAAGGATGGGAACGATGCACTGTCCTATGGCTATGAAGATGCACCGCTCAATGCTCTCGAGGTAATGGGTGTACTGAAAACAGCTAGCTTCGTCACTGAAAAAAGATATCCGGCGGACTCGCTCAAATACGAGATGGCATATGAACAGGCTTTTGCTAGCAGCTATAGTAAGGAAGATCCGTATGTGAACGGTCTGGGCTATATAGATATGGCGTTGGAATATGTTGAACGGAGAATTGTGCGCCAAGCTACCAATGCTTACAGTGATAACGGCAATGAGGTGGTAACCATGGACAATGCAGGCGACAGTACCAACGCCAATGCTACGCTGCACAATGACTGGACCCAATATATCAACTATTCCGATGAAGAGCTTGGATGGTTCCCGGTATTTATACTTGTCACACTGGAACAGGATGAGCTTAGACACGCCAAGATCGTAGAGGCTTATGATCAGTGGTACTCTAACGAAGTCCGGGAGGAGAATCCGTTCTATACCTTCCTGTATCAGCTCGCGCATCCTGACAAAACAGATGTAGATTTACAGTCGGCCGTTCGATTCCTCTACCGGTTCCCTGAATTCCAGATTGAGTTTCCTGTTGAATGGGATCGCCAGGATGTATTTTATATTGAACCTGGAGACCGCGATAAAGCCAAACAGACAAATTACGCACTCGCTCCTGATGAGCGTCGGATTATTAAGCACAATTCCAATCCGTTTGCTAATGAGAGCCAATCCACTGGCGTCAATCCAAACTACAACTATCGCACGGGTAGCATAGAAGCCGGGTCGGTATTCACCCTGCCATACTGGATGGGACGCTACTTTGAAATTATAAAAGAGTGAGTACAGAAAGAAGCGCCCGCAAGGGCGCTTCGCATTCTTCAAGGCAGGTTACTTCTAGCTAATTATTAGCTGATGCCAGTGATGAGCCTCAAAATTGTCGTTCAATTGTATAGATGGGAAAATCACCACGGAATACGCCAAAGCTGTACTCCAGTGGGGAGTTATCAGCTAAATAAGTAAATGTCCTTACCTGCAGAGAGGGCGAGCCTTCCTTAACTCCAAGCAGCTTGCTGGCGGTACTATTGGCTAGAACGGGTTTCAACTGTTCAACGGAACGGTGGGCTTTTAGATTATGCTCTGTCTCTAAAAAGGAAAACAGCGAACCCTCCTTGTAGTCATTGATAAGACCAGGTGCCAGATCCCAAGCGATATAAGTATTTTCATAAAGTAATGGCTCATTGTCGGCATAACGTATCCGCAGCAAGTGGTTCACGGGTGCCTTTAAAGGGATATTAAGATATTCATTAATCGGCATTTCGGCTGGTATTACTTTGGCTTCGATAATTTTGCTGGTGGGCTCTTTGCCACTCATCAGCACATCCTCAGTGAAGCTGCGCGCCTGGTTGAGCTGAAGCTCCTTACGTTTGACGAAAGTTCCCTTCCCTTGATACCGCTCCAAAATATCTTGATTTTCAAGCTCGCTAAGGGCAAGGCGGATTGTTGTTCGACTCGCGGAGAACATCTCACATAGCTCAGCCTCAGTAGGAAGCTTGTCTCCAACTGCGTATACTCCAGACTGAATTTGTTTCAGAAGTTGTTCTTTTATGATGGAATATAATGAGTTATTTATTCTCTTTGTCATTACAAACATCCTCCGATTACATATTTGTTATATTATATCACGGATGAAGAATCGGAGGAAACATAAAATAAATGCGGTTTAACTAAGAAAACGACGAATAAATTACTAATATTGGAATAGTGAATGGTCCTAACCTTGTTCAAAGTATTTTATTAGAAGACAAAAGAAAAAATTGTAGGAACAAGATATGACGATGTTACTATAAACTAATTGAGTGCAAGAGGGAGAGAACAATAAATGAAGAAGTCACACTTAAAGATTGCAGTTATTGGGGGAGGTTCCTCCTATACACCGGAGCTGGTTGAGGGGCTGATCCGTTATCATGAAGTGTTTCCGGTCACTGAGCTGTATTTAGCCGATATCGAGCAAGGGGCAGAGAAGTTACGGATTATTGGCGAACTGGCTCAGCGGATGATTAATGCGAGTGGAAAGCTGATTACATTGTATACGACTTTGGATCGGCGCGAAGCGATCAGAGATGCTGATTTTGTAGCGACACAAATTCGGGTAGGGATGTTAGACGCACGTTCAAGAGATGAGAAGATACCGTTGTCTCATCAGCTGATCGGTCAGGAGACGACAGGAGCAGGTGGCTTCGCCAAAGCTCTCCGTACCATTCCAGTCATTCTTGGTATTTGCCGTGATATTGAAGAGCTAGCGCCCAATGCCTTCATGATTAACTTCACTAACCCTGCCGGTATTATTACAGAAGCTGTCTCCAAGTATTCTAAGGTTAAGTCCGTTGGGTTATGCAATCTACCTATTGGTACAAAAATGCAGATTGCCGAGCTATACGGGGTGGAGCAAACGCGGATGTTCATTGAGATTGTCGGAATTAATCATTTGAATTGGACGACCCGGGTAGTGCTTGATGGTGATGATGTGACAGAGGATTTCATGACCCGACTTGGCAGCATCGGTCAATCTTCGCCAGCCAATATTCCCGATCTGGAATGGGATGCTGAGTTTATTCATTCGGTAGGTGCCCTTCCCTGCGCTTATCACCGTTACTATTATATGAAGGAAGAAATGTACGGCGAGATGCTAGAATATTATCAGGCGACAGGCAAAACTCGTGCAGATGATGTGAAGGAAGTAGAGGCGGAGCTGTTTGAGCTGTATAAACAGCCGGAACTACATGAAAAGCCTGCCCAGCTGGAGAAACGTGGCGGAGCTTATTATTCTGAAGCGGCCGTTCAGCTCATGAAGTCTATTTATAATGATACAGGCGATATTCAGACTGTAAATGTTCGCAATCAAGGGGCAATACCTTGTCTTCCGGATGATGTATCCATTGAGATCAATTGTGTCATTAAATCGGATGGCCCACATGCTTTGGGACTAGTTAAGCCACTGCCTCCACAGATCAGAGGATTGCTTCAGGTGGTGAAGTCCTATGAAGAGCTGACGATTGAAGCTGCGGTGAAAGGCGATTATGCTTCTGCTCTTCAGGCATTGACGCTCCACCCGCTGGTCGGCGATGAACGAATTGCCAAGGCGGTGTTAGCTGATATTCTAGAGCAGAATGCCGACTTTCTACCACAGTTTCAGAGATAAGTTCCTTAGTACTTTGTTATATTAACTCAAAATAGCGGCAGCCATCCTCTGAGTGCTCATTGGGAAGACTGCCGCTGTTTAGGTTGTCCTACATGCTGTTTTAGTAGACTATTGAACCTTTTTAAGTCCCATTTGTGCTGCGAAATAGTTATGCAATTCCTCTAGTTTACGTGGATCGGCGAGGGTTGCTGGGTCTGAGAAGTAATGCTCAACAACAAGCTCCCAGGTAGGTACTATTTTTTGCGCGGTTATGGCTTTGATGGCAGCTTTGACCGTTTTGCGTTCCTTTGCGTTGGAGAAGGTATCTACATAATGCTGGGAGCGCTCGAAATCTAGCTCGTTAAACACCGCACGGAAAATCTCCGATGTCATTCGTGCATCATCCAGTGCCCGGTGAGCGGAGCCGGAAGGCTCAAGCTCGAACAATGCCATAGCGCCTTCGACACTAATATCATTGCTAAGCCCACGTGCTCGCAGCACACCTTTTAACAAATCCAAATACGTAGCAGACATCCAGTAGGAATCGTCCATCTTGTGCATGCGCACATCCTGAATGATTCGCTTCATATCCTCGCCACCCCAAGTAAGCAGCAGAACTCCGTTTGTACTTAGATCGAGCCACTCTCTAAACGCAGTGATGACTTTCGGAAAGCGGGCTGCGATATCGATTTCCTCTTGAGGAATACCGGTTTTTTTCTTAATGAAAGAATTAAGGGTGGAGAAATATATGGGTTTGATCAAGGAAGAAAATTCATCCTTATACTGCAATGAAGAGTCTAACCGGACAGCTCCAATCTCAATGACCTCCATAGGGTGCTCGCTGGCAAACTTACGGCCGTTGAATTCGATGTCCAGAATAATATAATCCACAGGTACTTGCCTCCGTTCCATGACTGACGCTGTAGTGCTTAATACGTCGACTACTCTATTTTAACAAAAAAAGCGATGTAATGGGGAGTATGGGAACAAGCTAATATTGGAACATAAAAAAGAACCAGCACTATGCGGGTTCTTTTTTATAACTATTAATGAGCAAAAAGATTGCAGACAATAAAGTAAGACGATTAATGTTCTGAACCGGCAGCAGGTTCAGGCTGATGAATTGGCTGTTCCAGCAGGACAGATCCGTCTTCAAGACGAAGCCAGGTATCGAAGTCTTGGGTGCCTTGGGTCAGTCTGATGACGCGTGCGCCCCGCATAAAGCCTTCTTTTCCATAAGTATTGTAGCCGGTAGCACGGCCATAGGAAAGACGTATGCCATACAGGCTGCCCGTAAAATCATTGATATGGTCATGTCCGCAGAAGGTGCCAAGCACATCACCCATTTCAAGCAAAGCCGAGAATAATCCCGAGTTAACCTCAGGTGAGCATACACGCTCATACTTATGCCCATGACAGACTTGTGTAGACCAGACCTCACGATATTCCGGAATCGGGATATGGAAGAAAGCCAATGCAGGCAGCCTGTTCTCAGCAGTTTTAGGATTCAACCGAGCGGATTCAGCAGTTAGCCAGTTAATCTGATTCCGGCTAACCCAATTGTAGCCAGGGATATGCTCCATCTCGGAGTAACTGCCCGAGTCAACAAAATAAAGGACAGCGGCTGCTTGGCCATCCTGATCTTTTATTTCAAGCGTGTAATTGCCTGAACCTTCAAGATCCTCTGGACCGGCTTCGGCCAGACAGTGGGGATGTTCTAAGGCAATCTGCATCAATTCACTACGGGAAATCAGGGTTTCTGTATCATGGTTACCAAATACGAAGGCCCAAGGGGTACCTGTTTTTTCTACAGCAGCGACAGCATCCCGAAATGCTTGGGCAGGGTCTTCACACGCCTTTTCGCCAGGAGAGACAGGGGCAGTGTAAATTAGATCTCCCGTGAAGACCACAAGATCAGGTTGTTCTGCTTCTAGAACACGTTCCATCAGTTCCCGGGTACGCTGATCTTCGGCTCTTCCATCCATCCAGTGAAGATCAGTGAACTGTACAATTTTCAAGGTTCCATCTTGCTGAAATGATAAGCTGTGTCTCATTGGGGTTATCTCCCTTACTGTCTAATATAGTTAGCCGATCCAGATCCGCTGGGTGAAATGGTCTCCGGAGCTTCTACCAATCATAATATCAAATTCCCCGGGTTCAAAGACCAATTGATCGTCTTTTCCGTAGAACATCAGCATATCTCTAGTGATCTCGAAAGAAACTACTTGTTTCTCATGCGCTGCGAGTGTAATTTGTCGGAATCCTTTTAGCTCTTTGACCGGGCGGACGACACTTGCGCTGACATCGTGGATATAGAGTTGAACGGTTTCCTTGCCGGTGATGTCTGAAGTATTCTCCACCTCAATGGAGGCAACAACCCGCTCGGCAGCATCAACCTTGAAGTTGCTGTAATCAAAACTGGAATAGCTCAGACCATAGCCAAAACAGAAAAGAGGGTCATTAGGGCAATCCAGATATCGGGTTACATAACGCACATTGGGATATAGGGGATCATAGGGACGTCCCGTCTGATAGGCATTGTAATAAACAGGAATTTGCCCAACCGAGTAAGGGAAGCTCATAGATAAACGAGCGGACGGATTATAATCTCCGAACAGCACATCAGCTAATGAATTTCCGGATTCCGTACCCAGAAACCAGGCTTGCAGCAAAGCATCGCTGGCCTCAAGAACAGGCTTTAGTTCCAGCGGTCGGCCGCTAAATACAATGGTAACAATCTTTTTGCCGGTATCTTTTAGACGCCAGATCAGCTTCTCCTGATTGGTCGACAAGCGCAAATTGGTTTTGCTTCCACCTTCCCCGGTATCCTGCTGATTCTCACCGACAGCAGCGAGAATTACATCGCAATCTTTTAGGCGCTGAAAGGCTTCTTCGATTTCATCCTCCACATCAAAAACACCCTCTAGCATGCTTCCCAGCTCACCAGTCATAGCCGTAATAATATCCGCAGCAGATGTTTTTTGAGAAATGCCGTTGTAGAGTGATACGGCAGGATCTTTTTCCGTTCCAGACCAGCCGCCTAGCACATGAATGGAGGTGGCGAAGGGACCGGCCATACCAATCTTCATGCCGCGTTTAAGGGGCAGAGTGTCATTGTCATTCTTCAGCAGCACCACTGAGCTGGCACCCAGCTCTCTCGCAGCTTGTAAATTCTCCGCGCTCGGCGTGGGCGCCTCATCTACTAGTGGATCTGCATCCTTGAATGGATTGTCAAACAAGCCGAGAGCGTCCTTGAGTTCTAGCACCCGGATAACGGCTTCATCAATCAAGGAGATATCAAGCTTGCCTTCCTCGACGAGAGCAGCGCCGTGGTTTAGATAATGGGTGGACATCATTTCAATATCTAGTCCGGCAGCCAGACTTTTCTCCGCTGCTTCACGGCCATCTTCGGCAGCGCCATGAGGGATTAGTTCATTTACGGAATTGAAATCGGCGATGGTAACGCCATTGAAGCCCCATTCCTCACGCAGAATCCCGCGGAGAAGTTTGGAATTACCGCTTGCAGGTATACGATCAATCGTATTGAATGCGGCCATCACCATGGCTACACCAGCATCAACAGCAGCTTTATAGGCTGGTAGATAGAACTCACGTAATACGCCGAGGGACATATCCACCGTATTGTATTCTCTACCGCCTTCGGGAGCGCCATAACCGGCGAAGTGCTTCACACAGGCAGCGATACGACCTTTTTCTTTTAGGTCTTTGCCTTGATAGCCCCGTACCATGCTCTCAGTTACACGAGCATTCAGATAAGGGTCCTCACCGGATGTCTCCATCACCCGTCCCCAGCGCGGATCGCGTACAAGATCCGTCATAGGCGAGAAAGTGAGGTGAATACCGGCAGCCGCGCTCTCCTTGGCTGCAATTTCAGCGAACCTTTCACAGGCCTCCATGTCAAAGCTACAACCTATCGCAAGCGGGATCGGTAGGATCGTTCTGTAACCATGAATCACATCCGCCATGAAGAGTAAGGGGATTTTCTGACGGCTGGCTTGCAAATGCCGGGTCTGTAGATCAATCACATTCCGGGCTCCAATGCCGTTCAGAACGCTTCCGATGTTCTGCATTACCTGCGGCTTAATGTTCAGTTCCTTGAATGGACCGGTTAAATCTACGGTATCATCCAAACCCCAATAGTGAGGGCCTAGCTGGGTTAATTGGGCCAGCTTCTCTTCTAGAGTCATATCGTTCACAAGATCTTGGATAAACAGTTTAGTCATGGTTAACACCTTCCTCGTGAGCGCATTGAAAGTTATTGTGACAAATAGATGTGCTATACCAATAAGAAAGCGCTTGCTATTTGAGTTCGCCGCTGTGCACACGCAGATAAATATAATTGGATGAGACATGATATAGATAAGAACGGGGAGTTCATTGTCAGACATCATATATAAGACTGACATGTCTGTGAAAGAACAGATAGAAACGTTTCCATTAACGATACATATCGATCTTAGTCCGAAGACCATAAAAAGTCAATTATCTTCGCGAAATCGGCCGATTCATTATATTTAGGTTGTAAAATGTGATTTTTATTACTAGAAAAACAAAAATAAAATGAATTGACAGCGCATACATCTAGGGAGTATGATTTTCGTACAGGGAGTTTCAAAGAAATTATGGAAACGTTTCTATATCATCCGATACGCTTTATCATAAAGGATGAGCAATCAGTTTTAAGCTGGTTGCGGGACAAGAAAGGAAGCTAAGTTATGCATGTGATGAAATGCATCTTTCAAATTGGAGGTGGGCTCATTGTCAAGAATTAAGCTTGCAGGTGGAAATATTGTCCGGGAAGTCATTAAGAACAAAGTGCTTTTTCTAATGTTGCTGCCTGTAATCCTATACTTCATTATTTTTCACTATGCCGTAATGCCTGGCGCTTACGTCGCATTTGTGGACTACAAACTAAACAAGGGAATTTTCGGTAGTAATTTCATTGGCCTTAAGAACTTTGAGTTCCTGTTTCAAAACGGTGATCTCTGGAATATTACCAAAAATACACTACTCTACAATGTTGTATTTCTTGCCTTGGGGAATATTATTCAAATCGTTTTCGCCATTATGTTATCTGAAATAGCAGGTAAGTGGTTCAAGAAGATAACGCAGTCCGTCATTCTTCTTCCAAACTTTATCTCAATGGTTATCGTCGGTGTATTTGCCTACAACTTGTTCAACTTCAACTCAGGTTTTATTAATACGATGTTTGTAAGCTTGGGGTTAGATCGTTATGAATTTTACTCTGACCCTGGGATTTGGAAGTATATCATTGTTGCCTTTAAGATTTGGGCTGGAACTGGATACGGTATGATTGTCTATTTGGCAACCATTACAGGAATTAATCATGATTTGTATGAGGCGGCCTATATGGATGGGGCTACGACCTGGCAGCGGATTCGCTACATGACTCTTCCAATTCTGAAGCCTACTTTTATTCTATTGCTGTTGTTCGGATTGGGTGGCATTCTTAAAGGCTCCTTCGACCTATTCTACAACCTGATTGGTACTAACTCCGTGCTGTATCCGCAGACGGATATCATTGATACCTATGTCTTCCGTTCATTAGTGGGGCAATTCAACTTCTCCATGGGTGCGGCAGTCGGCTTCTATCAATCCTTATTCGGTCTGATTCTGGTATTGGTGATAAACTTTATTGTTCGTAAGGTCGAACCAGACAGCGCTTTATTCTAAATTCAGAAACGAAATAGGGGTGATATCAGTGGAACAATCAAAAATCAAGCAGGATTCTGGCAGTATTCTCATTAAAGCGGTCAGCTATCTCTGCATTACAATCTTTGCACTATTTTGTGTATTTCCTTTTGCATTAATGATCTCTTCCTCGTTCATGAATGAACAGGAAATTGTCCGTGAAGGCTATAAGCTCTGGCCAAAGGAATTCTCAATAAAGGCTTATGAATTGCTGTTAAACAACTCTGGCAAACTAGTAAGTGCTTATCAGGTTACGATTTTTATCACCGTAGTAGGTACGGTACTTGGACTATTCATGATGTCAATGGCTGGGTTCGTACTTAACCGAAAAGATTTCAAATATCGTAATTTCTTCTCCTTTATGATTTACTTTACAACGCTTTTCAGCGGTGGTTTGATTCCAACGTATATCCTGATGGTCAAACATCTTCATATGAAGGACAGCTTATTCTCCATGATCCTTCCGGGTGTAGTGGGCGCTTGGTCCATCTTCCTAATGCGTAACTTTATGAAAGCTATTCCGGATTCCCTATATGAATCCGCTACAATTGACGGCGCCGGTGACTTCCGCATCTATTGGCGGATATTCATTCCACTAGCAGTTCCATCCTTAGCTACGATTGGATTGTTCTCGGCACTGGGCTTTTGGAATGAATGGTATAACGGAATGTTGTATATCGACGATCCGACGAAGTATCCGCTTCAATACTTCTTGCAGCGAATGGTCAATCAGGCGAATCTCGGAGCGCTAGTCAATTCGGGGGCGGTAATCAATACTGCTGATCTTCCGACGCAATCCATTAAAATGGCTACAGCTGTGCTAGCTACTGGACCTATTATTCTTCTATATCCATTTGTGCAGCGTTACTTCGTAACAGGCCTCACAATCGGGGCAGTAAAGGGTTAATGGACGTTTCCTTTTCATAGGGCGTTTATTATAAATCAAGCAATCATTATTAACAGAAAAAAAGGGAGGTTTACCTAATGAAAGGTAAAAAAATGGCGTCTTCTTTACTAGCTGTCCTAATGCTTACGGGGGCACTTACAGCTTGCTCATCATCCAAAGACAATGCTTCTAGCAATGATGCAGCAGCTACTAAATCACCAGAAACATCTGCTAACAATACAGGAGGAGTCGATACTTCCAAAGAAGCTAAGCTGACGTACTACTTGTGGGGCAGTGAAGGTGTTCAAAATAAGGCGATTCTAGCTGAGATTAACAAAAAACTCAAGGCAGATATCAATACAACTTTAGAAATTAAATATATCGACTGGCCAGATATTGCAACGAAATATCCATTGCTATTTGCTTCTGGTGAAAAATTTGATTTGTCACATGCTTCTCCTGGAGCACCGGTAAACTACTATACATTAGCAAGTGAAGGTGCATTGGTAGACATTACTGACATGCTCGACAAAGTTGCTCCTAAGCTGAAGGCAGAAATTCCAGCAAGTGTGTGGGAAAATACGAAGGTCAAAGGTAAAATCTATGGTGTTCCGAGTCTTTATAGCGAATATACACCAAGCGGTTATGCTTATCGTGTAGACTTGCTGAAAAAATACGGCATGGAAAAAATTGCATCTATCGACGATATGGTTAAATACATGGACAATGTAGTTGCCAATGAATCATTCCCACCTATTAATGGTAAAGCAGAAGATGCACAAAATATGTTCAGAATGCTCGTAGATACTACTGGTCAGTGGCTTAATGCACCAGGGATCTCAACAAATGAAATCAATTTAGTGACTAAGAGCGCAGAGGACTACAAAACAGTGTTCTCTCCAGCCTACACCCAAGAATTCGAAGATTGGGCTGTGAAGATGCGTGAATGGGCAGACAAGGGATACTGGGGCAAAGATGTACTGTCCTCATCACTTGGAAGCAAGGATAACTTCAGAGCAGCAAACTCCGCGGGTTACTTGACGCATACTCAGGACTGGCTCGGTCAATATGGCGGGGATAAGACGGCACTACCAGGGGTAGAAACTGATTTCTATACTTTTGCAGAAGCTAACAAGAAGATTAAACGTAAAATGGGTGTTGATAACTCTACCGTAATTAGTGTCAACTCTGAGAATCCAGAGCGTTCTTTGATGGTAATCGAGAAGTTCATGACTGACGAAAGCTACTACAACCTCATCCAAAACGGTATTGAAGGTAAGCAATATGTCATGGAAAATGGAGTTAAAAAGCAGCCTGCAGGCTTCAACGAAAAAACAGACGGCGGAGGTTTCGCTGCTTGGTCACTTCGTAATGACAAATTCGTAGTTCCTACGGACACAGAGAACCCAATCCGTAACTCTCTGTTCGCAGAGTGGGATAAAGTGGCTATCAATGATCCATACAACGGCTTTACTTTCGATCCAGCGAATGTTACTACAGAGATTGCTTCGATCTCCAACGTAAATTCCCAGCTTGGTGTTCAATTGATGCTTGGTAAAACAAGCAAAGATCCTAAAGCTGCTGTAGCGGATTACCGTGAGCAACTGAAAAAAGCAGGAATTGACAAGGTTATTGCCGAAGTAGAAAAGCAATTGGCTGCGTTTGTTCCAGTGAACTAAAGAACGTTAAAAGGTGTGAGGGAGCTATAGTAGCATATAGCTCCCTTACTTATAAGTGGGGGAGTATAGTGGACGTAAATATCAAGGATATCGCGCGGATTTCCGGAGTGGGCATCTCGACGGTTTCCAGGGTCATCAACAATAAGGGGCTGGTGAGCAAGGCTACACGGGAAAAGGTTCTGAATGTTGTTAAGGAATACAATTACATTCCTAATTCCAATGCAAGAAATTTAAAAACGACGGAGTCTAAGAATATTGCGCTCATGGTTAAAGGGATTACTAATCCGTTTTTCTCCAATATGATCAAAGAAATCGAGCGGCAGGCTAATCTTCGAGGTTACCCCTTCCTCATTCATCAGGTAGAGGATGGAACGGATGAAATTAATGCGGCGATTCAGCTGACTAAAGAAAAGAATCTATGCGGGATTATCTTCATGGGCGGAACTTACAATCATTCTGAAGAGAAATTCAAGCAGCTGACGGTCCCATTTGTTCTGACAACGATCACATCTACACAAGAGGTGGACCCTGATATCTTTTCCAGTGTCACTATTAATGAATTGAAGGAAGCTTATAAGGCCACCAATTACTTGATATCTCTTGGGCATGAGAATATTGGTTTTCTAGCCAAGTCCCCATTACTGGATGAAACGACAGGCAACCGGCGTTATTTGGGCTACAAGAAGGCACTGGAAGAACAAAATCTGCCTTATGATGCACAGCTTGTGGAAGATTGTGAATACAGTCCTAGCTCTGGATTTGATGCAGCGCGAAGATTGCTTAAAAGGGATAAGGGAGTAACCGCAATATTTGCAGCCTCCGACACGATTGCTATCGGTGCTGCCAAAGCGGTGCTTACCGCGGGGTTGTCTATTCCGGATGATATTTCAATCATTGGCTTTGACGGGATCGAAATGGCTGAATATTTTCATCCTTCACTTGATACGATCAGCCAACCGGGTACAGAAATGGCTTTATCCAGTGTGGGCGTTCTGTTTGATCTAATTTCTGGACGGTCAGGTCATCAGCATATTGTCTACGATGCGGTATTGCTCAAGCGAGGCTCTTGCAAGATGCTCAAAACACTTAAGGTTTAAACTGACTATAAACGCTATCATTGGAGTGGTAACCCAAATGCAAGACACATTGAGAATAGGTACTCTGGTTCGTGGCGGGGAGGCCGTCACCGTGATTCCGCAAATCGTTCAGCATGGTTTTGAATCCTTTAACCTGAACTTTTGGCAGACCACAGGTGAAACCAATCTTGTAGAAACAGCTGCACGACTTAGGGAACTGGCTGCTGAACATGATTTTGTCATCTCTTCTGTTGGGATTTATGGCAATCCACTTTCAGGAACAGGCGACAACGCTGACACACTCGCCAGCTGGGAGCGATTGATTGATCATGCCCATTTATTCGGCACAGATATTATCGGCGGATTCACCGGACGTCTTCCAGGTTCTTCGATTGACGAGTCGATTCCGAGATTTGCAGAGGTGTTTAGTGAATTGTCCAAAAGGGCAGCCGATCGTGGCTTAAGAATTGCTTTTGAAAATTGCTCTATGGGTGGAAACTGGCAGGCCGGAGAGTGGAACATCGCTCACAATCCTTCAGCCTGGGAGAAAATGTTCAATGCTGTACCAGCAGACAATCTGGGTCTGGAATGGGAACCGTGCCACCAGCTCATAGGTCTCATTGATCCGATTCCGCAGCTACGCAAATGGGTGAATAAGGTATTCCATGTACATGGTAAGGATGCCACTATTGCCTGGGATATCGTCAAGGAATACGGAATTCACGGACCTAAGTCTTATGTGTGGGACCGGACACCTGGCTTCGGAGATACGAACTGGGTGGATATCATCTCGATTCTGCGCCAAGCCGGCTATAAGGGAACTATTGATATTGAAGGCTGGCATGATCCTGTCTATCAGGGTGAACTAGAAATGACTGGACAAGTACATGCGCTAAATTATTTGAAGTATTGCCGAGGTGGCAGTTTTGTCCCTAATCCGGTGTAAAGGATATCAAATAGTAACAACCTAAAAATGACCTCAAAACCCACAGTGAAGTGGAGGATGAGGTCATTTTTATTTGCAAAACTTTAATCCCGAATAAGATATCCTTGCCCAAGCTGAATTTCTTTAAAGCCTGCCATGTGGCGAGCTTGAAAGCGGATCGGCTTAAATCCACCTATAATAATGATGTTTTTGATATCCGCAGCCCCATCTGAAGGTAGTGAAAAGGATTTGATATAGGTGAATTCTTCCGCGAGCGTGGTGTGAATCGCGTTAATATGTGGGTCATTTTCACCTTTTCCCATTAGATTCATTAGGAGATACCCTTCAGCATTCAGTTTTGAATACACGATGCTGAAAAATTCACTGGAGATTAAGTGCCTCGGCGTGCCCGCGGCGGTGAAAGCATCCAAGATGATGTAATCATATTTCTGTGGTTCTTCACCTTCAAGGATCTGACGTCCGTCACCGATCACTACGTTATCTTGCATGTATCCAAAATAGCGGCGGCTTAATTCGACTACTACACTGTCTAGCTCAGCTATTTTAAATCTTTTGTCTAGAAAATGCCCAGCAATCGTTCCAATCCCATGACCAATAAGAAAGGCATCCTCGAAAGAGGGAGCGTTGCATTCCATCAAGTGAATGATGGCTCGCGGATATTCAAACACAACTCGTTCTGGGTGATTGAGATCCAGCGCACCTTGAATGGCCTGATTGGAAAACTGCATGACGCGGAACGCACCTTGTTCACCGTATAGTTCTGTGGTGTCATAGACGGTGATTTCATGATTATCGCTGCTCGTGTGAATCTGTGATTGCAAGTGATCAAACTCCTTATACGATAGAAATTCGTTTATATTCATTGGGTGTAACGCCGACTACACGTTTAAAAAGCTTATTGAAATAGGCAGGATCGCCATATCCAACTTCTGCTCCAATCTCGTGAATCTTTAGGTCAGGGGCATTCTTGAGCAGATGCTTGGCTTTGCGTAGCCGGATTTCCGTGATGTAGTCTGTTAATGTAAGTCCAGTCTCTTGTTTGAACAGCTTACTTAAATAGCTGGGTGTCAAAAAAACCATATTCGCTAAGGTGTTCAGATCTGCATGTTGATTATAGTTGGCTGATATCCAGCGCTTTATGGTTTCTACAGCTGTACCGGACATCTCTAGTCGTTGGGCTCTGATCTCAAATAGAATGCATGAGAAATGGTTAGTGAAACTACGCTCGATTTCACTGAAGCTCATACTGGACGCGATGCTTTCATCTAGCCCAAGATAGGGTGCACCTTTGTAGAGGGCCTCAAATTCTTGCAATTCTTTTTGCGCAGATTCAATAACCCATCGACAGACACGGAGAATTTGACCGGGCACAGCTTGTTGTGATTTCAGAACTGAGAATAAGTTATGCACGCGCTCTAAAGCACCCTCCATATTCAGGATCTGCAGATCATGGATTAATGGTTCCTTGATCGCATTAAAAGGCTCAAGGATATTTATCTCAGACTGCTGAATGTTCTGAATATTTGCATAGTGCAGTCGGTCAGGATTATAAATGCCGACGCTGCAGGCTAACTTAGCATCTAGATATGCTTGTCTAAGCTTGGCGGTATCATTATAGGAACTGCTAGTACCTACATGCAGTATAATACCATTGGCAGAGATACGGATTCTATCGCCGATTTCATTCCTATCGCTGTCTGAGAGTTGCTTTGTAGAATACAGGACACAGACATGCAGTCCATTTTGAATCTCTAAGCTGTCGATACTAAATGCCATCTCTTGCCGCAGACTGTCTACACAAAAACAGACGGGTTCTCTTGATCTTCCTTTGAACACAAAGACTGAGAAATAAGGTTGGGGCAAAGTAAGGCTCGACAAAAGCAAGGGTGAAGGGGGCTCGTCGCCTTGAAGAAGGGTTAGTAAGAGACCAGAACGGTGACGTACCTCCTTGTCACGAGAGAACTGCTGCTCTTCCTCTAATTGATAAAGCAGCTCGAATAATTGCTCCTTATCGATTGGCTTTAATAAATAGTCTACTGCAGAGCTACGTATGGCTTCTCTGGCATAATTAAATTCAACAAATCCACTCATTAGAATGGAGCGGATTTGTGGGTGACTGGCTTTTAATTGTTTAATTAATTCCAAGCCGTTAATTTGCGGCATACGAATATCAGTAATCACAACATCAAGTTGAAGTGAAGGTAACTCGTCAAGTAGATGTTTCCCGTCGGAGTAGGTGCCGATGACCAGAAATTCAGTGTTTTCTTTGCTGATCATTCGGGCCAGACCTTCGCGGATCAGGATTTCATCGTCAACAATTGCAATACGCAGCAATCAGAGCATCTCCTCTCTGTAATTCATATCATCTTCACTAGGAGTAGTGAAGGTAATGTCCTCAATGCGCAGCGTAACACGAGTACCCACTCCGAGCTTACTCTCTACAAGGAGCCCGAATGAGCTGCCGTAATGCAGACGGATTCTCTCATTCACATTTCGTAGGCCAATACCAAACATTTCACTTTCAGTCCCATTTTGCAGACTATTATTTAAAGAACGAAGGGTAGCTGCATCCATACCGATGCCATCATCTTCTACACAGAATACGACATTTCCATGCTCACTCCATGCGGTGATGCTTAAGGTACCGAGACCTATTTTTTGATCTAAGCCATGAAAAACTGCGTTCTCCACAATGGGTTGGAAGACAAGCTTGATTACAGGAAGATGTAGAAATTTCTCTGGCACATCAATGTGTAGATTGAACTTATCTGGAAACCGGATTTGTAGCAGATGATAATAATTTCGTACATGATCCAGCTCTTGTCTGATCGTAACGGCTTCTTCGCTTCGGACAATACTGTAACGCATCTGAAGTCCAAGCAAATAGGTGAGTTTCGCTACACGGGGGTCATCATTGCTCTCTGCCAGCATACGGATAGACTCCAGCGTATTATAAATAAAATGGGGATTGATCTGATTCTGAAGTGCCCTCATATCAGCCTTCTGCTTACGCTTCTCAGTGAGGGATACTTCCTGTAGCAGATCCTTGACCCTTATGATCATTCGATTAAAATGACTGCCAAGCATTCCAATCTCATCATTATATTTGGAGTGCTGCCAGACATCTAGATTACCGTGCTGTACCCGTTTCATTAGACGGACTAAAGATTTAAGGGGTTTGGTCAGCGCATGGGAGATGAACGTCGCAACACAAAGTGCAAAAGCAATAATGATCAGTGTAGTTAATATAAGAGCATTGCGATTCTTCTGTACAGGTGACAGGATCCGGGCCAAAGGAATCGTAACCATAGTCGTCCAACCTGTCTGTTTCGAGACGGTATACACTGCAAGATAAGACTGGCCATTCATTTCTATTTGAAAATGATCCTGTTGCTGATTCACATGCTGCAGCAAAAGCTGCGTGTTCAGACTTTGCCCCTCACCGGTTTGCATCGAATTTGAGGCGTCTTCACCGTCATAGATCAATTTTCCGTTATTATCTACAATTAGTGTGTTGCCTTGTGTAACTGCGTTTACGGGATCAATGATCCCCTTAAACAAGTTGATGTCTACATCAAATACGAGAATTCCTATATTATCTAGCGTGCTTACAGAATTAATGGTGCGAAGTACACTGAAAACCTCTCTATGGACATTGGAGTTTATACGAATCGTATGTCTGCCTTGAATGACAGGAGCGGCCCCAGCTTCTTCACTTAAGGTTCTCCATTCGGCTATTCGTTCTTCAGGATACAGCTCGTGGATCCCGGGGACTCTATCATAAAAAACAGAACCGTACTGATCCACCATGTACACGGCGATGATCTCTTCCTTCGTATGCTTCAAGTAGCTCAGGAACATCGCCATGCCAGTACTTTTATCCCAGTCGGTATTTTGCTGGGTTAGGTAGAATTGTACATCGGTGTTATACAGCGGTAGCGCTGTGTATCTTTTTAGATCGGCAACATAACGGTCAATGGTATCAGAGGCATTCGATGTCATTTGGTTCGCGCCTTCCGTTGCATTCACAAGAACAGAATTGAACATGGAGCGGGAGGACAAATAACTAACATAAGTGATTGGAAGCGAGATCAGAAAGACAAATACGACGATCAGTTTTCGCTCCATCGGAAGATTGGCAAGGAACAACCACATTTTTCGTAAGGCTAGCCGGATGAATGATACCATTTGCGTTGTCCTTTCTTAAAGTGAACTGCCTTATTTAACTGCGCCGCTGGTTACGCCTTCAAAGATGTAACGTTGTAGGAAGAAATATAGAATTATTGTGGGGAGCAGGATAAGCAGAATGGCCGCACAGATCAAATTCCATTCGCCCGAATTGACCCCTTGAAAACGCATCAGGATCGTCGTAACTACGCCCAGGCTTTGTTTTGGCATATATAGATAAGGGATGTACATGTCATTATAGATACTAATCGTTTTCAAGATAATCAAAGTAGCCGTAGCCGGCGTCAATAATGGAAAAATAATCGAGCGATAGATTTTAAAAAGAGATGCACCTTCAACCATCGCGTTCTCATCTAGATCCACGGGAATGTTACGGATAAATTGCAAATAAAGAATAATTTGAATCACATCTGCTCCGATGTATAGCACGATAGGGGCGCCGAGTGTATTATAAAGCCCCATGCTTTTGATGATACCAAAAGTGGCTACTTGCGTCGTGATGCTAGGAATGATAGTGGCTATTAGATAAGCACCAAAGACAACAGGTTTTAATTTAAAAGAGAAGCGTCCCAGTACAAATGCTACCATAGTTCCAAATAGAATGTTCAGAATTAAAGTAATAGCTATAATAATTAATACGTTACCAAATCCGTTAAGTAAACCTCCACGCTGGAACACTGCAATGAAATTATCGAAATTAAAAAAGCTTTTTGGCAGTGCCATGGAGCTACTACTGTTAAATTCATCAGTCGATTTGAAGGCATTTACGATAACTACATAAGGAGGGAAAAGCACGACAAATACGCCGATGATTAGCGAGAAGTATTTAATAACATCTGTAAAGCGGAATTTGGAGTTTGTCATGTCTATTTGTCTCCTCCCCGGCTAAGAACTAGTTGCTGTACTAATAGTACGATGACGACAAAGAAGAGCAAGATAATACTCATGGCAGAAGCGAGACCATAGTTGTTGTAAGCAAATGCAGTGTCTACAACTTTCTGTACGTAAGTTTCGCTGGCGCCTGCAGGACCACCCTTGGTCAATACGAACGGGAGATCAAAGACTTCCAGTGCTCCTGTAACGGTAAGAAATAAGTTAAGCTGAATGACTGGCTTCATATTCGGTAAAGTAATTCTCCAAAGGGTTTGGAAAGGTCCAGCACCATCAATCTTTGAAGCCTCATAGATATCGTTTGGTATGGCCTGCAAGGAGGCGATGTAGATGACCATGTTATAACCCATGAAACGCCAAAATCCTGTGGATGCCAGAGAATAGTTGACCAGTCCTTCTGTTCCAAGCCAGCTGGTCTGTCCTAGTCCGGTTAGACCGATGCTATTCAGGAACATATTCAGAGATCCGTTAGTAGTGTCAAAGACATAACCAAACATAAAAGCAACGGCAACTCCGTTCATGATGTAAGGAAGGAAAAGTAAGATTCGGAATGCGTTTTTCCCTTTGAGCTTACTATTCAGAACAACCGCAAAATAAATGGCGACTATGTTCTGAACAATTCCCATAGCGAAGTAAGCAAAGTTATGTGTAAATACTTTGAAAATATCAGGATTAGAGAAGACCTCGCGGTAATTAGCAAGTCCGACCCATGGTTTCTCTGGGCTATAGCCATCCCAATTGGTGAAACTGTAATAGATCAGCTTAAGCGCTGGATAATACGTGAATGTCGCAAGGAGCAACAATGGGATCGTAAGGAATGATACAATGATTATCATTTTTTGTTTGTTATAGGAAAGTGTTCCGAACATCGCTAGCCCTTCTTTCATAAAAGCTTGGTATGGAAAGGCAAAATGGACTATCCGTAAGGGCGATAATCCATTTTGCACCGTGTTGTACTTCTGGTCAAAAGTTTGAATTAATAGCCGAGATCTTTCTTAGCTTTAGCCCAGGCTTTATTCCATTTGTCTAATACAGTTTGCGGATCTTTGGCAAGCACAAATTCCTGTACAACAGCAGGGAGATCTAATTGTGCCTTGTTGCCGATTTCTGTAACCTTCGCATCGTCAACAGTTCCTTCTACTAACTCTACTCCGGTAGCTTGGAATTCTTTTAGCTGAGCCAGATTAGATTCTTTTCCTTTTAGTGGGGAGATAAAGCCCGCGAAGTCCTCATAGCCGGAATCCTCAATCATCCATTTTACGAAAGCTTTGGCAGCTTCTAAATTTTTGCTGTTTTTAGCAACAGCATAGAAGAAGTCAGGGCTAAGAGTAGCGGATGGTTTACCTGAATTGTCATAAGGGAACGGGAAGAAGCCAACATCGTCTGAAGGAGCTCCTACTCCAATAACTTGGTTAATGACCCAGTTGCCGAGATAGTACATGGCGAACTTACCAGAAGCGATGTCTTTTTTCGATTGCTCCCAGTTGGTGGAGTTGATGTCTTTTTCCAGATACCCTTTTTCGTTGAGCTCCTTGAGCAGGCTAAAGGCTTTACCATAGCCGTTGTCCATGGTAAATGGTGTTTCAGAGTTCAGCTTCTCATTAGGGAAGTCGGGGTTGCCTGCAATTAGGCGCGGAGTGTCATAAGCCCATGTACCCAGTGGCCATTTATCTTTGAAGTTAGAGGACAGCGGAATGACACCCTTTGCTTTCAGCTTTTCGCAGGCAGCCAGGAATTCATCCCAAGTCTTAGGGGTTTCTGTGATGTCAGCATCCGTAAATGCTTTTTTGTTATAAACAATCCCGGATGTAGAGTTCCCTGTGGTAATTCCGTACAGCTTGCCATCAAAGGATTTGAAGTCTTTAAAGGTGATTTGATCGTTCAGGCCGAGATCATCCAGTGAAGCGAAGTATTTCGGTAGGTCGGAGTTAGGAATGGTAGGAATGAACATAACGTCAGGAAGCTCGCCGCTGGCCATTCTGACTTTAGCCTGTTGATTATAGTCGGTCTGGGAAGCCTCGAATTCGACTTTAACGTTCGGGTATTTTTCATTAAAGCGCTTTAAATATTCATCGTATTCTTTGCCAATCATGTCTGTTCTGTTAGTCAGGAAGGTGATTTTGCCACTAATGTCAGCTCCTGCTGCAGGTTCGGCTGTTGCGTTGCTTGTCGTGTCACCGCCGGTAGTCTCTGTGTTAGTTGCTGCGGGCTTATCGGTTGCAGAAGCCCCGTTATTGGTGCTGTTGCCATTGTTCGAGCCGCAGCCAGCCAGCGTTGATGATAAAAACATAACCATAACAAAAGATAACGGAAATAACTTATTTCTCATAACTTAATCCCCTTTTCATTATTTTGTTAGCGTTTACATGAACATTATAGCTTTAAATAAAGCGTTTAGAAATGTATTGTATTATTATTTATTGTCTTTATTTGTTTTGTTTGAACGATTATAATTAGTGTATACCTAACGAATGGATAACAAAATACCAAGAATAACAAGTGGATTCAATGAAATGCTAGAAGAGGTATGTTATTTTGAAAGATGAATAGGCTTACAAAACTTAAGCAGACGCTTTCGAAGTGAGTTTTGTACGAAGTCACTTGGAGAAGCATATGCTCTACAAAACTTTTAGCAATTAGGAGGATATTATGAAACATCTAGAGATGAATCTTGCGAAGTGGGAATTTAGAAGCTGTGGTGACGAGGAGTGGCTTCCGGCTACTGTGCCAGGCACGGTCCACACGGATTTACTGAAGAACGGAAAGATTGAAGATCCCTTCTATGGAACAAATGAACATAACCTACAATGGATTGACAAGAAGGATTGGGAATATCAAACCACTTTGCAGCTTGGTGAAGAGTGGTTGGAGCTTACTTGCACAGAACTGATTTTTGAAGGTCTTGATACATATGCTGACGTGTATGTGAATAATGTACATGTGCTCGCTGCAGACAATATGTTTTTGGCGTGGAGAGTGGATGTTAAAGATCAGTTGAAGATTGGTGAAAACCATATACTAGTGAGATTCCGCTCTGTAGTTAAAGAGGATCTACCTAAGCTAGAGAAGCTGGCGTATGCGTTACCTGCACCGAATGATCAATCCGAGCTTGGGGGACTAGAGGAACAGCGGATTAGTGTTTTTGCCCGCAAAGCACCTTATCATTACGGCTGGGATTGGGGTCCGCGTTTCTTGACTAGTGGAATATGGCGTAAAGCGGCCCTTAAGGGACGTGATTCAGTTCAAATCATAGATCTCTATATCCGCCAAAATGTGATCACAAAGGAAGAGGCTCAATTAACCGCAATTATTGAAGTAGATGCTCCTGCGGCATGGCAGGGAATGCTGCGAATGAGTGCTGATGGTTTAGAGTCGATACAAGCGGTTTCCTTAAAGAGTGGCAAGCAACAAATAGAGATGGATATCGTGGTAGATCAGCCGCAGCTCTGGTGGTGTAGAGGGCTGGGCGAGCCACATTTATATACATTCCAAGCGGATTTGGTGAAAGGTAAGGAAGTTGAAGTTAGCAAAAGTGTAAGAACCGGTCTCCGCAGCATTCAATTGATTCGGGAGCGGGATGCGAAAGGGACTTCATTTTCTTTTGTACTGAATGGTGTGTCGGTCTTCGCCAAAGGTGCCAATCATATTCCGAATGATAGCTTCATCACAGAAGTAACTGAGGAGCGGTATCGGCATGAAATTGCCACGGCCGCAGAATCAAACATGAATATGCTGCGAGTGTGGGGCGGCGGTTTTTATGAAGAGGAGATATTTTACAAGCTCTGTGATGAATACGGGCTGTTGGTCTGGCAGGACTTCATGTTCGCTTGCAGCATGTATCCGGGGGATGAAGCGTTTCTTGCGAATGTGAAGAAAGAAGCTGAGTATAACGTCAAAAGATTGCGCAATCATCCCTGCATCGCCCTATGGTGTGGCAATAACGAAATTGATTCGGCCTGGTCACAGTTCGAGGAAAATATGGGCTGGGGCTGGAAAGAAAAACTCAGCGCGGAGCAAAGAGCTACAATGTGGGCTGATTATGAGGAAATATTCCACCGGATTCTACCGGAGGCTGTAGCCGCGTTCCATCCAGGTGTGGACTATTGGCCGTCTTCACCGATGCGGAATTTGACTGGAGATATGAATCAACACGCGACGCGGATTGTGGGCGATGGGGATGTGCATTACTGGGGCGTGTGGCACGGAATTGAGCCTTTTGAGAATTATAATACCAAGGTTGGCCGCTTTATGAGTGAATACGGATTCCAGTCGTTCCCGGAACTAAAGACCGTAATGAGCTATGCTGAAGAGCAGGATTTGGAGCTTACCTCAGAGGTGATGCTGGCTCATCAGAAGAATGGACGCGGAAATTTGCTGATCAAGGAATACATGGATATGTATCTGCCGCAACCGAAGGATTTTAAATCATTTCTGTATATGAGTCAAATCCTCCAGGCCGAAGCGATTCGAATCGCGATTGAAAGTCACAGAAGAAATAAACCTTATTGTATGGGTACTTTATACTGGCAGATGAATGATTGCTGGCCAGTCGCTTCTTGGGCGGGGATGGATTACAACGGACGCTGGAAAGCATTGCAATATACCGTGCGCTCAAGCTTTCAAGATGTTCTGTTGTCTATTGATGGTACCGACCACGAGCGGATAGACGTTCATGTCGTATCTGATTTAAGAACAGCAGTCACCGCTGATTTGGGGCTTAAATTGTATCAGTTTAACGGTTCGGTACTGCGAGAGTGGACATATCCTGTTGAGCTGGGAGCCGATTCAGCGGCTATCGTATTCTCGTCTCCAGTGGCGGAATTGTTAGAAGGTCATGGATCGAACGATGTATTGCTTGAGATCAGCTTGCAGGCTAATGGCGAGATGATAGATCGTAAGGTGCACTATTTTATCCCAGAAAAAGAAATTCGGTTGCAGCGTTCAGTAATTAATATAACGGAAACTCCAGATAGCGGAGGTCTAAGCTTCACTGTGACAAGCGATGTATTAGCTAGAGGCGTATACCTGACCTCAGAAGATGAAGGGATATTCTCTGACAATTACTTTGATCTTCTCCCAGGGCAGCCCAAGACGATAACGTTCTCGAAACGCGGGAACGATGGAAGGGACTGGATTCCAGGCACTCCTAAGGGGCTGAAGGTTCAATCGATGGTTGATTTTGTGAGCGAAGATTTACTGTAAATCTTAAGGAGAGAAGGACTATCGCATGGGGATTTCAATTCAGGAAGATGAGGGATTATTTCTTCGGCGGTGACGGTCTAAGGCAGGTAGGACTGGCACTGCCAGATGTCCAGCAGGATTATGTTAGCGGATGCTTTAAATTGAAGATGCGGCAATAGATATTTTATTTTTTCAATAAAAAGCAAGCCAAGAGCCCGGCTCTTGGCTTTTTAATGTAGATGCAAGGACTGGTCAAGGGTATAATCCTGCAAAAGTACAGTTTTTAATGGTACTAAGTTGGCAAAAGTAATATATTCCTGCAAATCTGCAGTTATTCTTGCTCTAGAAAAAGCCCTCGAGCCATATGTAGGGATATTCCTGTATTTTCGCAGCTTTTGGACATAGTGATCAGGATTTCTTAACAAAAAACTGTATTATTGCAGGATTTTTCTGGCCTCTGGTCTCTAGTCTCCAGTCTCTAGTCCTGCGGAGGGCATGGATATGGATGATTTAGAGCACGTTATATTTTCATTGTGTGAGTGATTCGAGGACTCATAAAAGTATGATGCTGTATCGTTTTTTCGTTAATTCATATTCCGTTCATATTGAAGACATGAGGAGTACATCTTCATTGGTTAACCTTACTGTAGCAGTCGGTTATGGTGGTCCAATAGACAGAGGATGACAGGAGAAGATGTGAGTGAAACTAAGAGAGGTAATGAGTGTGAAGGCGGGCACGAGAACGAGTAGAATACTAAACATTTTATTGAAAACCATAGGCGCAATACTCATCGCAATCATGCTTTTTCTCGCTATTGTCTATACAGTTAATTTGATCAGCAATAAATCGGAACAAAATAAAATAGAACCCTATGGTCAGTTAGTACCCGTAGATGGGAAAAACATGAATGTTTATATTCAAGGAAAAGGTGAAGAAACAGTCGTGCTACTACCGGGTTATGGCACAGCAGCGCCAGCTCTTGATTTTAAAGCATTAATAGATGAACTGTCGCCGTTTTACAAAGTTGTCATGATTGAGCCTTTTGGGTATGGATTAAGTGATCTGACCAAAAAGGAGCGCAGCACAGAGAATATTGTAAGTGAAATTCATGAAGCTTTACAGGGTCTTAATATTGACCGTTATATTCTAATGGGCCACTCCATTTCAGGCATTTACGGACTTGATTATGTTAACAAATATGAAAATGAAGTAAGTGCATTTGTCGGGCTTGATAGTAGTGTTCCATCGATAAGCGAGAGGAAGATCGAAGCTTCGGAATTAAGAACTATAAATCTGCTCAAAAAATCAGGTCTAATCAGATTGCAAATGAAACTTAGTGCTGACCCCATTGCTGAACTACCATTTGATGAAAAAACAAAAGAACAAATGAGATTGATCAATCGCAAAAACATATTTAATCCCACCCAATTAAATGAAGCTGGAATGATGTATTCAAATTTTAAATCAGCTGAAAGTTTAACATTTCCTAAAAATCTTCCTCTTATTTTCTTTATACAAGCGAATCAACCAGCAACGGATAGATGGATACCAGAGCATGAAAAGCAAATCAAGGACTCTGTACATGGAAAAATAGTGAAGTTTGAAGAGGGACATTATTTATATCGCACTAAAGCAAAAGAAATCGTAGAAGATTTTCAGGCATTTATGAAAGAAATAAAATAAGTTTGCCGTTGAGCCGAACGAACTTCAGGGTTTTCTCTGATTGTCGTTCGGTTTTTTCTCGTTCAACGTGTAAGGAATTATGATCCAAAAGCCTGACGGTACTTTACGGGGGACATCCCCTCGAACGTTCTGAACACTTTAATGAAATAGCTGGACTGGGCAAAACCGGACTGAGTCGCAACCTGAGCAATGGAGAGTCCAGTAGAAACCAGTAGAAGCTTGGCTCTGGCCAGTCGACAATCCGTTAAATAACGGTTTGGTGTTTTGCCCATAACCATTCGGAACAGCCGTAGAAAATGATAGCTGCTGTACCCGGTTAGTCTTGCCATCGACTCCAGTGACCAAGGACGGGCACATTCGACATGAATGATATCTGCGGCACTGCGGATAGACTGCCTGACCTCGTGCGGTACTGAGCCGTGAAGCGGTTCGGAGTTCTGCAGCAATTTCACTAGAAGCTCGTACAGAAGCGCGGATAGTCTTGGTTCACTACGTGTTACATAGGAAGCGCTCAGCAAATACATTTCCTCGAATAGCTCATCCAGCTTAGCGTCCAAATCAAAAGTGAACAGGTATGCACTAGACTGGTCCACTTCTTCTAATAAGGGGAGTACAATTTGAGTGCTAAAATGAACCCAACGAACATCCCAAGGCTCTCCGGGATCAGAGCCGTACTGCTGGTAGGCGCCTTTAGGGTAAAGAAACCCACGTCCTCTGCTCATTGGAATACGTTCGCCCTCATGGAATACATAACCCTCCCCACCAAAGATTAAATGCAGGTTATAGCTTCCCAGGAATCCTTCACTTCTTCTCTCGGTATGCTGTGGAAAGTGACTGTAATGTCCCAAAAATTCAGGATAACAGACATATTTTGAAAAAGCTGGTGTCGGCAAATACCATTGTTTCTTCATGTTATATGGCACTCATTTCTGTCGCGCATCAGTGCGCTAGTTGGATTAAGGTAATTAACGCAAGATAGTTATATGATCGCAATATTTTGTTATATAAGCCTTATTAATACTGATACTACAATAGAATTATAAAATACTGAAAGCATATTTTTAATACTTTGGAGGTAATCATGAAGAAACCTGTCGCAACAGAAAAATTCGAGCTTGGCGTCTGTTATTATCCGGAACACTGGCCGGAAAGCATGTGGGAGGACGATTATCGCCGGATGCGGGAACTAGGCTTTACAATCATTCGGATTGGGGAGTTTGCTTGGTCTATTTTTGAACCAGTCCAGGGTGAATTTCAGTTTGGGCTCTTTGATCGGGCGATTGATTTAGCTCATAAACATGGTCTTCAGGTTGTGCTCGGTACGCCGACGGCAACACCTCCAGCTTGGCTGACCCATAAGTATCCAGAAGTATTAAACGTGACGTATGAAGGTGTTACCCTACAGCATGGCATGCGCCGTCATTATAATTACAGTAGCCCCAAATATCGTGAGCTGTGTGCTCGGATTACAGAACAGATGGCTGAACATTATGGCAATCATCCAGGTGTGGTCGGTTGGCAAATTGATAATGAGCTCAACTGCGAGATCAGTGAATTTTATTCAGAGAGTGACCATAAGGCTTTCCGGGAATGGCTGCAGCAGAAATATGTCACGCTTGAGCGGCTAAACGAGGCTTGGGGGGCTGTTTTTTGGAATCAGAGTTATAGTGATTGGTCTCAGGTGTATCTTCCGCGTCCTACCCCGTCACCCAAGCAGCCCAATCCCCATCAGGCTTTGGATGAAAAGCGGTTTATATCGGATAATACGATTTCTTTTGCCAAAAACCAAGCGGACATCATCCGTAAACTTGCCCCTAAGCAGTGGGTAACAACGAACGGTCTGTTCGGGCATCTCGACAGCCATGAATTGACGGATGAATTACTGGATTTCTTCAGCTATGATTCCTATCCGCAGTTCTCGACTATTTTTTATGATCCGAATGAGCGGAATCCGCTGAATGACAGAGGCTGGGGACTTTCATTATCTGTTGTCCGTTCTATTTCCCCTAATTTCTGTATTATGGAGCAGCAGTCGGGACCGGGTGGCTGGGTGAACCGGATGGATATGCCATCTCCGAAGCCGGGACAGATGCGGTTATGGACCTATCAATCGATCGCTCATGGCGCAGATATGGTGCTGTATTTCCGCTGGCGGACAGCCACGATGGGCAATGAAATTTATTGGCATGGCATTAACGACTACCATAACCAGCCGAACCGAAGAGTACGGGAAGCGGGACAGATCGGTCAAGAGCTGGCGGGGGCAGGGCAAGCACTTATCGGCACCCGTAATCAGGCTAACGTTGCTATTGTTCGTGATTATGCTAATGAGTGGGATGGAGAATACGATGTTTGGCATGGCCCATTTATGTGGAAGAGCAATAAGGAGTGGTACAAGGCGCTTCAGCGGAAGCATATCCCGAATGACGTACTCTATTTACGCAAAAAGACAACGCTGGAAGAGCTCGCACGGTATGACGTGCTTATCTATCCTCACCCGGCGATCATGACAGATGAGACAGCATCGCTTTTGGATGAATACGTTAAGCAAGGTGGAAAACTGATCTTCGGATGTAGAACCGGTTATAAGGATGAACGTGGTCAATGTTATATGCGACCATTCCCAGGTGCTGCTAGGGATCTATGCGGGATCACAGTCGAAGAATTCACCATGGTTAAAGGTAGTCGTCAGCCAACGACGATTAGCTGGTCGGGTGCGGCAGAAGGGGCTACTGGGGCAGATGATTTTAATGATATTCTCCGGATTGGGGATGATTCGGTCGAAGTCATGGCAGTCTATGCCTCGGACTATTACGCGGGAAAACCGGCGGTTACAAGAAATCGTCGCGGCAAAGGCGAGGTTTGGTATTACGGAGCAGTCTTTAATGAACAAGCAGCGTCCATAATCATAGAACAAATCGGTCTGCAGCCGCCAGTAGATTGGCTGGTGCTCCCTGAAGATGTAGAGCTGCAAGTTCGTAACGGGACTTCTTCCAGTTACACTTTTTTACTTAATTATAGTGAATTGCCTGCCTCCATACATCTGCATGAGACCAAAACAGATTTACTGAGCGGAACAACATTATCGGGTGAGGTTACTCTGGAAGGCTTCGGTGTATTGGTATTACATTAATGGAATGAATAAAAGCTAATGAAATAAGTAGAGTTACGTATTAGAGATCTAATATGTAACTCTATTTTGTTATAGGAGCTATTCAACAGGATACTTTTTAAATATAGTTATTAATTCCAACAAAATACAACGAGCAACAGGTACAATATAAAGAATATTCTAGATTTGAAGGAGGGAAGTCTTATGATCATTGAAGCTGAGAAAGTATTGTTGCAGTATTCGTTCATCGATCCCATCATTGAATTCATTAGACATAATGAGAATATTACATTTAAAGTGACCGACAAAACGGATAACAAGAATTATTTGTTACGTATACATAAACCAATATCTGAAGGGTTCTCAGGCTTACAACATACTCGAGATGGATTACAGGCAGAAATGTTTTTTCTGCGAGAAATCGATCAGAAGAACATACTAAAAGTTCAAAGACCTGTTCTAAATCAAAAAGGGGAACTGGTTACTGAATATAGTTCAGAGCAATTGGGTACTAGTTTGGCCACTCTTTTAGAATGGATCGAAGGCTCCACGCTAACCCAAGATGAAGATAACATTGAACAGATTGTTTATAGATTAGGTAGAAATCTTGCCAGTTTACATGAATTCTCGCGAACGCTAATGCCCTTGGAGTTACATAGACCTGTATACAATGTCACAAAGATTGATGAAACTTTAATAGAACTTGGAAAGGGAACAGACAATGGAGCCCTTATTCAGGAGGATTACGAAGTTATTAGTAGCGTTCTACTCGTAGTAAAAGAACAATTAGCAGAGCTAGACGCTAGGGACAACTCATGGGGATTCATTCATGCTGATTTTCAACTGGGCAATGTCGTTGTGTCAGAACAAAATCCTATCTTAATAGATTATTGTTTATTTGGTTATGGTTACTACCTGTTTGATTTGGGCTCTGCATCTTCCATGTTGAAAAGTGAGCTCCGCAAAACGCTTTTGGAGGGTTATGCTTCTATATCAAGCTTTTCGCTTGATGAGATTCGGTACATTGAAGGACAAATATTTATGGATATTTTTATTAGTTACGTATTTTTTATTCATGACTCTGAGAGGAACGGTTGGATAAAAGAGCACGCCTCCAAAATATGCAGCACGTTATGCCTCGATTTTCTTGAGGGAAAAGAGGTATATTATTCGTTTTAACGATGGTGTGATATTCTAATGGGGAATGAAAAATGAAGGGACTGAACTATGCGCAGAGATCATTATTTTTAAACCAACTATTAAAATTTAATGGAGGTAAAAATAATGTTAACTACAGAGTTACACACAGAACGATTACATTTAAGAAAAATGAAGGTATTGGATTCGCCAAGTTTGTTTAAAATTTGGTCTGATCCAGAGGTTACCAAGTTCATGAATATTGATAGTTTTACTGATGAAAATCAGGCAAAAGATATGATAAAACTTCTTGATGAATTTTCTCTAGATAACAAAGCTATTCGTTTCTCTATAATTGAAATGGAATCCAATGAAATCATAGGTTCTTGTGGTTTTAATTCCTTAGACTTTGAAAATGAGAAAGCGGAGATTGGATATGACATTGCTAGAGCATTTTGGGGAAGAGGCTATGCTTCAGAAGCTATAAGTGCTTTGTTAGATTACGCATTCTCAACTTTGAAGCTGAATCGAATCGAAGCAAAAGTGGAACCCGAAAACGTGAATTCATTAAAAGTCTTGCGAAAACTGAACTTTATGTTTGAGGGAACCTTAAGAAGGTATGAAAGAGTAAACGGGAAGTTTATAGATCTCAATATGTATTCAAAATTAATAACAGATTGATTATTAAAGGCAGTTTAACGCAAAAACTTAGATTTATCCCAGAGGTTATATAGGTCTCCATAAGGAATAAAAACTTATACACTATAAATATAGGAGTTGACCAGATGGAGACAATATTAACAGAGGAAATGATCTTGGATGACCTACTAAAAACATTTCATCGTTTATTCGGTATGAATGTAATTGAAACTACTTCGATAAAACGAGGCTGGTTAAACTTAAAGTGGAAAGTTACGACGGATGCAGGGGAATTGTTACTTAAACAATACAATAAAGAAAGATATAAATTATATAAGTCAGAGGAGATATTGTTAGCACTCTCTCAACAGATTAGATTGTATGACCAAGGTCTAGCTTGCCCCAAAGTGCTATCACAGAATGAAAGTATTTTGCTTGAATCTGATAATGGAGAACGCTTCCTGGTGATGGAGTATTGCCGGGGGAAACTAATTTCACCAGGTAAAATCAATGTCCATCAAATATATGATTTAGGTCGAGCAACAGGAAAAATGCATCGATTGTTAAATGACGGGACACTTGGCATTAAAAATAGTCCACAATTTATTCCTCCAAGTCGTGAGGAGCGTTTAGCACATTGGAACTCCGTTTGGGAAAAGACTAAGGAACTTGGTAAACCTCAGCTGCTTGCTGATATAGAAACTCAATTTAAAGCTACTGAAGAAATGAATATAGAACTACTCGAATTACTTCAAACAGGCTGGGCACATCGTGACCTTTGGGTAGATAATCTTTTATTTAATGATAACGGATTATCTGCAATTCTAGATTTTGATCGACTAAAATATGACTATCCGCAGCTTGATGTAGCTCGTGCTGTGATGTCATGTGCCTTAGATGATAATTTAGATGTCTCCCTGGCTTCGGCGTTTATGGAAGGGTACAGTGAGGAACGCGACGTGGTAGAGGGCTATTTAACACATTCATTACAGTTGTTGTGGTATATGGAAAGCACATGGTGGATTAATGCTAACATGGATCAACATAGTGTACCGCCAGCTCGCTTTGCGAAGGAAATGATTTGGCTTGCGGAAAATCAAAAAAATATGTCCGCTTTGTTAGGAAATCTTTAGATAACGTAAAATTAACCACTATTCGTTAAGCTAACGGGTAACTATAGCTCAACTAAACAGCGACAGTCTAAGGCTTTGTCTCCACGTCCATGACTGCCGCTGTTTCTATTATTGAGGTAATTCGAAAAGAACAAGACCTTTTTCCCCATAATCTACATTGACTTGGGTTTGTCTCACCCCTATGATGATTATTAATATAAAATAAATGGCACGAAGAGGAGCGAAACATCATGGCTTTGGAGATCGAACGCAAGTTTCTGCTGCCGGAATTTCCGGAGCAGCTTATTCAAGAAGGCGAATTGAAGATTGTGACCCGGCATAATATCGATCAGACGTATCTGGCGATAGACGGCGGACAAGAGCTGCGTGTGCGTAAAATTACGGATCTGGACTCAGGTGAGGTAACGTATACACACACGTTTAAGGATGGCAAAGGGATCAAACGCGAAGAGATCGAATATTTTATCTCGGAGGGTTTATATAATCAGATGATTGAGGCAGTAAATGCGGTAGCCTTGGTCAAAGAGCGGATTACGGCGGTGTGGAATGACACAACGGTTGAGATCGACGTCTATTCTCAGCTGAAATTGTCCGTTCTGGAGGTTGAATTTGAATCTTTGGAGGAAGCGGAAAGCTTCAAGGCGCCGGAATGGTTCGGCAAGGATGTCAGCACGGAACGGCAGTACAGCAACAAAACCGTCTGGAAAGAGCTGCAAAATAAGACAAAGAATTAACGGACTTTAGCGCGTAAACGTGGTAGTATATAGGGAAAACAGGCAACGATAAAGTGAAACTTATATTTATATATAGTATATAGAGGGGTTCAGGAGGATGAGCATGAAGTATATAAGCACAAGAGGCAATGTGGAACCTAAAGGCTTTATCGATACGGTGTTGATGGGACTTGCCGATGACGGCGGATTGATGGTTCCTTCCGAGATTCCTGTCGTTTCAGCAGCTACTTTAGAAGAGTGGAGAAGTCTTAGCTACCAGGAATTGTTCCTGAAGATTTTCGCCTATTACACTAATGATGAGATTCCTTTAGAAGATTTGCAGGAAATGGTCAATACTAGTTATGGCAATTTCCGCACGCCGGAAGTAACGCCTATTCACCAAGTGAATGATTCCCTGTATGTATTAGAATTGTTCCATGGCCCTACTTTTGCCTTCAAAGATGTAGCACTGCAGTTTATGGGTGAGCTGTACTCGTATATTTCCAAAAAGCAGAACAAGATCATCCACATCCTCGGAGCAACCTCGGGGGATACTGGGGCGGCTGCGATTCAGGGTGTCCGCGGCAAAGAAGGAATCAAGATCTGTATTCTTCATCCGCATGGTAAGGTTAGTAAAGTGCAGGAGCTGCAGATGACTACAGTTGATGACAGCAATGTACTGAACCTATCTGTTCATGGTAACTTTGATGATTGCCAAAAGGTGATTAAGGATCTGTTCGCGGATCTCGACTTTAAGAGCCGTTATCATCTGCGTGCGATCAACTCCATTAACTTTGTACGTATTCTGGCGCAGACTGTCTATTATTTCTATGCGTATTTGCATGTCGATGGCAGCAACGAGAAGAAGATTAACATCAGCGTGCCTTCCGGCAACTTCGGTAATATTTTCTCCGGATATCTGGCGAAGCAAATGGGATTACCAATTAACAAACTGATTATTGCTACAAATGAAAATAACATCTTGGAGCGTTTCGTGAACACGGGTGAATACAAACCGGGCAGCTTCACAAGCACATACAGTCCTTCGATGGATATCCAAGTGGCGAGCAATTTTGAGCGTTATCTATATTATTTGGTAGGCGAGGATTCCGAGAAACTATCCGCGTATATGTCCAAGCTGCAAACCGAGGGCAAGATTACGGTTGAAGGCGAGGCGCTTCAGCAGGTGCAGAAGGATTTTGCAGCGCTTGGCGTGAAGAATGATCAATGCTTGAATACAATTGCTAAGTATCAAAAAGAATATAGCTACCTACTTGATCCGCATACTGCATGTGGAATCGCAGCTTACGAAGCTTTTAATGGCTCGGATGAGATTGGGATTACCTTCGCGACCGCACATCCAGCTAAGTTTGATGAGGCGATTACTCTGATTGACATTAAGCAGGAATTCCCGGCACAAATTAAAGCGTTGTTCGAGATGCCACAACACCAAACCGTAGTGGATCATGACAAGGATGAAATTGTGCGTCAATTGCAGGCTTTTTATAAATAAGTTGTAAATCCATATGGCTCAGCAGGCTCCTGTTCTTAAGTTAAGAATGGGAGCCTTTTTTAACGTTTATATTTGGGGTCCCCGCAAAGTACCTGATTATGCATCGAAGCAAAGGTCCACTTTGTGGGGATGTTTTACTGCATCCTTCGACAAAAAGTGTCGCTGTTTACTATGAATAGTTTGATATCGACAAAAGATGAAGGAGTGGTGCTTTTTTTCACAAGGTGGATCTATCGGAATTTGTCGGAAATTTGTCCTGAAAAGTAGACATGACTACCCTGAGAGTGAGAAAATAGCATATAGAGCTTTAGTAAGAACTAAAAAGGACGGGATTATCATGACAATTCGTTTCGGGGTCATTGGAACAAACTTTATTACAGACCGCTTCGTGCAAGCCGGCTTGGAGAATGAGGACTTTATCCTGACAGCCGTGTACTCCCGCACAATGGAGAAAGGTCAGGCCTTTGCTGCTAAATATGCTGGAGCTACAATTTATACGAATTTGGAAGATATGGTTTCCAGTAAAGATGTCGATGCTATTTACATTGCAAGCCCGAACTCCATGCATGCTGAGCAGGCGATTATGTGCTTAAATCATGGCAAACATGTGCTCTGTGAGAAACCAGCTGCCTCAAACAGTGCGGAGCTTAGAGCAATGATTGAAGCCGCTCAGAACAATGATGTGTTGTTGGTAGAAGCAATGAAATCGACCTTCATGCCGAATTTCGGAGTGATCAGAGACAATTTGTATAAGATTGGTCAAGTACGTCGTTATTTTGCGAGCTATTGTCAATACTCATCGAGATATGACGCCTATAGACAGGGAACGGTATTAAATGCTTTTAACCCAGCCTTCTCTAATGGCTCGTTGATGGATCTTGGCGTTTACTGCCTGTATCCTATGGTAGTGTTGTTCGGGAAACCGAAGTCTGTAAAGGCCGTGGGTCTAATGCTCTCTTCTGGAGTGGATGGAGAAGGAAGTATTGTCATGCAATATGATGATATGGATGCAGTTGTGATGCATTCCAAGATCGCTGATTCCTATTTGCCAGCCGAGATTCAAGGGGAAAGTGGTACAATGGTGATCGATAAGATCAACCAACCCTACCAAGTGAAGATTCATTATCGCGATGGAACCGTCGAGGAGCTTACGCAGCCTCAAGTATTCGAGTCTATGTATTATGAGGTTGAGGAATTTATCAACTTAATTAAGAATGGTGAACGGGAAAGCAGAGTTAATACACATGCGAATTCCTTGGCAGTAGCAGAAGTTATGGAGGAAGCCAGAGCACAGATCGGCCTTCGCTATGCCGCAGATCTATAAATAGAATGGGGAGCAGCACTTGAAGACTTTTAAAAAGGTATACATTGAGATAACAAGCGTCTGCAACCTATCCTGCAGCTTTTGTCCACCAACCGCCCGAACGAAGAACTTTATGAAGCTCGATACTTTTAATACGATATTAGATGAAATTAAGCCACATAGTAATTATATTTACCTTCACGTAAAAGGTGAACCATTGCTGCATCCCAAGATTGGTGAGCTGCTGGATGCGGCACATGCCAAAGGGTTCAAGGTCAATATTACTACCAATGGTACGTTAATTCATAAGGCTGGCCCTAAGATTCTCGGCAAACCTGCACTTCGACAGATGAACTTCTCTCTGCATAGCTTTGATGGGCATGAAGGATCTGAGAACCGCGAAGGGTATTTGTCGGAGATTATTTCTTTTGTACGGGAAGCCTCCGCGCAAGGGGTCATTATTTCCTTCCGGCTGTGGAATTTGACAGAGGATAATCTGACCAATCTGGAGAAGAATCGGAACCGTGAGACTCTTGCTGTGCTGGAGGAAGCCTTTAACCTTGATTTCAAGATCGAAGAAAAGGTTGTACCTGGCAGCGGCGTCAAGGTTGCCCCACGGGTATATCTCAATCAGGACCATGAGTTCCGTTGGCCTGCACTGAACGAGCCGGAAGATGACGGAAAAGGGTTCTGTCATGCACTACGCAGCCAAGCGGCAATCCTTGTGGATGGTACCGTTGTACCGTGCTGTCTGGATGGTGAAGGAGTCATTAACCTCGGCAACATTCATGAGACTCCTTTCTCAGAAATCGTAGAGGGTGAGCGAGCGAACAATCTGTTTTACGGGTTCTCTCGTAGAGAGGCAGTAGAAGAGCTGTGCCGCAAGTGCGGATATCGGCAACGGTTCGGAACTTGAGGATTGGAATATAAACAGAATCGGGACATGGCAATTTCATGAATCCTGGTTCTGTTTTTTAATTAACGGGAGTGTATATATAATAATAAGTCTTTTTAGTCTCCACTTTGGAGCGAAGGAGGAGTATATGCTGAAATCGTTGGAAGCCATCACTTTATACCGTGAAGGAATACAAGATCATTTGGAGGATAACCTCTGGCTGAAGCTTATTGTCCAAGCCGAGGAGCAGATTGTAAATTTGGAGCGTGTGGAATCTCTGGAGGAGTTGGACCACAGGAATCCCGTGCTGGATTATGTGGAACGCAGTTTGCAGCTGCTAGACCAGCTTCCCCGTTCGATTTGGATCAAAGAGCTTGTGGAAGAAACATTAATCTGGTCAGAAGCAGCTAAGGGTGGCACATTGAAGGAGCGGTTACTTTGGCAGGAGGAAGGCATTAACTGTTTTGTACATAACATTGGCTCCGCACAGTTATACGGGAAACATTTGAGCGGTACGGTCTCTGACAAAAGTTCACTGGTTCATCGGCTTATTGAAACCCATGGACTGATAGGACAGCAAATCCGTGGGGAGGTGCCTCCGGAAGTAAATAAGCCGCTTCGTGATCTTGTGGAGGAACAGTTACTGACTGCCGAGGAACTTGAACGCTTGCTAACCGTACTCAATCATTGCATCATCGGAGCTGTATCTCCCGAGCTATGGCTGAATGTAGAGCATGAAGTGAAACAGCTTATCACTCTGATTGCATCCGGTGAACTTGCTAGTCCAATGCCGATGAAAGAAAGACTGCGCAGAATGCGGCTAGGTCCGATCTCTAGAGGAGAGGATTTCACTACCGAATGGGCAAAGCTGACACAGGAAGGCTTCCATGCGGAACGGTTGGAGTCTTTAAGTAACACTATCTTCTGGTATGTGGAATCTGCAATGCAGACCTTCTCGTTAGAGCAATTTCTGAAGGTGATGTCGCTTGCAGCTCAAAGGGCTCAGAATGAACCCCTAGGCCATATCAGCTTCGAGCAGGTTATGAACAGCATTTACTATGACTACAAGGGTGTTAAGAAGATCAATGTTTATAAGAAGCGGATTATAGAAAAATATTTATCAGAGCTTACATGGGAGGATATCGAAAAAGGGATTTTACCTGATGAGAATCCTCATCTAATGCTTCGTCCATATGCTAAGGAGCATCTGCCAGACACGGTGTTTTTTCAGTTCCAATTCTCGGCAGCGGCAGAGAAGCTGATCGAATTCTGTATGGAAGCTGAAAAATCGCCCTTGTATGAACGTGCTGTGTTGCTGTTATTCGACTTGTTCGAGCTACGCAGAGACGCCTTCGACCGTTTTCATAATGAAGATACCTACTTAAGTCAAATGAATAATACCGCAGATTATAAGGCGGTGATTCTGGAGCATGTCATTGGGAAAAAAGTGCTGGATATCGGCCCTGGCGGCGGTGTGCTGCTGGATTTGCTGGAAGAGCGGATGCCAGAGGTTACCCCTATCGGCATTGATATATCGAGCAATGTAGTGGAAGCTCTGCGGCAGCGCAAGCAACGGGAAGGTCGTCAGTGGGAGGTCCTGCAGGGAGATGCGTTGAACCTTGAAGATTTCGTAGAGGCTGGAACGGTGGGTACGGTAATCTTTTCTTCGATTTTGCATGAGCTATATTCTTATGTGCCGCTTAATGGTAAAAAGTTCAATCATGACACCGTCTCGGCCGCCCTGCGAAGTGCTTTTGATGTATTGTCAGTGGGCGGGGTTATCATTATCCGTGATGGGATTATGACTGAACCCACAGCATTGCTGCGGAAAGTTCGTTTTCTGGAGGAGGACGGTATGGCGTGGCTGGAGCGTTATGCGAAGGATTTTGCCGGACGTCAGCTTCAGTATCAGAGATTAGGGGAAGAAGAAGTACTCATGCCTGTTAATGATGCCATGGAATTTTTATATACGTATACCTGGGGCGAGGAGGCTTACATTCATGAGGTCCAAGAACAGTTTGGTTACTTTACCCCTACGGAGTTTGCCTCATTTATTGAACAGACTTTAGGAAAGCAGGCGAAGATTGAAGTCTTCCGGCATTACTTGCAAGAAGGTTATACCGAAGCGCTGCGCGATAGAGTAAGGTTCATGGATGAGAGCGGACAGGAAGTGGCCTTGCCAGACAGCACCTGCTTTATCGTGATTCGGAAGGAATAGTTGAAAGATAACATCATCTGCATATAAAAAAGCAATCGGCAACCCCTTTGATGTGGTAGGGGTCCGATTGCTTTTTCTATATAGAGATTTTGTCTTTGTTAGATTAGTATTTCTAGCTGCGACTTATCAGAATCTTCGGCTAAACGCTGAATTTCTTGGTAGGTGGCTAATTTCTCAGTCCGTTCCTGATCTTTAATTTTATCTCCGGTGTCTTTTATGGTATCGCCTAACGTTTCATTCATTTCCGATATTCTATCTTCGATTTTGGATAGCTGCTCACGTTTGGCTGTTGCAGAATGAGTAGAACGAGCTTCATCCGATTCGATTTCCTTGGTCAGAACTCTTGCCTCGCCATGCATCTTAGAATGGGTAGAAGAAACTACCTCCATTTGTGAAACATTTTGGCTTATAGCAACAATCGTATTCAATCTTTCGTTTTGTATCTCTTGCTCGGTTTTAGGTTCATCCGATAGATCTTCTTTTTGAGCTTTTTCTAAGTTCTTTTGTTGCTCTTCAAAGGTGTACTTCGCAATTTGTTGGTCAATGGTTTGGAGCTGTTTATCGAATTCCTTAAGTTGATCTTGAATAGAATCAAGGTTATGTGAGTTTTTGGTGGTTCTTTCAATTAGGCTGTTCTTGCTATCGATGATACTCTGTTTTTGTTTAAGTAGAGAATCAACCATTCCGCTCATTTTTGATTGATTTTGAAAAGCTGCTTTTGCAGATTTGCTTATCGATAAGTGGTCTCCGCTACCACTTGTCTTGCTGTTTGAATTTATGGTTTTATCGTTAGTTTGGTGACTAACAGCTACATTAAGTCTCGTTCCCATAGCAGAGGTCATATTCGTTATATTCATAGCTCATTCTCCTCCTACGACGATAAGATCTATCTATAATATATCGGTAGATGAACAGGAAGAATTAATAAAGAAATAGTGGTTGGAAATTTTAAAAAAGTAGTTCAATATCTTGATATTCATTCCACTCTGATGTTGTTAGTATTAGTAATATAACGCTTACTTGTAGGTTGTAATTGTTTAAGTAGTGGAACTAATCAACATAACTGAAGACGAGAGAGAGTGATGACCATGTCGAAAAAGGCCAAGATGACCATAGAAAAGGAATTCAAACTGGCTGAGGTAGATCCTAGAATTTATAGCTCGTTCATTGAGCATTTGGGACGTGCGGTATATGGAGGGATATATGATCCGGGCCATCCTTCAGCAGATGAACACGGATTTCGGCAAGATGTAGCTTCAATGATCGGAGAGATTGGTGTGCCGATGATTCGTTATCCTGGAGGTAATTTTGTATCCGGTTACAATTGGGAGGATGGAGTAGGACCAGTAGCAGATCGTCCTCGAAGACTGGAATTAGCATGGCGAACGACAGAACCCAATGAAGTAGGCACGAATGAATTTATTCGCTGGGCAAAAGGAATCCGTTCGGATGTTATGATGGCGGTCAATCTAGGGACGAGAGGCGTAGATGCGGCACGAAATCTGCTTGAATATTGCAATCATCCCTCTGGCTCTTATTATAGCGATTTGAGAAGATCTCATGGCTTCGAGGAGCCGCATGGCATTAAGACTTGGTGTCTTGGCAACGAGATGGACGGTCCTTGGCAAATTGGCCAGAAGACAGCAACCGAATATGGGAGACTAGCAAGCGAAACCGCTAAAGCGATGAGACTGGTTGATCCGAGCATAGAGCTGGTGGCTTGCGGAAGCTCATTCCGTTCCATGCCTACCTATGCTGAGTGGGAGGCTACTGTGCTGGATTATACTTATGAGCAGGTTGATTATCTGTCCCTGCATACCTATTACGGAAATGCAGAGAACGATACGGCAAACTATCTTGCTAAATCACTGGATATGGATCTTTTTATAAAAGAAATCGTCGCTGTATGTGATTGTATCAAGGCAAAGAAACGCAGTAAGAAGACGATGTATCTTTCCTTCGATGAATGGAATGTCTGGTTTCATACCCTGGAGTCAGACAAGCAGATTGACCCTTGGCAAGTAGCACCAGCTCAACTGGAGGACCAGTATACATTTGAAGATGCACTGATGGTCGGAAGTATGTTGATCACGCTACTGAACAATGCCGACCGAGTAAAGATTGCTTGCTTGGCTCAGTTGGTTAATGTGATTGCACCTATAATGACCGTAAGTGGAGGCTTAGCTTGGCGTCAAAGTATTTTCTATCCCTATATGCATACGTCCTTGTATGGCCGGGGAACGGTGCTGCATCCTATCGTGTCTTCACCTTTATATGACAGTAAGGATTATACGGATGTACCGCTGCTAGATTCCAGTGTAGTTTATAACGAAGAGAATGAGGAACTGGTTATTTTTGCGGTAAATAAAAGTCTGGAAGACATGTTGCTGCTGGAATGTGATATTCGAGGATTTGAGGGATATCGTGTGATTCAGCATACCGTGCTGGAGAACGCGGATGTAAAAGCAGTAAATACAGTAGCACAGCAAGCTACGGTAACACCACATGATCGTGGGGATGCAAAAGCGGTCGACGGGCACCTCACGGCGTCCTTATCTAAATTATCTTGGAATGTTATTCGCTTGCAACGTGCTTAAGTGATTAATTGAAGAAACGGTTCTCGTCCTTTTAAGGGCGCCAACCGTTTCTTCTTGTCTATTTACAGGTGAATTTTCGTCTGAAATTTGAGGGAGAGATCCCTTCTTTCTTGGAGAAGCAGGAAGAGTAATAAGTAATATGATGAAAGCCAACCTCTTCAGCAATACGTGCAATGGACCAGGAGGTCTGGATTAACAGTCTTTTGGATTGCTCCAGGCGATAGGACAGAAGGTATCCCATAGGCGTTACACCGTATATTTTCAGCATATTTTTAGCGAGGTAGTTGGGATGATAGTTGAGCTCCTTTTGAAGGAGGGAGTTGGTCACCTCACGTGTGTAGTTTTGCCGAATGAACAGCTCAATCTTCTCAGCCAGTTGAATGGCGGTTGCATCTGACGCCTCGGCAAGATCACGGTCTAAGAATTGCAGGAACTGTTGGAAGGAGGCTTGACGCTTCCAGTTACGCATCGACTGGGGCTCCTGTTCCAGCTGGAAAAAGAACTCCAGCACCTCCATTGCTTTTTGTGAGATTTCCATATGTTTCGGAATAAAGATCGAACATACATCACAGTGATTCAAATATGCTTTCTGTTTATGGTTCTCGATGAGCTCGCTCTGATTATCCAGACATTCGTTCATATCCTGACACTCTTTCCAGCTACCAAAGGTCTGAAAATGAATCCAAATGATTTCGGTTTCTATAGGACAGGGGGCGAAGCCATAATGATGTGCGTCTGGACGAAGGATGAGAAATTGGCCTTCTTTTAATTCCCACTGCAAATCGTTCTCTGCGATTGGCAGGATGCCCTTCTTAACGATGATGAGATCAAACACACCGATGCAGTTTCGACTGATATGATAGTCTCCAGCATCGTAATGGGCACGGCCACAGTCTATGAAATAAGGAATAGGTGGTGTGATAAAGTGGAGAATCGGGGAGCTCATCTTACACCTCCAAAAGGTTGTAATTTTTAAAAATCAGGTTGTAATCGATCGTTTATTTTCATGATATAACATGTATTATTATAAATAAAGCGTTTCCTTTTAATGTTGTAATAATGTAATCCAATGCACAATGTTGAAGCGGTATTTTGGTACAAGCTACGTTGTGTAAGCGCTCCCCAACTTACTCCCTAAGGGGTTAAGTATATAAATCATTCAAGGAGGAAGCTGAATGAAAAAGGCATCACTTTTCACGATGGTTATATTGTTGATTGTAGTTATGGGGCTCAGCGGTTGTGGTGGAGGAAATAAAGAAAAAACTTCAAACAACCAGCCAGCAAAAACGAACGAAAGCAAAGGGAATACGGATACCGCCACTAAGACGGAAGCGAAAAAAGTCATCTTCTGGACCTTTGTGGATGCGCACCAAAAATTCTATGAGAGTATGGCGGACAGCTGGAATGAAAGTCATCCGGATGAACAGATTGCTCTAGAAGCTACAACCATTCCTTATGATGACATGCATACCAAGCTACTGTTGGCACTGCAATCAGGCGTGGGTGCACCGGATTTAGTTGATATTGAGCAAAGTAAATTTCCGAATTTCATGAAAGGGAAACCGCAGCTTGTATCTCTGAACGACATACTGGAGCCTGAGCTCGGAAATATCGTCAAATCGAGAGTAGACATATACAGTAAAGACGGCACTTATTACGGGATTGATTATCATGTAGGCGCAACTGTAATGTACTACAACAAGGAAATCCTGGATCAAGCTGGTGTGAACGCAGATGATATTAAGCTGTGGAGTGATCTGGAAACGGCAGGTAAACAGGTGCTTGAGAAAACAGGCAAGCCGATGATTACCTTTGAAGGGAACGGAAACTGGTCTTGGTGGCCAGCGATTAGTCAACAGGGTTCAGACCAAGTGGATGCGGACGGAAATGTAACCGTTGACAATCCGATTAATGTGAAGACGATGGAGTTCTTTCAAAAGCTAGTGAAGGAGGGTGTTGCTGCTGTAGCTCCGGGCGCGGGTCACGATACTGAGGAGTATTTTGGATACATGGATTCCGGCAGTGCAGCTTCAGTATTTATGCCTTTCTGGTTTATGAATCGCTTCACAGACCATATTCCTGATCTGAAGGGAAAAGTGATTATTCGTCCAATGCCAGCATGGGAAGAAGGCGGTAATCGTTCAGCAGGGATGGGCGGTACAGCAACTTCTATTACGAACCAAACCAAAGAAGAGGCTTTACTAAAGAAATTCTTGTCTTATGCCAAATTGTCTAAAGAAGGCAATATTCAAATTTGGAAACAGCTCGGGTTTGACCCGATTCGTACGGATGTATGGACAGATCCGGCGATGAAAGAAGCGAATAAATTCACTGATTATTTTGGGACTGATATTTTTGATACGCTCATTAGCGTTAAAGATGAGATCGCTCCAGTTAATATCCGTGAGAAATCACCTGAAGTATTTGATGCCGTTCGCAATAAGGCGATGCCAGAAATTTTTAAAGATCTGAAAGATCCGGCCCAAGTACTTAAAGACGTGCAGGCTAGTCTGAAGTAGGAATCATAAAGCATCATGTTCTATTGGTTGTCTGTCATCCCCTGCACGATAAAGAGTACCGTTATAAGTGAGCGAGTACGAGACACGGGGTGACAGACAATAAGTAGACGAAAGAACCCGCGGATGTGGGGGGATTTAACCCGACTGGAGGTAACGTTATGCAAATAGAAAGGGAGATCGTTCACACTACAAAGCGAAGATATCAACTGGGCAATTCGCAAAAAATAGCGCCTTATGTATTCGTGTTACCCTTTATTTTGTCTTTTCTTATTTTCTTTGCTTATCCACTGGTTAACGCTGTCATTATGAGCTTTCAGGAAGTATTACCCGGAGAAACATCCTTCGTGGGTTTAGATAATTATGAAAAGCTATGGAATGAAAATTTCGGGGCAGCGTTGTTTAACAGCACGAGGTATACACTCTGGACGTTGCTTCTTTTAATACCAGTTCCGATGGTGCTGGCTGTATTTTTGAATTCGAAGAAAATGGTAGCAAGTAATTTTTTTAGATCGACTATATTTATTCCTGCTTTGACTTCCGTAGTTGTTGCTGGGGTGATCTTCCGTCTCATTTTCGGTGAATTGGATGGGGCTTTGATGAACACGATTCTTCATTTGTTTGGGCTCGAGAGCAAGCAGTGGTTGTACAGTTCGAATCTAGCAATGTTTGCGCTGCTTGTGCTCGCGGGCTGGCGATGGATAGGCATTAATGTACTGTACTTCTTATCTGCACTGCAGAGTATTCCCGGTGAACTCTATGAGGCAGCTGAAATCGATGGTGCAGGTAAAATGCGTAAATTCATGAGGATTACGGTTCCACTTTTGAAACCGATCACGGTGTATGTCGTGACGATTACTATATATGGCGGTTACGCCATGTTTACAGAAAGCTATATGCTGTGGGCGGGTAAGCCATCGCCGCAAAATATCGGGCTTACAATGGTAGGTTACATCTATCAACAAGGTTTCCAGTATTTCGATCTCGGTTTTGGGGCGGCAATTGGCATTACACTGCTGGCGATTACACTGGTGGTCAGCTTGGTGCAATTAACACTTACCGGCTTGTTTAAGAAGGAGGAATAAGATGATGCAGGATAACAAAAAAAATAAATTTTCTGCGGCCTCCATACTACTATTACTCTTGTTCCTTATTCTTGCAGTGTTCATGCTGTTTCCATTGTATGCATTATTTCTAGCATCCCTTAAACCGGCTACAGAATTATTCCGCTATGGATTGAATGTCAGGCTAGATTTCAATCTGATGAGTTTGGATAACTATAAGAGTATTTTTTCAGGTGTGGGTGCGGCAGGTAATTATTTTGCATGGTATAAGAATAGTGCAGTGATTACAACACTCTTTACATTGTTGAGCTTGCTGCTCTCCTCTATGGTAGGTTACGGGCTAGGAATGTACCGATTCAAAGGCCGGAGCCTGATCTTTACGCTCGTTCTTGTTGTAATGATGATTCCGGTGGAGATCATTATTCTTCCACTTTATAAATTGACCATCTCACTGAAGCTGATTAACACCATTTGGGGCGTTATCTTGCCGTTTGTGGTGGCGCCGCTGCCGATATTCTTCTTTCGCCAGTTTGCACTGGGTCTACCGCGAGACTTCATGGATGCTGGTCGAATAGACGGATGCACAGAATACGGGATCTTCTTCAGAATCATGGTGCCGCTGATGGCTCCGGCCTTTGGTGCAATTACGATTCTGCAAGCGATGAACAGCTGGAATAACTTCTTGTGGCCACTTATTGTGCTACGGACAACCGAACAATTCACTCTGCCCATTGGGCTCGCTTCATTTGTGTCCCCACTAGGTAACAATTATGATGCGCTGATTGCGGGTGCGGTGCTAGCCATCCTGCCTATTTTACTTCTGTTTCTGTTCTTCCAGCGTTTCTTTATTGAAGGATTGACGGTTGGCGGAGTCAAGGGATAGACCAGATGTAGTGTGAATTTACACCCTACAGAGAAGAGAGGAGATTCTAACATGAGTCAGTCAGTTGCAACACACGAGGTAAGGAAAAATCAAATTCAGGACCCGTTCTGGTCAGAATATATTCGTCTAGTGCGTGAGGTTATGGTTCCCTATCAATGGGAGGCGCTGAACGATCGTATACCAGGAGCAGAGCCAAGCCATGCCATTCACAATTTTAAAATCGCCGCTGGACTTGAGCAGGGCGAATTCTACGGCATGGTATTTCAGGACAGCGATGTGGCTAAGTGGTTAGAAGCAGCAGCCTATTTAATAGAGGAAAAACGTGATCCTGTGCTGGAGAAGGTCGTAGACGGTGTTATTGATATTATCGTCAAGGCTCAGCGGGAGGATGGGTATCTTAATACTTATTTCACGCTTAAGGAACCAGGTCGTGAGTGGAGTAATTTGGCGGAATGCCATGAGCTGTACTGTGCAGGGCATATGATTGAAGCTGGGACAGCCTATTATAAGGCAACGGGTAAAAGAAAGCTGCTGGATGCCGTTTCGCGGTTTGCGGATTACATAGATACGGTATTTGGACAGGAGCCAGGGAAGCTGAAGGGTTATGATGGGCATCAGGAAATTGAACTGGCTCTCGTCAAACTGTACCATGCCACAGGTAATGAGAAGTATTTGAACCTGAGTCGCTATTTCTTGGATCAGCGGGGGGAGAAACCTCATTATTTTGAGCAGGAGTGGGAGAAGAGGGGAAGAGGATTACATTTTCCCCAATTGTCGATGGTTCACGATCATCAGTACAGTCAGTCTCATCTGCCTGTGAGGGAACAGGGCAAGGCTGAAGGACATGCGGTACGTTTGGTTTATATGTGTACAGCGATGGCAGATATCGCTGCTGAAACCGGGGATGCTGGAATGCTGGCAGCTTGCTGCGAATTATGGGATAACATCGTCAATAAACGAATGTATATCACCGGCGGTATTGGCTCGATGGAGCAAGGAGAATCCTTTACCGCCGATTATGACTTACCGGGTGATTTAGCATACGCTGAGACTTGTGCATCGGTTGGACTGATATTCTTCGCCAAGCGTATGCTGCGTTTACACCAAGACTCCAAATATGCTGATGTGATGGAGAGGGCGTTATACAATACCGTAATCAGCGGGATGTCACTGGACGGGACGAAATTCTTCTACGTGAATCCGCTGGAGGTCTATCCGGAGGTACTTGGTAAAAATAAAAATTATAACCATGTGAAGGCCGAACGTCAGGGGTGGTTCAGCTGTGCTTGTTGCCCTCCGAACGTCTCTCGTCTACTCGCTTCGCTCGGACAGTATGTTTATACCGTTCAAGATGCTTCTATCTATGTGCAGCTTTACATTGGCGGGCAGCTGGAAGCCGTAATAAACGGGGCATCGGTTAGGATTGAGCAACAGTCTCTATACATCTCTGAAGGAAAATCCAGATTTATTATCACTCCTGAACAGACCAGTGAGTTCACGCTCGCACTTCGTATGCCGGAATGGTGCGACCAAGCTGAGGTTACAGTGGATGGAGGGAACAAGACTTATTTTGCAGGAGATAAGAATGGTTATATCGAGCTGACTCGTGAATGGAAACCCGGAGAAGAGGTTGAAATCTCATTCTCTATGCCGGTCCAGATCATGAAGAGTCATCCGCAAGTCAGACAGACGTTTAGCAAAGTCGCACTGCAGCGCGGGCCGTTCGTATATTGCATGGAGCAGGTGGATAACGGTAAAGGTTTGTATCAGCTTCAGCTTCCACGGAAGACGGAGTTTACGATCTCAGAACAGATGGGCTCCCCAGGAGGCGTGAAAGTGATTCGGGCAGCCGGACAGCGTATGAAACCCACGGAGGAATGGGCGGATGAACTATACCGCAGTGATTCTCTCTGGAGCATGGAACCTGCGGAGTTGAAATTCATCCCATACTTTACCTGGGCAAACCGCGGGATTGGTGAGATGACAGTTTGGATTCAAGAAGCGACCGATGAATAGAAGTCGAACAACAAGATGTCAACGGGACCCCTTCCTAAACTCCGAAGGTGAGCATTTCATCGCTCTGCGAAACACTTTAATAAAATAGCTCACATTATCAAATCCGACCTCGAATGCGATGTCGGATATTTTTCTGTTGCTTTGTTGCAGTAGATCGGCGGCTTGGCGAATTCGGTAAGAGTTAATGTAATCTACTGGAGTCTTACGGGTCATTTCTTTGAAAAAGCGGCAGAACTGTCCTTCACTCATGGGAATAAGGTCGGAGAGGTCCCGAGTTCGAATCGGCTCCTGATAGTTATCCTGAATATAGAGAATAATCTTCTTAAGTCGATTGATCTTAGTAGTATCAGCGTCATCCAGCTGGCTGCGGTTTACAAAACGATCCTCTGGAGCAATCAGCGAGAGCATGATGAGTAACGTGCCTTTAATAAAAGCTTCAAACCCGGGAGATTGCGCAGCGTAGGCGTCCATCATGCGTTCTAAGTGTCGCAGAAGTTCATGCTGCCATTTCACAGCCGGTGTTAGGTGGCGAGGAAAGCTTTGTCTTTTCTCCTGAAGGGGTAAGATGGTGTTCTGCTGGATCGTATCATATTGGGCACTAGCGAGAAGATCAGGAAGAAACACGAGCGCACAAAATTTGCAGGGCGTATCTTCGTTCAGTACATAGGCAGCATGAATATCACCGGACTCGATAAATACAGCCTCACCGGCTTTAAGTGGGAAATATTCGGTATCCACCTGAAACAGAATTTCTCCTTCGAGCAGCATAAAAAACTCCGCTTCTTCATGCCAATGGGTATCGAGGACATGTGTTCCAGCCGGTAATTCTATCCAATAAGCTGCAAGCGGAAACATGCTATCGCCATGCACTCTGTCTTCTTTTAGCAAACTCTGGGTTGTACGGTCCATAAATGCCACTCCTTTCGGATAAAACATCAAAATAGTGTTATAAATGAGCTATATAGTATTAGTTTTGTTTATTTTTTATCGGTATAATGCAACTATAAACACCAAATTGAAAGGTGGCAAGTACACAATGAAATTTACTGATGGTCTCTGGCTGGTGCGTGATGGTATCACGATTAACGGTGCAGTTCAAAATTATGTTGTAGAAAAGACTCCAGATGGATTAACAGCAATTACTCAAACAACTCCAATCACAGGGCGTTCAGCGACGCTGAATTCAACCCTGCTTACTGTAAAATTTCATTCCCCGCTTCCAGGTGTGGTAGGGGTTAAGATTATTCATCATGATGGCGTACAAGAACGCGGTCCAGTCTTCGAACTCACGAAAGGTACTGGAGATCACGTTAAGATTGAAGAAAACGATTCCGAGACTGTGCTGATCAGCGGCGGACTGCGTGTAGTGATTCGCAAAGGCCAACAATGGGCTGTGGATTTCTATCGTGGAGACGAGAGAATTACAGGCAGCGGTTTCAAGTCCATGGCTTATATCACGGATCAAGACGGCAACACGTATATGCGTGAAGAGCTGGATCTCGGTGTAGGTGAATTCGTATATGGTTTGGGTGAGCGTTTTACCGCTTTTGTAAAGAATGGACAGACCGTAGATCTTTGGAACAAAGACGGTGGCACTAGCTCCGAGCAAGCTTATAAGAATGTTCCTTTCTATGTAAGCAGCAAAGGCTATGGCGTATTTGTTAACCATCCTGAGTTGGTTTCTTATGAGATCGCTTCGGAAAAAGTGAAAAAAGCGCAATTCAGCGTAGCTGGAGAAAGCTTAGAATACTTCGTGATTGATGGTCCTACCATCAAAGAAGTTATCAGCAACTACACATCACTTACTGGCAAACCTGCACTTCCTCCAGCTTGGACATTCGGCCTGTGGCTGACGACCTCTTTCACTACCGACTACGATGAAGCAACCGTAAACTCCTTCGTAGATGGTATGGCAGAGCGCGATCTGCCACTGAGCGTATTCCACTTCGATTGTTTCTGGATGCGTGAATATCAATGGACCGATTTCCAGTGGGATGAGCGCGTATTCCCTGACCCAGTAGGCATGCTGAAACGCCTGAAAGATAAAGGGCTGAAGATCTGCGTATGGATCAACTCTTATATCGGGCAACGTTCCCGCTTGTTTGAAGAAGGCAAGAAAAATGGTTATCTGCTCAAAAAACCTAACGGTGACGTTTATCAATGTGATTTGTGGCAAGCAGGTATGGCACTGGTGGACTTCACCAACCCTGCGGCTTGTGAATGGTATGCCGGCTACCTGCGTGATTTGGTAGATATGGGCGTAGATAGCTTCAAGACAGATTTCGGCGAGCGTATTCCTACAGATGTAGTTTACTTCGACGGATCTGATCCGATGAAAATGCACAACTACTACACTCAATTGTATAACAAGGTTGTATTTGAAGTGCTAGAAGAGAAGCTTGGTAAAAATGAAGCGGCATTGTTCGCACGTTCTGCAACTGCCGGTGGCCAACAGTTCCCAGTTCACTGGGGCGGTGACTGCTACGCAGATTATGAATCCATGGCAGAGAGCCTTCGCGGTGGATTGTCTCTAGGATTGTCTGGTTTCGGTTTCTGGAGTCATGATATCGGGGGCTTTGAGAACACGGCTCCGGCACATGTATTCAAACGCTGGTTGGCGTTTGGACTATTGTCCAGTCACAGCCGTCTGCATGGTAGCACTTCGTACCGTGTGCCTTGGGCTTATGATGATGAAGCTTGTGATGTTACCCGTTTCTTCACCAAACTCAAATGTAGCTTGATGCCTTATCTGTATGATGTAGCAGGACAGGCTCATGAACATGGCTGGGCTTCTATGCGGGCTATGGTTATGGAATTCCCGGAAGATCCTACTTGTGAGGTATTGGATCGTCAATACATGTTAGGTGAATCCTTGCTTGTAGCCCCAATCTTCCAAGAAAACGGCGAGGCGAAGTACTACTTGCCGGCTGGTCGCTGGACTCACTTGCTTACTGGTGAAACCGTACAAGGTGGATCATGGCGCAAAGAGAAATATGATTTCTTTAGCCTGCCACTATTCGTTCGCCAGAATTCCTTGCTGGCAATCGGCAGTGTGGATAACAAACCGGATTACGACTATGCGAATGGCGTTAAATTCGGCTTATATTCACTTGAAGATGGCACTACGACTTCTGCAACCGTTCGTGATCTCAAAGGTACTCCTGAATTGACTGTGAAGGCTGACCGTAAAGGCAGTACGGTAACAGTTACTGCGGAAGGTAGCGGTAAAGAATTCTCGCTTTCACTTAAAGATCTGGGAGCTATCGCTTCTGTAGAAGGTGCAGAGCAAGTAGATGAAACTACAGTAAAAGTAAACGCAGGTGCAAAAACCGTATCGTTTACGATTACATTGAAATAAGATTGTTTCTTAAAGCATATTGATATAGCCATTACCTCTCTTGTAAACTGGGTGGACGATCTGTTCCCTTGGTTTATTGGAGAGGTTTTAGTGTTACAATCTTATTGAATAACGGGGGAACGTTATGGATACTAATTTAACAAAGGGAAGTGGAGTATTGAACCAGATGGAATATACCTCAGCAACGGTTCTTTCAACTGCAGCGAATTTTATAATGAATAGGCAAGAACCGTTTACGCATACCTTCCGGACTTTTATTCGTTTAAGGGAAAATGGTACGTTGAAGTTAAAGTTCTGGCATAGCAACGCGGTGGATTCTACATGGGATCAAGGGCAAGAAGCTGTAGGCAGTGAACCTGGAGGCGACTGGGTTATCGAGACAGCTTATATCGCTGACGGAGGAACAGAACCAGACGGAACGATAACTGAAAATACACAGCATGCGCTTACCTTTGAGGGCAAAGCCTCAAAATCCGTTGCGGCTGGCGAATGTTTCTGGAGTGATGAGACAAGCATTGTTCTGCCGGAGGGTCATTACTTGGCGTTTACGTGGACGATTAAGACACTCACTGCAGGTAAATCGATTCCTTTCAATGTTGAAGGGATGCTGGTTTCAGCTTATGACGCGCCCGGAAATCTTGCCGCACAACAATCAGCGGATGGTTTTACAGCGTCTGATAATCTTTTGGTACTGCCAAGCTTCATTGGGTATAAGAAATCTGTTACCAAGAAACTAGTATTCTTGGGGGATTCGATTACTCAAGGTGTGCGGACATTAAAGGATGAGTACGAATATTGGGTCGCGAGAATTGCGGATGGCCTTGGCACGGATATTGGTGTATGGAATCTTGGCTCTGGCTGGGCTAGAGCTTATGATGTCGCCGCGGATGGTCCATGGCTAAACAAAACTAAGCAAAGTGATGAAGTGATGATCGTACTCGGAGTAAATGATATTGATATTGGCTGCCGTTCGGCGGACGAGCTTCTTGGTGACTTGCAGACCATTATTTCTAAGATCAAGGGGGCAAATGCTGAAGCTAATATTATTCTAAGTACGGTGCCACCGTTCAATTTTCAGGGTGAAAGAGAAGAAACTTGGCGCAAGGTGAATCGTGAGATTTTGTCTAATCCGCCTATAGGTGTGAGCCGGGTGTTTGATATAGCAAGCCTATTGTCATTGTCTGCACCAGACGATCACCGGATCAGACCAGAGTTTATGAGTGGAACAGACGACCCACATCCGAACGGCATAGCCGGTAAGACGGTCGCGGACGCCTTTTTAAAAATATAAGAAAATATAAGTTTCACGCTATACATTATCTTTATATTTCTACGAGAAACGGTTGTCTTCCATAAAGGAGACAACCGTTTCTCGTAGCGTGGTATTAATTAAATTTAAAACTGGTTTCGATAGTCCTTGGGTGATACACCAACCTGTTTCTTGAATACCTTGCTAAAATACTTCACATCATGAAACCCCACCATTTCGGAAATTTGCGACAGCTTTAGACGAGGGTTCTGCATAAGCAATTTAGCTTTATCTATCCGGACGTTAACGATGAAATCGGAGAAATTAATGCCGTATTCCTGTTTGAATCGGCGTGAAATATATTCGCGGCTAACAAAAAACTTTCCGGCAATCTCCTGTAAGGATAGATCAGAGGCATAATTGAGTTCGATATATTTCACGATATCATGCATAGGATTGCTTTCTTTAGCTTGTTTAGCGGCTATCACTTTTGATATTCGCTCCATCAGATCAAATGACCAGTCACGCCAAGCAAATAAGGAGAACGAGTAACCATTCGTATAAGGAGCTGGGTGAAGCTGGTCGGCCTGTTCTAACTCGGCTAGTGCGCTATCGGCATCAGGACCTAACGTTTCCCGTACCAACTGGGAACGAAATAAGAGTGCATCATTCTTCCACGAGTTTAGAATCTCCGGTGTAACAATTCCGCATCGGCTAAGCTCGTCCACCCAGTGCTGTGCTGCCGCGGACAATACATCAGAGCTTCCGCTGATGACCGCCATTTTCCAATCTTCCTTCACATGTGCGAAGATCGTCGGCGATGCATGTCCTTGAATTTCTGTCTTTGCGGTTTCATTGCGCTCTTTAAACTCTTCGGAGGAAGTAGAAAAATGGCAGTAATCCTCATGAATTAATAAATTTCTACGCTGTAAGGCCTCAGCCACCTCTGCACGCTGATAAGATAATTGCTTAGGCAGGCTGCCGATGCAGCTAATTCCGAAATGCATTCGGACCTGCAAAGTAGAGTAGATACCCTGATTAATTCTCCCTATAAGCTCGACAACAGACGTTTGGATATCCCATAGAATGATGGCAATCTCCGAAGGACCTCCCCAGTAACGAAAAGCCACACCCTTACGCTGACCTTGCAAAAATTCATTACAAATATTGACGATAGCGTAGTTCAGGAGACCGGTGTCTCCTCCAAAACGGTTAAGTAGGAGATTATTTCCTGTATCTGTCTGCACCAGTATTAGGCGCGAAGAGAGGACGTTGTCCGGGATAATGCCATCGCTTCGCAACCTTCGAAGAGATAATTCCGAGTTGATCGGATCATCGATTAGCGCGGATAGCAGTTTTTCTCCGTAGATGGGCTTGAACTCATTAAGCTGAATGTTCTGCTTCTGTCGTTCGCTACGGTCAGCTTCCTCTGAACGCCAAGCAGCCACTGCCTTAGCGATTGCTACATTGATTGCCTCCGCTTCAATGGGCTTAAGGATATAATCAATTCCACCATGACGAACAGTCTGGCGCACGAACTCGAAATCATTATGTCCGCTGACCACAATGAATTTGATGTTGCCGGCAAATTCGTTAACCCATGTCATTAATTCTACGCCATTACCGGATTCCATCATCATGTCCATAATGACCAAGGCTGGTTTCGCTTGCCGAATGATCTCAATAGCTTCATTTCCGTTTCCGGCTTCCAGAATTTCATCTATTTGATGTGCGTTCCAGTCGACAAGAAGTCTAACAGCTTTTCTAACTCTCGCCTCGTCATCAACAATTAACGCCTTCATATCGTCTCACGCTCCGCTATAATGTCTATTTCCAGTCTTACAACCACTCCACCTGCTCTGAGGTTGTCCACCGTCAAGATGGCGCTATCTCCGCATACGAGCTTGAGCCGAGCCAGAACGTTCGGCAGACCAATACCAGATCCAGTAGCTTCCTTGTCTTGCTCTGTATTTCTTAATAAATCTATATCTGTTCTAGTGGAATGTTGAAGCTTCTGCCGCAAAAGATCCAGTTTCGTTGAAGGAATAGCATTTCCGTTGTTTTGAATACAGATTTCCATTCGCTTGTCGCCCAATTTGGCCGCGGTGATCTCAACAAATCCGTCTGAGCGGGAATGGTTAAAACCGTGTTTGAAATAGTTTTCTACAATAGGCTGCAGAATCATCTTAGGCATAAATTTCTCTAAAAGAGCTTCCTCCATATCGTAACGGAAACTGAATTTATTTTCAAAACGTTCCTTCTGTAGTTCGATGTAAGCTTTGACATGATCCAGTTCATCCTTAACCGTGACAATCTTCTCCTCATTGTACATGCTGTAGCGCATCATTTTCGCTAGTGCAGAAAGAAGTGAGTAGATTTGGGGTACTTTAAGCTCCAAGGCAAGCGTACCGATGATCTGCAAGGTGTTGTTAAGGAAATGCGGATTGATTTGCGCTTGCAAAGCCCGCAATTCATTCGTTTTATTAGTTAATTCCAGCTTGTATTCTCTCAGGATCAGATTGTTGATCGTATCCATCATACTGCGGAACCGTTCTGTAACGACACCGATCTCGTCTTTGCCCATGGGGCGGATATCGATATCAAGCTTCCCGGTCTGGACCTGATTCATATAGCGGGTCAACTGCTTAATCGGGGCGGTGATTCGAAAAGAGATTAGGATCGTTAACGTTGTAATTGTAATCAGCAGCAGGACCATCAGTGCTATATTGATCGTTGCCGCCTCATTGGCTTCTCGGAAAAGATAAGATACGGGAATCTGCTTCACCAGCGTCCAATTTAACCCTGGACCTTCGATATTCTGGTAGATAAACATAGCTTTGTCCTCTTCAAAGTATCCTTGTGAGCTTTGCTTGTCCCTGATATTCGTATCGTACCAAGCTGCATTCAGTTTCTTGCCGTATTCTTCACTATTGTCCCCGTAGACAATGTTTCCGTTGCCATCCAGCAGCCAGATTTTCTCCTGCTTCTGATCAGATAACTGACTGATGATGTCGGTTAGAGCCGTTAGCTTGACATCAATCGACAGGTAGCCAAGCGCTTTTGTGGTAGGGACTCTTTCGATTCTTCTGTGTAAGGTAAACACTGGCTCCGGTATAAATTGCGGGATCGGTGCCGTTAGGCCGTAGCTATGACTTAAATGCGTACTCTGTAAGGATACCGCAGAATCGGTAGATATCTTGGAGTCAGGATAAGGTGGAACACCCTGCCAACGTTTTGGTGTATTTTGGGTGAGCAGAGTGGCTTTGCTGTCCTTGACACCGTATAAATAGACCTGAGATATGTCAGGCATAGATGATGAAATGTAATTTAGAGAAGAATAAATTCGTGCATTTGCTAGCATATCCTCGTATCCAGCTTCGAGAGATCTGTAGAATTCTGAATCTGAATAGACGATAAGGGAGAGTCGATTGATTTCCTGAATCAGACTTTCAATGTTTCTAGTACCTTGAAAGAGAAGGTTCGTGTTCTCATCTACTGCTCTTGTTCTTAAGGATTGAGTACTAAAGTGGTAGCTTATAAACATCGTGGCCATAATACAAATTAGTGTTGGAAGTAGGATGAAAACGATCATTTTTGTGCGAATCGTGTTCCATTTCATCGAAATTTGTCACATCCGATCAATATTTTACACCTGAAAGATCACTTCCGTAGGTGTGAGGTGCGCTCAAAAAAACAGATAATATGTGTATAAAGCATAAACAAGTAAGTGAGCAAAAGAAAGGGGGGGACAATAAATGCGCGGCACTAAGTTGTCCCAGTTAGGTCAACAGGTATTCTTCGTTGGTCCTGCAGTTTTGTTTTTTACCTTAATAACGATTATCCCATTTATCATGGGGATGTATTACTCCTTCACAGACTGGAACGGTGTATCCGGTAATGTAAGTTGGGTCGGATTTCAAAACTTCACCACTATATTTACGAATGACCCCGACTTCTGGTCTTCCTTTTGGTTTACCGTAAGATTTACTGTGTTAGGTGTAATTTTGACTAACGTGGTAGGGTTTTTCCTAGCTTATCTGTTAACGAAACCATTAAAGACACGTAACATGCTTCGGACGATCTTCTTTATGCCGAACGTTATTGGGGGATTATTGCTCGGGTTCATCTGGCAATTTATCTTCATCAAAGGGTTCGCAACAATGGGAGAACTCACAGGCTGGTCGTTCTTTAATCTTCCTTGGCTGGGTGATGCAACAACCGGCTTCTGGGCGATTGTAATGGTTTTTGTTTGGCAGTCTTCCGGTTATCTGATGGTTATCTACATCGCTTCTCTCAGTAACGTATCGAAAGAAGTCCTGGAAGCGGCTGATATTGATGGTGCCTCTCGTTGGCAGGTACTACGCAACATTGTAGTTCCATTAATAATGCCTGCTGTAACTATTGGTTTGTTCTTGGCTATTTCTTGGTCCTTCAAAATGTTCGACCTTAACCTTTCCTTAACGAAAGGTGGACCGTTCAAATCTACTGAATCGGTTGCTATGAATATTTACAATGAAGCCTTCCTGAACAATCGTTACGGTCTGGGTACTGCTAAAGCGCTGCTGTTCTTCGTTATTGTGGCGATTATCACCCTGATTCAAGTCCGTATTACGAAGAGCAAGGAGGTAGAAGCTTAATGAACGCCAAGACAAAAAGCAGATGGAATATCGGCGTGGAAGTGTTGATGATTCTTCTGGCCCTGCTCTTCCTGTCTCCATTTTATTTCTTGCTAGCAAACTCAGTGAAATCCTTCGGTGAAATTCTGAGTGATGCTGCAAGCTGGCCACAGACATTTATGTGGTCGAACTATACAAGTGCTTGGAAATTGGCACGTTTCGGTGAAGCTTTCCGAAATTCGGTTATCATAACTGTTATCAGTGTTATTCTAATCTCTCTGTTTAGTGCGATGGCTTCTTATCGTATGGTTCGGGCGAATACGAAATTTAATCAGTTTTTGTTACTGTTGTTCGTAGCCGCAATGGTTGTTCCGTTTCAAACGATCATGATTCCAATCTTGAAAGTTGTAAATGTAATGGGAGTAAACAACTCCTTCCTGGGTTTGATTATTACGAATCTAGGGATCAGTGTTCCAATGGCAATCTTTCTGTTTCACGGCTTTATCAAGTCCGTTCCGCTTGAAATTGAAGAGGCGGCTACAGTTGATGGATGTAATCCGATTACCGTATTCTTCCGCATAGTACTTCCTTTGCTGAAGCCAATGGTAATGACAACGATCGTGCTTAATGCACTTGGGATATGGAATGACTATCTGCTGCCTTCCTTGATTCTTCAGGCACCAGAACTTCGGACCATTCCGCTGGCGACCTTCTCCTTCTTTGGTCAATACACCAAACAATGGGATATGGCGCTTCCAGCTCTCGTAATCGGGATTGCTCCAATTATCATTTTCTATCTATTCATGCAGCGTTACATTGTTGAGGGAATAGCGGCTGGCTCGGTGAAAGGTTAACACCGAGCCCTCCGTTCCAAATATTTCATAAGTAGTCCACTATCTTAAGGGGGAAAATATAATGAATAAGAAACGCTCGGCAGTTGCACTTTCGGCAGTAATGGCTATGAGTTTAGCATTAACAGCATGCGGTGGAGGCAATAACGCTTCTAGTAACTCACAAAATGGAAGCGCTGGCACAGATAAAGGTGAAGTAAAGACGGTTAAGATCTTTCAATTCAAAACTGAAATCGTTGAAGGTCTTAATGAGCTTAAGGTTGAATTTGAAAAAGAACACCCTAACATCAAGCTGGATATTCAAACCGTTGGTGGTGGTGCCGATTACGCTGCAGCACTGAAGACTAAGTTTGCTTCCGGCGACGCGCCTGACATTTTCTCAAATGGTGGATATGCTGAAATGGAGCTTTGGGGAGATAAGATGGAAGATCTGTCCGATCAACCTTGGGTGAAAGATCTGATTCCTATGGCAGCAGAGCCAATGACTAAAGACGGTAAAGTATACGGTATGCCAATGAACCTTGAAGGAATTGGTTTTGTATATAACAAGGACCTGTTCGAAAAAGCAGGCATCACTGAAACTCCTAAAACATTGTCACAACTAGAAGATGCAGCTAAGAAATTGCAAGCGATTGGCGTAACTCCTTTTGGTAATGCGTATCAAGAATGGTGGCTCCTTGGTAACCAAGGGATCAGCGTAGCATTTGCTCAACAAGATGATGTAAATGGCTTCATTAAGAGCTTGAATGACGGTACGGGTACAATCGTAGGTAACAAAGTGTTTGAAGATTGGAGCAACTTGCTCAACTTGACTTTGAAATACGGACAAAAAAATCCGTTGACTACAGATGCTAACACTCACTTGGCTATGTTTGCTAAAGGTGAAACTGCAATGATGCAAGAAGGTAACTGGGCACAAACCCTTGTTGATAACATTACACCTGACATGAACATCGGTATGTTCCCTATGCCAATCAATGAAGATGCTGCAAAGAATGACAAAATGACTGTAGGTATTCCTGCAAACCTTGTTATCAACAAAGATTCCGGATCTAAAGAAGAAGCTAAAACATTCTTGAACTGGTTGGTAACTTCAGATATGGGTAAAGAGTACATCGTTAAAAAATGGAAATTCATCCCTGCGTTGTCCACCATCGAAGCAACTCCTGAAGATATCGGTAAGCTTGGATCTGACGTATGGAACTATGTAAAAGAAGACAAAGTGTATGGTTTGCAATCCTCTAAATTCCCTGATGGTGTAACTCAAGAATTTGCTAGTGTGATTCAACAGATGATCGCTGGCAAGGTTGATGTGAATGGCTGGATGACAGGCATGCAAGCAGCTTGGGACAAGCTTAAGAAATAAGTGAAGCTCGTTCATAAAGAAGATTAAAATGGACTAGTGGTTAACAAAGGCGTTCTCCGTATACCTCATCATTATGAGACGGGGAGCGCCTTTTATTTTGATGATAACAAGATAGGGGGAGAGGACGTCGATGAAACGATATGATCTTATTCAGATAGGTGTGGACTATTACCCGGAGCATTGGGAAGAATCCATGTGGGAACCGGATATCAGATTAATGAAGGAAACAGGTGTCAAGGTAGTTCGAGTCGCCGAGTTTGCATGGAGCCGGTTAGAGATAGCGGAGGGCAATTACCAGTTCGGGTGGCTGGACCGCGCGCTGGATCTTTTTCATAAGTATGGATTACAGGTTGTGATTGGTACGCCCACAGCTACACCTCCTAGATGGTTAACTACGAAATTTCCGGACGTGTTGCCGGTATTTGCGAAGGGAGAGACCTTTCATCCAGGGGTACGCGGACACCGCTGCTATAATAGTACATCTTTGCGCGAATACGGAAGTCGTATCACGCAGCGACTTGCGGAGCACTATAGTAAACACCCGGCCGTTATTGGTTGGCAGACTGATAATGAATTCGGGATGTTAGATTGTCATTGTGATGCTTGTAATATAGCGTTTCGCAATTGGGTGAAAGCCAAATATGGCAGCCTTGATCGGGTGAATGCAGAGTGGGGAACGGTTGTGTGGAGTGGAGAATATAGCGATTGGAATGAGCTTACTGTTCCACTGGGCGGATCACCACACCAGAATCCATCATTCCTGCTAGATTATCAGCGGTTTCAGTGGGATTCGGTGGTAGCATTCCAGAAGACGCAGATTGATATTTTGCGGTCTGTTTGTCCGCAGCATTTTATCACTCATAACTTTCATAGCTATCCGCAGCGTCTGGATATGTACGCAGTCGGTGCTGATCTGGATTTCGCTGCATTTGACTATTATCCGAATACTTCGCCAACCAAGCAAGCGACAACACCAAATAGCGGAGCACTTTCACTAGATGTAACCCGTGGTATTAAACGTCAAAACTTCTGGATCATGGAGCAGCTAAGTGGTTCACCAGGTTGTTGGATGCCGATGTGGAGAACGCCGTATCCTGGGATGATTCGTGCTTATGCGTGGCAGACAATAGCCAGAGGTGCGGATACCGTCGTTCATTTCCGCTGGCGTAATGCAGTCGCGGGAGCAGAGCAATTCTGGCACGGACTGATTGATCACAGCAATGTCCCAGGACGAAGGTTTGCGGAGTTCACTCAGTTATGCCATGAGGTTAATACACTAGGGGAGAAGCTGACTGGAACGACGCTAAAGAATGAAGTAGCTATACTTCATTCTCATGAAGAAAAAGCAGCGCTGGATATTCAGCCTCAGGCTGAAGGATTCGATTACTATGAGAATATTAAACAGATACACCGTGCGGTGACGAAGCTCGGTATGGGTTGCGATGTTATCGATCTTAGACAATCGCTGGATGGTTATAAAGTAGTGATTGCTCCGAATTTATATTTGCTGGATGAGGAGATCGTACGTAGTTTGGAGGATTTTGCACTAGCTGGCGGAACTTTGCTTATTACCAATCGAAGTGGCGTGAAAACTACAAATAACATCGCAGTCATGCAACCACTACCGGGGCTACTGAGCTATTGCACAGGGGTTGAAGTGCTGGAGTATGATCCAATAGGTGCTGAAACCCATAAGGTCGTTGATGCTGAGGGGAACCAATATGAATGCACACAGTGGTGCGATATCCTAAGACCTGTTGTGGCATGGCCGATTGCTTGGTATGGCGATGATTTCTATAGTGGAACGCCGGCTGTAACCGTGAATGCTTTTGGAAAAGGTCAGGTTTATTACTTTGGGACTCATATGGAAGAGAGATTCTGGTCAGTTTTATTGGAGCGCCTTTCCAAACAGCAGGGGCTGTTTAGATTTGAGGGTTTGCCGGATGGAGTACAGACCTCTGTGCGTTCGGGAGATCAAGGAAGCTTCTTATTCTTGCTTAATTTGAGCCGTAAGCCGGTGACGGTCCCGTTGCCACGGGAGTATAGCAGTCTGCTGGATCACTTGATTTGTTCAGGAGAGCTGCAGCTTGAGCCGTATGGTGTGGATATTCTGGAGATGTAAAAGATTCTAAGTAATTGCACTCTGTGCAATAGAATTCCTTTTTGGGTGGGTGGATTTGAGATCTGTTGCAGATTGTGCAATCAGATTGGCAGGAAACGTCCATTTTGATGGGTTTCACCAGTTTCTATTGCACGAAGTGCAATAGAATGCTCGAAATGAGACAAAAAGGCAAATTCTATTGCATGAAGTGCAATTAAATGTACTCCTTGGGTCGGGAGAGCTGTCGAGACAAGCCAGTTAGTGCAGTGAAGAATGCTGCGTTTGGAGTGGAGGGTGAGTTTGTACGGTGCGGAATAGCTGCACTTTCTACACTTATTTTACGCTCTCGGGCTATGAAATGGATTTAGGTGTATTTAGTGCAGCTATAATGCGAAGTATCGCGGTTCACAGCCAAATGCCGAGGATATAACTGCACAGAATACACTTATATGGATATTTTGTGCTGAACAGGCTGATTTAAGTGTACAAAATGCAGTTACTCTGACACACATGCCATACTAATGAGATCCACACAGCGATGAGCTCTGTCATACGCAACCTTATGTAGCATTTCACTACGCAGGAGGCGATTAAGCAGTACACCTTAGAGTATTAGTGAAGTCGTCTAAACTGCTCCGGTGTAGTCCCTGACTGCTTGCGAAAGGTGGCAACATAATGGCTAACATCACGGAAGCCGACTCTCTGCGAGATGATTTTTACAGTAAGATCCGGCTGGCTTACAAGCATTTCTTTGCTTTTACGGATACGTAGCCGTACGAAATAGGCATAAGGAGATAGCCCAAAGGTTTGTATGAATAGATTGTTGAGATATCGCCCTGAGACGCCGAGCTGATCGGCTAGATCGTTAAGTCCGAGATCAGGATCACCATAATGGCTGTCCATCCATTTCAGAAGCGGCTGCAGCTTATCCACATTGCGGGATATCGTTGTGTTGTTATGCAGTTGCCCATATTTGCTTAAAGTAAGCAGAAAGCGATAAGCATCAGTGGAGGCAGTCAGACCAAACATGTCCTGTGAGGCATCATACTGATCAAGTATTTCTCTTAGCAGCTGGGAGAGAGGCGCCTCTTTTTCCCAGCGGTAAAAAGAATTCATATTCATCCCCAGCGTCTCCAAAATAGACCCTGCAGAGCTGCCTCCGAACGTTAAATAAGAGGTGCTCCAGTTAGCAGCCGAAGCTTTATAGCGATGTGGAGTATAGGGGAGAAGTAATACACCACTGCCTGCGGGAAGGGAGAAGCTTTTATTCTCAAAATGAATCACCCCTTCACCAGACGCCGTTTGGAGCCAATGATAGGTTTCGTAGCCATCTAAGCGGGATACTTTTTCCTGTTGATGATTGTGACCGATACTGTCTATTGTGATAGGTAGATCTTGTCCACCCTCATGGGGGAACACAATTCTACGATGCACGATTCCCTTCAATGACTCCATCTCCTCTTGGTTCCATATTCTTATATGCTGGGAAGATTATTTTATATTTATAGCGTAAGGTTAACCGATTACAATATATATATAATTATACTATAAAGGATGTGCGAAGTGTGATTAACGATAAATTACCTAAGATTTGGTACGGTGGAGATTACAATCCAGAGCAATGGGATGCGCCTGTATGGGCAGAGGATGAGCGTATGTTTAAGCTGGCAGGAATTGATGTTGCCACAATTAATGTGTTTTCCTGGGCGCTGATCCAACCTTCCGAAGACACTTATGATTTCTCATCACTAGATGAATTAATGGATAGACTATATAAAAATGGTACTTACGTATGTCTGGCAACAGGTACAGGAGCGCACCCAGCTTGGATGGCTCATCGTTATCCTGAAGTTACTCGTGTTGATGTGAAGGGTAGAAAACGCAAGTTCGGTGGACGTCATAACTCGAATCCAAACAGTCCGGTTTACCGCAAGTTTGCAGCGAAGCTGGCAGGAAAGCTGGCTGAACGTTATAAGGATCATCCGGCGCTTGTAGCTTGGCACGTTTCGAATGAGTTCAGTAACTATGATTATTCTGATTTATCTGAAGCGGCGTTCCGTGTCTGGTTGAAGGATCGTTATGGTTCTCTGGATGCATTAAACAAAGCATGGAATACACGTTTTTGGGGACATACGTTTTATGATTGGGAAGAAATTGTACTGCCTAGTGAGCTGAGTGAAGAATGGGATGGCAACCGCACCAACTTCCAAGGCATTTCATTAGACTTCCGTAGATTTATGTCTCATAGCTTGCTGGAATGCTACAAAATTGAGAGCGATGCGATTAAGGAGCACAGTCCTAACGTACCTGTTACCACTAACTTGATGGGCTTTTATGATGAATTGGACTATTTTGAGTGGGCTAAACATATGGACGTCATTTCTTGGGACAACTATCCTTCACTGGATACACCAGTCAGCTTCACAGCCATGACGCATGATCTCATGCGTGGATTGAAGAATGGACAACCTTTCATGCTGATGGAGCAAACGCCAAGCCAGCAGAACTGGCAGCCATATAACTCTTTGAAACGTCCAGGGGTTATGCGCTTGTGGAGTTATCAGGCTGTTGCGCGTGGTGCAGACACTGTTCTGTTCTTCCAGCTGCGTCGTTCAATTGGTGCATGTGAGAAGTATCATGGAGCTGTTATTGAGCATGTGGGACATGAGCATACGCGTGTATTCCGTGAATGCGCTGAGCTAGGTAAAGAGCTGGGACAGCTTGGAGATCAGCTATTGGATGCGCGGAGTGTAGCTAAAGTAGGGATTATTTATGACTGGGAAAACCGCTGGGCCATCAACCTTTCAAGCGGACCATCCGTAGCCTTGGATTATGTGAATGAGATTCATAAATATTATGATGCACTCTACCAACAAAATATCGAAGCCGATATGATCGGTGTAGAAGAGAATCTGTTCAAATATGAGATTGTAATCGCACCTGTGATGTATATGGTTAAGCCGGGTTTTGCTGAGAAGGTTGAAGCTTTTGTAAAAGCAGGCGGTACATTCATTACGACTTATTTCAGCGGAATTGTTAATGAGAACGACCTCGTAACCGTAGGTGGCTACCCTGGGGAACTGCGCAACGTACTCGGGATCTGGGCAGAGGAAATTGATGCACTGCTGCCAGGGATGAGCAATGAGATTGTGATGGACAAAGCGTGGGGCAATTTGAGTGGTTCTTACAAATGTGATCTGCTCTGCGATCTGATTCATGCCGAAGGCGCTGAGGTTTTGGCAGAGTACGGATCTGATTTCTATAAAGGAATGCCAGCCTTGACTGTGAATAACTTTGGTGAAGGTAAAGCGTATTACGTGGCTACCAGCCCAGAAGCGGGATTCTTGAAAGGATTCTTAGCCAATCTGTGTGCCGACAAGAACATTCAGCCGCTAGTAACTGCACCGGAAGGTATCGAATCTGTGCAACGTGTGAAGGAAGGCGTATCCTACCTATTCTTGCTGAACCACACTACTGGTGATTTGAGTGCGGATATTGGTGCTACTGAGCGTACGGATCTTCTGACTGGCAATAAGGTTAACGGTTCTGCTGTTGTGCCAGCCCGTGGAGTGTTGATTTTGTCGGATAAGAACTAATTCGTAGTATATATAAAAAGATCTCCGGGGAACCAACTTGTCCCCGGAGATCTTTTTTTGTGGTGCAGCATTTCATTAGCTGCTGCTGCTCGCGCTGTCATCTGGAGTAGCTCCACCGAGATTGCCATTACTTAATGTAATGCTCTCCGCCACGGTGGAATCTGATTTAAGTGTGTATTGGATAATATCATCAGCCTTCAGTTCTGCTAAGGTGATCGCATTTTCTTGACGCGTGCCATTGTCGAAGGTAACCGCTACGATTTTAGTATCCGCATCAATCGTAATGTCTGTGGTTTCATCGGAGAATCTTTGCTGCATTCTACCTCCCTGTGGCCCACCGCCTTGTCCGCCACCTTCCGGCATTTCCCCTTGTGGCATCCCACCCTCGGGCGCAGCGCCATTTCCTGTACTTTGATCGCCATCAGGTCTTTCCGGCGGGGTACCGCCTTGACTGTTCTGCCCGTCACCTTCTCCAGCACCTTGTCGGGGCATAGACATGTCCGATTTATAGATGGTAAGGGTAGTATCGCTTACACTCTTAATCTTACCGAAATTCATGGACATATTAGGTCCGCCATTCTGTTGATCGCCGTTTGCTTGTGGTTGCTGCGCTGATGAACTATCAGACTGTGCAGAATCTGTTTTCTCAGAATCCGAGCTGCAGCCGGCTAACAATAGAGAAGCAAGAAGGCTTCCTGAGATCATAAAAGGGATGAATCTCCTCATTTTTTTCTCCTCCTAAAAGTTTTGTAAGGCTTGCTACTTCGAATTACTTCGTACAAAACTAGCTTCGAAAGCATAAACCTAAGTCGTTTAAAAAATGGTTTAGAAGAAATATAACAAACGGTTCTGAAAGATTGCTTAATATTAGCTGAAAGTTTGCCTAAAGAAATGAAGTGTGCAAATGTTATATAATGAACAAATATGTAGACTTAAAGGATAAGCCAACGTTCAGGAAAGAGGCAGCACATGAAGACTTTACTAGTAACGGGGTATCGTGCGCACGAGCTCGGTATTTTTGACAATAAGCATCAAGGGATTCCTTATATCAAAAAAGCACTAGCTAACCGATTAAAACCTCTAATAGAAGAAGGCGTGGAATGGGTGATTACACCCGGGCAATATGGTGTGGATCTGTGGGCATGCGAAGTGGTGAGCGAACTTAAGCTACAATATCCGGACTTAAAGCTTGGGATCATTACAGCGCATACTGGACAGGAAGAGAAATGGAAAGAAGAAAAGCAGAACGAGTATCGGCGTATTATTGCGGGTGCGGATTTCTTCGGGGCGGTCAGTAATGCTCCTTATGACGGTAGCTGGCAGTTTCGGGCTAGAGACGATTTGTTGTTCCGCAAAAGTGATGGAATATTGCTCTTTTATGATGAGGATGCGGCGGAGGGGAGTCCGAAGTTTTTTAAAGAGCGGGCGCTGAAGCTGCATGCTGAAGGAGAGTATGAGTTGTTTCTAATTCACTCTGATGAAATTCAGAATATTGCCGATGAAGAGAATCAACGTGACTATGAGTAAGTATATGTAGATTTTGGAAAAGTAAAGGCCCGTAAACAGTGAATGAGACCATCACCGTTTACGGGCTTTTTGATATAAGAAGTGATCAGATAAAACTCTTTAGCGATGGTGCTTTTCGCACCTTGTAGTTTTGTTCATAAGCATAGGCGAGCTTGATGAGTGTAGGCTCCTGATAAGCTTTCGCTGAGAAAGTTACACCGAAGGGGGCGCCGGCTGATGTATAACCGGAAGGCACAACGATGGACGGATATCCTGCTCTGGAGGTAATTCTGGCGCCGAAATCGGCGGGGAACAGCAGGGCATCCAGATTGTGCTCCTTCATGGTGGCGTCGATGCCTTCTTCCTTACATAGTTTTAGGTCAGTCGCACGGTGCAGCAAATACTTTGGTTCGGTTTGTGTGCCGGAAGAGGTATATTCCGCATCTATTAACGTAGCTTGACCATATCTCAAAGTCTCCACAGGATGTGCATGATTAAAATCAATAATATCCTTCAACGTTCGCATCGGTGCCCCAGGGCCCAAACGAGATAAATAAGCGTTCAAAGCTGTTTTGAATTCATTCAATACCACAGAAGAATAACTAATTTCCCGGGCGGTCTTAATATCCGCAGGATCAATAATAGTAGCTCCAAGCTCTCTCATTCTATCTACAGAAGCATTGAACAGTGCAAGTTGTTCTTCTGTCAGCTCCTCGAAATAATAATCACGCGGGATACCTATTCGGGCGCCTTGCAAGCCATTCTCGTCTAGGAATACAGTGTAATCCTTGTGGATTCTACCTATATTCGTTCCCATTGCTGCATCTTGAGTATCATTGCCGAGCAATGCGTTTAGCAGCAGAACGGCATCACGAACGGTTCTGGCCATAGGGCCAGCAGTATCTTGTGTATTGGATAGCGGAAGGATTCCCGAACGGCTGAGCAGTCCAACGGTTGGCTTAATGCCAATAATGGAGCCCAAGTTACCAGGGTTAAGGATCGATCCCGAGGTCTCTGTGCCAACAGAAACTGTACAAAAGTTACAAGCGACAGCTACCGCGGAACCAGCACTGGAGCCACCTGTTGGTGTAGATATATTGTAGGGGTTAAGGACTTGCCCGCCGCGGGAGCTGTATCCGGAGGGCATGCCGGTTGTCATAAAATTGGCGAATTCGGTCATATTGGCTTTACCCATAATGATTGCTCCGGCTTCACGCAGTTTGGTAACTATAAACGCATCTTCCCCGGCAAAAGAATTCGCCAAAGCCAGCGAGCCCGCGCTAGTATGCATTTTATCCCCGGTATTGATGTTATCCTTCAATAACACAGGTATGCCGTGCAGGGGTCCCCGGGAGCCGTTGATCGTACGTTCAACATCTAGAGATTCTGCGATAAATAATGCATCAGGATTGATCTCCAGCACAGAGTTAATCGTCAGGCCATTTTTGTCATGATCAGCTATGCGTTCATAATACATGAGAACTAGTTGTTTTGACGTAAGTTCTCCGGCTTCTAATGCTGCTTGGATCTCCGGTATAGTGGCTTCTACGATTTCAAAACTCATGTGCGTTCACGCTTCTTTCCCTTTAGGATATAGCTTCCCCTTCATCTAACCATAATTTGGGTTTTAGTGGTAGTATTCTTTTTATACTACAAATTATTGAATGATGGTCTCGGCAGTTAGAGGGGATATTAATGTTTTTTATTAGCGAAGTTATGGGTAGAGCTTGCAAGTGTACAACTGAAAAGAGGTGTCCAAATCGCCAAAACAAATGGCTGTTAGGACACCTCTTTTTATTTTTTTCTGATAGGAGTTATTATTACCCCTGCTTACTCCTGTGCTGTAAATCCCTCTTCTGCTAAATATTCTTTAGCTTCCTCAAGGGTCTCAAAGGCCATTTCTAGATTAAGGTCGGCATAGACATACCATAAATCATCCTCAAGTTTTAGAGTAAGTGTATGACCCTCATCATTAGTCCAGAGTGAGTCGGCGGCTGCCGCAGCCTTTTTCTTTCTTTTGCTGGCTACAGGGGCGTCTGGAATGTAAATAGAGAGTGAGGTGATGGAGGCATCCAACAGACTCCGCAGCTCGGATTCCGAGTAGTCGCGAATGTTCACAAAGCCCTTATCATCTGCCTCATAGCCCCGCAATAAGCCTGCGAACACATAACCATTCCCATTAGGATGCAGATGGTAAGCAACGGTTTTCTTATCATGCTGGCTTTCCTCGTAGTGATAGTTCACGCGCCCAAGGGATACGTTTTTACGTTCCAGTTGGGGGTAAGAGTCGAGAATCGCTAATTTTTGTTCAAAAGTAAGCATATACAGCCTCCGGTTTTCGGTGTGATTGTGCACATGATTATACCATGACGATGGCCCGCAGACTATTTTTTAGTGATCAAGCGGCAGAGACAGCACAAAGGTACAGCCTTCCTGGGAGTGCTTCTCAAGCACAAGGCTTCCATTCATAGATTCGGCCAAAAGACGGCTGAAGGTGAGACCGAGTCCCAGACCACGTAGTGTGCTCTGTTTGTCGCTACCTCGGAAAAAAGCCTCGAAGACATGCTCACTATGATTTGATGAGATGCCCAGCCCATTATCCTGAACACGAATCTCCGCCATGCCATGACCTTGCTGTTCAAGCAGCTCTACTGTAAGCTGCACCATTCGGTCTGGGGCTTTGGCTTGTACACTGTTATTAAGTAAATTGACGATGATTTGTTGGATACGTAGCGGGTCCCCACACAAAAATAAGGGAGTTCTTGGCATATGGAGCATAGGCTCCGCAACTTCATCCGCTTGTGTCAGCTTCCATTGATACACGATTTCTGATAACAGTGGCACGGCATCCAGTCGATCGTGACGGACAGAGACGATTCCTGCAGTCAGTGCGTTGTAATCCAGAAGATCGGCAACCATCCGTTGCAATCGTCCAGCTTCCTGCAAAGCAATATCTAGAAATTCCATCGCCTCATCGTCTTCCACGACCCCTTCACGAACGGCATGGATTAGGCCTTTAATAGAGGTCACTGGTGTCTTTAGTTCGTGGGATACACCGGCTAACATAACCGCACGGGACTGCTCAAATTGTTGTAACTTGCCTGCCATCTCTTCAAAAGACAACATCAGTTCATGGATTTCTCGTTCTTTGGCGTCCTTATCCAGAACGATATCATAACGGCCATGACTGATTTGAGCGGCTGCTTTGGCTACTTTCTGGATCGGTTTTGCCAGTTTACGAGACAAGAGGTAAATGGTTAGCCAACTTAATATGATTAGAAATAGCAACAGAATGGAGAAAAAAATGATCTCTTCCTGCGGGATATGCCTCAGCGATTTCTTGGATTGAAGGACAATCACCTGTCCCAGCGTTTCCCCATCCGATTTTATGGACGCTACTGCAGCTTTGAACTCCGGACTGCGAGAGTCGTTAAGACTATCATTAAGTTTATGCCTCATCTCATCTTCAGTTAGTGGTGGCATAGAGAACAGCATCTGATCTTGCTGATCCGTAATGATTACACACATTTCTACGGTTAACTTGAAGAATCGTTTTCGGTCTTCAATGAGCATTCCAAGATTTTGGCTGATCTCTATTGATCCCTCACGATTTACGCTCCGGTCGGCAATCTCCTGTGCTAATAATCCAGTAGTCTGCATCCGGTTACTCATAGCTTCTTGTTGGATCCACCAGAACGTCGTTAGTGCAGTTAGCAGGAGGCCAACACTAATGATGAGCAGGTAACGAATCGTCCAATAGGAGAGAATCGAAGTACGTTTGGGGCTGCTTTTCTTTAGGTTGTCCATAATTGATATCCTGTCCCTCTCAGGGTACGGATTTCCCCCTCATCTACTGGCCAATGCGACAGCGCTTGGCGAAGTCTTTTGATAGACAAGTCCACGGCTCGGTCACTTCCTTCGTAATCCATCTCCCAGACATGTTCTATTAATTGCTCGCGAGTACATATTTGATTAGGTCTTTCAGCCAGAAATAACATGACCGACATATCACGTGGACTAAGACTCAGCTCAACCCCGTTTAAAAAGACAGCTCGTGCAGTAAAGTCGATAAACAAACTGCCATAATGCCGTTTGCGGCTGCCATCGGACCACTGCGAAGGACGGCGTAACACAGCATTCACGCGTGCCACCACTTCCTCAGGAATAAAGGGCTTAGACATATAATCATCCGCACCACCGTCGAGACCGGCTAGTCGGTCATTGATCCCGTCCCTTGCGGTGAGCATGATCACGGGACAGCTGCTTTTTTCACGGATCAGCTTTAGCAGTTCAAAGCCGTCCATGTTTGGCAGCATGATGTCGAGTAATACTAATGAGGGAGGTGTTATAGCAAACGACTCCAGCGCAGCACGTCCGTCGGCTACACGGGTGACATGGAAGCCTGCTTTTTTCAGATAGGCACTGAGGACCCTGGAGATAGCTTCCTCATCTTCAACAATTAGAATGGATCTCATCATGTGGTGGTCCTCCAATCTATAAAATTACGACAAGTTTAACACATCATAGCTCGCTCTGCTCTGACTTCTTCCCGACTTATTGCTTTGTTAGAATGAGGGACGAGCTTGAAAATATACAGAATATTTTGAATATTGGAGGGAACAGGATGAAGAGAAAAAGAATAGCCTTGATCGCGGCCGGAGTCATTATCGTAGGAGTAGTCACAGGTTATACATTGCTGGATAAATCGCTGGGCAATAATGTACAGATCGAGTCCGTGATTCCAGGGCAAGCCACAACAGCCGGTAATGGAGAAAGCGCGACTAACACTGGAGCATCAGCAGGAGCGACGGTCACAGCCGATCAATTAAACGGTGATTGGACGGTTACGGATGCTTCTAAAGTATATTGGTCAGTAACCACTTCTAAAGAAACAGTAAACTTCGTGGATAACAAAGTTCAAGGTACCTGGAAAGTTAATATAGAAGATTCTACTTCGATGGTTGGAGAAGGGTCAGTAGATATGAGCGCTCTGGACTCTGGCAATGGTCAAAGAGATGAGCATGTAAAAGGGGAAGATTTTCTAGCCGTTACGGAATTCCCACAATCTACGTTTGTCGTTAAATCATTCTCGGAGCTGCCAACGGAATGGACCGAAGGAGCCACTGTGCCGGTTGAAATGCAAGGAACGCTTACAGTGAAGGGTGTAGAAAAGGATGTTACCTTCCAGTCTCAAGCAGCTTACAGTGGTGGACAGCTGATGCTGTCGGGTACAACAACAGTGGCTTTTTCTGATTTTGGCTTAAGCAATCCACACACCGTTGTGCTGGATACGGAGAACAATCTTGAGGTTCGATTAGAGCTTGTATTGACGAAATAGCAGTCTTTCCGTAAAGAAGACTTTGCTGTGAATTTATAGAGAAACTGTACGGAAGAGACTTTCCCGGGCCTAATAGCTTTTGGGAGAGTCTCTTTGGTTTGGAATGAAATGTATGTTTTAATAGAAGTATCTGTCTAATAAATAGCAATAAAGGAGGTGTTCCTTGTGATTCAGGTGGCGGCAGCGATTATACATAATGAAGAAGGACAGATTCTTATTGCTCGGCGCAGGCAAGGTAAATCTCAGGCAGGTCTGTGGGAATTTCCTGGCGGCAAAATAGAGCAGGGTGAAAGCATCGCAGATTGTCTGCAGAGAGAGCTTCAGGAGGAGATGGGGATAACAATCCTTCCCTATGAAAGCTTTGGCGTGAACGAGCACAACTATGGAAGTGTCGAGATCAGACTGTTTGCTTGGAAAGCCCGATATATGGGAGGTGTAATTGAACTTGTCGATCACGATGAATATAGGTGGGTGTTTCCAACTGCACTCGGTCAGTTCACTTTTGCTCCTGCAGATATTCCTTTTGTAGTACGGCTAATGGTGGAATCAGATCAAGTGTGAAGGCAGTCTGAACATCAAGTAGAAAGGAAGAACTTAAGTGCCCGTATATGAAAAGCTAGTGCGTGACGGAATTCCCAACCTGATAGCTTCTCAAGGTAAAGACTTTAAAACAAGGATATTAGAGTCCAAAGAATACATAACTGAACTACGTAAAAAATTGAAAGAAGAGTCGGAGGAGTATTTTCGGGCAGTGAGTAATGAAGAAGCTCTAGAGGAGCTTGCCGACATGCTGGAAGTAATTCAAGCGCTGGCGGAGACCCATGGAAGTAACAGCGCAGAACTGGAGGAGCTTCGTGCGGAGAAAGCTGAACGTCGTGGTGGATTTAAGGAACGGATATTTTTAATTGAAGTGGAAGGAGAATAACTAGAGATTATTGTTCTGTATAAGGAGGTTATTAATGTTGTCCAAAACCAAACTGATGATGATCTTAAGCGGTGTGGTAGCCTTAATCCCTGTAGCTATTTATTTATTCCTATATTCCAAAATGCCTGATAGGGTCCCGATCCATTACGATGGGAACATGGCTGATAGATTTGTAAGTAAGTCTAGTCTGGAGGTTATTTTGCAAAGCGGGCTTGGATGTTTGGGATTCATAATCATGAAGCTTCTCCAGTTCCTTCTGCAAAAAGCGTTTATTCAGAGCTCTAACGAGCCTTCAGCGGCTTTGAGCAGGATCTGGAATATTGCTATTTTGGTGGTGACAGTGGTATTTGCTGGCATCAGTTCCTATACATTTATTAGAATGGTCTGATAGAATTAAAGAGGCTTAGCAGAAGGATTAGGAGGAACATGCAAATGAAAATAGATAACGCTTACAAGGTAAGATGGGGAATTCTCAGTACAGGCTGGATTGCCCATCAGTTTGTTACTGATTTAGCTCACGCCAGCAATGGTGTGGCATATGCCGTGGGGTCGCGTTCACAGGAAAGTGCAGATAAATTCGCGAGGGATCATGGAGTACCACATGCTTATGCTACCTATGAGGAATTGGTAAATGACCCGAATGTAGACGCGGTATATATTGGAACGCCACATCCTTTTCACAAAGAAAATGCACTATTGGCGCTGCGTGCAGGCAAAGCTGTCCTATGTGAGAAGCCTTTTACCGTGAATAGCGGAGAATTGGAAGAAGTAGTGGCCTACGCTAGAGATCATAAGCTGTTCCTGATGGAGGCTATGTGGAGTCGTTACATCACGGCGATTGTGAAGGTTAGAGAATGGATCGCCGAGGGTAGAATCGGTGAAGTTCGCTTGGTGAAGGCAGACTTAGGATTTCGCACCGACTGGAATCCGGAAAGCAGATTGCTGAATCCGAAGCTGGGCGGAGGCGCGCTGCTGGATGTTGGGATTTATCCGGTTTCTTTTGCCTCGATGGTGTTTGGACCTCATCCTGAATCTATCTCCAGTACGGTGCATATTGGTGAGACTGGAGTGGATGAGCATTTCTCCCTGCTGCTGAATTATGGCAATGGGAAAACCGCTTCGTTGAACGGTGGTATTCGTCTTAATACGCTGGAGGAAGCGCATGTGTTTGGAACAGAGGGCCGTATAATTGTTGAAGGGACGTTAGTGAACCCGAAATCTGCTTCGCTTTATATAGGGGATGAGAAGGTAGAGAGCTTTGTGGATGATCGAGCTTCTATTGGATATTGTTTTGAAGCAGAGGAAGTAGGACGTTGTCTACAAGCAGGGCTAACAGAAAGCCCAGTCATGTCACTGGATGAATCGTTAGCGATTCTGCAACTGCTGGATCAAATACGTGCGCAGTGGGGTCTTAAGTATCCTGGAGAGTAATTTTTAAAAATAATAATACCCCTCGGTTTATATGCTACGTAGGTAGCTCCGAGGGGTGTTTGATATATCGATCGAAGGTGGGCGTCTAGTTCTGACTATTGGCGTTTTTACTTTTGCCTGCTTGGACCCAGCCGGCCACTTCAACGGTGCGCTTCGCTTGATGAAAAACAGCATCACGGATCCGATCCTGCTCTTCGATCATTTTACCGTCTCCATCTACACTGACGCTTGTTCCGTACGGGTTGCCTCCCGCTCCAAATGTGACGGGATCTGTGTAACCTGGTGCTGCGACAATCGCTCCCCAGTGATACATGGATGTGTAGAGTGCCAAGATCGTTGCTTCCTGTCCGCCATGTGGATTCTGTGCTGAGCTCATGGCGCTGACAACTTTGTTTACGGTGAGTCCTTTGCCCCAAATCCCTCCGGTTGTATCAATGAACTGCTTCATTTGAGAAGCAATGTTACCGTAACGGGTTGGAGAACTGAAAATAATCGCATCGGCCTCCACAATATCATCAGGTGTTGCAACGGGGATATCTTTTGTCTTCTCAGCCAGAGCCTTCATGGCCGGATTGGCCGCGATTTTATCCTCGGGAACCAGTTCCTGCACCTTCAGCAGCTTTACCTCAGCTCCCGCTTTCTCGGCGCTTTCCGCGGCCCATTGTGCTAGCTGGTAGTTAGTTCCTGTGGCACTGTAGTAGATGACGGCTAATTTAATTTTTGACATGCTGGAGTCATTCCCTTCGAGTGTAGTTCCATACTATTAATTACCCCATTGATGCTTTTATAACCCAAATCGATAATTCTGCTCTAACTGGACAGACAGATGTCCACTTCCCTTGTGTATACTGAACTCAATTACAGGAAATGAGGGAGAATAATGAATACTTATTTTTCACAAAAACCGAAGATGACATTGGCTGGGGTTAGCATACGTACGACAAATGAAGTAGAAATGGGTCCCGATGGGGGCTTATCGCGGCTGTGGGAAACGTATTTTCAAAGTAATATTGCGGGGCAGATGGATACGGTTAAGCCTGAGTATATCTATGCCTTGTATACAGATTATGAGAGTGATGCGTCAGGAGCTTATACCGTTGTGATTGGGCATGAAGTCGCTGGGGAGAGATATTTAGCGGATAGCGGCATCGTGAGTGCGGCTGTACCAGAGAGCAAGTATATGGTTTTTACGACGAAAAAAGGTCCGGTATTTGAAGTAGTCTCGCAAGCATGGGGGGAGATTTGGGCTTATTTTAAGGGCTCTACAGAGGCAAGAACTTATACGGGCGATTTTGAAATTTACGATTCGCGGAATTTTGATCCTGCTAACACGCAGGTTGAGATTTATATTGCGATTGAGTAGATCGGGTGAAAGATATTTTAGCTAAAAGAAATGTTTCGTGGGGATTTGGGGGCTGCCGAGAGGCAGTTCCTTTTTTCGCGGATGAGCTGAATCCCTCGGGTGAGGGTGAAGGGTTACTCAACGATTAAAACGAATATATATCAATAGAAGGAATGAGTAAATACTTAACAAATGAGTCCGCTCAAAAGAACGGTAAATATGCCACCTATTAGGCTCTAAGAGCTAGAATAGCAAGAAAGAAGGGTAAAAATGCCCTACAATACTCTCAAGAGCTCAAATAGCAAGAAAGAGGGGCAGAAATACCCTACATTTACCCTAAAGAGCCAAATTAGCAAGAAAGAAGGGTAAAAATACCTTACATTTGCCCCAAAGAGCCCAAATAGCGAGAAAGAGGGGCAGAAATACCCTACATTTACCCTAAAGAGCCAAATTAGCGAGAAAGAGGGGTAAAAATACCCTACATTTACCCTAAAGAGCCAAATTAGCGAGAAAGAGGGGTAAAAATACCCTATATTTGCCGCAAAGAGCCCAAAAAGCAAGAAAGAGGGGTAAAAATACCCTACATTTACCCTAATGATGCTCCAAACCGTTTGGGAGGAGATGGAGCAAGTGGAGTGTAAATGAAATAACTTGTTGAGTGAAGTGGATGAATTTTGATGGAGTTGAACTAAGGAAGTGTAGACGAAGTAGCTGGTTGAGTTAATATGTTCGATGGAGCATGACAGTCCCACCAAACAAATCACACACAAACCAAAATGAAACGGAGAACACCAAATGGGAAAACAATTCACGGCTATATTACCTGCACATCAGGAGTTTATTCTTCGGCAGCATCTTTTTTTCGTAGGGTCAGCGCCGCTATCTGAAGAGGGGCATGTTAACCTTTCACCTAAGGGTCATGATTGCTTGCGGATTTTGTCTCCTAATCAAGTGGCTTATCTCGATATGACCGGTAGTGGCAATGAGACGAGCGCACATCTGCTGGAAAATGGAAGAGTGACGGTTATGTTTTGTGCGTTTGAAGGACCGCCGAACATTCTGAGACTGTATGGAACAGGGACAGTAATCCTGCCTGGTTCATTTGAATGGGAAGCACTGTACCCTATTTTTACACCTCTGCCTGGAGCTAGACAGATCATTTTAATTGATGTTCATAAGGTACAGACTTCCTGCGGATTTTCGGTCCCATTCATGAGTTATGACGGTGAGCGAGAGTCGTTACAACGTTGGTCTATCCAAAAGGGCGAAGCAGGTCTGAAAGAATATAGACAAGAGAAGAACACCACAAGTATAGACGGGCTACCGACACCCCTTGGACAAAAAAACTAAGCGGACATGGTGATCCTAGGTTCATGTATATATAAAGTTTCTCATTCGTCACGATGAGCGATCCCACAATTCGACTAAGCAGTTATCTCATATATTCTACTGTCCAAAACTCATACTACCCACGGATTCCACCACAAACACAGGCACATATTGCTCTCCCATGTCCGTTCCAACAAGCTGATAACCGTTCTGATATTGACCACTAACTAACGCGTTACCTGTAACGGAACCCAAGTCTCCTTGAAGCAAAATATAAACCCCATTCGAGTAAGCCAGCTTATTACCGAAGTTATCTGCGACGATTTCACAGTGAAAAGATACCTTTTCAAAAGGATGAAGCGCTACATCGGAAGCTGAAATTACCGCATACTCCTGAACAATCTCAGCAAATTGATAGCTGCCATCTGCTTTACGATAACGTGCCGTCTGTCCAACGACACCGTCTCCGAGATCCGCGTTAGATACGAGTAAGGAATCAACGGACTGCAGTTCATAGCTATCTCCAGACACTGAAAACAACTGCGAAATACCATCCGACTTCATTTCATATGCTGTAAAAAGGGTACGTCCACCTTCGACCTCAGATTCAGCCAGAACCACGGGGGCACCAGAATCTGAAGAGGCAGCAAGCTGGTCATTAAAAGTTAGACTGCGCAGACTCTCGAATTTCGGTAAAATATTTCCAGTTAAAGTTATGACACTTTCGTCGCTATTCATTGCTGCATAATAGAGGACACCATTGCTATCCGTTCCAGCCACAATGACCTTCTTATCGTGTAGTCCCTTGCTGGAGATGACGTTCCCATATCTGCCTTGCTCTTCACCGCCCGGGAGAAGGCGCACAGGCTCGGCAATATTCCAAGCCAATCTTGTAGCGGCAATGATTGAAGAAGTATCTTCTAGCGGAGCAAGATCACTGTATAGCTGAATAGCTTCAGCATATTGACCTTTACTGGTCATACGCTTGGCATTTTTAAGTAGTTTAGCTTTACTAGTATCTACTAAGGTTAGTACTTTGGATGAGGTGATCCCTGCCGATCCTGCAAAATTACGATAAGCAACAGCATGCCCAGCAAAGGCGGTGATGTTATCGCTCTCTAGATCTTTGTTCAGGATGATCTTTCCGCTACTTTCTGCCTGCCCAAGTACCCATGGCGCTTCGTAACTATGCTGGCTGTAAGCATTTATCATGGAGAGGGTGCTCTCCAGCATGCCTGTAAAGTTTCCTGTGCCTGCTAAGGCTTTTAGTTTAGCTGTATCATGACTTTTGAACTTTGAGGCTAGCAACTCCTCCTTGGATGCAGCGCTTCCGTAATAAGCATCGGGAATCTGCAACAGATTCCATTTAAAAGTGTCTTCTTTACTCGTGTTTCCATCTTGGCTCTGAGCAAGTTCGGTAAGAAACTGCTCCTTAAATTCTCGGAAGTAGGTTGTGAACCGGTCAGAAATGCCTGAATCGGTCGATAACTGGCGATAATAGGACTCATAAGGACCACCGGGCTTCATATATGTAGCTTTTAAGCTGAGGAGAGTATCATAACTTTTCATAAATCCGGTGAAATCTTTAGTCGCAGCTTGTGCTTTAGCGGAAGATACCAAGGCATTCAAACCTTGGCGGATGGCCGTGATTGGTGACAGCTCATCAAGTCGCTTCGTAACCTTTTCTTCCATATAAAGAATGGAATGGTTTGCCGCCGCTAGGCGATACTGATTCTCTGCACTTATCAGATCGCCAGCAGCATAGAGACGGTCGGCTTCCTTGGTTATTTGTATTTTGTCGGCGATGAGAAAAACCTTCTGTCCAAGCATCACAAACATGCTTATACACAAAATGATCATAAAGTTTCGCAGGGTTATTAATGGTTTGAACGTCATATAGAGTAGCCTCTTTTTTCAAAATATAAGAAAGCATAGTTTCACATCATTCTTTATCCTTATATTTCACCGAGAAACAATTGCCATCAATAAGATGCCAATCCCGTTTCTTCTTGAAATATAAGAATGTCTATTGAACTTCGGGGTCCCAGCGGTATTTGGCTTCGCGAATGTCCGCTACTCTTTGGTCCAAGCCATTCCACGGTTCATGGGGATTAGCAGCAATGAGTTTGGATAACCGCATAAAGCGGTCTTTAGGTAGATCTTGCACGTATCGGCCGATCATACTGGAGTAGAGCAGGGCATAACGCTTCATTCTTACTGCAGCTCCGGCAACTCCTGTAAGGATGGTCATACCATTATTCATATGACGAATTTCTACTTCATAGTTCTTTACGTATCGTAGTGTACGATCTTTGATCAGATCAGGACGGACCTTAGCGATCTCGCCGATATATTCGGCTAGTAGCGGCTCGAAATCCTTAAGAAGAAGCTGCTCCAGTTCTAAATCCATATCCTTGCGAAGCAAAAATCCATGCAGCAAGGCGATACGTTGACGTGCGATCCGGTCACCACGAAGCAGGATGGAGAGTTCGCGTAGCTTCTCGTAGGCAAGCACATCATCCTCACGGAGTACGGAGACAGCCTCCTGACGGTTGATCTCCAGTCCCTCTTTGATGATGCCAATCCCTCGTCCAAGCAGCTCGTTAAGAGAACGAAGATTCTCGTTCTGCCGTGCTTTTCGCTGCGTATAGTACAATAGTCCAGCGAGGAGAATCCCTCCGGCACCACATAACATCATCTGCTCTATGCTATTCCCAAAATAGACGGAGGCTAGTGTAAGCAGTAAGATGAATAGGAGGCGCGTATGCATTTTTCTTCCTGCAATAGATGCAGCTTGCTTTTCTACCGTAATAAGTGAGTCTTTACCGCATTTGGTGCATCGATCTTCACCGAGAGCGGTGTATTGTCCGCAGTGGCGACAAATACGAAGCTTGTCATAAGCGTAACGCGGGGCCTTGAAAGGCCGGAAGGTAACGGGTCTTTTCTTATTCACGGCCTTTATCGCCTCCGTTCAAAGCGGCTAGCAGTCGATCGTTAATATCATCTCGAGTTAGTGGTTTACGTTGGCGTGCAGCATAGATGGGAATCTGAATTACGACAATTAGGAACGTAATCCCAAGAATGACGTATGAAATCATGGAACAGTCCTTTCTCATAGACGCCTCGCAGTCTGGATGGCTCATAGAATGATCACTCTATGCATCATTGCTACTTTGGTCCGGCGGTCCTAAAGTTGAAGTTTACAAGGTTTAATTATATCATAATGGCATACTATTTACAGATTTTAGCGACAGTGCTGAACCTGTCATATGTGCCTAATATAACACAAGAGGAGCCCTATTTATGCTTCGTAAATATCAAAGTAACAGAACAACTAATACACTTTTTCAACGTATCTTCCCGGCATTACTGCTGGCGCTATGTCTTGCTGCCTCACCTTTTGCAGCGGTTCAGGCCTATGCGGCAACGTCGGCGCAATCTCACATTGATGCGGTGCTTCTTATCGATGTCAGCAACTCCATGAAGACTAGTGACAAGAACAAAGTCGCGAACGAAGCGATGAAAATGTTCATAGATATGCTATCCACCCAAGGTGATAAAGTAGGTATTGTTGCCTATACCGACAAGGTACAGCGGGAGAAGGCCCTGCTGGAAATTAACTCAGAGACAGATAAACAGGATTTGAAGGATTTTATTGATGGACTGGACCGTGGAGCTTATACCGACATTGCTGTCGGTGTGGAAGAAGCTGTGAAGGTGCTCCAGAATGGTAGCGATCCGAAACATGAGCCAATCATCGTAATGCTAGCTGACGGCAATAACGATTTCAACAAAACAACAGGCCGGACGCAAAGCGAATCGGATAAAGAACTGAACGCCGCTGTGGAGGTTGCCAAGAAGAATGGCTATCCCATTTATACGATTGGGCTTAATGCAGACGGCAAGCTGAATAAACAGAAACTCGCTGATCTGTCCACTGAGACAGGTGGTAAAGCATTTTCGACGGACTCCGCAGATGATCTTCCGCAAATACTTAGTGAAATTTTTGCTAGTCATCTGAAGCTAAAGGTAGTACCTGTGCAGTCGATCACTGCAAATGGGGATTATCAGGATGTGACCGTTAACGTGCCTAACGGCAGTGTTTTGGAAGCCAATATCTCAATTATGTCGTCACAGCCTGTGACCGCGAAGCTAACTGATCCTTCAGGAAATGCTGTCGCCATCCCGTCCAAGGATGTTGTGCTGTCGAAGTCTTCTACTTATAGCTTGATCAAGCTGTTGTCACCGCAAGAAGGAGATTGGAAGCTTCAGGTCAAAGGTGTGCCAAAGGATAAAATTGATATTAATCTAGTTTTTAACTATGATTTGGAGCTTAAGATCGATGCGTTGCCATCAGCAACCTATAAAAAAGGTGATAAAATTGATATTACCTCTCACCTGTTCAGCAATGGTACTCAGGTAACGCTCAGTAATTTGTATCAAGATATGAAGGCGGTACTGCTTGCTACAGATATCGATACAGGTGATGTACAGGAAATCGAACTGGATAACTCCGGGGATGTTTTTAAGGGCACCTTCGAGGTAAAAGAAAGCCATGACTATGAGCTGAAGGTTCGTGCAGAGGAAAGCAGTTTCTATCGTGAAAGTGCTCCTGTAAAAATCAGCGCGAAGGCAGGTGGCGCTGCAACTACCAGTCCTTCGACAGGAACGGGCAAAGAAGAACCTCTGAAAGAAGCTTCGTCCAATACCTTGTATTACATTATTGGTGGTATTCTTCTGGTGTTGGCAGCCGCTGCCGCATGGTATGTGCTGAATAAGAAATCGGCACGTGGTTTTGTTGGACAGCTGGTAATTGAGGTTAAAGACGGCAATACGGGTGAGAAGACCTACCCACAATATAAGAAACTTGCTGGATTCAGAGGCAAATTCACCCTTCATCAGCTGCTGCAATTAGCGCCTGAGCTGAAGGAAAGCGAGAGCATTATTTTCACACCAGCTAAGAATGACCGATTGCTGTTACGCAGTGGAGAAGGTATTACTGTAGAGAGATCCGGACGTGCTGCGGATGCCTCGCGTGGTCTTGAGCTGAAGAGTGGTGACCGCGTTTCAGTGTCCCTGCACACGGTAGATAAGACGATTTATCTCGAATATTTAGTATAGAAGTGGTTTTGCAAGAAATCTGAAGTACAGCTTCCGCAAAACTTTTAGGAGGATAAAGCATATGAAACCAGTAGTAAGAGAGCATATACAGCAATTGGATGTATCACTAGGCGGCGGGATTGTCAGCGATAAAATCAGGGTGGATACGATTGATAATCCGATCCTGATTATTGGACTAGGCGGCACGGGCATTGATGCCCTGCTGCGTCTTAAATATCAGATTAACCGCCGCTTTAAGCTGCCGGAAGATCCGATATCCAAGAAGAAGCGGGACAAGCCGGATAATGTAGAGTTTCTAGCTTTTGAAACGAATGAACAGGATCGCGGAAAAAAATACAAAGGGATCGGACTCGATCCACAGAATGAATTTGTATTGCTGGCGAATGCTGAAATCGGCGGATTGCTGCAGAACCGCAGTATCCTTGATTCGTACATCACGGATTGGCTGTCACCCGAGCTGAGTATCACAGATGGTATGAACGGTGCCGCTGGTGTACGGCAGGCTGGACGTCTGCTCTTGTTCACCAAGATTAATCAGGTTGTAGGAGCAATTGATAAGAAGATCAAGACCTTATCCGTAGGCACGAACAAAAAGCTGATGGTCTTCCTTTTGACAGGTCTGTCAGGGGGTACAGGTAGTGGAGCGTTCCTTGATATTGCCTATATCGTACGCGGTATTATTGAACGTGATTATGGATCAGCCGGTATTGACCGTGTGAACACTCTGGGTTATCTCTTTACACCGGACGTGAACCTGTCTAATAAAAGCCTAAGCGAGCACACGCGTGAATATATTCGCAAGAACGGTTATGCGGCGCTAAAAGAGCTGGATTACTGGATGAATGTGGACAGCCGTGGCGAGCGATTCCAACAGCAATACGGAAATATTTTGACGGTAAATTCACCGTTGGCTCCATTTAATCTATGCCATTTGATCTCTGCAACGAATACCGAAGGTAAACTGCTAGAGAATGCGTATGATTACTGTATGAATGTAACAGCTGAGAACATCACGAACTTTATGGCGAGTGAAGAAAAAGCGTCTGGCGAAGAATTCGCCATTCATGACTATATTAGTAATATCCGCACCAATATTGCGCAGATGAACAAGACTTATCCAGCTAACTATGAGTACAACATTATCGGTGCCTCGTCTGCCGTGCTTCCGATTGAGGAAATGACGACTTATCTGGCCTTCCGCTTGTTTGATAAAATGGAAAAAATGTTCCAGCAGGCGCCTGGTCAAGAGGATGTGGAGAAATTCGCACGTAAGCTTGGGATTGATCTCGACAGTATGATTAAAACCTTTGAATCCCGCGTGCCTGAGCCATTGCCAGGTTACGAGAACAGCGAACGTCTGAGTCATGCGAATGTAGTTAAGAATCAAGTGGTAAGTATGGATACAGAGCTGGAGCAGAACTTCCTGGCTCGTGCCCGTGAGGAATATATTAAATCGAAAAAGCAGCTGCCTGGCGAAATTGTTGGACGTTTCAGTGAAGAGCTGGAGCGCATCTTCCTGCACCCAGAGCAAGGGCCGTTCTACGTTTCCCGCCTGCTGTACACCGAGAAGGGCTTCTGTATTTTGAAGCTGATTCAGTCTTATATTGAGGCTTTACGTGAAAGCTTGCTGCGTCTGCCACGCGATATCGAGACGGCACAGGACAGTGCGGATGAGAAGCTGAGCGATGCACGCAGTGCTTTTGTATCCAAAGAGAAGAAGAAAAATGCCTATATTGACGCTAAAATCAATGAGTATTGGCTGCATGCCGATGTAGAACGTACTGAGCAAATGATTCAATTTTATGAGGACTTATACGAGCTCTTAAACGATGAAAACAGCCGGATTTATGGTGTGTTTACGGAGATTCTTAGTGCGCTTAGCTCGATTTTTGCCAAGAATGGGGACATCCTTATCAATGGTGAAGAGCAAGCGGATTATAAAGGAAACAAAACTTATTATTGGAACATTGTTAACGTGCCGGATATTTCGGCGACGATCTCCAGAATCATGGATCAGAAGGACGGCGACGACCTGATTCGCGACTTCACCCGTGAAATGCTGAAGCATTCCGGACGTTGGGTTAAGGAACAGGAGATTGATATCGTTCGCTCGATTTCAGAGTTCCTTAGTGATAAGTTCGGGGATCTGATCACCCGTTCGATGGAAGATTTCCTTGTGATGAAATTCGGCCATGAAGAGCCGCTGGATAAGTTCGTAGAGCGGATTATTGCCGGTAAATTGGACGAAGAGGCTGTGCCTACCTTCCACCTTAGCAACAGCTCGGGCAGCTTGCATTTCCCATCATGGGGCTTCGTTTCCGTACCTGTTAAAGCACCTGGCATCCTGAAAGGGATTCGTAATTATCAGAATAATGCGCTTGGAAAATCACAATTTACAATCAAAGAAAGCCAAGTGAAAAACCGTATTTTCTGGCTTAACACCCGCAACGGTGTGCCACTCTTCGTATACACGCCGCTGCGGGTGTTTGAAGAGAACTATGAGCGGACCATTCTCGATAAGGAAGGGATCGGCCGCCATCTGGTGATGACGGATAAGAATAACTGGACGTATCTGCCTTCTCCGATTCCGGAAAAATCATGGGGTGACACCTACGTCAATTCTCGTGTACGTGATTATAACGCACGTGTGCGTGCAGACTTTGCAAAGGCGTTGGCAAGCGGAGTGATCATCGAAAAAGGTGTAGACGAGAACACAAGCAACAGATACTCTGTTGTGTTCACGAAACCATTTGATATGGATGCTCTATTGAGTGGATTTGATATGCAGTTAAATTCTTCACGTCCGAATCTCGGAGAAGTGAAGAAGGCGGCTGATGAACTTAAGAATCTGCGCGAGAAGGGCTTGGAACGCGAAGGCATTAAAGATATTTTTGGCAGCATTAACAAAGAAATGGCACAGGAGAATTTAATTCGTTCACCGCAGCTGATTTCTCGTGTTCGTGTTGAGCTAGCTAAATATGCTGAGCTGACTGCAAAAGCAACGGAGCTTGAAGGGCTGCTCCATCAATATCTGGACGAAGACAAGTGGATGGACCAATTCATCGAGGCGTTGTATACGGACAGCATTATCAAGAAAGGCGCACTCTACGTTTATGATCGTGATGAAGAAGAGGACGCTTGGGAGCCGTTTGCCAACTTGATGAAAGAACGTAGCTACGTGGAATATGCCGTGTACCGTCATTTCCGGGAGCTGGATGAGAAGAGCCGCAGCGTTCTGCTGCGTAAGGCAGCTCGTCGTGCGAGTGAAATGACTGCTGCTGAAGACGTAACCCCATTGCTCTATAAGCTGGAAGGGCTGTATGTATCCTTCCTTGAAGCACGCGACAGCTTGGAGTATGAACGGGTAGAGTATGAGAGCGGCGATGAGATGTATAGTTTCTACAAGAGTATGACTAGCAAACTCGGCAGCATCCGCAGAAAGTTGAAATAGGCCTATGATCAAAACACTGGCATTATCTTATGGTGAACAATATGCGGTACAGGAAGAGGCACAGCGCAGTAAAGGGGATGGACGCAGCAGCATCCATTACCCTGCCCTGTTTCTGTTCGTAGGCGACAAGGTTGCTCCGGCCATCGGTCCGGTGCTGGATAGCTGCGAACGAAAATGGGATAACGCCGGCGGTGTTATGGCATTACATGCTGTGTCAGGCACGAAGAGTGAGGACACAGAGAGAAGTAAGAAGGGCTCTGATGCAGGAGGAAAAGAACGGGTGCTGGCCATGGCCTTGCCGGATATGGCAGGGTCAGATCCACGCACTGTGCGTCATGAACTTTACCGCAAGTTTCATGAGGATACACGTTATCTTGCTGAAATGAATAAAGTTATTCGGCGGCTGAGCAATAGTATAGCGGATTATGGACGGCTATATTCATCTTTTGACGTGATCCATCTCTCTATCATTACGCGGGTCGATGACCCGCTTAATGTATTGTTGCCAGAAATTACACTGCTGGCTCGAGCAATACTCAGCCAGTCCTTTAAGTCGGTACAGACGGATCTCTACGCTTTAATCAATGAGCGGGAGCAAGGGGATAATTTTGGATATTCCAGCTCAGTAGGGCTGGCTTTTCTGCGTGAATTGGACAGAATGCAAGCTACGGACTATACGTTTAATGCACCGCTGCTTGTAACCGAGGATGGTCTGTCGATTCCAGTGAGTCATGGTCCTTCCGCTTTATTTGACCTTGTGTATCTGCTCTCCGATAAGAATGAGCGCGGCATGATGTCGGCTCACGGCATGGATGATAACTATGAGATCATCTCCCATATTAGCCTACTTAAGAATCGTGTCCGCCCTACTTCTGATCAAGCTACAGGACACGGTGGTTATAACAATATGACCTTCAAAAGCGGTATTAGAGGTAGCACAGGAAGACAAGGCTACGCCTCCGCAGGCTTTTCTGGCGTGAGAAGACCTAATGTCCAAATTGCCTTGGCCGTGCTGTATCACGCCTTCCGGCGTCTTGTAGCGGATATGCGTGAGGGTAGTCCATGGACTATGCGCGAGCGTCAATCTCTATTAGGGCTGGATCCTGATAGTTTGCGGGAGCATGCGACGTTGCTAGTCCCGGAGAAAGACGGCCTCAGTGAAATGACGGGGCTAATGAGCCATGGACGTCCGTCCTACAATGAGCTGAAGCAGTTGTCACTTCGTGAAGCTGAACAGCAGCTGTTCGGTGATGGGGGCGAAGCTTATTTCCGTAATAATTTTGTCGCAGAGTCTAACCGGAGAGTAGAAGGTATTCATCCTCTTCGTGGATGGCGCACCCTATTGGCGGCACAGGAAACAGCTACGCCAGCAGTAACATTCTATCAGCTTGCGGACTGGACAGCTGATCGCGATGAGGGTGGCAGTGTGCTGCATGCTTTGCGTCAGCATATGACTGGATTGCGTTCAGCACTTGTCTCCGCGCAGGATGAGCTTGAGGATCTTTATGCGGAAAGTGTGGAGCGCCAACCGTTCCAGCGTGTGCCGCTTTTTGACAAACGAACGGTACGCAACTTCATTCATTACTTATTCTCTGCGGTATATGGCAAAAAATATGAGCTGTTATGTATGGAAAGTGAGCTTGCACTGTGCAGTCGTTTGGAATCTGCACTTGAGCAGCTTCACGTGGAATGTGTGGCCCGTGTGAAAGCTATGGAGACGCTCGAAGAAGAGTTACGTATTACTGTGATGGACAGCATTGGGCGAACGAATGAAACCACTGGCCAGAACGTGATGGAATACTATCGAGTTGTCACAGAAGAAGTAATGAAAGAGATTGAGACCCGGCGTGGGCCAGGAATATTCTTTAGTGACAAGTACATGGGGAGCATTTCTAAGCTTTTAGAGCAAGGCAAAGAAGCGGTAGCGGAGCGTTTGATTGGCATTTGTCAGCGGGAAATATTAACGGCTGATCCGTTTGCTCTATCTTTCGAAGAAGAATTGCTGCGGCGTGCAAATGTTGCGGCTGCTTATGAGAACCGTCAGGTTCTATCCAAGGAAGAATTGTTCAAGCGTCTGTACCATAATCTGGAGGATAGCGCGACGATCAATGTTCGACTGTTCGAATACACGCAAGAGCATCGTCATGAGGAAAAATATTTCTTCGGAGACAGCGCATCTGAATTCCTGCGCTATGCATTTGGTGTGGATGAGACGACCCGCATCTATCGCTTAGGCTTCGTGCATGAACAGCGTAGGAGCGGAGTGGAGAAGTTAAATCTGATGGGTGGTTTCCATTTAGAAGACCTGCTCTATTACCGTAATGGTAAGGTTTATTATGAAACCTACGCTCAGAATGGCTATCAGCTTCATGGGGTGAGTGAAGAGCAGCTTCCCGAGATGCGCTGATGGCGTAATAGATGGGTACCCTCACTTTGAGTCTCTTTATTGCACTTTGTGCAATAGATTCATCGGATATAACCTTTAATTAGAGTTCTGTTGTATTTGATACAATAGATTTAAGTGGATTTCTGGAATAGGGACATTTCTCCTTATTTCCAATGCACATTATGCAATAGAATAGAAATAGATGTTTCTTTTATTCCATTCTATTGCACAAAGTGCAATCTGGGGGATGATTACACATCCGGGCAGCCCGTTAATCGGGCTACATAACCCCCGAACAATGTTAAGGCCATAAGAGTACAATTCAGGTTTCTCCCGGAAAGGAAGTATAACGATGCAGAGAAAAATCAATCTGCTCCTGCTCTTCTTCAGTCTGATCGGCGGCGGGGTCGCCTTTCTTTTTGGCGAGTGGCTGCTAAGCTGGTACAACGATCTGCCTTCCATCTTGCTCGTAGGCATTTATTTTGCCATAGTAGCACTCGGTATCGGCATCGGTTGTCTGCTTGCAGAAATGATCTCGCCACGGCTGAACGGAGCCTCGTGGAAGCAGCGCTACCTAGGTTTATCCTGGAAGCTCCTGCCTCTGATGATTGTCCTTGCACTTGGAGTTGGAGCATTAACAGAATTCGTTTATGAGCTGAATTTTGGCGGTGCTAAACCGGTTAAAAATGTTGTAATGGCTATCGATGACTCTGGCAGTATGGCGCAGAGTGATCCTGATAACAGCCGTTATTCAGCCGCTAAGGCGTTAATTGCGAGAATGGACAATGACAATCAGGTAGCGGTGGTGACATTTAATCACGAAGCTGTAGTCGTCCAGCCGTTAACACCACTCTCTGATTCGCAGAATCGTGAGAAGGTGTTGACTGCCATTGATAATCTGAAACCAACTGAGGGTGGCACGAACATAAGTGGTGCGATCTCGGAAGCACTTAAGGAGATAGACAGTGACGGCAGAAAAAATCAAGGTGCTATGGTCATCTTGCTGTCGGACGGAGTGAGTAATTTCGACACCTCACGAGAATTACAGACCTATATAGATCGTGGCATTGCCGTAAATACCATTGGTCTGGGGATGCAGGATCCTGCCGGTACCCAGTTGCTGCAGGATATTGCGAAAATAACGGGCGGTCACTATTATGATGTGACAGATACGGCTCTTTTGGGTGATGTATTCCAGCAAATCTATGATCGTTTGGGAGATCGGACATTGCTTACGGTGCGTAGTGATGCTACGGCAGATAGTCCATACTATGCTGCAGTTCGTATTTTGTCGCTGATGCTAATCGGTGCTGCACTTGGACTCGGTCTTGGTATTATGTTTGATAACCGTCATTTAGCAAAAAGCTTCGGGATTGGCGGCGTAATCTCAGGGTTGTTCGCAGGGCTTATTCTGGAATTTGGACTTAGCGGGCACAATTTCACTGACGGCCTAATTCGCCTCCTTGCTGTTCTTATATTGGCTGCAATCATCTCATTATTTACAGGCGTCATTCCGGTAGGTGAAGGACGTATTTACCGTAATAGAAGAAATAATGCAGCTCCTAATCCACCGTCAGAAAGCTTTCCTGATCGACGGAGAAATCGGAATAGCAAAGGATTCTAGTAGTTGAAAGGGGTTTACAGTGATGAGGTACGCCGAGGATAATGCTTCCGCTCTGGTAATAACGGATGTGACATCTCAAGTGGATGAACGGTTCTGTACGTTGAGATGGCGCTGGCCGGACGGCGTGCAGGCGGTGTACATCCATAAGACCTCCGCAGAAGAGGCTTCTATTGGCACCGGGGATATTCCTCCGGTCGGAATGAAGCTCTACACTCGTGAGGAATACAAATCTAACAATGGATACCGTGATCGATTGGATGAGATCGGCCTAGTCTTCTATACCATATACGCTCGCCTTGCTGAGAACGGAGAGACACTGCTGGTGAGGCAAAATGACGGTGCGAACCGTGTGGTGGTCAGTGCAGGCAAAGCCAGAATCTATTATTCCGTTCAACAAAAAAGAGGATTATTCGGAAAACAAAAGACCGTACATATGGCGATTACGGCAGAAGTTCCAGTGGCTCGAGATGTCCTCTGTTATGTTAAGAAACGGGGAGGACATCCGGCAGGGAAAGAGGATGGTATTCTCTTTCCCTTTGTACAGGATTTCGCTCCTGGATGCAATGTACTCCCGCCGATTGAGATCGGTAAGGATGATTTTGTACGCATCTTTTTCACCGACGGTCCTAGGTATGGGCTTTATTACGAGCTGGTGCCGGAGTAAGATCAGTCTATGCGTACAAGCGAGTGTTGGACAATGCCTGTCCATAGCAAGATACGCAGATACAACTTTTGGGAGGATGAGTAGATGTCTTTTTTTAGCCGTTTTATGAAAAAGAATCAGCCGGAGCCAAGGCCGCTTTTTTATGATATTGTGTGTCCGTATTGCTTCACTAAGTTCTCTCCGGAGGATGTAGTCTTTCGGGCTATGCATAGCCGAGAGGACGATGAGAATTACGCGCTGGGCGAGGATGATGCCTTGAATAAATACCGTGAGCGCTTTGGGCTCGATACGGTGGATGACATAGAAGCAATCATTAATCCGGCGGATATTCCGGAAGAATACCATCATTATACCGATCATGTGTTAACAGGGCTTACGGATCGTTATGGAGTGCTTACACGCAGACGGCTATGTCCATCCTGCCATAACGAGCTGCCTGTGACTGCAGGTAAGGTTCCAAGTAACATTATCTCGATTATCGGAGCCTCCCAAGTCGGGAAGTCGGTATACATGACCGCGCTGATTCATACCTTGCAGCATACGACAGCAGGTCATTTTGATGCCGCTTGTATGCCGCTCAACGCGGAGATTAGCCGTAAGTTTCGTACGCTCTATGAAGAACCGCTGTTTGAACGCGGGGATCTGCTAGCTTCCACACAGAAGGAGAAAATGCAGGAGCCGTTTATCTTTCAATTTGTTTTTAAGGATGAAGAAAAGCCGCCGCTGACACTTGTGTTCTTTGATGTAGCGGGTGAGGGCATGGTGGATCAGGATTATCTCGGACTACACGGTCAACATATTAAGAACTCTGCCGGTATTCTGTTTATGGTCGATCCGCTGCAAATCCGTTCGATCCGTGAGAAGATTCATATTAACATCGGTGACCGCCCGGGCGAATGGGTCTCGCAATATGACGAGCCGCGTGATGTTGTGCTGACGATGTTCGGTGATTTTATCGCCTATCAGGAAAAGAGCAAAACTGACATTCCAACAGCAGTCGTTCTTGCGAAAAGTGATATGCTGCATTCACTGAAGGATGAGGATGGCGATTACATCAAGTCCAACAGTAATGTGTTCAATAACTATGTCCATCGCAAAACATTGAATATGGATGAATTCCATAACATCGACGGAGAAATCCGCAGATTTATTGGTAAGGTGGACAGACCTTTTAAAGATACGATGGATGTGTACTTCTCGAATACGGGCTATTTTGCGGTATCTGCGTTGGGCAGTAATCCTGTGAATCAGAAGATTGAGGGTGTTGTAAGCCCGATTCGTGTAGACGAGCCGTTTATTTGGCTGCTGCATAAGCTGAAGTATATTGAGGGGAGCGACGGCCCGTGAATGTTTTCTCAGGGTCTAAGATCGCCCAACAAATGTATACCCGCGAACGCCGCGGATTATTTCGTTCCACTGAAGGTTTTGATACAGTAGCGAAATCGGACAGTCTGGACAATAATTTTATCAAAAAAACACTGCATCCCTTCTGTCTTTACGATGCTCCAGCAGAGCTGGCCGCGCGTGGGGAGAAGGATGAGACTCTATATCCTAGTGCGCTACACCTGTTCCATGCAGAGAATGGTGACACGGTTCTTGGGACGAGTCGTTATCAAGCGACGGATTTTACGGGCCAGCGGAGCGCCTTTTTTGCACATAACTTTGTAGTTCCGTCCTCACGTTCAGAGGAGATTATTCAGAGCTACGGGGACTTTCTGCATGCTGATTTCGCAAAAAGTTATGAAGGAGAGCTGGGCGGAACCTTGCCGGAGCTGTCTGCTATTCCAGTTATACGTACGGATCGCCGACCTGATCCTATAGCGGGATTACGCTTGCTAGGGATTGATGAAGGGATATTTAAGGCATTGCTGCAAGCGGTGATGCTCTCTGTGGCAGGTAAGAAAAAAATCTATATCGCTCTAAATGTACCTATCACGGAGCTGTCCGCACGTGCGGTGGAGCTTACAGAGATTTTATATAGCGTGCTGCCGTATGAATTCCGCCGCAGATTAGGTGTGATTACGTATGCGAATGAACCGCAAAGCCGTAAATATATTCATCTTAGCTTTGTGGAAAAAGGCTCGCTCCGTCCCGGTGATCGCAGCATCGAGAAGGACTTTACATTCGATTTGGTTTCAGGTCGGATGGGGAATGTAGATTTTGGCGAGTCCCGTCAGCCGTATGCTGATCTGGTTTGGAAGCTTTTACTTTTGAATCCAGGAAATCTCGATGATTTCGTAAGTTTTGCCGATCAGATCCTGCGTGGAGAAAGCTCTGAGCATAAACTATCGCTCGCTCTCTATAATGAGTTAGCCGTATTTTATGAGATTGAGCAGGGGAATGAGCACTTATATACAGAGAACAAGAGCGCGGTGCTGAGTGGATTGCTCTCTTATCTTAAAGCGGAGGGGGCTATTCATTCCAGAATCCGACTGAATGATATTTTCTTGGAGCGATTCGACCGAGAATTTGATTTAGTCCGGCAAAGGAATGTCCCGGATCCTGAGATTATGGAGTGCTTTAAGGATTATTTTCTGCTCAAGGATCATAATTACAAAGTTAGAATCGTTGATTATTTCATTAATGGAATGCTTCACAGCGTGGAAGCAGGACGCAAAGATGTTCTCAATGCAGCTTACGGCATCATTGAGGGTACTGATGAGCTAAGTGCTGCTTTTTTTCAACGGGTAATGTCTGAAACGTATTTCCGCAAGCAGCTATTAGAGCCTTATATGGAATCAAGACTAGTTGCTGCATCTAAATCTGTGGATATTCTGAATTTTGTACTCCACTGGGGCCGTTTTCTGCCAGCTGCGTTAGAGCAGCCTTTTGCTCAGGATGCAGTAAGGGATTATTTGCTAGAAAAGCTACAACTGGAGACTGATCCGGTTGCTGCGGTGGCGGAAATTCATGGCACTGTAGATAAAGCGGAGAAAGATCGACGTAGAGGGACAGGCGTATCTCCTAAAGTACTCTCGCTCATGCAGGATCTGGCAGCATCTGCAGACAGATTCTTGCTGAACCGGCTATCCCTTACTGAAATGACGCAGGAGGACTTACTGGAGGTTGTTTTCTTACGTTATGGCAATGTCGTGGATTGGCAGCCGCCACTAGATAGAATTAGCAAGCAGAAAGAAAATGCACTCCGCGCTGCTTATCGCTGGTTTGGTGAAGAGAAGCCGAATGAAGAGATTTTTGCAGGCTTATCTCCAAAGGAGCTGGACGATGTACAACTGCTCGGTCGCCGTTTACTGAAGGAAGCCCGAGTGCTAGAGCCTTTTGAACGTCTGCCTCTAGCTTTCTACTACACCAGTCAGCGCGAGGGTGGTCCACTGGATTATGACGCACTCTTGGAATTAGTAAAGCATAAAGCCGGTACCGATAAGGATGTTATCTATCGATTCTTTGCATGGTCTCAAGGAAATTCTTTATTTACGATATCGAATAAAAAGCTTTATCCGGGTTACCGCCGGGCGATTCTGAAGTATTTCCAGAGCAGTGACCGCGAAGCCTTCAAGAATCGTGAGTTCCGTAAAAGCTATGTTGCTACAGCACGGCCTGCTCTTCAAAATGTGTACAATGAAGCTCGCTCCCAGCTCGCTTCCCCGCTGGCGCGCTGGATCAGCCGCAGTCGATTTCGACTCCTGATCTCCGGTTCCATCACGGGCATTCTGGTGATTATCGCAATTATTGTATTCAGTATGCTCCGTCCGGATGATCCAAAGACGGCTCTGCCGGGGACAAGCCCTGAGCCGACACCCGTTCAGAGTGCAGGCAATGAGCTGCCTCCGGCTTCAGTATACTTGAAGGATCAGAGCGTCGAAGGAGATAAGGGGAGCAGCATATTGGTGTTCACGTTTGCCAAAGCTGATGATTGTGTGCAATTTAATCCGACGGAGATTAGTCTGATGACTTCATCCAATGTGGTGGATAAGAGCTATAAAGTCGCTGCTAGCCATGGAACTTGTCCAGTTCCGTCAGCGGATGCCACAGGCGCTAATTCTGAAACGGCTGAAGGTGCGGACGCTACTAACTCAGGAGCCGATGCCACACCGTCTCCAACGCCTTCATCTGATGCGGAGAATAACACAGATGATCCATCCGCGACAGCTGTCACAGAAGGGGTACAGCCATCCTATCAGGTGGAGGTTACCTTAGAACCGGGAGCGACCATCGTAGAGAAAAGTATGATCAAGGCGGGAAGATTTACATTGATTGTAGATCCCGCTCCAAAGGATACACTGGGTGTTAACTCAAGTGCTGAACCTTCTCCAACTGCAAGTCCGGAAGGAACGGCTGAATAAAGGAATTTCTGAACAGCAGAACAATACCGAAAGGTTGGTTCTGCTGTTCTTTTTTTGTTACTCATACAAAGCTTTTCTATAGACATGCTATGTATTAATAGATATGATTATGAAAATAAGGTTATACCGCCCTTTATAGGGGCGGTCTTTATGTTGTGCGCTCTTATTTTATGTAGTATCCATTCCTTTATAGAAAGAGGTTGAACAATGAAGAAAATAGTCACCTCCAAGTTTTTTGTACTTGGACTGGCCATATTCATGGTCATTTCAATTTTAGGAACATCCCTTGCTCCGGCAGGAACCATCTTTGCAGAGGCAGGTGTTAGCACCGGACTAGATGAATCTAGCGATGCAGCTGCTCAGGCGGAGCGGATTAATGTTGCGGATGCGACCTATACAGCTGCAGAATTTATTCTAAAGGGTGGCGTGCAGTCGGATTGGCAAGCGATTGGGCTGGCTCAAGCGGGATACAAACTGCCAGCAGGTTACCTTCTAGCTCTTGAGAAAAAGGTGAAAGATGCAGAGGGGAATTTCGCGAACGTAACGGATTATGCGAGAATTGTACTCGCAGTAAGAGCGGTAGGTGCTGATCCTACCAACTTTGCTGGAAGCGGAACAACACCTGGCTATAACTTAATAGAGAAGATCTATAATCATGACAAAATCAGTGGACAGACACTTAATAATCCAGTATATGCTTTGCTCGCACTGGACTCTGGTAAATATAACATTCCATATAACGCGAAATGGACAGCGGATAAGCTCATTGCTGAGATTCTCTCCAAGCAAAATCAAGATGGCGGCTTTGCCTTAACGACAGGCGCTAGTGAGCCAGATATGACAGCGATAGCTTTGACCGCTCTAGCGGCACATAAGCGTAATCCAGAAGCTTACACAGCAGGGCTACAAGCCGTATCTTGGCTCTCTAATGCTCAGGATAGTCATGGAGGTTACGGAGATAGTGCTGAGAGTGCTGCACAAGCTATTCTAGGTCTCACATCCTTCGGTATAGATCCAAGTGGATTAGAATATACCAAGAATAAAGTGAATCTGATCGGTAACCTGCTGAGCTACCGTCTAGCTGACGGAAGCTTCGCTCATAGCCGTGGCGGAAGCAGTAATATTCTAGCTACTGAGCAGGGCCTTCAGGCGCTTGTAGCCTACAATCTACTCTATAAAGGCAGTAACAGTAAGTTATACGATTTTTCTAAGTCATCCGTTCAGAATGCCTTAATCTATGCACCTGTTACTGTAGAGGGTCCTAAGAATACTTTAGCACAAGGATATGGATATGCTAGCAACGTGCTTGGTGCATTAGAGAAATTGGCTCTTCAGACGAATTTGCCGATCACGAATCCTTCCGGTGCATATGTCACAGGAATTGGAAACATTCCCGCCGGAAGCTATGGCGGCTATGACGGATGGATGTATGCCGTATCCCGTAACTCTCAATGGATCAACCCTGATGTTGGAATGAGTGATTTTGCGCTTAAAGATTCAGATCAGGTCTTGGTTTATTATGCTGGAGATGATACTAAACTTGTAGATTCGGTAACGGTGTCCAAAGCAAGCCTTAAAGAGAGCGATTCTTTTACTGTAGTAGTGACTAGTAAGACATGGAAATGGGACGCTGTAACGAATACATCCTCCCCGGTAACTGCCAAAGCATCTGGCGTTCAGGTCCAAATTGGAAATCGCATCGTAACAACAAATGCTAAAGGCGAGGCGCTATTCTCAGGGAATGTTCCAGCAGGTGATTACAAGCTGACTGTAACAGGCTATCGTGAAGGAAAAGCGCCATCGATAGCTAAATATACTCAAGATCTAAAGGTAATTCCTAAGAATGTAACGGCTTCACTTACCGTTGAGGGTCCGCAAGGACTGATCGGTGAGGGGACTTTAAAGGCTTCCAATGCGCTTGAAGCTTTGCAGCAATTGGGGTTATCCAATGATTTTAAAGTAGATATCACGAAATCGTCGTATGGTAATTTTGTATCGGGTATTCATGGAGTTACTCAAGGCCTTTATGATGGCTGGTGGAGCTTCGTAGTATGGCGTAGCGGTGAATGGATCTATCCAAGTGTGGGTATGGACGCTTTTGAATTACAGGAATCCGACCGTGTTCTTGTATATTATGCCGGAGAAACCACACAGGTTGTTGATACTGCGGTTGTATCCTCTGGACAGCCGAAGCCGGGTGAAGCTTTCACTGTAACGGTTTCTCAGAAAAAATGGGTGTGGAATAAGGATACCTTTACTTCCGATCCAGTGACTTCTCCAGCCGCTGGCGTGCAGGTCTTGATCGGTGATCAGAAGGCGATCACAAATGCTAAGGGTGTAGCTGCATTTGACCAAGGTCTACCAGCGAATACCTATACGATCATTGTTACCGGATATGCTAAAGATAGTGTGCCTAGTGTGGCGCGTTATACTCAGTCACTAAACATTGCTTCAGATGTTATTGCTCCTGTTAAAGCTACGGCTACCATTTCAGTCGTTGGGGATAACAAGAAGGGTACGCTTCTGAACAGTACAAGAGTATCGCTAAAAGAAGGTGAAACGGCTTATAGCTTATTGATTAGTCAATTGGGCGATAAGGTAGTATCATCCGGAAACGCTGGAAGTAAATACGTGAAATCTATAGATGGTTTGTCCGAATTTGATGGCGGACCTAGCAGTGGATGGAAGTATAAGACGAATAGAGATGCTGATCCAAGTATCAGCGCGGACAGCTACATTTTAGAGAATGGTGATATATTATATTGGTACTATTCATCGGGTGAATAAGTAGGGTTGATTATTCGTTAGGCGGACACTACGATTCGGAGTATTAGCGGATCGAGTGTCCGTTTTTGTTTTCGTTCGTTGCATTATTTGACAATAGAAACTTTTTTTCGACATTTTATTCATGATTTTATTTAAAAATCATCACACTATTCGCCTTTCTTACCGATAAAAATAGATAGTTAGTAAGATCATGTGAAGGCGGAGTGCAGATGAAGAATATGAAAGTGAAATTCAAAATTGGGATTCTATTGGTATTTTCTGTAGTCATGTTGAACATTGTGGGGGTAACTGGCTTTATCACCATGGACAAAATGGCTCAAAAAACAACAGAGACGTATAATGAAAACTTGTTGCCTGTTTCTTACGTGGGACAAATGCGTACAAACAATCGGGCCATTGAAGCTTTTCTCTTGGAGCGCTTGATGAGCGTTGATGTAAACAAGAACAAACAACTGAAAGAGAGCATTGCGGTGAAAGTTCAGGAAAATAGTAATCTTTTGAACAAGTTGAAGACCGTCCAGTACAATGATAGTGCGGTAGTGAGTAAAATAAAGGAATATGAGTCCTCCTTAACAGACTATCGTGCACAAAGAGATAATATTATTCAGGTAGCAGATAGCAAAGGTAGCAAAGAGGCCTTTCAAGTATTCACAGGTGAGTTTAGTAATTCTCGTGAGAAAATGATCAATATGCTTAAAGGAATAAGCGATTCGCTGCTAAAGGGAGCTGAAGATCATAATTCAGAGTCTACGGCTACCGCTAAGAGCATGAAGACTAAAAGTATAGTGTTGATATCGTTCTCTTGGATCATTTGTATCGTACTTAGTGTTGCAATCATTCGACTGATTACGAAACCTCTTAAGGAACTGCAAGGTTTAATGAAGCGGGCGGAAAATGGAGATTTAACCGTCACAGCAACGTATACCGCAAAGGATGAAATCGGCCAAATTAATAGCTCATTTAACAATATGCTGGAGAGCTTACGTAAGATGATGCAAGGCATTGCGGAGAGTGCAGAATTGTTATCAGCCTCATCGCAAGAGATGAGCGCTAGTGCTGAGCAGACCTCGTTGGCTTCGCAAATGATCGCCGAAGCTTCTGGAGAGATTGCAGCAGGGTTTGATGAACAGACGGAAAGCATTAATCGTACATCTCAGTCTATACAAGCTATGACCAATAATATTTCGGCCGTAGAAAGTAGCAGTTTTGAAATGTCCGACCTTATGGGAGTCGCTTCTGGTTCAACAGATCAAGGGGTAATCGCCGTAGATAACATCATTGAACAGATGAAGGAAATCGACTCCGGCGTAACTCAGAGCCAAGAGATTATTAGTAACCTTGGGCAGCTGTCTCAGGATATAAATACAATTATTACTACGATTAACGGAATTGCAACACAGACGAACCTGCTGGCGCTTAATGCTTCTATCGAAGCAGCGAGAGCTGGAGAACATGGACGTGGCTTTGCTGTAGTTGCTGGAGAAATTCGGGGTCTTGCAGAAGCGACGCGAAACAGTTCACTGAAAGTAACGGATATTATTACGCATATTCAAAAGCAAACTGAAAGAGCAGTAGAATCAATGGCTTTCGGCTCCGAGCTAGTCTCTCACGGCGTAGCTCAAAGTCAGCTCGTATCTCAAGCGTTTCATGAGATTCAAAGTTCTATTAAAGAAGCTACGCTGCAGACGGAAGAGATTAGAGAGGCGGTTGCGCATGTCTCCTTAGAGTCACAAGGTGTAGCGGCAGCAATGGAACAGGTCAATGCAATATCCAATAAAGGGGCAGTGGGTGTTCAGGACACCAGCGCAGCTAGTCAGCAGCAACTGTCTGCTATGGAGGAAATGTCCGCATCAGCTCAGTATTTAGCGGTGCTGGCGGAAGATCTGCAGAAGACTTTAGCGCGATTTAAATTATAACGCGAAATGAAAAAAAGGACGTCCCAGAGCCATTTAGGCTTTGGAGACGTCCTTTTGTGTGTTATTGAATGGAGTTAAGCATACCAGCCCCATACGAAGATGAAGAGCGTACCAAAGATCGTAACTAAGCCAACGAATAAGGCATAGGCGATATTGAGGTAGAGTTCTTTCTTGGTATCAGCTGATTCTCCAATATGCATGAACAGGAAGAGCTGCAGGGAAGCCTGAATGAGCGCTGTAATAAGCAGGATAGCCATGTTCGCACTATTAGATAGATCAAGGTAGATTACAGCAAGTGCAGCCACAGAAAGGACAAGAGAGGCTAAGAAACCCATCACATGGCGAATTGGAAACAGTTGCTTCATCATGCTACATCAGTCCTTTCAGATAGACGAAGCTGAAAATAAAGATCCAGACAACGTCCAAGAAATGCCAGTACAGCGAGAAGATAAAGGATTTATTGGCCGTAGCCGGAGTAATACCTTGACGCTTCAACTGGATTAAGATAGCCGCACCCCACAGGAACCCGAACGATACGTGAGCTCCGTGTGTTCCCAGCAGTACAAAGAGACTGGATAGGAATCCGCTGGTTTGAAGTGTAGCCCCTTCGTGAACATAAGTGACAAACTCCATGATTTCAATACCAAGGAAGCCGAGACCCATGAGTAGGGTTAGTCCGAAAAAGACCATCATAGCTTTCTGGTAACCATGCCGCATAGCATGAACTGCAAGACCGATCGTAAATGAGCTTGTCAACAGCAGTAATGTTTCGATCATCACGGGACCAATTTCAAAAAGGTCCGGCCCGCTAGGGCCGCTGGCAAAACGGTCAACCATTACAAAGTAAACAGTGAACAACGTAGCGAACAGTGCAATCTCTGCTCCTAGAAAGACCCAGAAGCCAAAGATTTTATTACTATTCTCTTCTGTTGAGTATTCAAGCGGCTTAGACGCATCTATTTTCATATTGTCTCACCCCGCAATTTCTTTTCAGTAGCAATAACTTCTTCTGCAGGGATGTAGAATCCATGATCCCGGTCGAAGGACATAGCAGCTAGAACGATGAGGATACCTACTCCAGAGAGAATGGCTGGAATCCAGAGACTGAATACCAGAGAGAATCCTGCAATGAAGAAGATAACACCCAGAATAAATGGTTTGCCTGAATTGCTAGGCATATGAATCTTAGTAATCTTGTCTTCGTATAGAGGTACGTTGTCTTGTTTAGAGAACCAGTAGGCATCGCGTGTTTTTACGGTTGGAACCACTGCGAAGTTGTAAGCTGGAATCGGACTTTTCGTTGCCCACTCCAGTGTACGTGCATCCCATGGATCTCCATTTGTATCTCTTGGTTCATAACGTGTACTCCAGTAGATGTTATACACCAGAATTACAAATCCGACTGTAAGGCCTATCGCCCCTATGAACGAGACCATACTGAGCGGACCAAATCCGGTATCCGCAGAATAAGTGTATTGTCGACGTGTCATTCCCTTAAGTCCGAGAAGGAACAGTGGGAAGAACGATACGTTAAAGGAAATAATAATCCACCAGAAGGCATGTTTACCAAGACGTTCGTTCAAACGGAAGCCGAATACTTTAGGGAACCAGTAGTGGAAACCTGCGATAACGGCGAATACAGCACCTGGAATGAGAACGTAATGGAAATGTGCTACCAGGAACATTGTATTATGGTACTGATAATCGGCGCTGGCCATGGCCAGCATGACACCTGTTACCCCACCAATCGTAAAGATCGGGATAAAGGCAAGCGAATATAGCATCGGTGTCGTAAATGATATTCGCCCTTTTCGTAAGGTGAATAGCCAGTTAAATATTTTCACACCTGTTGGAACGGCAATGGCCATAGTAGTAATCGAGAAGAAACTGTTAACCATAGCGCCTTGACCCATTGTATAGAAATGGTGAGCCCATACTAAGAAGGACAAGAGGGAGATGATCAACATACTAAAGACCATGGATGTATATCCATACAGGTTCTTTTTGGAGAAGGTGGCGATAATTTCACTATAAATACCGAAGGCAGGTAGTACAACGATATATACTTCTGGATGTCCCCATACCCAGAAAAGGTTGGCCCATAACATATCCATACCGCCGTTGGCCATCGTGAAGAATTGAGAGCCGAATAACCGGTCGAACATCATCAAAGCGAGCGCAACCGTAAGCACTGGGAAAGCGAATACGATAATTACGTTCGTGATTAGCACGGACCATGTAAACATTGGCATTTTCATCAGCTTCATACCAGGAGCACGCATCTTCAGAATCGTTACAATAAAGTTAACGCCTGTGAGGAGTGTACCGATACCTGATATTTGTAGCGCGAGCGAGTAGTAGTTGTTACCCACCGTAGGGCTGAACTCTATACTTGCTAGTGGGAAGTATGCAGACCAACCAGCATCTGGTGATCCCCCGATAACAAACGAAATGTTAAGCAGCATTGCTCCGAAGAAGAAGAGCCAGAAGCTGACAGCGTTAAGACGTGGGAAGGCAACGTCTCTGGCACCGATTTGTAGCGGTACGATAACGTTCATCAGACCGATAATAAACGGCATGGCCATAAAGAGGATCATGATCAAGCCGTGTGTTGTAAATACCTCGTTGTAATGCTGTGCGTCAAGAAATTTCATGTCTGGGGCTGCGGTTTGCAGCTTCATCATAATAGCGTCAACGCCGCCGCGGAAAAGCATTAGTAGCGCAGCAAGGATATACATAACCCCGATACGTTTGTGGTCAACGGTAGTTAACCATTCGCGCCATAAATATCCCCATTTTTTAAAATAGGTTAGGCCGACGATAATCCCGATTGTAGCTAAAACAATACTTGCCATAGCCCCGTAAATCAGGGGTTCGCCATGGACCTTAAATTTATCCCAATCCATTAGGAAACGCTCCTTTCAAGTTGCTCAATTAACATGGACTAATGTCCTTCATGTGTAGTGCTCTGTTCATCCAGTTCTGGATTAGGTTCACTGTTAAATTCTGTCTCGCTAGATGGTGCAGGAGACGGATGAATTTCTTTATTATCCTGATGTTCCATAGTTCCATTATCCATATCCATTTCTTTACCATTATTACTCATATGGTCGCCATGTTCTCCCGGAGGAGGGCTAAAGGATAAGTGAGTGTTGGTGTATGTTTTGCGTCCGACATATTCCATTTTCAAAAGATTTTTGAATTCGTCTTCAGTTAATGGACCTGCTGTTTCTTTAACATCTTTTACCCATTCTTGATAGTCCTTATCAGTCATCGCAAGGGCTTCGAACTCCATGTGGGCAAAACCCTTACCATTAAAGTTCGCATTTCTTCCGGTATAAGAACCTACAGTATCCGCTGAAAGATGCAGAGTGGTAAGCATGTCACTCATCGCATATTTCTGTCCTCCCAATTGAGGGATCCAGAGACTTGAGATCGTACCGAAAGAGTACAATCTGAACTCGACAGCGCGGTGAACTGGAATGTTCACGTAGTTTACGGTTTCAATACCTTCCTCAGGATAGCTGAAATGCCATTTCCAGTTGGAGGAGGAAGCGTAGATTACAAGCGGTTTCTGATCTTTATAATCCGCTGCAACGTTTTCTACATCTACTGTCGTTTTGACAGTGACCACGGAGAGGAATGCCACGATAATAATCGGGATTGTAATCCAGATGGCCTCCAACCATTTGTTTCCTTCCTCGTGAGGAGGAATATAATCTTCATTACTTTTCTTAGCGCGGTACTTCAAAAGTACAAAGACATATAAGATGTAGACAACTGCTAGAACACCGAGCATCATAACAATGGAGAGGATGATCGTGTCAGACAGAGTTCTCGCAGCCGGCCCCTTCGGATTCAGAACAGCGATTGAACTGCATCCTGGCAAGAGTAAAATTAGGCTGAGAAATAAAGCGTATAACGGTCCCTTTTTGTTCATGCTTAAGCTCCTTCCTTCAATACTTCTATTAATTAACCCTCATCATTACCTTCATATATAGTAAGAACTAATGAGAAAGAAAGCAAAAGACTTATTTTTCCATATGAGCCATAATAGACCTTAATAATGGCGATCAAGTTAAATATGTGTGATCAATTTGTTACAAGTTCCTAATGATATGATAAAGATCACTGTAGCCACGCTGTTTAATGGTTATTTATTTCTGTTCAAACTTTGTTCAATAATTTACTAAAGTTGCTAATTTGGACACATCTATTTTGTGCAAAAGCATTGGAATTTAACCATTTATTGTTGGTGTGACAGGATTTGGCCGAAATCCGTATTTGATGAATTTTGTCGAAATATCTGCAAGTCTTAAAAAGGGTAACAAATTATTCTGTATTAAGTTACAATCTCTCAAATTTCTATCTATTAATCTATGATAATGTTATAGGTAAATATACGAGATGGGAGATTTTTTGAGATGTTTAAAAAGAAAGTGTGGCTATTATTTATAGTATTATTCGTATGTACGGGTTTGGTACGAGAGATAGATACAGTGAATGCAGCGGGTGCGGCAGGATCCCTGAAATTAGGGGTGAACGATAAATTAACTAAAATTGATGCAGTGTCGATAAAGGATACATATTATGTTTCACTGCGTGATTTGTCCCTAGAACTGAATCTGAATCTTACCCTTCAGGGTGTTGGAATTCATGTTCAAGGGAACAATGGTTCCATCGAACTGCTGAATGATCACGCAACGGCTCTTCTCCCTAATGGAAAGACTATTCCGCTGAAAACATTTGTGGAAAATGGTAGAACGATGGTTCCTGTAAAGATGACCTCTCATCTTGGATTTTCAATTTCGTTTAAGCCAGCTCAATCTTTATTAAGAGTGTATAATTCCGGGGCTAAATTAGATGATGCTGCATTCGTGAATCAACATAAAAAGGCTTTGCAACAAAATGTACCTACAGGGACGACAGGCACAAAGGGGAAAGTTGTGTATCTTAGCTTTGATGATGGCCCATCCGCTACAACCTCTCAACTACTTGATATCTTGGCGAAGTATGATGCGAAGGCAACCTTCTTCATGTTAGGAAATAACATGAACGCACACGCGTCTCAAGTGAAACGTTTAGTGAAAGATGGACATGCACCTGCTTTGCACGGCATGACACATGTGAAAGATAAATTTTATGCTTCTCCAGCTTCTGCGTTGAAAGAGATGAATGACGATAATGCAATTCTGAAGAAGATTACAGGTCAAAGTACAACGCTGATTCGTACACCTTATGGTAGTAAGCCTTATTTAACAAAAGCTTATAGAGATAAGATACTAACTCAAGGGTACCATCTGTGGGATTGGAACGTTGACTCTGAGGATTGGAGATATAAGAACGATAGTAATTCCATCTATAATACGGTTATGAGAGAAGTTCATAGTCTGAAGAAGAGCAGCCCAGTGATTCTAATGCATGATCAAAAGGCTACACTTAAAGTTCTTCCACGCATCCTAGAGGCGCTGAAGAAAGAAGGCTATGCGTTTCATATTATTACTTCAGATATGGAGCCTAACAATTTTTGGAACGATAAGCGCTAAATCTGATAGTGAAATTAAATCATTTATATTGTTGAGGCGGCAGATTTGATCTGTCGTCTTTTTTTGTTGTCTGAAATCTTTGTAGATTTGACACATGTAGACTTCTCTAATCTATCGACGTAGTTAATTTGTCATGTTATCATGATACTCTGATAACGTATTAGCGAACTAAAGCACACAGCACTGTGTCAACGATGGGGGATAAAAGAGATGAAGAAAAATGCACTTTTAGTTTTATTTATGATCATGGTTATTGCAGCTTTATCAGGCTGTTCGTCTTCTGGGAGCAAGGATGGAAAGCTGGTGATTGGGATTGATGATAAGTTCGCTCCGATGGGCTTTAGAGATGAGAACAATGAAATTGTTGGGTTTGATATCGACTATGCCGGAGCTGCAGCTGAGAAAATGGGCAAAGAAATCACTTTTCAGCCTATTGACTGGTCAGCTAAGGAGTCAGAATTGAATAGTGGGCGCATTGATATGATTTGGAATGGTTATACCATCACAGATGAACGTAAGGAAAAGGTATTATTCACTAAGCCCTATCTCGAGAATAGTCAGGTTGTAGTCGTATTAGCGGATTCCTCTATTTCAAAGCTTGAGGATTTGGCTGGTAAAGAGGTAGGACTTCAAAGTCTATCCTCCGCTGCCGATGCATTAAATGCTAATCCGATTAAAGACCAAATTGCTAATCTGTCGGAATTTCCGGATAATGTGCTAGCGCTCACAGATTTGAAGACTAAGCGCCTGGACGGTGTAGTCATTGATGAAGTGGTAGCCAGATATTATATGTCAAAAGAGCCTAATACCTTTAAGCTACTAGATGAATCGCTTGCTCCTGAGCAGTACGGTATTGGAATTAAGAAAGGTAATGAGGCACTACTGGAAGAACTTCAAAAGGCTTTGGATGAAATGAACAACGACGGAACAGCTGAGAAGATCTCCACGAAGTGGTTTGGTGAGAATAAGGTATTGAAATAGAAGGTCAATATACAGAGTTTATTGGAGAAATGAAAATGGATTATATAATACAAATTTCCGGGCCGATGTTAGAAGGCGCGCGTACAACTATTTTATTGTTTCTTATTGTTATTTTGGTGTCGATTCCGCTCGGGTTCCTAGTCACTTTGATGGCGAAGAGTGTGATCAAGCCCGTGGCTTGGATTGCACATACCTATATCTATGTCATGCGGGGAACACCACTTTTACTGCAATTGTTATTTTTTTGCTTTGGGTTACCACAGATTCCGGTGATTGGGCAATATCTGGTCATGGACCGCTTCGTTGCGGCGAGTCTTGGATTTATTCTTAACTATGGGGCCTATTTCGCGGAGATCTTCCGTGGGGGTATGCTCTCCATTGATAAAGGGCAGCATGAAGCAGCCAAAGTACTCGGACTGAGTAAATGGCAAACGCTGCGCAAGGTAATTCTAGCTCAAATGTTTAGGGTAGCTTTGCCAGCTGTGGCCAATGAATCGATTTCCTTGGTCAAAGATACGGCCTTGCTGTATGCCGTTGCTGTACCTGAGCTACTGAACTATGCCAAAACAGCAGTGAATCGAGACTTTACTGTAACCCCCTTTGTAGTGGCGGGAGTGATTTACTTACTGATGACGCTGGTGCTCACTTTATTCTTCAAAGCACTGGAGAAACGTTTTAAATTCGAGTAGAGGGACTGTCTGAATATGAGTAACATGATAGAAGTAAGTGATTTACAGAAATCCTTCGGCAAATTGGATGTGTTGAAGAAGGTTAGTTTCAATATCCAGGCGGGAGAAGCCGTCGCTGTTATCGGGCCTTCAGGTTCAGGTAAGAGTACGATGCTGCGTAGTCTAGTACACCTAGAGGAAATTACGGGTGGAAGCATCTTCATCCAAGGCAAGCCGCTCGTGGAGAATGGAAAATATGCTAGTGGAGCAAGTATTCGTGAGATCACGGCGTCCATGGGAATGGTGTTTCAACACTTTAACCTATTTCCACATTTAACGGTGCGGGGCAATCTAGAGCTAGCTCCAAGGATGTTGAAACGGGAGAGCGTGAAGGAGATTACGGCTAGAAGTGAGAACTTACTTTCTAAGGTAGGACTTGCTGAAAAAGCGGATGTGTATCCTGCAAAGCTGTCGGGTGGACAAAAGCAACGGGTTGCTATTGCGAGAGCATTAATGCTCAATCCTGATATTCTATTGTTCGATGAACCCACTTCCGCGCTTGATCCTGAACTCACGGGCGAGGTACTACGCGTCATCCGTCAACTTGCTGAGGAGAATATGACGATGATTGTTGTCACTCATGAGATGAACTTTGCTCGTGATGTGGCTGATCGTGTGATTTTCATGGACAACGGTGAGATTACGGAGTCTGGAACACCAGAGCAGATTTTTGATCGTCCACAGCAGGAGCGCACTCGAATTTTTCTGAATCAAGAGACGAGAGTATGAATACCTCCTCAGGCTAATAAAGTGTCTATTCATGAGAAAAAACCCCCACAGGTTTTTATAACTGTGGGGGTTTTTGCGTTGACATAAAGATTGAACTGTATTAATAATAGTAGTACAGTTAATACACATTATCATGAACTAAGGGAAGACAGTGAAAGGAGGATGGTTATGTTCGAATTGGACGTTCGCAGTCGCAAGCCGATTTATGAGCAGCTGACCGATAAGGTCAAGGAGATGATTTTACATGGTATTTTGCAGACTGATGAACAACTGCCTTCGGTAAGGACATTATCCCAACAGCTAACCGTGAATCCCAATACGATTCAGAAGGCTTACCGTGAATTGGAACGTGAGGGGTATATCTATTCACTGCAAGGGAAAGGGAGTTTTGTAGCCCCAATGAAAAAAGAACAGAATGAGATTAAAAAAGCCGAAGTACGTGCTGAGTTGCTTAGACTGATGGCGGAAGCGGTATACCTTGGGTTCACCGCAGCTGAGATTAGTTCATTGTATGAGCAAGTGGAGAAGCAGAGAGAAGGAGGGAAAAGTGATGATTGAGATTCGAGGCGTCAGTAAGTTATTTCAAGGGGAGAAGGCAGTCGACGATATCTCTTTAACGGTACGTAAAGGGGCGATTTATGGGCTGCTCGGCTCTAATGGCGCGGGTAAAACTACGCTGCTGAAAACCTTGGCGGGCATTTTCTCTCCAGATAAAGGGACCGTGAAGGTGGATGGTGAAGCGGTATTCGAACACCCGACGACTAAGCAACGGGTTATTTTTATGCCGGATGCTCCTTACTTTTTCCCGCAATCCACCATGCTGCAAATGGCGGCCTTCTATCGCTCGATTTATCCGAGCTGGAATCAGAAGCGTTTTGAAGATTTGGGAACCGTATTTCAGCTCGATAAGAAGCGCAAGCTTAGTCGTTTCTCCAAAGGGATGCAGCGGCAAGCCTCATTCTGGTTATGTTTAAGCTGTATGCCAGATGTGCTTATTATGGATGAGCCGATTGACGGATTAGATCCGGTGATGCGGCGTCAGATCAAAAACCTGCTATTTCAGGAGGTTGCTGAACGCGAGCTGACGGTAATCATTTCTTCACATAATCTTCGTGAGATCGAAGATCTGTGTGATCATGTTGGGATTATGCATGGTGGGAAGATGCTGATTGAGAAGGATCTGGATGATCTTAAGGCGGATACACATAAGATTCAAGTGGCCTTCCGAGATGAACGGCATGAAATTCCGTTAGCAGCGAAGCTGCAAATATTACATCAAGAACGCCGGGGGAGCGTGAACCTGTACATAGTAAAAGGAGATCGTGAACGAATCAAAGCGGCTTTTCAGGTGTACGAGCCATACGTGTTCGATTTGCTTCCATTGACGTTAGAAGAAATCTTTATTTATGAAATGGGGGATGTCGGATATGACGCGCAGCCGATACTACTTTAATAGCAGTATTATTCGCCAGAACTTCCGCCAGCATGGCTGGATAGGGATTATATATGCACTTGGCCTAATGTTCGCACTTCCATTGCAGCTGTTCATGAGTATCGATCCAAATGCAAAACCGCAGGAAATCGATCATTTATTCCGCATCTCTGGTAATGTGCAAGCATTGTTCATTATTACGATCCCTGTTGCTGCTGGACTCTTTTTATTCCGATACCTTCAGGCAAAATCTCCATCAGATCTATGGCATAGCCTGCCTTTACGCAGAGAGCATTTATTTACGGCTCATCTGACAAGTGGACTTACCTTACTGTTGGTACCGGTTTGGTTAACTGCAGGGGTGGTTGCGGTTGTTAAGCGATGGAGTGGTAATTTTTATGTTTTTCAGGGCGCAGATATTTGGCAATGGTGTATCACAGTTAGTATTCTGACTTTGTTCCTCTTCTGCTTTAGTGTTTTTGTGGGAATATGCACGGGCCAATCTATTCTTCAGGGAATTATCATTTATATTTTGCTTATTCTTCCTGTTGTACTGATCTCATTAATCAATAGCCACTTAGTCATGTATCTTTATGGTTATGCAAATGCAAATGTAAACTTCCGTGATTCTAGTTTGCAGATGTGGTCTCCGTTTGTTCATATCGTGTATTATTTTACCGGCAAACCATTTACCAATACAGAATTGTGGATTTATGGAGTATTGTCCCTTTTATTTATTGGATTATCCTACCTGTTATACCGTAAACGTAATACGGAAAAAGCGGGTCAGGCTATTGCTTTTGGATATTTCAACCCGCTGTTTAAAGCAGGGGTTATGTTATGTACTATGCTTATTTCTGGGAATTATTTTGCACAAATGAAGCAACAGCAAATGGGCTGGGTAATTAGTGGATATGCCATTGGAGCCATTATCGGCTATGTTGCTGCGGAAATGATTATTCGGAAAACATGGCAGATTATGACGCGTAAAGTGTTAGCAGAGTTTGCGGTTTATGCAGTAATGCTGGGGTTACTTCTGTATATCCCGATATCAAGTGTTACCGGGTATGAAGCTAGAGTACCTTCCGGTGATAAGATTAGTGGTGTGTATATGGGATCTAACTACCGTTGGTATACCCCCACGGATGATTTGTACACTACTACACCCTATATGGGGCAGGACCCTTTTTCCGATGATAAAGATTATATAGAAGCTGTCCGTAAACTTCATCAAGCGGTAATTGCGGTACGTCCAGAACATACCTCACAACAATACGCTTATGAATATTTTACCATCGCCTATCAATTGGAGAACGGTCACAAGCTAGTGAGGGAATACTGGATCCCTAATAAGGGGTTTGAATCAGAGCTCAAGGCGGTTAAGGATACCGAAGCTTACAAGTATGAAAAGTATAATTTAGCTCTCTTAGACAAAGACCTGGATTATATGTGGGTTACTAACAGGAATAAAAAAGTAGCCATCTCTGATCCTCAGGAAATTTCAGAGCTAAAAGAGATTATCAAACGCGAAATTTCGAATATGTCCTACGAAGTACAGATAGATAAGGACGGGAAACCTGATATGGCTGGTATCCAAACAGAGGTAAAGGCAAAAGATGACAGCAACCAAGTTTCTTCAAGTTATGGTTATTATTATCCGTGGAAGTCTTCTTTCCATGAGCTTGAAAAGTGGATGAACGAAAAAGGCTATGCCGATAAAATACGAATAACAGCTGGAGATATCCAATCGGCAGAGATTGTAAAAGACGACTTTATGGATAAGCAAACACCTAAGAATCCTACGAGTCCTGAACAAAGAGTAGTGCTTGCACGTGAAAAGAATCGTACAGTTGTTACGAAGGATAAGGCACTATTAACGGATATTTTAGATCATCGTTTCAATTATGGAGTTGAGAATGGCAACTACATTGTGAAGTTGCTGTATAAGGAGGGTTATAGTGATTTCGTTATGTTAAAAGCGTCCGATATGACGGCTGAATTGAAAGTATTGCTGAAATAAGCTAAGAATAAGGTAAGTAAAAGATTACAGAAAAAGACTACTGGTTGACAGAAACTGGATAGTTGGATTATGCTTTTGGAGATATGTTAAGGATGAAATGGTACTGAATAAAATATAATTTGACTTGGGGGTAAGGACAGATGAATAACAATATGAATAATCAGCCATCGTATAATGCTTATCCATATTTGCGTCCATCTGTTCCCTTGGCTTACAGGTCAGCCTTAGAATCAGTGTATTCATTTCCGGTGAATCAACAACGCTATATTAACCGGTAAGGAGTTCTGTATTTAGGTGAAGCCCGGCCATGGACGATGGAGTCCATGGTCTTTTTTGCATATTTAGAAGGTTTAAGGGAGGGGTTAATATGTCGGAAATACATCAATCGATCATTCAGCAGCTTCGGACCATTGAATCTGAAGAACAAGTCCGCATTTTGTATGCGTGTGAATCGGGGAGCCGGGCTTGGGGATTTCCATCCAAAGATAGTGATTATGATGTTAGATTCCTATACATACGGAGACCTGAGGCGTATTTATCTATTTTTGAGCACAGGGATGTAATAGAACGGCCGATCAGTGACATGCTTGATATTAACGGTTGGGACTTGAAGAAGGGGCTTAATCTATTTCGGAAATCTAATCCGCCTCTGCTGGAATGGTTAGAATCACCGATTCGCTATGAAGAAAAATACGCTGTAGCCGAAAGTATCCGCGAACTCTCGCCACATAGCTTTTCGCCAAAATCATGCATTTACCACTATTTGAACATGGCGCGAGGAAATTACCGGGATTATCTGCAAGGCAGTGAGGTTAAAATCAAGAAATATTTTTACGTATTAAGACCACTCTTAGCATGCGCTTGGATTGAAAAATACAACGAAGTGCCGCCGCTCGATTTTAATGTGCTTGTACAGGATTTGATTCCACAAGGTTCAGAATTACAGGAAGCCGTGCAGAACCTGTTATCTCGTAAAATGTCCGGTGATGAACTAAATCTGGAGCCGCGCTTAGATGTTATCAATACTTATTTGGAGGAGAGAATTGCTCATTACGAGGCGGTTGCTTCTGCTTTTGAACAGAGTGTTGGTGTTATGGATGAAGCGTTAGATATCTTGTTCCGATCAGCACTGATAGAGGTCTGGGGAGAAACGGGGCAATGGAACTGGTAAGTTCACAATTCAATAATTGTTAATTAAGGAGAGATGAAGCTTATGCATTTAATCATCAAGGCGACGGGGTCAGGAGCGGGGATGTTGTCCCATCTGCTGGCTAAAAACCCGCATAATTTATATGACAGGAGCGATAAAGAAGCTAGAGTGCGTATAGTATTCACTGCAGCTTCCGAAGAAGAGACAGAGGCCGTTATCTATGTCACACCAGATCCAATAGCTCTAGTTAAAGGAAATACAGCTCATAATGACATCACACAATATATTAACGATCGGGAGTTTGTTACGAGCAGCCGGTTCTGCTCTTATATCCGTCCAGCGCTAGGTACAGCTCTTAATGGAAAGCCTAAGGAAGTATTTTTGCCTTGGGTAGTTCACAAATTTCAATTGGAGCTGTCCTTTGGCCCAGTAGCATCGAACCTGCCTGATCACACGATTGAGGAACTGTTTCATGCACTTGGCTACGAGCTTGAGCTTGAAAGAGGAGATGCAGTGTATTCTTTTGATTTAAAAAGCCGCAGTTCTGCACGATACATTAGGTTGCGGGGAGAACAGACACTGCAAACGGCCCTTCGTCAACTGTTCATTCTGATTCCGGCATTAGATGATGATAAGCATTATTTTATCAGTGATGATGAGATTGAGAAAATCAGGCGTTATGGCGAAGGCTGGTTGGATAGTCATCCGTTGCGTGGGTTAATTCTCAAGCGGTCACTACGATTTGCTAATCTTATTAAGCAATTTGATGGTGAGGAATCCACCCCTTCTTCTGAAAAAGTGACTGTTACTCCTGCTGAGGTTTCAGCTGAGCCTAAAATTAGATTAAATGATCTGCGTTATGCGGCGATTGCAGAAACAGTAGAAGGGTTGGCTTTCAAGAGTAGTATTGTTGATTTTGGTTCCGGCGAAGGAAAACTTTCGGCAAGGCTCGGAAGTGTGCCGGGCGTTAAGCAGATCTGGGCGGTTGAGCCTTCCGCAAACGCACAGCTACGCGCAATAGACCGCTTCTCGAAGCTTGAAGACCGAGAAGGAGTTACCGTGCCGACGCCTGTTACAGGTTCTTTGTTCTACTTCGATGAATCGCTGCGGAACAAGGATATTATGATTCTATGTGAGGTTATTGAGCATATCGACGAATATAGGCTGGCTCGAGTGATGGAGACTATTCTGGCGGAATATAGTCCTAAGGTATTGATGCTGACTACACCGAACAAGGAGTATAACGAGGTGTATGAGATGGAATCGGAAGAAATGCGGCATAGTGATCACCGTTTTGAATGGGGACGAGCAGAGTTCTCCGAGTGGTGTATGCGCTGGACGAGCTCCTTTGATTATTCGGTTGATTTTAAAGGAATTGGCGAGGGTTCTGACGTTTTTGGATACCCGACGCAGATGGCGGTATTTAGGAAGGAGGGAGCATTGTAATGACTACAGAAGAGCAAAAAGAAAAGCAGCGAACCATTCTTTTTCCGCATGCAGGAATTATTGTATTGGTGGGTCCCTCCAATAGCGGCAAAAGCACTTTACTGCGTAGATTAGTAGATGAAGGCACGTTGTTGCAGACAGAAATCGTCTCATCGGATGATTTCCGTAGCATGCTTGGCGACACTGATTTTATGGATTGGAAGAATCGCCCCCGCGAAGAAGCAGATATTATTTTTAATGATTATCAGTTGCTCTCAAGTCTAGCCTTTGAAGCAATGAATTCAGTCATTGCCATGCGCTGCCGACTTGGAAAACTGACGGTGGTGGATGCTACACATCTGCAAGAGGAATACCGTAAGCAATATTTAGATTTAGCAGATAAGTATAATGTTCCATGTATGGCTTGGGTGCTCGATGTTCCAGAGGAAACGCTGCTGGAGCGGGATGTACAGCGTGAGCATCCACGAGGACGCCAGCGGGTCAAGCAACAATATGGACAGTTCAAGCGTTCGCTACGGAGTGTTAAGGACGAGGGCTTTGCCTCGACTTATTTTTTTAAAAATACGGAGTCAGTACTTTTTGAACGTAAGCAGAACCCGCTTTGGGTTGAAATCGATAAAGGACTTGATATAATCGGCGACATTCATGGTTGTTATGAAGAGATGATCGAGCTACTCGAAAGATTGGAATATAAGGAAGACGAGAAAGGGTTGTACAAACACCCCGAGGGTAGGCAGTTAATTTCTGTGGGGGATGTGATGAGCCGGGGCCCGGAATCGCTGAAGACGATGAGGTTTTGGAAAAAGCATGTAGATGCTGGAATCGCCCGCATGATCGACAGCAACCATGGCTGGAAAATCGCCCGCTACCTGGATGGTCGCAAAGTTACATTAAGTCACGGAGACGAGAATATCGCCGCTGAGCTGGAGGCATTTGCGCTAGAAGCAGGCGATGAGGAAGCAAAAAGGCTTAGGGATGAACTTAAACAGTTTCTGTTGTCCGCGCCTAGCCACTTGTTGGTTGGCCGCAATGGCGTGCGGCGGGTCGTAGTTACCCATGCCGGAATTCGCGATGAATTTATCGGCAAGCAGTCCAAACGGATTCAGGACTTCTGCCGATATGGGGACACTGATGGAATGGATGGCAAGGGTGCTCCTGTAAGGAAAGAATGGTATGTCGAACACGAATCTGGGGAGATCATCGTCTGGGGGCATGATCCTAGACCTTTCCCAACCGTGGTAAAAAATACAGTGAACATCGACCAGGGTGCTGTATTTGGTGGATCTTTAACTGCGTACCGTTACCCTGAAGGGGAATTTGTTAGTGTTAAAGCGAAACGCGATTATGCAGGTGATCCGGACAGTCCGTTAATACGTTGGGAGCGGGGGAGATTCTCACCGCCTAACCTGCGTAAATTCGTGGGAGGCTACTCAGTCCAGACTGACCTTTATGGTGAAATAACTGTGCGCGGAGAATTCGTTAAAGCGGCCATAGACACGGTCTCCCACTTTACGGTTCCACTTGAGGAACTGGTATATATCCCACCGACCATGAGTCCGCCGCCTTCAGTGTCTATAGATGAGAACTATCTGGAGCATCCGCGTGAAGCTTTTGCTTATTTCCGCGCACAAGGTGTGAAGACAATGATCGCGGAGAAAAAGCATATGGGCAGCCGGGCCATCCTATTGTTATTCCGTGATGAAGAGGCAGCATTACCGTATGTGGGCAGGCCGTCGTTAGGCACGATTTATACACGTACTGGCCGAGCTTTTTTTGACAGGGATACTGAATCTGAAGTGTTACGTAGGCTGAACGCGGATCTCGTGCAGGCGAATTATTTTGCGAAAAATAACACGGATTTGCTGCTCCTAGATGCGGAGATCGTACCGTGGAACTTGAAAGCGCGTGAGCTGATTTCCTCCCAATATGCACATGTGGCTGAAGCAGCACTGTTAGATCGGGAGCATCTTTTGGAGAAGCTGCGTGAGGCTGAAAGATCAGGGCGAGATGTTACCTCGTGGATACAGGAAATGGAGGAGAAGCTCCAGAATGCTCATCTTTTTAAGGAAGCTTTCCAAAAGTATTGCTGGGACGTAAGTGGATTAGAGGGGATTAAGATTGCTCCCTTCCATACGCTTGCGCATAGCGGACAAACTTTCTTTGAGCACAGCCATCTTTGGCATATGGAGCATAATCGTGAACTAGCGGAGTTGTCACCTTTATTTATGGAGACTGAATACCGCACGGTTTGTAATGAAGCGGACGAGGAAAAGATAATCCGTTGGTGGGAAGAGATGACGGAGGATGGGCATGAAGGGATTGTTATCAAACCGGAAACGTTTATAACACGTAATGGAGATAAACTGGTTCAGCCTGCACTCAAGGTGAGAGGGCGTAAATATCTGCATATTATCTATGGAATAGATTATTTACAGCCGGACAATCTTGTACGCCTCAAGCAGCGCAAAACAGGCAAAAAAGAGCGAAATGCCTTAATGGAATGTGCGCTTAGCCGGGAATCGGTGGAACGTTTTATTCGTAAAGAGCCGATAGAACGCGTACATGAATGTGTGCTTGCTGCGCTGTCTTTGGAGTCTGATCCTGTAGATCCACGGCTGTAGAGAATAGAATAGAATAGAAATGAGTTATGAATTGAGGTAGAAATATAATGTTAAGCAATGCTACAGAAGTGTCGTTAAGCAAATTTATGACTAAATTGCTCCGGCATACTCCAGAGCAGAATGGCCTTATTTTGGACCCGGAGGATGGTTCCTGTACGTTGGACGATTTGTTGTCCGTACTTGTGAAAGCTCCTAGATGGTCTGAGGTGACTGTGGGAGATATTCAGCAAGTGGTTGCAGGCTGCGAGAAGCAACGATTTGAAATCAATGGAGATCGGATCAAAGCTCGGTACGGGCATAGTCATACCAAAATTTCCTATGATCCGGGAATTCCGCCATCTACGCTTTATCACGGAACTCATGCTGGCGTTCTTTCAGTTATTTTGGAGGAGGGACTCCAATCAATGGGACGCCAATATGTTCATTTGTCCGAAGGGACACATTTTGCCAGTCTGGCCGGAAGCCGCAGAGGGAAATTGATTCTACTGACTGTTGATACGATTAGCGCTGGTCAAATGGGTGTAACTTTTTATTGTGCGGGTAATGAGGTATGGCTGGCGGACCCAATTCCGGCTTCCTGTCTTAATGTGTATACCCCATTGTAGAATTAGAACATCGTTTGGTTAGGAGGCATACTCACATGGATGGAATTTCAGATCACCTAGATCATGGATTACAGATTGTATTTATTGGTTTTAACCCGAGTATTCGTTCAGGTGAAGTGGGGCACCATTACGCGAATCCACGAAATAATTTCTGGAGAATCTTGCACAATTCAGGACTTACTCCTCGGCTATACGACGCGTCTGAGGACGGGGACCTACTTAAGCTGGGTTATGGTTTTACGAATATTGTTTCCAGGCCTACACGCGGAATCGACGATATTACCCGTGAGGAATATAATGAGGGCCGCGAATTTCTTCGCTCCAAGCTGGAATTGTATCGCCCACAGGTCGCCTGTTTTGTAGGAAAAGGTGTATATACAGAGTTTAGTCGTAGGACTAAAGCAAACTGGGGATTTCAAGGGGATGTACCTCCGAAGGTAGACGGTGTACGTGAATTTGTAGCTCCCTCTTCCAGTGGATTAGTGAGGATGCCTATGGAGGAAATCATAGGAATTTACCGTAGGTTAGCTGAGTTTACGCAAGAAAGCGACAGATGAGATGATGTGTTTGGCTGCAGAGGTAGGGCCTTAAAGACGTATAAACTTCAAACAATAAACGAGCAAGTTTCCAGATTGGAAACTTGCTCGTTTTTATTACTTCAATGGACTAGCCGATGCGATTGTTCTTGTACGATACTAATCCGCAAATAATACATCAAGTCTCGATCAATAACAGAATGATAGAGGATAAGGATAGACAAACGCTGATCAAGCATAACACGGCAACGACTTGCTTCTGGCTCAAACCTGCACGAAGCAGGCGGTAATGAGCCTGGGTAGCGTCGGCCTGATAAATGGACTTGCCTTGGATAAAGCGTTTGACGACGACAAAAATATTGTCGAAGATCGGAACGCCCAGCGCCAGAATCGGGATGAACAGCGACAGGGCCGTAGCTTGCTTAAACGCACCGTCGAGTGCGATTACCGCAAGGATGAAACCTAGAAAGGTAGCCCCGGCGTCGCCCATAAAGATTTTGGCAGGCGGTTTGTTATAGCGTAGATAAGCAATGGTGACACCGACGAGTGCAATCGCCATAATCGCAGAAGAGGATTGCCCCTTAGTTAATGCGACAATAAATAGTGTTATGGCCGAAATAGCAGTTAAGGCGCCAGCCAAACCATCCATACCATCCGAGAAATTAATGACAGTGGTTACGCCGAAGATCCAGATAATCGTCAATAGAAACTGTAATACAACGGGTAGAACGATATAATCCCCTGAGAAGGGATTGTAGAAGCCTGTAAATGCGTTGCCGGAAAGATAAACAAGAACAGCCGCACTAACCTGCACAATCATTTTGGGCAGTGCCGGGAAATCCTTACCTTTTGTTTTGTACCAATCATCTATGGTGCCTATGGTCAGCAGCAGTACGCCCCCTGCAAACAGCGCGACGGTTTCCATGGAGAATTCACGGGCAAATACCAGATAGGTAATGAAGAATCCAATGAATATGGCGTAACTGGCCGTAAGCGGTATAGGCTCTCTATGAATTTTACGCTCAACGTCCTGACGAGGCTTGTCCACAAAATCAAGTCGGAAAGCTAGTCTGCCGAGCGGCGGAATTAGAAAGTAGACGATAGAAAAAGACATTAGAAACGATAAAACGTATAATATGACGCTCACCACCGTTTTCTTTTTAAAATAACACAATTCGCTTAAAACTACCTTAAAAAAGTAAATTTTTGTCGTCTGACTGATAAGTTGACTTGATTGTATCACTGTAGTACCTTTTTGAGAAAAGAGTTTGGGGGATATTTATGAAATACGACGTTATTTTATTCGATGCTGACGATACATTGTTTGATTACGGAATGGCAGAAAGTCACGCGTTATCTAACGCATTTCTACATGTTGGGATGCCCACAGGTGCTGAAGATTATGCTGCCAGTTATCAGGAGATTAATCATGCGCTGTGGCGGGATTTGGAGCAGGGGAAGATTAGTTCTGCGGCATTACGCGTGGAACGGTTTAATCGGTTATTCGCTGCGAATGCGCTGGAGCTAGATCCTGAGGCGTTTAGTGAAGCGTATCTACGTTTCTTAGGCGAGGGGACCTTTCTGATTCAGGGAGCGATTGAACTGTGCGAGGAGCTTGCCGGCTGTCGATTAGCGATCATTACGAACGGAATTAAAGAAGTGCAAACTTCCAGAATCCAAGGATCACCGCTTAGTGAAACATTTGAGCAGATCATTATTTCAGAGGAGGCTGGTTGTCAGAAGCCGGAAACAGGGATTTTTGATTATGCTTTTGCCAAATTGAGGATTTGGGATAAGGAAAAAGTACTGATTGTAGGGGACTCCTTAACCTCTGATATTCAAGGCGGAATCAATTATGGGATCGATACTTGCTGGTTTAACCCGCTCGGTAAAGAGAATACGTCGGGTGTTCAACCGAAATATGAAATTCGAGTTCTGTCGGAGCTCTTAGACATTGTAGGCAAGACAACGGATCTTCAATAAAAAATAAGGTGTGAGCGCATCAGCGACTCACACCTTTTATTAAGTGAGCTGAAGAATCTTATTGCCGAGTATCCAGCGGCTTCAGATAAGCTTCGATTTGCTGGCGTTTCGATTCCAGAAATGGTGGCAGTGCAAGAGATTCGCCCAAACTTTCCATTGGCTCATCTGTTGCAAAGCCTGGCCCGTCTGTAGCTAGCTCAAAAAGAATGCCGTTAGGCTCACGGAAGTAAAGGGAGCGGAAGTAGAAACGATCCACGAATCCGGAGTTAGGAAGCTGAGCTGTGCGTATATGCTCGACCCATTGCTTCAATTCCTCCTCGTTATCCACGCGGAATGCTACATGGTGCACACCACCTCGTCCCAAATGTTCCTGCTCTAGATCATTACGTTCCTCTAGGTGAACCTCTGCACCTGATCCGCCTTCTCCAGTCTCAAATACAATCACATCTGGCTGGCCCGCAATTGTTGAAGGATAAGTGCCTTTGCGGCGGAAGCCAAGCAATTGCTCCAGTACAACCGCCGTATGCTCTGCACTTTCTACTGTAAGATGTGCAGGACCTAGGCCAACAATCCCATATTCAGCAGGTACCGGGCTTTTAGCCCAAGGGATGCCGCCGGCAACACCATTATCATTTTCGTCGGATACTAGAATGAAACGTTGCCCTTCGTGATCACGGAAGGCTAAAGTCTGGCGGCCACCGATTGTTTGAATCGTTTCATGCTCTACGTTAAGCTCGGTGAAACGCTGCTCCCAATAGGTAAGTGCAGCATCATTTGGCACTCGAAGGGAGAGCGCGGAGATGCTGTTATTGCCTGCACGGTTGCGGCCCGCCATCGGGAGTTCGAAGAAAGTTAATTCGGTTCCGGGATTACCCTTCTCATCACCATAGAATAAATGATACACTGAAATATCATCCTGGTTTACTGTCTTTTTAATGAGACGCAGTCCAAGTACTTCGGTATAGAACCTAAAGTTTTCTTGCGCTTTACCTGTAATTGCGGATACGTGATGTAGTCCTTTTAATGTTAATGTCATGTGTAATTACCTCCGTGTAAATGCTAAATGTGAGTAAGTTATATTGTGATCTTTAAAAGATTTAGTGAGTATTATTAAGTTGCTATAATTTTAATAGTAAAATACGATTTTTGCAAGTAGATGTTTATGAATCATAAAATCCAGTTCATACATAAGGAGAGCGTACAATGCACACAACAACTAGCTTGATGAAACAATTGCAGGAGCTAAAGCTTGATCCACACGGGACTATTCTGGTCCATTCCTCTTTAAAAAGCATTGGGGACGTAGATGGAGGCGCGAACACAGTACTGGATGTACTCAGTGAATATATGAAGGATGGACTGCTCGTATTGCCAACTCATACATGGGCTTATATTAATGCAGACAATCCAAGGTTCTCTGTTCAAGATTCCCCATCTTGTGTAGGGATATTACCGGAGTTGTTCCGTAAACGTCCAGGTGTTATTCGCTCTTGGCATCCGACACATTCTGTAGCGGCTTTAGGAGCAGATGCTGAGGAGTTCACTACGGGGGATGAACGCTGGGATACGCCGTGCGCCCGTGGTTCAGCATGGGGCAAGCTACTTGATCGAAAGGCGGAAATTGTACTGCTGGGAGTCGATCTTCGGCGGAATACGTTCATCCATGGCATTGAAGAGTGGGTCGATATTCCAGGCAGAATGACGGATACCCATGAGGAGCTATATACGGTGACGCCGGGTGGAGATGAAATCATGGTGCCTTCTCGCAGACATTGTGGCCTCTCTTGGTCGGAGCATTTTTGGAAGGTGGAGCGTGAGCTTGAAGAGGGCGGTGCCATGCGCAAGGGTAACTTTGGAGACGCGTTAGTCAGGGTATGTGGCGCGGTAGAAACGACGGATATCCTAAGCCAGATGCTGACAGAGAATCCGGACCTTTTCTCGGATAATGAGCCACTGCATGGGGAGGACAAGCCGGTACCACTTCCAAAGACTAGGGCGTGAGCAACCTTAGAAGAGGCTAATTGAATGCCGATAAAGCATTTTTCAAACCACACAATCTGGAAGCCGCTATCAATGTATGGTATATTAATCTCACTAAAACATAGTAAGGAGATTGGAAATGGAAAAAACTTTGGTTTTTGGACACAAAAATCCGGATACGGATACCATTTGTTCTGCAATTGCTTATACTGCACTCAAAAAGGAATTGGGCTGGGATGCTGAGGCCGTTCGTCTGGGCGAGGTTAGTGGTGAAACGCAATTTGCGCTTGATCATTTCGGAGTCGCTGCTCCTCGTCTGGTAGAGAACGTAGCTGGTGAAGCAAATCAGGTTATTCTTGTTGACCATAACGAACGCCAACAAAGTGCGAATGACATTGATCAAGTGCGCGTGGTTGAAGTTATCGACCATCACCGGATCGCAAACTTTGAGACTGCACATCCGTTATACTATCGTGCTGAGCCAGTAGGCTGTACAGCTACTATTCTTAACAAGTTGTATAAAGAAAACGGAGTTGCTATTCCTAAAGAAATCGCCGGATTGATGCTGTCTGCGATCATTTCTGATTCCTTGCTGTTTAAATCACCAACCTGCACTGCGGAAGATGTAGCTGCAGCACGTGAGCTTGCTGAAATCGCTGGTGTAGATGCAGAAAGCTACGGTCTCGACATGCTGAAAGCTGGAGCTGATCTTAGCGACAAGAGTATCGCTCAACTGATTTCCTTGGATGCAAAGGAATTTAAAATGGGTGAATACAAAGTTGAAATCGCTCAAGTGAACGCGGTGGATGTTAATGATGTTCTCTCCAAACAAGCTGAACTGGAAACTGCACTTACTTCCATTATTGCTGAAAAAGAATTGGATCTGTTTTTGTTTGTAGTTACAGATATCCTCAATAACGATTCTGTGGGTCTGGCTCTGGGTCGTGTTGCAGGTGCAGTAGAAACGGCGTACAATGTTAAGCTTGATGACAATAAAGCACTTCTCAGAGGTGTAGTATCCCGTAAATCGCAAATCGTTCCTGTTCTTACAGAAACAATTGCTAAGCTGTAACGCATTTTGACAATTGCACTCTATTCGGTGCAGTAGCATTCATATAAGAGCCACGTCATCCATTGAAAGTTATAAGGGTGACGTGGTTCTTTTTGTTTTACGACACATTCTGCTACAATACTTTGAGAGGTAAGAGTAACAACCAACATCTGGAATATAACAAAGAGATAGGGGATATTAAGAATGGAATTGTTTGCAGCATTGGAGCGGGACGATTACGAGGAACTGTTATTTTGTCAGGATAAAGCATCAGGATTAAAGGCAATCATCGCCATTCATGACACTACATTAGGGCCCGCGCTGGGTGGAACACGGATGTGGACCTATGCTACAGAAGAGGAAGCGATTGTTGACGCGCTTCGATTAGCGAAAGGGATGACGTACAAAAATGCAGTATCCGGCCTAAATTTAGGCGGTGGGAAAACAGTAATTATAGGGGATCCCAAGAAGGATAAGAATGAAGCGATGTTCCGTGCTTTTGGAAGATACATACAGGGCTTGAATGGACGTTACATAACAGCCGAGGATGTTGGCACTACAGAAGAAGATATGAACATTATTTATCAGGAGACAGATTATGTTACAGGTACATCTCCTACTTATGGTTCCTCGGGTAATCCATCACCAGCTACGGCTTACGGCGTATACCAAGGGATGAAGGCAGCGGCCAAAGCAGCGTTTGGCAGTGATTCGCTCGAAGGAAAGACTGTAGCCGTTCAAGGCGTTGGGAATGTGGCTTTTTCGCTGTGTAAGCATCTTCATGAAGAGGGCGCTCAGCTTATCGTAACCGATATTCATAAAGAAGCTGTGGGGCGCGCAGTAGAGGCTTACGGCGCCAAAGCAGTCGATCCCGCAGATATTATCAGTACAGACTGTGATATCTATGCTCCATGCGCACTCGGAGCAACGATCAATGATGAGTCCCTCCGGGTAATTAAGGCGAAGGTGATCGCAGGCGCAGCCAACAATCAGTTAAAAGAGGCCTATCATGGCGATACTCTGCACGAAATGGGCATTGTGTATGCTCCTGATTATGTGATTAATGCTGGTGGCGTTATTAATATTGCGGATGAACTGAATGGTTATAATAAGGAACGTGCGTTTAAGCAGGTTTCAAAAATTTACGATAACATCACCCGCGTGCTGGAAATCTCACGTCTAAATGGAATTCCTACTTCTGTTGCGGCAAATCAGCTTGCAGAGGAGCGGATTTCCTTATTAAGAAATACTCGTAGTACTTTCCTGCGTAACGGTCAACATGCTCTTAGCAGAAGATCACTACGGGGATAAGACGCTTAGGTACTTTCATTAGTCTTTCACAAGCAAAAACGCCGTTGGCATCCTTTAAGGACGCCAACGGCGTTTTTGCTTATTATTGTACCTTTTGTGGTTCTGGGTAAGTGACGCCCAGTGTGTCGACGGTTACTTTCTTCATCACTGGTGGCTCTTCTGGACGATCTGAACTGTCTGTTTTCAAGCCAACAATGGATTTAACCACGTCCATGCCTTCGGTAACTTTACCAAAAGCGGCATAGCTTCCATCTAGACTAGGATAAGCTGCATCCATAATAAAGAACTGGGAACCGGCAGAATCTGGAGCCTGCGATCTTGCCATGGACAGAACACCTTCCGTATGCAACAAGTTATTAGTAAACCCGTTTCCAGAGAATTCTCCAGCGATGCTATATCCTGGGCCACCCATACCGGTACCATCAGGGTCACCGCCCTGAATCATGAAGTCAGGGATCACTCTATGGAATATGGTGCCGTCATAAAATCCTTTTTGAATCAGTGAGATGAAGTTGTTAACAGTGTTAGGGGCAACTTCAGGATAAAGCTCGGCTTTGATGATGCCTCCGTTATCCATCTCAATGGTCACAATGGGGTGGCTTGCTGTAGCTGAAGGGAGTCCTTCGTTAGCCGCAGCATTTGTCTCGCTGCTTGCGTTATTTCCTGCTGCTCCACTGTTGCTTCCATTATTACTGCTGGCATTGTTATTGGTAGGCTTATTACCGCAACCTGCTGCAATAACCATCACCAGGCATAACATGACCATTAGGATAGCAGATCTTGCTCGTGTAGACTTCACTAATCAATCTCTCCTTTTTCTTGAATAATCTCGTAGGTACTTCTCATAATAACCTCTTTGTCCCTTTACATGCAAAGGTCAGTTATGACATGTGGGATTGGCACATTCTCAAAAGAGGTTTACAATAATAGGAATGTTTCCGCGAGAACATCAAGAAAGGATGTGTAGATCATGCGCTTTTCATGGAAACGGAACTTGATCGTGCTTTGGGTGGGTGTCTTTTTTTGCAGTACGGCGTATTCGATCTCTATTCCGTTCCTCTCTATTTTTTTGAGTGACGAGCTTGGGGTTACGAATCATTTGGAAATTTGGTCTGGGGTTAGCTTTGGCATAACCTTTCTAGCCAGCGCTTTAATTTCTCCCTACTGGGGTTCCCTCGCCGACAAATATGGTCGGAAGCCGATGCTTATTCGCTCGGGCTTCAGTTTGGCAGCCTTATATCTGATTAATTACTTCGTGCATGATCCTTACGTCTTTCTGATCGTGCGCGTACTACAAGGATTGCTTGCTGGATTTGTTCCGGCTGCGATAGCCATGGTGGCTACGAACACACCTGAGGATAAGACTGGTTATGCGCTGAGTATTATGTCTACAGCCGGAGCAACGGGCAGTATCATTGGTCCATTGATCGGTGGCGTAGTGAGCTTTTACACAAGCAATCGGGTTGCTTTTTTATTCTCAGCAGGTATTGTACTCGTTTCGGCACTTATCGCTACTTTTTTTGCTAAAGAAGAGAATTTTGACCGATCTGCTCCGAGGTCTCATGTAAGTGATGATATCAAGGAAGCGCGAAGCAATCGCGCATTTATGACTTTGCTATCGCTGGCGGGGATAAGCACCTTTTCTGTTATGATTCTGGAGCCGCTTATTCCTATACATCTGCTAGACATGGGAATCGCCAAAAGCAGCGCCTCGCTAAGCTCAGGCATTGTATTCTCCGCTGTGGGTATTGCTACTGTGCTAATGGCTCCGCAGTGGGGGAGAATCGGAAGCCGGAAGGGCTTCGGGATGATCTTGTTCATTGGATTAATCGGTGGAGGTATCGGTAATATTCTGCAATTTTTTGTTACAGGGTATGTGGAATTCGCCGTTCTTCGTTTTGCCTACGGCTTGTTCTATGCAGGTGTGCTTCCATCTGTAAATGCAATGATTGTACAAGTGATTGAGCCCGGGTTTCGCGGACGTGCTTTTGGTCTCAACCAAGCGGCATCTCAACTCGCGACAATGGCCGGGCCTATTATAGGCGGCTTACTTGGGGCTTTTATCCAGATCCGCTGGGTGTTTGTGATTAATGGGGTGATGCTGCTTGTAGCAGCGGTATTGGTGAAGACCCGCAAGCTGGATGCTCAAATCGCAGCAGCGCGTTCAGTAGAATAACCGGCAGCTCAAGAGTAACCCTTACTGAGGAAAGTGCTCATATTGAAAAACAAATAAAGCCGCCGGATCCTAGCCCGGCGGCTTTATATAGTCTAATCTCCCTGTGATCCGTTTAATAGGTCCGTTCCAGGCATGCCATCAACTGGTGGTGAAGCAGGGTCGATGATGGATCCTGGATACACCTCATCTGCATCAGGAATATCTTCCAGTGGCGGATCCTCCTCTTCCATCTCTAACAGCTCCTCGTCCTCAGCATTATCGCTGCTTGTTAGTCCTGCCGTTTCAGCAGCCAGGAATGCATCGGATTCCAGTAAGTCATTTCTTTCGAGTGTTTCCTCAGGTTGGTTTAAACCAATATCCGCCGCTAAATATTTATCGCCAACCAACACGGGGTCGGCATCTTCATTGACAACATCCTCTACATCAATATCAGCTTGTATATAACGTTCATATGCAAAATCGGCTTCAGTTTTATTAGGTGTATCTTCCATAGCCGTTCACTCCCTCGGTAGGTTAAGATTTGGACTTCTCATATGTATCTTTACCCGATTGCCTATGATCGAATCGTTTTATAAATAATCAGGGTAATAACGCCGATAAATAACGTCTTTTTTCGAGAAAATTTACAAGAATAGGCAGGAATAGTGCGAAGGTTGTCGAAATTAAGAATCATATATGATCATTTAAACAACTAATGAATTACTGAGGTGCTACGATGAAGTTGCCAACACCAAAGATAGCAGCTACTTTGCTATTATTTCTATTGCTAACAGCAATAGTGCCTTACGGTGCGGCGATAGTGAGTGCTGGATCATCAGACTCTGCGCTGCCAAGTTGGGAGATTAGATTTGGAAATACAGAAGCAGAGACTGTCGAAGAAGCTGTAGCAGCTTCAGATGATGAATGGATTCGCGTAACGCCTCATAATCACAAACCAGAGACGCCAAAAGGTACATCCTCAGCGTGGCTCCGGTTTTCTTTGCCGCAAATGAGCGAGAAATCCGCGTTATTCATTAATAAGGTTTATGGAAATAGCGTCAAAGCTTATGTGAATAACGCGTTAGTATATGATTCTGAGAATAAATACAATTTCAACGGCAGCAAAATTCTAATTCCTTTATCCACAGAAGATGGAGGGAAGGAACTATACATATGGACACACGGAGGAAGCAAGGATTTAGGAATAGAAGGCGAAATAAGGGTAGATCGCTACAGTAAGCTGTTGTCCATTTATGTGAAGCAGGGCTTAATGGATATCATCATTGGGATGACGTTTATCTTTATAGCTATTGTTCTGTTTATTTGTTCATTATTCTTGAGAAAAGGATTTTTTACGGACGGATTTTTGTTGGTGTTAATTCTCTTATCCATTGGAGTCATAGTGGTTACGTATTCTTCGTTTTTGCCGATCATCCTCGGGGATTATGGGAAAATCGTGCTTGTATTCTTTGATTTAGCGTTGTACACCTTGTTGCCATCCGTAACCTTTTATTTTGAGAAAATATTCGGTTCAGGGAAAAAACAAATCGTCACCCGATTCCGTAAGTTTCAATTGGTTTATTCTATATTCTGTCTTTCACTAATGGTTATTAATATCCTTCTGTCGTATCAGCTGGAAGACTTTTATAGATTCATGACTGCTGATATTCTAGGCATCATTATGATTGTGCAATTTATATTATTGGTAAGCTTAGCGTTTATTCATACTTATCGCGGCAATGGGGATGCTATTGTTTTTACTACAGGATTTACAATCTTTGCATTTATATCTCTTGTCGAATTGATCGTATACTACATATCCAGAGAATCCTATCAATTATATTGGTGGAAGTGGGGGATGATGGTTTTCGTATTATCCTTAATCGTCATTCTGGGGAGAAGGTTTACGAGAAACCATGAACAACTCGTTGAATATTCTCGTAAGCTTGAGACGTTTAATAATGATTTACAGCGTTCCGAGAAAATGGAGATTATAAGTGAATTGGCAGCTTCTGTAGCGCATGAGGTACGGAATCCTTTACAGGTAACCCGTGGTTTCCTTCAGATCCTAGGAGAACGCTCAGATTATAAGGAGAGGGAATATATGCAGATGGCTATCGCAGAACTGGATAGAGCTACGGTTATTATCTCAGACTTCCTTACCTTTGCTAAGCCAGGGCTAGAGACCATTGAGAGGCTTGATGTATCCGAGGAGTTACGGCATGTGTCGGGTATTCTCGCTCCGCTTGCGAATTTGCAAGGGGGAGTCATTGAACTCAACCTGCAGTCGGAACTCTGCGTGATTGGATCATCTGCCAAATTTAAACAAGCGTTTATTAATATTATAAAAAATAGCATCGAAGCTTTGCAGGATAATGGACTTATTAGAGTTACGGCCTGGAAATCCGAAGCCCATGTAATGATTAGTGTACGTGATAATGGAGAAGGGATGAATGGTAGTGAACTGGCCCGATTGGGTGAGCCTTATTACTCTAATAAAACAAAAGGAACAGGACTTGGACTTATGGTAACCTTCCGAATAATTGAGGCGATGGAAGGGACAACTGAGTTTCAAAGTGAGAAGGGGGAAGGAACGGAGATTATCATTAAATTGCCAACGGCTAGAAAAAATTAGGAGAATTTAATGATTATTCCGTTTTTTAGAAGGAAAGGGTAGCATAGTGAGCGAAGTAGTAACACACAGAATATTGTTTCTGAAACTTCCTTCTGAGGTGCCTATATGCGCTTGATGGTTAGAATACTCCACATTACAATCACCCTTTCACTCCTCTTGATAGGTTGTGGATCTATTATTGTATCGGCAGCGAACCCAAATTCATCCCAAGAAATTACAAAGTGGCAAATGAAATGGGGGGATGAAACAGGAAATGCAGGACAAGAGATTCCGTGGAGTGAAGGCCAGCAAAGCTGGATGAACGTAGATTCTAAGAAGGAACTCCCAGAGTTACCTTCAGGAGTATCCTCTTCTTGGACCCGCATTTCCTTACCCGATTTAAGTTATGTGTCTCCTTCGGTGTATATCGATACTTTATATGCTCTTCATGTGAAAGTGTATGTGGAGGATCGTTTGATCTTCGAGGAAAATCGTAAATATATCAAGGATAACTATTCTTTGCTGTTGCCTTTAAGTAAAGAAGATAACGGGAAAACACTATATATCTGGACAGAAACCATGCAAGACAGAATTGGAATTAAAAAAAGTGTAATGATCGGTGAACATAGTCAATTAATTAATGAATATATTGAGAATGGACTAAGTGATGTGATTTTGGGCTGCGCTTTTTTTCTGGTGGCTATCGTTCTATTTATAAGTGCTCTATACATAAACAGAGATTATTTCTCCAGTGTTGCTTCACTAGCAGTGGTTATAGCGGCTACCGGAATCCTTTCTATAACCTACTCCCCCTTCATCTATACCTTTTATAATAAATTGGGGCCAATTAGTAACGTATGCTTAGACTTAGCCCTTTTTTCACTTCTCCCAGCGCTTACCTTTTTATTTGAGAAATTATTCGGTAGTGGTAAATTCAGTATCATTCGAAAATTTCGTCAATTTCAAGTGCTTTACTCTTCTTTTTGTTTGTTATGTCTTATAATCAATCTCCTATCAAATAATCGCTATATTGAGTTCTATTATTTTATTTCTACCACCATTATAGGGTTTATCCTTATCCTCCAATTCATCCTGCTGATCGCATGTGTGGTTATGTTCTCTCTTAAAGGAAATAAAGATGCTATTGTGTTTGCCATTGGATTTGGAACCGCTGCGTTTACTGTAGTTGCAGAATTATTATGGTATTACATCCAAAAAGGGAATTATGATTTGTTCTTGTGGAAGTGGGGGCTGGTTGCTTTCATTATTTCCTTGATCGTAATTCTGGAACGAAGATTAGCCTATAACCATCAACAGGTTGTTAATTACTTTAGAGAACTAGAGCGTTTCAACAATGAATTGGAGCGTTCGGAAAAAATGGAGATCATTAGCGAGCTTGCTGCATCCGTAGCTCATGAAGTAAGAAACCCACTACAAGTCACCCGGGGATTTCTTCAGCTGCTTAGCGAGAAATCCGTTAACGAAGAGCAAATTTATATGTCAATGGCCCTAAGTGAACTAGATCGTGCATCCAATATTATTACAGATTTCTTAACCTTTGCTAAACCAGAATTTGAGACAATCTCTAGTCTGAATTTATATGATGAATTCAAACATATTGAGAGTATTATGCAACCCCTGTGTCACATCAATGGAGGAAAAATGATTCTGGATGTATCCGGTCAATTATGGGTAAAAGGAAATTCCTCGAAATTTAAGCAGGCGTTCATTAACATTATCAAGAACAGCATTGAATCATTCAGTGAAGAAGGGTTCATTTATATGTCGGTGTACGGTGAAGATGATAAAGTGATTATTCACATCAAAGATAACGGGGAAGGAATGGACCCTGATGTTCTGCACCGACTGGGAGAACCATATTTCACCAAGAAAAATAAAGGAACAGGTTTAGGATTGATGGTCACCTTCCGCATCATTGAAGCTATGCAAGGTGAAGTGAGATTTACAAGCAAAAAAGGAGTAGGAACCGAATCCATTACCATACTGCCATTGGCAGAAGCTCCGGATGATTCCTACTCCCTATGAGGTTAATCCTGCTGTCTTACCAAGAACCGCGTGGTGCTGCGGTTGCTTTCAATACATCTGATGATGGACTTGGTGGGATTACAAGATAGAATTCATTTGAACCTTCTTCAACGGCTTTCAAGGTAACGCTGTCGGGAATGATTACGCCTAGCGCTTCTTGGAGAGCTGCTTTTGGATCTGCGAGTAGTCTTTGCTTAAAACTTGGATCTTCCCATGCCTTTTGAATGACTTGATTTCTAAGAACTGCTTCTGACATAATAATCACCCTTTCAGAAATGTATATATTTACCTTTAATAATATAACATAGCAATTGTGCTAATACTATTCTTTTTATTACAAAATAATAGAATTATTGTATATTTTTTGACAAATAATAAAACAAGCCTCCACCTTGTAAAAGCTGCTTTTCTGCTTCGATAGAATCTGAGATCTGTTGTAAGTTCGTCACCAACATGGAGTGGAATGCTAGGAGATGAGGTATATCTAAGCTGGAAGCCATTACTTTGCGATGCGTATCCTGCGCTAGCTCAGCATAGGTACGTAGTCCGTTTGCTGTAAACAGGAAGAATTCGACCTCTTTTGATGTGAGTGTGGTTGCTTTATCAGTGGATAGATAGCTTCGTGTGAGTGAGAGGAGACAATTATAGCTGCCTTCTGATAAATCTTGGTTCCAGTCTTCATAGTCGTCAAGCATTTGCAGTGTAAGTAGAACAGAGTCGATCATTTCCTCAGACTGCGGTACAAGAGAATCCTTACCAGATAGCAGAAGGGCAGCGGTACTGGATAGTTTGAGCGGACTGGCTTTATAAGGGATCTTGATCCGATCATTAAGAAAATAATCACTGGTGGTCTCATTACTAACACTGTCTGCCCATTGAGCGATATAACGATTGAACGATGTCCAGAAAGAGGAGTCATTCGGAAACAAAAGTCTGTAGATATTCAAAAATTCAACATAGAGTAGGTTCGCTAAAGGTAGTCTTTCGTATGTAGAGGATTCTTTGCTGTCCATCAGGTCATCCTGTATGAAAAAATATAGCATGAAGAAGACATTGCCCATCGACATTTGACGGGTAATTTCTGCTGAGAGCCCACAGCTTTTCTGAAGCCAAAAGGGCAATAGATAACATATGTAATTTTTGTGGCTTTCCGCATTGAATACGTTAAAATGTTCAAGATAGGACATGCCTTGTGAATTTAGAGGCTCAGGAAATTCGGAGATGATCTTTCTACTTTCTTGAAATACTAAGCGGAGTTCTTCTTCGTAATCATTTAGCCAATCCATTGCATCCCTCCTACAATAAAATTGCAAAAAACTGGTTCTTTCGCCCTGATTATATCCTTCTCTTTATTCCATTACAACTAAAATTTAGGAGGTTTAAGGACGAATGGAGTGTTATACTTTTGGACAAATGCTTATGACTATTCGAATGGGGCAAAAGGCTGAAACGCCAGACGGCCGCATTGTGATGCGTACCTCTGCGGGACTTATTTGGACCAATGGGATATTGAATGGAAAAACAGTAAAAATCAAAGATTATTTGTTCTCTGATCTGTGGCAAATCTATGAGGATGAGGAAAGCATGAAAGAGGGAATTGGCAGAGAAAAGCATGAAAAGCGGGAGCGGGAAATGCTTGAAAATCAATATGAAGAGCTGCGCTTAGCGAGTCGGAAACGTTGAATTCAACGTTCGACTCGCCAATTGCAGCTATGAAAAGGAAATTACTTCGATTTCAATGCTTCGTATTGACCTCTAAGACGTAGAAGTCTCCAAATACTTTGATCTAAGCCACCGATTCGGTTGCGCTCGGTCCACAATAGACGATATTGATGAAGAAGAACATTCAAATCATTGATTTGCTCCGTAATCAGATTAGGGTCAATCGAATCTGGCGCGGATGCCAACTGCAGTTTAATTCTTCCAAGCTGCACAGCGTGCTTCACAAAATGGATTCCGTTACTCAGTTCCTTAAGAACAAGATCAGCATCATCACATTGAAGATCAAGCCCCGAGAGACGTGCCTCGATAGAGAGCATGTATTCTTCGAGATTGTTGAAATGCTCTTCGGTAAGTTTCTCTACAATTAATAAATTGTCGAGATTAGTACGAAGAAGCAGGGACATTTCCGTATCATTTGAACGAATAATCTCGGATTCAAGCTGATAGTAATTGCCGAGATCGAGAAGTAATTGACCAATACCCTCGGAACGATCCGCGAAGATGAATGTATTTAAATATTTTGCAGTGTCTACATCTAGATTGTTATCTACATTCCAGGAAAGCGCAGCACCATAAACATATCCAGTGTAGCTGATTGGGAGATGCTGCCAATGCCCGTGATCACCCCAATCGGTAATGAGATAGCCGATAGAACCATTATTTTTGCCATGAATAGCTGCACTACGCAGATTGGCAAACATATTGTCGCTACGCCCTGTAATGGAGTTCCATGAGCTGGTACCTGGGCAGACATAGAAAGGAATGCCTGCTTCACGGAATTTGAGGGTATCCGACTCAAAAGGATGTTCTGCACTGTAACCCCATTCCATAGCAATAATATCTTTAGGCAGGTGAGGGATCAGTTCGGGATGTTGGATAATAATATCGCCCCAGAATTGCATCGTCTTGCCGCGTTTCGTAACAAGCTCATAAATCTTCTGAAGAAAAGATAAATAGATCTGACCTTTACCTTGTGATTCAGCCAGCGCTTTGCTTTTGCCAAGACCAAGCTCATACGTCTCATCACAGCCTACATTAAATTGATTAGAGGAGAAGTATGGAAGCAGATCGTCGAACATTTTTTCTAGCAGAGGGAGCACGGCGGGATCTTCGGTATCAAACGTACCGGGATGCATGAATAGTCCTTCTGGATATACATCCCCCATGTACAATTCCTTGGGAAGCATAAATCCCTCTGGAATTTCGGCTAAATCATTGAATTCAGGACGGGAAAGCCAGCCTTCCATATGTCCAAAGCTGTTCTGGTTTGGAACAAGCTCAATATAACGCGCCTTACAGTAGGCATCTAGAAGCAAGATTTCTTCTCCTGTGATTGGAGTCTCAAGCTCCCACACTTGAGGGAAAGATTCGTACGCGAACGGCGTACCTTCTATATATAGCTGAAGCTGGTTCATCTTTAGATCGGCCATAAGGTCAATGATTCGGTACAAGGTTTCTTGCTTTGGAATTTTATTGCGGCTGATATCAACGGTTATTCCTCTAGCTCCAAAATCAGGTTCATCGCGAATATGCAGATGAGGAATAGACCTGCCGCTTTGTTCAATGATTTGTTTCAGAGTGGCTACTGCGTAGAAGGCACCGACAGGTGAGCTATAGGAGACAACGATACCGCTCTGATCAATAACTATTTCGTATGCCTGCTCAGATAATGACGGCACATAGCTAAAGATACAAGCGGATACAACCGTTGGACGTGTGCCAATAGATAAGGTCAAATGAAGATTTAAGGCTTGTTTAATCACTGCTTGCAGCTTTTGTGCAGCAGGCATTGAACTTTGCTCTCCCGTACTAGGAAGCACAATGCTTCCGCTTATTGGGAAACGGTATGAGTCTTGTGACAATGTGATTTCACGCGGATTAGGTAGAAGCAGTAGTGTAGAATGATTAAGCATAGCGTGGACACCTCTTATTCATGTAGAATATGATCAACTTCACAATAACCTTATCACTACTAAACAGAGGGGGGAATGTCTATAATGTCCAAGCGCATGGATTATATGATCAGTCCATATCCAATACGAATTATTGATCCGAAGGTTGAGTCCTCTAAGCTGAAGCTTAAAAATATTAGAGTAGGACAAGCCGGCCATTTGCCTGGAAGAACGTTATTCCGTTCAGGCGTAGTTTTTGAACACTGGGCTATTGTTTACATAGTATCAGGTGGTGGCACCTATATGGAGACTTCAGGGAAAGAACAGCAGGTGCGTGAAGGCAGCTTATTCTTTTTTCGCCCAGGATACAGTTACAATTTCGGCCCACCACCTGGAGGGAGCTGGGATGAGTATTATATTAATTTTAATGGGACACGTGTATCGGAATGGCTGGAGTCGGGTCTAATCGCTGGCGGGAATGTGTTCCAAGCGAATTCGATCATAGGTCTTTCGACCTTATTTGAAGAGGTACTACAACGAATGGAGAGTGGAGAACCTGCAGATGCGGATCGGGCCGCACTACTCGTTGAAAGGATGCTATTGGAGTGTTCTTTTATAATAGAAGAAAAAAGTTGGAATGCTCAGGCAGATTATATGCGTCAGATTCGGGAGGACCTGAATTTATGCATTTATGGTGAAATGGACCTAGAGCAAATTGCGGCAAAACATCATATCTCGATGTCCACCCTTCGTCGTCTTGTTCGGCGTAGTAGCGGGTATCCACTTCATGAATATATTCACCGCCTTAAAATGGCTGAGGCCAAAAAGCTGCTTCTCAACACTTCATTACAAGTGAAAGAAATATCGGGCATGCTTCATTATAATGATCCATTCTATTTTTCACGTTTATTTAAAAAGTATATGGGGATTGCGCCACAGCTTTGTCGTAGTAACATTTAAATCGACATCATACTACTAGAGTCCCAATGTGAATTGTTATAATTGTATAATTGTTGTCGTTTTATAAGATATGTTGAAAATTATGGGTTAATATTACATAAATACGTTAGTTCTTAATAACTATAGTGGATAAAATTACAAATTTTAGGTATAAAACCTTCTAAAAAAATAATTAATTTTTTGTAACTATTTTTCAAATGGAAGCGCAAACATGGAAGATGTCAACTTGTTATTGTGATTTTTCTCATGTATGATGCTTTTATCGAGCACAGTACAATCTCGCATTTTCCAAAAAAACTGGAGAATAGGGTGGTGGGATGAAAATCAAACCAACTGCAGAAGACAAACTGATTGAGTATTACCGGTACTTCTCTTTGTCCCTCACATCGCTCATGTATCTTCTAGATAAAACGGGACCTTCCGTAATTTATAAATCCCTTGTTATTGCCATACTCTTTCTGTTTGCACAAACGTTCTCATTTTTTTATCGGAGGTTACGAAGCAGGCCAAAGACCCTCGTCCTGGCTGTTAGTATAGAGATGGTGGGAATTATTGCATTGACCTTGTTTACCGGTGGGTATGAGAGTTCCTTTAGGCTCTATGTGCTAAACCCTGTATTGATTGCTGCGGGCTCATTGTCCATTTATTTTGGATGGTCGCTGCTTTTAAGTTACATCAGTATTTTTGCGGTGCTCTGTTATTTTTTTATTAATTCTGCGAACAAAACTTTTTTGGAAATTGTATTTGTAAATGGGAATCTGTTTCTAACACTGGTACTTACGGTTATAATAATGCAGATCGTTAATCGGATGAAGCGGCAACGTGAAGAATCGAATGCTCGCACGAAAGAGACGATGGAGCATATCAAATCGCTGTACCATATCGTGGAAACCTCAAGCCAACATGATTTCATGAATATCGGTCAAGTGATCACCGATTATGTTGTTAAGCTAACGAAGCTGGATAAGGCTTTGTTTTGGTTCGCCAAGAAAAGCGGAGAACCAGCACCGCAGAGCAGGCAGACCGGCTGGCAGCAGGAAGAGGAACAGTTCTTATTCTCAGAGCTGGGAAAACATGAACATGAATGGAGATTGCAGCGAGAGCCTATTTTTAGAAATCTTCCGGGATTAGGAGATTTCCTGCTGATGCCTGTACGGATGAGCACCCGATTTGTAGGGATGATTGGACTCAAGCTGGAGTCTACAGAGGGGCTGGAAGGCCGCAGATGGTATATTCAACAATTGATATTCTTATCTGAGCTAAGTGCGAATATTCTTGAAAGGCATGAGCTTGGTGTGATTGAGAACCGGTTGATCATCACGAACGAACAGAACCGGATTGCGGATGAAATGCACGACAGTGTATCCCAGAGCCTTTTTGGTATTGTGTATGCGACGCATTCGCTGAAGGAATCGTGGAAGAGAATGTCAGATCATGAGCTAGAAGAACAAATTGAGCTTATTCATGACTCTGCTACAAAGGTTGCTAAAGAACTGCGGATCACGATCTACAGTCTTAGCTCCAAGAAGAGTGGCGGGCCTACATGGCTCGGTATGGTAAGATCACATTTGAAGAGCTTATCCAGATTAAATGATGTTGATATTGAATTAAAAATAACGGGAGATGATTTCAGTCTCCCGTATCCTTACCACAAGGCGCTTTTTCGAATTATCTCCGAAGCCACTGGTAATGCCATCAGGCATGGTGCTGCCAGTCGAGTGGATGTAGAACTGTCTCTGAAGCCGACTTGGATTCGATTATTGATTTGTGATAATGGTGTTGGTTTTGATACTGATTTGTTATGGATTGAATCCGAAGATAGTGCGAGTGGGCTTGGCATGAAGAATATGCAATATTTGACGCAGTCGCTAGGTGGCGACTTCCAGCTGTCCAGTAATGAAAATATGGGAACGAGAATCTTGATTTCCATTCCTGTGGGTGTAGCTGAATTAAAGAATGCATAAACTTTAGGGCGGGAGGTCGTTTCTAATGAAAATCGTCATTGTAGATGATCATCCTCTAGTTAGAAGAGGGCTGGCATCCGTTATTTCGATGCAACCGAATGTGAAGTTTGCTGGAGAGGCGACGAACGGCCAAGAAGCGCTTCTTGTGATTGAGGAGACGCAGCCTGACCTTGTACTCATTGATCTTAAACTAGCGGATGAATCAGGACTTGATGTCATCAAGAAAGCGCGTGCTCGTGGAATCGTTAGTAAGTTTATTCTGCTGACATCCTCTGCAAGCAGAGAGGATTTTCTGAAAGCTGAGGAAGTGCTGGTAGACGGATATGTACTGAAAGAGGCATTGCCAGAAGAGTTACTATTTGCTATCCAGTTGGTCCATAAAGGAAGAAAGTATTATGATCCTGGTCTGATGGAAGATAAGATGCGAATGAGTGAAAGCAGTCCGACAGATGAATTGACCCCGAAAGAGAAGGAAGTCTTAATCGAACTAGGACAGGGCGCTTGCAACAGAGAAATTGCCTCACGTCTTTTTATTAGTGAATTTACAGTGAAAAAGCATGTCAGTCAGATTTTAGCGAAATTACAGGTGGCAGATCGTACACAGGCAGCGCTTTACGCAAATGCTGTCGGATTGACCAAATATGAAATGTCTTATGAGTGAAAGTTGAACTAATTTATAAGCATTGTATATAAACACGGACTGGATGTCCGTGTTTTTTTGTGCGTCAAAACTTAAATTAGCCCTAAATATGGCGCTAAAGTATACCCCACCCCCCTCTTAAGGAGTACAACGTCTTACTCCAAAGTGAAGAGGAAAGTGATGGTATGAGCCATGTGGCGAATGGTGTGGATTGATAGAATTAAAGCAACAACTGAAACTTTCATGAATGCTTTCAGAATGTAATTTTAGCGGAAGGAGGGTTACTGTGGAAAAGACGATTCTGGATTACATTAACCTGATTAAAAAAAGGTTTTGGCTCATCATGGTGTTCGTTTTGATCTCCTGTGCTACGACTTACTACGTTAGTAAAAACTTCGTTGAACCCGTCTATTCCGCTTCCGGACAGCTGCTTGTCAACAATATTGCCAAGGCTCCCGAGAGCAACAATCTTAACGATTTGAGCTTTAGCCTGAATTTAATTGAGAGTTACAAGGAAATTATGAAATCACCGACCATCATGAAAAACGTAATAGAAAATCACCCGGAGTTTGGTCTGACGGCTGATGAACTAAGTCAGAAGCTTGAGATTAAAACTTCAGAGAAGAGCCAGGTGATCAACCTCAATGTTCAGGATGAAAACTACACCAAAGCTGCCGGGATCGTAAATGCGGTTTCGCAGACATTCATTCGTGAATTGCCATCGCTGATGAGGGTAGACAATGTGACCTTGCTGACACCGGCCGATCCGACTGATGTTCCAGGGCCCTCGAACGGCGGGTTTGCGATGAATCTCATCATCAGCTTTGTTGTATCGCTTATGGCTGCCCTAGGAATTATTTTGCTGATGGAAACTCTTAACGGCACATTAAGGTCTGAAAAGGAAGCGGAATATGACCTTGGTCTTCCGGTAATTGCTTCGATCGCAACCATTCGTAAAAGCGATTTGGGTAAGGCAGCAGGCGGCAACACAAGAGTGAAGGAGGGTGCTTATGTTGCGGCTAAATAAGAGTCTGGTTACGGACGTTAATCCATCCTCGCATATCTCGGAATCGTTCCGATCGCTACGCACATATATACGCCAGCTTGGAATAGCGCAGGGTAGCGGAGGAAAAGTGCTACTCTTTACGTCAGCAGAAGCTGGAGCAGGTAAGACGACGATTTTGTCAAATCTAGCGGTGTCTTTCGTCCAGGATGGCAAGAAGGTAGCGGTGGTGGACTGCAATCTGCGACATCCCGGTCTTCATACAGTGTTTGAAGTAGAGGGAAGTGACGGGCTTGCGGCTTATTTAAGTGGGCAAGAGGAAGCGGATAACATCGCTGTCCTCGGAAACTTAGCCAATCTTTCAGTCATCCCGGCAGGAAAAACTCATGTTAGTCCGCCGGATTTGCTGGGGAACCCCAAAATGACCGCTTTGCTTGAGGAACTAAAAGAAAACTACGATCTGATCCTGCTGGATTCTCCTTCGGCAGTCGATTTCAGTGATGCTCGTATATTGGCACCTCAAGCGGACGGCGTGATCCTGGTGGCCAGATACGGAAAGTCCAAACGGGAATCGATTCGCAAAGCGAAGACGCTGCTTGAACAGACCGGCTCTAATCTAATCGGAATTGCCATGAACCAGGCGAAGTAAATGTTTATGCTTTCGAAGTAAGTTTTGCTCTAAGTCAAATTATTGAAGCTAATGCTCACAAAACTTAAGTTTATGCTTTCGAAGTGAGTTTTGTACGAAGTGGGATCATTGAAGCTAATGCTCACAAAACTTTTAGGAGGTAAAGTGCGATGAAAAAGGTAAAAAAAGTAATCATACCCGCGGCAGGACTAGGTACGCGCTTTCTTCCTGCAACGAAAGCCATGCCTAAAGAAATGCTTCCGATTATCAATAAACCAACCATTCAATACATTGTTGAGGAAGCTATTGCTTCCGGTATTGAAGATATCATCATTGTTACTGGTAAAGGTAAAAGAGCCATTGAGGATCATTTTGACAATGCGTTTGAGCTGGAGTCTAGGCTTCTGGAAGATGGAAAGCTGGATCTGCTTAAAGAGGTTCAGCGTTCAGCCAAGGTAGAAATTCACTATATCCGCCAGAAAGAACCAAAGGGTCTGGGGCATGCCGTATGGTGTGCAAGACGGTTTATCGGTGATGAGCCATTTGGTGTCATGTTAGGCGATGATATCGTCACAGGAGCAGTACCTTGCCTTAAGCAGTTGATCGATCAATATGAAGAAACACAAAACTCGGTTATCGGAGTTCAAGAGATTCCTGATGAATTCACGAATCGCTACGGTATTATTGAACCCGATTTGCAGGACGGTAAATTGTATCGGGTTAACAATTTTGTAGAGAAGCCGCCACTAGGTACGGCACCTTCCAATCTGGCGATCATGGGCCGGTATGTGTTTACTCCGAAGATCTTTAAGTATCTCGATTTGATGGAAGAAGGCGCTGGCGGAGAGATCCAGTTGACAGATGCCATTCAAAAGCTGAATCAGAGCGAACGGGTATATGCCTATAATTTTGACGGAACAAGATATGATGTCGGCGAGCGACTTGGATATATTTTGACAACACTTGAATTTGCACTGCAGAGCGAAGATTTGCGCTATCCGGTGATGGATGCAATGGCGGAATGGCTGAATAAAATGGGACAAACCAGCTTGAGTAGTTAAGTTGAGTTCGCAAAATTTTAGATGAGGAGGATGAGCATGCAAAAACTGCCGGAAGACTACGAGGCGGTCCTGCCGAAACTTTACATGCTGCATACCGATGAGAGAAGGAAAGAAGCGGAGTCCTATTTGATAATGAAACGGATGATCGATATCTTTTTTTCCGCTCTTGGTCTTCTCGTGTTAATGCCATTATTTGTTGTAGTGGCGATTCTGATCAAGCTGGAGGATCCGAAAGGAAAGGTGTTCTTTCGGCAAAACCGGGTTGGGAAGAATGAAAAGCAATTCCCGATGTATAAGTTTAGATCCATGGTTAGTAACGCTGAAGAGTTAAAAGAAAACCTGATGGCCTATAACGAAGTGAGCGGTGCCATGTTCAAGATTAAGAACGATCCGCGGATCACACAAATAGGGAGATTCCTGCGCAAGACGAGCATTGATGAGCTGCCTCAGCTGTGGAATGTGCTGATAGGTCAAATGAGTCTGGTCGGTCCTCGTCCTCCGCTGCCTGAAGAGGTGGCTCAGTATACGGAATATGACAAACAGCGTTTGACGGTTACACCAGGCTGTACCGGATATTGGCAAGTGAATGCCCGAAACAGTGTCGGCTTCGACGAAATGGTACAGCTGGACTTAACCTACATCCATATTCGGAGCACCATGCTGGATCTAAAAATCATTGCTAAAACCGGACTGATGTTACTCGGTTCAAAAGATGCTTATTAATAATGTGGAAATTAGGTGAATGCCGATGCGTGAATACGGAGACGTTCCTAAGCTTTCCATTATCATCTGTACCTACAACAGAGCACCTTTATTGATCAAGACGCTTCAGTCACTTTTAAAGCTGGATCACTTAGAGCAGGCGGAGATCATTGTTGTGGATAACTGTTCCAAGGATGATACTGAAGCTTGCGTCAAAAAGTTTATAGGAAAGCATGGAGCTGATATGGATATCCGCTACATGATGGAACCTATGCAGGGGCTTTCAGCGGCTAGAAATACAGGAATTCTGGCTTCCAAATCGCCGCTGATTGCCTTTCTCGATGATGATGCGATACCTTGCCAGCGTTGGATAACAACGATTGTCAGTACTTTCGAGAGTAAACCGGAGGTCATGGCTATGGGAGGCAAAATCGCTCCGATATTCGAAAGTAAACGTCCAGACTGGTTGATTAAACCCTTTGAGCTTCCGTATACGATTGTTGATTTAGGTAGCCGGATTAAGGAATATCCCAAGCAACTTCATCCTTGTGGGGCCAATATGGCGATGCGGAAGCTCGTATTCGACATCAGTCTTTTTCCCCTAGATCTCGGAAGAAAGGGTGATTCTCTACTCTCCGGTGAAGAGACCTGGTTATTCGGACAGATTCAAAAAGAAGGGCATTCCATCCTCTACCATCCGGAAATGGCGGTTGACCATTTCGTTCCGGCGGCCCGTTTGACGGAAGACTGGATTATGAGGCGCTATTATAGCCAAGGTATTTCTAACGCTATGAAAAGCGAAGGACTAAAAGGCAAGCTAATTCTAGTGGGAAAGACAGCCGCTAAGCTCGTGTATATCCTGGCTGATTCTATTCTCTCAAGGAGCAAAGGAAGAAGGCTTTTGAACAAATGTAGGCTGGAGAGTATTCGTGGAACGCTTCATATGATTCTCAATCGGGAGAGGCATTCCGCAGCGGGGTGAGGGATTAACATGACAAATTTTGAGTGGGGCTCCAAATTAAATGTTTTGCCATACGGGATGCTCTATCTCATGTCGGCCCTGTTCTTTGGAACGGCGGTCATCTACCAGCCGATGATTGCGATAGCTGCCGTGCTTCTGATTATTTTGCTGGGAATCTCGATTTCACGGCCTGAACTGATCAGTTATTTCGTTCTAATCACGACGGCAATATCGATTAACTTCTTATATGACGGCAGCATGTTCGGAATGGAGATACTGTCACTTTATAAATTGGTTATCGTGATGCTGCTTGTTCCTTGTATTCTGGTCAATGGCTTGCGGTTTCGTCTGAGTCACCCCTTGTGGGCAATGGTAGCGCTGCTAGTGATTACCTTTGGATCTTCGATCTGGCTGCCGGAAATGACCTCATCCATTGCAGTTAAAGCTTTTATCGGTCTATCGATTCCATTCGTATTTTTATTAATTAACTGGAAAAAGAATGTAGCCGAGCTGCAAATCAAAATTATCTGTATGCTTCCCCTTGTTAGTGTAGTGGTTGGTTTGTTGCTGCAGCTTGCGCATGTTCATAATTTTCTCAACATCGAGTATACAGGCGCTGTACGGATTCAGGGGGCTAATATTCCTGCGCATCTAGCGATGCTGGCCTTTATGGGAGTAGCGATTCCATTTATAGAGGTGAAGCGGAATCCGCAGCAAGCACGCTTTTTCTATATCATGTTAGTTCTAAATTTCTTTATCTTGATTGGAACAGGAACAAGAGGGCCTATATTGGCACTTGGACTTACCGTTCTCTATTACTTCTATGATATTCTCCGCCAATATTTGAAGGGCAGAACCTATCTGCTAATTCCGTTGATGGGTGCATTTTTCTTGATTATGGTCGCCGTTTTCTGGCAGCTCGATAATTTTGAGAAACGTTCCTTTGAGAGACAGACAGATACGGCTGTTGATTTATCAGGAAGGTCGGAGGCATGGGAGTATTTTTTAAATAAGGCTGCGGACTCTCCTTGGTCTGGTAGAGGGCTTGGAGCAGTGACGGTAGCAAATGATGGAACATTGTATAAGGGTTTTGTAGTTCCGCACAACGAGTATATCCGCTTTTACTTCGATGGGGGATATATTGGCGCTATTCTGTTGATGTTCTCTTTATTGGCTGTATTTATTCTGGTGTACAGAGCATTGGCTCCGCCGATCAAACCTTATTATCTGTTATTTATTGCAGCGTTTTTAATCTACTCATTCTCCGATAACACGCTGTCGACGGTCCAATTTATTATTCCGTTCTGTTGGTACCTGAACTGCCTGTATCGATCTTCACAGCCAACCGATTCCCCACAAAAAGAAGTGATACGATGAGTCAAGTGAATATGTTCGATGTCAATTTTGATAACTATGATTTCATGGATTTGCTTGATTACATTGATAAAACCATTCAGGAGAGGAATCAGTCTTATATCCTCACTTGCAATGTAGATCATGTGATCAAGCTTCGTAAGGATAAAGAATTTCAAACGGTATATTCCAAGGCAGGCGCAGTTGTTGCTGACGGAATGCCACTGATCTGGGCATCCAAAATGCTAGGCAAGCCGCTTAAGCAGAAGGTATCCGGCGCGGATCTATTTAATCGATTGGGCAACGCCTTTGAGCAAAGGAAGTACCGGCTGTTCTTCTTAGGCTCAGCTGAAGGCGTGGCGGAACGGGCAGCGATGAATTTGAAAACAGCGCATCCCGGAATAAATGTGGTTGGCTGTTATTCTCCATCCTATGGATTCGAGCACAATGAGGAGGAGAATGAACGCATTATAGAAATGCTGACAGAGTGCCAGCCAGATATCGTGTTTGTTGGTGTAGGAGCGCCTAAGCAGGAAAAGTGGATTTATCGCCACTATACCTCTTATCAAGCTCCGATATCGATCGGAGTGGGAGCGACCTTTGATTTTCTGTCAGGCTCAGTGAAACGAGCACCTAGCTTCATGCAAAAAACAGGGTTCGAATGGTTCTGGCGGCTTAGCCAGGAGCCGGGCCGGCTCTGGAAAAGATATCTTGTGGACGATGCACAATTTCTACTTTTATTACTTAAGGAACTGCGTAAGCGGGATAAGGTGAAGGAAGGAGGCTTGGAATGAGTGTATTTACGCCCCCATCACTTAGGTTCATCAAGACAGCTGGATTAATAGGGGGGACTGCTGCTATAGGTGTCTCTCTTCCGCTGATCATCGGCTTCTCCAGTGCGATGCTGAGTTCATCGAACAGTCTGCAGGGAGCCATTCTCTCAGCCATCCTATTCCCGGCTTTCTTGTTAGCCGTACTTAGACCGAAAATGCTGGTTGCTTATACCTTGCTAATCTGGGCCGTAGCTCCAGAGCTTCGCCGCATTGCTGACTGGTCAGAAGGAGTGTATCACTCTGTATCCTTGCTGAGCTTAGCTCCCTTGTTAACCGGTGTAACCTTGATCATTCCGCTGCTGAAGGAGATTCATAATATTCAAAAAGCCTCCACGCGGATCATGTTAATGTTCGCAGTTGCGCTGGGTTATGGTGCTTTAATCGGTTTGGCTAAGAATGGCATGGGCTCAGTTTATGACTTAGCGAATTATATTGTGCCACTGCTGTTATTGCCGTACTTTGCCGTCACGAAGTTCAAGCCGAAGGATATCGATCGATTGCTTACCGCTTTTGCCAATATTGCAGTCCTAGTTGCCATTTACGGGATTGTTCAGTATTTGACGGTGCCACCTTGGGATGTGTTCTGGATGAAACATGCGGATATGATGTCCATCGGAAATCCATATCCATTGGAAATCCGAGTGTTCTCTACGCTGAATTCGCCCGGACCGGCTGCAACCTTCTTAGCGTTTGCTTTAGTTCCGATGATACTGGAGAAAAAATGGCGGGGAACATTTCGCTGGATCGGCGTACTGCTGGTTGTAATCTGCCTGCTGACTACTTTAGTACGCGCGGCATGGCTGATTCTTCTGGTGATGCTGCTCATGTACATTGGAACCTCTCCTTCTAAGGGAAAGTGGAAAACTTTGATTCAATTAGTTTTTGTGGCTGCTGCGTTGTTCTGGGTTGTGCCGAAATTGCCGGGTGCCGAAGGACTGGTTGCTCGGGTAGAGACACTTTCTTCTGTTCAGGAAGATCACTCTTATAATGAACGGCTAAGCTTATGGCAAAACATGCTGCCGATGGTCGCCGCCAATCCAGTAGGTCAGGGAATCGGTAGTGTAGGCCAAGGGACTAAGCTTGGTAATGACGGCGAGCTTGGAGAGTACGGAATTATGGATAACGGAGTTATCGCCTTACTGCTTACCTTTGGTATTCTGGGTGCTGTTTTCTTCTTCGGAGCTTTAGGCGCAGTTGTCAAACAGATATTCGCTAGAGTAATCAGCAGGGACCAATTGCAGCCATACGCCCGACTTGCTCTTGCTACTTGGACCGGTGCGATAGTCAGTTTGGTATCAGATAATGGGTTTCCCGGACTCAAGGGATACTTAATCTGGATGCTGATCGGTCTTGGCCTCAGCGCAAGGGAGATCACACAAAGTAGAAGGAAGGGAACACCGTATGCAGCAGTTGAATGCAAAATCTCTCCCCGCTAGAACAATCTGGTCATCTTTTAGATTGTTCGCGAAGAGTAAGGACAACAGCTCGGCAGCCGTGAAGACAATGTTTGTCAGTGTCATGATCCTACTGATTAACATGTTAACGGGTGTACTGACCGCCCGTTATCTTGGACCGACAGGACGTGGGGAACAGACGGCAATGATTAACTGGTCACAGTTTCTGGCCTTTAGCATGAGCTTTGGGATTCCATCAGCTCTCATCTATAACGCTAAGAAAAACCCGGAGGATGCCGGAGTGCTTTATCGTATGGCATTGCTGCTCGGTACCATTTTTGGGGTCATAGCGATGATTATAGGTATCGTGGTCTTGCCTTATTGGCTGAAATCCTTCAGTCCGGAGGTCGTGACCTTTGCTCAGTGGTCTATGATTCTGTGTCCGATTATAGTGATCTCTCAAATTAACAATGCAGCTTTTCAATTCAGAGGTGAATACAAGAGGTTTAATTGGATTCGCTATCTAGTGCCGTTGCTTACACTGACGATGATCGGGATATTGATCGCGCTGGATCAGATGAATCCATTTACAACTGCAGTTGCCTATCTTCTTCCTGGAGCGCCGCTGTTTATCGGAATGACGATTTCCTTGCTTCGCACCTATAAGGTGAAGATGAGAGGGGCCTATCAAAATTTAAAAAGATTGTTCACTTACGGGCTGGGTTCCTACGGTAATGACTTGCTTGGCAATTTCTCTACCTATATCGATCAGATCGTAATTGCCGGTTTGTTAAGACCTGCTGATTTGGGGCTGTATGTAGTGGCTGTGAGTCTATCGCGGATGGTTAATTTTTTCTCAAGTTCGATTACGATCGTCTTGTTTCCTAAGGCTTCTGAGCTGTCCAAAGAACAAGCAGTTCAGTTAACATTCAAAGCCTTCCGAATAAGTACGACCTTCACCATGCTTGGCGGAGTATTCCTGATGCTCTTAGCCCCTTTAGTAATTCCGTTGATGTACGGCAAAGACTTCAATGCGGCATTAACCGTGTTTCGTTTGTTGCTCCTTGAAGTGACTATTAGCGGGGGGACGATCATTCTGGCGCAGGCCTTTATGGCGCTAGGCAAGCCGAAAATTGTTTCGATGCTTCAAGGTTTTGGCTTACTCTTGGTTATCCCAATGTTGTTCCTGCTCATCCCTAAATTTGGCTTACTCGGAGCAGGGATAGCGATGTTGTCATCAGCAATCCTGCGATTCTTCTTCATTGTTCTCAATATAAAGTACACCTTAAAAGTTAAACTACCCCGGCTGCTCATTACCCGGGAGGACATCCAGTGGATGAAGACGACGATGAATTCTTACATTCGCAAGAAACCGATGGATATGAATGGATAATGCGAAAGACAAAGGAGGAAACCTTCATGGATTCAGTAAAAAGCGTGGTAGGCGGCCAAGGCAATTATCCAATATCGGCTGTCATCATCGCTCAGGATGACGAAGTTCGAATATCTAAGGCCATACAATCCTGCAGGTTATTCGCCGACGAGGTGGTTGTGATTGACGGAGGCAGCAAAGACGGGACAGTACAGCTTTCTGAAAGCTTGAATTGTCGTGTATACGTCAACCCTTGGCCCGGATATGCGAAACAGAGGGAGTTCGGAGTAGAACGCGCGGTTCATGATTGGGTCTTCCTTATTGATACTGACGAAGTGGTCAGCGACGAGTTGGCCGCGAGTATTCTTGAACTGAAACCGGGGCTTATGGATCAATCGGTTGCCTATTCTATCTACCGGATCGGTGATTTTATGGGCAGATGGCTGGATCGTGGCGAATATCTTGTGCGCCTTTACAACCGCAAAGCGTATGGAATTCGAAATAGCTTGGTGCACGAGATGCCCGAGGTCTCTGAAGAGCGAACCATACGTTTGACAGGAACCCTCTGGCATTATGGTTACCGCAGTATTAACGATCATGTGGCACGTTTCAATAAGTACACTGACTTGGAAGCTGAAAGTGCGTATGCCAAGGGCAAACGATTTCGGGTCAGTCATCTGCTGTTAAGACCACCAGCCCGTTTCCTGCAAAAGTATTTCTTACACGGGTTGTTCAAGAAGGGAATGTCAGGTTTCGGAGTATCCGTATTCTGGGTCATGTATGAATTCATGGTCGGCTTCAAGCATTACGAATTAATTAGATCGGGAAAGCTGACTCAGCACAATGCGAAGACGAGTCAGACCGAGAAGGAGAATAAAGGAGAGAGAAGCTATGCCGTACAGTGACGGATTGAACATTATGACGACAGGCCTTAGCTGGCCGTCGCTACAGCCGGGTGGGCTTAACACGTATTTCAAATCCGTTTGCGAGCAACTCTCCTCACGTAATCGGGTGCATGCGCTGATTTGCAGTCAAGAGACGCCTGCTACCCCTGAGGAATTGATTATTCACAATGCCGGAGATCCAAAAGATGGGATCTGGAAACGTAAGGATGCTTTCCAGCGTAAGGCGGCCGATCTGATGGGAGAGGGCAGTGGCCGTATAGATATTTTATACACTCACTTTGCTCCTTATGGTATTGGTCCAGCCCTGGAAGCAAAGAAACGTGGGATTCCTGTAGTGATGACTTTTCATGGCCCATGGAATGAAGAAATGAAAATCGAAGGCCAAGGCATTAAGCACCGGGTCAAAACAACCATCGCCAAATCCATTGAACATAGAGCCTATAAGCTTGCGGATAAGTTCATCGTGCTTAGTGAGACGTTCCGCGATATTCTCCATAAGCTGCACGGAGTGCCACTACACAAAATTATTGTGATTCCAGGCGCAGCTAATGTGGAACGTTTTATCCCCGCTACGAATCGATTGGCGATTCGCCGGACCTTGAATTTACCTGAGGGAGCAACAACCGTGCTGACTGTCCGGCGTTTGGTCAATCGGATGGGACTACTCCAGCTGCTTGAAGCCTGGAAGCAAGTTGCGGAGCGGTTCCCGAATGCAATTCTGCTGATTGGTGGTAAAGGGCCGTTGCGGGGGGAACTGGAAGAAAAGATCGCCGACTATGGCTTAAGCAACAAGGTAAGGCTGCTAGGCTACATTCCTGATCATGAACTGGCCTCTTATTATCAGGCAGCGGACATGTTCGTGGTTCCCTCACAGGCATTGGAGGGCTTTGGTTTGATTACCGTTGAAGCCTTATCCTCAGGATTGCCAGTGATGGCTACACCGATTGGCGGAAATAAGGAAATTTTGCAAGGCTTCCGGCCGGAATTGCTATTTAAGAGTTCAAGTAGTGACCACATGGCCGAAGGTATGATCCATATGCTTAGCAATCGAAAGCTGCTTCCGAGCCGGGATGAATGTAGAGAGCATGTGCTGGAGAGATATACCTGGGAGCATGTTACGGATCAAGTAGAATCCGTGTTCCTGCAAGCCTTAGGAGAGGAGGTGACCACGTAATGCTTAGAGTGGCCTATATAGATCACACTGCTAAATGGAGTGGTGGAGAAGTAGCCCTGTTTAACATCCTTACCCATATTGGAGAACAGATTGATCCGCTGATAATTCTGGCTGAGGATGGTGCGCTGGCTGAACGGCTACGAGAAAATGGGATGGATGTCCGTATTATTCCGCTGGATGAAAGTATCAGAAGTCGGGGGAGAAATGCAGTCAACTTGGGAGCACCTGCTGCAGCCTTCAAGCTGTTGGCTTATGGCCGCAAGCTTGCGCCGCTTTTAAAAGCGGAGAAGGTAGATTGCGTGCACACCAATTCCCTGAAATCTGCATTATACGGAGCTATCGCTGCAAAAATAGCGGGCGTTCCATTGATTTGGCACATCCGGGATCATATTGGGGCCCCTTATTTAAAGCCTATCGTTGCCAAAGGCATTCGTTTGCTGTCGCGCCTGCTCCCCAATGGAGTCATCGCGAATTCACATTCTACACTGAATGCTTTGGAGCTGCCGCGATCGAAAAAAACGCTGGTCGTATACTCCGCATTCGCTAAAGCGATTGGTAATGGGATCGGTATGCGGGACCAGAAGGATTTTAACGTATTGCTAGTTGGTCGATTGGCGCATTGGAAGGGTCAGCATATTGTGCTGGAAGCCGCAAAAAGCTTTAAGAACGAACCTCGTGTGAAGTTCTGGCTGGCCGGAGACGCTCTGTTTGGAGAAGAGGCTTATAAGCAGGAATTGCTGCAAAAGATAAAAAACGACGAGCTTACTAATGTGAGCATGCTAGGGCATGTGGATGATATTCAAGGCCTTATGAATACTGCTGATTTACTGATTCACACTTCGGTAACTCCTGAGCCTTTTGGCCAAGTTATCGTTGAAGGAATGGCAGCGGGATTACCGGTGATCGCCTCCAATGAAGGCGGGCCGGTAGAAATTGTAGTTCAAGGTGAGACAGGACTACTGATAGAGCCTGGTGACGCGGCGATACTGGCAGACTCCATTAAATGGATGCTGGATCACCCAGAGGAAAGACGGCGGATGGCGGACAATGGGATGAAACGAGTGAAAGAGCATTTTGTTATCGAGAATACGGTCAAGGACATCGTTGACTACTATAAAGGTTTGTTGGCGGGCACCTGACAGATGATATGACGCGGTAATTCTGAAGATGATGCTCCATAAAACTTTGAGGATGATTCACATGAAAATTGCGATAGCGCACGATTATTTAATCCAAATGGGCGGCGCGGAAAGAGTGGTGGAAGTCTTTCATCACATGTATCCCGAGGCTCCAATCTACACAACGGTTTTTAACGGAAGCCGCCTTACTGACAATCTCAAAGATGCGGATATCCGTGCCTCCTGGCTGCAAAAGATTCCGGGGGTAAAGACCAATTTTAAAGGGGTGCTGCCACTTTATCCAATGGCCATCCGTGATTTGGACTTTCGCGGTTTCGATATCGTCCTGAGTTCCAGCAGTGCTTTTATGAAAAGTATTCAGGTTCCTAAACATACGTTTCATCTTTGTTACTGCCATACACCTATGCGCTTCGCATGGGATTACGACACCTACATGGAACGTCAGTCGAATTCTGGGTTGTTCAAGAAAATGCTTAAGGTATACATGCAGCAGCTCAAAACGTGGGACCAGCGGACTTCCAAAAATGTGAATCAGTTCGTAGCCAATTCTTCAGTAGTGAAGACGAGGATTCAGAATTATTATCACCGGGATGCAGATGTCATATTTCCACCGATTAATACAGCCCGGTTTACAAGCTCTTCTACCATTGGTGACTATTATTTAATTGTCTCTCGGCTTGTTTCCTACAAGCGGATTGATCTGGCCGTAGAGGCTTTCAATCGTAACGGTCTTAAGCTTTATATCGTAGGGGATGGACCGGATCGCAAGCGTCTCGAAGGCATGGCTAAGGATAATGTATCGTTTCTGGGCCGGCTAGAAGATGAGCAAGTGACTGGAATGATGGCACAGTGTAGAGCGTTTATTTTTCCAGGAGAAGAGGACTTTGGAATTACACCGCTGGAAGCGAACGCTGCAGGAAGACCGGTAATTGCTTATCAAGCAGGTGGGGCACTGGATACTATTATTCCTTATGTAAATGGTGTGTTCTTTCAGCATCAAGAAGTGGAGGATCTGCTTAAGGCTATTTATGAGGTAGAGTCCTACGCTTGGGATATCGATCAAATCATGGAGCATGCACGTAAATTCGATGAGCAGGCGTTTATGGTTAAGTTCAAGCAGTATGTTGAGCAGGCCTACGTCAATTTTCTAAAAGGAGGATGATTGTATGAAGCTGACAGTAATCGGTACTGGGTATGTGGGTCTTGTATCTGGCGTGTGCTTTGCACTGGGGGGACATCATGTCATCTGTGTGGATAAGGACGAGGAAAAGATTAAGAAGCTGAAACAGATGGAATCGCCTATCTATGAGCCGGGAATCGAGGAACTGATTGAACTGAATCTTCGTGAGGAACGGTTATCTTTTTCTGCAGATCTTCAAGAGTCGGTGCGCCGTTCAGATATTATCATTCTTGCTGTAGGTACGCCATCATTGCCTAACGGTGAAGCAGACCTAACCTACATTGAGGGTGCAGCCGCTGAAATCGCCAAAGCGATGGAAGGGCACAAAATTATAATGACTAAATCTACAGTTCCAGTAGGAACAAATGAAAAAATCTCTCAAATGATCTCTAAGTATACCCAACATTCTTTTGATATCGTGTCTGCACCTGAGTTTTTACGTGAAGGGTCAGCGATTCGCGATACCCTCCATCCCGACAGAATTGTCATTGGTCTTGATAATCCAGAGCTGGAACCAACCATGCGCGAGCTTCATAAGGGTTTCACTGAAAATGTATTTGTAACAGATATACGCAGTGCTGAAATGATCAAATATGCTTCAAATGCATTTTTGGCCACGAAGATTTCCTTTATTAACGAGATCGCCAATATTTGCGAAAAAGTGGGAGCTGATGTAACCGAGGTAGCCGAAGGAATGGGTATGGACCAAAGAATCGGGTCATCCTTCCTGCAGGCTGGCATCGGTTATGGAGGCTCCTGTTTCCCGAAAGACACTAATGCGCTCATTCAAATTGCGGGTAACGTCGATTACGAATTCAAATTATTGAAATCTGTAGTCGAAGTGAACAAGGGACAACGGTTTATGATCATCTCCAAGCTGCATGAATCACTTGGCAGCCTGCGCGGTTCGACGATTGGGATTTGGGGGCTTGCCTTTAAGCCTAATACTGATGATGTCCGCGAAGCTCCAGCCAGAGAGATTGTTGAGGCACTGGTGGCTGAGGGGGCAACAGTCAAACTATATGATCCAATTGCAGCTACAAATTTCAGGCTGCAATACGATCATCCGCAGCTTCGCTGGTGCAATCTGCCTGAGGAAGCGGCTGAGGGCAGCGATGCCGTATGCCTCTTGACCGATTGGAGCCTACTCAAGGAGATTGATCTGCATCAGCTGGCGAAAAGCATGCGTAATGGGGTATTGATCGATGGACGCAATGTGTATTCCAAGGAGCAAATCGAGGGTACCGGCCTCGTTTATCATTCTGTCGGCCGCCCGCAGATGGGTGGATTGAGCGGTTATTCTGCTAGTGTGGCTGGAGCGGTTTAATCTATATATATTGAACTTGAGATTTTTCTATTTAGGGATGAGGCGTGACTCCAGAGAATGTTTGGACTTCCGGCCGCTGTTGTCTGCAGATTTCCTGATTTTAACCGCTAATAGCGGTAGAAATCCGGAAAAGCTTATGCTTACGAAGTGAGCTTTCCTACGGAAAGCTTTTAGGCGGACGCTATCGCTCCTCCAGTTCCAAAATTCTCTTCCGCCACTCCATTCCCTTAATCTTAAGTTTCTAAGCAATTTATAAAGTTAGGTACTCTGATTATATACCGCAGTAGCAGTAACATTTGTAGTTGTCATTGTCTCTGTCTCTGTGGTGGCAACTAGTCTTGCTCTTGTAGTTGCAGTTGTTCTTGCAGTTGTTCTTGCAGTTGCAGCTGCCTCCCCCGGAGCAGAAGCGAATCTTTAGAAAAACGTGCTCGCTTCCGGCTGGTACAGCCCGGTGCGCATGGATCATTGTTAAAAAGTAGTTGGTTAGGTTAAGAACGGAAAGGGAATTTGGAACTGTAGAAACGGAGTGTTCGCCTTTATCCTCGGATTTCTACCGCGAGAAGCGGTCCAATCAGGAAATCTGAGGATAACAGCGATCGGAAGTCCAAAATCCCTTGGAGTGGTTTCTACCTAACAAAGACATAGCTTTTAATACATTCCATTCAAGGAGGGTTCATTCTATGAAAATGGTACTTCTATCAGGCGGTTCAGGTAAACGGTTATGGCCGTTGTCCAACGACTCACGTTCAAAGCAATTTCTAAAGGTACTTGAAAGCCCTCAAGGTGAACCAGAATCCATGGTACAACGTGTCTGGAGACAGCTGGAGGAAGCGGGGATGGCAGAATCATCTTATCTGGCCACCGGCCGCAGCCAAGTAGAAATGATACAAAGCCAACTGGGAAGTCATGTGCCGATTATCGTTGAACCGGAGCGTCGGGATACTTTTCCGGCTATCGCCTTAACAGCTACCTATCTTTATTCAGTGGCAGGTGTTTCTCCAGCGGAGACGGTAGCAATATTGCCTGTTGACCCTTATGTAGAAGCATCCTTTTTCGATACCATAGCTATGCTTGAGGGGACCATGCTGGAAAGTGGAGCAAATCTGGCACTAATGGGTGTTGTTCCTGAACATGCCTCAGAGAAATACGGATATATTATTCCTACCACCGAAGAGGCGGGGGGAAATGGTTTTATGAAGGTGAGTCATTTTCAAGAGAAACCAGACCGCATACAAGCAGAACAGCTCATCGAGCAAAATGCATTGTGGAATTGTGGAGTGTTTGCCTTCCGCTTAGGGTACTTGTTAGATATTTTGCAGCGTAAAGGGTTGCCTTTAGGATATGAAGAATTGCAGAAGCAGTATAAGCTATTGTCTTCCATCAGCTTTGATTATGAAGTGGTAGAGAAAGAAGAACATATTGTAGTACAGCCGTATGATGGATTCTGGAAGGATCTTGGAACGTGGAATACGCTGACAGAGGAAATGAGTAGCAAACATGTAGGAAAAGGTTTTGTAACGGCGGATTCTGAGGGGACTTGCTTGATTAATGAGCTGGATATTCCGATTACGGTAATTGGTGCGAAGGATCTGATCATTGCGGCTAGCCCGGATGGGATTCTAGTTACCCATAAAGCTGAGAGCCCGCGGATTAAAGAAGTGCTGAAGACCTTTGAACAAAGACCGATGTACGAGGAACGCCGCTGGGGCCATTACAAAGTTATTGATTATGTGAAATATGATGAAGGCAATGAAGTGCTGACCAAACGGATTTTTATATCCGAGGGGAATAATATCAGCTATCAATTACATCGCAAGCGTAGTGAAATTTGGACAATCGTCAGCGGCGAAGCAAGTATTGTGCTGAATGAGAAAAAACATAATGTGAAGGCTGGGGACGTGGTACGTATACCGGAAGGAACGAAGCACGCGATCCTTGCTTTGACGGATGTCGAGTTTATAGAGGTACAGACGGGTTCTGAATTAGTAGAAGAAGATAACATTCGTATTACTTTAGACTGGAATGATATAGAACTACAACAATTCATTTCATAGGTCTAACCTATCTATTTAACCAATCCAAAATTTCTTGAAACAGGTAAATTGACTCAATTATCAAAAAAAGTCATAAAAACACTAAATATATCATTAATTGTCGTCGATACTTACGGTAAGAGAGATTATTTCTCTTAAATTGAAAAGGCAAACCTATCGAAAGGTAGGGACGCAAAGCTATAGGGCCTTCGAAAGAGTGGCAGCCTGGCTACCGAAAGGGAGATTATTTTGAAAGCTTACCGTACGTATCGATTATTTGGCGCATTTCTGTCACTCGTCTTGTTTCTGACTGCACTTCCGCTTACTGTTGGAATTTCGCCGTCTGTTGTCATAGCTGCTTCAAATTCTGGAACGCCAGTTACCCCAGGAGCCTCACCTGAAGCCGTAAAGCTGCTTAACTATTTTTACTCGATCTCAGGAAAAGGTATTATTGCTGGTCAACATGACTATTTAGAAAGTCCAGATGAAATTAACAATATGCTGAAGGGAACCAGCGGACAATATGCCGCTCTTCACGGTTATGAACTGGGCGCGATCAGCGGTCAGTCAGAAGGAACGATGACCTGGCAGCGTCAAAATGTGGTGAACAGCGCCATCAACTGGAATAAAGCGGGCGGGATCGTAGCTATGACTTTTCATGCTAACCTGCCGGGCACCTCTTATGACTGGGATAATGTGAAAAAAACACTTAGTCAGAATGAGTTCGATAGTTACGTTACACCGGGTACCAAGCAATATAACAGTCTGATCGCTGAACTTGATAAGGTGGCAGTCTCTTTAAAAAGCTTGCGCGATGCCAATGTTCCGGTGCTTTGGAGACCCTATCATGAAATGAACGGGAACTGGTTCTGGTGGGGGAAGAAAAATAACTTTTCTAAACTTTGGAATATTATGTATGACCGTTTTGTTAACGTTCATAAATTAAATAATTTGTTATGGGTATGGAGTCCGAATGCTCCCAATGTTTGGTCAGATCCTTATGCGCTAACTTATCCAGGTGCTGATAAAGTAGATATTCTGGCAGTAGATATATACGAAAATGATTACCAGCAAAAATACTATGACAGCTTGTTGAGTCTAGCCGCAGGCAAACCGATTGCGATCGGGGAGAATGGTGAAATGCCTAATCTGGAGAAGCTTCAGCAATCACAAAGTAAATGGACGTATATGATGAGCTGGGGAAAAATGCTTTACGAGAATAACAGTGCAGACACAATCAAAACATTTATGAATAGCAACTACACCCTGACCAGAGATAAATTAAATACTGGTCTGGCACCGACACCTAGCGCTGCACCAGCGCCGGCACCTCCCGAAGAAGATGGTGAGGCAGCCATTCCTCTTGCGAAGGGGCTTGCAGGAGAATATTACAACAACATACAGCTATCGGGAACAGCAGCTCTTACTAGAACTGATGCAATTATCGATTTCAATTGGCGGCAAGGATCGCCGGATGCCGCCCTCGGGATTGATCGTTTCTCCATACGTTGGAGCGGTAAAATTAAGCCATTTTATGATGAGCAATATACATTTTACACTACCTCAGATGATGGCATCCGTGTGTGGGTGAATGGGCAATCCGTGATTGATAGTTGGACTAAGCAAAGTGGTACTGAGCGTAAGGGGAATATAACGCTGAAGGCTGGTCAGCTATACGATATCAAGGTGGAGTATTACGAAAATGAAGGCGATGCGAGAGTCCGCTTGATGTGGGAAAGTGCTAGTCAAGCTAAAGAGACAGTTCCAGCAAGTGCACTTTATCTTCCGGATGTCTCCTGATTGATGAAAATTACAGGTCGATCCTTAGTGGCTCTGCGTTATTGCAGAGCTACTAAGCTATAGTCCTCATTAGGTCAGAAGACGATTGTCCGATAACAGGTATGTTTATTTAGCACCTGTGGAGGCAGTACAGCTACCGAAAGGAGGATTTATTTGCGTAAATATTATAAGCAAAACAGATTGTTGTTTACTATATTACCGGTGTTTATTATTTTTTCCTTGCTGCCTTGGGGAGAGGTTAAGAGTCTTCCGAAGGCTATGAGTGTTTCTTCCTCTCCTCCTCCGGCTATACCAAGCAATCCATCAGCTTCTGAAGAAGCCAAGCAACTGCTGAGTAATTTGGTGAATCTACGTGGCAAAGGGATCCTGTCTGGCCAGCATGATTATCTAGAAAGTCCAGATGAACTGGTTCATAAGCTGAAGAATACATCGGGACAAAATGCCGTTCTACATGGTTATGAATTGGGGGCAATTAATAATCAACCCGAAGGGACGATCGCAGAACAGCGGCAAGCTGTTATAGACAGTGCAATTGAGTGGCATCAAGAGGGTGGTATTGTAGCCATGACATTCCATCAGAGTTTGCCGGGAACCTCTCCAGAATGGTCCAATGTAAACAGAAGTCTCAGTCAAGAGAAATTTAATGCTTATGTTACACCTGGGACGGCTCAGTATAAGAGGCTAATCTCAGATCTAGACGAGGTTGCGGGGTATTTGGGTCAGTTGCGTGATGCCGGAGTTCCGGTCTTATGGCGACCTTACCATGAAATGAACGGCGGTTGGTTTTGGTGGGGGAAAAAGGACAATTTTTCAGCGCTTTGGAATATTGTCTATGATCGTTTTGTAAACACACACAAGCTAAATAATCTACTGTGGGTGTGGAATCCGAATGCGCCGAATGAATGGTCAGATCCTTATGCTGCATATTATCCCGGTGGGGATAAACTCGATGTTCTGGCTGCGGATATCTACAATAACGATTATAAGCAGTCCTACTATGAGGATCTGCTCGCACTTGCTGAAGGTAAACCTATCGGAATCGGGGAGAGTGGACAGCTGCCGAACCCGGAAGTATTAACCGAGAAACAAAATAAATGGGTCTATATGATGACCTGGGGAAAATTACTGACAGAAAATAATACGCTACAGTCAATTAAAAGCTTTATGAATGACTCGTTTATAGTATCGAGAGAGGATTACGTTCTCACAACAGGAGGCCCTTCGATAGCACCGGTAATCCCGGTAACCCTAGCGGGTTTAACTGGAGAATACTATAACAATACTGGTTTAGAGGGAGAAGCGGTACTTATCCGCGATGATCGTAAGATTGATTTTAATTGGCATGGCGGGTCACCTGCACAGGAGATAGATGAAGATCATTTTTCTGTTCGCTGGAAAGGGAAGCTCAAACCCGAATTCAGTGAAAAATATACGATTTCGGCATCCTCTGATGATGGAGTCCGTGTCTGGATTGACGGAAAGCTGATCATCGATAATTGGAAAAATCAAAGTGCAACCCTTCATAAAGAAAGTATCCCGCTCACAGCCGGAACACTTTATGATATCCAAATTGAATATTATGAGAATGAAGGAGATGCTAATCTTCGCTTGCTGTGGGAGAGTTCCAGCCAGAAGCAGCAGGTGATTCCACAAGGGGCATTGTTCCTTCCTTAATCTAATGAAATGATAGGGTTAGACATTCCGGAAGAAAGAGAGGACCTATGGATGGGAATAACGAGGAGAATATCCAATAGAAAAAATAGGATAACTGCAAACAAACCATTACTGTTATTACTGAAATTCACCGCATTAACCGTCTTGTTTCTGTTGTCTGTCTCTGTTTTCGGAACGAATAAGACGAACGATTATAAGGCAGGTGCCAATATACCAAGATTAGCTACAGGAAGTGATGTTGCAGCAGAAATACCGGATGGTACTGTTCTCTGGAATCTGGGACAACATGATGGCTCAGCAGCTGAGTTCGCTGCGAGTGGCACTTCTGGGAGTAAGAAGGTATTTAATGTTCCTTCTTCAGCGCTCAAATCATTGGCTCTTCAGAGCTTGCCTGCAGGCTTGAATGGAAAGACCCAGCCGGAATTAACGATCACCTATCAGCTAAATAAGATCCCGGAGAATGGGGTCTTATTTAGCGTAGGAATTCTGGATGCTTATAAATCCGTGCCGCAAATGAGTGTGTTTTCCAATCATCAATTGTCAGGGATCATTCAAATTGCGGGCGTATCGGGCACAGAAAGTGAATATAGCTTTCAAAAATCCTATGAATTATACATTCCCAAGGAGCAATTGAAGCTGGGAACGAACGAATTGAAGCTGCAAACGGTTCGCTGTTTATATTGCAGTGACAAAGAAGATGAATATTCCTGGTGGACTTGGGATAATCTCCGTTTAGAATCTCTTAACGCTCCAATTTCCGAGCCTATTCATGGCAGCTATACACTGACCGGAACAGTAGTGAATAATAAGCAGTTTTACTTTGATGAAGGTGCGGTTACGCACTTGCCTTATGTTATCAAATGGCTAGGGATGGCTTATAGCGGCAATGTGATGCGTACCAGCTGTGCCAGTGATGTCGGGAGATCCTGCTCAGATATGCTGGAATATTACAAGGTATTGCAGGATTACAACATGCAGGCGGTTGCTCTGTATTTGCATACTGGTGATATTAAGCTTAAAGCAGATGGATCGTTGCCTGCTGATGCGGAGAAAAAGCTGACAGATTATTTTGAACAATATAGCCCTTATTTTCAATATTATGAGGTAGATAATGAGCCAGGGTTATTCAATCGTTCTAAGGCAGTTAACCTGGCGATTGCGGACTGGTTGAATAAAAAGGGTAAGCAAATCGCGCCCCATTTACAAACTGTTGCTCCGGGCTGGGCGTATTGGCCGAGCTACAGTGAAGATTCCTGTGGTAATCAGAAGGGAACCGGGAAGGAATGTGGAGATCCGGATGGCTGGGAACGTGATCCAGAGCAACGTATGGAGCTGGAGAAGGTTACGGATTTGACCAATGGACACTCCTACGGCGACTCTTATATTTTTAGTAATGGAGGAAGCTTTACTGAGAATTTGAAGACCTTCACTGGCGCAGACAATGGACTTGGCAAAAAAATGCTGACCACTGAATTTGGTACCTCGGACAGTCATGTGGATGCCTATCAATACGGGGCAACGGAGCGGACAGCGGCTGTATTCGACCGGATCATGCGTGCACATATTGGTTATGCGGATATGTTTGTGCAGCATGCTGCTTTTTTTAAGGATTTCAGTTTATTCAAATACGGATTTAATTTAGAAGAGCATGATCCGGCAACCACAGAGATTTACTATACAAAAGAAAATGAGGATTCACGTGTCAGCATCATGAGAAGGCTCAGTCTTGCCTATGCTACACATGGAGCTCCATTAACTTACCAAGTTGCAAACAAAGATGTGTTAGCCGACAAGCTGGTATATGTTCGGGCCGTGGATACTTCTACATTGAAGCCTCTTGCTGGAAGCGGGGCGACTTCAAATAAGGTATTGGTTAATTTCGTTAACTTTGAGTCTACTTCACAGACTGTGAGTGTAAATGTGACTATGCCGAAAAACGGGGTGTATGAAGGGGAACGTTTTGGAAACGGGGATACGTATGAAAAAGCAAGAAGTTATGTAACAGGCAAAAAGGCTACTCCCACGCTAACCTTTACGGAGACACTTGCTCCGGGAGAGGCTGTGCAGTATATTTTGCAACCTTCTACTGAAGTAAAGCCGTCGGCCCCTAAAGGATTCAAAGCCGCAGCAACAAAAGGTTTAGCTGTAAAATTAAATTGGTTGGAGGCACCAGGAGCAAGCTATGAGCTGCTTCGCGCTGAAGGTAGCGGCGGGGAAATGAAGGTGGTAGCCACCGATGTGAAGCTTACAGAATATACGGATCATAATTTACATGAAGGGACGTTATATACCTACGCGGTAAGGGTATCCGGCTCTAATTTACTGTCCGATAAAGTTCAGATTACAGCCACCGGACTGGTTCCTCTGGATCGTACTAAATGGAAGGTATCCTCAAATGTGAATACGGCAGCATCAGCTCCGAACCTGGCCATCGATGGGGATCGGCGCACGCGCTGGGATACGGGGAAACATCAGGCTTCCGGAGAGTATTTTCAGATTGATCTGGGTGAAGCACATGAAATTGAAAGAATAGATTTGGACAGCACGCTTTCACCTTTTGATTATCCAAGAGACTATGTAGTTTATATTTCTGACGATACTCAAAACTGGAACAAACTCACGTCTGGAAAAGGTTCGAAAGAGCTTACTAAGATATCCTTTTCTAAAGTGAAGACGAGGTATGTCAAAATTGTACAGACCGGATCCGGCGGGAATTATTGGTCCATTCAAGAGCTGCAGGTGTATTCCAGAGAATAAGGGTATCATTTGAATTTATATAATCGTTTATAGCGCATACTAAAGAACCTGCAAAATACACCAAGTAGCTCGCGGCAGAGACACCATGCGGAATTAGGAGCATCGTAACGGAAGCCGTCCTTAAAAGGACGGCTTCCGTTTATTGTTGTTTAAATCCGTTAAATGAAACGAAGTCCAGACATATACGGCAAATGAATAGCATCGGAATCCTCTGAACTCGCTGGATCAAAGAGCAGCGAGATCAGCTCCTTGTCGTCCTGCACGGACGACAAGTCGAGGCCCTTGCGGCAGCCTTCAGTCTGCCGCAATAGCGCTTCCCGGTCTGCGATGCAGACCGTTCCGCTGTTCGCGCCGCCGCTTAAGCTGGCGCCGGCGTCCCGCAGGAGCGCGAGCAAGCCGCGCTCCTGCCACGGCACAGGCACTTGCAGCGTGCCAACGCCGCCGCACAAGGCCGCCTTGGCCAGCAATGCCGCTACCGCGCTCGGCTGGCCGGCCCATTCCACCGCCGTCGCCGCGTTCGGCGCTGGCACGTCTGCCGCCGCGGGCACAGCCACCGCGGCGAACCCCTCGATGCTGCCGTCCCGAACGGCTACGAGTGTGCGCTGGGCCAAGCCCATCACACCCGCGTAAGCCTCGGTCCCTAGCAGCAGCGCCAGCTCACCCGGACTATATACATGTCCGGCTTCGCGTTCATTGAGCAGCCGGTAGACGGCGAAGAAGTCGCCCGGCTGCATTGGCCGCAGCGTCCATTCTTCTCCTGCTGCGGCTGCAAGTGCCTGAGCTGAGCTTGCGTTCAGCTCGGCAAATTGCGTACCTCCGAACGGTACGCACCCTGCTCGGGTGTATAGCGAACGATCACCCGAGACAAAAATCAGCGATGCCTCGGCCTCGGCAGCGTGAGTCTGGCATAGCTGTAGAAGTTGGCCCGCCAGTCCTTGGCCCCGAAAAGCGGGATCGGTGCAGACAGCACCTATGGAGAAAACATTCATGAAAGCAGCATCTCCAGTCTTGATCGTGGAGGGTACGAGCCCCATGAAAGCAGCAACCGTTCCGTCATCGGCAATAGCCGCGTAGGAATGACTGAGTCCAGGGCGGAAAATAAGTGGAAACAGTTCTTTCATTGAAGTGGCACCCGGTTCACGAAAGACAGAATCTGCGAGCAGAGCCGCTTGGTCTAGCTCCGCAGGTTTAATTAATCTCAATTGCATAACATTCAACCTCCTATATGTACACACGATGGGGAGAAAGCATTTACATAAAGTATAAGGCCCGGGGAATGAAATCTCCAATCTTGTTTATATTATTCAATGTCTCAAAAGGATATCGAAAAGGGTAATAAAGTACATAAATAAGGAAGCTTCTTATATTTTAAAGCTAGAAGAGAAAGGGAAGTGAATAATCGGTGTCCCAACTTGCAGATAATATTATATTATTACTGGCAGCACTCCTGCTTGTAGGCGTATTTTCCACCAAGTTCTCCACTAAATTTGGTATGCCAGCTTTAGTGCTGTTTCTTGCTGCGGGGATGGTGCTAAGCCAATTTGTTTTTTTTAACAATGCTTCCTTAACGCAAATGGCCGGGATCTTCGCATTGGTTGTCATATTATTCGAAGGTGGCATGCAGACGAATATTAAGGATATTAAACCTGTTATTCGGCCGGCATTATCCTTATCAACGGTAGGCGTAATCATGACAACAGCCATTGTAGGGGTATTCGCTAAGCTGATCCTTGATGTGTCATGGCCAGAAAGCTTTCTGTTTGGAGCGATCGTTGGATCGACAGATGCGGCTGCAGTCTTCTCGGTACTCGGCGGTAAGAACATTGATAAACGTCTGACCTCGACGTTAGAAGCAGAATCAGGAAGCAACGATCCAATGGCGGTATTCTTGACAGTCTCGCTAATCGAATGGATACAGCATCCGGATATGGCGATATGGGGGCTGCTGTTGTCTTTTATATGGGAGATGGGCATTGGCTTAGTACTGGGTTTTGTGCTGGGGAAGATCGCAGTTTTCTGTATCAATCGAATTAACCTGGATTCTACAGGTCTTTATCCAGTAATGGCGATTGGCTTTGCTGTTCTGACCTATGGTTTATCAGCATGGGTACATAGCAGCGGGTTGCTGGCTGTTTATGTTATGGGCCTTACGCTTGGGAATTCCGAGCTAATGTATCACCGTACCATTATGAATTTTAGTCATGGTTTTGCTTGGATGATGCAAATATTTATGTTCATACTGCTTGGTTTGTTAGTATTTCCACAGGAGCTGGCGGAAGTGGCATGGCAAGGTATCTTGTTATCCGTCATTCTGATGGTTGTAGCTAGACCAATCGGTGTATTTATAAGCCTGCACTTTTCCAAATTTACGATCCGCGAGAAGACTTTGATTTCTTGGGCCGGACTTCGTGGAGCCGTTCCGATTGTGTTAGCGACTTATCCGCTGCTGGCTGATCTGCCTCACGGACGACTATTCTTTAATGTTGTATTCTTTGTCGTACTGACCTCGGCGGTGATTCAGGGAACTAGTATTTCCCCGCTAGCATCCCGATTGAAGCTTGTGGGGCAAGAAGATTCAGATCAGCCTTCCCTGATGGAGCTGGTTGCTCTTGGCAAGACAGACTCGGAGTTTAACCATATTGGAATTAACCCTTATATGCCCATTGCTGGACAGAAGATTTCAGAAATAGGTCTGCCAGATGATATCTTATTTACGGCAATTATCCGCAATAAAAAGATTGTCACTCCGCATGGAAGTACTGTTATTGAGCCTGGGGATACTGTGTATGTCCTAAGTCCGAAGAGTAAGCGTGATGAGATGAGGGCTTTCTTCCGCAGCAGGAAAGGAAAGACCGCGGAGGAGGATGTTTCTTTAATCTAGAGAAGAGACTCTTTTACCAAAGTGTGACACACATAATAGGCTTCATAACATAAGCTGTGCTAGAATCGGCACAACATATAATCTCCAGAATAGTTGCAAAACACGAAAGAGTGTGTTAAATTGTATATAGATTTAGAACGAGTCTAAATACAATTATAATAAATGAACCATAGGAGGTTTTATTAATGACAACACAATTAAAGAACCATACTGAACTGCAAGCTGCTTTGAACCGCCAAACTGCGAACTGGTTCCTGCTCGGGGTAAAGCTTCATCATTATCACTGGTATGTTAGCGGATCTCAATTCTTCACACTTCATGAGAAGTTTGAAGAGCTATACAATGAAGCTGCTGGTTATGCAGATGATTTGGCTGAGCGTTTGCTTTCTATTGGTGGACAACCAGCCTCCACAATGAAGCAATATCTTGAATTGTCCGACTTACAAGAAGCTCGCGGCGGAGAAGATGCTAAAGGTATGGTACTTGAGCTCGTGAGAGACTTTAAGACTGTTGCTAAAGAACTGCAAGATGCAATTGCTACTGCTGAAGAATTGAACGATCAACCAACTGCAGATCTGCTGATTGGCATCAGAAGCAGCATTGAGAAACATGCTTGGATGCTGAATGCCTTTATCGGCTAAGACAACATCCTTATAAGGATAGAATATACAAAGAGCGCCTGCGTATTGTTAACGCATGGCGCTCTTTTTTTGAAGCATTCTATTTAATAAATACTCCACCAAATGGCACGGCTTCGCGCAGAAATCGTTTAATAATTCCATCATCGTTATTATCTCTTTCAAATCGGCGATTCTGGCGGCCGGCCTGAAACAACACAGGGCCGTGGCCCGTCATCTTCCAATGATAACTCATATGCTGGCTAGCTAAATGGTTGCCGTAAACGGTAAGCTCCAGCTTTGCATTTTCAGGATAGGCAATAATGCTGCCTGCATCCACATAGAGCGGATTGTAAGGATGAAGCTCAGCTTCACATACCGTACCTTCAGTCAATATGCCAATGATGCCGTTACCCGTAAATTTCACTTTCACAATATCTCGTGTAACGAGCACATTCTTCATACTTAGCACTCGTGTATCCATCGTAACTCCCTTGCTGTAGAAGAAGAGATGTTTAAAGTCGTACAATAAATCGCTCTTTCCATCAAGCTGCAGAATCTTTACCCGATAACCTGGTGGAAGGGCGGCGACAAAATGGCAAGGGCCAGACATATCCGAACGAATCAATTTTCGCTTGCGATAGATGCCCTTTACATCCATAAATCTGTCTGCCCGTCCAGTGGCAGGCCCTTGATAAGCGATAATTTGTTGTGGGTGCAGCACATGAACCTCTTCCTTCTCCCCAAGGGTGAAGGCTACGGCTTGTCCGCTCCCGCTGTCGCTTTCATCTTGGACATCGATGTTCATATTTCATCTCCCTCATGCTGTAGACGTGATCTTTACTGAATATTCGAGATTAGCGCAGGCGGTCTCCTTTTCTAGAACGGTGAAGCATGCTGAAACGAACAATACGGATGAGTATAAAATACCCCAGAATTAGACCAATCCCCGTAAAAATAGTCACTTTGATTTTATGATAATATTCTTCGCGTGCCGTCCGGTCATTTTGCAACTCATCAACCATCTGCGTTAGTTGGCGATTCTGCTCCTGCAGGGCTTCGTTCTGTGTCCGGTAGGCCTCCATTTCCTGCATGGTATTCGTAAGCTTATCTTTCGCCTGTTGTAGCTCTTCAGCTGTCTGCTGAAATCCTTCTTTCAATTCATTGACTTCATTTGGAAGCTCAGAGAAGCTTTTGAATCCATTATAGATATCACTGAATATATTGGCTTGTGCTACTGGGGCCGGAAGAGATATGGAAAGGGTCAGCAGAAGCAGGAGCGAACATAACAGCTGTAGATATTTACGGTATTTACGTTGTTTCATCTATATAATCACCACCCAATTTAGGCTTGTATTTCTTTTATTTTAACACAGCTTGACAGCTTCTGACAGCGTACGCTAAACGTGAATAGGGCTTCTTGGGTCAGTATATTTGCCTGTTTGAAGTGAGGTGACACTTCCTTGTAAGGAACGATTTGGCTGTGCTCAACATGATTGAGAAGAGGGACTATTTATCGTATACTTTGGACGGAAAGGGGCTGCTGCGGAATGAATAAATGGCTTAAGACAATGTTATTTTTGGTCGGATCTGCTTTTTTAACGAGGTTGATTCCATTCTCATCTTTGTTTCGGAATTTGGACACGATGATTCATGAATTTGGTCATGCGCTGGTGACTTTACTGCTGTCTGGCAGTGTGCTGCGGATTGAACTATACGCGAATCATAGTGGGGTCACCTATTCAGCCATTCAAGATGGAGGCAGAGCGATACTGGTATCGCTATCGGGGTATGTGCTGGCTTCCTTATTCGCATTGCTGCTCTTCTATCTCTACAGTAAAGGACGGCATGATTGGGGACTTATCTTAGCTACTACTGTAGCATTGATTATGCTGGTAATGTACGTGCGGGGAAGCTTCGGAATGATGTGGTTAGGTGGTTTTATTGCGCTGAATGTTTTAATGCTGGTGGTGTGGAAAAAGGCCAGCAAATATTATTATTTGTTATTAGCTTTTTTGACCTTGGAAGAGTCTGTAATGGGAAGTTTATTTCTTGTATATGCGGCCGTTGTATCTCCATCTCGTGCGGGAGATGCCAGTAACCTGGCAAGGATGACATCGGTGCCGGCCATATTTTGGGCAGTCCTATTTTTTATATTTTCTCTGCTTTGTGCCAAATGGGCGCTGGGACTATTTTTTAAGCGGGAGCGAGTGCAGCCTAAACTTCAGAGTCGTTAAAGTTAAAAACATAAAATTTTCGTCATAAACAGACAAAAGGGGCTGTTTTTGCGAGAGTCAGTCTACTTAGTATGTAGAATGGCTCTTTTTTTGTCGATAATATAGAACCGAACATACATTCCATGACATGGAGTTGTCCGCCATTATTGGTACATTAATAGAAGACCCAAAAAAAGAAAGAGGTGGAAAATATGATGGAAAGTATTACTCCTATATTTACGTGGGGTCAAGATCGTATTTTTGCAGGTGGAAATCGCGATGTTGTTTTACTTGTCGAATGGAAAGGAAATTTGCCTTCAGAAAATAGCCGACCAAGCAGCCACAAAGTGGTTGCACGTGATATTGAACTACGAGTTTGGCTTGAGCCACATGTAACTTTTAAGCGCTGTTATGGATGTGAAATGGAGGCTGGAGAAGGAAATTCACTCTTGCTTAAGCTTGGAAAAATAAAAACAGGACAACGCAAATTCATAGGATTGGAGTTCACTACTTCTAGTTCTGTAGCAGGTAAATATGAAGCATTATCCCTACAGTGGAAGTATAAAAAACCAACCGTAGAGCGTGTTCGTGAACTTCCCGTGAAGGTACTTGAGCTGGAGTACGCGCATCATACGCGCATTCTGAGCGATACTTGCTGCTTTTATGTTGAAAAGCATCTGGAATTGTTGAAGACGGCTGAAACGGTTGAAGAAGCAGAGGCACTACGAAGTAAAGGCCAGCATAGTGAAGCTCACGAAATGCTTAATCGACATGCGGATAAGATGTTGCTACTCGCAGTACGCTCTGGAGATCCTTTGCTGCTTAAAGAGGCTGAAATGTTGTATAAACAGATCGGGTTCGAGCATCAGCAACGAAGTAAAGCCGTTGGTGGAATTTAATATAGGACTCACTGCACGAGGATGCACATAAGCGAAAAAAGACCTATACATAAATTGGATTTTTCAGCGGATTCAGCGGAAAATTATAAGAAGAATTGTAATATAAAATGTGGTAACATAGTAAAAAAGTTCTATCACAATTTTACTTTTTTTCATAAAATAATGGGTCTATTTAACCATAAATCAAGGGGAACTGAATATGACAGACCGATTAATCCGACTGATGCGCATTATTACACTTGTTCAAGCCAAGCCAGGGATATTAGCCCGTGAATTGGCGGAACGCTGCGGCAACAGCGAGAGAACGATTTACCGGGATATGGACGCGCTTAGCGCCATGCATATTCCCATAACCCACCTGGGGCATGGAAAAGGTTATGCTTTTATTGGGAATTTTGCACTCTATCCCTTGGATTGGTCGGAAGAAGAAGCATCCGCATTTTCGCAATTACGCTATATTATGGAAGATATAAAACCAGCTTTACCCATAGATTTTGAAAGCGCGTATGAAAAAATAGTCGCAGCTGAATATAAACGTAAGGCGGAGAGAGAAGAAACAATAGAACGTGCAAGAAGAGAAGTAGGGGTGGGGTGGGCAGAAAGAAGCAGTTCGCATATGGAACAACACTCATTTCTTACTCCGATCCTGGAGGCTTTATTAAAGCAAAAGAGTATTCAAGCGAATTATAGTGAGAATGCATTAGAAGAGAAAGGGATAACCATTGATCCTTATTGTCTGGTCCCGCTGGAAAGTCGTTTTCATCTTATTGGATTTTGTCATCGTCAGGGTGTTATTCGTACATATCATATCAACGATTTTTCTAATGTGAAGCCATTAAATCGTTTTTTTTCGAAGGAAGCGTTTGATGTGCAAGCCTTTATGAAGCAGAAATGGTCACTCGATAGGGATAGTTTACAGGTAGAATTCAAAGTGAAATTCTCGGAACGGGTAATGGAAGGAATTAAGAAGGACGAATTGCCTTTTAAGCCAAGTAAAGTGGATCGTCAATCTAGATGTTTTCACTTTAAGGTTGCCGTGGAACAAGATATAGGATTTGTCCGCTGGATTAAGAGATTCGAAGAGGAAGCGGAAATCATTGAACCGTACTATTACCGTGAAGTAATCAGGCAGCAGTTGGAAAAATGGAGTTCGCACTATAAATAGTGATACGCTCATTTGACCTTCGTTCAATTCGAAAGATGGGGTGCTTGAGCAACCATTTAAATGGTTGCCGGTGGCATCCTTTTTTTGCGAGTAAGTCCAAGATACTCATTTCTAACTATCTAATTATAACAATATATAACTAAACATATCCAAACACAACTCAATCTATAGAAAATCGAAAAAACGTATGCTAGAATAGCATCTACATATATACATGTGGAAATGGGAGGAATGGAAATGTTTAAGAAATGGTCAGTCAGAATCTTTGGTGTATTAGCAATTTTTTTGGTTGTGAATTTATCTGCGGGCACAGGGTTGGAGGTGGAGGCAGCCGCCAAGAAGACAGAGATTATAGTATCCGCTGCAGCCAGCTTGCAGGATAGCTTAGATAAAATGGCGCTTCTCTATGAGAAGAAGCATCCCGATATTGATTTGGTCTTTAATTATGCTGCATCTGGCACATTACAGAAGCAGATTGAGCAGGGTGCTCCGGCGGATCTGTTCTTCTCTGCAGGGGATAAGCAGATGAATGCGTTAGTGGATGCTGGACTGATCTCTGACCATAAGGTTCTGCTTAAGAATCAGTTGGTTCTAGTCGTGCCTTCGAATTCAAAAGCTACATTAAATACGATCACTCAACTTAAGGACAAATCCTTTAAAAAGGTAGCGGTAGGGCAGCCTGAATCTGTGCCCGCAGGCCAATATGCTCAGCAATCGTTAACTGCGAAGAAGGTATGGGATACGCTGCACAACAAACTTGTATTTGCGAAGGATGTACGTCAGGTTCTGTCTTACGTCGAAACGGGGAATGTCGATGCAGGCTTTGTATATAAGACAGATGCATTGACTTCAAAAAAGACGAAGATCGCTCTTACCGTAGGCCCGCATGTTCACAAAGCCATTAATTATCCGGCGGGTATCGTGAAGGATTCGAAGAATCAGAAGGAAGCTAAAGAATTTTACAATTATCTTCAAAGCAAAGAGGCTAGTGATATTTTTGCAAGCTTTGGCTTCTTGCTTCCTTAAATAAGAAATCATGAGTAGAAGCGGGGGGAATAAGGATGGAAATAAATTGGACTGATTTCTTCGCCCCGGTATGGCTTTCCGTTAAAATTTCAGTAATTACCAGCATCATTGTATTTATTCTTGCAACGGCCGCTGCCAAGGTTATGGCAGGTCGGAAATTTCCTGGTTATAGCTTGGTTGAGACTGTAATGCTACTTCCTCTCGTATTGCCGCCGACAGTTGTCGGATTTGTGTTATTGGTCGTCTTAGGTCGTCGCAGCTGGATTGGCAGATGGTATGAACAAATGACGGAGCATACGATCCTTTTTACATGGGGGGCTGCGGTTATCGCCGCGGTTGTCGTAGCTTTTCCTCTCGTTTACCGTACGGTGAAGGCGGGCTTTGAAGGCGTGGAAGCGGATCTTGAAGATGCGGCGCGTGCGCAGGGAGCGAGCGAACTGCAGGTACTGCGTTATGTCACATTGCCCCTTGCAGGTCGGTCACTCGCTGCTGGGTATGTTCTAGGTTTTGCCCGCGGTTTAGGAGAATTTGGCGCAACGATCATGGTAGCTGGGAATATTCCTGGCCGCACGCAGACTGTACCTACAGCGATCTATGTCGCGGTGGATGGCGGCAACATGACTCTTGCTTGGATGTGGGTGTGCTCCATTATTGTTATGTCTGCTGTGATGTTGATGTTTGTGAACCGGCGTACTTAATTATGCTCGACATAGATCGCTCCGCTGACTTCAATGGGAATGTCGATTGGAAATCTTGATAAATTAAAAAAACCTAGCCCATCCAGGAGTAACCTGGATGGACTAGGTTTTTTTCTTTAGAAACGCACCGTTAAAACAAAACCTCTTTAATAAGAAGCAAGCAAGCCTATGACTATCAGGTTTCGTAAATAATCGTCCCGGTTTCCGTGAGATCATATCCGTGAATGGACCCAAGCTCACTTTGAAAGGCTGGCGAGCGTAAAATATCAATCACTATGGCGATCCATTGCTCATGCTCCGGTTTCTTAAGCATCACTAGATCGTAAGACTCCTGAATCAAGGGAATGAAATCAATGCCATCGACAATCTTAGCAGCTTTCTCGGTACCGATGGCCACATCAGCTTCCCCTCGTGCCACTTTACCGGCGACCGCTAAATGGCTATTCTCCTCCTGCTCATATCCAGATAGGCCTGTAGCAGGAATGCCGTGCAATCGGAGTTGCTCATCCAATAACACACGTGCACCAGCGCCTCGTTCTCTATTGATCAGTTTAAGTCCATCCTGTTGCAGATGGGACCATTCATGAAGACCTCTAGGATTTCCCTTTTGAACATACAATCCTGCACTTCGGGTCAACAGACGAACTACAACATAAGAGAAGCCTACAAGGATTTTACGAATATAGGGAAGGTTATATTCTCCAGTATCCCCATCGAGCAGATGCGTACTGACGATGTCAGACTCGCCCTGATACATGGCAATCAGACTATCTAGACTGCCAGCGTAAGAACGAAGAGGGCGCTCAGTGGGCAGGCAACGCTCCAAATAGGTGGCCAGAATATCGAGTGACATATCCTGACCCGTAATCACGAGGCTGTGTCCTGTAGCTTTACTATTAAATTGGCCAGAATGTGTGGCAACTTGTGTTAGATTTGCTCCAGTAAAAGTCAGCGGCGATGTCGATAGGGTCATGCCACTTCGAGCATTCTGTTTGTAGGCTTCTAAATCGGATTGATCCACACGCATCTGTTTTCCTACACGGTAGGAGGGAAGCTCCCCTTTTTTAATCAGATCATATACTTTTAATTTCGAGATCTTCAGTAAACGGGCAATTTCCTCAGTCGTATAGGATGTGTTATCAGACATGACAAAAGCCTCCAGAACTTCATAATAGGACAAGACTACCTTATTTTGAAGTCCTGTGCAATTAGGCTATTGTGCTTTACCTGCCTGTTGTGTATTGGATAATTTGATTAATTCTGAAACGGTGACAAATCGAAAACCTTGCTTTTCTAATTCCGGCAAAATAATTTTGAGCGCTTCTCTGGTTTGAGATTGTCCATGCACATGATCATGAAACAGGACGATATCACCATTATGTGCATTTCGAATAACCTTGTTCGCGATACTCTGCACGCCAGGGCGATTCCAGTCACGTGTATCTTGATGCCAGGACCATAAAATAGGCTTTAGGCCCATGTTGTTTGAGGTATCAACAAGTGTCTCATCATACATGCCACCCGGGGGTCTGAACAAAGCACTATGCTTTCCAGAAACCTTTATAATTTCTTCTTCGGTTAAATTAAGTTCCCGCTCAAACTGGGCTTTATTAATAGGTTTTCTAAAATAGACGTGATTGTAGGTATGGTTAGCTAATTCATGTCCTTCGGAAATGACTCGTTTCGCCACATCTGGATACGCTGCAATTCTTTTTCCTATGGCAAAGAAGGTGCATTTCGCATGATATTGACTCAATACCTTTAATATTTGATCGGTTTCAGAAGGGTCAGGACCGTCATCAAACGTTAATGCAATCACTTTTTGGTTAGTATGTACTTCCCAAATCATGTCTCCTCTTTTTTCGTAGTAGTCGCGGTTCTTGCTCGGGCTACCTAGAGCAGAGTTCGTGAAGCATAACAAGAGAGAGAGGGTAGTCATCATAATTTTGCTGCTAGTTTTCATGAATTCACCTGTTTTTTTTTATTTTAGAATGCTCCTTTGGAGGGTTAAAATATTCATAGTTTCAGTTTTGTAAAAAATGATCAGTCTTTTTCCTGCGAGTATGAGTCAGTACAACTGGCAGTGGTTATAGTGATGAATGTTAAGATTAATGAATGTTAAGATTAATGAATGTATCCATTTTCAGAAGCCGCAGAAGCAACGGATAGCATTAAGCAAGTTGATAGAAGTGCTACGGACAATTTCTTCATTATCATTTAGTAGATTCCTCCTAGATGTTTTTTGCCTACGAAGATTAATATCTCCATTTCAATTGCTTTTAGATTGGTGGATTGCTTCCATTGCAGTTTGGGATTGGGATAACGTTGTATTTTGATGTGAAAATTGTTATGAAAATGCCTTATAATGAAGTTCAATATATAGACATTTGGTTAGGGGTGGGAATATGACACTTATTGAAAAAAGAGAACACCGGCAATATCCGGAAATTACCCGCCTAGAAACGTCGAGAGCTGCTTATGAGCGTGATTATTCACGCTTGATTCATTCGCCTACTTTTCGTAGGCTGCAAGGCAAATCTCAAGTGTTCGGGGCTGGCACGGGTGATTATTACCGGACGCGTCTAACTCATTCACTTGAAGTCGCTCAGATTGCACGTGAGGCAGCGAAAAGTCTGCTTAGATCTTATCCAGAGGTGGAGACAAGTAAAGCTGAGAACCCAGGACTTGTAATAGATCCAGAGGTTGTAGAATGCGCGGCCATTGCTCATGATTTTGGTCATCCTCCTTTCGGGCATAAAGGGGAAGAGGTACTGGATAACATTCTGGACCAGCTTATTGAAAAGAAGACGAATGAGGCTGCCCTGCAATCAGGAGCAACGGGTGCAGATAGGCTGCTCATTCATGAGCAGATGAAGCAGCGCTATGAGCATTTTGAAGGCAATGCTCATAATTATCGGCTGATTATGTTTCTGGAGAAGCGTGAGAACATTGATGGACTAAATCTGTCGGATGCAGTGCTTCTCGGAATTAATAAATATCCGTTTCCTGGCACCTCACTGAAGAAGGGGATGTACCTTCACGAATGGGCATATATTTCGGAGATTCGCAAAGAGTGGGGAATTCCTGCAGGTAAGAAAACGTTGGAAGCTCAGCTGATGGACCTTTGCGACGATATCGCTTATTCTGCACATGATTTGGAGGATGGAATTAAGGCTGGAAAGATTGAAGTGCATGAACACTTTATGCACGATTCCTATATTCAGCGGCTGATCGTAGAGAAAATTTCAACGTTAGAGGATTTCTTCTGGAAGGGTTGGGAGGAGGAAGGTATCCGCGCTAAGGTCGAAGAGGTGCTTAGTTCATTTCTTCGAGTATGGATGGAAAAGATGCCAACCTGCGAGAACGACTATTCCAGAACTCGGCGTGAAGTTAAGGCTTATTGGGTTAGCACCTTTGTCGCAAGTCTTGGGGTGATTCCTGATGGAGACTGGAAGAAGGTCACCTTTATAAAGGAAGGAAAAGAAGATGAGGATATGCTACGGACCGTAAGTGTGCTGAAAAGCTTCGCTTGGGTCACGATGATTCGTGATTTACGAGTACAGCGGCTTCAGAAACGTAGTGAATGGATTCTGCGCCGTCTATGGGGAGCTTTTCTTGATCCGCAGACATCCAAAGCGATTATTCCATCGGACTGGCTGCAACGCTTTGAGAAGGATCAGAAACAAGCGAATCCTATTTGGACGTGGGAACATATGGTGATTGATTATATCGCAGGGATGACGGATGCCTTTGCTGAGAAAATATACAATGAGCTATACGGGTTGAAAGTCGGATCGATTTATGACTTGGATTAGATAAAAGAGAAGATTAAGTTAAGGCCAGCCTCCAATCCATTGGAGACTGGCCTTTTGTTTGTTTTTTATAGAACGGGTAATATTTTGTTAGTGTTTTGTTATTACTTATTCGTCTATATTTATGCTTGTTAACACTGATATTCAGTGTTTTTTATAACAAAATAGCTATTTATAAAAATAAGTTATTGTTTGCATGCTACTTTAGTGCTAATATAATAACTAAAATGTTATTGGTAATAAATGGGGAGGTTGATAAAGAAGCCAAATCTTCTGCTTGAGTAATAATGAAAACCTTTACAAAACGGGAGGGTAAAACGAATGAAGAGGTTCAAAAAAAGCTTTGCTCTATTTCTTACAGCAGTAATGCTTGTTACAATGGCTGTGCCTGCGCTAGCTAACGGAAAAACAAATGAAAACCTCAAGGCGCACTGGGCTGGAGAAAGTGTAGAGAAGTGGCAGGGTAATGGTGTTATTCAAGGTTATCCGGATGGCTCTTTTAAGCCGGATCATAAAGTAACGCGTGCTGAGCTTGTAAGTATTATTAATAAGCTATTTGGATTTAGCACTCTTTCGGAAATGTCATTCTCGGATGTACCTGCTAAAGCTTGGTATGCAAGCGCTTTATCTATAGCGAAGCAAGCTGGCTATTACAAAGGTTTTCCTGATAATAAAGCGAAAGCGGATACTGAAGTAACTCGTCAAGATGCTGCAACATTAATTGCTTCTGTTTTTTCACTGGAGCCAGGCACTAAAGCGAGTGCCTTTACAGACCAAGCATCCATTAGCGCTTACGCTAAAGAGGCTACCCTAGCATTGAGTGGAATTCTATCCGGATATCCAGATGGTACATTTCGTCCGAACGACCCAATTACAAGGGCGGAGGTAGTCACTATCGTTGACAGATTGATTAGCGGCTACTACAACACAGCTGGTACATTCACTGGGGGAGATATCCATGGGAATATTGTCATTAACCAAAGTGGGGTTGAACTAAAGAATGTAGCTGCATCAGGCAACCTTTATCTTACCTCCGGTATTAGTAATGGTGAGAGTGTCTTGGAGAATGTAACAGTACAAGGTAGTGTACTTATATCTGGTGGTGGCGAGCATTCGATTCATTTAAAAAATTCTAAATTGGCTGCTGTAAAAGTGAATCGTCCTGAAGGAAAAGTCCGGGTCGTTATAGAGGATCGTACGGTCATCACTCAACTGACTATTGATAGTGCTTCTATTATAGAAGTAGGCTCAGGTTCTACAATCGATCAGCTTGTGATTGGTAACGGTGCAACGGGAACGTTGATTACAACAAAAGGTACCATTAGCAAGCTTGTAGTAAGTGCTTCCTCTGTAGTCTTAAATGGAGTGACTATAGTAGAAGGAACATACACTGTGAAGGATGGAGTTCTTGTAGGACAGGGAACAAGCACACCGGCGCCTGGGGGCTCAGGTGGAACTAGTGTAGAGCCTACAGCAACGCCAGTACCGACGGCTACTCCGGAACCTACAGCAACGGCTGCTCCAACGGCAACACCAGAAGCTGGGGTTCATATCGTTGACGTAGATGCATCGGCTGCTACCAAATCGTTATTTGCTTATCTGGATAGCATGAGCGGTAAACAAGTTATGTTCGGTCATCAACATGATACTACCGTCTCTTTTGCCGGAAAGGATAAGAACGGAAATGTTATTTCTGACGTATACAGCTCCACTGGTGATTATCCTGGGGTTTTTGGTTGGGACACCCTTAGTTTAGATGGATATGAGAATCCTCCTGGAGTTAGCGGAGATTATGAAGCGAGTAGATTAGGATTATCTGCTGCCATGAAGCAGGCTCATGATTTGGGTGGTATTGTAACGCTAAGTACACATCCGTACAATTTTGTTACGGGTGGAAGCTTTAACGATACAGGGAATTCCAAAGGAGCAACGCGCTCGGTAGTATCACGGATTTTGCCGGGCGGAGATAAGAATGGAGAGTTTAATAAATATCTGGATCGCATCTCTGATTTTGCGAACAATCTTAAGGATGACGATGGCAACCTGATTCCAGTTCTGTTCCGTCCTTTCCACGAACAAAATGGAGGTTGGTTCTGGTGGGGTGCGGCTACAACGACAAAGAGTGAATACGCGGAACTGTACAGATATACAGTTGAATACCTACGTGATGTTAAAGGCGTTCATAACTTCCTTTATGTATTCTCACCAAACGGATCTTTTAATGGAAATGAAAGTGAATATTTAACGACTTATCCAGGTGATCAATTTGTTGATATTCTTGGAATGGATCAGTATGACAACAAGGAGAATGCGGGTTCGGAGGCTTTCCTCAATGGTCTTGTTAAAGACCTTAAGATGATTTCTCAGCTTGCTCAAGACAAAGGTAAGATTGTTACCCTATCTGAGTATGGTTATAGTGCTGCTGGTATGAAAACAACAGGCAATAATGAGCTGGAATGGTTCACTAAAGTATTGAATGCGATCAAGGCTGACCCTGATGCGGCAAAAATATCTTATATGCTGACTTGGGCGAACTTTGGTGAAGGTAATAATCTGTATGTTCCTTATAAGAATGTTCCTAACAAAGCAGATCATGAGTTGCTTCCTGATTTTGTGAATTTCTATAAAGATGATTTCACGGCTTTTGCGAGCGATGTGAAAGATGATAATAAGTACAATCTCGAGGTTGAAGTGGCAGGAAAGAAACCTTTCCTCCACATTGTAACTCCGAATAATATCAGTACAGTAACAGATGCCGTAACCGTCATTCGGGCCAAGGTATTAAATGCAGTGCCTAGCAAAGTGACTTATACTGTGGGTGATTCTGGAGTAGAGGTGGAAATGACGCTCGGTGCGGACGGTTACTATAGCGCTTCATGGCAGCCAGACGCTAGTCTGAATGGCAGTTCAGCAGAGATTACAGTGAGGGCATATGGAACTGGAGATGCTACACTTACACAGACTAATTCTGTATTCTTAAAAATCAATGAAGCGCCAATAAAGGTACTTACTTTTGATACTGACAAGGATTTGGAGCAAATCCAAAACAATGGTACTTGGTCAGGGCTCGCCAATAACGCAGAGACGATCAAGACGGTCTTGCAGCATGCGTCACTAGATGCTGACGGTAAGCTTGTTATTAACATTACTGAAGGGCTGTCTGCTGAGGATACTTGGCAGGAACTGAAGCTGCAATTGAATGATCTTGCACTGGATGGAGTGGACCTGTCTCAAGTTACACGTGTGAAGTTCTCCGTGTTAATTCCGGAGGCTGCTCAGAATGAGGCAAACAATGCTGCGGTACGCAGTGTGATTCAGTTGCCACCAGATTGGGATACAAAGTATGGCATGGACTCATCCTATAAATCTTTGTCCGATCTTGAGAAAGTTAACGTGGGTGGATCACAGTATTATGAATTTGATGTTTCGATTGATCTGGATAATGCCGCTAAATCAGCCGAAGCCACTGGTCTAGCGATATCTCTGGTTGGCAGTGGTTTGGAAGTGGAAGGTGAATTGCCAATCTATGTAGATAATATCGGTCTTTATAATACGTATACTGCACCTGTTGCTGACAAAGCACTGGTAGATAATTTTGAATCTTATGGCTCAAGTGATGAAGCGCTGGTAGCCAAATATCCTAAGGCTGGCGGAGATGATGTGAGCGTATCTTTAAGCTCCGAACATAAGGCATCCGGGGATTACGGAATGAAACTGCACTATACGATTAATAATGCAGGTTATACCGGAGTAGGTAAAAGTCTGGGTTCGCTGGACTGGTCCGACTATAATGCACTCAGTATGTGGGTAGCTTCCGATGGAGACAACGCTTATGCTGAGAAAGGTGAGCCGCTTAAGCTAGTGATGCAGCTTGTCATTGATGGAGGATATTTCGAAGCTTATCCGGTCATTAATCCAGACAAGAACGGTAAAATAGTATTAAGTTTGAAGAATTTGACGGAGATGAGCTGGGGAAAAGCCGGAGAGCTTACACAGGAAAGATTGAAGCAAGTTCAGAGCTTTAATTTGTATGTGAATGCGATGGACGGACAGAGCCACGAAGGTTCGCTCTACTTTGACGATATTCAAGCGGTCTATGACGGGACACTTCCGGATATGTCGGAAGAAGGAAATGGAGGTTCCCAGGGACATGAGCCTGGCGTGTTGTACGCCTTCGCTACAGAAGCTGATATTGCAGGATGGGCTACAACAAACGGTTCGTCTGCCAACGCTCAACCTCCAACATTTGATGCCAATGAAGAAGCGGCAAGTGTACAATTTGATTTGATTAATACTGGCAATGATGCAAATGGCAGCTCCAAAGAATCCTTTGAACTTGCTATTAATCCTGAGAAGCTGAATATTACAGGGCTGGATACGATCAGCGCTAAGGTTAAGCTCTCGAGTGGTGCAGCTAAAGCGCGTCTATTCATCAAGACAGGTGCGGACTGGAAATGGAGCGACAGCGGTGATCCTGTGCCTGTAGATTCTAAGGGTTATACGACCTTATCTATTTCACTACCTACTGCAGCAGCAGGGGTGGGCGTAGATTTGGCTGCTGTAAAGACGATTGGGATTAAAATTGAGGATGTTTCCAATGATGGAGGAACTGCGAAGCTTTATTTGAAGGAAGTATCTCTGGAGAAAGCTGTCCCGGATGTTCACTATGGCTTCGAGACGGGGAATGACGGTTGGGCTATCAATTCTGGTACAGCCACAGTATCTTCTGATGTATATGCTGAAGGTAATCAATCTTTGAAGCTTGATTTCGCATGGAATGGAGAGGATAAAGATCCTTTTATAGCAGCATCAAAAGTAGCTGCACTTGATCTGAGTGCATTCTCCAAGCTTACTGCTAAAGTTAGAATCGTCTCTGACCAGCCTGATGTTCAAGCGAAGCCGTTTCTTCAATTAGGTGGCTATGCAATATGGGTGGATTCGGGTGCGAAGATAGCTGATCAGGATGGATTCACGGAGTTCACGATTGATCTCAGCAACAATTCCAATCTATCGCCTGAGAATTTGAAGAAAGTAGATGCCATTGGCATTCAGTTTGTTACACCTTCTACGGCTGGAACCGCTACAGCCTATATTGACGAGATCATAGCTTCTAATTAAGAGCGCTGCGATCCAGGTATGAAATAAGGGTCCCTGCATGTCCATTAGGATTGTCTAATAGACATGCAGGGACTATTTTGTATGATCAGTTTATAGTTAATGATTTGAATAGCATTCAAGCGCTGTTCTTTCTAGTTCGGTTACAAATGCTTCTTTCCCATCCATATAAGCTTCAATGTCCTTCGGAAATTGATTCGCAAGATCCTCTTTTAGATTACCGTATTGTTCTGCTGCCTCGCCACTCATACCGAACTCGCCCATACATTCGTAACCGAGCTCTGTCATTTGCGCGTTGAAGTCATCAATGACTTCGATATTTCGTACAACAGGCATCATATCAATGATTGGTTTAGCTTTTAGCCCAGGAACAGAAGTGCTGCCAATATGGTGAATATCAATAAGTGCATCAGCGAAGATCTCTTTAATCTTGCGAGATTCTTCTTGGAAGATAAGATTCCATTCCTCATTGTATTGTGTGACAGTAACATCCATTTCGCTAACCTCTCTTTATGTTTGATTCCTGGATTTTTTTATTATAGAACAAGTGTTCTTAATAATCAAATGCTAAATTTAATATTGGCGGGCATAATCAACGAGATTTAGGGATGGAGTACCAGTAGATAAATAGGAATTTATATTTTCGGTAAAAATATTTACGATTCGATTAGCGTATTGATCGGTTATGCCAGCAGAATGAGGAGTGATGACTACCTGCTCCATAGTCCAAAGTGGATGATCCTGCGGGAGGGGTTCGGTTTCGAATACATCCAATCCCGCACCACGAAGCTGGCCGCGATTCAGTGCGTGGATTAGAGCCTCAGTATCAGTAGTCGCTCCACGTCCAACGTTAATGTAATAGGAGCCTTGTTTAAAGGCAGAGAAGATCGCAGTATTAAATAATTGCTTAGTTTCATCGGTGATAGGGAGAATATTGATGATGAAGTCGCCTTGGCTCACAGCTTCTGGCAGATGGTCAGTGGTATATACTTGATCAAAATCAGCGAGTGGCTTGCCTGAGCGGCTTACTCCGATCGTCTTCATCCGGAAAGCTTTAGCGATTCTGGCAGTTTCGCTGCCGATGGCTCCAGTTCCAACAATAACGGCTGTCTTTCCGAACAATTCACTCTCACTTCCGTCAGAATTCCAGTGGCGGTTCATCTGATTGCGAACAGCTGTATGCAAATTACGTGTGAAGAGAAGCATGAAGCCAAAGATTACCGCAGAAATAGGCTCTGCATGCACTCCGCTCCCACTAGTCAATAGGATTCCACGTTCCTTAAAACGCTCTAACGGGAGCTTCTCAATTCCAGCAGACCAGGATTGGACCCAGCGAAGGGGCGAATCTGGACGAAGAAGCGTATCGGCGATGCCTTTAGCCCAGCCGATTACGATTTCAGCATCAGCTAGCAGCTGTAAATCCGGATTTTTGCCGTCTCCTTGTATGAATGTATAACCGGGGGCTGCTGCTTTGATCCTTTCTTGTTGCTCGGCTGTAAGTGGTTGTAGACATACTATGGACTTAGTCATGATGTATTCCTCCTGCTCTAAGGTTTGATGAAAATGGATAATGTTATAGGATAAGGATACCAAATCTATAGGAGAAGGTGAAATTGATATGGATGCTAACGTGTCGGATAAAGATTCAGAACGATTATTTATTGCTGTGAAATTACCCTCAGAACTTGGGCAAGTTGTGGCGGAAGAGTGCTCTAACCTATCTCAAAAGTTTCATTTTGCAAAATGGACTCATCCAGAGGATTATCATATTACCCTGCAATTTTTAGGAGACACCCCAAAGACGAAAATCCCGGATTTAATCATGTCGTTGAAGCAGATGTCAGAGCAATGCCGCCCCTTCAAACTATCCTTAGACAAATGGAATACATTTGGTCTGCCAAAGGCTCCAAAAGTTTTATGGGTAGGGGTTTCTGGCGAACTAGAAGAGCTGAATTTACTGGCTGCGAGAGTACACACTGCTACACTTCCTTTAGGTTTTTCGGCCGAATCCAGGGAGTACAAACCACATCTCACAGTGGCTCGAAAGTACCTTGGAAAAATTTCATTTGATGATAAATTGCTGGAAAATTTACTGAAATTGGATGATGAAAAAAGATCAAAAATCTTTCATAGAGACTGGACGATTGATAGTTTTGTGTTGTATGCTACCAGAATGTATGCCATTCCTATGTATGAAATGATTGAAAATATTACATTTTAAAATCGGTATTTAAGTTTTCAAAGCTTCCGTTTTCGGTTACATACAATAGGAATGTGCCGTGAAATAGGAGGAATATCATGTTAATCTTTAAACAAAACCGCTGTATCGCGTTGCTTGTTGGCGTTATACTAGTGTGTTTCTCTGCCATAAGCTTAATGCAGCCTAATCAGGTTGCCGAGGGGAAAATAGATAGTCTGCAGATGGATAAGCTGCAATCCACCAGCCGAGCATCGGTAATTAATTATTTGCAAGAAGAATCAAAATCTAGTAAGACGAGGGGCACTACAAAAGTTTCACAAACGAATAAGCTTTACAGCACAGTTAACCTGTTCAGTTCCACTTGGAAACCAGAGCAGAGTGTAGAATGGCTTAGTAAGAATAAAATAAAGTCACAAAATACATCGCAGGCTTCCATAGTTCGGGTAAAAGCTGATGTAGCACAATCTAATTCAGCTGCGCAGAAAGCGACAGCGAAAAAGAGCGCTCAGACTGTGGTTAAGACAGTCTCGGCATCTCAGAAAAATCCCCTCACAACATTATACTTCTCTCGGACCGAGCTATTAAGCCAGGAGCAGCAAAGTAAAGCAACCCGGCGCTACGCAGTATCCGAAGAAGAACTGCTTCTGCTACAAAAAATTGTAATGGCAGAGGCGGAAGGTGAACCGTACCAGGGCAAGGTGGCAGTTGCCAACGTTGTTCTGAATAGGCTACGGTCAGCCAATTTCCCCGACACGATATATAAGGTCATTTATCAAAAGCATCAATTCAGTCCTGTAGCTAACGGGCGTCTTAAACGTGTCAAGCCTAATGATGATAGTATTAAAGCGGTGAACGCAGCGCTCTCTGGGGTGAAGGAAGTTCCCGATAGTACTTATTTTTTCCTATCGCTTAAGCTTGCGCAGGATCTTACCGTACATCATTCGCAGGAGTATGTGAAGACCATTGGTAATCATACGTTTTATAAATAATTGACCTTATCTGTGAACCTCAGCTATTTATAGGGTAAACTAGACTATATAACCCTGGAGGTGGAAGAATTGTCATGAAGATCACTTATTACGGACACTCAGCGCTGCTGGTAGAAACAGAGCAAGCGAAAGTTATTATTGACCCTTTTTTGTCAGGAAATCCGAACTCCGGTATTTCACCTGATGACATTACTGTAGATGCTGTCCTGCTGACTCACGGTCACTCGGATCATTTAGGTGATGCTGTGCAAATTGCCAAACAGAATGATTGTCCGATCTTTGCAGTTTTTGAGCTTGCAGAATACTGCCGAATGAAGGGTGCCAAGGTTAAACATATGAATATAGGCGGCAGTCATATTTATGATGCCATTACCGTTAAATATACTCAGGCGTTTCATTCCTCATCGATTCAGGAAGGCGACGTTTGGATTTATGCTGGACAGCCCGCAGGTATTTTATTGACGATTGAGGGGAAGACGTTATTTCATGCAGGCGATACCGCACTATTCAGCGATCTGCGTCTGATTGGTGAAAGAACTGCGATTGATTTGGCGGCTCTGCCAATTGGCGATATGCTGACCATGGGGCCGGATGATGCGCTCCTTGCTGCGCGCTGGCTTCAAGCGGACAAGGTCATACCACTTCATTACAATACATTTCCGGATATTGCTCAGGATGCTATGGATTTCTGTGATCGTCTGCGACAAGAGGGGATAGAGGGATTTCCGCTTAAAGCTGGCGAAAGTATAGAAATTTAATAAATCCGGATCACATGTTTACACAAAAAAAGCAGGTAGCCGGGGGATTTCCTTGGCTACCTGCTTATCTTTATGGTGTAATGCACACAGGCTCTTCGCCTCGGGCTTGAGATCTTGCTCCTCTGATATCAGCTGTTTTGTCTGCGGGGTTGCCTAACATCTGCAGAACGGTAGTCGCGCAGCTTTGCGGTTGATGTTTATCAGGGGCTAGACGGCGTTTACGCTGTTCTTCGAGAACAGAATACTCACGGAGCATCATAGAGAACCATTTATTCACTACCTCACAGTCAAGTACCTCTGCTAGCCCTAGCTCTACGAAATATTGGCAGTTTTTCTCTTCCTGACCTGGAATAGCTTTATAGAAGAGCATTGGGATTCCCTTAGCCTGACCTTCGGTACAGGTCATACCGCCAGGCTTTGTGATTAGAAGGTCGGAAGCATCCATAAGTTTATTGATTTCACTGGTATATCCAAGAATCCTGACGTTAGGATGATTAAGCCTTGGATTGGACTTCATTTTGGCTATAAGCTTCTCGTTACTGCCCATACAGAAGATGAGTTGGATGTTATCCATTCTGGCTGTGAGTGAATTCATAATCTCTTTGCCGAACATCAGTCCCCAGCCTCCACCCATTATGAGAACAGTAGGGATATCGGCTAGACCTAGTTCCTTGCGGAGCAGCGTCTTGTTGGATCGTTCCCAGAACTTCGGATGCACAGGAATGCCTGTGACCGTTACAAGCTCAGGAGCAATCCCTCGGCCTGTTAGAATTGATTTGACGCGTGGGGTAGAGACGAGATAACGATTGACCTCGGAATTTACCCAGCTACCATGTGCATCATAATCTGTAATTAACGTATACAGCGGAACCTCCAATCCACGACGCTTTAGTCTGGAAATGACAGCGGCCGGAATGGGGTGTGTGCAAATAATCAAATCAGGCTTTAGCTGTTCGATCACTTGAGAGGCATGTGTATAAAAAATCCGGTGAAGTGCCATCTTAGTCAACGGGTTCAATGATTTATGATATTGTGTCTTATACATCATGCCGACCAGCTTAGGCTGGCTGCTAACTGTTTTTCGGTAAGCGGAAAGAATCCATGGGGCGACCATCGGGTTAAGAAATTTACCTAGCTCGATGACTCGGCACTGGACATCCGGATTCAGCAGCTTTATTCCTTCGGCCAGAGCATAGGCTGCTCCTGTGTGGCCCGTACCGAAGCCTTCCGAAAACAGCAGTACTCTTTTCTTTCGCATAAGTTCACCTGCTACTTTCCTTTTCAATAGAAATGCGGAATTTCTTCTTAAATAGATGAGGGAAAACTGTTCTCTACTCACATTATACAAATAAGACGTAAATAGAAAGTTAAAACCCTGCAATAAATAAAAAAATAAAAGATTTTCTAAAGTATTGCAAACTGCAAAGCTACATGTTAAAGTAATGAATGACCAATTGACCGGATTAGTAAAGTGGTCAGATAGTCAGCGGTAATGATATTTTCTGGAGAAAGGAAGTGGGCACAGGTGGCAGTGGTGGATCGAAGACAGCAGGTGCTTCAGGCCGCAGCAAAATCATTTTCATTATTCGGCTATAAGGCGACTACCATGGATCAGGTTGCTAAGATCGCAAATGTCGGGAAAGGAACCATCTACACCTTTTTTACAAACAAAGAGCAATTGTTTGATGAGATCCTGCGCGATATGATGGTAGAAATGAAGATGATTGCTGATCGCGAGATCAGGCGAGACAGACCTTTCTTTGATAACCTGCATCGTGTGCTGGATGCCCTGCTGGAATTTCGAAGTGAGCAGGAGCTATTCATCAAGCTTTCCCAGGAGAGTCGCGAATTCGGAACGCCGCAGGCAGGAGAAGGGCTCGAGAAGATCGAGAACTTAGTTTTAGAATATTTAGAACGGGAGGTGCAACAAGCCCTTGAAAAGGGAGAAATCAAACCTTGCGATCCTAAAATCGTATCTGTAGTCATGTTCAGGCTATATATTGTATTGACTGCTGAACTGAATAAAACACATACTCCCTTGGACAAGGAACAGATCAAGATGTACTTTCATTTGTTTCTCGCCGAAGGATTGGCACAGTAAGCGTTGATTCAGGATAGGGATGGCGTGATCAGATTGCTTTCCCTTAACAATTTCCAAGCTGTTTTAGGCATTGAAGAAGAGCCGAAAGGCGTTTTTTTATCCCCTGAATTGACCAAATGGGGAAAACGGTCACCTAGTGTTACGTAATATTTCGCAAACAAAGCATTTTAAAGAGAGCATAAGCTCATAAGGAGAGAACCAGAATGAAATCATTATCCGTATTTACCAAGGATCTTGGCGCAGCACTGAGAAATCCAAAGGTGCTGATTCCGATGATTGCCATCCTATTTATTCCGGTGATGTATAGCGGATTCTTCCTAAAGGCATTCTGGGATCCGTATGGCAAGATGAATGAGTTACCGGTTGCTGTGGTCAACCAAGACGTCGGTGCTAATTATGAAGGAAAACAACTTCAGGCCGGAGATGATCTGGTTGAGGAGCTTAAGGTAACCGATGGCTTTCAATGGAACTTTGTTTCACTAGAAGAAGCGCAAGCAGGAATGAAGGACAATACCTATTATATGGCGATTATTGTTCCAGAAGACTTCTCTGCTAAAGCAACAACGCTTTTGGATGATGAACCACAACCGGCAAAAATTATTTATGAGCCAAATGAAGGCTACAACTTTCTGGCCGGACAGATCGGTGGAACGGCTGTATCAGAAATTAAATCTAAAGTATCCGCTAAGGTAACAGAGGCTTATGTGGAGTCTGTATTCAATCAGATTACAGAAGTATCTGATGGATTGGGCGAAGCAGGAGATGGAGCTTCCAAGATCGCAGATGGTGCTGGTAAGCTAGATGACGGAGCCTTGAAGCTGAAAGATAATCTACTTGTCCTGACAGATGGAACAGGTAAACTTCAAAATGGTGTAGAACCCCTTACACAAGGCGTGACTGATTTGAATGCAGGTGCTACGGCGCTTAAAACAGGATCAACCACGTTGGCAAGCGGATTGCAACAATTGTCTACTGCACATACGCAGCTTCAAGACGGAGTTGCACAAAGTGCTGCCGGCAGTAAACAGCTTAGTGATGGCTTGAAGCAAGCTGTAACAGGTGCCGCACAGCTTCAAGCAGGAACGAAGTCTGCTGTGGATGGTACTACTAAACTACAAGCAGGAACACAGTCTTTAGTTGACGGCAGCGCGAAGCTGGAAGCAGGTTTAACCTCTTCTGTTGATGGCAGCGCGAAGCTGGAAGCGGGCCTGCAGGCTTCTACAGAAGGTAGCACAAAGGTTGCTGAGGGCGCTAAAGCGGTCGCTCAAGGGTTGCAGCAATTGGCACAGGCTAGTCCTGAGTTGGCACAGAATCCAGCCGTACAGAAGCTCCTAGCAGCTAGTGCAGCTGTTGCACAAGGTAGTGAGCAACTGCAACAAAGCCAAGAGCAACTGGCACAGGGTGCTACTGCACTCCACAGTGGGCAAGAGCAACTGGCACAAGGTGCAACTCAACTGCATTCGGGTTCACAGCAGGTAGCTGATGGTGTAACTCAGTTGCATGATGGAGCACAGCAATTAAATGCTGGTAGCACACAGCTTTTGACAGGACAACAAAAACTGGCACAAGGCGCATCTGCACTTGTAACGGGTGGCGATAAGCTGAATGCAGGGATGCAACAATTTGGTGCGAAGCTTAAAGAAGCTGCAGCTGGAGGCAGCAAGCTGGCTGAAGGTGGTAAAGCACTTGGCGATGGTACCTCAAAACTGCTAAGCGGTGTAGGCGAACTAGGTTCCGGTATCAGTGCTGTAGCAGATGGTTCGAAAAAACTGGCTGACGGTGCAGGCGAGCTGAAAGATGGTATGGATGATCTGAAATCTGGATCAACAGAACTGGCAACTAAGCTTGGAGATGCTGCTGAAAAAACAGGCAGTGTGAATAAGTCAGATAAAATGATGGAAATGTTCGCACAACCGGTTGTGGTTGAGGATCAAGTAGTAAATCATGTACCAAACTACGGAACAGGATTTGCTCCTTACTTCTTATCTCTTGGGTTGTTCGTAGGTGCTCTGATTTCTACGATTGTTATTCCAATGCGTGAATCAGCTGTAATAGGCGCAAGCCGTATGAATCGTTTTATCAGCCGTACGCTTACGTTCTCAATCATGAGCTTTATCCAGTCTATGCTGGCTGCTGTGGTTGTATTGTACGGACTTGGACTAGAAGTACAAAGTGTACCGCTATTCTTCCTATTTACATTCTTGACTAGTCTAGTTTACACATGGGTAGTTCAATCCATTGTTACTTGGCTGGATCAACCGGGACGTTTTGTTGTTATCGTTATTCTTATTTTCCAATTAACAACTAGTGCCGGAACATTCCCACTTGAATTGATCCCGAGCTGGATGAAATTCTTTAACCCACTGCTTCCTATGACTTACACAGTTAGTGGTCTTAAATCAGTAATTTCTACAGGGGACTTCAGTGCAATGTGGAGTGACGTAGGTGTGCTTGCAATCTTCGGTCTTGGGTTCCTTGCTCTTACTTTCGCTTACTTCATGACCCGCAGTCGGGACAATGAAGCTGGAATGAACAGTGAACAAGCTATGACTGTATAATTTGAAAAAAAGTAATTAAAAAGCGTCTCCTCCGGGAGACGCTTTTTTTGAGTTTAAATCATAGAACCCTTTTTCTTGCAAACATTCAAGGGTGATGAAAATTCTTGAAACGCTTTCATTGTATAAGTTCTTATGCGTCATTTATGCATAATTATACATAGATGAGTTTTTTAAACTTTTGTCCACTAAAGCTGTGTCGCAAAAAGAAATGTTAATCAGCATCATAAAAAAGTTTAAATTGCGCTGTTGTCACCTCGGTGATAAAATAATAGCACTAATCTGGCTTGAATAATTATTAAAATTTAAATCTGAAAAATTTTCCAAAGATTACGCCATACTTTATAATAGAAAGGTTGCGTTCGATGAGACACACTGAACTGCCCGGAAAACAGGGCCTGTATGATCCCCAGTTCGAAAAAGATGCTTGCGGCATGGGATTTGTAGCCCATATTAAAGGCAAACCGTCCCATGATATTGTTAGTAACGCTTTAACAATGCTCTTTAATATGGAGCATCGTGGCGGACAAGGTAGCGAACCCAACTCTGGTGACGGAGCAGGTATCATGCTTCAAATTCCGCACCGTTTCTTTGCTAGTGAAGCCCAAAAGCTTGGCTTTGCTTTGCCGGAACAAGGCCATTATGGCGTAGGCATGATTTTTCTATCTCATAACGAGAAAGTTCGGGCTCAACATGAGGCTCTCTTAAGCAAAATTATTGTTGAAGAAGGTCAGGAAGTACTCGGCTATCGTGATGTACCTACCTATGATGAAATGCTTGGCAAAACCGCGAAGGCTGCAAAACCTTTTGTGCGCCAAGTGTTTATCGGTCGCTCGGCCTCGGTTACGAACGAATTGTCTTTTGAGCGTAAGCTTTATGTCATCCGCAAACGTGCAGAGCTTGCGATTCGCTACGGCGGTGTAGAAGAGGCTGAAGCCTTCTATATCCCAAGCTTGTCATGTCGTAAGATCGTGTACAAAGGCATGCTGACTACAGAACAAGTCGGACAATTCTACCTGGATTTGCAGAACGAAGAGCTGGAATCAGCAATCGCGTTAGTTCACTCCCGTTTCAGTACGAATACCTTCCCAAGCTGGGAACGTGCGCATCCCTACCGCTTTATGATCCACAATGGTGAGATCAATACCTTGCGCGGAAATGTGAACTGGATGCATGCCCGCCAGTCGCTGTTCAAGAGTGAAGTGTTCGGCGAAGATCTGAGCAAGATCAAACCTGTTATAAACCCGGATGGATCGGACACTGCAATGTTCGATAATACCTTTGAGTTTCTTTATTTGAGTGGACGCTCCTTGACACAAGTAGCCATGATGATGGTTCCTGAACCATGGAGCAATCATGATAGTATGGACGCCGACAAGAAAGCTTTTTACGAATACCACAGCACTTTGATGGAGCCATGGGACGGACCTGCTGCAATGGGCTTTACAGATGGTGTGCAAATCGGCGCTATTCTGGACCGTAACGGCTTGCGACCTGCTCGTTATTATGTAACAAAGGACGACATGATTATTCTATCCTCCGAAGCGGGTGTACTGGACATTCCAGCAGAGGACATCCTATATAAAGACCGCCTGAAGCCTGGACGCATGCTGCTCGTGGATACGAAGGAAGGCCGTATTATCTCCGATGAGGAAGTCAAATCGGCTATCGCGACTGAGAAGCCTTACCGCCAATGGCTGGATGAGCATTTGATTAGTCTCGAAGAGCTTCCAGATGCGCCTGAGCTACCAAATCCTAAGCATGACAATGTTCAGCAGCTGCAGCAAGCGTTCGGCTATACCTTTGAAGACTTGCGCAAGGTGCTTGAACCAATGGCATCTACTGGCGCTGAAGCTGTAGGTTCCATGGGTTATGATGCGCCGCTCGCTGTACTTTCAGACCGTCCGCAGCGTCTATATAATTATTTCAAACAAATGTTTGCTCAGGTAACGAATCCACCAATCGATGCTATTCGCGAAGAGCTGGTTACCTCTACTACGACTACAATTGGACCAGAGCGTAACTTGCTTAAACCAGAACCAGAAAGCTGTCGCCAAATCTCGCTGCACACACCGATTCTTTCGAATGAAGATTTTGCTAAAATTCGTCATGTTCGTCGTGCAGGCTTCAAGTCGATGTCTATTCCGATTCTTTTTCCAGCTGAGCTCGGAGCAGAAGGAATGCGTATCGCGCTTGATCGTATGAACGAGGCTGCTGATCGCGTTATGGCTAAAGGTCATAACATTCTGATTCTGACGGACCGCGGTGTGGACCGTGAGAATGCTGCGATTCCTGCTCTACTTGCGGTATCGAGCTTGCATCACCATCTGATCCGGCAAGGAACACGGACAAAAGTTAGTATTTTGCTTGAATCCGGTGAACCTCGTGAAGTCCATCATTATGCACTTCTGCTTGGTTATGGTGTGAGTGCAGTCAATCCGTATCTGGCCTTTGAAAGCTTGGATGATATGATCGGCCAAGGCTTACTGCGGGGAATCTCGCATGAGAAGGCTGTGAAGAACTATATTAAAGCTGCGACTAAGAGCGTAGTTAAGATTCTTTCCAAAATGGGGATTTCGACTATTCAATCCTACCGGGGCGCGCAGATCTTTGAAGCTGTGGGTCTGAACTCGGAATTCGTGGATCGTTACTTTACTTGGACACCTTCCCGCATCGGCGGTATTGGTCTGGAGGAAGTAGCAACCGAGGCACTTATCCATCATAACCGTGCTTTCACGGAAAAAGACGGAAATGATAAAGTGCTTGATTCCGGTGGTGATTATCAATGGCGAAACGATGGGGAAGATCATTTGTTCAACCCACAGACCATTCATCTGCTTCAGCACTCCGTGCGTAGTGGGGATTATAAGTTGTATAAGAAATATGCTGCACTTGTTCAAGGTGAAAGTGAGAAGCATCTGACGATTCGTTCCTTATTACAGTTCAAGTCAGCTTATGAACCGATTCCATTAGAAGAAGTAGAACCAGTGGAGTCCATTATGAAACGGTTCAAGACGGGGGCGATGTCCTTTGGTTCCATTAGTAAGGAAGCGCATGAGACCCTCGCTATTGCAATGAATCGGATCGGTGGTAAGAGTAATACTGGTGAGGGCGGAGAAGATCCAGCCCGCTATATCCCGGACAGCAACGGCGATTCCCGTCGCAGTGCGATTAAACAAGTAGCCTCCGGACGTTTTGGAGTTACATCTAACTACCTTGTTAACGCTGATGAGATCCAGATTAAGATGGCTCAGGGTGCTAAACCAGGGGAAGGCGGACAGCTTCCAGGACGTAAAGTTTATCCATGGGTGGCTGAAGTGCGCGGTTCAACAGCTGGTGTGGGCTTGATTTCACCTCCGCCGCATCATGATATTTATTCGATTGAGGATTTGGCAGAGCTGATCTACGATCTGAAGAATGCCAATCCACGTGCAAACATTAATGTTAAGCTCGTCTCTGAAGTCGGAGTAGGTACGATTGCTGCTGGCGTAGCCAAAGGGCGCGCTGATATTATCCTGGTAAGTGGCTATGACGGGGGTACAGGTGCATCTCCGATGAACTCCATTCGTCATGCAGGTCTTCCATGGGAACTTGGCTTGGCCGAAACGCATCAGACGTTGATGCTGAACAATCTGCGTGACCGCGTTGTACTGGAAACAGACGGAAAAATGCTTAGCGGACGCGATCTAGCCGTAGCTGTATTACTGGGTGCTGAAGAGTATGGCTTCGCTACTGCTCCGTTAGTAGCTGTGGGCTGTATCATGATGCGTGTCTGCCAAATGGATACTTGTCCGGTTGGTGTAGCGACACAAAATCCAGATCTTCGTAAGAACTTTACGGGTGATCCACAGCATGTAGTTAACTTTATGACCTTTGTGGCACAGGATTTACGCGAAATTATGGCGAGTCTTGGCTTCCGTACGATTGAAGAGATGGTTGGCCGTACAGATTGCTTAGACGCTGCTCAAGCTTCGCAGCATTGGAAGAAGAAGGGCGTAGATTTGAGTAGTCTTCTGCATGTACCGGAAATGCCAGAGGGAAGCACACGCTTCTGCAGTAAACGTCAGAATCATGGTCTGGAAGAGACGCTTGATGTCTCTAAACTGCTGGATCTGGCTGCACCTGCACTGGAATCTGGAACGGCTGTAGAAGCATCGTTACCGATTACGAACGTTAATCGTGCCGTTGGAACCATCCTTGGTAGCGAGCTGACACGTAAATACGGGGCAGCCGGCTTGCCTGATGATACGATTCGTCTTCATTTCACCGGTTCTGCTGGTCAAAGCTTGGGTGCATTCGTGCCTAAGGGGATCACACTTACGGTGGAAGGCGATTCCAATGACTACGTTGGTAAGGGACTGTCGGGTGGTAAGATTATTATCAAACCATCTCCAAAAGCTACCTTTGCAGCTGAGGACAATATCATTATCGGAAATACTGCATTCTACGGAGCAACAGCTGGAGAAGCTTATATCAACGGTATCGCCGGTGAACGCTTTGCCGTTCGTAATTCTGGAGCGAATGTTGTTGTAGAAGGTGTGGGTGACCACGGTTGTGAATACATGACTGGAGGCCGTGTGGTTGTTCTTGGTGAAACAGGCCGTAACTTTGCGGCAGGGATGTCAGGTGGTATCGCTTATGTTTACGATCCAGAGAGATCCTTCATCGGCCGCTGCAATCTCGAGATGGTACTTCTTGAGAGAGTGGAAGAGCCAGAAGAGATCGAAGAACTGCGCGAGCTGATTAGCCGTCATGTAGAGCTTACAGGCAGTAAGGCGGGAGCGCGGGTATTGGATCAGTGGGCAGATAGCTTGCCGAAGTTTGTTCGTGTCATTCCGAAGGATTACAAACGGATGATGGAGCAGATTCGCAAAGTGGAGCAAACCGGATTGACCGGCGAGGCTGCTTTGATGGCTGCATTTGAAGCGAATATGCGCGAGCTTGCACGTGTAGGTGGCTAAATACCTGCATTCTGAAAACAGGTAATATTGAATGAAGTATATAAGGGACTTGGACTCTTTCGTTTGCGGGAGGCCAGGTCCTTTTTGTTCAAATCGAAACGAATCCTCGGTCTAAAGAACGTTAGACTGTTTCTTTTTTGTAATTTTCTGAAAAAAACGGTATGGTAAACTTGTTTGTAAATGAAAGGGAGTGATACTGTGTCAAATACAGAAATACTGTCTGAACCTGTTGCCCGTCTGCAGGGAGTTACCAAGAAAATAGGCTCTAAGACGCTGGTGAGCAATTTAACGCTGGATATCCCACCGGGTCAAATATTCGGGTTTTTGGGACCAAACGGAGCAGGAAAGACGACAACAATACGAATGATGGTGGGATTAATTTCCATTAGCAGTGGGGACGTCCTGATTAGTGGTCATAGTATTAAAAATAATTATAAAGAGGCTATTGCAAGTGTTGGGGCTATTGTTGAGAATCCTGAAATGTACAAGTTTCTGTCCGGGTATCAGAATCTTAGACAATTTGCACGGATGGTACCGGGAGTCAGTAAGCAACGGATTGATGAGGTTGTGGAGCTGGTCGGGCTTGGTCAAAGAATTCATGACAAAGTGAAGACTTATTCCCTAGGTATGCGTCAGAGACTTGGAGTAGCTCAGGCGCTACTAAACCGACCAAAGCTACTGGTTCTAGATGAGCCAACCAATGGGCTTGATCCACAAGGCATACGTGAGCTTCGTGACTATCTGCGCCTACTCTGTCGTGAAGAAGGAACAACCGTATTTGTCTCCAGCCATTTACTTTCCGAAATGGAGCTCATGTGTGACAGTGTAGCCATTATTCAGAATGGGCAACTGCTTGAGGTAAAACAGCTAAAAGAGGTAGGCAATGTTACAATGCCTATCGGAGAAACATTGTTTGAGGTTGACGATGCCGAAGCTGCACTTGCTCTCATTGGACAAGGAACATTAAAGAGCGGCGGGCTTGTAGTTGAGGCGGCACGTGAAGAAATTGCTGAGTTTAATGCCAGACTAGTGGCTGGTGGGATTAAAGTGTACAGTATCAAATCACTTGCCCGTACGCTAGAGGATCAATTCTTAGAGGTTACAGGAGGTGAAGGAATTGAGTAATTTTACAGCGTTGATACATAATGAGAATATCAAGATATATAGTCGTGCTCGCACATGGATTATGCTGATTATTCTAGCAGTGTTTAGTGCGTTTCTTCCGGCTCTTATGTATTTCACAACGGATAACCCTGCATCACGCTTAGGCGTTTGGGACAGCTTCCAAATGATAGTGAGTGTTGTATTCTTCCTGAATACGATCTTCGTTGTTGTTATAGCCGCTGACTCCGTAGCGGGCGAATTTACCTGGGGAACCATCAAAATGCTGCTGATTCGCCCGTGGAGCCGTTCCCAGATCCTGCTCTCGAAATACATTAGCATTGTGTTGTTTAGCTTGCTTTGTACTGCAGTATTGATTGTTTTTGGTTTAGCTTCATCGTTTATCTTCGCCTCTCCAACTGGAGACACACTGTCTTCGATTACAGCTTGGAGTCCTGCTGAGTATTCCTTTATAGATCTCCTATGCCGCTATGTCACTCTTTTCTTGACGGTTACGCTTGCTTTTATGATCTCTTCCGTATTCCGTGCAAGTGGATTGGCGATAGGGTTATCTATGTTTATCATGTTTGCCCAAGGTATTTTCGCTGCTTTGCTTAATCCGGATGTGTTCGAATGGGCAAGATATTTAATTTTCACTCATATGGATCTAAGGGTCTACATGGGATCTGATATTGGTCCAGGTGGTGCTACACTAGGCTTCTCCATTGCTGTGCTGGCAGTGTATTATGTTATATTCTTAGCAGTTTCCTGGTTTGTCTTCCGTAAACGGGACGTTGCTGGATAAAAATAGGATTAACCGGCTTCAAGCGTTTCTTCTGCTTTGGAGGAACGTTTTGCTGTCTTGTCCTTTTTCGTATTACTTTTGAGCTCACCTGCTTGTTCAGAGGTGGGCTGTTCTTGCATGGCGATGGACCCATTAAGCAGGCTGCCTTCCATAATACTGAGTGCTCCTGCAGAAATATTACCGTGCAGCTCGCCAGTACCGGTCATAATGAGCCTACGGTCTGCGGTAACATCTCCATATACTTTACCAGCGATAACGATCTCTTCTGCTCTAATACTGGAGCGCACCGTGCCTTCCTCACCTACAGTGACTATACCACTGCATATAATTTCTCCGCTAAAGGTACCTTCAATCCTCAGGTTCGTATCGCAATGTACTTTACCCTCGAGCGTACCCCCATGCCCAATCAGAGAGTCAGTAGACTTGATAGAGGCACGCTGCTGCCGCTTATTCCACATGTATAAATTCCTCCTGTTTCATATATTTTTACATTAACGTTTAGGGTTTAACATAATCCAATGGATCCACAGTTTTATTCTGCTTCACTACCTGGAAATGAAGATGAGGTCCTGTGCTTCGACCAGTGTTTCCAAGCAAGCCGATCTTCTGCCCCTTATTAACCTTGTCTCCCGCAGATACATTCATTGCCTGCAGATGCATATACCAGGTTTCAAGCCCGTTCGAATGCTTGATCACGACATACTTGCCTCTCGCACCCATCTGCTCGGAGGTAACGACCTCCCCGTCTAAGGCGGCATATACAGGATCGCCTAAGTTCCCGGCAATATCGACACCTGAATGGAACGCGGATAAGCCTTTGAAAGGATCTGTTCGGTAGCCGAAGCTTGAGGAGATGACCCTAGAATCGGTAGGCCAGAGTACCGCTGCATTTAGTCTGGCTTTTTCAGCTTGAGCTTTTTTTGCCTGTTGATTTGCTTGAACGTTATTCGCATGCTCCGCCAGAGTGATAGTTTGAGTAATACTTTCCACCATTTCATCGAGCATACCGTGGATCTCTTCAAAATCGTCTTTTGTTTCCTCCACTAGATTCAGCGATTCGTTCTGATAAGACGCGATATATTCTCCGCCTACCTGTGATGTGATTGTAGCTTTAAAAGATGTCTCATTTGGGATTGGCACAGCGTTACGGCTCGATAAGCCTAAGGTTGAGTTTGAAGCGGTTGATCCCTTTTTTGATTCTTTTGTTTCAGCGGCGGAGCCTTTGCTTTTGTTGATCAAAGACTGCAACTCCTGTTCCAGCGCATTTACACTCTTCAGCTTGTCTTTAATATGATCTGCCTCTTCTGATAGCTCGCTGACTTGAGTACGAAGCTGCATTAGATCCTTATCCTTGTCAGCGACCTTCATTTCCATGCGGAGATTGGTTAGTGATAGTGCGGCTGCCTCAGCTTCCAGTTGTGAGATCGACTGCGAGGCATGGAAATGCATAGAGGTGACCAGACTGGAGAGGGACAGGGCTGCTGCTGCCGGCAGGGCGAACGCAAGTGGCTTGGAGATCTGGAGTTGTTTGACTGGGCGTCCGGCATCCCTTACGACGAGCAGCGTAATCCGGTTATGATCTGGCTGACTCTTCATGGCTTCTCCTTTCTGCGGCATATGGCAGCCGCCTTACGATACACGAAGCTAACGACCTTACTTGCATTAGGCTCATCCCGAATTGTCTTACTACTCTATGTATTCCATATCTTTCGGGAACATGACAACGGTTTGTTTGAATAAAGAAAGAGAGTTACGGCAAAACCTGTACTAGAGTCGTCGCAGCGAGTCTATTGCAACTGTTTTATTAATGGAGGGGGTAGGGCATTGAAGATCTTTGCGATAATTCTAAGTCTTTTTATTATTCAGGTCGCAGTAATTGTATTTATGGAGTTTCGTCGCCCGCAAAGGGCTTTGGCGTGGTTGTTCATTTCATTCTGTTGTCCGCCGCTGGGTCTGGCATTCTATTATTTTCTGGGCCGTGATTATAGACAGAATCGAAAATTAAACAAAAGATGTACTACACTATTTCGTGAAATTCGTTCGCATGTCTCTGGCAATATTAAGGTAGTAAAGGATGTTACTGAGAGTGGGAACGCTCAGTTTGAGAATAATAAGGGTCTATTGGGTTTGCTTTCTAAGATCGCAGAAGGACCAATTACTGGTCATAACAAGAGCAGGGTATTATCATCTGCGAGAGAAGCGTATGATGCTATGCTGGAAGCTATGGAAGAAGCGAAAGAACATATACATATGGAATTTTATATTTATCGTGATGATGAGATCGGTGAGCAATTTCAAGATGTTATGATTCGGAAGGCGCGTCAAGGCGTTAAGGTACGCTTGCTTTGTGATGGTCTGGGCAGTCATAAATTAAGTCGTAGGTTTATTCGAACGATGAGAAATGCTGGGGTGGAGTTCCACTTTTTTTTACCTCCGATTAGTTCTCTGTTGGACCGTCGTTTTAATTTCCGTAATCATCGGAAGATCCTGGTGGTGGATGGCCTTGTTGGCTTCACGGGTGGAATGAATATAGGGGATGATTATTTGGGGAAGGATCTCAAAATGGGATACTGGCGTGATACCCATCTGCGTCTCGAAGGAGACTCAGTATATTATATTCAGTATGTCTTCTTAAAGGATTGGAGACTGGCCTCTGGCGAAAGTACGAGCCATCCGCGTCTGTTCCCAAAACATAATTGTGAGTCACAAGAAGCCGTGCAGATTGTTGGGAGTGGTCCGGATGCTGCAATGGACGCCTCTCAAGAGATGTATTTTGCCGCCTTATGTGCAGCTAAACAGCGGATTTGGATTACTTCACCGTATTTTATTCCTGATCCTGCCATCTGCCGGGCCTTGAAAAGTGCAGTACTTCGTGGAGTGGATGTAAGAATTATCATTCCGGCGAAGCCTGATAATGTGCTTGTCTATCATGCTTCTTTGTCATATTTAGAAAATTTACAAGACGCTGGAGTGAAATTCTACCGCTATACTAAAGGATTTATGCATGCCAAAATCATGATTATCGATAATCTGCTCGCTACAGTGGGGAGTGCAAATCTGGATATGCGCAGCTTTTATTCTAACTTTGAATTGACTGCTGTGCTGCTACATCCTGATGCTATATCTCCTCTAGTCACAGGGTTTGAGAAGGATCAAAAGCACAGTGAATTTATTGATCCTGTAAAGTTTAAGGAGAGAGGGCGAATTGTCAAACTCGGTGAAGGGCTGTGTCAGTTGTTATCTCCGCTATTATGAGCGGAAAGAGGACTAAATCTGAATTTTTCGAAGGATATAACGTGTTCCATTCATTATTAGGGCTTATTTTGTGATATAATAATTGTATAAGAAGAAATGTAAGAAAGTATAGATTATAATTATACTTCCGAATGTTTCAACACTATACTGTTAAATTGTAGGGGGAGTTCTATGAATGTGAGTCCACAAATGATTGCCAAAGAGGAAAAGAACAAGCTGCAGAAGACCGGAACACATAAAATGGCTAAGTTCGCGCAGCGAATGATCATGTTATCCATTGGGGCAGCAATGATGGCTGTTGCACTTGAGATATTCCTCGTACCGAATCAAATGATTGATGGTGGGATTACCGGTATCTCCATTATTTTATCACATCTATTCGACATTCCTTTGGGGATTTTATTGACGCTGTTAAACCTTCCGTTCTTGTTAATCGGTTATAAGCAAATCGGTAAGACCTTTGCCTTATCTACCTTATATGCAATTGTGCTTATGTCTATTGGTACTTCAATGTTGCATCATGTGAATGCTTTTACGGTTGAGCCAATGCTTGCTGCCGTTTTTGGGGGGATCATTCTTGGTGTAGGTGTAGGGCTAGTTGTACGTTTTGGCGGATCACTAGATGGTACAGAAATTGTTGCGATTCTAGTAGCCAAGAAGCTTCCCTTCTCTGTAGGTGAAGTTGTTATGTTCTTCAACCTGTTCATCTTATCCGGAGCTGGATTTGTGTTCGGTTGGAATAATGCGATGTTCTCACTAATTGCTTATTACATTGCATTCAAGGTAATTGACATTACACTTGAGGGTCTGGATCAGTCGAAATCGGTATGGATTATTAGTGATAAATTCCGTGATATCGGTGAAGCCTTGACGGAACGTCTTGGACGTGGTGTTACTTATTTAGATGGAGAAGGCGGATTTTCCGGGGAGAATAAGAAAGTGATCTTCGTGGTTATCACCCGTTTGGAAGAAGCTAAGCTTAAATCCATTGTTGAGGATTGGGATACTGGTGCATTCATCGCAATAGGTAACATTCATGATGTTAAAGGTGGCCGTTTCAAGAAGAAAGCAATTCATTAGCTTACCATCCTAAAAGGACGCCGCAGGCGTTTTAGCTTGGCACTTTAGTACTATTAACTGAAAGAAGGTATTTTTACGAATAATGGAGCAATAAATACGGTGAACAAGACTCGATATGCCGTATTCTTATACAATATACCTTCTGTCCTTGAGTGGGACGCCTGATAAGCCCGTAGCATGAAATGATGCTGCGGGCTTATTGCTGTTTTGGGGCTCATTATTCGTGGCATTCCATCCCTATGGAAGCTTAGCAATGAGTTGTTTGACGGGCTGCGGTGGCACTTTTTCCAAAAGATCTCCCATCTGTTGCAGGCGTTCCTCAATATTGAGCAGATGAAAATCAGTAGGAGATACGTTTTGCTGAACCTCTTTCCAGAGCAATGGTGTGGATACTGTAGCAAGCGGCCTGGCACGTGGTGTATAAGGTGCAGCTAATGTTTTGCCACTGTAATGCTGGAGGTAGTCAAAATAGATTTTATCTCCCCGATTCTTCTTCAGACGCTCCAAGGTGAATAAATCGGGGTGCTTTTCAGTGACATAACGCCCCACAAAGTGTCCGATTTTTCGCAATCCATCAAAAGTAACACCAGTCTCGATAGGAACGATGATCTGCACCCCGGTAGCCCCGGAGGTTTTGGGCACAGAGGATAAACCAAGGGAGGTTAGGACCGTCCCTACGATTGCAGTTGCTTCCATGATACGGGGCTCGACCTCACGCGACGGATCTAGATCAATCATCCATTCACAAGGCAGCTCGCTACCTACATAATGCAAAGAAGGATGAAACTCCAAAGCAGCCAGATTACCCAGCCAGATCAGCTCAGGTAAACCTTGCAGCTTGATATAGTTAATATTCTCGTGAACAGCGGTCTGGACAAAGGTTGGAAGAGGATCAGGTGCATTTTTCTGATAAAAGGACATTCCAGAGATACCATGCGGATAACGTATTACGGTTAGCAGCCGATCTCGACAATAACGCAGCAGGTAGGGAGAGAGGGCGGCGAGCTTTTCCAGATAGATCCGCTTCGTAATCCCGCAATCCGGCCATAGCAGCTTCTCTGGGTTGGTGATGGTTATCTCTTGGCCGTCTACAGTAATTGTGCCTTTGATGGCTGCTGGCATCCTGAACCTCCTCTCTGTTATAGGAATGAGGGTATTATGTGCCAGTCTGTTCCTTTTCATGAAAAATATATTTCCAAAGTGTCCCTTTTGGATGATCATAAGAGTTATAAGGTTATACGGTTATGTGAAAGGGGAGTTTGCTGATTTTGGACGGGATCGAACACACCGTCGTTCGGGTACAGGCAGGCGAGGTAGAGTCCTATGCCCTTATCGTCGAAGCTTTTCAAAAGCCGATTTACCGCTATTGCTGCCGGCTGCTTGGGAGTCGAACAGAAGCGGAGGATGCGGTACAGGATATTCTAGTGAAGGCATATCAGCACATAGGCACATATCGCCCTATCACGAGCTTTTCTTCTTGGCTATATAAAATTGCCTATCATCATTGCCTCAGCCTGATCCGCAAACGTCAAAGACATTTGAAGATTATGGCGCTTTTTCAACCGGATCCTCCTGCAGAAAGCCCGGAACAGTTGATGGACCGTTACATATTTAACGAGCATCTGACTTTTGCCCTCGCGAAGCTGAAGACAGAGGAGCGAAACTTGTTAGTGCTGCGAATTTTTGAGGAACAGAGCTTCCCGGAAATTGCGGAGATCCTCGATAAGAATACTGATGCTGTGAAGAAGAAATACAGGCGTACGATTACGAAGCTTGGCAAAATGATGAATGCTCAAAAAGGGGGGACGGAATGGTGGGGCAACGAAGCTGTGTTGAAGAGAAAATGATAAAGAAAATGGACGCATTGGGGAACTGCGACGAACTAGATGTAAAAGCAGCAGTTATGAATCGGGTAATGGCAATTCATGATCAACAGAAAACGATGGACGGAGAAATGACGAACCTCAGAGACGAGCTGGAGTCATTCGGAGAACCGGGAGCTCCCGTTATGCAGATGCAAGAGAAGACTATCCCGCTTCCATCTAAATTTAGGAAAAGACTTCTCTCAGGGGTCTCCGCAGCTATATTGCTGGGGATGATCGGATTTGGTGCCCTTCAGCTGTCTGGACTTGGAGGTTTAACGGAGCATGGTAGCCAGTCTACAATTGATATCACGCAACCTCCGGATGGAGCTATTACGCTAGTGAACAGCGGAGGGAAGGCTATTGTACAGACGGTGCACTATAATACCCCTATTCCTTCGACCTCTCCTGCGATAGAGAAGTATTTGAGTTTATTAGCGACTTATAATGAGCAGGTGCTTGCTCACTTGAATGCTGGAGAAATGGCTGCTTATTATGTGAATGATACTGAGTTTACTAAGTTGGCCAAAGGTTTAGGCTATGGAAATCAATTGCAGTTCGCTTTCAGTTCTCCGGTGTATTCTAAATATCAAGATTTCGTAAAAAAATTAAAAGGGACTGGCGATTTCTGGCCCGAGCTGCCTTCCATACTCGCTAATGGTTATGAATTTGAGTACGCCACTTTTAAAGCCGCTCCTCCTTACTGGCCGATAGACAAGGAATATAAAGAAATGCTTGAACAATTTCAAAAAAAAGCAAAGGTCGATAAAACAGGCCAAAAGCTATTTATAGAGAAGATCGCTGTGAATGCCATAGAGAGTGCTGAGGTTTCCTACCATAAGGAGGATCAAACAATTGAACTATCCTTAAGTCAGAGCGCCTATATGGGTGGTATAACGCAAGTGTCTATCTTGGAAGGTCAGACTGCCGAAAAATGGTCTGTGACAGGCACGGGGAAAGAGGCAGTATTTATCGCGGCGGGTACTGAAAAAGGGTCGAAAGGTTGGTCTTCCCAGAATCGTTTGTATTGGTATGATGAAGCCAGCCAGACGATTCGTAGTCTAAATGATGGATTGAATAACAGTTTAACTCGTGAACAATGGCAAGTGATTGCCAATAGTTTTATTCGCTAGCTACTGTTGTTCTATCCGTACAATATGAGAAGCTGTCTCAAAAGTAGTGAAATCTACTTGGGAGGCAGCTTTTTTTATGGAATAGGAAAAGTAATGGATTTTACTGTGCTATGTGACGATATGCCACGCGTAGTGTTCTATGCTACTGGTTGGGGCGGTGGGCGATGTGCTATGTGTGATTTACGTGCTTTAAACTAATTAGGGAAAAACTCCCTAAAAATAACCGATATTCGCTCTAAATGAACGAAATCAGGGAATTCCTCCCTAATAATCATAGGAATTTCTTTATTCGTTGCCGAATAGGCCAAATTTCAGGGAAGTTTTCCCTAATTATAAGTCCGATGAACAGAAATCTCTGAATTTTAGGGAGAAATTCCCCAATTACTCTATAGGTGCTTCACATATTGCATCACTTGGCGCGTCATTTGTAATGTTAAGAACAAAAAAAGGGGCTGTCCCAAAAGCCATGATGGTTGCTTGGGGCGGCCTCTTTTTTTTGTGAGAAAAAGTCCCTTTTTCTCATGCTGGAGTGTTATAGAAGTGTAGTTGAAAACAGGGTGAGCTTACATTCACCCTATTAGAAGGAGAGGATGTTAGAAATTGAAGCTAAATGATGAACTCAAAAAAACACTGATCGCGCTCTCGGCAGCAACCTTGTTAGGAACAGGAGTAGTTGTAAGTGGGGTTGCGCCTGGCTTGTTTCTTTCGGTCGCAGCTGCCTCTGGGCAGCAGACTGCAGTACCAACCGATCAGAAGCTCCAGAAGGAACTGCAGGCCCTGGTAGCGGGATTGAAGGAAGGTACGTACTTGGCCTACTACGTACGTGACAAAGTCTCTAACCCTCAGGATACGATCAGCTTCTCTGGCAAAGGATTTGTTTTTAAAGACTACAAATCCTTTGCTGCTAAATTCAAAGCGTTGAAGGGTCCAGCTACTCCACAGCCTGGAAATCTTCCTAAGGGCTTCGCTCTGGCGACAGCCATCATTTATCCACCGTCTGTAGCAAACGATTCAGAGCTGTATCTAAAATTAGAGCAGGATCTAAAGGTAGTAGCGGCGGCAGGTGATCCCAACAAACAGTTGTTTAGCAAGATCATCAGCTGGAGCCAAACGAACTTGTCTATGCAGCTGTATGCCAAAGGAAAAGCCAATTTTAGCATTGTAACTGGAGTGCCGCCCGCCAAACTTCCCGAAGGAGCTGTGCCTTTTGTACGAGCTTCGGAAACTAAGAAAGAACTGACGGTCAACGGTAGGAAAGTAATTCTTACAACTGATTCGGCTAAAGAAGCAAGTTTCAACACTAAGCTAGTGTGGCTGGATAAATCAGGCGCGATACAATATACCCTTTCAGACAATCGGGTCAGTAAGCTGACGACAAATGAAATGTTGGCTGTAGCTAAAAGCATGATCAAATAACCAAGGGGTTAAAGGAGGATATTATAAAGATGATTAAAAAAAGTGCGGCCATCACGGCTTTGAGCCTGATAGTGTTAATGAGTGCGGTAAGTGGAACAGCAGGCGCAGTGCCTGCGGGGAGCAATAATAAAAGTAAAGGTACGGTTCCGGTTGAGCAGAAATCACCACCGGTATCGCCAACGATTAAGGATTTGATTGCCAAAGAATATGCTGTTCCCCTACAAGCGGGAGAAATTAAGGCTCTCTATGTTAATGACAAAAAATCTAATCCAGAGGAAGATTTGAGTGTAAGCTATATGCCATACAGATTCAGCTCTATAAACGAAGCAGCACAGAAGCTATCTTCATTAACTGGGAATTCACTTCTGATACCCGCTGCTCTACCAGACGAATATAAGTTGCAGGATGTCGTTTTAAATCCAGTGCTTCCGAAGTTTTTCAGTACAGAGTATAAGACCCTCAGAGATCAGGTAAAAGCTAAAGCACAAGCTGCTGGTAAAAAAGTGATTTCACAAAGCTTAAAATGGAGCGATACAGAAACCTCTATCACTTATCTGCGAAATGGGGAGAGATTGAATCTAAAATCAGCTCCAGCATATACGCTTCCGGAAGGGGTTACTTTAGCGCAGCTGCCTGGTGACCAGGATGAAAATTTGACCATCAACGGGGTTGAAGCAGTCTACACGCTGTTTGGTCCTCACCATGGAGATCTAAAAGTCCAGCTTGTATGGTCCAGTGCGGATGGAAGTATTGATTACAAGCTTACGAATACGAAAAATACTGCGCAGACAAAAGCAGAGCTGGAGACCATTGTAACGAATCTTACAGCGCAATAAGAAACGTCCTCTCGATAAATTCGGGAGGACGTTTCTTTGGAAAGAGTTTATCCTTTTTGCTCCAAAGTACATGATTCGGGAGGAAGATCTACCCTAGCTTGAGTAACCGGCTGACGAAGAGTGCCTGAGGTATTCCATTCCAAAAAATGAACTTTGAAGACAAGCTTCGGTTTTATCCAAAAAGCACCCTTCCCTCGCTGGGGATCAGCTGTAAAGGGCATTTGATCTATTTTTAAATGCTGTACCTCTGCAGTTAAGTCGCGTTTATCCTGTACAGTCAATTTTCCTGGCCCGGCATGTCCGATATAATGCAAATTTCCTTTATCATCATACAGCCCAAGAAGTAGCGCATTGACGATGCCGTCTCGGAACGTTACACCCCCGGCTACTGCCGTAAGATCAGAAATGATTTTGCGTTTCTGCCAGCGTTTATCTTTTCCACCGGGAGCATAAGTACTGTTGATATCCTTACAGACGATTCCCTCTAAGCTCTGACTCTGAGCAGCGGCGAATAATTCTGTGGGATCGGTATAACTGGGTACGGCCTGAACATGGGGATGCGGCAGCAGAATATCGTTTAGCAGCTGCTGCCGTGAGAATAAAGGCTGATCCATCGTCGATTGGCCATTATAAAACAGAATATCAAAAATCATATAAATGACAGGAACCTGATACCTAACGACGGAAATGGTGGAGCCATTCTTTAAGCTATCCCTCCGCATAACTTCGTGAAATGAGGGCTTGCCGTCCTTGAGTGCAATGATTTCACCATCAAGAATAACGGAATGAGCCTTGCAATAAGTATTTACATCAGTAAGCTCAGGGTATTGCGCTGTACGGTAATTTCCACGTCTGTTAATAAGCTGAGTAGTGCTTCCGTCGTAATAGGACAACATGCGAACGCCATCCCATTTAATCTGTGCGATCCACTGGTTGCCTGCTGGAAGCTGCCCAGCCAGTATGGGTTCAAAAGGAATAATAGGCTGAAGCTTCATCAGCAGAGCCTCCTAAGATACGGTTGTTTTACTTTTTGGGCTGCGGCGTTTCGGTTTTGGTGCGATGACAGGAATAGTTCCAGAAGACTCGTTTTGCTGATCGGCAGGCTCAGCTGCTGCTTTAGACTTGGCTGTTTTTCTTTTGGCAGCCGGAGCTGCTTTAGTTTTTGTTTTCTTAGTACCTGTTAATGAAGGACCCGGATCTGTAGGGATATGCTGTACAGCCTGAATACTGGCCTGCAATGCTGCCATTAGATCAATTACATTGCTTTCCTGTTTGGCAGGAGCGATATGAAATTCCTCGCCTGCAATTTTATGTGAGATTAGATCAAGCATACGTTGGCGATAATCATCGGTATATTTTGCCGGATCAAAAGGCGTGGATAGCTGTGAAATGAGCAGCTTGGCCATATCCAGCTCTTTATCATTCACTGTCCCTGCTTCGGGCAGGCCAGGCACTTGCGAGACCGGTCGCACTTCATCAGGATAAAAAATAGTCTCGATGGCGAGGCAATCCTCCAGCACACGAATAGCAGCCAGACTGCTTTTTGAACGAATCGATATTTTGGCGATGCCAATTTTACCAGTTTGACGCATGGCCTCCATAAGAAGCCGATATGCATTTGTACCAGCCTGATCCGGAGATAAGTAATAGGTTTTTTGAAAATAAATTGGATCGATCTCCGTCAGATCAACAAAGTCGAGTATGGTAATGCTTTTGCTGCTTTCGTCGGTCAATTGATCCAGTTCCTCTTTGTCGAATAGAACAAACTTCCCTTTTTCATATTCATACCCCTTGCCGATTTCTTCCCAAGCCACCTCTTTGTCACACACCGGACATTTACGTACATACGACAGTGGGCTGCCGCATTCCTTATGGATATAACGCAGAGAAATGTCCTTGTCTTCCGTAGCGGAGAACATTTTAACCGGAACATGCACTAGCCCGAAGCTGATGGCTCCTTTCCAAACGGTATGCATGAGAAACGCCTCCTGATCTAAGTTATTTGCTTTGGGTTAGTATGAGGCAGGACAGGCTTTTCTAGCCGGGTGCATTTTTTGTGAAGCATGGGAAAATATAAAATCAGGCTAATAAAGCTGAGGAGGAGAATACTAAGTCATGGAACCGCGTGGAAATGAGTGGATCGATGCGCTGAGCGAGCAGGATATTCCAGCGACAGTTGTGGATTGGGACAGCATTATAGCTCCACCGGAAGCAAGTCAGGTCTCGGACTCGGAGAAGCTTGATGCGGAATCAACCCTCGAAGAAACTTCGCCATTAGAATCGTGAGATTTAGGTAAAATAAAGGAGGGGAACAGTGGTGGACGTCAAACGAGCACAGGATATTTATGCTTCTAAAGAGACGGTAAGTGTACATTTGGATGGAGAACCTGTATGGATTGAGCATGTGGATGCACAGAACGGAATGGCTACGGTTCAAGTGGGCTCTCGACCAACGAATACGCATACGGTAGGCGTTGAACGGTTAGAGGAGCAAGATCATTAACAAGGTTTGTTCAAAGACCTGAGATAAGCTAAATTACACTTTTATAAAAGAGACTCTTTATGCTTATTTTTGCGTAGAGGTCTCTTTTTCTATTGTTGGCATACTGGCATGGGAGATTGAATTGGGACAGTTGTTGCGATGGATGGAGCATACCGATATAATTAATAGTAATGGTTTTTGGCAGGTATATTTTAAAAGGTGGTAGTTGTAGTTGGACAATACAGACGAAACGGTGTTCACTTACCGTTCTTACAGCCTCCAGGATACGGAGTTGCTTGCAGCTGCTCTAGCTACTGCTTCAACGCCAGGGATGATTATCGGTTTGGACGGCGATCTGGGCGCAGGAAAAACAGCATTCTCGCAAGGGTACGCTCGGCATCTCGGCGTAAAGGGGATCGTAAACAGTCCTACTTTTACAATTATTAAAGAGTACGAGGGCCGTCTGCCCCTATATCATATGGATGTATATCGGATTTCGCTTCAGGAAGCGGACGAGCTTGGACTTGATGAGTATTTCTACGGGCAAGGGGTCTGCTTGGTGGAATGGAGCAGTATTATTACGGATTTAATGCCGCCGCGGCATATGCATATATACATGGAAACAGTGGGGCCAGATGAAAGAATGATTACGGTGACCGGAATCGGGGAGCCGTATGGTGAGCTTTGCCGGCAGCTGATCCAGAAGTGGGGTTAAGGATTATGACGAATCAGAATACAGAGCCGCGCAAGCGGCTTTTAGCGCTGGATACATCAACTGCAGTATTAGGCGTGGCAGTTACAGAGAATGGGGAACTACTGCATGAAATAAATGCTTCTGGAGAACGGAATCATTCGGTGCATTTACTCCCGATCATTGAGCAGGCGCTGCAAGCAACAGGAACTACTGCTGCAATGCTGGGCGGGATTTCTGTTGGTGTGGGTCCTGGATCGTATACGGGGACGCGTATCGCAGTTACCGCTGCCAAAACGCTGGCATGGGCATGGGATGTCCCAGTTGTCGGTATTTCGAGTCTACATGCAGTAGCATGGGGCGGATATCAAACAGCCCTCAAGAATAACGTGATGACCAAAGCGTCGGAACAAACTACCGAGAATAGCAGCTACGGGCCTGATTGGATCATTCCACTAATGGATGCGCGCCGAGGACAGGTGTATACAGGATTATTCGCAGCTGAGGGAAATAATGCTCCTAGCCGTCTTGAGCCTGATGCCATCCGCCTGATGGCAGATTGGGTGGAGTACTTAGCTGAACGTTTAGGACAGGCTTCAGTCGAGGGCAATAAGCCCGCTGTTCTTTGGTTTGTTGGGGAGACTGCCGTTCATGGCAGTGAGGAATCGCTTCGTCCATTGAAGGATCTTGGTGTTTCTATTGCAGTTCCTTATGAAATGGAAGGCCGCTGGACAGGATTTCTTGGAGAAGCGCGGCTTCAGGTAGAGAAAGATGATATCCATAGCTTGATCCCTAACTATACTCAGATCTCAGAAGCGGAGGCCAATCTGCGGTTAAGCAGAGAAGGGGGCTTAAAGAAACCATGACGGAAGCGGAATCAATGATAGCTCAAGAGGCTGAACTTGTTTTTCGTTTGATGAAGCTTACGGATATTCCTGACATTCTTATCATTGAACGGGAAGCCTTCACGATGCCTTGGACAGAGGAAGCTTTTCGCAACGAGCTGACGCATAATCATTTTGCAAAATATATGGTTATGGAGCTGGCAGGTCATATTATCGGTTATGCCGGTATGTGGGCCATCGTGGATGAGGCGCATGTGACGAATATAGCCCTGCTCGAAGCCTATCGTGGACGTAAATGGGGCGAGCGTTTGCTCGAAGAGCTGATGAAGACGGCATCTTATGTGGGGATGAAGTCTATTACACTTGAGGTACGGGTATCGAACGAGGTAGCACAGAATTTATATCGTAAAAAAGGCTTTCGATCTGCTGGCACACGCAAAGGATATTATTCCGATAATCGCGAAGATGCGCTCATTATGTGGGCGGATCTGCCAGAGTATGAGGAGCATGGGAATATGGAAGGAAGCGTGGACTTGAAATGAAGACAGAAACGGGCGCAGCTCAGCCTGTACTAATACTTGCTATTGAGACGAGTTGTGATGAAACGTCGGTCGCTGTAGTCAAAGATGGCTCTGAAGTGTTATCCAACATCATCTCGAGTCAGATTGAGACACATCGCGCCTTCGGCGGCGTAGTACCAGAAGTAGCTTCCCGTAAGCATGTGGAAGTAATTACACTGGTGATAGAAGAAGCACTCGCTACAGCAGGGGTTAAACCAGATCAGTTGTCGGCGGTGGCGGTTACACAAGGCCCAGGTTTGGTGGGGGCTTTACTTGTCGGGGTAGTAGCTGCCAAGAGCCTTGCACTCGCATGGGGTAAGCCGCTAATTGGTACACATCATATTGCAGGACATATTTATGCTAACCGTTTAGTGGCAGAGTTACAGTATCCATGCATGACACTAGTGGTGTCCGGTGGACATACTGAACTGGTTCATATGGAGCGGGAGGGTGAGTTTCGAATTATCGGGCGCACCCGTGATGATGCCGTAGGCGAAGCATATGATAAAGTAGCACGGGCACTAGGGTTCCCTTATCCCGGCGGACCTCATGTGGATCGTCTGGCCCGCGAGGCGACTGAGGTTGTACCGTTACCAAGAGTATGGCTGGAGCCGGGTTCTTATGATTTCAGCTTCAGTGGCTTAAAGTCGGCTGTGCTGAACGTTGTGAATCAGAGCAAGATGAAGGGTCTCACGCCAGATGTCGCAGGCATTGCCCGCGGGTTCCAAGAATCTGTGGTTGAGGTGCTGGTGGAAAAAGCGGTACGCGCTGTTAAAGCTACTAGCTCCAAGCAGTTATTGCTGTGTGGAGGTGTTGCTGCTAATGCTGGCCTGCGCTCGGCTTTGATCTCACGCTGTGAAGCGGAGGGCATTGAGCTTATTATTCCACCTCCGGTATACTGCACGGATAATGCAGCTATGATTGGAGCTGCTGCATACGTGAAGTGGCAGCATGATGGCGGTACTCCGCTGGATATGGTTGCAGACCCTGGATTCTCATTGGAACAATGGTCTGTATCCGCCTATTGACATCATTTGGAGCTAACGAGTATAATCAGTTCAATTATACAAGGAAACGCGATGAGCGGAAGTAGTAAGGATACTCTGGGATAAGAGAGCTGCGGGTAGGTGCGACGCAGTCGAAGGGGACCTGAACTCGTCTGGGAGCGGAACGGTGGAAGCATTACCGGCAATTGTCGCCGGAACGTTCGTACACCGTCTACGGGTAACCTCCGTGAAAGGGTGGTCGAGTATCTAACATACTGGACCGTAGAGTGGATGTTCAATTGGAATCGGCAGTAACTTAACCGGTACAGAGCATCAACAAGAGTGGTACCGCGAAGGTTAACAGCCTGTCGTCTCTTGAATGAGATGGCAGGCTTTTTTGTATGGATTTTGAGTAGTGAGAATGTATATAATACACGCTAAGAACGGGAGTAGTAGGGAATGACGGTGAACAGAGAGCTGCGGGGTGGTGCGACGCAGTCACCGAAAGTCTTGAATCTCGCCCGGGAGCGGAGCGGCGGAAATAAGAGTACGCTGCCTACGGCTGTCCCCGTTATCGGACCTTTCAAGAATATCCTGACTCCCTCAGGATGGACCGGGAAGAAGAGCTGGACGCATCTTAACGGCTTGATTATATGAATAGCCTATGCGTCAAAAAGAGTGGTACCGCGGAGGGGTAACCCGCCGTCTCTTTATTAGAGACGGCGGGTTTTTGCGTACTTATTGAAGCGACTCGGGTTATGGACTCAGGCGCTATATAAGACGCCAAGAGTGAACCTTCTGCACATTCCAAATTGTGCAGAGGATTCATTCGTATCAGCTGCCGGCAGCAGTGGGTGGGGAATTTAGCAGGACCACAAGTCGACGTGTGGATCTGCGCTGAAGCATAGGTTAGGGTAAGGAATCTAATAAGAGGAAAACAGGAGGAATTCAGATGATTATTCCAGTAAAGAAACGTATACAAATTTTCGATACGACTCTGCGAGATGGTGAACAGGCTCCGGGTGCAAGTCTAACCCCAGAGCAAAAAATACTGCTGGCCTATAAGCTTGCGGATCTGGGTGTTGATGTGATGGAGCCTGGATTTCCGATATCGAGCCCTGGTGATTTTGCAGCAGTACAGACAATTTCTCGTAAGGTGCAAAATGTGGAAATTTGCGGTTTTGCACGGGCGGTTAAAGGGGATATTGACGCGGCAGTCCGGGCAACCCAAGATGCTGAACGCCGGCGGATCCACCTGTTCATCTCCTCTTCTGATATTCATTTGCAGCATCAATTGCGTATGAGCAGAGCTGAAGTCGTAGCCAAAGCCCGCGAGATGACGGCTTATGCACGTCAATTCTCTGACGTCGTTGAATTCACGGCGATGGATGCTGCGCGAACAGGAATCGATGATCTGATTGAAATGATTGAAGCTGTTATTGAGGAAGGCGCTTCTATTATCAATCTGCCCGATACGGTCGGTTACGCATTGCCACATGAATATGGGGAAATGTTCCGACGTGTGCGGCTTGGAGCAAGAGGTGGAGAAACGGTAAGCTACAGTGCCCACTGTCACAATGATTTGGGGCTGGCTGTAGCCAACAGTCTGGCAGCAATTGATGGAGGTGCGACGCAGATCGAAGTCACTGTGAACGGAGTCGGCGAGCGTACCGGGAACTGCGCACTGGAAGAGCTTGTGATGGCGCTCGAAACCCGCGGGGATGCGATTGGAGCAGAAACAGGCATTGTGCTTGATAAGCTGTATGATACTTCGCGGCTGATCAGCGGAGCGATGCATTTTCCAATCGCCTATAACAAACCAGTCGTCGGAAGAAATGCCTTCCAGCATGAGTCAGGGATTCATCAGGATGGTTTGCTGAAGGATCGTAGCACCTATGAGATTATGGACCCAGAGCGGCTGGGTATCCCGCGTAGCATGATCATTCTGGGCAAGCATTCTGGCAGACATGCGCTGAAGGACCGGGCGGCGAAGTATGGTATTACGCTGGAGCCTGCGAAGCTGGATGCACTTTATGAATCGTTTAAAGAGACCGCTGACCGCCAAAAGGTAGTCAGTGATGACCAGTTGCTGCAAATGGTGAGCAGTACAACTGGACAGCAAGCTCAGGTCTATGAACTGGGTGAGGTTCAGGTATTGGCAGGCAGTGCCCAGCGCCGGGTAGCCGCGGTTACGGTTCGCCATTTGAAATCTGGACAGGAAACTTCTCATACTAGTACTGGAGATGGTCCGCTTGAAGCCATTATCGCTGCTATTGGGCAAGGCATCTCAGAGGACATCGATTTTGCGGGACTTGAGCTGCATTCACTTGGAAGTGGAGAGAACGCCCAGGCAGAGGCGGCTGTGATGGTAGAGTGGGAAGGTCTTAAATTTAGAGGCACAGCTACGCATCAAGATATTATCATGGCAGCAGGGATTGCCTATATTGCAGCCTGTAACGCTGCCCTGCTCTCTACACAAATCGTTTAATATACATCTACCCGCTGTCTGATTTAGAGATAGCGGGTTCTTTTTTAGCTTATGATGACAAGTTTTAGGTGGGGTTATGTCTTTTGTCAAGTTGTGGACAACGTTATCCACATATTCTCTACGAATTGTGTAAAAAGTGCGTAAAATCAGCAATGTCAGCTCTTTTTAAAATGCCCTTATAACCATTTTTATTCGCAATGAAACCTTGTGGGAATTGTGGATAATGTGGATAATTCGGTGGATAATAATTCCTGTAATTCGGAAATACTGATTTAACGCATAAAAAAAGCCCCTAAGGGGCTTTTTTAGTAGGGAGTTATACACGAAACCTGTGTATAGAGCTGTGGATAACTGTTTATGAACAAAATAAGAAATATGAAAAAAATTTATGAAGTGGCTTTTACATTATTCGTCAGCAAGGATTTCCCATTCGTTAAATAAATCGGTAAGCTGAGTTTTTTTGTTCTTCAGATCCTCTTCATGACCTTGAAGTGCTAAATAATCCTGATAAACTTCAGGTTTAGTCATTTCATTCTCTATAAAAGCGATCGACTCTTCTAGTGAAGCAATGCCTTCCTCTAGCTCAGCAATGCGCCGCTTCCGGTTACGCTCTTCACGCTTGGCTTGCTTGTCCGCTTCGAAGGAGGAAACAGCATTTTTTTCAGGAACTGCAGCATCCTTGTTGACGTTTTTGGCGGCTAATTCGGCGGCATCTTTCGCAATCTCTTCTAATTCTCGTTTTTTCTCGATATAGTCATCGTAGTTGCCAAGGTATTGATCGATCCCCTCGGGATGAAGCTCAAGCACCCGTTCCGCCATTTTATTGAGGAAATAACGGTCATGAGAAATGAAGAGCAATGTGCCTTCGAAATCAATTAAAGCTGATTCTAAAACCTCACGACTGACTAAATCCAAATGGTTGGTTGGCTCATCTAGGATGAGCATATTTGCGCCGCGCAACATGAGCTTTGATAATGCAACGCGTGCTTTTTCGCCGCCGCTCAGCGCGGATATCTTCTTAAGAACATCTTCACCGCTGAAGAGGAAGTTGCCAAGGATCGTACGGATTCTGGCTTCCTCAATCATTGGATATTCACTCCATAGCTCTTCCATTACTGTGTTCTTTGGATTGAGGCGAGTCTGTTCCTGATCATAATAAGCGACCTTTACCTTAGTCCCCCAATTCACAGTTCCAGTTGAAGGCTCGCGGGTTCCGGTCATACACTGCAGCAGTGTAGATTTGCCAATACCATTGGGACCGATGAGTGCAGCAGTTTCTCCCCGGCGCAGTTCGAAAGAAGCGTCCTTGAACAAAGGTGGACCATCATTAAAGGCAACCGCAACATTACGGACTTGCAGCACTTCTTTACCAGACATGAAGTCAGGCTCGAAGGAGAAGCTGGCTTTCTTCAGATCGCCCATCGGTCGATCAATACGGTCCATCTTCTCAAGCGCTTTGCGTCTGCTCTGCGCACGTTTCGTGGTAGATGCTCGCACAATATTTTTCTGAACGAAATCTTCCATTCTTGAGATTTCATCTTGCTGTTTCTCATACTGCTTCATCCGTGTTTCATATTCGGCAGCCTTCAAATCTACATATCGGCTGTAATTGCCTGTATAACGCCGAGATTGATGACGCTCGATCTCTACAATAGTAGTTACAAGCCGATCAAGGAAATAACGGTCATGAGATACGACCAGAATTCCGCCAGCATAACTGCGAAGATAATCCTCAAGCCATGTTAATGTTTCGATATCCAGATGGTTCGTCGGCTCATCCAGCATTAGAAGATCGGGAGCCTGAAGCAAAATGCGGGCTAATGCGAGTCTAGTCTTCTGGCCACCGCTAAGTGTGGAGATAGGTGTATCCGGTGGGAACTCGCCGAAGCCCATGCCGTGCAGGACACTGCGGATTCGTGTATTCATTTCATAACCGCCGTGATCCTTGAACCAATCTGATCGGCGGGCATATCTTTCGAGCAGTTCTTCGTACCGTTTTGGGTCCTCTGCCAGCTTAGGATCGGCAATGCTTACTTCCATCTCTCTTAGCTCAGCCTCGGCTTCGATCAGCGGTGCGAAAACTGCCATCATTTCTTCATGAATGGTTTTGTCAGATTGAAGTCCGCTATTTTGGGCTAAATACCCGATAGTAGTTTCTTTTGATTTATGAATTTGACCGCTGTCATAGGACATTTCACCAGCCAGAATTTGCAGAAAAGTTGATTTGCCGGCACCATTAACACCCACGAGTCCGACACGTTCCTTTTCATTTACCTGAAGGCTTATGCCGTCTAGTACGTTCTGTATACCATATGATTTTGTAATTCCTGTCGCTTGAAGAAGCATAACGATGAAACCTCCACCCTTGCATATTTCGCCTTGGCATTTATACCTCAGCCGTATGAACAACTTATTCTATAGTTTACATGAAAAGCGTTTCCCAAGCGAGAGCTCGATATATCGGAAGCAGAGAATAACGACCTGGCCCAGAAACACAGTCCTATCCACCTTGGCGAACCGGGGAGAAGAGTGGTAAACTGGATTTACAAACAAGGATAAGCTTGGGATAAATATATGGGGGTGGCCGACGATGTCAAGCAAGGAGTCGGTGATCTCCAAAGCAAAGCAACAACTAAGAACTGAGAAGACCATCGCCCGAAACGAGCTCTCCTCGGACCAGAGAAGGGAATTGTCTTTTCTGGTCTGCAAGCATGCATCAGAGTGGCTGAAGAGGAAAGACATAGCCTCACTGATGGCCTATGTATCTTTCCGTTCTGAACTCGATACCAACGCGCTTCTTACACAGGCGTGGAAGGACCAGCGTAGGGTACTGCTGCCGCGTGTCATTCCGGCAAGTGGTGCAATGAGTGTCCATATGGTAAACGCTTGGAGTGAGCTTGAGCCGGGGGCGTATGGTATCCATGAACCTATTGTATCCGGCAAAGATTCACAAGAGATTGAAGTTGTTACACTACCGGATGTTGTGTTTGTTCCGGGGCTGGCTTTTGATCTTCAGGGAGGCAGGCTTGGTTACGGCCGAGGATACTATGATCGATTGCGTGCGTCATGGGAGACGGAAGAGTATGCCGCTGCGAAGCCCCCTGTCTGGATCGGGCTAGCCTTTGGTATGCAACTGGTTCCGAAAGTGCCCATGGATGAGCATGATGCCTTTATGGACATGCTGATTACTGAAAATGGCATAGTGCACTGCCGAAAAGGAGAGTGAGCCGTGGAATTGACCCATTTTAACGAGCAGGGAAGAGCTCGTATGGTGGATGTGAGCGAAAAGGAGATTACGAAGCGGACAGCTGTCGCGCGGAGTAAGATCAAGATGGCAACTGAGACGCTTAGTGCCATCAAGGAAGGCAAGATCAGTAAAGGAGACGTACTTGCCGTTGCGCAGATTGCTGGAATTATGGCAGCCAAGAAGACGTCTGACTGGATTCCGATGTGCCATCCGCTCCCACTTACCGGTATTGACATCCGCTTCTCCGATAACAGCGAAGATGAACTTTATATAGAAGCAACAGTCCATACTACCGGAAAGACCGGAGTTGAAATGGAGGCATTGACCGCTGTTTCTGCCTCAGCACTAACGGTGTACGACATGTGCAAGGCTCTTCAGAAGGACATGATTATCGGACCAACGCTCTTAGTGTCTAAAAGTGGGGGCAAGAATGGAGATTACGCGCTTGAACCATGATCAGAGCTGACGTTCGATGCGCTGAAGCAAGTGGGCTGCACTGTACAGCCAATTATACATAGAGAGGGAGGACAAACCTATGGCGTGGAAAACAGCAATCCTAACGGCCAGCGATAAAGGGGCCAGGGGCGAACGGGAAGACACGAGCGCCCAGGTTATTCGGGAGCTGGTGGAAGAGGAACTTGGAGGCGAGATCGTTGAATATCGGATCGTGCCCGATGAACAGGATGAGATTATCGCAGCTTTGATAGAACTCACAGATTATTTTCAAGCAGATCTGGTATTGACTACCGGAGGTACGGATTTAGCGATACGCGATGTGACTCCAGAGGCAACCCGGCGTGTAATCGAACGGGAAGTGCCTGGACTTTCTGAAGCGATGCGAAGTACGGTGATGCAAAAAAACCGTGCGGTGATGCTGTTCCGCGGGATATGCGGCATTCGTGGACGCACGTTGATTGTCAACTTACCGGGCACACCGAAGGGTGTTCATGAGAATTTAGCAGCCATTATGGATCAACTACCTGAAGCGTTACTCATGGTAACTGGCCAATACCGCCAATAACATTGTCATATTCTTGTCACGTCACAAGGATAAACTATTTATAGAAGATAGTGGATGTAACTGTGACATAAGTTATGGTATTATTAGATTATCGTAATCGATACCATGATCGGATAGACGGACAAGGAGGAATAATAATGTTTAGTGGAATTGGTACTCCGGGTATTATCTTGTTGGTTATACTGGCACTGCTCCTCTTTGGACCGAATAAACTGCCAGAGTTAGGCCGCGCAGTTGGACGAACCTTCCGTGAATTTAAAGAAGGCGCACGTGAAATCATTGGTGATGGTGATCCGGTGAAGAAGAGCGAAGCTCCTGTGCCGACGGCCCCGCAGACGGTCGCTGCAGATATTCCTCAGGACAAACGCCTGCCGGAATAATAAAAGATTTAACAATGGGGCAATCTCTCAAGTCTAATAGACTTAGGAGATGTCCCTTTTTCAATTTGGTTGCTGCTTTCTGCAGAAACGGGCACAGCTATACATAAAGTCGGTGTGGCGTTTCTATTCTTGTCATGGGATGGTGTCAGGATGTCTCTCGAATCGGAAGAAATGTCGGTGGTGGATCATCTCACCGAGCTGCGTAAACGGATTATTTATGTGCTGATTGTATTTGTTTTGGGATTGGTAGGGGGGCTGTTCTGTGCCAAGCCAATCTACGATTATTTAATTAGTACAGATCTAGCGCAAGGGTTTGTTCTGCATGCGTTCTCATTCTGGGATGGTATCGGAATGTATATGAAGATCGCAATGGCGGTTTCATTAGTCATTTCAGTTCCTTTTATTGCTTACCAGTTGTGGGCGTTTATTAGTCCGGGCTTACGACCGGAAGAGCGTAGTGCAACACTACGTTATGTACCCTATGTTTTTGTTCTTTTTCTAATCGGTCTTTCTTTTGCTTATTATGTTGTATTTCCAATGGCGCTTTCGTTCACAATCTCTATCACCCGGAGTATGGGACTGGAAGAGACCTACGGAATTGCGCAATATTTCAACTTCATGTTCAGTCTGGTGCTACCTTTAGCGCTGTTGTTTGAGCTACCGCTGCTGGTGATGTTTCTGACCAAACTGAGGGTTCTTAACCCGATACGCTTGCGTAAAATGCGTCGATACGCATATTTCACGCTTGTCTTTATTGCTGTAGTCATCACTCCTCCGGACTTCATCTCAGACTTTCTGGTGACGATCCCACTGCTTGTGTTGTATGAGTTTAGCGTATTCCTGTCCGCCTTCGTCTATCGCAAACAGCTTGCTGCGGATGCGGCAAGGGAAGCTCAGTACACCAAGAGTGAGGAATGATGATAAGAGGGCTGTCACTAAGTAGATTTTTCTACGAAAGAGACAGTTCTTTTGTTTTAAACCCCCGTTTTTTGAAATGTTCGGGCGTAGGTGGTACAGTTGAGACTACTGAAATCATACGCATATTTTCACACCCTGTGGATAGAATGTATAGAGTGTGTGCCTAGGACAACCAGTGAAACGTTATTTTTTACGAAAACAAATGCGAATTTGTGTAAAAGGACTTGAAATCCGGGCTCAAGTTGAGTATCATAAAAATTGTTGTTAGCACTACAAGCTGTCGAGTGCTAATGCTTATGGAAAATATGAGATGGACCAGATATTCATAGCGTCCAATTGATATTTTTCATAAACACCAGAGATTTTGAAGTAAGACAGGTAAGTTCTAAACTATGTTTTGAAGCAAAATAACATAATTTTAAAGGAGGCTATTTTTTCATGATCAAACCTTTAGGTGAACGCGTATTGGTGCTACCGAGCGAGCAGGAGGAAACCACTTCATTCGGGATTGTGCTTCCGGACTCCTCGAAAGAAAAGCCACAAGAAGGAACTATTATTGCAGTAGGTAGCGGAGCTTTGAAAGATGGAGTACGTGTAGCACTCGAAGTAAAAGAAGGCGACCGTGTTCTTTTCTCTAAATATGCAGGAACAGAAATCAAATACGAAGGTAAAGAATATTTGATTATGAAAGAAAGCGACATTCACGCGATTCTTGACTAAGCGAGAGTCGATTATAAGCTAAATCTAAACTACTTAAAGTAACGTGATACACAAAAAATTCTAGGAGGTAATTACACAATGGCTAAAGAAATTAAATTTAGTGAAGAAGCACGCCGCTCTATGTTGCGCGGTGTAGATGCTTTGGCAAATGCGGTAAAAGTTACACTTGGACCAAAAGGTCGCAACGTGGTACTTGAGAAGAAATTTGGTAGCCCGCTTATCACTAACGATGGTGTAACTATCGCTAAAGAAATCGAACTTGAAGATGCATTCGAGAACATGGGTGCTCAACTGGTTAAAGAAGTTGCTACTAAGACTAACGATGTAGCCGGTGACGGTACTACAACTGCAACGGTTCTGGCACAAGCTATGATCCGTGAAGGTCTGAAGAACGTAACTGCAGGCGCTAACCCAATGGTTATTCGCAAAGGGATCGACAAAGCAGTTCGTGCAGCAGTTGAAGAATTGCAAAAAATCGCTAAGCCAATCGAAGATTCCCAAGCTATCGCTCAAGTAGCTGCTATCTCTGCTGCTGACGAAGAAGTGGGCCAATTGATTGCTGAAGCTATGGAAAAAGTAGGTAAAGACGGTGTTATCACTGTTGAAGAATCCCGTGGATTCGCTACTGAACTTGAAGTCGTAGAAGGTATGCAGTTCGACCGCGGTTACATTTCCCCGTACATGATTACTGATACGGACAAAATGGAAGCTGTTCTGGAGAACCCATACATCTTGATCACTGATAAAAAAATCAGCAGCACTCAAGAAATCCTTCCATTGCTTGAAAAAATCGTTCAACAAGCTAGACCGCTTGTTATTATCGCTGAAGATATCGAAGGCGAAGCACAAGCCATGTTGATCGTGAACAAACTGCGTGGAACATTCAACGCTGTTGCTGTTAAAGCTCCTGGCTTTGGCGACCGTCGCGAAGCTATGCTGCAAGATATCGCTGCCCTGACTGGTGGTCAAGTGATCACTGAGAAACTCGGTCTTGATCTGAAGAGCACTTCCATTGAACAACTGGGTAACGCACGTCAAGTACGCGTAACTAAAGAAAACACAACAATCGTAGACGGAAGCGGCGACAAAGCGGACATCAATGCTCGTGTAAGCCAAATTCGTGCTCAACTGGAAGAAACAACTTCCGAGTTCGACAAAGAAAAATTGCAAGAGCGTTTGGCTAAATTGGCTGGCGGCGTAGCCGTTGTCAAAGTTGGCGCTGCAACTGAAACTGAATTGAAAGAGCGTAAACTTCGCATCGAAGACGCCCTGAACGCAACTCGCGCTGCGGTTGAAGAAGGTATCGTTTCTGGTGGTGGTACAGCTCTTGTGAACGTATATAATGCTGTTGCTGCTGTAGATGTAACTGGCGACGAGAAAACAGGCGTTAACATCGTGCTTCGCGCGCTCGAAGAACCAGTTCGTACCATTGCAGCTAACGCTGGTCAAGAAGGTTCCGTTATCGTGGATCGCTTGAAAAAAGAAGCTATCGGCATCGGCTACAACGCTGCTACTGGCGAGTGGGTGAACATGTTCGAAGCAGGTATCGTTGACCCTGCTAAAGTAACTCGTTCCGCGCTTCAAAATGCTGCATCCGTAGCTGCTATGTTCTTGACTACTGAAGCAGTAATTGCTGACAAGCCAGAACCAGAAAAACCAGGTATGCCTGATATGGGCGGCATGGGTGGAATGGGCGGCATGATGTAATAAGGCTGATTAAGCCTTGAAATAGGATTGATTAGAAGCCTTTCGTGAGTTCATTGAACTCATGAGAGGCTTCTTTTTGTGGCGTAACCAAATGCATGCCTTGTTGGTGATATTAAGATAGAGAATAGATAAATTTAAGGAAGTTAAATAAATACACTTGAACGTTCACTACAGTGAATATATAATGAATTCAAGAGGTCAGTGCTGACCTGATTTTTTTGATTAATTATTTAACTTCATTTATTAATTATATTAATAATATAACGAGGAGGACCTATGAAATCATTTCTGCCCAATGATATTAAAGATGAGAACAGGAAAATAGTCTTCGATATTTTGCTTCAACATCCTGAGCTAGCGAAAGTCGAGATTTCAGAAAAAACAGCAATGAGCTTTGTTACTGTAAGCAAGATTGTCACTTTTTTTGAACAGATTGGTTTATTGACTGCCACTGGTGAAAGTCGAGAAGGTTCTGGCGGCTTGGGAAGAAAACGTACGGTTTACAGATTTAATGAAAACAGCTATACGACAATCGGAATACAGATTATTGGCAATACGATTACGGCGTTACTTATTAATCTACACGGCAAGATCATAGATTCGTATTCGATTGAAACAGATATTCCGTTCCATAGTCAACAGTTCACTTCGGTATTTATAAAGCTTGTGGAACATTTAAAGAATAAAGCGAAGGAAACGAATAGTGTTGTGTTGGGGATTGGTATTGGCGTTGATGGCGCGATCAATATAAGAAAGAAAACGATTCGGATGAGAACTCATCACAATAAAGAAAACGATTTTGAGTATGAGTCTATTATTGAAAATCTCAAGCGTGAAGTGAATTTGCCTATTCTTCTGGAGAATGATGTGAACGCAGCGACTGTGGCGGAATTTCGGAATCTTGAAAACTCAGATCAAGCACTGACGAGTCTCGTTCATGTTGCTGCAGGTGATGGCGTTGGGGGCGGCTTGATCATTAACAAAGAGCTACACCGCGGTGTTAATGCAAGAGCAGGCGAGCTGGAGTATATGTGCTTTGATTCAGAATACAAGCGGACTCCATCATCAGTCGGTTGGCTGGAAAGCAGATTAGCCATTAAGTACTTGCTAAGCGCATATGATTTGAATTCAGCTAATGACGTAGAAGCTTGCATCGATTATGTTTCGAAGAATCTGGCTTTAACGATTACAAATATAATCAGCATTCTGGATATCGATCAGGTCATTATTAGCGGTAAAACGGTAGCACTGTTCCCGGAACGTATATTGGATCGTACGAAAAGCTATGTCGAGCAATATACGGAGTGGACTCCACAAATTTCTGTGAGTGACTTACATCAATCAACAGCAATGGGAGCAGCGATACTTATTCTCCAGCAAGAGATGATGAACGTCATTTCGGATTAAACAACAAGGAAGTGAACAATATGATCAGAATCTTTGATAACGAAGAAGAAGTAGCAAACGAAATTGCCAAAGAGATGAAAGATCGTTTATTTAACGATCAGCATCCCGTGTTCTGCCTGGCTTCAGGGAGTACTCCACAAAAAAGCTATCAGAAATTTTCCAATGATGCGGACCTCCAATTGAAAATCAAGAGACTTAACATTGTTAGCTTGGATGAGTGGGTTGGCATTGACAAAAGCTCTGAAGGAAGCTGCTATCAGATGTTGAATCAAGATCTGTTCTCGCAGATTTCACTGGATAGCAGACAGATTGTGTTTTTTGATGGAACATCGCCGGATATGAAGCAGGAATGCTTGCGAATTGATCACTTTATCGAACAACACCCAATTACATTCAGCTTGATGGGCGTAGGTATGAATGGGCATATCGGATTAAACGAACCTGGTAGCCCAGTATTAAATTACAGCAGTGTTGTGGAGCTGTCGGAAACAACAAAGACTGTCGCTCAAAAATATTTTCATGAGCAGACTGAATTAAAGCAAGGCATTACATTAGGTTTGGAACAGATTGCAAGTAGTAAAAGAGTGGTTGTCGTCATAACTGGAGAGCGCAAAGCTGATATCGTGAAGGAGATTTTCACAAACTCTGACGCACGGCTGCCTGCTCAGCAATTGCTCGGCTATGATCATATAGATTTCTTTTTAGATGCTGCAGCCGCCAAATATATGGATCAGTCATCATAGTTGAGGAGCGTAATATGGGTAACTTCGTTATTGGTGTTGATATTGGAGGTACAAATATAAGGGTTGGATTAGTGAATGAGCACCTTGAACTTGTTCAGAAGGAGTCGGCATTAACAAGAGGCTTCCAAGATGCTGACGAAATTTTCAAAACCGTCAAGGAAATGATCGCTAAAGTCAACCACGAACAGCAAGCAAGTAAGATAGGCATTGCATTGCCGATTCCTTGGAATGATCAAACACAGATTATTCGAGATATAACCAATATTCCTTGCCTAGAGAATGTGAGTATCGAAACTATCAGGGCGTTCTTTCCGAATTATGAAGTGTCTTTTGAGAATGATGTAAACGTGATCACCGTGCTTGAATCGGATCATGGAGCTGCCAAGCCTTATAGCCAATCCATATATATAACGGTTAGTTCAGGCATTGGATGCGGTATCATACTTGATAAAAAAATCATACAAGGAGCTCATGGATATGCGGGTGAGATCGGAAGCATGATTATTTCCGACAGCAAAAGAAATCATTCAACGCTGTATAACGGTACTTTGGAATCTCTATGCAGTGGCACAGCTCTTGAAGCGGAAAGTAAGCTTTTATATGGCAGCGATGCCACCTCGGGTTTGCTGTTTGAACGCTATCATAGGGGGGACCAGCAAGCGATAGAAGTGATTGACAGGTGGGTGGAGTACTTTTCCAACGCAATAGTTAATTTGATGCAAATCATTGATCCGAACATTATTGTTGTCGGAGGAGCGGTCATTCATCACAACCAGTGGCTGATTGATAGCGTTATTGAAAGCGCTAAAAAGAAAGTTCTTCCACACTTAAAAGAGAACATTAAAATCGTGTTAACTGAATTTGGACCTGATGCCGGAATGATTGGTGCCGGCTATAACGTTTATAAAAAGGCAAAAGGAGCTTGAAGACCATGAAAAAGTTGAAGGTTGCGTTAATCGGAGCAGGAAGTGTTTCCTTTGGACTAGGAGCACTTCAAGATCTCGTGTTATCAGAACGTTTGAGAAATCAAGTAGAAATCGAAATCGCACTTATGGATATTGTAGAAGAGAATGTGAATAGAACGTACAAGTATGCAACCGAAATGTTTACGGCATTTTCTCATCCTGCGAAGATTTGGCAAACGACGAATTTGGAAGATGCCTTAAGAGAGGCTGACTTCTCCATCGTTGCGATTGAGGTAGAAAGATATCATTACTGGTCACAAGACTTCCACATTCCGCGCCGTTACGGTAGCAAACAGCTATATGGAGAAAACGGCGGACCAGGATCAATGTTCCACACCTTGAGAAATTTAGGTCCGATGCTGGAAATTGCAAAGACAATGGAGAAGGTATGTCCAGATGCCTGGCTGATTAACTATACGAATCCGGAAGCGAAGCTAGTGGAAGCCATCTCCAAATTAACTTCAATCAAAGTGGTGGGCTTGTGCCATGGTTTAGACATGGGGATTCATCAGCTAGCTGAATTCCTGGAGATGGATAGTAAAGATATTGCAGTTGAAGGCGGCGGATTAAACCACTTTGGCTTCTTTACGAAGATCTGGAACAAGAGTACGGGAGAGGATTTATACCCTCTATTCCATGACAAAGAAAAGCAAGCTAACCGTTTGGCACATTTCGATCATATTGGATTGTCCAGAACCTTGTACCATACGTATGGCTACTACCCTTACCCCGGGACTAACCATTGTGGAGAGTATATTTCTTGGGCAGAGGATTTCTATGCTGGACTACCTTTGCAGTTCCGTTACAATCCAATGAGCGAGCAGCTGTGGAAGAAGGACTCCAGAACACCTGAATTTGTATACTGTGCAAGTGGCAGTACTTTGGATAAAGGCTTATTCGAGAATACGCTGAATCAAGAGCAGTGGTCTGAGCAGGCTTATCTATTTGATAAAGATAAGGTTCAAATTAGTAATGAATACGCAATACCAATTATTGAAGCGATTTTCTTCGACGATGAAATCGAGTTGAATGCTGTTAATATGCCAAACCACGGCGCTATTAAAGGACTTCCAGAGGATATGGTTGTTGAAACACAAGCGATCGTTAATAAAAAGGGTATCGTATTTAAGCCAATGACGGTTGAACTGCCAACTGCCATTATCGGAATGATCCATATTCAAGGTACAATCCATAAGCTGTTACTTGAGGCGTTTCTTGAAGAGTCGAGAACAAAATTGCTGCAAGCGATCCTGCTTGATCCGCAAGCACCAACCTACTATCAAGCTTGTGCGATGATCGATGAAATGTGTGAGCTGCAAAAAGAAATACTGCCAAAGCTGGAGTGGAAGTAAGACATCTTTAATAAAAACGGCCTCAGTCTGATGAAATTCAGAACTGAGGCCATTTATTTTGCATTACATATTATTCAGAATCTGCATCCAGAAAAGGTTGTACTAAACGACGTACCTCATCGGTTGCATTCGTCTCCATCAATTGATTTCTTAGTTCGTCGGCTCCGTCAAATCCACGAATATAGATTTTGAAGAAGCTTCGAAGTGGATTAAATAGACGTGGTTCAACCTCTTTTGAATATTTATCGTGAAGATCTAGATGGAAAAGTAGAAGCTTAAGAAGCTCCTCCACACTATGTTCTTTAGGTTCTAGTTCGAAAGCATATGGATTTTTGAAAATACCGCGGCCAATCATGACTCCATCAACCCCGTATTGCTCTACTAATTTTAAGCCTGTTGCACGGTCAGGAATATCCCCATTAATGGTTAGCAACGTATTTGGGGCGATCTCATCGCGTAATTTTTTGATTTCGGGGATGAGCTCCCAGTGTGCATCTACTTTGCTCATCTCTTTTTTTGTACGGAGGTGTATGGACAGATTCGCAATATCTTGTCTCAATACATTTCCTAACCAATCGCGCCACTCATCAATTTCGCTATATCCTAATCTTGTTTTAACACTAACCGGCAATCCACCAGCTTTAGTCGCTTTAATAATTTCTGCTGCCACTTCAGGATGTCGAATTAATCCAGCACCTTTTCCATTGGTTGCGACGTTTTTTACTGGGCATCCCATGTTTATATCGATACCACGAAAACCAAGTTTTTTCATATCCATGCTCATTCGTTCAAAATACTCCGGGTTATTGCCCCAAATATGAGCGACCATCGGTTGTTCATCTTCCGTGAACCTTAATCGAGTAAGCACACTTTCCTTTACCTTTAATTTAGGGTGACAGTAGTATTCTGTATTTGCGAATTCCGTGAAGAACACATCGGGTTTTGCAGCTGAACTAACCACGTGACGAAATACAACATCTGTGACATCTTCCATAGGTGCTAATATAAAAAACGGCTTCGGTAAATCAAGCCAAAAATTTTGTTCGTTACTCATAAGTTCTCCTTCTTTTGCAACATTTTGCCCATCATACATAGTATCATTTCTTTTCGTTTAATGCACAGAATTATAGGATGACCTTTATCTTTTTTCTATAATCGCTCGGGGTTATACCAGTACTATTCTTAAATAAACGATAAAAATATGAACTACTAGTAAATCCAGTTTTTTCGGCGATATCAACAATGGTGTATTCAGAGGTCTTCAGCAGCTCTTTAGCTTTATCCAACCGCAGTTCGTTAATTTTATCTGATAAAGCGTTTGTTGTTAACTGCTTATATAGCCGGCTCAAATAAATTGGAGACATCGAGAGCTCGTCTGCAATTGAATTTATGCATAGGTTGGAATTACTATAATCTCGCTCAATAATATGATGTACATTTTTAACGAGTTCCTCTTGCTTTGTATTTCGTTTCTCTTCAAGCTTTTGACTTATTTCTTCAAATATCTTGAAATATGGAGCATTGATTTCTTCCATGGTTTCAACATGATTGGGTAGTAAAAAAGTTGTATCGAATTCGGGTAATGTTAAAATTGCGTTGTTCTTTTTTAATGTTCGCAAGACGTTATTAACTGTAAGTGCTAAATGCGATATGACAAGTTGAACAACAGTAAATGAATATTCTGATATTTCTCCTACGATATCGATATAGATGCTACGTGCTTTCTCCACATTTCCTGACATTAAGGATTCAATGAACTGTTTTTCTTTGTGAACGGGAAACAAATATTCTTTAGATTTTAAATTCATAATGTCAACCGAAAAGAGGATGCTGCCGTATCCTTTGAATAGTCGATGATAAGAAGCTTCAAGTACTTGCTTGTAGACTAAAATGCATTGCTCGATGGATTCCTTCACAGGACTAAAGGTAATTGTAATGGATAATTTTAAATGTTTGGTGATTGATAGCTGCATAAGCTCCGCCAGTTCAATCAGCGAGTCTCGTTCCATTGAATAAAGCAGATCATGGAAGTTTAGCAGTAGTACAAGACTATCATCCCCCATATCAATGGCTTCGACTTGAAATTTCGGTGAGGCAATTTCCGTACAAATGTTCATTATGGCATATTTAAGCAATTTTATATCTTCTTTGTATTTCTCAAGGACTGAGGGGAACTGATCGATCCTTACCAAAATAATTAGTGAATTATTATTAACCATAAGCTCTGAATTGAAGTAATGTAATTTTTGCTGCAACATCTCAGCATTATTCGTTTCTCTACCTAAAACTGTATTTCTAAGGAAATCCTGCTTGAGAATATGCTGATGATTACGTCTTTCTGTTTCCAGGGTTTTGAACTTGCGTATGACTTTGTCAATCGGGCGATAAACACTATGGGACAGCGTTAACGATACCAATAATCCTAAGAGAAGAATGCCAATACAGATAAAGAGTATTCGATATCTCATTTCATTTATTTCTTGAGTGATATTGCTATAAGGGGTAATTCGAACATATTTCCAACCTAATGAATCCGGTGAAGTAAATGTTATTAAAGATTTAACTCCATCTACAGTGTCTAGAAAATAAGTCGATTCTGAAGTGTCCTGAATAATTTTCTGTATATAGGTTTTATCGGATAGATCAGTTAGCATCGCTTGCTTGTCATTATTGGAAAATAATATTCCATCCTGATTAATGATAAACGTGTTATTCTCCGATATCTCTTCCCCCGATTGATCCATTCGCAGGCCTAACCATGATGCCGAGATATTGACAACAACAGCTGTGTTTAAATCGTTATTATCATCAATGACGCTATAACATAAGTAAGTGTAGCTTGATACTGGAGTGGACTCAGTCAAACCGATGTTATAGGTTCTAGGAATCGGTTGAAAGGGACGATGTTCTTTGAAATTCTTAAAAAGGTCTAGAATTCCATCATCATCAAGTTCGTTCTTCGGTTGAATTCCGCTTCGTGAATTATTGGAACTAATATAGAACTGATTAGATTTCGCATTATATACATAAATGGATTCAATGAATGGTAAAGATGCGCGATAGTTATCAAGCTGTTGCTGTGCAAAAATGACATCATAAATATTTAAGTCCGGATAATACAACAATTTAGATACCGCGGAATCATAGTAAATCTGGGAGGACAGTGAGGTAACAGTCTCTGTCATAACAGATAATTCTGTTTTAATCTGATTCAGACTATTAGAATCGGAACGATACACTTGTTTAAGTGCGATGGTTGTGAAGTCCATATAAAGAATAGTTGTAGTTATCAAAAGGGTAATAACAACACATCCAATAGAGCCAAGCAGTATGCGGCTGTAAACTTTTTTATGCTCTTTAGACCACTGGTTTACCATTTCTTGAAACCCCTTTCATTGTGGTCTGAGTATAATTCATCAGTCTGGAGCTTTCAATCAAATTTATAAATCAGCAGCCTAAATTAGGCTAAATGTAGTGAATATTCACAAAAGTACAGAAAGTTCATACTCCACAAGTACTGAGATTACAGCGATCTGTGTCATTGTTCAGTATATTATCCAATCGGCTCCTTCTATGATTTGGAGGAAAGATTCACGAGGAATTCCATTTCAGAAGGAGGTCAGTCATGTTTAAGAAGAAAGGATTTTTATATGAATTAAATAAGAATAAGATCATGTTTTTGATGATAGCACCGACACTGCTTTTTTTCTTAATTAATTCTTATGCTCCAATGGTCGGCATCTATTATGCATTCACAAGTTATGATTTTGCAGGTGGTTTATTTGGAAGTCCGTTTGTAGGATTAGATAATTTTAAATTTTTAACGCAATCTGGAATTCTGTTGAAATTGACAATAAATACGCTTGGATACAACGTGGTGTTTATCATTTTAGGTAACGTGATATCTATAGGGGCAGCCATCCTATTAAGTGAAGTACGAGGTAAGTTATTTAAAAAACTATCACAATCCATTATGTTTCTACCCTATTTTGTTTCGTTTGTTCTGGTCAGTGTTTTAGCATTCAACATGTTTAATGCTGATTCCGGTTTTGTTAATCAGTTATTAATATCGTTAGGACTTGATCCAGTAGACATATACAACACACCATGGCTCTGGCCATTTCTGATTACAGCATTTTATATATGGAAAAACTTGGGTTATTCTATGGTCATTTATCTTGCATCCATCATGGGAATTAGCGATGAGTATTACGAAGCTGCCAAAATTGATGGCGCAAATATTGTTCAGCGAATCTGGTTTATTACCATACCAATGCTGAAGTCAACATTTATTATTCTGCTCTTATTTGCTCTCGGAAGTATTATGAAAGGTCAATTCGATTTGTTCTATCAGCTTGTCGGGAACAATGGAGTGCTCTTCGACGTTACGGACATTGTCGATACTTATGTTTATCGGTCTTTGAAAGTTAATTTTGATATTGGTATGGCAACTGCAGCTGGCTTGTATCAGTCTATCTTCGGATTTGTAATGATTATGACAGTGAATTATATCATCAAGAAAATAAATGATGATTATGCATTGTTCTAACATAGGGAGGAGGAATTAAATTGGATGACAACATTCTAAGTTCTAGGGTTTTCCGCATGGTGGCTTACCTGATCATTACATTTTTTTCTTTGCTCTGTCTGTTTCCGTTTCTTCTGATTATATCTGGCTCATTGACAGCCAATGAATCCATTATTCGCGATGGTTTTCACTTGATTCCTAAAGTGTTCTCGCTGGAAGGCTATGAGATGGTGTTTATCTTCCCAACTCAGCTAATCAAGGCTTATGGTGTTACGATTTTTGTAACCGTGGTTGGAACGCTGTTGGGATTATTCCTCATTACGATGGCAGGTTATGTTCTGCAGAGGAAAGATTTCAAGTACCGCAATCCATTGTCCTTCTTCATTTATTTCACAACGCTGTTTGGAGGGGGACTTGTACCCTGGTATATCATGCTGACTACGTACTTTGGGCTGGCAGATACCTATGCCGTACTGATATTACCTGGTCTTATGACACCTTTTCTCATTATATTAATGAAAAACTTTATCAAAGCTGCAGTTCCGGAAGAATTATTCGAATCAGCCAAAATCGATGGCGCGAACGACTTCAGGATTTACTATAGTGTTGTGCTGAAGCTAGCGATGCCTGGCATAGCGACTGTCGGTTTGTTCCTTGCTCTGACGTACTGGAATGACTGGTTCATGTCTTCCTTGTTCATTAATGACGTTAGCATGTATCAGCTTCAATACTACTTGTATAACACGATAAATACGATGATGTTCGTTTCTCAAATGGCCACTGGAACTGGGGTATCCCTAGGACGTGACATTCCAACAGAGTCGACCAAAATGGCAATGGCAATCGTCGTTACAGGACCAATTATTTTCCTATATCCGTTTGTGCAGCGATATTTTGTGAAGGGATTAACGATTGGTGCGGTGAAGGGTTAGTACCGAAAGCAAACGAAAGAAGCTCGGATGCGATCGGCTGACATAGATCATTTAATTAAGGGGAGGGTTAGTATGAGAAAAGGAAATAAATTGTTAACAATCGGCACTTCTTTATTATTAACTGCAAGTTTGTTTGCTGGCTGCAGTAGTAACAGCACGAATACTAAGGAGGCATCGTCAGAACCAACAAAGAATTCGAATTCAAATACCAGTACCTCAGCACCAGAAACATCAGAAGTGACTGGAATCGACACATCCAAGAAAGTGGAGCTTCAGTTCTATATGCTGGGTGATGCTCCAAAGGATTTAAAGATCATTGAAGATGAAGTTAACAAAATGGCATTAGAAGAGTTGAATGCAACCGTCAAATTTAACTTCACAACTTGGACAGACTGGGATCAGAAGTATAAGCTTCTATTGTCCTCAGGGCAGCCGATTGACCTGATCTTTACGGCAGAATGGACAAATTACCAGTCATATGCGATGAAAGGGGCTTTCCTTCCGCTAGATGATCTCCTACCGAAGGCTGCACCTAAGCTACAAGCATATGTACCACAGGATTTCTGGGAAGCAGTCAAGGTTAACAAGAAAATTTACACCGTTCCAGCGATCTGGAAAGAATATGTAAATGATGGTATTGCCTATCGGGAAGATTTGCGTAAAAAGTATAATTTGCCAAAGCCGGAATCACTCGAAACTTTAGAGCAGTATTTGGAGGGCATACGCAAGAATGAACCGGATATGCTGCCTCTGGCGGATACTGAGGTCAGTCATACAGATTCCGTCCGACAAATGACAACTAAAACTGTGAATACTAACGATAAGGTTCCATATGGACTTAACATCATGTATGACACTCCAAGAGAGGTGACCAGCTATTGGGGCTCTCCGCAGCATTTGGAAGATTTGAAAATGTTCAGAAGTTGGCAAGAAAAAGGGTTCTTTATGAAGAATATGCTGAACATTAAAGATAGTGGTACTGATATATTTGCCGCCGGTAAAGCCGCAGCAATATTGGGAGGTGAGAATCCAAACCGCTTTGGTGATGCTGTTGTCAAAGTGAAATCACTGCACCCGGATTGGGAGCTAGGCTATTCCCCATATCCAAATATGAAAGGATTCTCTTCACCCGTTCATCCGATTCATAATGGCTTTGCAATTCCACGCAGCAGCAAAAATCCAGAGAGAGCTCTTGCTTTCTATGAGAAATTGGTCACGGATAAACGCTACAATGTGTTGACGCAATACGGTATTGAAGGCAAAAATTTTGAGATTGAGGATGGAAAATATTATAAAATGCTTGGTGATGCCCAATCAAACGGCTTCACAAGAGAAGGGATGAATGGATGGGCATGGAGAAATCCGGAGTTCATGTTATTTGATAAGAGCTATCAAGCAGTACTGGACATGTTCGATGAAATGGATAAAATAGCGAAACCTAATATTTTCCAAGGCTTCGGAGAGGATTGGACGTCTTATCAAGCAGAGAAGGCAGCTCTTCTACAAGTTGAGAAGCAATACTTATATCCTTTGAATGACGGTATGGTTAAGGATGTTGAAGGTGGCCTGAAGTTATTTATGGAAAAGGCCAAGAAAGCTGGTCTCGATAAAATTCAAGCGGAATACACGAAGCAATGGATAAAGTATTTGGATGATTCGAACATTCAGTAAAAAAGGCTAGAGTTACTCAGAGAGAACAATAGGACGATAATCCTATTGTTCTCTACTACAAGGGTGGAATATTTATGAAGGTTCTTTTTCATGGAACGGCTGCATTTGAAGGGATTCCCTCGTTATTCTGTCATTGCGAGACTTGCAAGCATGCCAAAGTACGTGGTGGAAAAAATATTCGTACACGCACTTCGGTCTTGATTGATGAAATACTTAAGATTGATTTTCCGGCGGACACCTTACATCATTCCATTCGTGATTCTGTAGATATGGATAAGGTTCGCGATTTATTGTTTACACATTCACATTCCGATCATTTGTATCCTGAAGATTTACTGATTCGTGCGCTTGGTTATGCTCAATTTAATGAAGAGGAAGAACTTCATCTATACGGTCATGATTTGCCTATTAAGCACTGTAGTCAATTGCTTGCCACGGAAAGGCATCGCTTCCAATTTCATAACTTGAAGCCCTTTGAAACCGTACAAACACAAACAGCTACGATTACGCCATTGCTTGCCAATCATGATTCTAAAGAAACTTGTTTATTGTATTACATAGAAAAGGATGAAAAAGCCATTTTCTATGGTCACGACAGCGGTTGGTTTCCCAAACAGACTTGGGACTGGTTGAAAGGAAAAAAACTGGATCTTGCTATTCTAGAATGTACGACTGGGAATGCCCCAAATTATGAAGTTCACATGAATGTTGAAGATACTCTAAAAACACGGGAATGGTTAATCGAGAATTTTGTTATGAAAGCAGAAGGGCGAATCGTAGTCACTCATTTCTCTCATAATGCTCATCTGTTGCATGAAGATTTGGTTCATATTTTTGAACCGAATGGGATTACAGTAGCATTTGATGGGATGCAACTGGACATATGAGTTAGCGCATAAGTGAAATGAGGATATTTCTATGATTTCAATGGCATTCTTTTTAGTTTTATTTTCAGGTATTACCCATGCGGTATGGAACCTATTTACAAAGAGAAGTCTGAATAAATACGTATTTCTCTGGTCGATTCATATTGTTGGTACACTTGCTCTATTACCTTATTTTATTATTGAGCTGCTCCAAGTTGAGCTTCATGCGGAGACACTTGGCTATATGGCGATATCTGCGTTATTTCAAGGGTCGTACTTCATTTTCCTCTCTAAATCGTATTCCTATGGTGATTTATCGCAGACCTATCCAATCATGCGAGGTACTGGTGTCATGCTAGTGACCTTGTTAAGTGTTGTGTTATTCGGGGATTCCTTAACTCTAGTAGGCTGGATAGGCTTTTGTTGTATCATAGTAGGGCTCTTTATTATTAGTGGAATCGTTAATCGTCATGCAAATCAAGGGAAAACGACTCATTCTATATCCATTCTTTATGCAATTGTAGTAGGGATGTGTGTTGCGGGCTATACATTAATGGACAAACTAATTGTCCAGCAATTATCTCCACTATCAACGCTTGAATTATCCAATATTAATTATGTAATCGTCGCTTTCTTCATGGTTATAAGAGCCGGTCGTGCACAAATTATAAGGGAATGGCAACAAAACTGGAAAATGATCTTGATTGGTTGTATTTGCTCGCCAGCTTCTTATTTTATGTTTCTGATGGCGATGAAGCTTGCTCCACTAGCTTCAATTGCGCCAATACGAGAAATTGGAACGGTTGTAGGTACGATTCTTGGCATACTTGTACTAAAAGAGAAGCAAGGAGTGCGCAGGATTATCATGTCGGCTGTGATTACCTGTGGGATCATCTCCATTGCCATATGGGGGTAAGTTGATTTTACTAGAATTGAGGACTACTTTCTGACCGTATAGGGTAAAAATGAAAGGCCTCTCGTAGGAACACGAGAGGCCTTTCATTCTGTTAAGCATTAGATAGTTTTGTACTGTCTAATTGACGGGGCAACTCACAGTTTAATATGCCTCATTCTAATTCTTGTTCTAAAACAGTTTTTACTAAACGACGTACTTCATCTGTTGATTTTGTATCCATTAATTGGTTTCTTAATTCGCCTGCGCCTCTAAATCCACGAACATAGATTTTGAAAAAGCGAAGAAGTGGTTTAAATGAACGTGGCTCGAGTTCATTTGAATATTTATCGTGAAGATCCAACTGTAATAGAAGTAAATTGAGAAAATCCTTTGGACTATGTTCTTTAGGTTCTTTTTCAAAAGCAAATGGATTGGTGAAGATGCCGCGGCCAATCATGACACCATCAACGCCGTATTGTTCAACTAGCTTTAATCCTGTTGCGCGGTCCGGGATATCTCCATTTATAGTTAATAACGTATTTGGAGCAATTTCATCGCGTAATTTTTTTATTTCAGGGATTAGCTCCCAGTGTGCATCTACTTTACTCATTTCTTCTTTTGTACGAAGGTGAATGGAAAGATTCGCAATATCTTGCTTCAATATATGTGTTAACCAATCCCGCCACTCATCAATCTCAGAGTAACCCAATCTTGTTTTAACACTAACCGGCAATCCACCGGCTTTTGCTGCTTGAATAATTTCTGCTGCAACCTCAGGATGTAGTATTAATCCAGCACCTTTTCCATTGGATGCGACGTTTTGTGCAGGGCATCCCATGTTTAAATCGATACCGCGAAAACCAAGTTTTTTCATATCAATACTCATCTGTTCAAAAAATACAGGTTTATCACCCCAAATATGAGCGACAATCGGTTGCTCATCTTCTGTGAACGTTAATCGACCACGTACACTGTCTTTTCCTATAGGGTGACAATAGCTTTCTGTATTAGTGAATTCTGTGAAAAACACGTCGGGTTTGGCAGCTTCACTAATGACGTGACGAAATACAACATCTGTGACATCTTCCATTGGTGCTAATATAAAAAACGGCTTCGGTAAATCAAGCCAAAAGTTTTGTTCGTTACTCATATTATCTCCTCTTGTTGCGATATATAAAAACATATAAGTTATAGCAAAGACCTTTTACCCAACATACATAGTATCATTTTTTTTCGTTTATTGCACAGAAGAAAGGAGAATACATATAGCGAAATCAATATACATAGCTTATAGCTTGAAGTGCTAAAATAAGATGTATAAAGCTTTATTAATGGCAACATGAGATAACAATACAGTAGAAGTGGTGAAGATATGGGGATAACTGTAAAAGATATGCTGCAACTTCCTTCCTTTCGAGGAGCAAAGGTGCTAACTGGAAATAATAATCTACACCGCACCATTTCTTCTTTATCCGTACTAGAGGTTTCAAATGCGGATTATTCTTCTCGAATTGTCCATTCCATTCAAGAAGAGTGGTATGCGGAAGAGATAGTGATCAGCTCTTTTTACTCCATTAAGGACAGTGTAGAGAAACAGTGTGAAACGATTGAGTACTTGCACGAGCTTGGAGAAGTAGGGTTGATCTTATACTATGTAGGAATTATCATTCCTGAAGTAGCTGACGAGGTACTGCAATTAGCAGAGTCCAAAAATTTCATCATCATTTGTATGCCGGAAAATGATTTTTCACTTCGTTACAACGAAGTGATTTATGAAGTGATGGAAGCGATTGTTCTGAACAATCAGACGATCAATGATAATTTTGTAAATGAAGCGTTAGAGAAAGTATCCCTTTTGCCAGAACACTCACGGAGCGTCGAAATTACGCTGAAAATATTGTCTGATCGGCTGAAAGCGAACGTCATCCTGACGAACACCCAGTTAGATATCGTAAATCAAGTAATGTGGCCCCGTAATTCATCGTTAAACGTGGGGTATATTATTGAGACCTACGCCCCCTATTTGATGAATATGACGAAAGGACAAGCAGAGCCTGTTTCAAATTGCTATGTGGAATACAAGAGTATTCATCAAAAAAACGGAGAAGCGCTGCATTTATTTTTGATTAAAGAGAACTCAAAATTACCTGCGAAGACCATCGATAAAATCAGCGAGGTTGTACAAGTAGCGATCAATTTGTGGGGGGATAAGCATAACGAGGTTAGCGAATATGCCTTGGTAAAAGCAATTATTAATGATGAAAGCGAAAAAATGCGAAGACTGGCTCATTTTCTCCACATTGATGTCTCTTCCATTCAGATGATGTGGTTAGTATATATTCACGATTTATCGCAAGAGAAACAAATTCGTGAAGAGCTGGAAGAGCATTTGTTCAAATATTATAAAACGGCGGTCATTCAAACTATCGATCATTGTATAATAGCCCTCATGGGAAATTGCTCTTACAAGTACAATGAGTATGAAATTGCAGCGGAGTATATTGACACGACGAATTCAGCTCCACTTATATCCGAAATGGTCTATGCTCCCCGAATGAGAAATACACAAGACGTACGACGCATGTATCGGCTGGTGAACAGTGTGGGACGGAAAGTCCATCTGATGTATGAGCATCGTAAATTGTACACAGCAGCCGAGATGCGTTCTATGAAACAAGCTATTGAGTTAAGTGAACAGGGAGAAGAAATCCTTGAAGAATGGATGTCTGTGATTGATCCCATTCTAGGTGATCCAGAGTCGATAAAAACACTCATAACCTTCTTGTTAGATGCAAAGGGGAATTTTGATAACTGTGGGAAAATGCTGTTTGTTCATAAAAATACAGTAAAATATCGTATTAGAAAGATCAGTGAATTAATAGGTTATGATGTAACCGTCAACTCCGAATCTTACGATGTGTATATCGCTTGCATGATTTATCGACTCACACATAGCTAGTATAATCCGTAGTTTTTGTCGAATAAGACAAAAATCACGGATTTTTTTTTATTTTAGAAAAAGACGTAATCCCATGGTTCCTTCTATAATAAGAAAAATTACTTTTCGAGGAGGAGAACTAATATGAGAAAGGACGGAGCACCTCAGTCTTGGTTCACTCTGGGGATGGTATGGGCCGGAGCGGTGATCAGTATACCTGGCCTCCTGGTTGGGAATACGTTGATATCTGGTATGAGCTTACCTATGACATTATTGATCGCTTTTTTAGGGTACGCCATTATCGTTGTCCTTATGATACTTCAGGGGATTCAGAGTACGGATCTTGGGAAAACAACCGTTCAAGTCGCAGCCCAAGTCTTTGGCAAAAAAGGCTCGCGAACGATTTTATCCATTATTCTCGCTATTGCTTGCCTCGGTTGGTTCGGGATTCAGGCTAATGTATGCGGGGCGGCACTGGCGAACCTGCTGGCGGAGTATGGAGTGATAGTCCCAGTTCCCCTTGCTTCTTTAATTAGCGGTTTGGTTATGGTGATCTCAGCAATGTACGGAATGAAAGTGCTGAGAGTACTTAGTTATATTGCAGTACCTTTATTAATCGTGATTTGCATATTTGGTTTAGTTCAAGTGTTCACTATGGATTCCGTGCAGAACATTTGGAGCTACCAGCCTGAGAAGCATATGAATTTCATGGATGGCTTAGCTGTAACAATAGGCTCATTTGCCTTAGGGGCTGTCATTGCAGGCGACTACTCTCAGTTCTCAAGAAAACGTTCTGACGTATTAAAAGCAGCGTTAATCGGAATTGTTCCTTCTGGCGTACTGATGATTAGTGTGGGTGCTATTTTATCGATTGCTTACCAGACTAGCGATATTGCGGCCGTCTTTATAAATATTACAACGCCTTTTATTGGGGGTACTGTTTTGATTCTGGCTGCTTGGAAAACGAATATGGTCAACGCAATCTCGGGTGGATTTGCGCTTACCAATGTATTGCATATTTCTAAAGAAAAAGAAAAATGGGCAGTAGGGATTGCTGGACTCATCGGGACTGTACTCGCTGTGATTGGTATCTTGAATTATTTCACGCCAGTGATGTCGATCTTGTCAGCTATGGTTCCGCCGGTAGCAGGGGTAATGATTGCATCCTATTGGATCATGAATAAAGGCGATAAGAACCGTTGGAAGGAAACAGAGGGAGTTAATCGTCTAGGGGTATTTTCTTGGCTGGTCGGATCCATTATTGCTTGTATGCCCGTTGTGCTGTCCTTTTTCCCAAGCTTACCTCAATTATCAAATCAGCCATTACTCGGTATCGTCATTTCATTTGTCTTATATATTGTCTGCTACCGATTTACTGCCTCAAAAACTGTCATATTGGAGGGAAATAAATGAGATATTTAGATGAACAATCGATTGAACATATTGCCGTAGGCGCTGCATTTTTAGGCACAGGTGGAGGAGGAGATCCTTACATCGGTAAACTCATGGCTCTTTCGGCTATTGAAAAGTACGGACCTGTAAGACTTTATTCTGTGGATGAAATCGAGGATGAAGACTTTTTCATTCCTTCCGCCATGATGGGTGCTCCTTCTGTATTAGTGGAGAAATTTCCGAAAGGCGATGAGTTTGTTAAGGTATTTCAGATGCTGGCCAAATATTTAGGCAGAGAAAAAATTACAGGCACGTTTCCGATGGAAGCAGGCGGAGTCAATTCGATGATTCCGATCGTCGTTGCAGCACAGCTGAATTTACCGCTTATTGATTGCGATGGGATGGGGAGGGCATTTCCTGAATTGCAGATGGTGACGTTTAACCTGGATGGTATTTCGGCTGCGCCGCTCGCAATTTCGGATGAAAAAGGAAACATTGGTATTTTTGAGACGATCGATAATAAATGGACCGAACGGTTAGCCCGTACAGCTACAGTGGAGATGGGCGCTAGTGCTTTGGTAAGTCTGTATCCAACGACGGGGGCTCAAATTAAGAACAGCGGTGTCCATAACATCGTGACGCTATCTGAGCAGATCGGAGAGATCATTTCTTCCAACAACAGAGATGCAAAAGTGAAGCTTGAAGAGCTTCTAAACCTGACATCCGGTCACGAGCTGTTCCAAGGGAAAATAACAGATGTCATCCGGGAAACCAAGGGTGGCTTTAATTTAGGGGAAATGAACCTAGAGGGCATTGAAGGAAATAAAGATGAGCAAATGAAAGTTTATTTCCAAAATGAGAATTTGCTTGCCGAGAAGAATGGTCAGGTTATAGCCATGACACCGGATTTAATATGCCTAGTCGATTATGAAACTTTATTGCCTGTTACAACAGAAAGTTTGAAATATGGAAAACGCGTACGCGTCATTGGCTTGCCAGCACATCCCAAATGGAGAACGGAAAAAGGAATCGAAACGGTAGGACCGAGATACTTTGGGTATGATTACGATTATGCTCCTATTGAAGAATTGGTAAGTAAGGCGGTGGCTAAACATGTTTAGAATTGGAATAGATGTAGGTGGCACGAATACAGATGCCATTATTTTGGACGAGCATAACCGATTAATTCATAGCGTTAAATCCCCAACGACACTGGATATAAAAACGGGGATTGAGATGTCACTGCGTAATGTATTAAAGGAAGCGAGTATTGATAAAACGAAAATCACACATGCAATGCTTGGGACAACACAGTGTACTAATGCCATTGTGGAACGGAAAAAATTAGCCAAAGTTGGTGTGATTCGGTTAGGATTCCCTGCTACCGCTTCTGTTCTGCCATATACGGCTTGGCCTAAAGACATGGTGGAAAAACTATCAGGAAACTATGCATTAGTTCATGGTGGGTATGAATATGATGGTAAGTTGCTCAGTGAGCTTGATGAGGGGGAGATTAAAGAGCTTCTAGTCGAATGGCGAAATAAAGTAGAATCTATTGCGATCATTGGTGTGTTCTCATCCATCAAAAATGATCAGGAGCTCAAGGTTCGAGACTTAATCTGGGAAGCATACGGGAAAACTTATCCGGTTTCTTGCTCCTCCTTGATCGGGTCTGTTGGCCTGATTGAACGTGAGAATGCAACTATACTGAATGCGGCTTTATGCAAAGTCATCGAGATCACTAGCACAGGTTTTGAAAATGCGTTAGAAGCAGAAGGGATTCAAGGCGCGGAGGTGTACTTATGCCAAAATGACGGTACACTTATGTCGATTGAATATGCAAAGCAATTTCCGATCCTTACGATTGCCTGTGGACCAACAAATAGCATCCGGGGAGCTTCTTATTTAGCGAACATTAAAAATACGATGGTACTCGATGTTGGTGGCACCACATCGGATATCGGTGTCTTACAGGATGGATTTCCAAGAGAGTCTTCTGTAGCAGTGGAAGTAGGAGATATTCGCACGAACTTTAGAATGCCAGACATTATCTCTGTAGGACTTGGCGGCGGAAGTATTGTTCGCGTAGACAATGGAAAGATTACAGTTGGGCCGGATAGCGTGGGCTATAAGATCACAGAAAAAGCACTCGTATTTGGTGGAAGCACCCTGACTACGACGGATATTGCGGTTCGCCTTGGGCTAGCTGATGTGGGAGATAAAAGCTTAGTAAGTCACATTGATGAACAATTTTCCAAACAAGTCCTATCCGTAATTTCTTCGATCATAGCCAAGGCGATTGATAAGATGAAAACTTCTTCCGAGGATGTACAGATTGTACTCGTAGGCGGGGGCGGTGTTATTATTCCAGATGAGATTCCAGGCGTAGCCAGCATTATTAAAGTAGAGAACGGTGGAGTTGCCAATGCCATCGGTGCATCAATTTCTCAAATTAGCGGACAGTATGAACAAATATATATTTATTCACGAGAGCCGCGAGAGCAGTCATTAAGAGATGCTGAGGAAAAAGCGGTGAAACAAGCGGTAATGGCAGGAGCCGATCCAACGACGATTAAATTGGTTGAGGTTGAAGAGACACCACTTGCTTATCATCCGGAAAATGCAACCCGATTAAGAGTTAAAGTTGTAGGTGAAATGAGTTAGAGACCTTTTGAACAGCTCTTTGAAGCAAAATAATTCTATGATGTAAAGCTAGAAGCTTCTCATGAGTTCTTTGAACTTGTGTGAAGCTTCTTTTTTTATGAAAATAGGATTGCTCAATATAGTCTAAATGAGTATTATGAGTAAGTATGTTCATATAAAAATAGAGATAAATAGGATGGAGAGCACCATGACAACATCACGACAGAACGCATTGATTTTTTCGTTTACTTTTATGGCGTTTATTTTGGGTACGACGGAGTATATTATTGTTGGTTTACTCTCGGAAATATCCTCGAGCCTAGGAGTAACGCTTGCGACAGCTGGGGGGTTAGTATCTGGTTTCGCAATCGCTTATGCCATTGGCACACCCATTATGATGTCTTTGTTCAGCCGTATCCCGAAACGGATTACGATTCTTGTATCGCTTGTATTGATTCTGCTGCTGAATTTGTGGAGTGCTATAACTGGAACCTACAGTATGCTGCTAGTGACTAGAATAGTTACTGCCGTACTATGTGGTTTTGTTCTTTCTGTAGCCATTACGGTAGCGAATGAAGCGGTGGACTCGGAGAAAAGAGGCAAAGCGATCGCTACAATTTTGAGCGGTTTCGCTGTTGCGAATGTATTTGGTGTACCGATCGGCACTTTTGTAGGGCAGTATTTCAACTGGCCTGCAGCATTTGTACTAAATGGGGTATTAGCCGGAATTGCCATAGCGCTAAATTATGCCTATATTCCACGCAAACTACCGAAGCCTGTACCTAGCTCACTTAAGGATCAGATCGAACTGCTCACGAATGGACGCATTATTCTTGCGTTTCTCATTCCAGTTACGGCAGTGGGAGCGGTGTTTGTGATGTACACGTACATTACACCATTGCTGGAGCAAGTGATGAATATTCCTAAGAGCTCGGTTAGTGGCGTACTGTTTGTATACGGGATTGCCACGATTGTCAGCAACTGGATTGGAGGCAAGGTTGCAACCGGAAATGCGGTAAGTAAGCTTAGATTCGTATTTCTTATCCAAGCTGTGGTCTATATCGTCTTTAGTTTGACCGCATCGATCTCGATTCTAGGAATGATCGTACTAATGATGCTAGCCGTAATGTCGAGTATTGTTAGCGCACCAGCCCAGCTCTATTTGATAGATTTGGCCAAGCAGTATTCACCAAGATCGAAGGACCTTGCTGCATCGTTGAATCCAGTAGCGTCTAACCTAGGAATCGCAGGAGGATCCGCAATTGGTGGAGTGGTTGCCCAGCATGGAGGGTTAATCTCCCTTCCTATAGCTGCTTCCATCCTGGCGATATCAGCATGCGTGATTGCTTTGATATGTTATAAGTTGGATCAGCAAACTCAAGAAGGGGTTATTGCTCAGCATCATAACTTAACTTGAAGAGAAGTTATAGAGGTCGTCGGAAATAATCCGGCGGCCTTTTCGTATATCAACAAGTAATCTAGTAAAACAACACAAAAAATCCGTCAGAAGGAAAAATTCCATAGACGGATCGTGAGTTATTATATGCAAATCCAACCAAGGCCGGGGATTTCTTTCCAAGTGCAGTTACCAGGGCCGCTACCAGAACCACTACCGGAACCACTACCAGGTCCCCCGCCAGATCCACTACCAGGAGTAGCTGGCATTGTGGGAAACGGCCCTTCAGCCATGGATATCATTTTTACGTCAATGACAGCACTTTTGCCATCTGCAAATAGCACGCTAATTGAATCAGCATTAACAGTATTGACATAGGCTACAACCTTTTGACCACTACTTAAGGTGAAAATCCCCCATTTTCCGAGGAAAGGTTGAATATCAGTGATGGTTAGATATGCAAATACTGGGCCACCACTAGAATGCGTCTGCATTCCTGGTTGTTGGGTGCCGCTTCCAGGATATATGGGCATGGGTCCGCCTGATTGCATGCCACCTGGAGTCATTGGTTGGAATGGGGGGAAACTACGACATGGGCACACATAGTACGGATTTCTGAAGTAAAAATATCCCACTTATTAACCTCCTTAGATACCTCTAATTAACAGATACCTAAAGTCTATGCTCCTGCCTATGTATTGGTGTATGACACGAATAAGGGCTTCAACTTTACTATAATTGACTATATTCATAATTATGTTATAATTCAAACATATGTTATTAATATAACAATATATATTGGTAATATAACAAATGAAATATCCTGGAGTTATTAGAAGGAGGAGTGTGATTCAGAACAAGTAATTGTTCTTGTGAGTTATTGGGGGAAAACCTGATTTGTAGCGGGAACAGAGGAATTGCAACTTTTACCGATACATATTAGGAGCACTAATTAGTTGCAGTTGCTCGCACCCAGTGATCGGTTATTCATCCATCAATAACTATGGAAAAATTAGTTCTTTGTAGTGCAATAACAATTGTTAGAATATTAACATTTCAAATGTTTTATAATTAATTATTAAGGGAGAAGTGAACAGAATGGATGTTAAAGATATATTAGGAAAAGTAGATCATACCCTCCTTGATGTTACTGCTACATGGGATGATATAAAGAATTTATGTGACGATGCGATGAAATACCAGACGGCCAGTGTTTGTATCCCAAGTGCTTATGTTAGAGAAGCTGCAAATTATGTTGAAGGCAAAATAGCAATATGTACAGTTATCGGATTTCCGAATGGTTATAGTACACAAGCTGTTAAAGTATTTGAAGCAACGGACGCAATTACAAATGGAGCATCGGAAATTGATATGGTGATCAATGTGGGCTTCTTAAAAAGTGGACGTTATGAGGAAGTTTGCGACGAAATACGTGCCATTAAAAATGCATGTGGAAGTAGAGTATTAAAGGTTATTGTTGAAACCTGTTTGCTCACCCAAGAGGAAAAAGTGAAAGTATGTGAGCTTGTTACAAAAGCTGGTGCTGATTATATCAAAACATCCACTGGATTTTCAAAAGCTGGAGCAACTAAAGAGGATGTCAGCCTGTTTGCACAGAACATAGGTCAGAATGTGAAGATTAAAGCAGCTGGAGGCATTCGCTCTTTGGATGATGCTAAAGCATTTATCGATTTGGGTGCAGACCGTTTAGGAACTAGTGCCATAGTTAAAATTGTAAAAGGGCAGGAAGTATTGGGGTATTAGATATGGTATAATTCTGATAATTATACTTTATTATTAGTAGTTAGGATGAACCGGTATGGATAAGCAAGAGAGAGTAAATACAATTGTATCAATCCTAAAAAATAAAAGTGGCGCATCCATCAAAGAACTTTCACATCAACTTGATGTCACAGAAATGACTGTTCGCCGAGATATTAAATATCTAAAAGAAAATAAAATCGTTCAAGTTGTTTCAGGTGCGGTTATTTATAATGGTTCTGACCCTAATGAGAATAAACAAGATGAATATGATTTGACAACTCAAAAAAATAATCGAGCATCAGAAAAATATAATATAGGTAAGTTAGCAGCTTCACTAATCGAGCCTAACGATATTATTTTTATTGATATTGGTACAACAACCGCTCAAATCATCGAACATATTCCGTCAAATCATTCTGTGGAAATTGTTTGCTGTACTATGAACGCATTAATTGAGATTCATAAAAAAGGATTTAAGGATTTTATTCTTATTGGTGGTCATTACCGTCCAGAACTTCAAATGTTTGAAAGCAGAGAAGGGTTGGATTTAATAAGTAGAACACGAACAACAAAAGCATTTATTTCTGCTGCTGGAGTTAATGCTAAATTAGGCATTACTTGCACGAACAGTTGTGAAGTGGACACAAAGAATGCGGCAATTAATTGTGCCCTTGAGAAAATTTTAGTGATTGATTCCTCTAAGTTTGATATGGTTAAATCCACTTACTTTGCTTCGTTAAATGATTTTGATGCGATTGTAACCGATAGAGGTTTATCAGAAGAGTGGATTGAGAAAATCAAACAATTAAATATTTCTCTTTATCTAGCTTAGAAATACAGCGCGTGCCGATACTCAATCGGTGCGCGCTGTTCCATGAGGGATATAAATTTTTTGTTTGGATTTTCAGGATTTTTTCGCGGAATTATTAAACAATTCTACGCCCGTCATTGAACTCGTCTCTTGGTCTGAAGTCGGTAATCGCGTGGAGTTAGATTACAGCTTCGGCGGAAGCTTTGTGAGAAATAGCTTTGGGAAGAAAAACCAGTAGATTCCGCAATTTGAGAGATGGAGAGATCCGTGGTTTCTAGTAACTCCTTACTGGCACGAAGCCTGACATCAATTAAATAATTGATGGGTGACATCCCATAATATTTTGCAAAGGTATGCACCAGATAATACTTGCTGAAATGTGCTTTTTCTGCCAGATAGTCAAGTGAAATCTCCTCTGAATAGTTAGAGTCAATATAACGTTTGATCCTGCTACATACCTTGTTAGCCTTTTGAGTAGCCACGACGGAAAATGGATGGCCAGAGTTTCTCATTAATATAGTGACTACAACCTCTAGTAAGTTTTGACAAATGGCCTCATAGTTTGCATCTTTATTTTCCGTTTCCCGAAGCATGGCGTTGAAATAGAAGAATAACTCATCCCTCTGATTACGATAATTGATGATCTCATGATTACGGCTAGCACTTCGATCGCCAAAGTCAAAGCTCATCCCCTCAACCGCAAGCACGACATATTCAAGTGGATCACTACTAACCGATAGCTCGGTATGCTCCACATTCGGGTTCACAATAACTAGATCGTCTTGCTTCACTGGATAGATTTCATCCTCTACAATGAAGTTTCCCCGCCCGCTTCGGACATAAAAAAGCTCGGAAAAATTATGAGAATGACGCATGCTGTACCAATCACCTTCATAAATAGAGGAACTGACATAGATTAACTTGGCGGGAATTTCTCCACGTCCTTTACCAGGTAGCGAATAACGTACATTTCCCAAATAAGGTCAGTCCTTTGCGTTGATATAAGCTTACTTTACCACAATTACTAGACTGCATAACAATAAATTGAAATAGTCAATAATTTATAAAAAAATTCTAATAAAGCAAGATATATAAAATGAACGGCAACATGTTTGTTGAAAGAAACTCGAACGATCGGATAAGATGAATGAGTAAGAAAGCTCCTATGTATGCGGTTTACAGCATCAATAAAAAGATAAATATGGAGGGTTATTATGAGAAAAGTTCTTAGCCTTGCACTTACAGCTGCACTGTCTCTAAGTCTTGCGGCCTGTGGTGGTAATACTGAAAGTAATTCTAGTTCCACATCTACAGATGCCACCAACACATCGAAGAACTCTAATTCGACTGCCGAAACTCGTACTCTTAAGCTAGCCGCTTTAGAAACCGCTTACGGATCTGATGTATGGAAAGAGGTAATTTTTGGATTCGAAAAAGCTAACCCTGGTGTGAAAGTTGAATCAACGATCGACAAAAGCCTTGAAGATGTTATCGGACCTGGTATGAAATCAGGAGATTTTCCTGACGTCATCCATCTTGCCGTAGGTCAGCCTAAAGGTTTGACAGAAACCTTCATTAAGGACAATAACCTCACTGATCTTACAGACGTACTTTCAATGACTGTTCCCGGTGAGAGTGCTACCGTAAAGGACAAGCTTATTCCTGGGTTTACGGATACAACTATTACGAACCCTTATGGTGATGGGAAAACCTTCCTAATGCCAATGTTCTATAGCCCAACGGGTCTGTTCTACAATGCTGACTTACTTGAGAAGAAAGGCTGGGCGGTCCCTACGACTTGGGATGAAATGTGGGCATTAGGAGACAAAGCTAAGGCTGATGGAATTGCATTGTTCTCCTATCCAACGACCGGTTATTTCGATTCATTCTTCTATGCTTTGCTTAACGAAGTTGGGGGTCCTGATTTCTTCACCAAAGCGACGCATTACACAGAAGGAATATGGCAAACACCAGAAGCAACACAAGCATTTGATATTATTAATAAGTTAGCTTCCTATACTGAAAAAACAGTTCCGGCGAATGGAAATAAAGACAACTTCACTAAGAATCAACAGCTTATTCTTGATAACAAAGCTATCTTCATGCCAAACGGTACATGGGTTGTTGGTGAAATGGGTCAAGCACCTCGTGCTGAAGGATTTAAATGGGGATTCACTGCTCTACCAGCTGTAAAAGCTGGTGGTGATAGATACTCCTACACCTTCTTTGAACAAATCTGGGTTCCTGCGAAAGCTAAAAATGCAGATCTTGCAAAACAATTTATTGCTTATCTTTATTCAGATGAAGCAGCAGGCATTTTTGCTAAAGTAGGTGCAGTCCAACCTATTAACGGTATGGCAGGCAAATTGGAAGGTGACAATAAACTCTTCTATAGCATCTATGATGGTGGTGCAAAGGCAGCTATGGGGGCATTTGCTACAACAGATCCGGTTGAAGGGGTAAGTATTTCGGATACCGTATTTGGTACCGTGGATTCCCTTGTGACTAAGGCTAAGACACAAGCACAGTGGGTTGAAGCGATTACGAAAGCAAGCGATCAGTTACGTGGAGCGTTGAAATAATTAAAGGCAATGCTGGATACCAATTCAATCTGTGAACAATGGTGGCATGCGCGAAGCTGCCACCATTATTTTTACCTTAAGAAGGAGATGGACCAATGGAAATCAAGAAAGGACAAGGGCGTTTTATTTTCTTCTGTATTGCTCCCGCCATAATCCTATTCGTTGTTTTTCTAATTATACCTACAATCAATGTATTCCGTATGTCCACGTACAAATGGGGTGGATACACAGATGACAAAACCTTTGTAGGGCTGCAAAATTTCGAGAAGCTTTTTCAAAGTGATAAATTTTATCAAGCGTTTCAGAACAGTCTTCTACTTATCATTTTAGTTACGATCATTACGTTTGCTTTTGCTCTAGTGTTCGCGTCCATGCTTTCACGAGAAAATCTAAAAGGACAAAATGTATTACGAGTTATCTTCTACATCCCGAACATTCTATCTGTTGTTGTTATCAGTGCAATATTCTCTGCAATTTATGATCCAAATAGCGGACTGCTAAATGCATTCTTAAATTTATTCCGCGAAGCAACATCAGACCCAACACTTTGGTTGGGTGATCAGAAAATCGTTATTTTCTCACTCGCAGGCGCTATGATCTGGCAGGCTATCGGTTATTACATGGTTATGTATATGGCAAGTATGGCAAATATCCCTGAAAGCTTATATGAATCCGCTGACCTTGAAGGTGCAAGTAGGATACATCAATTCTTCACTATTACGATCCCTTTAATCTGGACAAATATCCGTACAACCCTTACCTTTTTCGTCATCAGCACAATCAATATGAGCTTCCTATTTGTTGTGGCGATGACCGGAGGCGGGCCTGACGGTTCTACTGAGGTATTCTTGAGCTATATGTACAAAGAGGCGTATACCAACTCTTCGTATGGTTACGGTATGGCAATCGGTGTAATTGTGTTCCTGTTCTCATTCGCACTAGCTGCTATCCTAAACGCAGTCACTAGACGTGAACATTTGGAATATTAAGGAGGGGACAACTTGAATAATAATAAACTCACACATCATGGAGCCGGCGATAAGTTGTATAAGGTCCTCATCTATGTTGTGCTGATCCTACTAGCAATTATCATCATCGTCCCTGTAGCTTGGGCGTTTATGGCCTCCATCAAACAGAATGTAGAGTTTTATGCTAATCCTTGGGCTCTTCCAAAAGGAATTTATCTACAAAACTTCGCGGATGCTTGGCAGAAAGCTAAGATGGGCAGTTACATGTTCAACTCCGTAATCGTAACTGTGATTGCGATCGCGCTTCTGCTGGTCATTGCCTTACCTGCTGCATATGTGCTTGCACGTTATAAATTCAAGGGAAGCGTCATCTTGAATTTGATGTTTATGGCAGGATTATTTATCAATGTGAATTATATTGTTGTTCCGATCTTCCTTATGCTCAATAACGGTGACAAGGTCGCTCGCAATTTATTTGGACAGCCGATACTCCTGAATAATTTATTCATTCTGGCACTTGTCTATGCTGCAATGGCGCTTCCGTTCACGATTTATCTATTGGGGGGCTACTTTAAATCATTACCTAGGGAATTTGAAGAAGCTGCTTCTGTAGATGGTGCAAGCTATTTCCGAACGATGGTGCAGGTTATTATGCCAATGGCTAAACCTAGCATTGTAACGGTTATCTTGTTTAATTTCCTCTCCTTCTGGAACGAATATATCATTTCGATGACTTTACTGACGAAGCCAGGACTTCGAACATTACCAGTTGGTTTAATGAATCTCATGGCTGCTCAGAAATCAGCTGTCGAATATGGACAAATGTATGCAGGTCTAGTAATAGTCATGCTGCCAACCCTTATTCTTTATATGTTAGTACAAAAGAAGCTTACCCAAGGCATGACCATGGGCGGGTTGAAAGGTTAAGGTGATACCATGAGTAATCCGTTACGCAATTTGTTGATGCTGATTGTCTTCATCTTCGCGCTAGTACTCGTTATTATTGGGCAAAAAAATATTGGTGCACCCGGGCTCGGAATTATGCTACTGGGGCTGGCACTTCTAATAGGTCTTCTCTGGTTCTATAATCGGAAATTTAAGTAAAGGGAGAGTTATGAAAGATGAACAAAGGACGGGTCACGATACCCACAGATCTGGATGTTATTCCTGAAACGATAGAAGTTATGAAGCGCTGGGGCGCGGATGCAGTACGTGATTGCGATGGTACTGACTTTCCCGCAGAATTACGGGATATCGATGCTAAGGTGTATTCCACTTACTATACCACTCGTAAAGAAAATGGATGGGCAAAAGCAAATTCGGATGAAATCCAGCAGATGTATCTTATGACGCCTTTTTATACAGCTGAAGGCTCTAGTCTAATTATCCCTTTAATGAAGGGACTTTATCCAGATATGCTGAAAGTGAATACTCGTGACGATATCAAGCGCTGGTGGGAAGTTATCGATCGTACCACAGGAGATGTGCTATCGACTGAGCAATGGAGCTATAACGAAGAAACGGGCAGTGTTATTATTCAAGCAAGTCCCTTCCACGATTACACGGTTAGTTTTCTAGCCTATATTATGTGGGATCCCGTTCATATGTACAATGCGGTCACGAATGGTTGGGAAAATGTTGAGCCTCAGATCACCTTTGATGTTCGCCAACCGAAGTCGCGTGAGTTCACAATGCAACGACTACGTCAATTTATTGATGAACATCCATATGTCAATGTCATTCGATTTACGACTTTCTTCCACCAATTCACACTCGTCTTCGATGAGCTTGCACGTGAGAAATATGTGGATTGGTATGGTTATTCAGCATCGGTTAGTCCTTATATTCTTGAACAATTTGAACAAGAGATGGGCTATCCGTTTAGAGCCGAATATATCATTGATCAGGGCTACTATAATAATAACTATCGCATTCCGACCAAGGAGTTCCAAGACTTTCAGGCATTTCAGCGGCGTGAGGTCGCCGTGCTTGCTAAGGAATTAGTCGATATTACTCACGAATATGGAAAGACAGCCATGATGTTTCTTGGTGATCACTGGATTGGTACCGAGCCATTTATGGAAGAGTTCTCATCGATTGGGGTAGATGCTGTTGTCGGTAGTGTAGGCAATGGTTCCACCCTTCGGCTGATTAGCGATATACCTGGTGTGAATTATACAGAGGGACGTTTCCTACCGTATTTCTTCCCGGATACGTTCTATGAGGGTGGAGATCCTGTACGTGAAGCCAAAGTAAACTGGGTCACAGCAAGACGAGCGATCCTTCGTAAGCCGATTGACCGAATTGGTTATGGTGGATATTTGAAGCTGGCACTGGATTTTCCGGATTTCATGAGCTACATCGAGAGTGTGTGTGATGAATTCCGTACTTTGTATGATAATGTACACGGAACAACACCGTACAGTGTCAAAACCGTTGCAGTACTCAACTGCTGGGGTAAAATGCGTGCATGGGGTAATCATATGGTTCATCATGCCCTTTATCAAAAACAAAATTATAGCTATGCAGGGATCATAGAGACGTTATCTGGTGCACCCTTTGATGTCAAATTCATTAGCTTTGATGATATTAAGAATGACCCCTCTATCCTTAAAGGAATCGATGTCATTTTGAATGTAGGGGATGGCGATACGGCCTACACAGGTGGGGATTGGTGGCTGGATACAGATATTGTAACAGCAGTGAAGCAATTTGTTCATGAGGGCGGAGGATTCATTGGAGTGGGCGAACCCGCAGCTCATCAAGCGAACGGAAGGTACTTCCAGCTTGCAAGCATCCTCGGTGTAGAGCAAGAAAAAGGATTCACTCTCGGTTATGATAAATATAACTGGGAAGAGCAGGATCATTTTATTACTGAAGACTTCGGAGTAGATGATAAAGGAAAGAAGATTATCGATTTCGGTGAAGGAAAGAAGAATATATTCGCTCTCGAAGGCACCACTGTCCTTCGTCAGGTTGATAAAGAAGTTCAACTTGCAGTGAATGAATTCGGTAGTGGACGATCTGTCTACATCAGTGGATTGCCTTATAGTTTTGAGAACAGTCGCTTACTTTACCGTGCAATTCTCTGGAGCACTCACAGCGACCACGAGCTAAATCGCTGGTTCAGTGAAAACTATAATGTTGAGGTTCATGCCTATGTTAAAAATGGTAAATACTGCGTCGTGAACAACACTTATGAGCCACAGGAAACTGTCGTTTATCGTGGTGATGGCTCTAGCTTCTCACTCAAGCTGGAAGCGAATGAGATCAAGTGGTACGAAATCTAAACATAAAATCAGCACAAAGAAGCTGTACCAAAGTCATGAAAATGGCTACTTGGTACAGCTTTGTCTTTTAATTAGGATTAACGTGTTCGCTTAGGTGAACGCTTCCGCTTTTATCTCTTTGTATGCGAAACGGGTACGCCTCCTTGCTACTTTATACTTTTAAACTCGTTTCTTATATGTTATAACTAATGCTACATTCTGAAGATCATTTGGCATTTGATTAGTTGAGGGGAGATTTAGTTTTTGCATTCACCACAGACACAAGACAACAAGAATTCGTTATATATCATTTTACTCATTTCGGGGATTGTTCTGGTAGCCTTTAATTTACGCCCTGCGATTACATCGGTAGGTCCATTAGTGGGTATTATTCAAGAAGATGTGGGGCTTGCACACTGGAGTGCAGGTTTATTAATGAGTATACCTTTGATATCCTTCGCTGTTATGTCGTCTCTCGTTCCTAGAATCGCTGCTTGTTTATCCAACGAGAAGACGCTATTGTTAGGTTTGGTTATTCTTTTGGTCGGAATTTGCATTCGTTCCATTTCAATGACACTCTTTATTTTCGTTGGTACGCTATTGATTGGAGTAGGTATAGCCATCGGAAATGTTCTATTGCCGGTAGTTGTGAAGGAGAAATTCCCACAAAAGTTCGGTCTAATGACAAGTATCTATTCCACTTCAATGGGATTGTTCGCATCGTTAGCATCAGGTATTAGTATTCCTCTAGCCCATGGTCTAAAGCTTGGGTGGGACGGAGCCTTAATCGTATGGGGAATTCCGACAATCATAGCGATCGTGGTATGGATCCTTCTAATTAGATTAAATCCAGCCAAAGATAACGCAGTGAAAAGTGTAAGGATCAGTGCTAAGCAAATCTGGCGTTCACCACTCGCTTGGAAAATAGCGCTATTCATGGGATTTCAGTCTTCATTATTTTATATAACGATGTCTTGGTTACCTGAAATCTTATATAACTATGGCATAAGTAGGGGTACAGCAGGCTGGTTATTATCCTTCACACAAATTGTTGGCGTACCTGTTAGTTTTCTTGTTCCTATTCTTGCAGGACGACTACGCTCTCAAGTATGGATTGCATTCGCATTAGGCATGTGCTCCATTGTTGGTTATGGTGGCCTATGGATGGGCTCATCTTACTCCATGATGATCCTAAGTATTATCTTAATTGGTATCGCTTTGGGAGGGAATTTCCCATTGGCGCTAAGTTATATCGGAATTCGTGCCCGAAACGGAAATCAAGCTGCAGAATTATCTGGAATGGCTCAATCCACTGGATACATGCTTGCAGCCATAGGACCTATATTGATCGGGTATTTATACGATATGACCCAAGTGTGGACGATTCCACTGATCACACTGATCGTTATTTCTGGACTCGTGATGACGTTTGGAATGTTGTCTGGCCGAGATAAGTATGTCTAAGAAAACTCCCCATATAGTAGACAGGTGAAATAATGAACCCTGCTGCTGTATGGGGAGTTTTTTTAAATCGTTTTATTTAAAATACTAAATATCTTTAGCGCTATTTGAATTCGTAGTAATTCTTCTGAATGCTTTAGGTCCAGATTTAGGATTTCCTTTATTTTCTCAATGCGATAGATAAGTGTGTTTCTGTGTAAAAACATAGCCTTTGAAGTTTCGGTGACATTCAGATTGTTAATAAAGTAATTTTCTAAAGTTAACATGTAGCTTGTACCATGTAATTGATCATGATCATACACTTTACCTAGACACTTCCGAAAAAATTCTTCTAAGGCAACGACTTTGATATTAGCTTCCAACAGATGGTAAACCGAATAATCTTCGAAATGTGAGACCTTGTTTTGAAGGTTTTTTTGTTGCATCAATTTAATCATTTCGTTCGCCTCAGAAAAGCTATTATGCAGCGAGCTGATTGTACTGTATTGCTGACCAATGCCTATTAGGAGTGTTTCCTTCGTTCTTTCAATAAGTACCTCAAGCAGTTCATTTGCATATAACTTGGCATCACTAATCGCAACAGGAGGTCTTTCTTCATTTTGCCCTACTAGAATGATGACTCTATTATTTCTATAAAAGCACTTTATTTCTCCAATCGCTTTATGTGACAAGTCATAAATGATGTCCACACATTTTTTTGCAATGGACTCCATTTTGTACTTTCCGATAATCATATCTTCAAACTTGTCTGCTTCATTCATTTCAATATTTATCACCATACTGTAATACATATAGCTCGGATTTAATCCATGTAAATAACATAAGGTTTGCAGCGCTTCATGGGATGATATTTTCCCCGAAAGTAAATCATCAATGGAGTCCTGCTTAATTCTTATTTCAAGTTCGCTAATTTCCTTTGCTTTGATCAGCTCAAGTGCCATGATGGTGGAGGCTTGCTGCAAAATAATGTAATCAAATTCGGATAGCTCTTGCACTGTCTGCCAAATCACAATATAGCCATAAATATAGTTAGAAGCAGCGACAGGAATGACCCGACATTTTATTTCCGCACCTTCTGAACGATAGGTCCTCTTAATAGACTTTTTCATTTCATTTAGATTGGTGGGAATGGTATCGATGAACGCTTTATTAAAAACAGGCTGTCGATTTGAAAAATCAAGATAATACTCGAGTGGGCTGTTGTTCTTCGCATGCTCTGTGTGATGTAGTAATCGCCAATCCTTGTCTACGATGATAATAGGATTACTAATCGTTTCAGATAACATGGAGGTTATCTTTTCAATACCGCCGCCTTCAAGGGTGATTTTGAAGAACAAGTTATGTATATCTAAAGTTTTTCTATTGAGCAGATCATATCTTCCGGAAACCTTCTCATTAATGATCGAGATCATGTTAGAGAGTGTATATTCAAAAGGCAGTTCCAGAAGGGGCAACCCATACTTATTGGCTTCATCAATCATGTTCTGAGGAAGCTTGTCAAAGTACCGTTTCATTTTTACAACCAATCCTGAACAGTTCAGCTCCGCAAGTTCCTTAATAATTCGATTTTGTAGTTCTGCATTATTTTTAAAAATGTAGCCTGTTGATAAGAGTAGTTCGTTAGGTGAAAGCCAGTCAAAGGCGTCAGGATTCTCAATAATGTTAACGATGGATATGGATTTATCAATGCCTTGTTCTCCTGCAACAATTTTTATTCCCTCTATAGCCTTGATCTTCATTAAGTCTTTAACGGTTAGCAATTTTTGGCACGCTCCTCAGACACACTTTTAACACATTCGCTTGTATAACATGCACAAATAGGATGCACTCTTTTTGGTTCGCTTAAACGATGACGATCCCTACCAGTATATTATATATTAAGTGCGTAAGGTAGTTACGCTCGTCGTTGCCTTTGTACGATGTAACCAAATCATATGATTCAATGCATTCATCCATCTGTTGAAGTGAAAAGGAGGTCAATCACCTTTTTGAAAATATAAGGAATTAAAACAGAGGTGACTCTAGTGAGATTTGCGAAATCCGGTGATGGAGATTTTATTCAACGAATCATTCATCATAAGTTTCATGGTTTTGTTCATAGCACGTTTAATCGCACACTCAATATTCAATGTTTGGATAGTGGTGATTTGTATACTATTGCGTGTAAGGGAATCGATAATGCGCCTAATACACTTATTATTGACTTAGAAGACTTTGAAGAAGCAGATATTAGGGTGAATGACCTTGTAAGTTCGGATCATTCGGTTCTGTCGATTGCTAATAAGATGTCTATAACAATAGAAGGTATTAAGAATTGGACTTGTATATTGCCCGAATACCCTTCAGTAGCGGATGTCTTAGAAAAGAATTTATCCACCATGAAGCAATATATCAAACTTCACGGAAATAACAGCAGAATTGAAAGGGCTTTCAAAAGTGGCAATCCTTTTGACGATGAAATGTCTAGAATGCTTCATGAACGGACGCAGTTACTTGTATCGGAATTGCAAAATAAGCGAATGGCTACTGCAATCATACATGCAGCTTCGCTCATAGGCCTTGGACCAGGCTTAACGCCAGCCGGCGATGATTTCTTGGTGGGATTGTTTACCGTCTTTAACATCGAGAATCATCAATACTTTTCACACCATTCGTTTTGTGAAGAAGTCGTCTTACATGCGAAAGCTTTAACCAATGATATCAGCTATATGGCATTAGCAAAAGCAGCCGCTGGCCAGGTAAGAGATTCCATTATTGATTTAATGGAGGCTTTATTTAGAGGTAGTGAAGAAGAATTAATCTGTTCTTTACGTAGGGTATTGGCTATAGGCTCCACGTCAGGTACAGATATAGCCATAGGAATTATTGCAGGGCTGGAAATGAACATGTAAATGGGAGGTAAAAGTATGACTGTTCAAGTTTTAGTAAAACCAAACACGTATATCGATTCCGTATCTTTGATGTCACTCTCAACAAAAGCGAATCAGATCGAAATCGTAGAACAAGCCATTATTGCAATGGGTACTGAAATGAATAAAGAGGTCATTAGAAATGTGGGCTTGATGACACCTGAAGTAGAAAGTGCCAAAACAAGTGATTTAGTGATTATTGTGAAGGCTGCCTCTGAAGAACTATGTGAGGGTGCTTTCGAAAGCATCAATGATTTGTTAACGAAAAAGAAAGATTCCTCTAAAGGAAAGAGTGAGGTTAAATACTCAACAATTACCTCAGCTGTAAACGGTACTCCTGAAGCTAACTTAGCGATTATTGCCGTAAATGGGAGCTACGCTCCTAGAGAAGCAAGAAAAGCTCTTGAAAATAATCTTCACGTCCTGCTGTTTAGCGATAATGTAAGTATTGAAGATGAAATTGAATTAAAGACTTTAGCCCAAGAAAAAGGCTTGCTAATGATGGGGCCAGACTGTGGAACTGCGATTATTGGTAATGTCGCTTTGTGCTTTGCGAATGCCGTGAGAAAAGGCAATATAGGGATCGTTGGCGCATCAGGAACAGGTAGCCAAGAGGTAACGGTTCGTATTCATGAATTTGGCGGTGGAATCACACAGTTGATAGGTACAGGCGGTAGAGATCTAAGTGAAGAGGTTGGCGGCATTATGATGCTGGCCGGAATTAAAGCGTTAGAAGAGGACGATGCAACAAAGGTTATTGTTCTCGTATCTAAACCACCAGCACCAAGTGTAGAAGAGAAAGTACTTGCACAAATTAAACAATGTAAGAAACCAGTCGTGGTTTGGTTTGTGGGTGGGAATGAAGAAAAGGTCACCCAAGCTGGCGGTCATTTTGCAAAAATGTCAAAAGAAGCGGCACTTAAAGCGGTACTTTTAGCTGGAGCAGACGAATCGAAGCTTAACAAACGTGCGTTAAATCTTCCGCTTATTGAAGAAGTGCGTGCGAAGTTAAATCCTCAGCAAAAATATATCCGTGGACTATTCAGTGGCGGTACGCTCTGTGATGAAGCGATGCACATTGCTATGGAGAAATTCGATAATGTCTACAGTAACATTCAGAGAGATCCTGAATATCGCTTAAAAGATGTTAGAGTAAGCCAAGATCATACCTTTATTGACTTCGGAGACGACCAATTTACACAAGGCAAACCACATCCAATGATAGATCCATCCACTCGGATTGAAAGATTTATTCAAGAAGCAAAAGATCCTTCTGTCGGTGTTATTGTGATGGACTTTGTTCTAGGCTTCGGAGCGCACGAAGATCCTGTAGGCGCAATGCTTCCAGCGATTATCGAAGCGAAGCAAGCCGCTGAAGATGAAGGAAGACATCTAGAGATTATTGGATACATTCTTGGAACAGAGCTAGATAGTCAAAATATTGAAGGTCAAATAAATAAATTGTTAGCTTCTGGTGCTACACATGCTAGCAGCAGTCAGAACGCAGGTCTACTAGCAAGAGAATTCGTTGTGAAAGGAGAATAGTCATGAGTAAAATCAATGAACTTTTTACGAATAAACTAAATGTCATAAATGTAGGCATTGCGAACTTTAGAGATGATTTGTTAAAACAAAACGCGAATGTAACTCACTTGGAGTGGACGCCGCCAGGCAGAGGGAATCCAGAATTAATTGCTGCGCTGGATAAGCTTGAAGACCCAAGTGTTACAGATAAGATTGAAGCTGCTAACAAAGAGGCTGTTGAGCGAATTATTAACTCGCAACCGGTACTGATTGGCTTTGACCAAGCGATCAATGTGGTTCCTGGTATGACGAAAAATACGATTTTACATGCTGGCCCGCCAATCACTTGGGAACGAATGAATGGTCCGATGAAAGGTGCGGTAACAGGGGCTATTGTATTTGAAGGACTTGCCCCCAATATTGACGAAGCAACTGTACTAGCCGCGTCAGGAGAGATTATTTTCTCGCCATGTCATGAACATAACTGTGTTGGTTCCATGGCTGGTGTAACATCGGCTTCCATGTTTATGCATATTGTTGAGAATAAAACTTATGGAAATATTGCCTATACAAATTTAAGTGAACAAATGTCCAAAATCCTTCGCATGGGTGCCAATGACGAGAGTGTTATCCAGCGTTTGATTTGGATGCGAGATGTATTGGGTCCTATTTTAAGAGATGCGATGAAACTTAATCCAAATGGGATTGACTTGCGCCTAATGCTCTCACAAGCCCTTCATATGGGGGACGAGTGTCATAACCGAAATGTAGCTGGAACAACCCTGCTCATTCAAGCACTAACGCCTTATATTATCCAAACCGATTTCACTGTTGAACAGAAAAAAGAGGTGTTTGAATTCGTTAGCAGCAGCGACTATTTCTCGGGTCCGACATGGATGGCGCTTTGTAAATGTGCCCTTGATGCTGCGCATGGTATTGAGAATAGTACCATTGTTACCACAATGGCTCGTAACGGAGTGGAATTCGGTATCCGCGTGAGTGGAATCGCTGGAAACGTGTGGTTTACAGGTCCTGCACAACAAGTAATTGGTCCTATGTTCGCTGGTTACAAACCTGAGGATTCTGGTCTTGATATTGGTGACAGTGCGATTACGGAGACCTATGGAATTGGCGGATTTGCTATGGCAACTGCACCGGCTATTGTTTCGCTTGTGGGGGGTACCGTTGATGATGCAATCAGCTACACCACAAAAATGGCGGAAATCACAACCACTGAAAATCCTAACGTGACGATTCCAATGCTTGACTTTATAGGGATTCCAACAGGTATTGATATTCAAAAAGTCATCCAAACAGGAATTATGCCGATTATTAATACAGCCATTGCACATAAAGATGCGGGGATTGGAATGATTGGTGCAGGTATCGTTAACCCTCCAATCGAAGCATTTGAACAAGCATTACTTGCATTAAGTGAAAATATTAAATAAGAAGAGGGCTAGCTTGCTTAGCCCACCATTCTTATTTCGAACTAGACGAACATCTTCGTGCTAGGCTGTGAAGGAGTGAACAATTTTGGATAGTCTATCCTTGAATACAAAACTTATTGAGGCGAGTGAACAGGGAGAACTGGCTTCTGTTGAGAAACTATTAGTCGAAGGTGCCAGTGTTGATTATAAAGATGCTGCAGGGCGAACAGCGTTAATGGCGGCAACTCAAAACAATCAAATCGCCATTGCTAAAAGATTAATAGAAGCAGGAAGTGACGTGAACACTAGAGATATTACACAACTCTCACCGTTTATTTGCTCAGCAGCAAATGGCTTTTATGAAATCCTGCGTCTCATGATTGCTGGTGGAGCTGATTTGAAGAGCGTGAATCGATTTGGAGGTACAGCGCTGTTACCATCGAGCGAAAAGGGCTATTTAAAAACAGTAGAAGTGTGTATTGGTGCTGGGGTTCCAGTGAATCATGTCAACGACTTAGGCTGGTCAGCCCTACTTGAAGCAGTCATATTGGGGAATGGCGGACGACTATATTCTGACATTATTGAAGCGCTTGTTCATGCAGGAGCAGATGTGCATTTGCCTGATCGAGATGGGCTCTCATCCCTACAACGTGCCGAAGAGAACGGTCAGCATAAAGTCGTGAAGATTCTAGAACAAAGCTTCCAAGAAAATAACGAATATGTGAAGCAGGCAAAGGCTCTCGCTAACAACGATCAATATGAAGAAGCTATATCCATCATCAATAGAGCGCTAGAAGTGGATGCTGACAACCTGGATTTCATCTATTATAAAGGGTATTTCTTGCAAGAACTAAAGAGATATGAAGAGGCACTTCGATGCTATGAAAGCGCTATCTATATTGATTCAGCTAATTTAGAATTTTATTTCTACACAGCGAATTGTTTGAGACTGTGGAAAAAACCGGAGGAAGCTCTTCAGGAATATGATAAAGCCTGTGAGCTGGCACCTAATGAAACGTTCTATCGCTACCACAAATCCAATTATTTAAGAGAACTTGGGCGACACCAAGAAGCAGTTATCGAGATGGATAAGCTGCTAGCGCTTCAGCCGAATAGATATGACTTCTCCTTCCATAAGGCGAACAGTCTAAGATCGCTTGGTAAGCATAAAGAGGCCATTGAGGCTATCGAGAACGCGATTAAGAATGATCCAACGAATCCGTTATACCACTCACACAAAAAGCAATCTCTTGAGTTACTCGGTTAGCGCATAAAAATTGCAACATAGGAGGCATCAGATGAAAGAGACTGTAATCGTTGCTATTGGCGGGAACTCATTGGTCAAGGAAAACGGCCTGGATTCGATTCATGACCAATCTGAAGCAGTAAAAGAAGTTGTCGTCAATATTGTTGATATGGTGCAAGAGGGCTACAATGTCGTCGTTACTCATGGTAACGGACCACAGGTAGGGTTTGGACTAAGAAGATCTGAGATTGCACATGAAATTGCCGGCATGTCTCCTGTTCCACTAGTGAATTGTGGAGCCGATACACAAGGTGGAATCGGTTATTTAATTCAACAAGCTTTAATTAATGAATTTGCAGTTAGAGGGATCCACAAGAATGTGGCTACGGTGATTACACAAGTCGAAGTAAGCTCAGAAGACCCTAATTTCAAGAATCCGACGAAACCAGTAGGATCCTTCTTTTCCAAAGAGCAAGCGGAAGAAATGAAAAAAGAACATCCGGAATGGAGCTTTGTAGAAGACTCTGGCAGAGGATACCGTAGAGTAGTTCCATCCCCAAGACCTATAGATATTGTGGAGAAAGACGCGATTAAGTCATTAATCAACGGGGGCTTTGTCGTTGTCGCTGCAGGCGGTGGAGGTATCGCAGTCGTGAAGTCTGATGATAACACGTACAAAGGTGTTGATGCAGTCATCGATAAGGATTTTGCAACGAGTCTTTTAGCAGAACAAATTCATGCGGAGACCTTAATTATTACAACAGGAGTGTCTAGAGTATGCATCAACTATGGTAAGCCGAATCAAAAAGAGCTTTCCAAAATGACGGTTGATGAGACTAAACAATATGTGCTAGAAAATCACTTCCCGGCAGGAAGTATGCTGCCTAAAATCGAGGCAAGTTTAAGCTTCTTAGAGAACAGTGGAACGCGAGTTATTATTACGAATCCGGAAAGCTTGAAGGATGCGATGAATGAACAAGCAGGCACTCATATCGTGAAGTAATTTAAGCGAGGGGAAGTGTAGATATGGATCAAGCAAAGTTGGAACAAAATTATGATAGGTACAAATCATACGGTTACGGTGAGGAATTACTGCCCAAGAAGCCTGAGCAAAGAGACTGGGGAATGTCCAACTATATAACCCTTTGGATGGGTGCTGTTCATAATATTATGTCGTATATGACAGTTGCAGGCTTCTTCGTCTTAGGATTGGATACAACACAGGTGCTCTTTGCCGTTATGCTTTCGGCCATTATTGTCTCCGCATTTTATGCTTTAAACGGATATTCTGCCTCCAAATATGGGCTGCCATTCGCGATGTTGCTTCGTGATTCATTTGGGGTAAAAGGAGCAATTATACCGGCATTGATACGAGGACTTGTTGCCGGATTAGTATTCTTTGGAACCACTACCGTTGTTGGTGCAGAATCATTAAATGTTATATTTGCTAGATTTATTCCGAATTATATGGATTTAGGCGGTGGCTTCACACTATTCGGGTTAGCATTCCCGACAATGATCTCCTATGCGATTCTTTGGACAGCAACGGTTCTGTTGTTCTTAGGTGGAATGAAAACATTAGGTAAATTCGGTAACTGGTCTTCCCCAGTAGTGTATGTGTTTATTATTGGTGCTGCTGTTTGGGCGATCAAGATTGCTGGAGGGTTTGGCCCGATTTTAGAGTATGTACCAGCGAACCCAAGCTCAAGTCCATTAGTCTTTATTGCTTGCGTGAGTGCATTGGTATCTAACTGGGCGGGTCCTGTTGTGAATATGTCGGACTTCACACATCGTGCGAAATCACCAAAAGCGGCTATGATTGGATTGCCAGTAGGGTTTATCTTGTCATATATTCTTTTTGCCATCACTTGTGTGGCTTTAATCGCGGGTACTGAAATTGCGTTTGGTGAACCGATTTTCAATATCGTTCATGCCATTGATAAAATTGAAAACACTTTCGCGGTTGTTGTATTGATTCTAGCGCTAAACGTAGGAGCAATCGCCTTCGTAGTGTTTGCAAACCTATTGCCAGCTGGCTTGCAAATGTCATCTCTTTTCCCGAAAAAATTCACTGTAAAGACTGCAGGTGTCTTAACAGCCGTTGTTGGAACTTTGATTTTGCCATGGAAGCTTGTAGAAAGTACGACGACCTTATTTTACTTCTATAGCTTTATTGGATCCATCTTTGGTCCAATTGCGGGTATTATGCTTTCAAGCTTCTTTATTCATCGGAAAAGAGTATTAAATCTTGACCATATCTATGTTCCAGCAGGTAGCAATGGTGAATATAAGAATGGTTACAATCCTGTTGCGATGGCTGTTTTAGCAGTCAGCTTCATCCTTCCTATGTCTGGTGCATTTCTTAAGGGTATCCCCTTCCTAGTTAGGATGAATGATTTTGCTTTCTTTAGTGGCTTAATTGTTTCGTTTGTTCTATACACCATCTTTAGCAAAACACTAAAATCATCCCAATTAAACTAGAGGAGGAATTTGAAATGGATTACATGAAATTGGCTGTAGACGCAACGATCGAGGGTATGAACAAGAAATTTGGAGGCCCGTTTGGTGCAACGATTGTCCGAGGCGATGAGGTGATTGCAGCGGTCAGCAATACAATGATGAGAGACACGGATCCTTCCGCACATGCGGAAATGGTAGCTATCCGAGAAGCTTGCAAAAAGCTAGACACGATGGACTTATCGGATTGTGTAATTTATGCCACCTGTGAACCGTGTCCAATGTGTATGGGCGCTATTATTTGGTCAGGTGTTAAAGAAGTTCATTATTGCAGCACAAGAGATGATGCGAAAGAGCATGGCTTCTCTGACATTCACCTTCGCGAATATTTTGTGGGTCATGATGAGAGTGTTGTTAATATGATTAAAGTGGAAGCTAGAGAAGATTGCGATCATTTATGGACGCATTTCCACGAATTAAACAAGAAATAATTCATGCGGTCTCCTATATTTTCCGGCACTATTTTAGTGCCGGATTTTCCTGTTCTTCTACAGACTTACTCAGCAAGATGAAGCTGAAGGAAATCAATCACCTGATGAAGAGCATTTTGTACAACAGGGTTATCGAAATCTTTTTCAAATACATGCTCTCCGTTTGGAATAGTAATAAGCTTTGCCGGTACTCCTTCTTTCACTAGCGCAGCTCTCATGAATACCGATTGTTCATACGGCACATCTACATCGTTCGTTCCGTGAAGTAACAATGTAGGGGGAAATTCCTTAGTTACATGATGAATAGGACAGAATTTGAGAAGTTCTTCCTTATGTAGAGAAGGATTCAAGCCTGTCACTTCTTCGATCCAACGACCGGATTGTCTTGCATATAAATAGAGAAGAAAACGCTCGTCAACGCTTGCGCTCGTAATGATTTGATCGGACACTGTACCTTTTGCAATCTCCATGGAGACGATATCCTTTTCACAATAGAATTTACTTGGTTCGAGTGCCCATGGAGCGCTAATATCGCCATATCCATAGAAGGAAACAATCGCACGTGGCTTATGGGTAAACATTCCTGTGCTTAGTGCAAGGAAACCACCTGCTGAGCTTCCCACTACAGCGATCCTCGAGGGGTCAATGGAGAATTGTTTTGGTCCTTCCTTTTCTAACCAAAGAAGGCTATCTTGGACATCTTCAAGGATGTCAGATAGGGTTGACCTAGGGGCTAATCTATAGTCAATCGAAAATAGCGCAAAGCCATTATTAGTGTAAAGTTGTATCATTTCCTCGGATAGATCTTCTCGATCACCCCAAAGCAGGCCGCCTCCGTGAATGTATACAATAGCAGGGGCTTGGGAACGGTTTGTTTCATAAAAATCAGCTTTAATTGTAAATTGATCATTTTCTTTAAAAATAACGGTCTTTTTCATCACTATCCAATACACCTCATCAAGTAAGTAATTTTTAAAGATTAGCACTACCTCTATTGTATATCATTCACGAATTTTGATGAAACCATAATCATGAATACCCAGGATTGGAGATATTAGCATGGATAGAAAGAGAAGATATCAGGCTTTATTTGATAATATTAATCAATATAACTCGGGTGAGAAGGGCATCACTAGAATTGCCTATACAAATGAAGAGCAGACATGTACGAGTGCTTTTATGCGGATGTGCAAGGCTGAAAATTTAGATATTCGGATGGATCATTGCGGAAATGTGATTGCTAGAAGAAATGGAAAGATAGAAGGGCTCCCACCCGTTGTAATGGGCTCTCACTTGGATACGGTATACCAAGGTGGGAAGTACGATGGGGTAGTAGGTGTAACGGCTGCTTTGGAAGTGATCAAACGTCTAAACGAAAAAGGGATTGAAACGGATCATCCGATCGAAATTATCTCATTTGCCTGTGAAGAATCCTCGCGTTTTGGTATTTCAACAGTAGGCAGCAAAATAATGTCAGGGTTATTTCAGAAGGAGAAATATAGGTCTTTGAAGGACAAAGACGGTATTACAATGGAAAAGGCATTTTCGCTATGTGCACTTGATTATAACAGTATAGATCAGGCGAGTAGAGTTAATGAGGAATTAAAAGCGTTTTTCGAATTACATATTGAGCAAGGTCCTGTCTTAATAAACAATAATAAAAGAATTGGAATTGTGACTGGAATTGCTGCGCCCGTGAGGCTTCATATTCAAATATCAGGGAAAGCATCTCACTCCGGAACGACACCTATGAATATGAGAAGAGATGCTTTTCTGGGTGCTTCTGAAATAGCGTTAGAGCTTGAAAAAGCAGCCAAACTCGAACAAGAATTTGGAACGGTTGCGACGCTCGGGGTGATAGAAATCTTAAATGGAGCCATGAACGTGGTTCCGGGAGAAGTGGAAACTAAAATTGATATCAGATCTACTTCCGTGGCATCCAGGCAACGTGTGTTAGACCATTTGTATCAGACGATAGCCTCAGTACAAGAGAGCAGACAACTTGAAATTGCGAGTACGGAAATCATCTCCGAGGAACCAGTCCTATTATCGGATGAGATCACTCATGTTCTAGAATCCATTTGTGAAGAGAAGGGGATATCGAGTCAACGGATGATTAGTGGGGCAGGGCATGATGCCATGAACATGAACAAACTTTGCCCAGTAGGGCTTATCTTTGTTCCTTCTGTAGATGGACTTAGTCATCATCCTAATGAATATACAGACTTGGATGATATCATTATGGGGATTGATATTTTAGAAGAAGCTGTTCTTCGTTATGCGTTTGTAAGACAAACATAGTTCGTGTTGAGAAGTAAGTCCCAATGTGACATATATATATGTTACATTGGGCTTTAGTATCTAATTTTATAATTGTTCGCAGAATTGTTGCTTTACATTAATAAATATTATATTAAAGTTAACATTGACGTTTGTGAAAAATTTCCCATTCAAAAAAATTAAATCACAGCGGAAATAGGTCTTTTGGAGGTAACATATTTTTAATAGAGTATTTAGGACTAGTAATAGTGAAAACAAAATATTGGTAAACCTATTGAAAAATAGGGACACAAAGCCATAGGGTCTAAATCTATTTATAGATATGACAGCCGGTTGCATGCAGTGGGAGTTTCATGCTCTTATTTTTTGATGCATATGCAGCCGTTATCATTCTGATAGCGGCTTTTTTTTGCTCGTTTTCTAATAAAAAAACGTAATAAATCGGAAAAAGGATGATAGTACATGGATCAGACACAACCACTGAGAGTATGGAGAATGATAGGCCTCGTCATAATGGCAACGTTGATATTTTGGGGGTGTTCTTACTATTTCATAAAATGGACTGCTAACTCTTATGAGCAAGAAGCGGTTGCTGCTACATCAGAAGCTACGATACATGCGAGTAAATCGGTTGGAAATATGATACAGGGTGGATTAGATTCATTAGATGGAATTGCTGATTCTATTTCGGAAATCAATTATATGGATTGGGATAAGACCAAAAAATATCTGCATCACTTTGATAAAAAATATAATTTTATTCGAATTAGCATCAACAGCCCAGATGGTAAAGCTTACGCATCGGATGGGACAATGTTTGATGTATCAGATGAAGTAGGGTTTCAAAAAGCTCTGCAGGGTATTAGCAGTATTTCTGATCCATTCTTAGATAAGATCTCCAATAAAGAAATTATTACGATCAATAGTCCACTTAAGTTTAAAGGTGAAGTGAAGGGTGCTTTATCTGCCAGCAGATATACACAGGATCTTTATGATGCTCTTGCAGTTTCTTTTTTTAAAGGTCATGGTTATTCTCAAATCATTGATCAAAAGGGACAAGTCATTATCCAATCGAAGAATCTCGAAGAGGATAAGTCCATTGATAACATATTCGAAAGTATAAGTATTGATTCTAGAAATAAGAAACAACTGCAAATCTTTAAAGAGAACATAACCGCAAAAAAATCTGGAGTAGGAATATTTTGGATTAACGGAGATAGCAAAATGGTTGGCTATTCGGGCATCCAGGGGGTTGAGGACTGGTATATTCTCTCCGTGATACCGAAAGATGTGATCATGGCCAAAGCGTCTCAAATGAGCCAGGCGACTTTTCTATTATGTGTAATCATGTTTGTCTTATTATTGATCATATTTGTAAACATTCTATTAAATAAGAGCAAAATTAGGAAACAGATGGAGAGGATTGCCTTTGAGGATGAGTTAACACATCTTTCTAGAACTAATAAATTTGTTAAAGATGCTCAGTATTTACTTAAAGAGAAACCGAATACAAAGTTTGCTGTGTTGCAATTTGATATTGAACAATTTAAATACATAAATGAAATTGTCGGTTTTCATGAAGGAAATAGCATTTTGATTCAAGTGGCTAATAGCTTAACAGCAAACACATTAGACGAGGATGTCATTGGACGCTTAGGGGGTGATCGTTTTATTCTTTTCACTTCGTATGATAATAAGGCGGAATTAATCATCCGTATACAAGTACTTACTGAACAAATGAGCGACTATACATTTGGAAATGAAGAAGGTTTTAGGCTAGTGATTAATTGTGGAATTTACTGTATAGATGATCGTCAGAGCGATATCCTCACATGTATTGACCGAGCAGGAATCGCTTGTAAGTCCATTAAAGGTGGATACAAGAGCTCATGCACTTTCTTTGACGAACAATTGTTATTGCAGATACACGAAGAGCAAGACATCGTAAGAAAGATGGATGCTGCCATGACAAATGGTGAATTTATAGTATATTTACAACCGAAAATGGATCTGCGAGTGAACAGTTTTCATGGCGCTGAGGCATTGGTTAGATGGAATGATCCTCAGAAAGGACTTATATCTCCTGCAGTATTTATCCCCATATTTGAGAGGAATCGCTTTATTGTGAAATTAGATTTAATGGTGTTTAAATCAGTATGTATCATGTTGAGTAAATGGATCCAGGAAGGAATCCAGCCACTTCCGATTTCAGTGAATATATCGCTTATAACCCTATACCATAATGATTTCCTGCTCCATTTGACGAATATTATTAACAGGTACCAGGTACCTGCTAGATTGATAGAGTTAGAGCTGACCGAGTCTATTGTATTCCAAAATTTAGAGTTTGTTAGAGATATTTTGTTGGAGTTGAAACGTAAAGGATTTTCCATAGCTATCGATGATTTTGGGACAGGTTATAGTTCCTTAAATGTATTGCAATATTTCCCTGCGGATGTCATTAAGTTAGACAGGGCTTTTCTGATGAGTAAGTCAAATGATGAGACAGGGAAGATAGTAATTGCCAGTATGGTCAAGCTAGCTAGGGATTTAAATATGAAAGTTGTGGCAGAGGGAGTTGAGACAGAGGCGCAAATTGATTTTTTGAAACAAATAGATTGTGAAATCGCACAAGGATACTATTTCGCGAAACCAATGCCAGTAGTAGAATATGAAAGCTTAATTAAAAGTACATAGGGAGTGCAAAGCATGAGGAAAATGAGAAATTGGACTATCGTAGGCAAAATTACTGTTACTAATTCAATATTACTGTTAGGTGCTCTGATCATTGCGATCGTTGGTAGTGTGTATTTCAGCAATATGTATGCGAACTCTAGAAGTATGTATAAGAACGATCTTACGTCAGTTTATGCACTTGGGAAATTCGAATCAAATAATCATGAAATAGTAACCTTAACGAATAAGATGATCGCTAGTCATGATCCAAGCGAACTTCAAGAGAGTTATCAGAAAGTTGTTGAGCTTCAAGCTGAAAACAATGGAATCTTGAATAAGTATGAAGAAACACGTTCCCTCCCAAACGAAAAGGAGATTTATGTTGAAGTTTTATCATTAACGAAACAGTATCGGCAAATTCAGCTTCCGATGCTTGAGAAGATGCTGAATACACCTACATATGATCCTAGTGAAGATACCACTTCAAATCTTGAAGCGTTAAATACGAAACGAAATGAAGACCTTGGAAAATTAGTTGGAATGAACTTAGGAAGTGCCCAAAATGCAGATGTTCAGAATAAGAAGCTATTTCAAAAAGGACTTACGGTCAATATCATTGTTGCTTTTCTCGTTATCCTGATTTCAATCGGTTCATATTTGTCCTTGAGAAGATATTTCTCACGAGCAGTAACCATTATCCTGAACTTTTCAGAGGCGTTTGGTCGAGGAGATCTGACTCAAAGAGCTAAGTTTGATGCTGAAGATGAATTTGGTCGAATCGTGAAGTCGCTTAATCATTCGGCAGAGCAAGTACAAACCATCGTAGCTAGTGCTTCTTCTTCAGCACAAGAGTTAGGTGCACTTAGTGAAGAATTATCTGCAACAGTTGAGGAAGTAAATGCTACAATGGATCAAATTTATAATTCCTCGCAAGAGGTTGCTTCTGGAAGTGAATCTTTAAGTGCTACAACAGAAGAAGTAAATGCAACAGTACAAGAGATTATCTCCAATGCAGATCTGCTAAGTAATAAGGCGGGAGTAGCACTAAATACCTCCGAAGAAATTCTGGTACAGGCAGCTTCCGCGAAGGAAAAGGCTGTAGCATCGATTCAATATGCGACAAGTTTGTATGCTGAGAAACAAAATTCCATTATGCACGCGATCGAGGCTGGGAAAGTTGTTAATGAAGTAAGAGAAATGGCCGGGTACATTTCGGAGATTGCAGCTCAAACGAATCTATTGTCCTTGAATGCTTCCATTGAGGCAGCAAGAGCTGGGGATGAGGGAAGAGGATTTGCTGTAGTTGCTAATGAAGTACGCAAACTTGCTGTACAGTCGGAGGAATCGGTGGGGAAAATTCAGAAAATGACACTGCTAGTGGAAGATGCTTTTGAGAATGTGTCCTTTCAATCACAAGCGCTACTGGATTTTATCGATTCGACGGTGATAAGTGATTATGAGAGTTTCGAGCAAGTAAGTATGCAATATAAAAATGATGCCGATATGTTTCATGAGATCACAGGTGAAATGGTATCTTCAATGCACGGACTGAAGCTATCAATGGCAGAGGTAGATCAAGCGATGACGAATGTTGCCGCAGTATCTCAACAGTCTGCGGACAATGTAAGTGGCATTCGAAATCACATTTCAGATACATTACAAGCGTTTGAAGATGTGGCTGCTTCTTCTGAGCACCAGGCGAATATTGCAGAAATGATGAATGAGACGGTTGGAAGATTTGTGATCGAGTAAGCGCCAGAATAGAATAGCCTTATTCAGTATGTTTCTTTCCGTACTGAACAAGGCTGTTTTGCGTATCCTTTTAAAGTGAATTGTTGTTTAACCTAACTCTTGGTATTATTCATATGACGGTTGTCCACATCATAGATTGAAATAGCAATGGAGGTATCTCTGATGAAAGTTATCATAGCTGATGATGAGCGATTAATTAGATTGGCGCTTCGTAGTATGATTGAGGAAACTTCCTTAAACATTCAGATTGTTGAAGCAAAGAACGGAATTGAGTTAGTAAGATTAGTGGATGAGTATCATCCTGAGCTCGTCTTTGTGGATATTCGAATGCCTGGATTGAACGGACTAGAAGCGATGGATCAAGGAAGCCGATTATCGCCTCATACACAGTGGGTTGTCCTTACAGGTTTCTCGGATTTCGAATATGCTCGGGAGGCTTTACGACTTCGAGTGGTAGACTATTTATTGAAACCGCTTGGACCAGATGATTTAAAGCATATTATGGACAAGGTTACTAGGGAGCATGAAGTAAAAGCCAAGCAAATATCTAATCTTTTTGAAACCGCTATCAATTCATTGTTGCATCAAACCCGAACCATAGAAGAGATTAGTCTGAAATCCCCAATACAAGATTATCTGTTTTCTTTAACTTTGTTTTCAATAGACAGTCCTATCTCTGAACAAGAAAAGGCAAAGCTTCGCTTACAATGGATTCGAACGCTCAAAGAAACGTTTGCCAGACAAGTACCGTTTTCTAAGTTAGAACATGTAATTTCCTTCTTTACGTTTCCAAACGGGAGTATAGCTCAGATTATAGGATGGCATAAAGATGTAGAACAGCGAATGAAAGATTATTCGCCACAGCTGAATGTCGTGCTGAATCAGTTAATGAAGGACTTTGAGACAAACCTTTGTATAATATCGGGAATCCAGTCTGAGAGCTTTATGGAGTTATTTGATCTTGAACATAGATTGCTGGTACTTCAGGGGCTGCAACCATTACTCCGTGTCTTACCTTCCAGAAGACTACGGTTGGAAGAGGAAGTACGGATAATTACGGATAAACCTTACTATAGAGATCTTAGTACGCGAGTTGATAGACTGTGTAAGCTTGCGAGCATGAAGGACTTTTTTCAATATACGAATGAATTGAAGCATTTAGAGCCGTTGATGAAATCTCTAGCTCATGAGGATCCTAAGGCTTTGGAGCATCTCCTTGAATCATTGAACATTTCTTTAGGATGCAAACTGGAATTTACGATGCCAATAGATCAATGTATGAAGGTACTCCAAAGTGTTCAAGAGAATCGTTTGGCTGAAGAATCGCAAGTTGAATTAACGCAGGGGGATCTTGTTCAAAGAGTATTACATTATGTGAATTTGAATTATATGAAAGATATTGGAATTGGGCAAATTGCTATGGATATGGATGTCACTCCGAATTACTTAAGCTCATTATTTCATAAAAAAATGGGTGAAACCTTTACAAAGTATCTCACGCATATTCGAATGGTCAAAGCGAAGGAACTGCTGTTGAGAAACCCTGGTCTAAAAGTGCAAGAAGTAGCCGAGCAAGTCGGCTACTATAGTACACGTCATTTTACTAAGTTGTTTCTGGATCACTTTGATTGTTATCCGTCTGAAATGCATCAGAGGTCGGCATTAAGGAAATTGTAATCGTAGATGTTGTCCCAACACCGACAGTACTTTGAATATCAAAACGTGCGTTATCTTTGCCATAGGCAAGAAGCAAGCGTTCACTTACATTCTGTAAACCAACACCGTTCGTTATAGAAGGTGACTGCTTATCGGATATAAACCCAATACCATTATCCGAGATGCTGATCTGTATGCAAGCTACTCCATTCTCATGGGTTGTAGAAGCAGAGATGGTGACAGTACATTCATGATTTGCTGGTTCACACCCGTGAATAATGGTGTTTTCTAATAATGGTTGAAGCAGAAGCTTCGGAAGTCGGAATGATCTCAGCTCAGGATCGTAAGACATTTGGATGCTTAATCGATCATCGAATCGTAATTGCTGAAGTTCACCATATCGTTGTAGGAACAGAAATTCCTCTTCAATACTGGACCAATCATTATACTCAAGGGAATACCGAAGCATGCCGCTTAAGGCGAGTATGGCTTTTTCTAGCACGGCGCGTTCACCTGCACGATTCAGTCCAATCCATCCATTTAATATATTATAGAGGAAATGAGGTTGAATCTGCGATTGTAGTGCGCGATACTCAGCATTTCGTTTCGCTAAATCGGTGCGGAATTCCCGGTTGATCATTTCATTTAATTGTATAATCATCTGATTCAACGCTTCGCCGAGGAGAGCTATCTCATCTCGGCCTTTTGTGTTGAATCTAGCTTCTAAGTTTCCCTGCCGTACTTTTCGCATGACTAGAATCATTTGTTTAAACGGATTTACGATATTACGTGACAGATATAGGAACAATACAAAGGTGACGAGAAGCCCTATCCCTAAGAATAGAAAGGCTACTGTATACAACCATCTTACTTTGGAGGCGGTTTCTTCCGCCGAGAGAAGTACTGTTATTTTCCATTCGGCTTGAGCGATGCTCTCAGTAACTTTGGCATAGTCTTTCCCTTTGACATCTACAAACTCTTGAGAATCTCCAATACCATTTAGTGCAGCTGTTGAGATGGGTTCACTGGAATAGAGCAACTGACTATTATTATCTTGAATAACAACGATTGAACTAACATCAAAAGAGATATCGCTTACGATCGTGTTCAATATATTTGTATCTGCATCTGCCATAATTACAGCTAGGGCACGCTTGGAATCCGGATCTTTAATGAGTCTAGCAACGGAGAATACTTGCTTTTCTTCAGCAAACATTAAATAATCACGTTTGTGTGCACTTATGAATGCTACATTCCCATCCGCAGCAAAAGCTTGTTTATACCAGTCTTGTTGCTGATAAGAAAAATCAGAAATGGGTCTCGCAAATTCTTTTGTATCGTTAACATATACTGTCCCGTCAGTTGGGATGAGTAGGGTGCCTAATATGTCTTTTCTCGTATTTTGTAGCATTAGAGGAAGCGTTTCATTTAGTGCGCGATCGGTAAGAAGCTTTATATAGTCGTTTGCCGTATCATATTGCTTGGTAGCTTTAAACTTCAATGCGTTCATAACATCTTCATTCCAGAAGGGCATCAAGGTTATTCGTTCCAAATCATCCAAATAAGTTTCAATATTACGAGCCATTGCTTTCAGGGTTCCTTCTGTTAGAACTTGTTTTTCCTCCGTTATCATGGTCTGGTAGTAATAGGGGATGACAAAACCAATGAGTAGAACGGGAATCATAATAGTTATGGCAAAAAGAATCATTAACTTAAACCTCAAAGTATATAAATGTTGCTTCAAGATATAAGAGCCACCTTTACTGTGTAGTGAAGTTTATGCATTGAAATGTCATCATAACGTAGTATTTCTCATTCAGATAGGGTGTGTAGATATCGTCGGAGCGATCGTAGTTTTAGTACATATGTAAGCGGCTACACCAATGATACATTTAGTATATAAAATAATTCTTATTAACCATAGGGGGAACGAAAAGATGAGAAAAAAATGGTTGTCAATGTCATGTCTTGTACTGGCATTAGCTACATCGCTAACGGCTTGTGGATCCAAGGATACAGGAGACAGTTCTTCAAATTCATCAGAGGGTAAATCGGAGAAAAAAGTCACCCTAACGGTTTCGACAAATGTCGTGGGTGAGCAAGCAACGGTGCTTCAAACGATTGCAGAGCAATTTATGAAAGACAATCCTAATATTAAAGTGGATTTTAGTGCACCGGGGAAAGATTACGAGAACATGATGAAGGTTAAAATGGCTTCCAAGGATATGCCGGATGTATTCGCTACGCATGGATGGTCGAAGAATCGCTATGGTGAATATTTGGCTGACCTTTCGGGAGAAACATGGGCAGCGGATTTGGATGCATCTATTAAACCAAGCGTAACGGACGATTCAGGTAAACTTTATGTGCTTCCTATGGATCAGGATAAATCGGGTCCGGTGTATAACATTGATCTCTTGAAAGAATATGGATTAGAAGTTCCTAAGACTTATGATGAGTTTTTGGCGGCAGCGGAAGTTATAAAGACAAAGAGTAACGGGGAAGTAGCTGCAATTCACATTGGCGGCGCAGATGCATGGCCTATCGGACAGTGGTTTGATTTTATGGCAACACCACTGTTGATTAGTGCAGAACAGAATTCAGGACAAGCTCTGCTCGATGGTACATTTGATTGGACGAATTTCGATCAGCTACCGCAAATGTTCAAAGATATGCAAGATAAAGGATATTTAAACAAAGACGTATTAACTGCTAAATACAGTGATTCTGCTAAGGCATTCGCGGAAGGAAAGGCGGTATTTGGCTTCTATGGACCTTATTTTATTGAAGAGGCAAAGAAAATTAACGCCAACCTAAATGCAGGTCTTATGCCAATTCCTTCAATCCAAGCTGGGGATATCCCAACGTTTGCTGGGGGAGAGAAGACAACTTGGGGCGTATGGAAAGATTCCAAAAATATCGAAGCTGCAAAGAAATTCGTTGCTTACTATGCACAAGCTGAGAATATTTCAGCTGTTGCAAAGTCAAACCAACTACCACCAGGATTAGGGAATGTGAAAATCGATGCAGGTGATCTAACAGCTTATTATGAACAATACGCAGAAACCCCAGTGTTACCTTTCTTTGATCGTGTCTATTTACCAAACGGTATGTGGGATGTGCTCTGTAAGAACGGGCAGGATATCCTTGCAGGTGGTATTAATGCAAGAGAATACTCCGAGAACATGAAGAAAGAATTCGATCGTCTCAGTGCAACCAAATAAAGAGAAAAAGTAACTTTGAAGACACCCAGGAGAGCTGGAATAAGGTCCTGGGTGTTTATTTTGAAGTTCGAGGAGAGAGGGATGGTGTAAGTGAAACGGAAAGTGTGGGGTTCCTCGACAATACTAAATGTCATGTACATCCCAGCGTTACTGTTTTTTGCCGTATTTATTTTTTATCCATTCATTGAAGGGATTCGTATTTCCTTTACAAATTGGGATGGCTACTCCCAGCAGTACAGCTATGTAGGTTTTGAGAAATACATCTATATGTTAACAGATAAGAATACATGGACAACGATGATTAATACGGTAGTCTATGGATTTGGTAGTACTATATTTCAGAATATCCTGGGTCTTGCTTATGCCTTATTTTTAGATCAGCAGTTACGAGCAAAAGGACTCATAAGAACCATCGTTTATTTACCGGTTATTATCAGTTCGTTAATTATGGGTTACATCTGGTATTTCTTCTTCCAATTTGATGGGGGAGCCGTCAATGATCTCTTAGCAATATTTGGTGCACAGCCAGTCGACTGGCTAGCAAACGGACCACGGGCAGTTGGGATAATTACTTTTGTAAACACATTCCAGTTCATGGGTGTTGCCATGACTATCTTCGTGGCTGGATTACAGTCTATTCCGAAAGATTACTATGAGGCCGCTTCTATTGACGGGGCAAACTGGTGGTCGCAATTCAAAAACGTCACACTTCCGCTGTTAATGCCAGCGATAACGATTAACGTTGTCTTGAACATCATTGGCGGTTTGAAGCTGTTTGATGTAATCGTAGCGATGACAAACGGGGGACCAGGGTATGCTTCTTCTTCCTTGTCCACGATGATGTATAATTTATACTTTGCCAGACAAGATGCAGGTTATGCAGCGGCTTTAGGTAATGTTATGTTCTTATTTATTGCGGCTGTCAGTATTACCTCATTGATCCTCTTGAAGCGAAAAGAGGTGAAGTTATAACATGCGAACTTTAAAATATAGTGTTCTAACTTTAATAGGAGTCATTCACTTAATTCCGTTCTACATCTTACTTGGGATGGCACTCAAGCCAACAGAGGATACAAGCTCAAAGTGGATATTTCCAACGGATATGACCATGGAGAATTTTATGAAGGCTTGGGATCAGGCTCATTTGAGTCAGGCGCTTATGAATAACGTCATTATTACAGGATGCTCAGTGGTCTTAATTGTAATGGTTGGTGCATTTGCTTCCTATCCATTATCACGTTTTCAAACGAAGTGGAATCAGTTCATTTATTTACTATGTATCTCTTGTATGATCGTTCCTGCATTGACGATTCTCGTCCCTCTGTATTCGATGATCGTTGAATTGGGCGGAATTAATACTTACTGGGCTATAATTCTGACGCAAGTGACATTTCAGCTACCATTGACGATTTTCTTATTTACTGGATTTATTAGTTCGGTTCCGAGAGAATTGGATGAGGCGGGTTCCATTGATGGTTGTAGCAAGTTTATGATTTTCTTTCGCATTATTCTACCGCTTCTGAAACCAATAACAGCAACGGTTATTATTCTTACGGGACTTAATGTGTGGAATGACTATCAATTCTCTATCTTCTTTTTACAAAAAGTTTCAGTACAGACGATTCCAGTTGCACTATCTCAGTTTATCTCACAGTTCCAGAACCAAATTAGCTGGGTAGCTGCGGGATGTGTAATCGGGATGTTACCTGTTACAATTCTTTATTTATTCTTACAAAAATACTTCATCCGTGGTCTAGCGGATGGTGCTGTTAAAGGTTAGGTGAAATCGTATGAGCATTGTGTATGACGAAAATAAACGTATTTTTCATCTGCGATCCAAAAAGACTAGTTATATATTTCAAGCTGATTCACGTGGCTATTTAATTCACTTGTATTGGGGACAAAGTGTATCGGACGGAGATCTAACACAGTTCCTACCCATTGTAGAAAGACCTTTCTCCCCGATGACGGATAAAGAAGAACCCTATTTCTCGCTTGATGTGGTTGCACAAGAATATCCAGGCTACGGTACATCGGACTATCGGCAACCGGCGTACCAGATGTCCTTCATGGACGGATCAACCGCAGCGGAGCTACTCTATCAATCTCATCGTATCGTTTCTGGAAAGCCGAGGTTAGAAGGACTCCCAGCAACTTACGTTGAGTCTGATGAGGAAGCAACTACGCTGGAAATCATGCTTCTTGATCCGGTTTCTCAGATGGAAGTCTGTTTGAGCTACACCATTTATGAGAGTTTCGGAGCCATCATAAGATCAGTTCGTTATGTGAATCGTGGTGAACAGGAGATTAAATTACTCCGTGCCTTGAGTGCGAGTGTGGATTTTCATTATCAATCCTTAGAATGGATTCAGTTGTCAGGAGCATGGGCGAAGGAACGCTGGTTATATCGTAATTCACTTGCACCGGGTATTCAATCCGTTGAAAGCCGTCGTGGATCAAGCAGTCATCAGCACAACCCGTTTATAGCTTTGGTTCAGCCAAGCACGACAGAAGACCATGGAGATGCTTACGGGTTTAGCTTCGTTTACAGCGGGAACTTTTTAGCTTCCGTAGAAGTGGATCAGCATCAGACGACTAGAGTTAGTATGGGGATCAATCCATTTGATTTTAATTGGCTCCTTGAACCGGGTGAGTCATTTCAGACACCGGAAGTGGTGATGGTCTATTCGAGTCAAGGATTAGGCGGGATGTCACGACAGTATCATAAGCTGTATCGTACGCGGTTGAGTCGTGGGTTATATCGCGATCAAGTTCGCCCTATTCTTGTGAACAACTGGGAAGCGACCTATTTTGATTTCAATGAAAAGAAGATTATAAGCCTGGCAGATGAAGCCCAGAACATGGGAATTGAATTGTTTGTACTGGATGATGGTTGGTTTGGAGGACGAGATAATGACCGCACTTCCCTTGGGGATTGGTTCGAGAATCGCCGTAAATTACCGAACGGACTTGCTGGATTAGCAAAGGAGCTTAATGAGCGAAAGTTGAGATTTGGACTTTGGCTGGAGCCAGAAATGGTCTCTGCTCAAAGTGAGTTGTATCAAGCTCATCCTGATTGGTGTCTACACATCCCTAATCGTCGTAGAACTGAGGGCAGGTTCCAGCTTATGTTGGATCTATCTCGACAAGAGGTGTGTAATGCCTTGATAAACAATTTAAGTGAGGTGTTATCTTCTGCACCTATTAGCTATGTGAAGTGGGATATGAATCGAAATATGACAGAGATTGGCTCGCTCTCTCTATCCCCAGAGCGCCAGCGGGAGACCGCTCATCGATATATGTTGGGTTTGTATCATGTTTTGGAGACGATCACAGAACGCTTTCCGCATATTCTTTTCGAGAGCTGCTCAGGCGGTGGAGGACGATTTGATCCAGGCATGCTGTATTACATGCCGCAAACGTGGACGAGTGATAACTCAGATGCAATTGAACGTTTAAAGATCCAATATGGCACTAGCATAGTCTACCCTATAAGCTCGATGGGAGCCCATGTCACTGCTGTACCCAATCATCAGGTACATCGAAATACGCCGCTGAGTACACGTGGAGATGTCGCGTTGTCTGGTAATTTTGGTTATGAGCTGGATTTGGAGAAGATGACAGAAGCGGAGAAGAGGCTTGTTCAGGAGCAGATTAAGCAATGTAAGGATGTCAGATATTTGACGTTTAACGGGGATTTTTATCGCTTAAGCAGTCCATTTGAAGGCAATGAGACAGCTTGGATGTTTGTGTCTGAAGGTCAAGAGGAAGCATTAGTCTTCTGGATTAAGGTCTTGGCTGAGCCAGCGGAACCGCTACGTCGTCTGAAACTGAGAGGCTTAAATCCGACGGATGTATATGTGGAACAAACGACAGGTATGGAATTACATGGAGACACATTAATGCATGCAGGTGTACAAATCCCAATCACGTTAGGTGATTTTCAAAGTGTGAGCTGGCATTTCCGGCGTGTAACGAACGCATAGAATATAGAATAGGGCTATCTTCTCTCATGGCGAAACGTTGTGAGCTAAAGATAGCTCTATTTTTTGTCTGGGTGGAGAGGTAGACAGGAGAAATGAACGCTTCGACAGTAGAACTGATACATATAAATCAAATTATGACCATGATAATATTTCGTTGTAAGCGTTATCAAATATATAAAAGGAGAAATTACATGTCTAAAATGAATAAAAGGATGGTAAGTGTGATTTTGTTGTTCTGCATGATCGGATCGTTGTTTCCTGCAGGATTTTGGCCTGTCACAAAGGTCCATGCGCAATCCAGGAATTTGATCGTAAACCCGAGCACGGTAGCTGAAACGGTCTATGAAGATGTGATAGACCATCCAAATACTGTAGCTAAAGCCGTGTATACCCTATCAGACGAGGTCAAGCCCATAACGCTGCAATCTTCAAATAGGCTGTTGGAGGATACCTTCACATGGGCAGTTGGCCAGGCGCTTGGGTTTGTACAAACGGGTAAATCCGGACCGAATAACGTGAATAATGGTGGCGGTCAAGCAGGCCCTTTTACCTATATCCCATCTTATTGGGCGGGATATAAGCATCGTACTGCGTTTTATAGTAGAGACTTTGTTCACCAGTCTGCAGGGGCGCATATGATTGGACTTGATCAAGAGAACTTTAGTATGTTTCATACATTTGCCAAAGGGATGACCGAGGCCAGAAAGTGGTACACCCTTTGGGCGTTTAACTTTGATGGCTCTAATTATACGATTGACTGGAAGAACGATAACAACTTCGTACGGGAGGTACCGGCCCAGTTTGAGTTAGTCGAAAAAGCATACAAGCAATACCTTTGGACAGGAAATGACGAGTATATTAATGATCCATATATGTGGGATTTCTATACGAAGGTTATGACTGATTTTATTAAGGCACATGATTCAAACGGCAATGGCGTTGCTGAAGGTACTGGCGGAGGTATTTTCTCAGGAGCAGTAAGCTATAACGAAAGAAGTGACGAACCTATTATCGAAGCTGGGGATGCAATAGGATCGCAATATCAAGCAACACTAGCGTATGCAAATATGTTACTGGCAAAAGGTTTGAATGCTGAAGCTACTACTTTCTTTAGCAAAGCGAAAGAATTGAAAGATTATTTTAACAAGGAATGGAGCGTCAAGGACGGTGACACAATAGGAAACTATGCTAGAGCGTTGAATATTGACGGGGTAACAAAATACAACGATTTCGGCAAAGAGAACAGCTGGTTCATGCCCATGAAACTTATCACCGACCCAGGCCAAAGAAATAGTCAATACCTGGATTATATTTCGAGTGAAATTGGTAATGGATTGATTTATGCAGATAAGAACTCCAAAGCCAAGCTGGACAAGCCAAATTCGCCTGCGAATATTGAAGCATATTCCTATTTGCCAGATACGTTCTATCCATATAATAGAGTAGATGAAGGTTGGAAATGGTTGAAATTCCTCATGGAAACGAGGGAGAATAGACATGAGTTATATAACTCGGGTACGTTGACAAATGGAGAATATCCGGAGATTTCTTACACGATTATCGGCAACATCATTGAAGGGCTGATGGGGGTTGAACCTAACGCGCCGCAGCATGTTATTGTGACTGCTCCAAGGTTGTCCAGAGAAGTTCCAGACGTAAAGGTGAATGCCCTCAAGCTTGGAGACAACGAAATTAGTGTAGCTCATGCTGGCAATACCAAAACGGAGCTCCAGAATACTTCAGGAGAACTCCCCATCACATGGGAAGCGCGTTTTTATGGCGAATATCCAACGATTAATCTTGATGGAGTTGACCAGAAGGCTCTGCATAAAACAGTAAATGGCGTTAAAGTAAGCTATGTTACGACAACGGTTGAAGTAGGCTCAACAGTGATTGCAGAGGCAGTTGCATCCGGCACAGTGGATGAGAAGACAGTAGCTCCTTCTAGTGATAAACAAACAGGTATTTATCTTACAACAATTACCGTTGCTTTAGAGACTGCTACAACTGATGCGAAAATCTATTACACATTGGATGGAACAAGACCGACAAGAGACTCAAACCTCTATACGGGTCCGTTTATCATTCAAAAAACTACTGAATTAAAGTTGTTTGCAGCTAGCGAAACGATTTTGGACAGCGATGTGATTTCTTATAACTATACTATTGATGCATTGACTGTTGAAAAGCCAACTTCTAATGTGGAGCCTGGCACGTATAGTGCACCATTTTCGCTTGAGTTAAGCACAACCACTGCAGATTCAGACATTTATTACACGACTGATGGTAAGACTCCGACTAAAAGCAGCTTGAAATATAATGGGCCTATTAAGATTTTAGAAACAACTACAATAAAAACGATAGCTTATAAGAAGGACTGGGTAGATAGTCCGGTAGAGACTTTTAACTATGCAATTGTTTTGCCAAAGACTACTATCCCTACAGCAAGCAAGGCATCAGGACGTTACGATAAGGGTATCCAGGTTAGCCTTGAATCTGGAACGGAAGGCGCTTCAATATACTATACAACAAACGGCGATATGCCTACGAAGGAGAGTACCCTGTATACAGGTGCAATCGATCTATCCAGATCGACTTCGTTAAAGGCTATTGCTGTAAAGGATGGGTATACGAACAGCGAGATCGTATCTTTTGTATATATCATCATGGACTCACTCCCTGAAACAGCCACTAAATCTGTGTATATTTCTGACTTGGACTGGGTAAGCGCAACAAGTGGCTGGGCAGGTCATCCACCGCTTAAGGATCGAGCGATTAACAACAACAAAACACCAATTAAAATTAATGGAGAAACTTTTGAAAAAGGAATCGGAACTCACGCCACTTCAACCATTGTATATAACATAGGCGGTGCCTATGGGACATTTAAGGCTGTTATTGGTATAGACGATGTGAAGAACACCAAAGGCTCACCAAGCACGATGTGGTTTGAAGTTTTAGGGGATGGATTATCACTTTATAAAAGTCCAACTTTCGATACCATAAACGGCCCTGCACCAGGCATTCCTATAGAAGTGGATGTAACAGGTATATATGAGCTCACGTTATTTGTGAATGATGCAGGCACGCCAGTGAATAATCCAACGAACAGCGACCATGCTGATTGGGCTGACGCTCAACTCATACCGCGTAAAGCTGAAGTTTCGCCGACAGCGGCTGAAATCGCAGCGACCCTTACAACGATCGCGGCACCAGCAAAAGATGCTACGAAATTAACGCTGCCAGTTGTACCGGCAGGGTATACTATTGCAATTAAGACATCAAGTTCGACTAATGTAATTGCACTTGACGGGACAATCGTGCCACCTAGCGAAGAGACGGTCGTAGATCTTGTATTGGAAGTTACGAGAGCGTCCGATGATACCAAAGCAAGTACAACAAGCATAGTAGTTATTGTGCCAGCCAAGACCACTAGTACTCCTGAAGATCCAGGTCCAAGCAATCCTAAACCGGAGACCACTCGACCTGATACGCTAGTTGTGAGGAGTGAAGATCTTGCGAAATTAGCAGCAAACGGAAAGGTAACGATTTCAGCTACCGATGATCAAAAGTATATTGTAATACCTGCTAATACAGCTCAGCTACTCGGTCAAAATCAGTTAACGATCCAGACCAATAGATTAACGCTAGATCTTTCGAGCGAATGGGTTCAACAATTGGTCAACAGTATTTCTAACGATAACCTGAAGGACAGCAGTATCAAATTTACGATCAACCCATTGCCTGAAGCCGAGGCTGATAAACTCCTAGTTAATGGGGATTATTCCCAACGCGTTAAGTTGTTAGGTGAAGTGTTTAATATTAGCTTGTCGATCATGAAAGACGGGGAGGAAACTCGCGTTACTACATTCAATAAACCAATCACTATTCGCTTAAAAGAGGATCCATATCAAAATTCCAAATTGGTGGGTATCTACTATATCTCCGATAGTGGAGTACTCGATTATATTGGTGGGGAATATATGGATGGCGAATGGGTTGCGCAGATTAACCATCTCAGTAAATATGCTGTTCTAGAAGTAACGAAGACATTCACTGATGTGCCGGCTAGTCATTGGGCTGCTAATGTCATTCAAGAATTGGCGTCGAAGCAGATCTTAAGTGGAACGAACGAAAAAGTGTTTGAGCCAGAACGTAAGGTAACCCGTGCTGAATTTACGACAATGCTGGTTCGAGCATTTAAACATAAGCAAACAAGCGAATTGAAAATCAGTTTTGCTGATGTGATGTTGAACGATTGGTATACCGAATCCATTTCTATCGCCGTCCAAGCAGGTATTGTGACAGGAAAGAGTGACACGATTTTTGCTCCAAACGCTCAAATTACACGTGAAGAAATGGTTACGATGTTGATGCGGGCATACGAAATCATAAACGGTAAGACAGCGATAAACCCTGACTTCTCATTCAAGGATGATTCTAAAGTTTCGCCGTGGGCTGAACAATATGTAAAGGGGGCAGGAAGCTTACTGTTGATTACAGGACGCTCCGACGGGATATTTGAACCAAAAGGCATTTCCACACGTGCGGAAGCCGCTCAAGCGATTTATAATTTGGTAAATAAATAGCAGAATTAGAGAGAGACAAAATAGACTTCAAACGGATCATCCCTCCAGGATTGAATTGTGGAGGGATTTATTTTGGTCTGTTTGGTTGACATAAATAGCGAAGTTGTGTTAAATTTATCTTAAGTTAAAGATATTTAACGTAAAGATATAAGCGTGAAGGCAGTAATAGTATAACGTTCATATATCGAACAAAAATTTTTCGCTGATATCTTAACATTAAGATAATTCAATTAATCTTTCTTGATCTAGGGAATTATATTACAAAATCAAACTAAACTATAGGAGTGTATAATCATGAGAAATTTAAAAGGGATTCACCACGTAACAGCTATCACAAGCAGCGCAGAGAAAAACTACGAGTTCTTCACTTACGTATTGGGAATGCGTCTAGTGAAGAAAACCGTCAATCAAGACGATATCCAAACGTATCACTTGTTTTTTGCAGATGATAAGGGCAGTGCCGGAACGGATATGACGTTCTTTGACTTTCCTAACATTCCTAAAGGCGTACACGGAACCAATGAGATCGCCAAGACATCCTTCCGGGTACCAACAGATGCTTCATTAGACTACTGGGTAAAGCGTTTTGATCGCCTTAATGTGAAGCATAATGGAATTAAAGAGCAATTCGGCAAAAAGACTTTATCCTTCGTAGATTTTGATGATCAACAATATCAACTTATCTCTGATGAATTTAATGAAGGGGTCGCATCAGGTACACCATGGCAAAAAGGACCGATTCCTTTAGAGTTTGCGATCACTGGTTTGGGACCGATCTTTGTACGCATAGCTGACTTCAGCTATTTTAAAGAAATGTTGGAAAGAGTCATGCTGTTTAAAGAAATCGGTCAGGAAGATGCTTATCATTTGTTTGAAGTCGGCGAAGGCGGAAACGGGGCGCAAATTATTGTTGAGCATAACGAGGACTTACCGAATTCGCGTCAAGGCTTTGGTACGGTTCACCATGCGGCTTTCCGAGTAGAAGACCGTGCGATGCTTGATGAGTGGACTAAGCATTTTGAAGACTTTGGATTCCGTACTTCAGGTTATGTGGATCGTCATTTCTTCGAGTCGCTGTATACACGTGTTGCTCCACAAATCCTGTTTGAGCTTGCGACAGATGGACCTGGATTTATGGGAGACGAGGAATACGAAACGGTTGGAGAAAAGCTTTCATTGCCACCATTCTTGGAACCTAAACGTGAGCAAATTGAGAAGTTAGTACGCCCTATTGATACCGTTAGAAGCACGATCGATTTCGTGAAAGAGTGAAGAAGGAGCTGGGGAGATTGATTTCGATTGATCCGAAGCAAAATAGTGAGCGCGATAACTATAAATTATTAATTGGTACTGTAATTCCTAGGCCCATTGCTTTTGTCACTACTCAATCAGAAGATGGCATTTTGAATGGTGCGCCGTTTAGCTATTTTAATATCGTCTCGTCTAATCCTCCGATGGTTTCACTGTCTATTCAAAGACCAGCGGGGCGATTAAAAGATACAGCCCGTAATATCTATAACAATCATCAGTTTGTTGTGCATATTGTAGATGATGAGAATGTTGGAAAAATCAATCAAACCGCTGCTTCATTGCCAAGAGCAGAAAGTGAAATTGAACTTGCCAATCTTACACCGGTCCCAAGTAAAAATATAGCTGTACCTGGTGTATTGGAAGCAAAGGTTCGAATGGAATGTAAGCTTGTACAAGCGATACCTCTAGGAGCAGAAGAACCTGGGAGTGATTTATTCATCGGCGAAATTGTTCAGTTTCATATCGATGAATCGATTTATCAGGAGGGGCGGATTGACCCTAGAGCCTTAAATGCAGTAAGTCGTTTAGCGGGAGCTAATTACGCTACGATTGGTGAGATTTTTGAAATTGAGAGACCGGAATAATAAACTAAGACCTGTTCGTAAGCGATGAAGCCTACCGAACAGGCCTTTTTGTGTGCAAATTAGAGTTCATCAGCTATGCAAAGCAAAACGTTAGGTTTTCTCTCGAAGTTTATCTGGACTGATCGTTCCAGATATGTTATATTGCCATTACGGGAGGTGTTACTCATGGCAAGGACAAGAGAGTTTAACGAGGATCAAGCACTACATCAAGCGATGCTGTTGTTTTGGAAAAAGGGTTATGAGGCAACAAGCATACCGGACTTGCTGCAGGTTATGGGCATTAGCCGATCTAGTCTTTACGATACTTTTTCTGACAAGCAAACGTTGTACATTGCCGCACTGGAACATTACAAAAAGGTTAGCTTCAATAGACAGGTCATTCTTGAACAGGCGTCAAGCGTTAGAGCAGGGATTCAACAATTTTTTGAGCAACATATTACTTCAGCGTACGATACGAGCTTACCCGGCGGGTGTTTTGTAACGAATGCAGCTACAACACTAGAGTCGCGGGATGAAAAAATAAATGAATTGATAAAGACTAGTTTTTTGAATTTAGAACAGGCTTTTTGTGAGCTTTTGGAAAAAGGCCGACAATCAGGCGAACTTGATAAAACCACTGATGTCAAAGCGTGGTCTTATTTATTGCTGAATTTACATCAAAGCATAAATATTATGGCAAAAGCAGATCAAGATCAGCAACGTGCCAAAGAGATGATAAGCTTTGTAATTGCAGGAATATAAATTTTTTTGGTTATTCTGGAACGATCGTTCCGTTATTGTAAATCATCCTTAATGCGGAGAAGAGACTTATGAAAATATCATTTATCGGGCTTGGGAAAATGGGCTTTCCAATGGCCCAAAATTTGTTGAAAGCTGGTAATGAATTAATCATTTTTAATCGTACTCGTGAAAAAGCGCAACCCCTAATAGATCAGGGAGCGCATTATGCCGAGACACCATTGGAGGCCGCACAAAAGAGCGATATGGTCATAACCATGCTTTCTGACGATGCCGCTTTGGAGGAGATTGTTGAGGGCCCAAATGGAATTTTGAATGGATTATCAGAAAAAGGAATTCACATATCTGCCAGTACGATCAGTGTAGATCTGGCTCGGAAATTGTCCGCGGCGCATGCGGAGAGAAAGCAGTACTTTGTGTCTGCCACAGTGCTAGGGCGTCCGGATGCCGCTAAAGCAGCTAAATTGCGCATCATTTTGGCAGGTCCGGAGCAAGCCAGACAACAGTTAATTCCTGTTTTAGAACAATTAGGTCAGGAAATATTCGAGATTGGGGATTATAGCGAAGAAGGAAATGTTGTGAAAATAGGCGTAAACTTTTTAATTGCTTCTATGCTGGAAGCTTTATCAGAAACGCAGCTGATGGTAGAAAAGTATGGCATAGAGCCAGCCCGTTTTATGGATGTGGTGAATGCTCTTTTTCAATCTCCCTTATATCAGAACTATGGGGCGATAATGACAGAACAGCGGTTTGAACCAGCTGGTTTTAAAATGAAGCTAGGGCTGAAGGATGTTGCACTGGCTATAGAGGCAGCGCAGTCCGTCCAAGCTCCTCTACCTTTGGGCCAACTTATCCATCATCATTTATCTGAAGGAATAAGCCGTGGTTATGGTGAGATGGATTGGACAGCTTTAATCCGTTGTCTAGAGCATTCTTCTTAAAAAAATAGGATTGCCCCAAATCTCTGTTGGTTGTAGTGCATGAGAAAAATTAAAAGAGGTGTGATAAACCATGGAAATAGGTGTTACTTCGTTCGTAGAAACAAAGCCGGATATTGAGACTGGAATTGTAATGAGTCACGCACAGCGATTACGAGAAGTGGTCGAAGAAATCGTACTTGCGGATCGGGTGGGACTTGATGTTTTTGGCATAGGTGAGCATCATCGTGAAGATTATGCAGCTTCTTCGCCAGCAATCGTATTGTCCGCTGCTGCGTCCTTGACTAAACGGATTCGCCTGGCTAGTGCTGTGACGGTCCTTTCATCTGCTGATCCTGTACGTGTGTTTCAGGATTTCGCTATGCTTGACGGCATCTCCAATGGACGTGCCGAGATTATAGCGGGCAGGGGTTCATTCGTTGAATCCTTTCCGTTGTTTGGTTATGGCTTACATGACTATGAGGAGCTATTCAATGAAAATATCGAACTGCTTATGAAAATACGGGATTCCGAGAAAGTAACATGGAAGGGAGGCCATCGGCCAGCCATTCATAATTTGGGCGTGTACCCGCGGCCCGTCCAAAACTCTTTACCTATATGGATTGGCAGCGGAGGTACGCAAAGCTCTGCCGTGCGTGCAGGACTTTTGGGTCTGCCATTGATGTTGGCGATCATTGGCGGGAATCCAATGAATTTTGCTCCGCTTGTAGAGCTGTACAAGAAGGCAGCGGCCCGCGCTGGACATGATGTATCACAGCTTCAGGTGGGATCTCATTCGATTGGATTCGTCGCAGAAGATACGGAACGGGCAGCAGATATCTTTTTTCCATCTACCCAGTACGGCATGAACAAGCTCGGTAAAGAGCGAGGATGGTCTTATTACGACCGTTCCAGCTATGATGCCGCCCGAAGCTTTGAAGGCGCATTGTACGTTGGTGATTCGGAAACAGTTGCCCAGAAGATCATTCATCTGCGGAAGCATGTAGGTATAACACGCTTTATGATGTATGTTCCGCTAAGCACGATGCCGCATGAGCAGGTGTTGCGGGCTATAGAACTGCTCGGAACGGAGGTTGCTCCTCGAGTACGAGAGGAAATTGCCAAGTGGGAAGCCGAGACGGAATAAGGATTATACAAGCAATCATTATTGTATTGGAGGATTTTCATGAGTATGGATAAACGTATACTACCAGAATTAAGAGAGGCATATTCACAATTTCCAGGGTTTCAATTGGAAGAGAATTTAGAGTGGAGCAGAAGTTTAGTGTCGGCTCCGCCAGTGAAGAGGTCAGAGCATGTAAACACAACCAGTCGAAAAATTCCGGGTGTTGCAGGGGAGATGCTGGTAAAAATTTATGAACCTGCTGGGCGAAATGCTGACAAGCTTCCAGCTATGCTGTGGATTCACGGGGGCGGATACGTGTTAGGACATCCTGATATGGACGACGAGTTGTGTGAACGCTTTGTTCAGACGGCGAGATGTGTTGTCGTGTCGGTTGATTATAGGCTGGCACCCGAGCACCCCTATCCAGCTGCAATCGAAGATTGTTATGCTGGCTTGGTATGGATGACAGAAGAGGCGGAATCGCTTGGCATTGATGAGAATCGGGTTGCAATTGCTGGTGCAAGCGGTGGCGGCGGGCTGACAGCAGCACTTGCGCTGATGGCACGAGATAAAGGCGGACCCTCCATTATCTTTCAGATGCCGTTGTATCCGATGCTCGACAATCGTAACATTACGCCATCAAGCCATGAGATTACGGAAGAAGGTGCAATCTGGAACCGGACGGACAACTTAACGGCTTGGAACATGTACCTGGGCGAGGAGAACGATGCCAGCAGGATATCTTCCTATGCGGTACCAACGAGTGCGGAGAACTTAGCAGGACTGCCACCAACCTATACTTGTGTAGGTCAGCTTGATCTTTTCCGAGATGAGACGATCGAATATGTAACACGACTTACGCAAGCAGGTGTAGATGTCGAATTTCACCTATATCCCGGATGCTTTCACCTTTTCGAAATATTCGTTCCAGAAGCGGAAGTGAGTCAGCGCGCCGTTCAGCACTATATGGATGCGATGGCCCGGGCGCTTCACCCCAAACACTCACCCTCCCCAAGAGAGAGCTGTTAATAATGCAAGCACAAACCATATGATCATTGCTCCTTGTTCTAAGGTGGTCATTTCATCACACACAAAAAATACACCCCTTAGAATCGACCGGACAAACCATAGGTTTATCAAAGTCTATTCTAAGAGGTGTATTTCATAATATTAAAGCGGGTGATCTTAACGAAGCGTCTTGAGCGCACCGCTCCAAGCCAATACTTGATCAAGCATGCCGTTTACATTGGTAAGGTGCAGGTCCGCTGGTTTGAACACAGAACCGTTCTCGAAATCAGTGAACAGGGACAGGGCTGGATGTACACGAACGTCTGCTACAGACAGTTCTCCCAAAATTCCACGTAAATGCTCAGCTGCACGAGCGCCACCTACAGAACCATAACTCACGATACCCGCTGCTTTGTTGTTCCAAGCTTCACGCGCGTAATCGAGTGCATTTTTCAGTGATGCGGAAATACTGTGGTTGTATTCTTGAACGATAAATACGAAACCGTCTAACGTAGCAAGCTTTGTATTCCAAGCGGTTGCTTGTTCAGTGGCATCAACTTCTCCCATTAGTGGAAGTTTGAAGTCCGCGATATCTACGATCTCATAATTAGCATCTCCACGTGCATCTGCTACTTTTTTAACCCATTCCCCTACTTGTGGGCTTAAACGACCTTGACGAGTACTTCCCAGAATGATTCCGATGTTTAATTTAGACATTGTTTGTTCCTCCTCGATTTTTGTTCTACCAAATAGTTTGTCTAGAAATCCCATGAATTACACAACCTTTAAATAAATAATATTAAGCGTGTTACGCTCTAGTTGTCTTTAAGTTAAGTATCTTTAACATGAGATAATAATACCGTGTTTAGTTTACTTTGTCAAGCAACTTAATAATAGTTAGTTTATAATTTTGTCTCACCTTTACAAAATTAGTTGTCTAGAATATAATTGTTTAAGCAACTATTAAAAAGAAGATGAAATGAGAAGAGGTCTGATCATGACGACAAAGCATAACCAATCCGAACTTACGTTAGGATTTATGATGGGAACGACCTATCGTAAATTAAGCGCGTTATTCCAAAATGGGCTAAAGGAATATGATATAACACCTGAGCAATGGTCAGTTCTTTTTCAAGTCGACAGAACGGAAGGGCTGATTCAGAAGGATATCGCGAAGCGTTCGGGTAAGGATAAACCAACTACGACGCGAATTCTGGATCACTTGGAGGGAAAAGGACTGGTCTATAAAAGAACCGGGGAGAATGATCGGCGTTCTTTTAAGGTTTATATTACGGAAAAAGGAAGAGCTCTGATTAAGGAGACCTTTCCTATTGAGGATCAAGTCACAGATGAGATTATGAACTGTATTTCCAGTGATGAATATGAGCTGCTCATGGGGTTGCTGCTAAGAATAAACAATCATATTGATCAAATAAATGATGAGAGTAGGAACATAAGTTATGCCAGAACAACAAGAACTACGTACGAAACTATGGACCAAGTCTTTTATTGCTTTAACGTTTAGTGCTTTATTTTTATTTATGAATTTACAGATGCTGCTATCTTCATTTCCGTCTTATGTTAAAAGTGAATTTCAAGCCGGTGATATTATGGTCAGCTTGGTTACAAGTGTATTTGCGCTAACTGCGATTGCTTCACGTTTTATGACTGCTTTTCTGATGCGGAGGGTTAGCCGCAATGTACTACTATATATTGGTTTAGCCATCGCGGCCGCCATAACCGGTCTTTATGTGGTAGCAGACTCAATCGGGTCACTATTGCTGATGCGGGTAGGCTATGGCATTGGGTTTGGGATAGCCAGTACGATTATTCCCACGATTGTTTCACAGATTATTCCTAGCAAAAGAATGGGCGAAGGGATCGGCTATTTCGGCTTATCAACCAGTCTTGCAATGTCCATTGGTCCTATGATTGGTTTGAACGTAATGAAGCAATCGGGGTTCGGAACACTGGCGATGATCGGAACATTCACCTTGCTTCTTGCCTTTCCAGTCCTATTGTTCTCACGTTCGCTTCCAGCTGTACCGAAAAAACAGCCTATCGAGCAATCCATTACACCATCCAAACCACTCAAGGTTCCTTTTAATACAAAGTTAGTATTGCCTGCAATACTGAATGTCTTACTCGCGATCACTTATGGTGGATTACTTAGCTTTATCGCTTTGTTCGGCGAAGCGGTACATTTAGAGCAAGTGGGTTTGTTCTTCTTATTTAACGCGATTACGATCATCATTATTAGACCTATTTCCGGCAGACTATTTGATAAAAGAGGACCCGCTGCTGTTCTGATTCCCGCAGCGGTTTGTGTCGTCGCGAGCTTAACGGTGCTCTCGTATACAACATCCATGCCCATGCTCATTATATCCGCATTGCTCTATGGACTCGGCTTTGGAGCTATTCAGCCAACTATACAGGCTTGGATGCTTCGGACATCTACACCTGCACAGTATGGCATGGCGAACAGTATGTTTTATAACTCAACAGATTTAGGGGTAGCCAGTGGGGCCATTATTCTTGGGGCAATCTCGGCGGCATCCGATTATGGGATGATGTATCGTTATTCTGCTGGGTTCATGGTGCTGTTTCTAATTGTTTATATTGGGATTCAGATTACTAAGGCCAGAAATAACCCTTCAGCTTTAAGCCAATAAGAGATGATTTCAGATTAAGCTAATCTTTAGGTACTATTCATATCGTTTTAAGCTAAGGGGGGTATAGTAATCACATAACCCCCTTAAATATAGACCTTGACCCTGCCGGACGTTGGCAGGGTCCTTTTTTTGTTGATGAAGAGGACAGAGATCTGTAGATTAAGCCAATCTTTATCTACTATTCATATTCTTTTAAGCTAAGAGGGTTATAGTAATCACATAACCCCCTTATAATATAGACCTTGACCCTGCCATACGTTGGTAGGGTCCTTTTTTTATGTTCTTGCGCCATCCCGAAAACATAGGTAGTATACAGATTTTATCCACTAAGGACGGTATAATGAAGAAATTAGGGATGGCCAAAGAAGTAGAGGAGAGGTTCACAAATGAATATGACATGGAATCTGGATAGCTTATATCCTTCCTTTGAGTCAGAGAAGTTAAAAGGGGATCGTGAGCTACTCGGTCAACTTATTATAGATTTAAAAACCTGGGCTGAGGGCAATCTAAAGCTTGAGGGTGTTTCCGTCGCAGCGATCGAGGACTTTCTAAGACTCTACAACGATTATAAAAGCGTATATGTATGTTTATTAGCCTATGCAGAGTTAACGCTTAGCGCAGACAGCAGTTCTGAGGAAGCCATGAATCTTGCTGATGATATTGAACATTTGAGCTCAGAGATTGCTGGGGTAGTTGCGGGTTTTAAACGATGGATTAGCACTTGTGAACACATAGATGAGCTTATCGTTAGCTCAACTTATCTTCTGAAACATCAATTTTATTTAAAGGAGCTTCTTCTGCAATCCCGTTATGTGTTAAATGAGGAAGTGGAAGTTGCGATTGCCAGAATGCAGAGCACGGGTTCCAAAGCGTGGGGAAGGCTCTACATGGAGAGCGTATCGAGTACACTTGCAGATGTGGTAGTACAAGGGGAAACTAAGAAAGTAACGCTTGCGGAACTAAGGAGTATGGCCTATGAGAATAACGCTACATTAAGAAAAGCGGCTTATGAAGCCGAGGCTGAAGCTTGCAGTCGTATTGCTGGGGTTTGTGCAGCTTGCATGAATGGAATAAGTGGTGAGGCGCTAACGATTTATGGCATGCGTGGATATCAATCTTCTCTGGAAAAGGTGTTAGTGGCATCGCGAATGGACAGTGAAACTTTATCGGCAATGCTCGCCGCTCTTCAGGAGAGTTTGCCAGCTTTTCATACCTATTATCAAAAGAAAGCCGAACTGCTGGGACATTCCACAAAGCTGCCTTTTTACGATATTTTTGCACCGATTGGCGAAGAAAGTGTGAAAATCTCTTACGAAGATGCACAAAAAAGAATTGTCTCTAGCTTCGGAACCTTTAGTGAGGAATTGGCCAATTTAGCTCAAAAGGCTTTTGATCAGCAATGGATTGATGCAGAACCTAGAGCGGGTAAGGGTGGATATGGGCTCTGCATTGATATTTTTCCGATAGGCGAGAGCAGAATCATGACACAGTTCACTGGAAATGCTATAGATATTAGTATTCTTGCCCATGAGCTCGGCCATGCATATCATAGCTCCTGTCTGGGAAAAGAAACGATGCTGAACACAGATTATCCGATACCGATTGCCGAAACGGCTTCGATCTTTTGCGAGACGATCGTAAATCAGGCACTACTCACTAGTTCGACCAAGAAGGAAGCGCAGCTTCTATTGGAGAGAAGTATTTCCGATGCCGGGTATTATCTTGTAGACTTCTATGCTCGTTATTTATTTGAGCTTAAATTATATGAGAGAAGAACCTCGGGTCCGCTTCCAGTTCAAGAGCTGAACGAATTGATGATCGCTTGTATGGTGGAAGCATACGGTGAGAGCATTGATCCTGATACGATCCATCCTTACATGTGGATGAACAAGGCCGGATATTTTATGGCTGGTTATGAATTTATGAACTTCCCGTATTCTTTCGGACTGTTATTCGCTAAAGGACTCTACGCAGAATATTTAAAAAAGGGCGAGGAGTTCGTCGCCCGGTATCGTCAGTTCCTTAGTGCTACCAGCAAGCATAATATTGCAGATGTAGCAAAGTTTATGGATATTGATGTACACTCCATTGATTTTTGGAGAGGTGCTTTAATGCTGATTGAAACCGATATTGAGGCATTCATCAGTACGACCTAAACAACTCTCCAGTTGTGATCACAGGTAGCTTCAATTTGGCCGCGTTTTTCAATGTAATTCGTGACAATTTCAGACATGTCGATCAGTACTTCTTTGACAATCGGCTTGCCCTTATACATCTCATAATCTCCACCGCCGCTTGCTCTATAGTTGTTCATAACAACATCATATTCCTTAGAGTCCTCTACAGGCTGTCCACGATGCAGCAGATGGAGGACTCTTTTGCCTACAGGTTTATTGATATGAAGCTCGTAGTGGATGCCTTCCCACATATCATAATTGTAATGTTGCGATTTAGGTTCTACATAAGCAGGGTTAACCATTACATTTCCCTCTAGATCCTTTTGAAAATAGTTGGCGGTTTGTTCCAGTGCCTCTCTTATATCTTGTCCGGTCAGTCTTAGCACAGTTAGCGTGTTAGGATAAATGAAGTTGGAAAGAATATCTCTCCGGGTAATGGTGTTACTGAAGCCCTTGCAATCGTTGCTGAGTAAAGCTGCTGTCGAAATCTCTACACCTGTAGCCTCCATTTGTACCTTATTCATGAATTCTATAAAGGGATGGTCAGCCAATCGGCATTCATCTGCACTAGAAATAGAAAGGTCACCGGTAACTGTACCTATTCTCTCATCCAACCAGGCTTCAGTTTCTGATTCAAGCGTGCTGCTAAGCTCTAGAATTGTATCATCTACAGCGGTCTTGTCGTCTACAGCAAGGAGTTCGGCTTGTTTACTCTTAATCTTCCAACGTTCGTTTTCTTTTTGAAAGACTACTGAAATCTTACCGAGGGAATGTCCATTACAACCAGGCTGTATGATCGTCACACCATTTAGCTCACTAGCTATGAAGCGATGCTGATGTCCGGTAATTAATACATCTAAGCCTTCAACCTCTGTGCACATTGCATAGGCTTGATTCTCTCCAGTTAGTCTCTCTACAGGTTCACCACTAAGGAGGTCGCGCTCGAACCCGCCATGATAAGCTACAACGAGTAAGTCGGGCTGTTCTTCTTCTCTAATAGTGGCACACCAAAGCTTTACAGTCTCTAACGAATCCTTGAATTGAAGTCCTTCTATATGGACAGGATTCTCCCAGTGGGGAATGTAATGTGTGGTAACTCCTAGAATAGCTACTTTGATTTTTTTGTCTATCCATTTGATGATATAGGGTCTACCAAATGCAGGTTTACATGTCGCGCGATCTATAATTCCAGCAGATAACCAAGGGAATTTGGAATCCAGAATGGCTTTATTAAGCAGTGGCTTACCAAAATTAAATTCATGGTTACCAATAATTGCAGCGTCATATTTCAATTCATTCAATGCAGCTATGCCTGGATTTAGTTCGTCACTGTACTGTGTGGCTGCATAATAAGCTAGCGGTGTACCTTGAATAAGATCACCGTTATCGAGAAGTATTAGCTCCGGACAATGGGATCTTTCTTGTTTAATAAGGCTAGCAATGGTTGCTAAGCCTTTTTGTCGTTTCTCACCCGTGCGGTAATCAATGGGCCCTAAATGCCCATGTAGATCACTTGTTATGAGGATTTCGCAGGTTAAGGTGTTGTCTTTATTCATGGGTAGCCTCCTACGGATAATAAGTTCAGACCTCATTCTATCAGATAATTTGGAAATTTTAAGAGATTAAAATAAATTTTACATATATTTAATAGTTAGAGGCCTTAGATTTAATACAAAATATTTATAGTCTAGAAGTACTAAAAAAAAGAGAACAGTGGAGGTCTTTCGTTTGAGAAAAATAAGTAAATTCGTATTGCCGCTAATGATGTCTATTACTTTGCTTAGTGGTTGTGGTGCTAACAATACTACCAATACTGCAAACCAAGGATCGACGGATGGAGCAAATGCACCGAAGGAAACGGCAGCTCCTGTAGCAGAGGGTTATGTTCCAGAGAAGCTCACAGTACAATTTGTCCCTTCCCAAAATGCGGATACGCTCGAAGCTAAGGCGAAACCTCTTGAAAAATTACTGGGTGATAAACTCGGTATTCCTGTAGAAGTAAGTGTCTCTACTGATTACAACACTGTTATCGAAGCTATGGCTTCCAAAAAAGTAGATTTAGGTTTCCTTCCTCCAACAGCTTACGTATTGGCAAAAGAAAAAGGAGCTGCTGAAGTTATTCTTCAAGCTCAACGTTTTGGTGTAAATGATGAAACGGGTGCTCCGACAGATGAATTGGCTGACTTCTATAAATCTATGATTATTGTTAAGAAAGATTCTGCGATCCAATCCGTTGCCGATTTGAAAGGCAAAAAAATCGCTTATCAAAACGTTACATCCTCAGCAGGTTTTGTATGGCCGGCTGCAACACTAATGGATGCAGGACTTGATCCGTTGAAGGATGTACAAGCTATCACGGTTAAGGGACATGACCAAGGCGTACTTGCTGTACTGAACGGTGATGTAGATGCCGCAGCTATTTTCCAGGATGCTCGTAATATAGTCGTTAAGGATTATCCGAAAGTATTTGAAGATACTCGTGTTCTCGCCTTTACTGATAAAATCCCTAACGACACGATTTCGGTCCGTTCAGATATGAATAAGGAATGGATTGAGAAGATTCAGCAGGCGTTTATTGATATCGCTGCTGACAAAGAAGGACATGAGATTATCAAAGATATTTACTCGCATGAAGGCTATGTGAAGTCGCAAGATAGCAACTTTGACATTGTTCGTGAATACAACAATAAAGTAAAAACAGAGTAGTTCAGGCCGTTCAAGGATACAACGATGTTGGTGTATAACAGGAACTAAGGATAGCCAGCTCCGGATTCCCCCCCCCGGACTGGCTATCTCTTTTATACGAATATACGAAAACACAAAAAGGAATGATTTTCATGATAGAGCTTCGTAATGTGTCCAAGACGTATCTAAACGGAACCAAAGGCTTAAACAACATTAACCTGACTATTCCAGCTGGAGAATTTGTAGCTATTGTTGGTCTTTCGGGTGCTGGAAAGTCAACCCTGCTACGTTCCATTAACCGGCTTCATGATATTTCAGAAGGCGATATTCTTATAAATGGGCAATCCATCACGAAGGCAAAGGGAAGCCAGCTCCGAATGATCCGTAGAAATATTGGAATGATCTTCCAAAGCTTTAACTTAGTCAAACGTACGACGGTGCTTCGTAATGTATTGGCAGGGCGGGTCGGCTATCATTCCACAATACGGACGATAATTGGCAAATTCCCACAGAAGGATATTGATTTAGCCTTCGAGTCTCTCGATCGGGTCAATATTGCTGAGAAGGCCTACACACGTGCAGATCAACTATCTGGAGGTCAGCAGCAGCGCGTGGCTATTGCTCGTGTTCTTGCGCAGGAGGCGCAAATCATCCTTGCAGATGAACCTGTCGCTTCACTGGATCCACTGACGACCAAGCAGGTTATGGATGATTTGAAAAAGATTAATATGGAGCTTGGGATTACGACCATCGTGAATTTGCATTTTATCGACCTCGCTAGAGAATATGCCACCCGGATTATTGGGCTCCGGGCAGGAGAAGTGGTCTTCGATGGTCCTGTATCCGAGGCCACCGATGAGAAATTTGCTGAGATTTACGGCAGACCGATTCATCAGGATGAGTTGTTAGGTGAGCCTGTAAGCGGAGGCATGTGATATGAGTGTGAATGCAGAGAAGTTACATCCCAAACCACCAAGGAAGATAAAGCATTATTTTACAGCTATTATATTAGTAGTATTACTGTGGAGAAGTGCGGTCTTGACTGATTCATCCATTGGAGAGCTGATCTCCGGTCTGCCAAATATGCTGGATCTGCTTAAGGAAATGTTCCCTCCAAACTGGGGGTATTTTGACAATATTATAGATGCGATGCTGGAGACGATCCGGATGGCATTGGTCGGTACAACGTTTGGTGCCATTCTGGCGGTTCCCATTGCCCTGCTGTGTGCAAGCAATATTACGCAAAGCCGATGGCTTCATTATCCGGTACGTATGCTGTTGAATTTGATCCGCACAATTCCCGATCTACTGCTGGCTTCTATTTTTGTCGCTATTTTTGGCCTCGGTGCGCTTCCGGGAATATTTGCTTTGACGGTATTTTCGCTAGGGCTGATCGCCAAGCTTACCTATGAATCGTTGGAGACGATTGAACAGGGACCATTGGAAGCAATGACTTCAGTCGGAGCGAATAAGACTCAACGAATTATGTTCGGCGTCATTCCGCAGGTACAGGCTCATTTCATGTCTTATGTGTTGTATGCCTTTGAGATTAATGTCCGTGCTGCAGCAGTTTTAGGTTTGGTAGGCGCGGGTGGAATCGGCCATTACTATGAAGTGACATTAGGCTTTTTAGAATACGATAAGACTTGCACCATCATCTTGTTCACATTAGCAGTAGTCTTGATTATTGATTATGTAAGCACTAAGCTGCGGGAGAAATTAATATGAGTAAATCATGGAATACCCTAGTCCCCAAACCTCGTAAAAATCGTTTCCGATGGCTGATTTATGTAGCATTAGCGGCAGTGTACATCTGGGCTTTTTCGGGAGTGCCGTTTAATGGATTTAAAGAAACCGCCGGGATCATTACTAAGGCCATTTTTGCCGGGATATTCTCACCTGACTGGGCCTTCGTTTATTTACCAGATGGGGAGGATCTGCTTCGAGGATTACTTGAGACGTTAGCTATTTCAATTTTAGGGACTTTTATCTCGACCTTCATATGTATCCCCTTTGCTTTTTGGGCTGCGGTCAACATGAGCAAGGGAAAGGCGATTTCGGGCTCCGGCAAGCTAATATTAAGCTTTATACGGACATTCCCTGAGATCATTATGGCTTTGCTGTTCATCAAGGCTGTTGGGCCGGGTTCATTTGCGGGTGTACTGGCACTAGGACTGCATTCCGTCGGCATGCTCGGCAAATTGTTCGCGGATGAGATTGAGAATATTGATAACGGTCCACTCGAAGCCTTAATCTCTTCTGGTGCCAGCCGCATGCAGGTGTTATGGTTTGCTGTTTTGCCGCAGGTATTGCCAGGCTTTCTATCTTACACTTTATACAGATTCGAAATTAACGTTCGCTCAGCTACGATTCTGGGTGTGATTGGAGCAGGCGGAATTGGCACACCGTTAATCTTCGCCCTCAGTTCACGGAATTGGGACCGTGTCGGAATTATCCTGCTAGGTATCATTGCGATGATTACGATTATTGATTTGATTTCCGGCATGATTCGGAAGAAGCTAGTGTAACTGAATCGCGTAATTACATGTTAGACAAAGACCTCCTTAGGGTATGAATAGAACCTATGGGGGTCTTTTTATGATTAGCGCACTATTCGGAAAAGCTATATAGAAGTAATAATACTTTTTGTGTTAACATATGTTGGTCTATCCGAACTTGTACCAAAGGAGTTGAAAACTTGGAAACTGCGCTTATTGGCAGCTTTGTATCAGCAATGGCTACGGTGCTTGGAGCGTTTCCGATCCTGTTCGTGAAGAGGTTATCTGAGAAATGGAAGGACGTTCTCGTTGCTTTTACTGCAGGTATAATGGTATCGGCTTCTACATTTGGACTCATGCCGCAAGCGATTAAAGAATCGGGGATTATCGCATTAACCTTGGGCCTGATTACAGGAGTTCTACTGCTTGATTTAATTGAAAAGAACATCCCGCATATCGACGTGGAGAATAAACCCGGATATACCAATATGGATTCCAAGGCGTTGCTCGTTTTGATTGCGTTGTTCATTCACAATATACCAGAAGGTCTTAGTACGGGATTCAGTTATGCTAGTGAGCAAGCGAGTCTGGGTCCCACCGTGGCCATAGCGATTGGTGCACAAAATATGCCTGAAGGATTGATTCTCGCAGTCTTTCTGATGAACTCTAGAACAACTAAGTTAAAAGCATTGGGAATCGTTACGCTTACCGGACTTATGGAAATGGTATCTGCGGTTATTGGGTATTTTACGGCGAGTTACCTACAGAATGTAGTGGGCTATGGTCTTGCTTTTGCCGCCGGGGCTATGCTATTCATCGTCTACAAGGAACTTATTCCAGAGAGTCATGGTCATGGTTACGAACGGCCTTCGACGTATTCGTTTATCTTTGGATTGTTAATTATGGTGTATATCACGCAGATATTTGGGTGAATAGGGTAGAAGGGATTCTAGTGAATCCTGTCGAACAAGAGTAGTTATGATGACAACACATAAACTTGAAAAGCTACCTTTTTACACCTTACTTATTTTTATCGTTGCTGGATCTATTGGAGCGGGGTATTTTTATACCCGTTCCTTTTTGGCGTTGACTGCTGTGCTCTATGGAGTAACGGCCCTGTATATTATTAATGCTAGAAAGCTTACGCTTCTACCGATCCATGGCTTCTTACTTGCATTCATTCTGTTATATTGGCTTGCAGTAGGAAGTGCTGTTGATCAAGAACAGGCTGTGCTGGAAGCGATCAAGGTCTCCTTGCTCTTGCCCGTATCCTTATTATTCTCAAGTCTCTCTGGGAAAAGGCGTGATCAGATCTGGGTGACTTGGGTCTGGAGTGGCGCAGGATTAACTCTTTGGGGGCTGGTCTTTGGTTTATTTCGGGAGGAACGGCTGGAATCGACGCTGGGATATGCGAATGTTTTTGCTGTGATTGTTGCGGCGGGAATGGCAGCGGGCTGGCGTGCTTTTATGCGCTCAAATCAAAAAAAGTATGTTGTGCTGTGTTTAATACAGCTATGTGGATTATTATTGTCGGGCTCTAGAGCGGTACTGATCCTGATTGTGATGGGGGCCATCGCCTTTGTATGCATAAATAGGAAGAACAAACCTACAGCGCTGTTAGGTGGTGGAGCACTAATCGTTCTAATCCTGGTGATTGTTGCGGGAATGATCATGAACAGCGGTGGAAGCGTCCGAGAAATGACTTGGAATGCTTCGGAGTTTGAGTTACGCCGTATTTATTGGTCAGATGCTTTTCAGTTATGGAAAGAGCATTGGCTGGCAGGTATTGGCGGTGGCGGTTTTGCAATTTTATACCCGTCTGTGTATGTGAAATATGTACATCAACAATTTTTGCAGGTTGCATTGGATGCCGGAGTGTTCGGGGTATTGGTGTTCATCGCTATGATTGGTTCTGCGTTAAATGTGGCAATGCGTCAAGGACGAAAAGGTGTTGAGGTAATCCTAGCATTGTTACTATTCTGTGCCCATCTGGCATTCGATATTGATCTGGCATATCCTCTCGTATTCGGGTTGTTTATTATGCTGCTGACCAGTATGGAGATGGAGGGATATAAGCAGAAGGAGTTTCAACTAAAACGATTGTTATTTGTATCTTGTGCGATATTCGGAACTATCATTTCTTGCTGTTTGGTTTGGATGATTGTTGGATATACGCAACTTGTCAAGGGAGAATCGGCAATTTCCGAGGGCAACTGGAGTAAGGCAGAAAAAAACTTGCAATTCGCAGAAGAAATTCTTCCGTGGTCTCATGAGGTACATTATCAATTAGCGGCTTTTTATTCGCATCTAGCGAAATTGTAAGGGAACAAGGCGCACCTAGAAAGGGCTATAGAAGAACTCACAATCGCCTCCTCTATGACTCCGGACAATAGAAGGTATATAGAGATGTTGAAGAAAGTGGAGAATAGTCGATAATAGCATGATTTATATGAAAAAATACATTGTTATTTGTTAGATTCTACCTTAATATAGGGAAGTATTTCCAACACATACATATTTAGAATAGGAGGAGTTTATCTGCGAAACACCATTCGCAAAATTAGCGCTTCACTAGCAGTTCTAATGCTGCTAACCTTAACGGCCCCGGTATTGACCTATGCTGCTAGTATGCTGAAAGTGTACTATAACGCAACAACAGGTGAAATTTCCGGGGTTATTTACTCTGATCAGAAGGACATTGATTTAGTTCTGGATCAAGGAGGAGAGAAATATCAAGTACCTTCGTCGGTACTTGGAGAGGTATATCATTCCGAAAGTAATAATCTATATTGGGCTGATGTTAAAGGAACTATTGCTCCAGGTCTACAGCCAGGGAATGCCATCGTTACGGCGGGGGATACAAAAGATTTTGCTGCAAGTGTGACGGGTAATGTGTATTCGTTTGCAGATGAACCATTGCCTCCAATTATTCAGTCTTGGGGTTCATGGATTAATATTGATAAAAGCTCAGCGGATGTCCATATTTCTTGGGAAAAACCAAACAGTATAGGAATCTTATTTTACAATGTTTATAGCAAAGATAAGCTGATTGCAACGACTAAAGAGACATATGTTACGATTCCCGATCTACCTTATCATTCCATGCAAGAATTCAAGGTTACTACAGTAGATTTGTTGGGCCGAGAGTCTGCTTATTCCACGCCCCGTACTTTACGTGTTTCAGGAGCCATGAATGAGGCTGAATTTCTTTTTAGTGGAAAAGAGGCTGGATATGCGCTTCAACCTAGTGATGAGATCGCTACCTTGAAGTTATCGGGTGATTCGCAAAATGGAACAACAAAAGGTTGGAATAGCTTACAACTTTCTTTCGGGGGTGTTTATTCAGAAGGTAAATTTTCGCAATTAACGGTCGATAAAAATGAAGTTAATGCTTCTGATTTTGAATTGGTCGCAGATGATGGAGCTATCATTTCGGTGAATTATCTTCATAATTTTGATGGTTATTTCTTCTTTATTTTCGATGAAGAACTTAAAATGGATAAACAGTATACGTTGAGACTCAGTTCGTCAGCTTCCGGTAAAGAGATTAAGCTGCCTGATGCGAATTCTCGCAAATTCAGTGCCTATTTGTACGTGGATGTATATAACAAGAATGTTAATGAATATTCTTATGACTACAGATACTCAGCAAACAATATCGTTATAGGTGATCCATATGCTCCTGCCAAGCCTACAGAGCTAAAAGCATCTGGCGATGGTGGTTTATATGTAACATGGGAAAGTAATAAGGAAGCGGATTTGGACGGATATTTGGTATGGCTTGATGGTAAGCTGCTTACAGAGAAGCCCATTCATCAAACTAGCTATAAAATTGAGGGATTAACGAATGGCACAACATATCATGTCAACGTTGCTGCTGTAGATAAAGTCGGAAATCGCTCTTTACAAGCCTATATCTTCCCAGTTCCGTTGGCTTCTGGTAACCCTAGTGGACCTAGTAATCCAGGTAGTCCTGGTGGAGGTGGCGGTGGAACTCCAACCGTAACCGATACAACGACTACAGCTCCTGTCTTAAGCGTGGTCGACAAAGCTGGAGTCACAAAGTCTCTCAACATTGTATTAAAGAGTGAGAACAACAAGGTGACGGTTTCCGTTGCAACTGACGTCAAACAATTATTACTACCTGTTGCAACAGCTGTAATTAATAAAGACAATGCACTAATTGTAACAAAAGATGATGTATCACTCCAAATTCCGGGTTCGGTTTTGGAACAGCTGAAGGGTTCCATTTCAGCAGAGCAATTGAAAAATGCGAGAATCTCAGTAGGATTCACTCCGATAAGTGCTGAAGATATCGCCAAGATTACAGGAAAATCAGCGAATACTGTAATTACAGTAGCTGGTGTAGCTTATGACTTTACGTTGTCACTCCTTACGACAGACGGTAAAGAGACAAAGCTTACTCAGTTTAATGCTCCAATTACCCTGAAGTTGAAAGTGAACGAAGGTAGTAACTCGAAATTGACGGGTGTCTATTACTTGAGTGAACAAGGGGAACTACAATATATTGGTGGTCAGCTGGATAATGGCTATATAACAGTAGTTATTAGTCACTTCAGCAAATATGCCGTACTGCAATATGATAAATCGTTTAGTGATGTTCCTTCTACACATTGGGCATCTCAAGCGATCAAATCTATGGTAGCACAGCAGGTGGTAACTGGAACAAGCGACACTACCTTCTCACCGAATCAGCAGGTTACACGCGCTGAATTTGCAGCTTTTATTGCTCGTAAATTGAACTTGAAAGCTACTGGAGCAAGTCGGTTTGCTGATGTAGCTTCTTCCAAGTGGTATGCGGATGAAGTAGCAGCAGTAACTGAAGCGGGAATTGTTAGCGGCCAGTCAGAGGCGAAGTTTGCGCCTGAGCGTACGATTTCCCGTCAGGAAATGGTTGTGATGTTGATGAAGGCTTATGTCTACAAGAACAACACGACCTTGAATGCAGGAGAGTCAGATCGTCCGTTTGCTGATGGTTCGGATATCGCAGAGTGGGCTAAGCCTTATGCTACTGCCGCACAGAAGCTTGGATTCTTGCAAGGAAGCAATGGCAATAAGCTCGAGCCTCATAAGAATGCTACCCGTGCTGAAGCGGTACAATTGATTTCTAAACTCTAATCTAAAAAGTTTAAAAAAAACGGCCAATGAAGTGCCAGAGCAGCTTAAGCTGCCTGACCTCATTGGCCATCTTTATGGTTTAATCTATAATTATCCTCGCAAAATCGTCTCGATTTGCTCCAGCTCTTCTGCGCTTAGCTCCGGTGCATTCAAGGAAGCGACTGCATCTTCAATCTGGCTCACCTTACTTGCGCCGATCAGAGCAGAAGTGACTTTACCTCCCCGGAGTACCCAAGACAACGCTAGCTGAGACATTTTTTGTCCACGTGCAGCAGCAATCTCGTTCAGTTTGCGAACTTTAGCGATCTTCTCTTCCGTAATGGCATCTTCGGACAGGAATACACTTGGTCCAGCAGCGCGAGAATCAGGAGCAATTCCGTTAAGATAGCGGTCGGTCAGAATGCCTCCTTGTAGTGGAGAGAACACAATCGATCCGATACCCTCCTCAGTTAATACATCCTGCAAGCCATCTTCAATCCAGCGGGACATCATGGAGTAGTTAGGTTGATGAATCAGGCATTGCGTTCCAAGTCGACGCAGAATTTGTGCCGCTTCGCGTGTCTGTTCAGGGTTGTAATTCGAAATCCCAACATACAGCGCTTTACCTTGACGTACAATAAGATCCAGCGCAGCCATAGTCTCTTCCAGTGGTGTATTCGGATCTGGACGGTGGTGATAGAAAATATCTACATAATCAAGGCCCATACGTTTCAAGCTTTGGTCTAGACTGGAGACGAGATATTTCTTGGAGCCCCATTCGCCATATGGACCGGCCCACATATAATATCCAGCCTTAGTAGAGATGACCATTTCATCACGATAAGGAGCAAGATCCTTCTTAAGGATTTGACCAAAGCTTTCTTCTGCGGAGCCAGCTGGGGGACCGTAGTTATTAGCGAGATCAAAATGAGTGATTCCAAGATCGAAAGCTCTTCTTGCCATGGCGCGACCATTCTCGAATAAGTCGTTTCCGCCAAAGTTATGCCAAAGTCCTAGCGAGATCGCCGGAAGGAGTAGACCGCTTTTTCCAGTGCGGTTATATTTCATATTGTCATATCTGGTAGCGCTTGCGTTATACATCATTATTTCCTCCTAAAAAGACTTATTTCTGATTACGTTACGTCCTTATTGTAGCGAAAGATCCCGGACAAACGTATGTCAGCAAGGAAGAAGTTTATAGCACAATGTCATTTTCGAGATGACGGATACGGTATTCTTTTGGAGAACAACCTTTCACCTTCTTGAACATTCGCGAAAAGAGTAAGGGGTCCTGATAGCCGACGGAACGCGAGATCTCACCGATAGTACAGAGGGTTTCTGTCAGAAGCTCGCATGCTTTAGCGACACGGTAATTCAATAAATACTGCTGTGGTGGCATACCAATGGTCCGTTTGAACAAGGAAGATAAATATTTGCGATCCAGCTTGAGAGAAGAAGACAGCATTTCCACCGAAATGTTCTCACAATAATGTGTATGCAAAAAGTGGAGACTTTGCTCGACGTAAATACTCTTTTGACGCGGTAAAGGAAGTACATCCGGAACAGCTGGCACCGCTTGTAGCAAGAGGGAGAAAAACTCATACATGATCGCTTTTAGCGGCAGGTCAAGACAATCTGAATTGTCGGCTCCTTCTGTCAGGCGTTCGTAGAGATTAGGCATAAGCTGTTTATCCATCGGGAAGATTGGCTGCTCAGGGGTCAAGGAGGTTTTGGATAAAATATATGATACCTGTTCTCCGGTAAAGGCTACCCAGGAATAGATCCAAGGGTTGGTCAGGTCCGCTGCATAAGAAGTAACGATATGAGGGTAGGTAAGAAAAGCTTGTCCCGCTTGCAGAATATGGGTTTGTTCACCCACAGATACCTTTCCAGTTCCCTCATGAATGAAATGTATTTTGTAAACGTCACGAACTCCAGGTCCGAAAAAATGCCCAGGTAGACACTGCTCCCGCCCCCAGTAATGGAGATGCAGATCGGGATTACCTCTGAAGGGACGCTCAGAATTATAATTAAAAATCGCCATGAATGCTTCAGTCTCTTTCATTTATAGAGTTAACTAAGGGTGATTGTGCCCACTTTCTTTTATTATACAGCATATTTTAGTGGGAACATTACTTGGAATGGTTTGCGAATTCTGTGATAGAAGTTTATCCCAGCTCAGTTTGGTTAAGTAAGCTATGAAGCTGAACGTATGAGCTAACTTCGATCATTAGGAGGTAATGGAGATGAATAAGAGAATAGTGGGTGTCTTTGCTGCCGAATACGAAGCTTCGAGGGCTATTGAAGAGTTGAAACGTCAAGGCTGCAGAACAGAGGACATATCGATTATCGCGAGAAATTCAGAGAGTGCGGATACGCTTAGAGATGAATCAGGGACCCAAGCGCCGGAAGGAATAGCTACTGGTGCAGCTACGGGTGGTCTGCTGGGTGGATTAACTGGGCTCTTGATGGGGATAGGCGCTTTGGCTATTCCAGGCATCGGCCCGATCATTGCAGCCGGACCGCTTGCGGCAACACTTGCTGGAGCGGCAATAGGTGCAGGCAGCGGTGGATTAGTTGGCGGTCTTATTGGACTTGGCATTCCTGAAGAGGAAGCCAAGCGTTACGATAACTACGTAGATGAAGGCCATATTCTTGTAATGGTGGATGTGGAGGGCGAGCAGAAAGAGGAAGAAGTGAAGCGGATCTTCGTACAGCATAATAGTCTGAATGCGGACCATTTTGAGGATATTGCGAATATGAATACAGCTGAAAATCGAAATTATGATGGTAGTGTAAAGGAAAGTGATGCGCTCCGGGCAGCTGATCAACAAGAGGCGAGAAATCTAGCTCAAGCTACCGGAACCTTGGATGCCATGGATACCTTAGCGAGTGAGCGTATTAGAAATAAATAAGTATAGATTAGTTATAACGTAAAAAAACAGACTATTTCACTAGCCATGGGTGTGCTGGTGAGATAGCCTGTTTTTTGTGGTTTTATAAAGAGGCAACATTCTGTCTAACGGTTAGTCCATCCGGTATTTCTTTGCCAGGCAGAAAATGAATGCTACGGATGTAGCGGATTGTTCGACTCTGTGCCCGCATGATGACCGAATGCGTCTCAGCGCGCTCTTTGCCGATAAAACGGACACCGTTCAGAAATTCACCTGAGGTTACGCCAGTGGCGGCAAAGAGTACGTCGCCTGTGCCAACCATGTCCTCCATGTATAACACTCGTGTAGGATTAGAGATTCCCATACGGACACAGCGCTGCTGCTCCAGAGGTCCATCGGGAAGCAAACGGCCCTGCATTTCTCCACCAAGACATTTCAGTGCGGCAGCTGCAAGGACGCCTTCAGGTGCTCCGCCCGAGCCCATGTACAAATCGACATCGCTATCCGGCAGGGCTGCCGCAATAGCGCCAGCCACATCGCCGTGACCGAGTAGCTTAATTCGTACACCCGCTTCTCGAAGACTATGAATGAGCTGCTCATGCCGTTTGCGGTCAAGTACCATTACAGTTAGCTCGGAGAGGGACTTGCCACTGAAGAGGCATGCTTTCTGGAGAGTGACCTCCACAGGGTCTTCAAGACTAAGCTTCCCGGCAAGCTCAGGACCGCAAGCGAGTTTCTCCATATAAATGTCTGGAGCATGCAGCAGGCTGCCCTTATCTGCTATGGCAATCACAGATTGGGCATTGTGTAGACCACAGGCCACCACTTCAGTGCCTTCCAGAGGATCGACGGCTACATCGACAGAAGGCCCCTTTTGATTCCCGACTTTCTCGCCAATATAGAGCATTGGAGCATCATCCATCTCTCCTTCACCAATGACGACCGTTCCGTCGATGGAGACAGAATCAAACATGGAGCGGATAGCAGTCGTGGCTGCATCATCTGCCGCATTTTTATCTCCCCGCCCAATCCAGCGAGCTGAGGATAATGCACCTAGTTCAGTTACCCGTACAATCTCAAGAGCCAGTTCGCGATCCATTCTAATTCCCTCCAGTACATCCCATAAATTTTAATCTGAATGTTAGATATAACCCATAATAATACCAGCGGTTTCTTCTATAGCTTTGTCGGTAATATCGATTACAGGACAGCCTAGCTTATTGAACAGAGAAGAGGCATATTCCATCTCCTCTGTAATCCGCTCCAGACTTGCATATTGGGAGCCAGTCGGTAACCCAAGCGCCTTCAGCCGCTCGGAGCGGATCTTCAGCATATACTCCGGCTTCATGGTTAGTCCGATCAGTCGGTTCGACGGCAAGCTTAGCAGCTCTTGCGGAGGAGCAATTTCAGGAATAATCGGATAGTTAACGACCTTTTTCCCTCGATGGGCCAAAAAGATACTAAGTGGTGTTTTTGAAGTGCGGGACATCCCTAGCAGAACGATATCGGCCTTCAGCATAGCGCCGAGATCGCGGCCATCATCACAGGCGACTGTGAATTCAATAGCCTCCATACGGCGGAAGTAGTTCTCATCAAGCTGGTGCAATAAACCCGGTCGCTGCTGAGGAGCGTCGTCAAACGTATCAATGAAAGCTTGCATCATTGGGCCCATGATATCGACGATACGAAGGTCAAGCCGTACAGCCTCTTCTTTAATCATTTCTCTTAGCTCCGGCTGCACCAGCGTATAGACGACAAAACCTTTATGCTGCGCGGCTTCTTCCATAAGCTTCCGGAGCTCATCTTCATGTCTAATGTTCCCGTATCTTTTGATGGTGATCTGCTGATTCTGGAATTGATGAATGACGGCCTGCACGACAGCTTCCGCCGTATCTCCTATAGAATCTGAGCAGATCGTTATTAGGTTGGAAGATTGCTCGATGCTCATGAATTCCTCCTGTTATCCTTTGGCTTCTAGTTCGAGGAGAAGTTTTACGATAGCAGTTTTCGTCAAGCGTCCTATGACATCCAGTTTCGTACTATTGTCTTCTGTGGCGCTGGGAACAACTACCGGTAAACTATCTACCTCGTGAAAAATCATTTTATGTGCGGCATCAAGCACCGTCTCATCTGGTGAAGTTGTGACTACTTTGGGCTGGCGTGTCATGACCATGCTTACGGGCATGGAGACAGCACCCGGATTGCCAAGGGTTACTTTCAGGAAATCCTTACGTGAAGCAACACCGGTGAGCTTGCCCTCTTCGTCACAAATAATAAGGGTGCCAACATCCTGTAGAAATAGCGTAACTACGGCATCTTGAACCGTAGTAGTCTCACGGATAATAATAGGTACACTTTGAATCTCTTTTACCTTTGTCTCCTGCAACAAATAATTGCTTCCCAGACGATTAGATGATTTGAGTCCCGGGAAGTAACCGACTTTAGGTTTAGCATCGATATATTTGAGCATAACCAGAACAGAGAGATCGGAGCGAATCGTTGGCCGTGTTAAATTCAGACATTCGGCAATCTGTTCGCCGGTAATCGGAGCTCTTTTGTTCACAATATCAATGATTTCTAGTTGACGTGATGTCAGTTCGATCGCAATTCCCTCCACTTCAGATAAAAAGGCATTCCTCTTTAGAAAAGAAGCGCCGTTAAGCGAATCCTCCTTTCATATATGAGTCATATATAGATGTTTTTAATTTAACTTGGTTATATAATACGCAATAGTGGTCATAAATGCAATATATAGTACGTCATATATTCATTTTTTTTGACGCAGATGTACGAACCCTATGCTTTAACATTAATTGTTTCAAGGCATCAGCATTGACCAGGATGGTCCCAGCAATGATAGTGAATACACCGAGGATCGTAACCCAATTCACGGCTTCATTATAAAAGAAAAAGCCAACCCCTACGGCAATCGGTGGAGAGATATAGAGCCAGGTAGAAGGAAACACAGGATTTGTCTTAGCGACGAGCCAGTAGAACAACGAATGACCGACCATCGAGCCGATTACGATTAGATAGAGCAGTGAACCTGCGGTCTCGTAAGAGAGCAGAAACTCAGGATGTACATTTTCGGTGGCTAAGGAAAGAATGAATAACAGCACTCCACCATACATCATTTGGGCTGCATTAAGTGCGATTGGAGAGACCTCAGGCATACTGTTGATTACTTTTTTAGAATAAATCGCACCTACTGCGTAACAGCATTCCCCAATGAGGACAGCTGCGCAGCCGATGAGCCATAACGGTGAAATATCAACGACAAGATTAGGAAGAACGAGCAGTAGTACGCCAGTCAACCCGATGATACAACCATATAGGGAGATGGCAGGTGCTTTTTGACGAAGAATAGAAGTTTGGAGCAACAGAATCATGATCGGACCCGTGGCAGAGAGTACAGCTGCTAACCCGGAAGATACATATTGTTCAGCCCAGTAGAGACCTGCAAAGGTGCCAAAGGTTAACGCAGATCCGGTGAAGAGCATTTCTTTACGCAGGAGCAGGGAGAAGCTGGCCTTTCGTTTCCAGACCATCCATAGAAATAGAACAGCGCCTGCAACAAAAAATCGCAAGCCTGCTGAAAAGAAGGGCGGCGCACCGGCATCCACACCGATTTTGATAGCTAGAAAGGTCGTACCGAAGATCAGACATACGAGTGCATAAGCGAATAAGATCATTTTGAAAGTCCCCTTTAGTGTGTGTATAAAGCGATCCTTGAACCAGTTCGTTAATCATATAGGGGAGAACACAGAACAGATGATGTTGAATAGAACAGATGACTTCGAAAATCGTGTACAATACTGTAAATAGGAGTTGTTCGGAGAGGAGTTGCAGTGAGGTGAAAAAGTCAGCGAGCGTGGAGCATAATCATCCCTTGTTTCGGCAGGTATATGAATTTCTAGTGAATCGCATGGAGCGGGGGGAGTGGGGGGCACATGATAAGCTTCCTTCTATACGGCTGTTGGCGGAGGAATTACAGGTACATCGACTGACAGTATTCAAAGCGTATAGAATGCTGACAGAGGATGGAAAAGTTTATGTAAAAGATAAATCAGGTTATTACGTATCGCCTGTTAGCTTGGTTCCTATTGTAGAAAAAGGAGCAGCAGTGACTGCCTATGCGCTCACTAATCCTCTTTCGGATATACAGAGAATGCCTGCTAAGTATCAGTTCTCACAGGCGCTGATTGATCCGGGATTACTGCCGAACCTTTTTTTATCCGACTATGTCAAAAAAGTGTTCGATTTATATCCCAAGGTCATGGGGACGTACTCTTCGGTTCAGGGAGATGAGGAGTTACGGGAGACGCTAAGTCGTCATTTTCGGAAGAAGCATTGGCTACAGTTATCTTCGGAAGAGCTGCTTATTACTTCAGGTGCGCAGCAGGCGATCAATCTGATTGCACGAATTGTGCTCGGGCCTATGGACACGGTGCTTGTGGAGCGACCAACCTACAGTGTGGCCATGGATATTTTTCGCCGGGAGGGGGCAAGGCTGGTTCCGGTGGAGATCACTCCGATGGGCTACGACTTGGAGGAAGTTGAAGCACTGATGAAAAAGCATAGACCGCGCATGTTCTATATCAATCCGACTCATCATAATCCAACTGGATATACGGTGCCAGCGCAGCAACGTAAACTGTTGGTCGAGCTTGCCGAGCGTTATCGCTGTCTGTTAGTCGAAGATGATCCGTTCCGCGATATGTATTTTGAAGAGGAGCCCCCGCCGCCCTTTTTTGCTTACGATACCGAAGGTTGGGTGATCTATATTAGCAGCTTTAGTAAGTATGTAGCCCCAGGCTTACGGATCTGTGCAGTGGCTTGTCGCTATCCGTTTATGGAGCGCTTGATCACGGCCAAATCACTCGCGGACAATGGTACTCCGCTGCTTAACCAGAAGATATTCCTACATTACTACACGTCATCACGTTTGCAACAGCATCTCGGTAAGCTACGCATTGCACTTCAGGTGCATAAGGAGATTGTAGAGGAGGAGCTGGCTGGGACTGGGTGGGAGTGGACGCCTCCGCAAGGGGGCTTGAATTTATGGGTGAAGCTGCCGGACCATCTTTCGGCGGATCGACTGTTTGCCTCAAGTATGGCCGAGTCGATTGCTTTTGTGCCAGGAGAGTTGTTTGATCCGCTTGGTGAGATGAAGTCGAGGATTCGAATAAGTTACTCCTTTGCAAGCGAAGGGGTGCTACGTGAGGGGATTCAGCGGATGATTGCAATTGCGCGGGGGTTATGAGTAGGTACAGTAGACATGAGGAACTAATGAAGACTAATTAGGATGGGATTAGACTTGTATAACTTGTTTGGAAATTGTTGTAACACTTTCTTCTTCTGTTCCGTCTGTAGAGTAAAGAAGGAGGTTATTATGATGTTTAAGACCAAGTTCCGCAGTCCACTTATGATGTTCCTAAGTATAATGTTAATATTTATGGCCTTACTGACGGTGGGTCCCTCCGTTACTTATGCGTGTTCCTGTGTTGTACCTGCGGAGCCACTTGAGGCGCTGGAGTCAAGTTCAGCCGTCTTTACTGGGAAAGTAGTGGACAAAAAGGAGCCAAAGGGGACTATAATCTCATCTGCGGATCCAGTAAAAGTAACCTTTGAAGTCGATTCCAGCTGGAAAGGAATTAAGGGGAATAAAGTTACCTTGAGTACTGCTTTATCGTCTGCCAGCTGTGGGTTTGAATTCGTGGAAGGGGAAAGTTATATCGTCTATGCATATGCTAATGACGAAGATGACTCTGGTAAATTAGAGGCCAGTTTATGCAGCCGAACGAAGCTGCTTGCCTCGGCATCAGAGGATCTGAAGGAGCTTGGACCTAGTATATCGGCAGGTACTCCTACAGCTTCTCCGGAGGTAACATCAAACCATTCGCCGAAATCCGAAACTGGGAATAATGGGGCGACTGAAGTTGAGGGGAAACCAGCTGCGGAGAGTGACTCTTTTCCACTTGTGAATGTAGGGATCAGTGGAGTCATTATCGTTTTGATAGCGATAGCTGGCGCTGTACTCTACCGTCGTAGAGATGATGGAACGCGTAAGAAATAACGCTATAACTGTAGGTTCACGTTATGTCGTGATGAAATAAGCGGTCGCCCGGGAGTTATTCGGGCGACCGCTTATTTGTTTGAGCTGACCTTAAGTAGGTGGTGGGCGGTGTGGGTACTGGTGCTTAAGTATAGCTCGGGTCATCAAAACTCGACGTAAGTGAAATCCTTCTTAAAATTGTCGTGGTTTACTCGATATTATCGATAATTAGGGAAAATCCCCCTGATTTAATCGTATTTTACTCTATATGATCGATAATTGGGGAATTCCTCCCTAAAATTCTGCGGAAACCGCCTATTTTTCCTATAATCGACTATTTATTAGGGAGAATTTCCGCAAAAAGTTTAATTTGCACTTATAAAGTTCGAATTTTGGGGAGAATTTCCCTAATTATGAGTTCAAGGAGGGCGGAATTTTGTGAGATACGGTTAACATTAGATGTTGTAAGGTGAGACAAGGTAAATTTAGTTAATGTAAGTTGAAATCAGTTAAAGTTCGCTGATGTCAGGTGAATTCATGCCGCAAGCTTACGTCACACCCACCCGAACAACCGAGCAAGCTGAGCGACAGCAAAGGTTACTCCAATGGCGATACCGAGTGGGATGACTGCTGAGAGAACAGCCCACTTCATGCTTTTCGTCTCCTTATAGATGTTCACGAGTGTAGTGCCGCAAGGATAGTGGAGCAGGGAGAACAACATCATATTAAGTGCGGTCAGCCAAGTCCAGCCATGCGATAAAAAGACATCTTTGATGCTGCCCAAGCTATCGATATCGACCATAGCTCCTGAGGACATATAGCCCATAAGCAGAATGGGGAGTACGATTTCATTCGCAGGAAGTCCAAGAATAAAGGCCATGATGATAAAGCCATCCATGCCGAGCATCTGTGCAAAAGGATCGAAGAATGCGGCCATATGATTCAGGACAGAATCTCCACCAACAAACAGGTTGCCAAGAATCCAAGTGATAATACCGGCAGGGGCAGCAACGACGATGGCACGAGTAAGTACGTTAAGGGACTTATCTTTAGAGGAAATAAGTATGGTCTTCCAAATTTGTGGACGACGATAGGGCGGGAGCTCTAGTGTATAGTGCGTTGGAACACCGCGTAGCGCAGTTTTGGACATGACCCAGGAAACCGTCAGGGTAACGATGATGCCGATCAGCACCATCCCCATAAGTACGGAGGCGGTGGTGAGGGTACGGAGTGCGCCTGTCGTAGCCGCTCCTGCCATGAATAAGGAAGACAATAGAATCAATGTCGGCCAGCGGCCGTTACATGGAACGAAATTGTTAGTCAAAATCGCGAGCATCCGTTCACGCGGCGATTCGATGATTCGTGTGGAGAGGATCGCGGCGGCATTACAGCCGAAACCCATAGACATGGTCAAGGCTTGCTTGCCGTGACCGCCTGATTTTTTGAACAACCGATCCATGTTAAAAGCAACTCTCGGCAGATATCCGAAATTCTCAAGCAGCGCAAACACTGGGAAAAATATCATCATTGGTGGCAGCATGACGCTGATGACCCAAGAGGTTCCTCGATATAATCCCAGAACAAGTACACCGTGTAGCCAAGCGGGGGCATGGATCGCCTCAAATCCGGCAGTGAGATAACCTTCGATGAAGCCGAAGAAGGAAGCAAGCCAGCTTGAAGGATAGTTGGCGCCGGCAATTGTAATCCAGAATACGATACCGAGGATGGCGAGCATAATGGGGAATCCCCATATTTTTGAAGTTACGATATTATCTAGCTTATAAGTGCTGTTCAGCTTCTTCTTATCCCTATAGGTGACTGCATCCCCGCAGATGCCTGCGGATACGCCATAGATACCACTGACAATCTCATCCCGTATCGCTCCGCCGTCAGCGAGCTTTTTCGCTGTGGACAGCAAGGAATCTAGAGGATCTAATCCCTTAGTGATATGCGGTGACTCCATGACCGATGACCTCCTTTGCTTCAGGTAATTCTTTATTCTTCATATTCTCTTTAAGTGAGGTAAGAAGGCTGTCATCACCATCTAACAGGCGCAATGCAATCCAGCGGGCCGGGTATTTGCTGCCAATGGTTTGTTCTACCAGCGGTGTAAGCTCTGCAATTCCTCGTTCAATCTCCTCGTTGTACGTAATACGCAGTGGCTGTGCAGTGAATGCGCCTGTAGCCACTCGCTCCACCTGATCCAATAACGCCTCAATACCGATTTTATTGCGAGCCGATATCGCTACAACAGGCACGCCGAGACGTTTGGAAATACGTTTCAGATTGATGTCGATACCAAGTTTACGGGCTTCGTCGATGAGGTTGATGCAGACTACAGCCCGCCCGGTAATCTCCAGCACTTGCAAGGCAAGGTTGAGATTTCGTTCTAGCGAGGTAGCGTCGAGAACAACTAGTGTCACATCGGGCTGTTCAAAAATAATATAATCTCTAGCCGCTTCTTCATCAGCAGAATTCGAGTACAGCGAATACGTACCAGGAAGATCTACTGCGAGGTACGTATGGTCCTTATGCTTAAACTCGCCTTCAGCGGTAATGACGGTTTTACCTGCCCAGTTTCCTGTATGCTGGCGCATGCCGGTCAGCAGATTGAAAAGCGTGCTTTTGCCAGTGTTAGGATTGCCTGCAAAAGCGACTGTGAAATGACTCATGCTTCTACACCTCCGATGACTTCTCCAAATATTAAAGAGCTTTCTTCTCTACGTAATGCAATGGTCGTGTTGCTTACCCGAAAAGCTATAGGATCTCCTAAGGGACTACGCCGTAACACCTCAACGGCATTACCGACTACAAACCCGAGATCCAGTAATCTTCTTCTAAGCACGCCCTGAACTTCAATGCCGCTGATACGCAGTGTGCTTCCTTTAGCCGCTTCTGATAAAGGAATACTAGCTCCAGACATTAGATCCCCTTCTTTCATTTATTATTATTTGTATTTTTATGGTTATTATTTTGTGCATTGGAATTTTTCTTGTGGTCTGACACAATATTAGTATATGTGAACAACTTTGTCCCTGCAACAAGAATGTTTCCCTAAGGCAAAATTAATTTAGGCGCAAAAAAGCCCCTAACGTAAAGAAGGCTTGCGCTCTCCAGCCGAGGGGCTAAGGTTGAGTCTACTTATAGGCTTGTCTTTAATTGGAATAGTCTAATCCAAGTTTTTATTAGCCGTGAAGTTATGTCCAGCTTCCAAAATCAAGCGTGCGTCCAGTCTCTACTAAAGTCTTGGTATTACTTAGAACCTGCCACCAAGCGCTGATGCTGCCTGCATACGAAGGATCTTCAGGATGCCATTCATCATGGATAAGCGTGAGCTTAGTAGTTCCACCCACTGGTTCAAGCAGCCAAGAAATACGCGACTCATATCTTTCATGTCCTTTATGATAGGAAGGTCCTACCTTATGCGTGAAACGCAATGCTTTTTGCGGAGTGAACTCCAGCAGAGTCCCATAGACATGCAGCGTTTCATCTCCATCTGCACCGGGTCCGATGTATTCCAGTAATTCTCCTTCTTTGAAGGTTGAACGAATAATGCTGCCGTAATAAATCTGCTTCGTACCTTCCGGAGAGATTAAGGTTTCCCATACCTGCTCAGGTGTTCCGCCAATATAAAATTCATAGTGTAGTTCCTTCATTCGTTATTCCTCCTTGATTTATAGGTTCATTTATTCCCTCAGACTCATTTACACTATACAAAAGGATCACTGACAACTACGGTCAGTGATCCTAAAGAATAATTTATGTCTTATAATGAGCTGCTAAATTGGAGGCTATGGAGGCTAGTCTTTCTCTAAGTGAGGAAGGCTCCATGATTCGTAATGTGGTTCCATAAGGCAACAAGAAGTAGGGTGCATAAGTCAGTAAAGAAGTTTCGTCCACTTGAAAGCGGGCTTGTCCTTCCATGCGCTGTACCAGCGTATGTCCGAACAACCAATGACTGCATAGATCATTCAAGACTCCCTCGTCGGATGCGATGACTACTGTAACTAGTTTCTCTTCAGTATTGCGTGCAGGCAGTAAGCTCTTTAACAAAAAATCACGTGCAGAGAAGTCAGCAGGACGAGCGAACACAGCTTCTGTACGATGTAGTTCAATGATTCTATCCACCCTGAAACTACGAATTTCATGTCGCTCGTGGCAGTAAGCTACGGTGTACCATTGGCCCTTCCAGAGTACAAGTCCGTAAGGATCAATGGCACGGGATGATTTGGTTTCTCCATTACCCTTACGATATTCCATTTGCAGGGTGTATCCGTTCGCTGCCCCCAATTCCAATTCCTGAATCAAGTGGCTAAGCGACGGGGAAGGAGAATGGATCGTCTCAATGCCATTCTCATGGCGCTCCATTTGTTCTAATTGCTGGGCATTGCTATATCTTTTTAGCTTGGATAGGGCTCGGTCCAGAGCTTCAACATAAGGATATCCGGTCCCCCTGGCAAAAGAAGAAGCTTGTAGAAGGGCACGCTGCTCTTCGGAGTCAAAGAATAATGGAGCCTCAATAAAATGTTCCGGTAAGCTGTAACCGCCACCAGGCCCGCTATCCGCAATAACGGGTACACCACTGATGCATAACGCATCGATGTACCTGTACACAGACCGAACACTGATCTCTAACGCTTCCGCTAGTTCTCCGGCGGTTCTTCCCCGCTGCTTGAGCATCCAAAGAATGGATAACATATGATCAGCCTTGGACATAAATCTTGAGCCTCCTTGCTGTAGGAATTAGTAGTTCAACTATAGCAAAATGCTCATAGATCAGCCAGAATCCTTTCGGTATGATCTTATCGCTGTTTAAGCATACGTTGTCTACCATAGGTTCCGAGTCGCCATAAATATTCTACCGGTCCCATCCGGAACCGTTTGAGAATAAGGGTACTAGATATGATTTGTAGAAGCAGTATGGCCGCCGCTGCAATCATCTGCGTCGATACATGCACTGTACCAGGCCAATCTAGCAGATTGGATAGCATTAAAATAATAACGGTCTGCATTAAATAATTGGTTAAAGCCATTCTGCCTAGAGAAGCAAGGGGCGCAAGTAGTTTCTGTACAGCTCCATGGCGCATGAGTAGGGTTAGCGTTGTCACATAAAAAATACTGACTGGAAGCCCGCCTACTGCGAGAGCTACATCCAGAGCGCCCGTACTATTCATGATACTCTGCTGTGCAAAATACATAGGAATGATTAGCAGCAGAGAAACCACTTGTGTGATCCTTAATCCTTGCTTATACCGTGATGGATTCTGAAATAATCCAATCAGACCACTCCAATGCCCAAGCAGAAACATACCAAACGTTACCACTATCGGGCCTAAGTAGAGACCTGCAAGGGTGACCACAATGCCCGCAGCCAGTACAAAACTTGACTTTAACTTATAAAAAGGAAGGAGAATCAGTCCAATGACTGCATAGATGAGCAAGGTTTCACCGGGTTGGAAATAATGGTGCACCAGACCGATTAGAAATAAAATGAACAGCCTACGCAGAAATAATAAACAGGGCTTAGACTCCCCTTTAGCTTCAGCCCGGGATAAGAATAACTGAAAGCCAACACCGAATAAAAATGAGAATATTACAAAAAATCGGTGATCCACTGCTACATCAAGAAAACGAATAATCTGCAAATCGAGCGAGTTAAATTCCATCGTACCGAATACCATCTGACGAATGTTTATGAAGATGATACCCATTAGAGCAAAGCCACGGAGTACATCGAGTGTTATGATTCTTTTCACCATATTCTTCATACCATCATCTTCTTGAGACTTTGAATGTAGCGTGATCGCGCTATGATGAAATATATAGTTTGCACAGCAAGGAATGCTCCAGACGTAATCAGCACAGGCACCGTTACATTCGTGATACTAATTTGTTTCAATACCGGTCGGATTACGACAAGCGTCTGGATGGTGGCGACAATGATCGGAATATAGAATAGCACAGAGATTTGTCTGGTGGCAGAAGCAGACATTTCTTTGACGCTTAGACCGATTTTAGACAAGGCATTATACATTTGCTTATCTGCATTCAGCTCAGTATGAAGCTTGAAGAAGAGGAAGCTGGCCGAAGAAAGTGAGAAGATAAGCGCGATAAAGATCCCTATAAAGCTAAGCATAGCCATACCTTGTTTGGTAATTAGATAATTATCTGCTCGAGCATCTAATATGGAGATATATTGATTATTGGTATTGTTGGAATCCCTACTCCACTGGATCAGTTCTTTAGTGATGATGGCTTCAGGTGAGGTTTCCACAGGCGGTGGACCGTCCCAAGCAGGGATTTTATATAGATATTTCACATATGATCTCGTATACTTCGCTGCTGAAGAAGAGATATTCTTGTACAAGCTGTCATCTACAATTAAGAGTGAGCTTGTATATTGCCCCATGGGATGGCTCTTCGGAATTTGTACCTCTTTCAGCATAAGCTCCGTATCGTTTTGAACCTTCAACAGAATCTTTTGATTAGTAGTGTAATTCTGTGAATTCAACTGAGGGTTTAGCAGTAAGACAGCTTCTTTGTCAGATAAGGGAGCTACTTCGGACATATCCATTTTTGAAGATAACTGATTAAACTGGGACCAGGATATTAAATCAATGCTTTGGGTAGCTTCTTTACCCAGACTCTGAATGGAGGCAGAGATCAGCTCAAGTTTATTCTCTGTATACTCCACTTTGGCGTTTTGTAATTTATTATGAATGGGTTCTAAATCAGGGGGAGTTTTCCCTGGTTTATAAATCGAATACTCCATGGCGAATGGACTATTTTTATAGAGTTCTACGTTTGCTTGATTCATCGATAAAATAAATCCTGACGCCATGCAAGCGAGCGAGGTTACAACCGTTACAAGAAACAGCATTCTTGCATTATCTTTGATCTTGTAACTCATCTCGGAAATCCATAACAGGTTGGTTCCGCGCCAAAGTCGCTTGCGGCTTAGTTTAAGCAGGCGTATTCCGAGTACGGACAGCTGAGAGTAAAAGAAATAGGTACCTGCGATCCCCGTGACAGCAGCAACTAATAACGTAATTGGAGACAATTGCTTTCGAATAGCGAGTGCCCCAGCCGTCAACAACAGAAGCCCAAGGAGTGATAGCAGCCATGATACACGGGGCTCCTTTTTAGGTTTAACACTCCCTTTTAACAGATCAAGGACTTGATGTTTGCGGATAAATAACAGTGTGAAGATAGAGATGACTAGAAACAGTGATATAAAAGAAATAGATGTGATCATCAGTGGTTTTACAGGCCAATAGAAGGGTAAATGATCCATTCCCATAATGGTCGTGCTGAGCAGCAAAAATAACTTGGATAAAAGCATGCCGAAAGACATACCTGTTACTATGGACAGCAGTCCGATCAGCATATTTTCTATAAGAATCAGTTTGTTGATCTGACCTGAACGTGCACCTAACATCATTAGTATGCCGAACTCCAGATTACGAAGTTTCAGAAATGCACTAATCGAGTAAAGAACGAAAAAGAAAGCAAAGACAAACACAATATAAGAAGCGATTTTCATACCAGCGGCAGAATTTGTACCTAGCTCGATACTGGCAACCCCAGGATGATAAATAAAGACGGAATAAGAGAAGAAGATCATGACCATAAAAGCACTACTTAAGAAAAAGGCAAAATACGCCCGAGAATTACGCTTCACATTGTTAAACGCGAATTGAGGAAAGTTCATGACTATTCCCTCCCCAGAATGAAAGAGTGTCGATAATCTTTTGGAAGAAGGCTTGGCGGTTATCTCCCCGGTGAATTTCGGCTGCTAGCTTCCCATCTTTTATAAAAATAATCCGATTGCAGTAGCTCGCTGCCAGCGGATCATGTGTCACGAGCATTAGCGTAGTGCCTTCTTTGCAGTTAATATCCTCTAGCGACTCCATCACAATTCGTGAGGAATTAGAATCAAGTGCCCCTGTGGGTTCATCTGCTAGAATGATCGAAGGCGAACTTATAATCGCACGGGCAATCGCTGTCCGCTGCCGTTGTCCGCCGGATATTTCATAGGTGCGTTTATTCAAAATTTCCGTAATGTTCAAGCGTGCAGCGACCTTTTGCAGCAAGGCTTCCATTTCGGAGAGCTTGCGATTATCCAGCGTTAGAGGAAGCACGATATTTTCGGCTACCGTTAAAGTCTCCAGGAGGTTAAAGTCTTGAAATACAAAACCGAGTTCTCTGCGACGAAAGTGAGCAAGGTCTTTTTTGTTCAAAAGATAAGGGTTGCTGCCATTGATATTCACCTCACCTGAGGAGGGTTGATCGATGGTAGACACCATGTTAAGCAGAGTGGTTTTGCCGCTCCCTGAGGGGCCCATGATGCCAACAAATTCGCCACTTTCAATACTAAGATGAATATCGGTGAGGGCCTGTGTCTTTACTTTGCCCGGATATACTTTGTTAAGTCCTTTGACTTCTAAAACATTCATTCCTTTCATTCCTTCCGTTACAATGTGATTTCAGCCGTCCCTAAGCGGGGACGTGTTATGTATATAATTTACAAGATCGGGCTATGTGCTGCTATGGATTTACCTTAACGTTATCTTACAACCCGTTTAAGGTTATGTTCGTACGTGAAGCGAGTAGGCCATACATAAAGAAGAGGGACTCCGTAGCCATAAGTTAAGTATGACAAGAAGTACCCTCCGATCTTATTTCTGTAAATGGTCACTGTTGTGAAATGTAATTTGGACTGTAGTGCCTTCTCCAAGCTTAGATTGAAGCTCCACAGTATGTCCTAGCCGGTTGCAAATTTCTCGCACTAGATAAAGTCCCATTCCTGTTGACTCATGGTATTGGCGTCCACGTTCACCGGTGAAGTATGGATTAAACACTCGTTTGAGGTCTTCAGGAGAAATGCCGATACCTTGATCTGTAATATTAAGTAAGAAATCCGTTCCGATGTGCTTTGATGAAAGGGTTACGGTTTTATCGGTGCCGGAGGTGTAATTCACAGCATTGGTCAAGATTTGGGTTAGCATAAACATTAACCATTTGGCATCACTATATACGGTGAAGTTAGGATTGATTTGTATATTTACCTTTATGCCTCTTCGGATGAAAAGCCTGCGGTTCTCAGCTACAGATTCACTAACCACTTTACTGAGAACTAGCGGCTCCACTTGGAAATCATCCTCAAATTGATCCAGCCTTGAAGTATAAATCACCATTTCCAGCCCTCTGCGCAGACGTTCCAATTCCTCCTGAATACTTATAGCAGCCTCATCCTCAACATCCTCTAGCGAAAGCTGAATGACTGAAAGTGGGGTCTTCATCTGATGAACCCAGCGGTTCATGAATACGATATGCTGATCCATCCGGCGCACATGCTGGTTGATCTGGTCCTGATACTGGCGATCAATAAGCTGTAATAGCTCATGAATAGCTTCTGGTAGCGGAGTGTCTCCTAAGGAAACAAGATGTTCCTCTAGCATATTCTTGGGATTACTTAAGGCTGCGTATAATCTCCGGTGCTGAGCGTATCGGTAGCCGAGATATAAGAGAAGAACTACAGTGCTCAGGGCTATGCCATAGAGCATGATCGAGAGGGGTCTGTCCTCACCTGTCAGCCAATATAGTGGTGGAACAAGCAGCATTTGAAGCAGATAGAAAAGGATTATCGAAATCTGGTCTTTCCAAAATAGCTTCATGGCGCATCCTTAGTAGCATTAAGCCTATAGCCAGCACCTCTTACGGTTTCCACAATATCACCAAGACCGAGGTCTTTAAGCTTTTTGCGAACACGGGTAATATAGACATTTAATGTATTGTCATCAATGAAATGCTGATCTTCCCACATAAGATCAAGCAGGCGCTCTCGGTTTACGACACGTCCTTCCTTTAGTATTAAAGCTTCGAGCAGGATCGCCTCTTTCTGTGTCAGTTCGCTGGATTGCCCGCCATATTGAATCACATACCGCTCAGGATAAAGAATTAGTTCTCCGGCTTGGAGCGTCCGTTCCTCTTGAATTTGTGAGTAAGAGCCGTAAGCTCTGCGTAAATGGCTGCGGATTTTGGCAAGTACGACTTCATAATGAAAAGGCTTGGTGATGTAATCATCCCCGCCATTTTCTAGCGCCATCACCTGATCCATTCCACTATCCCGAGCGGATATGAAAAGAATAGGGCAGAGTGAGGTAGTGCGAATCTGGCGACACCAATAAAACCCGTCGTATTTAGGCAGGTTAACGTCCAGCAGAACAAGGTCAGGATGGGTGTCATTAAAAATCTCCAGTACCCTGTTGAAATCCTCTACTATCACCGTACGAAATTCATATTTAGATAGATACGTGCTTAGTAGGCTTGCGAGCTTAGCATCGTCCTCTATGATTAGAATAGTCTCCATAGTTGTGCTCCTTTGATCAAATATAAGAATGCAATGGTTCACACGGTTATACAGTAACACGGACTAGGAAAATTATGCAAAAAGGACATCTAGCTGCCGAAAAATAATATGAGGAGGAGATTAGCTTAGTGCAGCTATAAAGTAGAGATTCGGCGCTGTGAAAGGAAAAGTAGGAATTTAATTGCACCAAATACAACTAAAAAAATCTGGAGAGAGTTTCACGAGGAATAGTTGCACTTTGTACAATAGATTCTATCAAAAAGACATTGGAATTTGATTTTATTGCACATTCTGCAACCAATTGGTTATCAAAACGTCTTATTATTACAAATGGGTCGAATTCTAATGTACAAAGTACAACAGAATCCTATTTTCCTATAAAAAAGAATGCATCTATTGCACAAACTGCAATAGATGCATCAAAAAAAGTATTCTTAGAAGAAGAAGCCGAAACCTAGCACAGCGCTCGTTCGTGCCGCTGGCTAGATCATTCTATTGATATTTAACCACAATTGCGTTGCTAATCTGACGCCCAGGGGTCGTGAGATATTTGCCATTATAGTAAAGGCCGCTCGATGCGCCGCCATCCAGATTCATGGCTTGATACGCTCCAGCCTGCTTCATCATTTCTGCCAGCTGTGGGATAGTAGCTCCACCAGTAGTTAGCAGAATTAGCTTGTGGTCGCGAGTGAGGCCGAGTGCGCTGCGGGCTCCGCCGCCTGTTAAGATTTTGGCATCTTTGAAGCCTTCTGCCGCAACATTAAGAGATACCTTACCATTCACAAGCAGACGTGGTCCGGCTTGGAGCGCCCCTTCCATAGATCCGGAAGCGAAATGGTTCGTAAACTCTAGTCCGGGAATAAGCGAGGCCAGGTGATTGCTGTCATAGGTGAAAATCGTACGGCGATCTCCAGAGCTGTTTTTGAGCATTTTTCCACCACTGACCATGTAACCGTAAGGAGCTTTGTAGGCCCCTTTAGTATAGGCATCAAAGAACGTACCATTAATAGCCACTACGGCATTATTGCGCTTGGCTAGACTGCTCAGGTCCTCCACTTTTCCTACCGTATTTCCTGCTAGTACAACGTCGAGCTTCACTTTAGGATGCAGTAGGGATACCGTAACCGTTTGGGCTTTGAAGGATCTGCCGCCCACCTTAAAAGTTTTGCTAGCACTGACAACGGGGGAGGAATCTGCTTTGATAAGTGCGCCAGTCAGTACAGGTACCGTTGATGAAACCCCGTTATTAGTAAGGGTTACAGAAGAGGCTTCCTGATTCCACTCTAATTGAAAGCCCAGCGTTTTGCTGATAAAAGACAAAGGGATATATACCGTACCGTTATCACTAAAAGCGGAATCGGTTAGTGTAACTGGCTTGTCGTTGACTAGCGCAGCTGCTTGTCCTACAGTAAGTGTAATCTTAGTGTCTGCGTTCGTAATGGTTATACGTTTGTCACTAGCATTCATTTCAGCATGTATACCAGTGAAATTATTTAAGAGACGCAGCGGGATGTACGAGTGATTATTCTTGGTCACATACACGGTGTTTTTCGGAACCGGAGCAGCACCAGCAGTGGAGGAACAAACTGTATAAACCGGAACCAAACATAGTAGAAATGCGAGAAAGAACGGAAACAATAACTTTTTCATATTAACCAAAATCTCCTTATCCTGTAGCTGATGTAAAAAGCGGTAAGGTTTATTATACCTCAAGTTCTAAAACATGGATAACCTCATTTTTCAAATACTCATGGAAAGATTCTGATAGAATGTAGATACCATTAAAAGAATAGTACTAGAACTCAACAACTAAAGGGAGATCTTTATGACTACAATAGGTTTAATTCGCCATGGAAGTACCGCGTGGAATAAAGAAGGCAGAGCGCAAGGGCATACGGATAATCCATTGGATGCTGAGGGTGTGCAGCAGGCGGTTCTTCTTGCTGAACGGCTCAGCACTGAACAATGGGACTATTTATATTCGAGTGATCTGCTTAGAGCGCGACAAACAGCAGAGGTAATTGCAACAAGGCTTGGCATGGAGATCACCGGCTTAGTACCAGGTATCCGTGAGATGAACGCAGGGCAGATTGAAGGTACTACGGAACAAGATCGCGTTGAACGATGGGGAAGTGAGTGGAAGAAGTTAGATTTGGGACTGGAAAGTCCGGAGGCCAGTGAGATCAGAGGCAGTCAGGCCATCGAAGATATCGCGGAGAAACATCCGGGCAGTCGTATATTGGTCGTTAGCCATGGTGCGATTTTACGGAGTAGTCTTAGAAGACTTTTTCCAGAACTGAATGTAACTGTTTTGCTGAGTAATACATCTATCACCCGGATTATTAAATCCGATTCGACATGGAATTGTGAACTATACAATTGTGCACGGCATTTGAAGATATAATTAGTGTTCAGATAATGTTCAGAGCATTTTAATATAGTAATTGCTCAGATAGTTAATTATTTTTGTAGTCAGAAGGATGTGCGAATTTAAGGTGGCAGAGGTCCAGATTTACTTACAAACGTTATTCTCCATTCTCATCGCAGCAGCGGCCGGTTATTTAGTGCTAAGACTTTACCGGGATATTTCATCTAAAACGCCTCAAAAAAGAGCGATTCATACCGGTCTTTCCGTGATCATTATCATCGCCTCCCTATGGATCATGCACCAGCTAGGTGTAGAAACCTTACTGGGAAATGAAGTGGCCGATGATGGGGTTATTATACCGCTGGTGGTCTATAGTCTTACGATAGCCCTATGTATGTTTTTACTTACACGCATGAATCTAGTATTGGCTGAAAGAGAGCAATTGAAAGAACTGGCGTATAAGGATGCTTTAACGGGGTTATTGAATAAGAATGGAATGGATCATTTTTGGGATCGATGCAAAGTAAATGAGCAGCTTGCCGTTTTGTTTCTGGATCTGAATCGTTTCAAATCGATCAATGACAGCTTGGGGCATCATGTGGGGGACTTATTGCTGCAAGAAGTGGGTAAAAACCTAATTCAATTCTCCAGCAAAAGAAAACGTCATATTTTCCGCGTCGGCGGGGATGAATTTGTGATTGTCGCCAAAGGTAGCACTCAGAAGGAAGCGGAGCAGCTTGCTGTGCGGATTCTGGAGAAGACGACTAAGAGTTACCAGCTTGGCGAACATAACTTGTTCGTATCCATGAGTATAGGGATCAGCATAAGTCATGGTAAGGTAGATCATTTTAGACTGCTAAATGAAGCAGATACAGCGATGTACGCTGCCAAACAGCTTGGTACGGGGCGTTACTCCGTCTATAAGAATTAGAATGAGTTGGTATAAAATACAAGCGGTAGCCAGGGACCTTTACAATAGGTCCACGACTGCCGCTATTTTTATTGGACTAACTATTTTCTTTGAAATGAAATTATGCGCCAGGTGAATGAATGCTGCTAGTCATATCCTTGCGGCCTTTCATGAGGAACAAGCAGACAAGAGCAACTGCCATACTAATCGCCGCCACGTAGAACAGGATCGAGTAATCAAAGATATCAATCATAAGTCCCAATAGTGGAGGCGAACTGATGGCCGCAAGGGAAGAGACGAGATAATACATCCCTGTTCGTGTACCAATGCTCTCTTCTGTCCCTGTTGCCACAACATAAGGATAGGAATTGATATTAATACAAGCCCAGAAGACTCCACCTAGTAACAGTAACCCTCGAAGGAGCAATAAGTCCTTTGCAAAACCGACGAGAGCAAAAATGGTCATTAGTCCGCATACGCCGATGATGATCATTTTTTTCTTCCCGAATCTTCCGCCCAGCCAACCGCTCGGAATGGCGAACAGCACAAAAGCCAAAGAGAAGAAAGTGAGCGAGAAAGAGGCCGCCTGTTCGCTTAGGCCGAGATGATGTTTGCCATATAAGGTAAACAGTGTCTCAACGCCTTGATATGCTACGAACCAGAAGAAAATCGCCGCTAGCAAAAATACTGTGGTACGGTCAAGCTGACTTCGAAAGGAAATACGAGAGGGCTTGGTGGCAGTAGCTGCTTCTGAAGGAAGCTTCATTTGCACGTTTACGCCGTCCCGATTTTCTTTAATGAAGCGTGATACGATAAACATACATAATAAGGTAATCAGTCCAGCTACGATAAACGGAAGTGCTGGATTGGATTTATACAGGATCGAACCTACGCCAAAAGCGAGAATAGAACCGAACCCACCCATGAAATTAATCAGCCCGTTGGCCTTTGTACGCTGCTCTTCTGGCGTAATGTCCGGCATAAGGGCGACGGTTGGTGAACGGTATAAGCTCATGGCCAGATTCATTAGCATCATAAACAACAGAAGTGTAAATAGTCCGGTATGAAACGGAATCAGCATGGTTAGCACGGCCGCGAAAGGCATACCGATCATAAGATAAGGCATTCTGCGTCCAAAACGCGAGGTAGTGCGGTCACTACGGTTGCCAATCCAAGGCTGCAGGAATAAGGCAAAGTAATTATCAATCGTCATCAAGAAGCTGATAAGTGCCACACTATGTACGTATTTTTCTAGAAAAAAGGGTACAAATGCGTTATACAGACTCCACGTAATGCTGATGCTGAAAAAGCCGAATCCGAGCAACCAGACTTTTTTCACACAGTCACACTCCCTTATTATTTAGCTAGAAGCCCAGCCAGCACATCTGGATGATCTGTAATAATACCTGACACTCCAGCTTCGATTAAAGCCTTCATCCGTTCTGGATCATTAACAGTCCAAGGATGATAGGCGATGCCATGCTTAGCGGCTTCTTTGACGAATTCAGGAAGTACCGCTTGATGATAAGCATGTAGTGCGTTTGCGCCAAGCGTAGCTGCATAATCCCAAGGACGATACAGACCTTCCCCGTATAGAATTCCTGTCTTGATCTCAGGTGCGATCGTTTTACTGTGAGCTAATGAATAATGGTTAAAGCTTGAAAAAATCACGCGATCGCTCATTTTGAACTCCCGTACAGCCGCGATAACCTTTTCCTCCATACCCGGGTAAAAGAAAGTACCATTCTTAAACTCGATGTTCAGTACTGTATCTCGACCTTGCAGCAGATCTAACAAATCTTCTAGCAAGGGGAGTTTCTCGCCTTTGAACTCGGGACTGAACCAAGAGCCCGCGTCCACTTCCAGAATTTCTGCAAGGGTTTTATCCTTCACATAGCCACTTCCGCTTGTCGTACGGTTTAGGGTTTCATCATGAATAAGAACAAGCCCGCCATCCTTGGTCATTTGTACATCGGTTTCAATTCCGGTTGCACCTAAATCAAGACCTTTGCGGAACGCTGCCATAGTATTTTCCGGACACACTGCCGATGCGCCGCGATGCGCAAAATTAATAATGTTTTTCATCAGCTATTCATCCCTCCAACTTAGTGTTTGCTGTCACCCTGTAGACGAGGGCTACTTTTCATATTCCACACGAAGACAAGAAACCCTGTCTAGAAATTCTGACAGGGCTCTATTTCTTGAAATTTAACATGCAGTTAACCTTCTGCAAATTCTTGGATCAATGATTCATAGCGCCATAAGGAATCCGTTCCAGCAGACCTGATCCATAGATGTTTTGCAGCTTTAGCTCTGGCATATGAATATAACCGATATAACAGTCGCATACCTTCATTCGGCAGGCTCTTACAGCGGATAGACCTTCCAAGCCATCGCGGTAGAGATTGCCTATGACACCTCTGTCCTTATAGCAGCGTTTCACCAGTCCAGCGCCTTGTACATAAAAGACTTCATTTCCAGCGTTGCAGGTTTGACCAAGGCTCTCGTAATCCATAGCATTCACAGCAAAATGCGGATCAATTTTGCTAAGAATAGAAAGATCCTCGGCAGTATAGTAATCCGGTTTATCTTTATAAGCATTGACCCATAGATATACACTCTCCGGTAATGCTGCGCGAAGCGAGGCTATAGCAGGAAAGGCGCTGCGGATCCCAACGCTCCCAACACTGAAAGGCATATTATTCTCATACAAGGTCATGCATTGCGTTAGAAACTTATCCTCGCTCACCTGACCGGAGTGGTAAGTAGCCCAAAAGGCAGCCTTGTTTCGATTCAGCTTATGAATGAAGTCAAGATTTGCTGAAAGGTTCGTCTGAATGGCTACCTTCTCCACATGCTCCATATTGGAGAGCGAGATCATCGCTTCTTTGTACCAGCGATGAATCAGCCCTTCGCCATAAGGATTGAAAAAGATAGACAGCCGATGGCCCGTTGTACCTTGCAGAGAGGCCCACTCGACAAAGGTTTCCAATCCTTGTCGATCCTTCGCGAGAGTGGCTGCGCTGTCTCTTGTTTTGCCGAAAGGACAGTAGGGGCAGTCATAGTTGCAGGAGGTGAGAGACCCACGGTAGTAGAGGACCGCATTCATGGCAATACGAACCTTTCCATCTGCTCTCGTATCTCTCCTGAAATAAACCAATCACCGATGGAATCGGAGTAGCCCATACCTTCAGTAGTGAGGCGTAATACTCCATCTTCTTCTTTCCCTAAGCCGGTATGAAGCAGGTTAGACAGTTCAGGATAATCACTCCAGAGTGAATTTCCGAAGCGCAGACTATAATCTTCAAGCCTCAGACCTTCACTATGTAAAATCGCCTTTAGAATAAAGCGGCGTTTCTGTTCTTCTAGACTTAGCACAATTCCGTAATCTGCCGTATCGTAACGATCTGCACTGACGTAATCGGCAATAATGCTCTCGGTTGCTTTACGGCTGACCCCATAACGGGAAGCGTAATGCACATTGCGAGTATAGGACCTAGCCCCGCAGCCTAGCCCGACCATTCCTTCTTCCTGACAGCTGTAGTCAAGAATGCGTTTATCTGTTCCTGCGGTTTCCTTGGCGAAACGACGCATGGAATATTGGCGATAACCTCTGGCTTTAAGCAGCTGCCCAGCGGCCTTGTAGCAGTCTAGGCGAATATCCTCCTGACGCTGGATATCCCCTGGCTTTACGATGGTATGCTCACGGGTGTAGAGCGGATAAATAAAGATTTCCTCAGGATCATAGCTAAGCGTCTGATTTAGCGAATACAGCCAAGAGTCGACGGACTGCCCCGGAAGACCATAGATCAAATCCAAATTCAGAATGGGAAAATCATATTTTCCCAGCAGCTCTAGTGCGCGATACACCTCATCCGGATTTTGTGGGCGATAGATGGCCGTCGATTCAGCGGCGACAAAGCTTTGAATGCCCATGCTGACCCGATCCACCGTATATTCTTTTAGAATATTCAGCTTCTCTTCGGTGATCGTCTCCGGTGAAGTTTCCACTGAGATGGAGGCTGAGCTCGTATCCAGTCCCATCGTATCAACGGCAATGTGGAACAAACGGCGCAGTTGATCTGCCGCCAGTAATGTAGGCGTACCCCCACCAATCGCGAAACGGGCATACGGCTTATGTTTGGTGAACGCGGCCCACTGCTTGGCTTGACGTTCTAGCGCGTCTACGTATGTAGCGTGAACATTCGCGCGTTTATCAGGCAAGGTGAACAGGTTGCAGAATCCACAGCGAGCACCGCAAAACGGGATATGCATATATAGAAAAAAAGATTCTGCAGGCTCATCTCGCCATAAGGATTCTAGTGGTATCGGAGGCTGTAGATCCCTGTAAGCTGTTTTGTGTGGATAGGAATACAGATAAGATCGGTAAGGGTTAGCAGTAATATTGTCTTTCCATTGGTGAAGCTCTTCTAAAGAGAAGGACGATAACGTCATAACAGTTCTCCATCCTTTCCTTTTATAAAATGAATTCCCGATAAGGGACGTTCCATACGGTCTCGTGAGCCAAGCGATGCCCCTGATAGCCATCTTCGCCAAAAGCGGTTCCATGATCAGAAAACGCCAGACAGAAGGTAGGATTACCGCGTTCCCGGAAGGCATCGAACAACCGGCCCAGTTCACCATCCACATAGCGGAGTGCGGCGCGCTGGCTGTCTACGGAGTCCTTTTTAGCACCGGGTATAAAATAATGGTTCGGCCCGTGGATGGCTGAGACATTGAGGAACATGAACAATCTTTGTTCGCCCGGAGTATCCTTCAACAGCTTCAAGGCATGATTCACCTGATGCTCTGTGGAACGCGGATTGGTGACCCCGAACGTCATCCGCCAGTAGCTTTGCTGGAAATAGCTTGGTAACACACGAGCGAGTGGATTTTTTTTGGTGAAAAAAATAACGCCCCCAATACAAACCGTACGGTAGCCCTCGGCAGCAAGCCCGGATACGATATCGGGTGTATCGAACAGCCAGGTATGGGGATGCGTCTTCATTCCGGTGTTTCGGGAATGGAACATTCGGATATGTTCCGTCTTATCCGTTGTGGCTGGAGTAGGCAAAAAACCGCCGAAGAAGGCGTGATGAGCCGCATAGGTAAAGCTGCCTGGGGTATGTCTTTTCTCCCATGATCCGGTTCCGCACAAGTTCGGGCAGTTTGATTCTTCCATAACGGCAGCATCATAACGAAGAGTATCGAGTGTGATCATAAGAATGTCATGAGTGCCGACGATGGTGTTCATATCCATTAAGATAATCCTTCCTTTATAAGCGGTGTGGAGGGAGGTGTGATATAGTCTCTAGCCGACAATACCTTCATTTCCCATTCGTAGGTGCTGCAGCCGCGGTATTTTACATCGTACAGCAAGTCGCCAAATGGATTGACATCCGCGACAAAACATTGCTGTGAACCCCCGGATACGAGTACATCGATTCCGGCTACCCCGGAACGGGGAAAAGCAGCCAGTGCTTGCACAGCGGTATTCCGTACCTGCTCCTGTACGGATTCAGACAGACCGGCTTCCGAAAGAGACATCCGCTGGTTGCGTAAATGCAGATTCGTAATTGGTGTAGGGCTGACCCGGGCAACCGCGTGGCAAGCCTCGCGGAGAACGACTAGCTGGCGAATATCGAATGCTTTTCCCTTAAGCCCCGCTTTAGGGATCCATTGCTCAGCATAAGCACCGTGCTGGTAGATCCAGTTCATAATTCCCGAGATTGTGGCGGTATCCGTGTACCGTCGCAGTTTACCGGAATTATAGTAAATGGGTGGTCGAGTGATGTAATCCTCGACCCCCACTGTTGTTAAGGCAATTTCGGCCCCCGTCACAGGATGGATTTGATAGGCGATCACTCCAGAAGCGGCAGAACCAAAGGCCAGCTTAATGAATACCCGGTGCATGCGCCGAGATAACATCATCTCCCGGAGAGAGTCATAATCCGTAGGCTGCTGATCTTCGCCTACTGGGCGAGGGATTGGAATCCCTGCCTCGCTCAGAATCTGTTGTGTCTGGCGTTTATCGGTCATGGCCGCAATGTCAGTAGGGTCATTTAACCACAGCGAACCTGGACACGCGGTGTTGGCCTCTCGCTGTAGTCTAGCCAGCATTCGGCAGTAGCCACGGAACCATTGAGATGGATGATGCAGGACACCTTGCATTTCCTTCAATTGACGGGCTACCTTCACGCGGAGTGGTCGCGGATCAGGTCTATCGGCGAAGGGATGAAGGGAATCGTCCATATCATCCGAATCCGGTGCACCCAGAGCGATAATGGCTCGTTCTATCTCGAAGCTGCTGCCAGGCGATTCCAGTCTCAGTAGCGGGGGAGCTGCACTGAGATCTACTCCGTTATAAACGGAGGGCTGACGGGATATCTGTTTCTTCTGCTCTTCCATAAGATCACCTAACGATCTTCCTTGCAGAAACTCAGCGTACGATAAAATAATGGCAGGGGGCATTCCAAGATCGGAACGCGCTTGCTGGATGCCGCTAGTCCGTTTATCACCGGGAATACCGATAACGATCATCGGCCTCATGAGTGGCTCACTCTGTGATGGAAGGATAACGCCAGTCTTCCTCATCATCGCTTTCCTGCTTGTCGCTAACATCAACAGGCAATCCACTTTGCTTCCAGCGGCTAATCATCTCGTCAGACATATAATGATGGCTTAGGTTTAATGCTTTTAATTTTTTGATTCTGTCGCTGGCTAGAAGCAATTCCGCCCCCTCATCGCTTAGGGTACCGAGTGATAGATCGAGCGTATCTAGCTGATCCAGAATAGGAGCATTTGCTAATGCACCTGCGATCTCATCTTGGATCTGGCTATTTTTTAAACCTAGATAAGTAAGCTTAGGGAACTTTCCTACTTCTATAAGAGGGAGAAGATCTGCAAGGCTACCGTCAAATCCGTAGTTATCTACGCCGAGATATAGCTCCAGCTTGCGCAAATTCGGCAATTGGCTAGTTGCAATCTGTTCAAGAACGGCTTTACCTAAGCCTCCACTTATAATAATCAGTTCTTCTAGCTTGTCGTGTTTGAGTTCTGAGAGGCTCAGCTCATTCCCACCTTGAATCGTGAGTGACTGTAGCTCTGGAAAAGCAGGGAGCAACGGCGATAGATCGCTTTGGGTAATCCAAGAAATCTCGCATTCCTCATAGCCCATCTCGCCTATGAAAAGCTTGCGCAAAGCAGGGAAACTAGCACTATGCGTAACCAGTGACTCTACAACTTCTTCTGAACTATTTTCGTAGGCTTGCCCCCAATCACCGATAATTAGACTTGTCAGCGAAGAACTTTCAGGGCTGCTACTAAGTTTCTCAATTTCAGTGCCAATTCTTTGGCCTTCTTCGAATTCGTCGTATCCGATACTAAGCTTTACTTCCGTCATGGGCATTCCCTCCCGGAAAAATTTAACTTCGAAAATACCCTATCATCTGTAGCCGAGGGAGTCAAATCACAGGTTTAAATAATTATAGTCAAATTCGTCATGTCATTGAGCTAATCATTTATGGTAGGTTTATGCTAGGGAGAATTACATTATTTTGAAATATAAGAAAGTATACGTTTCACACTATATTTTAACCTTATATTTCTCGCTAAACGCTTACCGTCCTTATAAGGACGCCGAAGGCGATTATACTTGAAGGAGCTGTTCTGATGAAGATCAAAATTCAGGAATGGATAATAGAAGCAGATATTGCAAAGCTGCAAGCGGCTATGGAAGCAGGCGTAGTCAGCTCAGAAGATTTGGTAGCAGCCTATTTGGAACGGATTCATAAGTACGATATAGACATAAACGCAATCTTAGAAATCAATCCAGAGGCTAAAGACATCGCTAGAGCACTGGATATTGAACGTAGGGAACAAGGAAGTCGGGGAAGTCTACACGGTATTCCTATATTGTTGAAGGATAATATAGATACTGCGGATGAAATGCATACGAGTGCTGGGTCAATAGCTTTAGCAGGATCATTCGCGGCAAAAGATTCCTTCGTAGCTGCGAAACTTCGGTCGGCAGGAGCTGTTTTGCTTGGAAAGGCGAATATGTCGGAGTGGTCTAACTTTATGTCTAGTTCAATGCCAGCTGGGTATAGCTCCCGGGGAGGGTTAGTGCTGAATCCTTACGGACCTGGGAGCGTATTTGTCAGCGGATCTAGTTCTGGACCTGCGGCAGCTATTGCGGCGAATTTAGCAGCTGCATCGATCGGAACGGAAACCGCGGGATCAATTGTTGGGCCAGCCTGTCAGCATGCACTCGTTGGGATCAAACCAACGGTCGGATTAGTCAGTCGTACTGGAGTGATTCCTATTTCAGTTAGCCAAGACACTCCTGGACCTATTGCTAAAACGGTTACGGATGCGGCGATTATTTTGGGGGCATTAACGGGAGTAGATGACAAGGATGAAGCAACAATATCGAGCGAGAAGCATGCTTTTACGGACTATACTCCTTTTTTAGATAAAAGCTTTATACGGCAAGCAAGAATAGGCATCCCACGGCATTATTATAACCATTTAGATGCAGAGCGACTTTCAATTATGGAAGCAGCTATCCAGACTTTGAAGAATGAAGGGGCTACAATTATAGATCCGGTTACGCTTTACGTTGAACAACAAAACTGGAATAATGATGTGATCTGTTATGAATTTAAAAAGGGGCTCGATGCGTATTTATCCCAAGTAGATGATTCCGTTCCGATTCACTCTCTGCAAGAACTGATAGCGTATAATGAGATCCATGCTGAAATCGCATTACAATATGGGCAAGACACATTAACTAGGTCAGAGGAAGTAACTTTAACCGAAGAAGAATATCAGCAAAAGAAACAAGAATACAGAAAGCTAGCGCTTGAGCAAGGAATAGATTACGTGTTGGAACAATATAGTTTGGATGCATTATTACTGCCAGGTGATGTAGATGGTATGTATATTGCGGCACGCTTGGGGTATCCGTTAATTACCGTTCCGGCAGGGTATGTAGAACAGGGCATAATTGATGCTGATGGTGATCCTACTCGGGGGCCCTTTGGTGTAGTTTTTTCCGGAAAAGCCTATAGTGAGCCTACGCTCCTATCCATAGCCTATGGGTTTGAACAAGCTACGCAGCATCGTGTTCCACCGCAACTGGAATAGGTATTGACTACTTTATTATAGAAGGAAGAGATCAGCTTGAAATATTGTCTAGAGTGTGGAACAGCGTTGGTAATGAAAGAAAGCGATGGGGAAGGGCAGGTACCTTATTGTAATGCATGCGAAACGTTCAGATTCCCTATTTTTAGCACGGCGATCAGTACAGCAGTATTAAATCGGGATATGAATAAGATTCTATTGATTCAGCAGTATAACCGACCAGATTATATATTGCTTGCAGGGTACGTGAATAAAGGTGAAGATGCGGAAACCACACTTATTCGTGAGGTAAAAGAAGAGGTAGGAATTGATATTGTAGCTTATGAATATATGCGCAGCTTGTATTTCGCACCTTCTAATACGCTGATGCTGAATTTTATAGGTGTTGCAGATACGGAGGACTTAAGTCAGGTGAGTGCTGAGGTAGATCATGCAGAATGGTTTACTTTGGAAGAGGCCGCCAGTGCTATTAAAAACAATAGTCTAGCCGAAACCTTCCTGTTGGCGATTATTGAAAAATTGCATGCAGATCAGGTACAGGTAAATCCAGTGTCGGTAGGAGGAAGAGTGTAAGATGATAGTATATAGCTTTCAGCGGAGAATATGAGTTTGACGATGCCGATGGTGCAAGAGATTCTGGAGCGGAGGTAAAACAATGTTTAATCAAGAGAAAAGAACAATTACGACCGAAAGATTGATTTTGAGACCCTTTGAATTATCTGATGCCAAGCGTGTCTCTGACCTCTGCAATAATTATAATATCTACAAAAGTACGTTGACCCTACCTTATCCATACACTATCGAATGTGCAATATCATGGATTGAAGCTCATGAAGAGAATTTTATCAATAATATGTATTATGAGTTTGCGATTACTGATAAAAGTACAAACGAGCTTTATGGAGCTATAGGACTGACAAATAAGCAAGCACACAGAAATGGTGAAGTTGGATATTGGATCGGTGAGGAATATTGGGGTAAAGGATACGCGACTGAAGCAACAAAAGCGATCATTGCGTTTGCTTTTTCAGAAAAGCATTATCATAAAGTATTTGCAAGACACTTTGCTTCAAATCCCGGCTCTGGGCGGGTGATGCAGAAATGTGGAATGGTGGAGGAAGGCATATTCATGCAACATATCTATAAAGAAAATAAATATGATGACCTTATTCATTATGGAATTATTAACTCTGAAGGTTAAGCTACATAAAGTGAATTTTAAAGTTTTTACAAGCATATAAAACAAAAAGGAGCCGAAGGGCTCCTTTTTATAGTTCTACCATTGATCTTTGCTGACAGATCGGATGGATTTTATTATTTAAGCTTATATACACGAGCTTCATAAGGACGAAGCTGAATCGTGTTTATTTCATCTTCTGCATTTACTTCGTAGTTGGCAATGAGCAGTTCCTTCGCTTGGAATTTCACAGTAGAAGGAAGCTCGAATACCGTAGAATCCCCGAAGAAATTCAGTACAACCAGCAACTGCTCTTCTCCAAGAGTACGTAGATAAGCATATACCTGCTCATTCTCTTCAGCCAAGATTGTATAACTTCCGTATACGATAATCTCATGCTGCTTACGCAGTTCAATTAGCTTCTTATAGTAGTGGAAAATAGAATCGGGATCAGCCAGTGCCTTATCTACGTTGATATCTTTATAGTTAGGGTTCACAGCCAACCACGGAGTGCCGGTAGTGAAGCCTGCCTGCGGTTCCGAGTTCCATTGCATCGGCGTACGGCCATTGTCCCGACCTTTGATGTAAATGGAATTCATGATTTTTTCTTCCGAGTGTCCGGCAGCCAAGTATTCCTTATACATATTTACAATTTCAATATCCTTGTAGTCATCGATGGAAGCAAATTGTACATTTGTCATGCCGATTTCTTCACCTTGATAGATGTAAGGTGTACCTTGGAGCGTATGAAGCAGTGTTGCTAGCATTTTGCCAGACTCTTTCGGGAACAGCTTATCATCACCAAAGCGGGATAGCATACGCGGCTGATCATGGTTGTTCATATACAAGCTGTTCCAACCCTTACCGTCGAGTGCGACTTGCCACTTGGAAATAATGGACTTAATGTCCGCCAGCTTCCAAGGTTGTACATTCCATTTACCTCCAGGACCGGAATCGACGTCCATGAGCTCGAAATGGAATACCATGTTCAGCTCGTTACGATCCTCGGAAACATACAGTGAAGCTTCTTCTGGAGTGACATTAACGGCTTCACCCACTGTCATGATATCGTACTTGGATAGCACTTCACGGTTCATTTCCTGCATATACTCATGTACGCGTGGACCGTTAACGAAATAGTCTCCACCGAAGTGGTACGAAGGCTGTTCTCCGTTACTTTCCCCAGAAACGCTAGGTAATTCCGGTACTTTGGAGATCAGGTTGATTACGTCCATGCGGAATCCGTCAATTCCTTTATCCAGCCACCAGGTCATCATATCGTAGATTTCCTTGCGGAGCTTTGGATTGTCCCAATTTAAATCCGGTTGTTTACGGGAGAATAGATGGAGGTAATATTCCTCCGATTTCTCATCGTATTCCCAAGCTGATCCACTGAAGAAGGAGCCCCAGTCGTTCGGCGGCTGGCCGTCTTTTCCAGGACGCCAGATATAATAATCACGATAAGGATTATCCTGCGATTTGCGGGACTCTACGAACCAAGCATGCTCATCTGAGGAATGGTTGACCACAAGGTCCATAATCAACTTCATGCCACGGCTGTGAAGACCAGCAAGCAGTTCCTCCCAATCGGAGAGCGTTCCGAAATCATCCATAATACTTTGATAATTACTGATATCATAACCGTTATCGTCATTAGGCGACTGGTACACTGGGCACAGCCACACCACGTCGACACCAAGATGATTTAAATAATCAAGTTTCGAGATAATCCCTTGCAGATCACCAATACCATCCCCGTTACTGTCTTTAAAGCTGCGGGGGTAAATTTGATACACTACGCTTTCTTTCCACCATTTTTTATCCAAGGTTGTAATCTCCTATCTCTATATAGATCTTACTATTTTATTTAATGGATCCTGATGTAAGTCCGCTGATAATCCATTTTTGTGCGAACAAATAGACGATGAGCATCGGGGTTAATGCGAGCAAATATGAAGCGAAAGCTAAGTTGAAATCTGTACTGAACTGCCCCTGGAATACATATTGTACCAGCGGAAGTGTGTAGGAATCCTGATCACCGAGCAGAACCAGCGGTAGCATAAAGTCATTCCAAGTGGATAGACAAGACAGGATACCGATCGTTGCACTAACAGGAGCAAGAAGCGGAAAAATAATCTTCCAGAACGTTCCGAAGGTCGATGCACCGTCTACTGTAGCCGCTTCTTCTAGTTCATACGGAATGGAACGGATATAACCGGTGTAAACAAACACGTTAAAGGCCAGACCATAAACGACGTATAGAATAATAATCCCTACAATGTTGTTCATGTGCAGATCCGTAGTCACTTTGACCACAGGCAGCATGATAATCTGGAAAGGGATAAACATTGCGCTGATAAAATAGAAGTACAGCACTTTGAAAAATCTTCGCTTCATATTACGTGCAATAGCATAGGCTACCATGGAGTTGGTAAGCAATATGAACACGACTGTTGTAATGGTAATCACGGTACTATTTCCTAATGCATTGAAGAAATTCGTTGCTTTAATTGCATTGGAGAAGTTCTCAAAATGCAGGCCAGTTGGCAGCGAGAAGATAGATTGAGCCATTTCCTCGGGATTCTTGAGTGCGATGGCAATGGTCATGTACAGCGGAAACAGGATCAGTATTGAGCCTAGGGCGATAAGAATCGTTACAGGCCAGTTGGTTGATTTTTTGATCATAAGTCCATCTCCCGTTTCTGCAGAAATTTAAGCTGAAGGGCGGAGATAACGACAATCACGATAAAATAAATCACGGCGTTCGCCGATTGATAGGCAAATTCTCCGCCTTGGAAGCCGCCTGTGTAGATTAAGTGGGCAATGGATTGCGTTGAACGACCTGGACCCCCGCCTGTCAAGGCAACGATTTGGTCGAATACCATTAGACCGCCCTTCATCGCGAGCACCATATTGATGGTGAAGAAGGAAGCAAGCATTGGAAATGTAATGCTCCAGAATTCTCTCCAGCGGCTAGCGCCGTCCAGATTGGAAGCTTCGTAAAGATCATGAGGAATGGTTTGAAGACCCGCAAGATAGAGAATCGTGTTATAAGCAATCCCCTGCCAAACGGCTACAATGACGATACCGATCCAAGCCCAGTCGGAGTTACCGAGAATGTTCTGTGATAGGAATTCGCTGCCGATTTTCGCACCCCAAATAGGGAATACATTAGCGAACAAGTAGTTAAAAATAAAACCAACAATCAATACGCTGAGGATATTCGGCAAGAAATATACGCCACGGAAAAAGTTTTTAGCTTTAATTTTGGCGTTAAGTCCAAGCGCAATCAACAAGCTGATGATATTGATAAGAATAGTGGTTAGAATGGCATATTTAAAAGTGAACACATATGAATTCAACACATTTTCATCTTGAAAAATGTTAATGAAGTTCTTAAATCCTACGTAATCAAAGCTGTCACTAAAGCCGTCCCAGTTCGTGAACGAATAATATATACCCTGGATTGCAGGAAAGGTATGGAAGGCAAAGAAAAGAAGTAATGCCGGTATAGTCATCAGATAAAAGGCGACTCGGCGTTTGGCCATCATGTAATCCTCCTCATTGTAAAAGCGAAAGAGAAGAGGGGAAGCCCCGTTCTCTTTCGCGGTTCATGTTTGTCTGATCAGTTTATTTCCGGTTAGCTACTTTATCCCATTCCTTATCAAGCTGTTCTAGGTAAGCTTTAATGTCTTTCTTTTGTAAGAAGGATTGGTTGATGGTATCCACTTTCATCGCACTTGGGATGTAGTGGTCAGCAAAGTCAGCCAAGTTGCCAGCGGTAAACGCTTCTTTGAAGCCATCCATCGTTGGATCATCTTGTGTTACACCTTGTACAGCTGGGAATGCTTTTTGCTCATTGATGTATAGGCTAACATTCTCAGGTTGAAGCAGGAAGTCTACGAATTTCTTTGCTTCTTCTTTATGTTTAGTGTTTTTGGAAATCGTCAGCAACGTATCTACGCCAGAAATGACTTTGTTATCGGCAGCATCATTTGTTGCTGGGAATGGGAATACGCCAAGTTCAATGGATGGATTGGCTTTCACGATTTCTGGGATTGCCCATACGCCTTGCAGGTACATTGCGGATTCACCTTTAGCGAATGCTGTGTTTCCGTCATTGTAACCTTTACCAAAAATATCTTTTTGTCCGTATTCCGTCAGCTTAAGCAGCTTTTCAGCAACCTCGTTAAAGCTGTCTGCGAAGGTTACAGTGCCTGCCGCACGCTCCTTGAAGAAATCATTCCCTTTAATGATCGTGGAGAGGGAGTTGAACGGCGTAAGTGTTGTCCATGAATCCTTTAGTGTCAGGTAAAAAGCATTTTTACCGCTGTCTTTGAACTTTTGAGCGACAGCCATGAACTCATCCCAAGTAGTTGGAACAGTAACACCGGCTTCAGCGAACATCGCTTTATTGTAAATAACACCACTTGCGTTTGAAGAGAATGGAAGACCATTCAGTTCGTCCGAACCTGTCAGGTCTTTCAGCATTTGAAGATATGCTGGCTGGATATTCTCAGCGAGTGGATCACCTGTGAAATCTTCAAAAAGACCGCTGCCAGATAACGTCTTGTAGGTGTCAGTTGCTCCGATCCCTACCACGTCAGGAATATCTTTCTTCGCTGCACGAGTTTTCAATACCGTTTCAGCATCTGGCGGGTTAACCTGTGTGACAACAATATTTGGATTGGCTTCATTGAATTTCGCAACCAGCTTGTCGAAGGTGGCTTTGGCTTCGGTTTTATTTTGGAAAAACTCGACTTTTACCTTTTCACCGGAGGAGGCATTTCCACCACTATTTGCGCTGTTGTCAGCCGCATTGCTACCACAGGCACTTAGTACGGACATAGCCAGTACGCTAACCACTACGGGTTTGATTGTTTTTTTCATGATTAAATCCTCCTAATAATTTGTTGGTATTATGAACATGTAAGAGATTAAACATGTACGTAAATGAAAACTAATTGATATTCTGCTACTTATAGGCGGCAGATATGCATCACCAATAGAGAGTAAACGTTTACGTAAAAGGGGTAAAAAGACTCAGGTAAGTGATCTTACCGTTTGTCTTTCCACAATTAAGTGATCGACAATTTTGCTATCTACAGTCTCGCCTGTTTCAATCATCTGAATAAGCTTCTCCACGGCGATCTTACCAATATCGTACAGTGGTTGACGCACTGTAGTTAACGGAGGAATAATCATTTTCGCCATTCCAAGATCGTCATAACCCATAATGGATATATCGTCGGGAACACTTAAACCATATTTGATGACCGTGGAAAGAGCACCAATCGCCATTTCATCACTAGCGGCAAAGACGGCAGTGACATCAGGGGCTTGCTCCAAGAGAGCTTCCATTGCAATGCTCCCGCTTTCATACAGAAAGTCTCCAAAGGTGAGATAGCGGCTGTCGAAAGGAATCCCACTCGCTTCAAGCGCTTTACGATATCCCTCGGCTCTGGGTGCACCAGCGATAGCATCGCTTGGATTTCCGCTGATCATGGCTATTTTGCTATGACCTTTGGAAATTAAGTAGAGGGTAGCATCATAAGCAGCCTGGTAATCGTCTACTTTCACGTAAGGTACACTGGCAAATTCCGTTTGGGAAGAAACCAACACAACTGGGATCTTCATGGTTTCTAGCACATCGTAATACTCTTTCTTCAAGACCTCACTAGAGTAAATAATGCCATCGACCTGCTTCTCCCTTAAGAGTTGTAAGTACTTTAACGTTCGTTTACCGTCCTGGTCGGTATTACAGACCATTACACTATAATTGCGGTCATTGGCCAATTCCTCAATGCCTTTAAGCAGATCGGAGGAGAACGCTCCAGAAACACTTGGAAACATAACACCAATGGTCTGCGTACGCTTATTGATTAGGCCACGAGCAATCGCGTTAGGTTGATAGCCGAGATCTTTGATAGCTTCATTTACCTTTTGTTTCGTCTTGTCGGAGTACCCACTTAAATTGTTTAGCACGCGAGAGACTGTTGCAATGGAAACGTTCGCTTTTTGTGCAACATCTTTAATGGTTGGGTTCATTCATACGACTCCTTAGATTACGGTTAGCCTTAGATTAAACGTTTACGCTTCGAAAATCAAATTCATTAAAAAGTATTACGTAAACGCTTACCCTGAATATAAATCCTGACAGGTATGCTTGTCAACTCCACTTAAAAAATATGTGAATGATAAGAACCATGAAAGGTAATTATTTTTTAATAGAATGAAACCGATTAAATTACCAGAAAATCTCTGTTAAAGTGGTGTATAAGAGGGAGAAATGTAGTTGGAGCAGGATATTAAGAATACAGAGACCCAGAATTGACAAAAGAATATTAGAGGACTAACATTTAGACAGTAAACGCTTACGTGAAATCGGATTGACATGTTTATCGTTGGTTTAGTGTTTAACCGGATAAGGAGCTGCGCTTATGAATATTTATCTCGAAATTCCAGATGTGGATAAGCATTTTCCTTTTAGAAGTTTACTATGTGGAGGAGATACGCTGTGCTATCCGCATTGGCATAAAGAAATTGAAATTATATATGTAACTAAAGGAAGTCTAAATCTGGGAATAAATGATACCCCTATTCACATGGAGCAGGGTGAGGTTCAATTTATCAACGGTGGGGATGTCCATTATTTTCTCGCCTCACCTGAAAGCGAGCGGGTAGTAATTCAATTCGATCTTAACCTGTTTCAGGAAGTCGCAGCTTTGAGCGGAAGTGATTATTCGCTTCGTGAGGTTTTTACGCTTATGGAGCATTCTAGTTCAAAATGGCCCGAAGCAACCGCCGTGAAGATCAAAGGGCTGATTGAGAGTATTTATGAGGAAGACGTGCAGCGAAGAGATGGGTACGCTTACTTAATCAAAGCTAGATTGTTTGAACTATTGACCGTTATTTTACGGGAAGTGCCGAAGAGTGCACTCAATAAACAGCCTAAGTTCTCGGAAGATACGCTGAACCAGTCTAGAGAAACGCTGGAAAGATTAGAGCGGATTTTTATTTATGTAGAGCAGCATTACCAGGAAGCCATTACGCTGAATGAGGTAGCTAGCTATATGGGCTTTAGTCCGTATTATTTTACCAAGCTATTCAAGAAGAATACTGGTATGACCTTTATAGCTTTCTTAAACGAATATCGGCTTAACAAAGCTAAATGGATCTTAATCAATGAAGATTTGCCGATGTCTGCGGTGGCGGAAGCCGCCGGGTTTGGCAGCGTGAAGACATTCCATCATTTTTTCAAAGATGCCACGGGGATATCCCCCCTAAAATACCATAAGACAATATTCGGGAATAATACAGCAAGAATGCAGGAAGAAAGACGCCCCCGGGCTTTGTATGATAGAGATATCAAAACAGGAACAAGTGGAGGTTAGAATAAAAATGACATTAACAGTAGGAATTATCGGCTGCGGAGGCATTGCAAACGGCAAACATATGCCAGCGTTATCAAAAGTGGAAGGTGCTCGAATGGTTGCTTTTTGCGATATCGTTCCAGAGCGTGCTGAGAAGGCAAAAGCGGAGTTTGGGGATGAGGGCTCCGTGGTTTACACAGATTATAAAGAGCTTCTTAAAGATGCAAGTATAGATGTAATTCATGTATGTACACCAAACATTTCCCATGCAGAGATTTCCATTGCGGCAATGGAGGCAGGCAAGCATGTAATGTGTGAAAAGCCGATGGCTAAGACCACAGCAGAAGCGCAAGCAATGATCGATGCTTCAAAACGAACTGGGAAGAAGCTGACCATCGGTTACCAAAACCGTTTCAGACCAGATTCAGCTTATCTGCATACGGTATGCGAGAATGATGGTCTTGGAGAGATTTATTATGCTAAAGCTAAGGCGATCCGTCGTCGTGCCGTTCCAACGTGGGGCGTGTTTCTGGACGAGGAAGCGCAAGGCGGAGGTCCATTGATTGATATCGGTACGCATGCCCTTGATTTGACTCTTTGGATGATGGATAACTACAAACCAAAATATGTTGTCGGTAACGCTTATCATAAGCTGTCCGGTCGTAAAAACGCCGCGAACGCTTGGGGCCCGTGGGATCCAGAGAAATTTACAGTTGAGGATTCCGCCATTGGATTCATTACTATGGAGAATGGAGCTAGCATCGTTCTCGAAGCAAGCTGGGCGCTGAATACCCTTGATGTTGGTGAAGCTAAGACTGTGCTTTGCGGTACTGAAGGTGGAGCGGACATGGAGAACGGTCTGCGCATTAACGGAGAAGAATACGGCAAAACATTCGAGAAGCATATCAGCCTGGAAGCCGGCGGCGTTGACTTTTATGATGGCGCGGGAGATGATCCTGCATTGACCGAGGCTACTCAGTGGATCGAAAGCATCGTCAATGACACCGAGCCTGTAGTGAAGCCAGAGCAGGCGCTCGTTGTTACCCGCATCTTGGAGGCTATTTATAAATCCTCTGAAACTGGCATGCCTGTATTTTTTGAAAAGTAAGAAAGTATAAGTTCCACGTTATACTTAATCCTTACTTTTCTACGAGAAACGTTTGTCATCTTCTAAGGATGACAACAGCGTTTCTTCTTGAATAAACAGTCAAGTTTAACGACATAGATAACTATGAACTAGGAGTGTGTCCAAAGTGACCAGAGTAACGGTATGGAATGAATTCCGCCATGAACGGCAGGAAGAGAGAATTCTCAAGGTCTATCCGCAAGGGATTCACGGACAATTGGCAAGCTTCCTTCAGGAAGCTGGACTGGACGCTCAGACAGCTACGCTGGATGAACCGGAGCATGGACTGACACAAGATGTGCTGGATAACACAGATGTACTGATTTGGTGGGGACATGTTGCCCATCAAGAAGTTAGTGATGAGATTGTAAATCGTGTTCACCAAAGAGTGCTTCAAGGCATGGGGCTAGTGGTTCTTCATTCGGGTCATATGTCCAAAATATTCATGAAGTTAATGGGCACCAGCTGTGATCTAAAGTGGCGTGAAGCAGGGGAGAAGGAGCGTCTTTGGGTCATGGACCCAAGTCACCCGATTGCTGAGGGCATTGGTGAATATATCGATTTGGAGCAAGAGGAAATGTACGGAGCACATTTTGATGTGCCAGCACCAGAGAGTCTAATTTTTGTCGGCTGGTTTGAAGGCGGCAATGTGTTCCCAAGCGGATCGACCTATCGTCGTGGGAACGGGAAGATCTTTTATTTCCAACCAGGTCATGAATCTTATCCAACCTATTACAACAAAGAAATCCAAAGAGTGATCATCAATGGTGTGAACTGGTGTGCACCAACGAAGCGTGATTATCCAGTTTACGGACATTCTAAAGCTTTGGAGCCAATCAAAGAAAAGGTGGTATTATAAATGAAATTAGGCGTATTTGATCCTGTATTTGGAAGTTTGACTCTCGAAGAGATGCTTGATAAAATCGCTGCTGCTGGTTTGAATGCGGTAGAGATTGGTTCAGGAGGCAATCCCGGAAATGCCCACTGTCCAACAGATGAGCTGCTTGCCAGCGAATCAGCACGTAAGGAATATCTGGAGAAGTTCACGAAACGTGGCATTATGATCAGTGCATTCAGTTGCCATAATAACCCGATTTCGCCGGATAAAGAAGAAGCTCGTGAAGGCGACGAAATTCTGCGTAAGTCGATCAAGCTAGCTTCGCTAATGGGCGTTAAGGTAGTGAACACTTTCTCGGGAACCGCGGGAGACAGCGACGATGCAAAAGCACCGAACTGGCCAGTTACACCTTGGCCTACCGTGTACAGTGATATCAAAACCTGGCAGTGGGAGCATAAACTGATCCCTTACTGGAAGGAAATTGGTAAGCTTGCTGAGGAGCATGGCGTTAAGATCGGTATCGAGCTTCATGGCGGATTCCTCTGCCATACTCCTTACACGATTCTGAAGCTTAGAGAAGCAACCTGTGATGCGATCGGCGCGAATCTAGACCCGAGCCATCTGTGGTGGCAAGGCATCGATCCTGTAGGGGCGATCAAGATTCTTGGTAAAGCTGGTGCGATCCATCACTTCCATGCCAAGGATACGTACCTGGATCAGGACAATATTAATATGTATGGTCTGACGGATATGCAGCCTTACGGCGATGTACAGACCCGTGCATGGACCTTCCGCTCCGTTGGCTGTGGACACAGCATATCTGAATGGTCAGATATCATGAGTGCGCTGCGTACTTACGGTTATGATTATGTGGTCAGCATCGAGCATGAAGACCCTCTTATGACGGTAGACGAAGGCTTCCAACGTGCAGTAACCAATTTGCAATCCATTCTTATTCGCGATCAACCACAAGGTATGTGGTGGGCGTAAGAAAAGTTTAAGAACGAAAGGTCTTGATTCTCTAGTGTTTGTAGAGGATCAAGATCTTTTTTTGCGTGTTTATGTGGATGTGGGTTAGGATAATGTGCGGATGAAGAAAATAGCAGAAAGCAAGGTTCTAAGATGAATAAAGGAGAGACAACAATGTTACTAGAAGTTATTGCTACAACATTAAGTGATGCAGTACTGGCCGAGCGTTATGGAGCTGATCGAATTGAATTGATCACTGGGATCAGTGAAGGGGGATTGACGCCCAGTCTGGGACTTATTGAAAAAGTGCGCAATGCTGTCTCTATCCCGGTCAGGGTAATGGTTAGACCCCATGCCAGATCCTTTTCTTATGATAAGGATGATATAGAAACCATGGAGCAGGATATTCAGCATATCGTATCTATCGGCGGGTTATCTGTCGTAATGGGCATGTTACGCCCTGATGGAACAATTGATGAAGAGTCACTTCAAAGGTTACTTCGTACTGCAAAAGGTTTGGAGGTGACATTCCATCGTGCTTTTGATGAAGTGAGGGATCAATTTGAGGCGTTAGAAATATTGATGCGTTATCCTCAAATTACTGACATTCTAACATCAGGAGCCGAGAATACAGCCCCTAAAGGTGCGGAACGTCTTGCTGCGCTGGAGCAGCTTACCTCGAAGCAATCTATATCTATTCTTGCTGGGAGTGGGTTAACGGCAGATGGGTTAAGTGATTTTATAAAACAAACGGGTGTGCGCCGAGTGCATTTCGGTTCAGCCGTTAGAGAAGATGGAGATGCGCTAAAGCCGATAGATCCTCTTCGCTTGCAGGTTGTTCGAAACTTTTTGGATCAAAGAAAAGAGCAGTAACCTCACCGGTACTTATTGATTTCATTCTCCGATAGGCTTGTCCGTTGATTTCAATTTAATTTCCTTATTTGGATGATATTATAAAATCGGAATATTAAATTTACGAATGTTGATCAAGCCAAATATGACAATCGGAGGATGACCTATGCTTATGTGGAGACTCATCCTGAGCTTGACGAGCTATATGAAGAGTTAAAGGGTAAAGGAGCAGAATTTGTTCAAGAGCCTGATCTTCAGGAAGCAGACTGGGGGAGCTGGAAGGATTTTGCGATTAAAGATCCGGATGGGTACGTGATTGCATTTGGTTCAGGTAAGAAAAATTAGTTGTCTAATCATGAAATACTGTGCATATAAAATATAGAGCTGATCTTTGGTTATCCAAAGGTCGGCTCTTTTAATGTGCGCTCACTTGGTTACAGTATTGCAATCTCTGCGTCAAATGTGGGGGACGAGTTGAAAAGAATAGGTACAGGTTGGCATGCAACAAAATTGAAATGATTTCGTCTTTATATATGGAGGTGGAGAAAATTGGGATTTTTCGTTTCGGGTGGCCAGTTTCAATCTTCATTACAGCGGTATGTGAAGCTGATGCTTGTGTTTGGGCTTCTGTTCGCTGCATGCTTTACAGGTGTGGGAAAGGCGGAAGCTGCTGCTGGATCAGATCTGATTATCGTGAACAAAAAAACAAACAAACTCGCGTATTTCAGTGATGGTAAGCTGGTAAAGATCTTTCCAGTCGCAACGGGGAAGTCGAAGGAACTGACACCCGAAGGCAGCTTCAAAATGGTAGTTAAAGTAAAGAACAGACCCTATTACAAAGAAAAAATACCCGGGGGTGATCCGGCCAATCCACTTGGCGACCGCTGGCTAGGGCTAGAAGTGAACGGAACTTATGGTACCACGTATGCGATTCACGGCAATAATAATGAGTCCTCTATAGGAAAGTATGTTAGCGCCGGATGTATTCGAATGCATAATGATGACATCCACTGGCTGTACCCAAAAATAGCTAAAAATACAAGGGTTATTATTACAACAAGCACACTGGCTATGGAGAGTATTGCGACTAAAAATGGGTATTCCGTAGGAAGTAAGATGTTTGCTGGAGCTTTTGAGATGGATGGAGTCACAACAAAGCTAAAAGATCCTTTTTTAATGGATAACTCCCGTGTATTTGTTCCGCTGAGAGAATCTGTAGCCTTGTTAGGTGGAACTTTACAGAGCAAAGCTGGAACAGGTGCACTGCTAATTACGATAGGAAATCGAACAGTGGCACATCAGCCTTTATCCGATCAGGCTGTTGTGAATGGAAAGACACTTACGATACCGGCGTCCCGTAATGAAAATGGTCGATTGATGATTCCGCTGAGCATCTTGCCAGAATTATTTGGTATTCAGGTGCAATGGAGTTCGCAGTCTCAGTCGGTAAAGATTATTTTATAACTGTTCTTGAACTTTTAATTCTGGCTTAAATGGGTATATACTATATTCATTCAAACCAATTCGGACAATGACGGAGGACCACCGACTGATGAATAACTAACACGTTTCCTAGAAGTAGACCACTTAAGCTTGTGAAGTGCATATGCACAAGTCACGGAGCACCCATGCAGGGTGATAACGGTCAGGGATACGTGTGTCGGTCGGGGGTCTTACGTTGCTTTTATATGAATAGATCTATCTATGGTTTGGTTTACTCTGCATGCAGCAGTTGATCACGGCCGTAGTCTATTCATGTTATGGCATATTCCCCCAACATACGTTATTCGACCGCAGACCGCTGGCTGCGGTTTTTTATTTGCAATATAATCGGAGGAATGGAATATGACCCTAATAAAAACAAAAAATTTACGTAAAGAATGGAACGGGACCCTGTTATTCGAGAAGGTGTCCTTTGAGATATCAGAAGGAGAGCGTGTGCTCTTGTTCGGTCGTAATGGAATCGGCAAAACCACATTACTTAAGGGGCTGATCGGTCGCCTCCTCTTTGAGGAGGGAAGTATCTATCATGGTTTGCCACGTGAGGAATGGGGTGTGCTGGATCAACAGCTAGAAGTATCCGAAGAAGTGACCGCCTTGGATTACGTAATCGCCGGATCGCCAGAGCTCCCCCAATTGAAGCGCCGGCTTGAAATTCTCAGTCAGAGGTTGCAGGAGCAGAACGACGAGAGTGAAGCGGGACTTACTGAATACGCCGAAGTGTACGATCAATACTTGCAGCTTGGTGGATATGACTGGGAGGCTAAAGCGGAAAAATGCTTGAAGCAGCTCAAACTTGAGCGTTCGGTTTGGAATGTGCCGTACTCATCGCTAAGCGGTGGGCAAAAGACACGTGTTCAATTGGCAGCATTGTTAGCCCAGCAGCCGAAGCTGTTGATTCTAGATGAGCCGACGAATCACTTAGATGGAGAAACGATGGAGTGGTTGGAACAATGGGTCCATACCTATCCCGGAACTGTGCTTTATGTTTCGCATGATCGTACGTTCATCGATCGAACGGCGACGGCGTTGCTGGAGCTTAGTCCAGAGGGGTGTCGCCGGTATTCGGGTGGATATACGCAGTATCGGGAGCAGAAGGCGGTAGAGGCGCGAACGCTAGAGGGACAATATAAGAAGCAGGAACAGGAAAAGGAGAAGCTGCTGGAGAGCATCAGAAGGTATTCCGAATGGTTCCAACAGGCACACCGTGCTGCCGGACAGCATGATTTCCTGCGTGCGAAATCAAAGAAGAACGTATCTCGTCTTCATGCGAAGGAAGCTGCACTCGAACGCTTAAATAAGAACCGTGTGGAAATACCACGCGAGACAAGTAAGCTGAAGATGAAGCTGGAAAGTGAAGCGTTTATGGCGGACACTTTGCTGTCACTCCGTGAGATTGATTTTGCATATAAGGGTAGTGCGCCTGTACTGAAAAATTTCCGTTTGTCATTGAATCGAGGAGATCGTCTCGCTATTCTGGGTCCTAATGGTGTCGGTAAGTCTTCTTTGCTGAAGCTGATTGCTGGTATTCATCAACCTAGCAAAGGTGAAGTGCGGCTGCATCCGCGTACGAAGGTTGGTTATTTTGCGCAAGAGCTCGATAATCTAGCGGTGTCGTCCACCATTCTGGATAGTTTGCTTGAACTGCCAGGTATGACCCAAACGGAGGCACGAACGATTCTGGGCTGCTTTTTATTTTCGCGGGAGGATGTCTTTAAACGAATTGGTGATTTAAGTCTGGGGGAGAAATGTCGTGTAGCTTTCCTTAAATTGTACTTTGGAAAAGCTAACCTATTAGTACTGGATGAACCCACCAATTATCTGGACATTGACACTAGGGAACGAGTAGAAGAAGCGCTAAGGGTATATCCGGGAGGAATTGTGATGGTCTCACATGACCGGTACCTTCACACTAAAGTGGCTAATCGTTTGGTAATACTAGCACCGACTCAGGCACCGAAGTTTTTTCAAGGTTCCTATGAGGAATACACCTCGAAAGACAGGAGTCGTGTGCTTACCCGTAAAGAACAGGCCCTTGAGGACGACCTCGTTCTTCTGCAGCTGCGTCTGAATCAACTGATCCAGAGCGGAACTAGGGATACAGAGGAGGAAAATGAAGAGTTAATGGCGGAAATCGTTAATCTGAGGGCGCAGATTCAGGAAATAGAGGGTAAGGAAAAAACTATACACTCATAGGGAAGAACCGACACAACCTAGCTCAGGAGAGAAGGTATCTTGGGCTGGGTTGTTTTTTCGAATATTCCGTTAGGAGTCATCACAGTCAAAGTGTATAATTGGATGAATATGGATGTTTTGCGTACAGAAAATTTTGAAGGGGAGGCTCTAGAAATGACAAAACTAGGTTCTTTTATATTGGAATTACTTCGAATGTGTGTATTGCTTACGTTAACCTTGTTTATTTTAGGCGGGGTAGAGAGATTTATATATCAATCTATATTTGGTCAGCCTGTGTATAACTGGAGTATGGCGCTCGGGAATTTATTGATATTTTTTATGCTGTATCGGAATCATTTTCAGTTTAAAGGTTGGTACAAATCGCAGAAAAATCAAAAGCTAACGATCCTCACTACGAGAATCACAACGGTTATATCGCTTGGACTTATCATCCTGCCGATCGGGCTCGGCTAAGCCTATGAAGATTAGAATCATCGGGGGATATGATCAGGAAGCGATACATAGAATAATTGAATTAACGAATAATTTTTCTGATAGACGGGTGATTTTAAAGAATAATAAGGAACTGGAAACCACTATTGAAGAGCGGATCATAAGGATGAATGAATAAAGTAAGCATAGAGAGTGAGGCCCTAATATGGATAATTATAAAGTTGAACGTTTGGAACAGGAGGATTTCATAGGCTTTTGGAAAAGAGTTCTCGCTACTATTCTTGATCTCCTTATCATTCTGATACCTGCGGTTATTGTATACTGGATATTCAATTCATTAGCTGTATCCTTGCATTCGGAGATTCCCATCATCCTTGAGTATATTTTCTTCGTCGTGTTTGATGTTTTTATGATCGTTAGATTTGGCGGAACGCCTGGGAAGCTGGTTTTAAAGATGAAAATTGTCAATCAGCAAGGGAATATCCCAACGTTGAAGGAAGCTCTAATTCGAAATATTTTCCGAATCATTAGTACGATTTTTTCAATGATTGTTGGCGTAAGCCTCTACGATCTCACTGTGATTTCCACCACTCTTAATTTATGGGCACCTTTAGCTACTGATCTCAGTAAAATACTTGGCCTCATCATGCTTGTGGATTATCTATTTGTCGCATTTACTCCCCGTAAACGGGCGCTTCACGATATGATGGCTGGTACTTATGTTGTTGATAAATCCGCAATCTAAAGGATGCTTTTATAAGCATTCTTTTTTTAATATTAAGTATTTCACTATTAAACAATTTACTATTAAATATTTTAGTGTTAAAATATATCTCGAAGCAGCCAATAATTATGAATATCTAAGGAGGATGTCTTGGAAAACCCAGATATTTTTAGACTCATACATGCAGTTGAATTATTCACGAATGAAATTATTGTTCGATGGATGAATGCTTTTGACCACAATATTGGGATATCTCCTGTTCTCGTCTTGGGAGAATTGAATAAAAAGGGTCCCCAGAAGCAAACTACTTTGGCTAAGAAGCTAGGTTATACGCCGGGGGCGATGACGAATATTGCCAATCGCTTAATTAAGCAGGAAATGGCCGAGCGCAAATATAACGAGGATGATCGCCGAAATGTACTGCTGTCTATCACGGACAAAGGCAGAGATGTACTGAAGGAAGCACAGCTAAAAGGGCAGGAACTCCGAGCCGAAATGTTTCAGAAGCTCGATGAAGAAGAACTGCAGCAATTCTTGAAAATCTATGAAAAGTTGTTAACGAGCTTTGATAGCTCTGAAACATAAATGAAGTCATCTAAGAATCTTAATCACATTATAAAGGGGTATGAATATGGGAAGAGTTCAAAGTAAGGTTGCATTAGTAACTGGAGGCGCTTCAGGTATTGGCTTATCAGCCGCTACTTTAATGGCTAGAGAAGGAGCCAAAGTTGTCATCGCCGATTTTAATGTAGAGGCTGCCAAAGAAGCAGCGGCTAAGATTAAAAGTGAAGGTGGAGAGGCGGAAGGTCTTTTCCTGGATGCATCCCAAGCGGATTCGATCAAGGAAGCTGTTGATTTCACAGTCGCTCAGTATGGCACGATTACAGTCTTATTTAACAATGTAGGTCTAACTAATCTGCAAAAAGACCTAGATGTCGTCAACATAGATTTGGAAGAATGGGATCGCTTGATGAATGTGAACACCAAAAGTGTTCTTTTAGGCAGCCGGTTTGCCATTCCACATATGATTAAAGCGGGCGGAGGCTCGATCATTAACACAGCTTCCATGTCAGCATTTGCTGGAGATTCATTGCGCACGGCTTATGGCTCCTCTAAGGCAGCTGTTGTGAACCTAACTCGTTACATCGCCACACAATATGGTAAAGATAAGATTCGTTGCAATGGAGTGGCTCCGGGCCTGATCTTAACACCTGCGGCTGCAAGAAATATGCCGCCAGCTGTGCTGGATATTTTCCAGAAGTTCAACGCTCTGCCTTACCATGGAGAAGCGGATGATATCGGAAACACAGTGTTGTTCCTGGCATCGGATGAATCTAAATTCATTACTGGTCAAACGATTGAAGTAGAGGGTGGTCACTATATGTCCAACCCGAGCATTACGGACTTCCAGAATTACATGATGGAAGCTAAAGGTAAATAAATTCATGCGTAATTAAAAATCCGGTCCTAAGCTCGTGTTCAACGAGCGGGACCGGATTTTTGTTTGTATAAGTGAGTTAAGCTAAGTTAAGTTAAGTTAAGTTAGCTTACCTTTTGAACAGCTTGCATAAAGGTCTTCAATGCGGAGGACTTTGCCCCTTCGATCCATTGCTTCAAAACATCTGTCTGACCATTTACATACCATCCGAGTTTTTCCTTCAGCTCTTGGTCAAAGTTGTTAGGCTGGTTTGTTCGTTCAGCTATGAGCTGTTTAACCATTTGTGGCCAACGATACCCATTAAGACCAAAGCTGTGTTCGGGGTAATGCTCAGCCAGGGTCAATACAGAAGAAAGCGACTCACCAGCGTATAATTCTGCCGCCAAATAGCTGCCAATAAAACGATGGCTGTCATCATGCTCTAAAGCCATAGCAAATTGTTCGCGTGCTTCTTCTAGCTTGCCTTGATGCATGAGAGCTATAGCATTAATCGAGCGGTCATAGTCATCCCCCTTAGTTTGACTCAGCTCAATGTAGCGGGAATGAAATTCGTTATATGATTTCCAGTCCGCATGGTCAAAATAGTACTGTGACAACGTGAAGGCATAATTAGAATAAGGATGCAACTGTATGAGCTTTTGGAGTAGCGGAATTGCCTGATCTTCTAATGAGTCATCCTTCGTCAGGGAGGATTTAGCGAGCATCAGCTTCACAAGCATGTGCAGGGCATGAGCATCCTCTGGATCATCTGCAACATTCTTTTGGTACATTTCTATGGCTTGCTCAGGTTTCTTATTTAGCAATAGTCTATCGGCTGTGGTTAATTCTCGTTCCTTGAGATAGAAGAAGGGCAGATTACCAACGGTGTCTTCGTTCAATCTGTAGCCATTACTGCGGGTAAGCAGATGTCCATCCGCATCAAATGCTTCGATATTCCAAGAAAAGCGTGCTTCAGGATTCATGAACACGAGAAAAGATAGAGGATCAATCGATTCAAAGCCCTCTCCGCCACTGCCGTAGGAGAAACCACTATTGTAATAGAGTTCATCTACTGGAATAGAGACTTGATTGTCCGTGATATGGTCCCGAATCTGCGAACTGAAGGAGCTCCCCACCATTGAGACCCCACCGCTTAAACGATAGTAAGCCGCACCTTCAACAGCCTTCCAGTGGAAATCTACAGACTGACCCGTTATCGTCTCCTGATTAATAGGAGACTGAAGCTCAAGCAGAGGTTGTAGAACAATGCTCTCATTCAACCTATCATCCGGTTTAACTTCAATCCAATCGTCATACTGTACAGGCCAAGTCCATCCGTCGATCTGATCATAGCTAAGTCCAAGCTGCAATTGATAGAAGCCCGGAATCACACCGTGGAATTCAAAACGCCCTTCATCGTCGGTAACGATTCGGTACGGTTCAGCAGCTGTGATGCTGTGATTAACCTCGCTTTCAGCACGGAGAAAAATACCTGCGCGCGAGATTGGTGTCCCATCGCTTCGGGTTAGGGTTCCAGATACGACAGCTGTTGAGGTACTTCCCATATCTACAGCTGACTGAATGGCGGATATTAGCGCTTCAAGCTGCATTTCGGCTTCTGAAGTGCCAATCGTTGGTGCTGAATTTGATGATGAGCCCGCTGCTTCGCTGTCTGCGGTGTCTTTATCAGAGTTACTAATGACAAGACTCATTTGTTTATGAATATCCTGCCAGTATTTTTTGTAGCTCTCCAAACCATTGGTTACTACGGCCAGGGCTTCCTGCGCTTTGCCTTTCGTGAAGAGCAGGCGCCCGGTAAGCCATGCTTTTTGCGCTTCTAAATCTTTCTGATTCTCGTATGGAAATGTGGTTTGTTCAAGAATAGATTCAGCGGCTGTTGTATCGCCACGATTCAGGGCACGTTCTGCTTGAAGCAGCGCCAGTTCTTTTGCCACGCTAGAATTACTGTCTAACTGTTTCGCGGCGGTGTTTAGTGCTTGATCTCCGTCGTCTCTACGACCAAGAGCATCATATTCGTAGGCAAGCAGCTTAACCGCAAATATACGTGTATTATTCGCTGGCCCATCAAGGATGTATTCCTCTAGCAACGCGATTTTATCCTCTGACAGCAAGCCGGAAATACTCGGTTCATCATGATTCCACTGACTCATAGAGGGGCCAATATTTACGTCGTATCTATAGGGATCGTAGCCGTGCTCCTTATCAATGATATTGGTTTGAATAAGCTCCATACGTTTACTGCCAGTTGTAGACTCTAGCTTTTTCAGAAGTTCTGTACGTGCCAGGTTAGATTGAATAGCTGGGCTTTCCTCCATTTGTGCCTTTGAGGAGGGCAGAAAGTTAAATAGAAGAATGAGCAGGGAGGCAGGGAGTAGCACGAATGAAACTAGATGTTTGACTTTGATCTTAATTCGCATGTCTCTTCACCGCCTGATCATAGATATCCTTCCAGTACGTATTGCCTCCAGCCTCAATAAGTTCACGGTTCGGATGCTGCTGGACGTTTTGTTGTGGTTGATGTTTAACCTCTGGTTGATGCAGAGTCAATGATACGACTAGAATAATGGCACCAATCGCGCCTATAGGTTTCACAGGGATCTCGATTTCTTTATTCCAGAAAGCCAAGAGACGAGCTCCAAAGGTTGGAGGGTGGGTCATCTTGAGGACGCGTTCATGTCCTTCGAAGTGTATGGGTTGTAGTTCTTCATCTAGCTGTTGCTTGATAGCTTCGCGTTTCGTATTCTCCGTGTTCCCCGTATTCATAAGAAATGTCCCTCCTTCTCCAACATCTTTTTTAAGAGTGTCCGTCCTCTAACTAACCGGGATTTAATCGTATTCTCCGGTGTATTCAATTGCTCGGAAATTTCACGGATGCTCATCTCATGAAAGTAATATAACGTCAGACATTCACGGTATACATAATCGAGATTCCTGATGAACTCGGCGAGTCTAACATTATGCCATTCCACCATGAAAAGATCTTCTGCCCCGGCAGTGAAGCCCGCATCATCGCTGGCTTGTAGCTCTGTCCCACCCGAGGGGAAAATATTACGCCAGCTCCAAGTCCGTTGCTTCATGCGGCAGCGGTTGACTACGATGCGAATGAGCCAAGCCCTTAACCGTTCCGGATCCTGCAACTGATTCATTTTGGCATAGGCTTGAATAAAAGTATCTTGTACCGCCTCTTCGGCACTTTGTCGATCTTTGAGCAGTAAGCAAGCGGTTCGGAGCAGCATATCGCCGTAATCGTCCATCAATAGGCGGAGAGCTGACTCATCCTTTGCTTTGATTCTCTCTATAATATTCAGATGAAGCTCCCCTCCCTTTACTAATAAGATGCGGCTTGGAGGATTAAGGTTGCGTTAGTGTGGAATATTTTTACTGAGGGGGAGTATTTCCCGAGATGATGTCCCGTAATTTATTGATGTTCAGCAGATTTGGGTAAATGATAGTTAGACCAAGCCAAGCCTTCCTTGGCTGATGAAACTTTTTCATTTCAGTATCGTCTATATTTTCAGTTCCATTTTTTTGCAAGCTGGTTTTGAGCTAACCTACTAAGGAGATGACATCATGTCGGTACAGATTAAATTTTTAGCAGCTTCTATTTTGCTCACAGGAATGATTGGATTAGCTGGATGCAGCTCGAACAATGAGCAAGCTAATTCTGCTTCCCCAACTACGGCGCCAACTGAAACGGTAACAGCAACCGCAGAACCAGAAGTTAGCCCATCAGCCACTCCTTCGGAAACCGCACCAGCAGCGACCACTTCCCCTACGGAGACTAATAAAGATACAGCCAATGCGAATCCGCAGAATAGCGACAAACAACTTCAAGAATTACTTGAGCTTGCTAAAAAGGGTAAGGTGCCCGGTGTTGAATATGCTGCTCATACCGGACTAATTGATGAGGTAGAAGCCGATTGGGGTAAGCCTGATCAACAAGAGTCAGCGGGAAAAGGTATTTATGCTACCTATACTGATGAACATGTCGTATTCGGATTCAATAAAGGGAGCCTAATCTTCGATGTTCGTTCCAGTGATGCTGCACTGCAAGAGCTAACACTGAAACAGATCGAGTCCACACTGGGCAAGCCGGATGATACCAAAGTAAATGGTGAGGATAAGATCTACACTTATCAAGCCAATGATCAATTCCAGTTGAAATTCATTATTCCAAACTCGACGGGTAAGGTAGGTCACATCTCTGTTTTTAGTGAACAGGATTCTACTAATAATATGGCTGGATAAGACCAGCAATGGGTGCAAGGAGCAATCATGCAGAGAAATCTGCGGATTGCTCTTTTTATATGTTTATTTTTAATCTGGAGTACGCCTTGGATGGGCTGATATAATGTAACCAATGAGCGGATTCGGGGGAAAGAGAGGTTCTATCATGCAGCTGGAATTAATCGAAAGTGAATATAAAGTGACCGGAGATGGGATAACGATCGAATTATTCCCTAAAGAATTTACGCTTTTTCAGTTCTTGTACAAAAATAGAGGGCGTACGTTCAGTCGAGAACAACTGCTGGATAAGGTGTGGCCGCTAGAATACCCAGTAGAGCGAACGGTTGATGATCATATTTATCGCCTTCGTAAAAAGCTTAGCAAGCTACAAGGCTTGGATATTAAGACTGTTCGTGGATTTGGCTATAGTCTAACGATGCGGGAACCCTCAGTAACTATGACCAATCCGACTACATATGACGCAAAGATGCAAGAGACGATGCGGGAAGTATTCGTAAAATATCATCAATACGGCCAAGGACGATCCATGTTAACCTTAGCGCGACAACAGGATGTTTTGGGTTATGAAATGGATCCGTTCTATTCGATCTATATTCATTTTGTGCAGGGAGATTTGGAATGGCTTCTGAACACAGAGGAAGTTGAGATAGAAGAGCGTTTCTATTCTTTGATGATCTGTTATATATTTTTGGGTGATCCGAAGAAGAAATTAGCGTTCTGTGAGCTAGTCCTTGAGAAAAAGATTCTTTTGCCGCCCCAGCATCTTGAAATGGAGATCCTTAATATTCTGGATTTGTACACATTGGCCGGGCAACCGGAAAAAGCAATAGAACGATTAAAGCTAACGCATGAAGTGATTAAAGAGCCTGGGTATGAGAACTTCATTCCTGTAACGGCCATTTCCGAAATGCTCGTACACTTGTGGATGGGGACAAAAGATCAGGAATTGGAGCGGATGGCGAAAGACATTGAAGTGCTTTTGCAGGAGAAACCTTTTTTGCGCGAGATCGGCAGTTATAAAGTTGCAAGAGGCTTGTGGTGTCTACGGCGCAAGTCTTGGTGTGAAGCAGAGCAGTTATTGGATGAGGCGCTTCAGGTGCTAGAGATGTCAGGATTCGTGCCGATGCGGCTATATGCGTTATACCGAATTGTTCACTATTGTAACGAGTTTTCTCCCCAGTCAGCTTTGCGTCAGAAATATGCAGATTTATTTGAACGTGAGAAGGAAGAGCGGGGATTTCATCGTTTGGAGCAATCCTTGGAAAACGTGCTTATGAATATCGTGACAGCTCTCTGATAATTCTCTGACAATTCTCCGTTACATTAAGATCATGCTTCATATGCTCTTGTTCTTAATCGTAACTTGGAGGAATGTCCGATGAATGCTTCATCACAAGCAGGAACGAGTCTGCTAAAAAACAAAGTGTATATGCGTGTGTACAGCGCATATGCGACAGCCACTTTTGGGGATTGGTTCGATGCACTGGCGATTCAGGTACTCGTAGGGTACCGCTGGCAGGCTAGTCCGTTAATGCTGGCTTTGATTCCAGTCTCCATAGCTTTACCTGGGATTCTGCTCGGCTCCGTGGCGGGAGTAGCGGCTGACCGACTAAATAAGCTAAAGCTAATGCGGATGTGTGATCTACTAACGGCATTGTTAACAGTACTGGTTCTTTTCGCTCCCAGTATGGTATGGCTACTCCCGTTACTGATGTTGCGTGCTGCTATCTCGACGTTAAATGTGCCTGCCCAGCAGTCGATGACCCGCAGTATGGTTAGAGAGGATCAGCTGCTTCAAGCCACTTCACTTAATGGAATTGTAAATCAGGGTTCCAAGATCGCTGGGCCTTTGCTGGGTGGTTTTGCATTGTCTGTGCTGACGCCGCAGTGGTGTATTTTGATCAATGCTTGTCTCAGAGGCTGTTCTTACTTGCTCCTACTTACTGTTAAAAATAGTGAAGCAGGACAAGTAAGCTCAGAGAGCAAGGGGGATCCAGAGGAGCATGTTTCTCTCCGCACGATGTGGAAGGAAGGCTGGAGCTTTATGCTGCGCAGCAGACTGCTGCTAAACAGCATGCTATTTGGTTTAGTTGGTGCGTTAGCTATTCAGATGATCGATTTTCAGTTTACAAGTCTATTCAGAATTATCGCACCTGCTGAGGAATCTATGCTGGGCTGGCTTGTCGCGGCAACTGGCGTGGGTGCAATATTGATGATCATGGTCATGAACAAAATGAACCGGGGAACAGGCTACGGCTGGAAGCTAGGTACGGGTTATGCACTTATTGGTGTATCGGTCGGAGGGCTTGGCCTGCTTCAGCCAGGCGTCACTACCCTACCTGTACTGCTGCTAGGATTCGTACTGGGTCTCGGAAACGGAATGTTTATGATTACCTTCAATTATTGTTTACAAAAAGAAACTCCCCCGCACATGACAGGGCGTGTGTTCGGTATTCAGAGTACCATTCTTAGCGGAGTTATGATAGGCGCTCCACTCCTCGGTGGAATGCTGGTTCAGGCTGCTGGGCCTAGTCGAATCTTTTTAAACTTTGGTATCGTAATCGCTTTGATAGGTGTGCTGGGGATAGTATTTGGCCGCGTGCTGTGGCCTGCGCAGAAAGAGAAAAATGATAGCTCAACGGAGCAACCGGGGAAGGTAAAAGTGATGGAAACTTGAGGCTGCTGATAGTGAAGGTCAGGCAAACTAGCCAGACTAGAAAGCTTGAGTAGACAGACTACCTAGCGGGCTTACCTAGCATTTAGTTGCAGAATCTGCAATTAAATGCTGTTCCATTGTTCAAAGCGAACTTTAGTTGTATTATGTGCAGCTATAATTTGATTTTTTCTCTTTTGGGGTAGAAATGATGGTTTTTAGTTGCAGAAACTACACTTATTTGCTTAGCAGATCTCTTTTTACGCTTAATAGTTGCATAGAGTGCAATTAAGAGATTTCCTAGCTCGCTAGGATCGATTCTTGCCCGTAAGGGCTTTTTTTATGAAGGAGTTCGGGTAGAACACGAGAAATGTAAAGGTAGAGGAGGGGGAAAAATGGCAACTTTTATTTATATGGTAAGGCATGGAGAGTCACCCAAGCTGCCCGGTGGAACTGAGAGAACACGTGGATTAACAGCGAAGGGGGAGGCGGATGCCCGTAAGATAACGGAGAAATTACGTCTCGAAGGAATTGAAGTCTTTTATTCAAGTCCATATCTTCGGGCTATACATACGGTTTCTGGCTTGGCGCAGGAGTTAGGGGCAGAGATTCAAAGTGTTGAAGATCTTCGGGAAATCCATTTTTCGGATGGAAATATGATCATGCCTGACCAGGAGCTATATCCATTACTGGAAACAATGTTTGCTGATCCAAATTTTGTTCCGGTTGGTGGAGAGTCCATTTATGCGTGTCAGAAGCGATCAGTTAGCGTACTGCAAGATATACTGAAACAACACAGTGGGCAAAAGATTGCGATTGGCACTCACGGTGCAGTCATGACGCTTATGATGAATTATTTTGACGCTAAATATGATCTGGATTTTCTACTACAAACCACAAAGCCGGATATTTATAGAATGGAATTCACAGGCGGAACGTTAGTGGGTGTGGAAAGGTTGTGAACTCCTAAATTGGGATAATGCTGTGATTATTCATAAGGATGGCCTGGCGTTCGCTAGGAACCATCCTTTTGTTTATTTACAAGCTATAAAATCGCTTAGTATTCGCAGTTAGTATCTCTTCTGCTTGGCTGGAAGTGTAGCCATGTAGCGCTCCCCAAGCGGCAGCAACATCTCGAATCATAGATGGATGCGTGACTCTACCCGCAAAAGGTCCTTCAAATGGCCAAGGACCATCGGTCTCCGCCATGACAAGCTCTGGGGGATAGCGGCGGGCAAGCTCCTGAATCTCCGTCTCATAAAGGATGTCAGGGGTGAAAGAGATATAGTATCCATTCTTAATCATACGGGCAATGGCTTCTTCGGGTCCCTTGAACCAGTGGAAGTGGGCATGCTTTATATCATGCTTTTCTAATAGATCACAGGCAATCAACGAATCCTCATAGACGGTGTGCAGGACCACTGGTTTATCTATACGGGCGGCAAGCTCAAGCAACTGATCAAGAAGCTGAATGTAAGGCTCCATATCAAAAGCTTCGCCGCGCTCCAGTGCTTCAGCACGCGAATAATAAGGCAGTCCAATTTCACCTACAGCGATAAAATCCTCCCGGTCTTGACGCTCAATCCATTCCAGCAAAGTGGATAACTCAGCGTTCTGCGGTATGGGTTGCTCTGGATGAAAACCATAAGCTGGGCGTACCACTCCGGGATAGGTAGCGGCAAGCTTTTGAGTGCGAACGCAAGAGTCAAAATTCATGGAGACAGCAATCAGGGCTTCGATTCCCAAGTTAGCAATCTCACTCAACATTTGTTCCGAAACCTCAGGCTCATATTGCTCTAAATGTACATGGGCATCAATCATAGCTGCTTACCCAACACATAAGAGGCATACTCCTCATGAGGCTCAAAACGAATGGATTCAGGTTCCATTCCATCATTCCCTGATTTGTAGGAAAAGGTTAATGTGCCAATACTCTCTAAAAATCCAATATAAACATTGGTTTCAGCTTTCAGCTTGCCTTCTTCTACCATGTAGTAAGTCACAGCACCAATCCCGGCTTTTTCGCCAAGATTGCTATCCTCGCCACGATCCGGATAACGCATAGTAACTATAGATGGAGTGGAACCTTTTACCTGAATTTGAATTAAGGCATCGCCTTTTTCATTGGAGATTTTTGAGGTAACAAATGCTGAGACAGCTTTATCCGCGGATGGTATATTCATTTCTTTCCACTGGTCAGGCTTTATGACGTGAAGCTCCTGCATAGATATGCCCGTACCTGTTCCTAGCCACAGTATGACAACAACTTCTTCCTGCCCATCCTGATCTATATCGGCATAATGAATCTCAGGAGTGTAACCTAACAATCTTGGTGCTTCCCAATTAAACGTATGCTTGTTACCGTTCACCTCTACAACAAATCCTTCGTAGGTACCGCCATTTTTGAGGGCAGTATACAGCTTAACTTGGTCATTTTCTGTAGCAATCGCGAGAGGTTCGCTGGGTGTTCTTACGGTAGTACTAACATCCCCTGATGTAATGGAAACTTCATTTTGCGAGGCATTCAGCTGCGCAGTGGCACCAGAGAGAGAGTTTAGAGAGTCTGCCGGAATATAAAAAATACCATTTCGTAGAATTGCAGGTCCCCCCAGCTCATTTTGATAACCGTCACCTTGCATATACTCATTACCTGGCTTCAAAACATATTTACTGCTTCCATCAGAGATGGTTAAGGTTTTCGTAGCATTATCCCATTGTTGTTCAGATGAGTAGTACTCCATGAGTACTTTTGCAGGTACATAGACCTTATCACCTGAGAAAAAAGGTGGGAGAGAAGGAAGAACGGTTTCTCCATCAACGATTAGCTTCAGTGGTGCTTCAGTAGTTTGTGTTTGGTTAATTGCCATTGTTGTATCCATATCTATAGATGCCGATGCTCCGCATCCGGCTAAAAAGAGCGTGATAGCTCCGATTACGATGATTTTATTCATAATTACCTCCGAGGATTAAGTCCAGTCCTCTTAAGTATAGATTAAATCAGCGCGTAGTAGGTCACTTTCTGTAAACAAAGCAGAGACAAGGTTGTTACGTTTGCTATTTATTTAAAAATACGGTCCGAGCAACTTGTGATTTAGGGTCTACCGTTAGACTTTTGGTATAGCGGATCTCCCCAATAGAACAACCCGGTCCGATGATAATATCTTCACCGCTGACGAGATCTGCTGTCGTTCGATATAACATGATGCTAGTCCCTTCAATCGTTTTGCAGGTAAGCTTCCGGAAGTAGGGGATTAGCGCATTCATTAGCTTCAAAGATGGCTTAACAGTAATGGTCCCGCTAGATTTTATGACATCGATTGTGCTTCTGTTTCCTAAACGTAGCTCAATGGATGATTCAGCAGTTAACCTATGAATCTTCACAGCACCTTCGGCATAAAAGGTTTCGAGTGCAGCATCTTCTGCTGCAGAAAAGTATCCAGACGATTGCAGTCTGTCTGCCTGGATGTGTTGAACACGTAGTCCTCCCAGATTAATAACCTGTTCGGCTCTACAATGACCTCCAATCGAACAATCACCAGATACTTTTAACTTAGCGGTAGTAACATTCTTCTGTGCACTTAAATGGCCGACAACATCGATGGTATCCGCACGAACATCTTCTTTGAGGGTCAGTGAACCTCTTACTTTCAGCGGTGGACCGATCATTTCCTGGCGTTCAAAAAGATCATTAGCATTGGACATTTACAGGGGCCGCCTTTCGAAATATATTTTAATAATTAAAATATATAATTATTATAATATATAGTCAATATAGTATTTTGGACATAAAAAAACTGCCGTCAGTTTCCTGACAGGCAGCATATATAACCCAAAAGCTTTTAGTTCATCATTTTATCCATTAGCACATTTATTTGTTCTAAGGTTCCTGAGATTTTATCCAAATCCGAGGTAGGAAAGGCTTCAAAGATATGGAGAATCCGCTGATGCCCTTGTTCTGTAAGGACAATATTGACGACTCTGCGATCCTCCTTCGTCCGCACACGTTCGATAAGACCGGCATCTTCCAACTTATCGCACATCGAGGAAGCGGCTCCTGGTGTAATAATGAATCGTTCGGAGATGTCAGTAATGTTCAAGCTACCTATAAGCCTGAGCTGGAACAGCAGTAGGATCTGATTGTGAGTCAGGGTCTCCTGCTTGGTGATCATATCAATGAAGAACTGGGATTTCTGCTGCACATTTGCCATGGATTCCATAACCTTATGGATAGCATATTGTTTATCTTGCTCTGTGCTCATAGCCACGCTCCAATTTACTTTAGTTCCTAAAATATATAGAAGCTATAATAAGCTTGTCAAGTTAAGGTGTTCTCTCTTCTTTTTAGTATCTTGTAATGGAATTGGAATTATTGCGTATTAAAGAGAAAATCCAAGAAAAAACGGATATAGATGCTTTATTCACAACGATTGTTGAAACCTTCTATAAAAGAATATTTAACTATATGGCTTATCGGTTAGCTCACTCCATACGGCCGAGGATCTGACAAGCTTGGTCTTTGAGAAAACATTAGCTAAGCTTTCGACTTATTCCCAGGAAAAAGCTCCTTTGGAGGTATGGTTGTTTGCCATCGCTAGGAATGTGGTCAATGACCATTACAGAAGTCTGAAGCGGCGCAGTTTCTTCTCGCTGGATGCCGTCAAGGAACTGGTTTCTAGCAGGAAAGATCCGGAAAGCATGATCCTCCAGGGAGAACGCAATGGCAAGCTAATTAACGCGCTGAACACGCTGAACTCGAGGGAAAGAAATATTGTGGCTCTTAAATTTGGGGCAAACCTGAGCAGGTGGCTTATGCTGCTGATTGGAATGCAACGATACTGGAAGCCCGCATTGTGCGGGCTTTTTGAATCGAAGCTCTTCCTATAGATTCACGCATTTAATAAGTACATACTTTTTTTAATTCGTTAAAATAAATCGAACGATATCTCTTTGATTTACCAATATATAGTGTAAGACCGAAGGAGGGATTGAGAGGGATGAAACATCCAAATGAATATTCTCAGCTCATTGCGCTTACGCTAGCCGGCAGTCGTGAAGCGTATGGTGAGCTATATGAAGCAACGATCCGGGATGTGTATCAGACCGTTCATTTCCTCGTTCGCGAAACCTCCGATGTGGATGATATCGTTCAGGAGATTTACATTCAGGTGCACCGTTCTCTTGAACAATTTGACGTAAACCGCCCCTTTAAGCCTTGGCTGATGGGAGTGGTCATGCGGCAAATTCATGCCTATCGAAGAAAGAGATGGACGCATCTCCGAATGGTAAAAAAAGTAGAACAAACAGATCTAATGCTGGAGCATGATTTCACGAGTGATGTTGTGGACAGGTTATCTAACCGCCGCCTGCTAGCAAGTGTAGATCGTCTTCCATTTAAGCTGAAGCAGGTGATTATTCTGCATTATTTAAACGAATATTCACAGGAAGAAAGTGCTGCGATACTGGGTATTCCGCTCGGAACCGTGAAATCCCGTATTCACGCTGCACTGCAGAAGCTTCGTCAGAAGCCAGACAATCATACTCTTTTTAAGGGAAAGGTGGAGGACCTGCATGAATTTCAATGAAGAGTTACGGACAGTTCTGCAGGAAGAGGCGAGAAATATAAGTGCCCCACCGGAACTGAAGGAGCAAATACTAAATCTGGCCGTAGCCAAACAAGGGGGAAGACGTATGAAGAAATGGCTCGTGGCAAGTATTATGGCGGCTGCACTATTAATTCCTACTGGAGCTTATGCCGGATATCATTATTTGGCAGACAACATGTATGGATCCCCAGCAACTGCTGCTACGATAGGAGTAACCCAGCAACAATATGACAGGCTTGAAGCCAAACTGCAAAACGCGAAGCAAAGCTTTGACGAAGAGGAATTCACAAAGCTGATGTCCTTACTAGAGGAATTGGGATCTTATAATCTGCAAATGGCCGATGCTGAAGGCGTCTTTCACCTAGAACAGTTAGGTGTGAAGGACCAGAAGGCATATAAAGAGTTACAGGCTAAGCTTGAACCATATTTCGAACAAATAAATGAAGCGAAAACATCAAAGAAATCAGTGCAATCCGTAGATCGTGATACTTTCTGGAATGGCTTGCTTGAAAAAGCTGAACAGAGGCTTACTAAAAAAGAGTTTGAGGAGATCGAACGATTAATCATAGACTTACAAAGCTATGATGCTAAGGTATTTGATGCAGATGGCAGTGTTCATATGGATCGGCTTTCGAAAGAAGAGATTCAAAACCAAGAGAAGTTAATTGAAATGCTAGACCCTTATATTAAAAAGCTGGATATGATGATTAAACCTAGCTCTTAGTTGAATTTAAATGCATGTATTGAATAACTATCGATAGCAATATCATAAGAAAAACCATCAGAAAAGGTCTATTACACCTTGTATTCTGGTGGTTTTTATCTTTTACTAATCTAAAGTCTATACATTGATCACCGAATAATTGCATAATGAAAAGGAATAGAAAAAAAGTATTTGACCACTGGAATAATTAGACATATATTTATTAAAATGCTATTTGCTTATCTATGAATTATGTTGGCGGAAGGTGGCTTTGATCATGAAGCAGATGACCATTCGTGCAGAACTGGCAGACTATCTCAAGAAGCAGGGGATAACGATCAATCAGTTCGCAGAGGTGTCTAAGGTAAATTCAGGCACGATCAGTAATATCATCAATGGGAATCGCCCAATAGCCATGCAACAATTAGATCGGATTACAGAAGGTATGGGATTAGAAGAAGGCTGCTACTATGATTTGTATGTGGATGAGTGTTTTGTTCACTCCAATCCGAATTGGAGACGTCTTCGGCCATTTCTATATCGCTGTGCAGAGCTGGATAAGCTGGAATGTATTGCACGGGTAGTTGGGATCATGATGGATAGCTTATCTTATACGCCTTCGTTATTTGATACTGCAGAAGATTTTTTTACGCTAGGGAAGCACAAAGCAGCAGCGATGTTATATCAGAGTGTGGCTGAGAGTGAGAAGTATCAACATTCAGAGCGGCTGGCCCTTTGCCAATACAGGCTATTCACGATCGCTTTGGGTGAAGATCGGGATGCTAATTTGCGAGCAGCTGTGCAATTTGAAGGATTTGTTAACCGGCTTGATGAGGTGGACCAGCTTGATGCGCTGAAAGATTTGGCGAATACATATAGTGCTTTACGACATTGGGATAAGGTAATGGCAATGGCTAAGGAAATGGGGAATAAAGCAACAATCCAATATCATGCTAAATACGACCGTGCCAGAAAAAGCAGGCTTCAAAAGGAACCTGAAATACCACTATTCTCATATATTCAATACTCTTACATGTTACGTTCAGTAGTTTATAGAGAGCTGGGAGATTATGATAGGGCTTTACATTATGTTAACATGTATATGGATATGAACTGGATTCGGGAAGACACGGAAGAAGCTTTGCAGCTTATGAATCAATGTATGGAGTGGGCACGGGCTAATATTAACTTGCTGCGAATTTTAAAAGGGGATATAACGGTGCTGCCGGAATATGTGGCATACCTTGAACAAAGGGAGGAAGAGATCCTCTCAGGTCTGTTCAAAATCCTTCAAGCAGCTAATTATTACCAATTTAACGTGGATGATATTCTTCTGCAGTTTGAGGGAAAAATATCAGATTGTAGAGATCGTCATCAGCTAGAGATTAGATCCTATAATCAACAAATCTTCGAAGATAGATATACCAACTTGATGGCTGAGATAGCGTTTTATTATATAAGAAGAAATAAATATGAGATTAGTATAAAGTATATAATGGAAAGTTTAGAATATTCAGTAAAAATAAATAGCGAATCATGTATTATAAAATGTGTTGGAATGTTCGAAGAGCTTCGTCATACGGTATCTTTAGAAACGCAAAAAGAATACCGAAACCTAATTAGTAAGGTGCAGCGAATCAACGAAAAGAAAAATGGCTTTGTTGTTAGCAGTGCATAGTAACGTAATTATTACCTTCCTTCTAGTATTTATTAGAATCATTTCTTTATAGTACTGCACTTATTTGTAAAATATAGAATTTGACATATACCTCTAGTATATTAATTTGAGGAGGTAGTGTAATGAATAATCCAGAAATTATCCAAAAGAGAATAGAGGGTGCTAGAGCCAAACTTTATTTAATGGAAAGGGAATACGGTGGATTGTTACATCCAAATGTGATCAGACAGTCGATGAGGTTGGATGAATTAATCAATCAGTACAATAAAGCAATACATAGTGATAATGAGAGTTGAAACAAGAAACTGATCGTATAATTTTCTCTCTATTCAAAAGATAAGACCTACATAATGTTATTACATTTCTGTATAAAACATAAAGCCAGCGCTATGCGTGGGCTTTTTTTGTTTGTATGTTCCTAAAAAATAAATCTAACTCCCAGCTTGTCATGCCCGTCTGCATATTGCGGCCAAGTCCCTCATAGACATGTACTAATCAATGCATTCAAAACAGGTTAAGGGGATGATGTCATGCGCCGGACAATATGGGTACTCGCGATCATTATGAGCGTGGCCCTGGTGATGACGGGGTGCGGGAAGAAGGATGCCGCTTCCGTGGTCAAGGATTTGAACAATGTGGCCGACAAGTTGGAGAGTAAGCAGGGAACGTACCAAGCTTCAGGCATTATGACCCTATTCACCGGCGAGCAGCCGCAGGAGTATAAGGTAGAGGTATGGTACAAGAACCCTTCTTATTACCGGATCAGCTTGGCGAATGTACAGAAGGATATTACGCAGATCGTGCTTCGTAATGATGAGGGAGTGTTCGTACTTACACCAAGTATGAATAAGAGCTTCCGCTTCCAGAGTGATTGGCCGGACAATCAAGGTCAGGTTTATTTGTATCAGACACTAGTTCGGGGCATCGTCTCAGATAACAATCGTCAATTTGTGGAAGATGGAGATAACTATGTGTTTGAGGTAGCTGCGAATTATCAGAGCAATGCCCTTGTGCGGCAGAAGATTTGGCTGGATAAAAAGACTTATGAGCCTAAACAGGTTCAAGTCTCTGATTCTGAAGCCAAGGTAGTTGTAGACGTGAAGTTTGACACCTTTAAATTCGATACAGATTTCACTAAGGATTCCTTTGATATGCAAAAGAATATGACTACAGGTGCTGCTTCAGAAAGTACAGTCGCTCAGGTTGACGAAAATGGAAATCCGGTTGTAGTTCCTGAGGGTCAGGAGCAAGAGGGGCAACCTGTCGCTGCTGAGCTGGGTGACTTTGGTATTATCGAACCGGGGTACGTTCCGGCAGGTGTCGAGTTGAAGGACTCCCATAAAATGGAGGGGAACAAGGATCATGCTGTTCTCATCCGGTATGATGGGGTTTATCAATACACCATTATGGAAGCCCGTCCATTGGACCGTGCAGTAGCATTGGCTCCTGGAACGCTGATAGATCTTGGTTTCACCGCAGGACTTCTGAGTGGTGATGAGCAGCAGACTTTGACTTGGATGTCTGAGGGTATAGAGTATCGAATTACAAGTGCTAATCTTCCTGTTAACGAAATGATGCAAATTGCCGCTTCTATGGAGGCACAATCGGGTAAATAATATAAAGTAGGCGGATACTGCGTTTTGTGGGATTCTTTCCTCTACAACGTAGTATCCGCCTTTCTATATTTGCCAGCGCTCCAGCCGCTTTGAACTGAAGCGAAAAGATAACTGAGCTCACATTGACAGCCACCTTCTGTAGCATTACCATGAGTACTAAGACAATGATCATTACAGCTATGACGTTTTACTACAACGTAAGAAGGTGACTTTGAAGTGCAAGCAAGCTATCGACCGACAGTAGCCGAAATTAATCTGGATGAATTGCGTGCCAATTACGAAGCCTTTCGCCGCTACTTGCCGGCAGAGACAAAGTTTATGGGATGCGTCAAAGGAAATGCGTACGGCCATGGAGCAGTGGAAGTGACACGGGAACTGGAAAGACTCGGAGCAGATTATGTTAGTGTGGCTTTTTTGGATGAAGCATTGGAGCTGCGTCAGGCGGGAATACTGATTCCTATACTGGTGCTTGGCTACACTTCTCCTGAAGGAATAGCCGTTGCCTGGGAGAACCATGTAACTGTAACACTGTTCACACCGGAAGTATTAGAGGCTGTTAGACAGCTTCCTATAGATCCGGAACATCGGCTGAAGGTGCATATCAAGATTGATAGCGGGATGGGGCGACTGGGTCTTTTACCAGATGACGCACCCGCATTTATCTCTGAAGTGCAGTCTGTTGCGCAGGCGGAGCTGGAGGGTATGTTTACCCATTTTGCCAAGGCAGACGAACTAGACAAAAGCTATACACTGGAACAGCATCGACGGTTCATGAGCGTGGCGGAAACGCTGCGGGAGCAGAACATTCAGATCCCGATCATACATACGGGCAATAGCGCTACGGCCATTGATTCACCTTATTTATCCAGCAACATGGTGCGGGTAGGCATCAGCTTGTACGGATTTTATCCCTCAACTGAGGTAAACCGTCAGCTGGTAGAACTACATCCGGTAATGACGCTGAAGACGCAGGTTGTATATGTGAAGAGCCTGCCTTCTCATTGGGGCGTCAGCTACGGCACTCGGTACTTCACAGACAGCGAGGAGATTATCGCAACGTTACCTGTGGGGTACGCAGATGGATATTCCCGCATGCTAACTGGCAAAGCGGAGGTGTTAATACGTGGACGCCGCGTTCCTGTCGTCGGAACAATCTGCATGGATCAGTGTATGGTATCACTCAAATCTTTCGCTGAAGAAGCGGAACAAATTAAAGCAGGCGAAGAAGTTGTACTCATCGGCCGTCAAGCTGACGTGATGGTCACGGCAGACGAGTTGGCTCTCCATCTTGGAACGATTCACTACGAGGTAATTTGCATGCTGGCTCATCGGGTGCCGCGCGTTTATATCCGTGAAGGCACACTTCCTAAATTAGTAAATGCTCTGTTACAATCTTAAAGTTCTTGACAGTGATGTTATTCAAGGGAGAAAATAGAAGGAATTGTATCGTTTTAGGAGATATGACTAAAAGCCTATACGAACCGCCATTTCTAGTTTATAATGGGATGCAGCATACTTGATATACTGGCGGCATATATTCCTTGTATAAAATTCCTTGTATATTGCAACACTGGAACACAAGGGCAGAAGGTTTGTGGGGGTGGAAGAGAAGGTGGCCAATTTGCAGAACACCAAAAGAATCATGATCAGCTTGCCCGATCATCTCTTGCAGGAAGTGGACGGAATTGTTCAATTGGAGAATTCCAACCGGAGTGAATTGATTAGGCAGGCCATGAAGCTGTATTTGAGCGAACGGAGGAAACGTTCTATCCGGGAGTCCATGCAGCGCGGCTACATGGAAATGGCTAAGATCAACTTGACCATGGCATGCGAGGCGTTCCTCGCGGAGGAAGATGCAGACAGCACTCTTGGCCGCTTAGTAAGCGGGGTGTAGACATTGATCGTTAAACGTGGCGATGTTTTTTTTGCTGATCTTTCGCCGGTTGTAGGTTCTGAGCAAGGCGGAGTAAGGCCAGTACTGGTAATCCAGAATGATATTGGCAATCGCTTTAGCCCGACGGTAATTGTGGCCGCAATCACGGCCCAAATCCAGAAGGCTAAATTACCTACGCATGTGGAAATTGACGCAGCAGCTCATGGCTTTGACAGAGACTCTGTTATACTGCTGGAGCAGGTTAGGACGATTGACAAACAACGCTTAACTGACAAGATCACCCACCTTGATGATGAGACTATGAAGAAGGTGGATGATTCGCTGCAAATCAGCCTCGGACTGATTGATTTTTAATCACCCAGGGTTATAGATAATCCATGAGATAGGCGCTCGGGTACGAATCCGGGCGTCTTTTGATGTGCATTTTTACGAACTCATGGTAAAAAAGGATTAGGGGTTCACTTTTACAAAATGATCTGATAGTATTAGACCGTACGGTCGGTTTAGGAGGTGCTTAGAATCAGAGGACGTTCAGACGGAGAAGAAACAAAGAAACGAATTGTACTTAAAGCCACACAGCTCTTTGTTCAGAAGGGATATGCAGCTGTAACCATGAATGAGGTTTGCGTAGCCTCGAATGTTAGTAAGGGCAGCTTATATCATCATTTTCCGAGCAAGGATGAACTTTTCCTATATGTGGTAGAAGAGGATACGGTGCAGTGGTTACAGGCGTGGGATGATAAGAAGAAGGAAATTGTTAGTGTTCAGGAGCGTTTATATGCTTTAGCCGAGCACTACGCAAATGATTTTCAGAATCCGTTGATTCGGGCGCTTGAGGAATTCTCAAGAAGCAGAGCTCATCCGGAGGATATCACTAAGCGGCTTGCTCATTTATATGAGGCTGCCTCGCATGCGTGTCGTGATCTTCTGAAGGAAGGCATGGACACGGGGTATTTTATTAAGGGTGACTTAGAGGATTATGTGATTATTGTAAATGGTATGCTCGAAGGGATCGGAAGAGCTGCTGAATGTTCTATTCCTGAAAAGACTCCGGATGATATCAAAAAATATTACCGGGAATCAGTACGATTGTTATTGCAAGGGATATATACGGGATAAGATATAATGGGGCTTGAAAGGAGCTTTACATTCAGGAATCAAGAAGGCTGAAGCTTCTTAAAGGCACCGGAATTGGAAGGACTATTTTTTTGGCTATAATTTAGACCGGATGGTCGGTCTCTACAGGAAAACTATTCGAAGACTTGGCTTTAGAAACTACGGAGGTTAACACAATGTCATTACTACTTAGAAACAGGGGCGCTATGCTACTTGTTATGCTTAATATTTTTCTTGCTTTTACAGGGATCGGACTTGTAGTCCCTATCATGCCTACTTACATGAATGAACTTGGGATCACAGGAAGTACCGTTGGGCTGTTAGTGGCTTCATTCTCCCTTGCCCAATTATTGGTATCGCCATTCGCGGGCAGGTTATCCGACAGAATTGGCCGAAAAAAAGTGATCGTTGCGGGTCTGATCGTGTTTGCTTTTTCAGAGCTGCTCTTTGGTCTGGCGAATGTGTCCTGGCTCTTGTTCGTTTCAAGATTGCTCGGTGGTGTAGGCGCTGCGTTAATTATGCCAGCAGTTATGGCTTATGTAGCGGATACGACCTCTTTTGAAGAGAGAGCGAAAGGCATGGGGCTTATTAATGCAGCCATTACTACCGGATTTATTATCGGTCCAGGGATTGGCGGTTATCTTGCTGAGCTTGGCATGCGGGTACCCTTTTTCTGTGCGGCTGGTGCGGCTGGGATCGCAGCTCTAATCACAGTTTTAATCTTGCCTGAGTCTCTGTCTGTAGAGAAACGGATGGAAGCGAAGCTATCTAAAAATAATCAGGAGAGCTTCTTCACGCAATTGATGCGTTCTTATCGTGAACCTTACTTTTTCGGTTTAATTATTGTATTTGTTATGGCTTTTGGATTGGCTAACTATGAAACGGTGTTCGGATTGTTTGTAGACCATAAATTTGGCTTTACCCCTAAAGATATTGCTTTTGTGATTACCTTTGGCTCAATCGCCGGTGCTGTGGTGCAGGTATCCGCGTTTGGCTGGATTCTGAATAAATTCGGCGAGAATAAGGTAATCTCCACTTGCCTTATAACTGCTTCAATGTTTATTCTGTTGACGCTGTTTGTAAGTGGCTTCTGGGCGATTTGTGCGATTACCTTTGTCGTATTCTTGGCTATGGATATTCTTCGACCAGCGGTAGGCACCCAGTTATCCAAAATGGCGGGGGAAACGCAGCAAGGCTTCGTAGCAGGAATGAACTCTGCTTATACGAGTCTTGGAAATATCGCAGGGCCTATCGTTGCAGGATATCTTTTTGATCTAAGTATTAACTTTCCATATGTGGCAGCGGCGTTTGTTCTAGCATTATGTTTTATGTTGTCACTTAGTTCTGGAAAAAGGGGAATGGGACAACGCGCGTAAACCACCCAATCTGCCTCCTCTCTAGGCTGGACTTTGGAACAGAGCCGATCTGTGATACTATTTTAGTTATGAGAACAAGAATTGTATAAGCAGATTGTGTACGGGAAGAGGGATACTAATGACGGTAGATAACAGCAATACGGGAGTCATTACGGATGAGGCGGCCGCACAGCGGGAGCAGGAATTGATTACTGTAGCGATTGCCAAGGAATTGAACATTAGCCTGAAGCAGGTGCGTACAACGGTTGGACTGCTGGATGAGGGGAATACGATTCCGTTCATCGCCAGATACCGGAAAGAAATGACGGGTGAGCTGGACGAGAATGCGCTTCGTGATATTGAAGAGCGCCTGGCTTATCTTCGCAATTTGGGCGAACGTAAGAAAGACGTTATCCGCAATATTGAAGAGCAGGGCAAGCTGACCAAGGAACTTCATGAACAAATCACCAATGCGGTCAAGCTGCAGGAAGTGGAGGACTTGTATCGTCCTTTCCGTCAGAAGCGTAAGACTCGTGCTAGTGTTGCGAAGGAAAAAGGCTTAGAGCCGCTTGCAAACTGGATGATGGAGCAGCAAAGACAAGGTGACCCACAAACTGAGGCTACGAAATATATAGATGCTGAAAAAGGAGTGGAGACCGCAGATCAAGCGCTTCAAGGTGCACTGGATATCATCGCCGAGAACATTGCAGATGATCCTGCGATCCGCTCTTGGGTTCGGCAATATACGGCAAGTCAGGGCATCCTTGTATCTGAAGCTAAGGATGCAGAGCAGGAATCCGTATACGAGAACTACTATAGCTACCGTGAGCCTGTACACAAAATGCCACCTCACCGAATTCTCGCCATTAATCGCGGTGAGCGGGAGAATATACTGAAGGTAGGCATTGAGGTTGTCACTGACAAAATTCATGCTTACATTGCGCGGAAAATCATTAAAGGCCCATCCCCAGTGAAGGAACTGCTGGAGGCAGTGACTGAGGATGCCTACAAGCGTCTGATTGCTCCTTCTGTGGAGCGTGAGGTTCGTGGGGAGATGACCGAGCGGGGCGAGAATCAAGCGATCTCGATCTTCTCTGGTAATCTACGCAGCTTGCTGCTGCAGCCGCCCGTTAAGGGACGCTGTGTGCTGGGTGTTGACCCTGCCTACCGTACCGGCTGTAAGCTGGCCGTCGTAGACGATACTGGTAAGCTGCTTGAAGTAGCCGTGACCTATCCTACGCCGCCGAACAACAAGAAAATTGAAGCTGCTGCTAAGTTTAAAGAACTAATCGCTAAATATGGCATTCAGCTCATTGTGATCGGAAATGGGACAGGCTCTCGTGAGACCGAGCAATTTACGGCAGAAGTGATCGCCGAAATTGGCGATCCAGAGCTGGCTTACCTGATCGTTAATGAGGCTGGTGCGAGTGTTTATTCTGCTTCCAAGCTGGCGCAGGAGGAGTTCCCGGATCTGGATGTAGCAGAGCGTAGTGCAGCTTCTATCGCCCGCCGTGTGCAGGACCCGCTGGCGGAGCTGGTGAAGATCGATCCGAAAGCTATCGGTGTGGGTCAGTATCAGCATGACGTCTCCCAGAAGCATCTGGAAGAGAGTCTTAAGGCTGTCGTAGAATCGGCGGTTAACCATGTGGGCGTGGATGTAAATACGGCATCTCCTGCTTTGCTCTCTTATGTGGCTGGCGTTAACGGTACAATTGCTAAAAATATCGTTAAATATCGTGAAGAGAACGGTAAGTTCACGACTCGGAAGCAGCTGCAAAAGGTCCCTCGTCTGGGTGCGAAGTCCTATGAGCAATGTATCGGCTTCCTGCGGATTCCAGGTGGAGACAACACCTTGGATCGCACACCTATTCACCCCGAGTCATATCCGGTGGTGGATCGCTTGTTCCGCGAGCTAAGCCTAGATGTAAATAAGCTTGGCAGCAAAGAAGTGGCTTCACAGCTGGAGGCACAAAATGCCGAGGAGCTGGCTGTGAAGCTGGATGTCGGCGTGCCTACGCTTCGCGACATCCTGGAGAGCTTGCAGCGTCCGGGCCGCGATCCGCGCGAGGAGCTGCCGTTGCCGATCTTCCGCACCGACGTGCTGAAGATCGAGGATCTGGTTCCCGGCATGGAAATGCAGGGAACCGTCCGCAACGTGATCGATTTCGGCGCATTCGTCGATATCGGGATCAAGAACGATGGGCTGGTGCATATATCCCAGCTCAGCGGCAGCTTTGTGAAGCACCCGATGGATGTTGTTTCCGTAGGAGATAATGTCACCGTCTGGGTGATGGGTGTTGACCTGAAGAAGGGCCGGGTCAGCCTGACCATGCGTCCGCCGCGTGTTGAGGCAGGAAGTCTTAGCTAAAGTGAACTAAATGAACAAATAAAGCCATCTACTTCGTGAGGAGTAGATGGCTTTTTCTTTTGACTGAATGGTATTGAAACAAACAGCTGTATCTATGAAGATCTCGTTAAATTGTCTAACTTAATAGCTAACTCATTTAGATTGCTAATGCTAATCACCGTTTCAGAAACATGTTGTTGCTGGACCTCCGCGCTAGCGAGGACTTGTTCAATAGCTGCTGTATTCTCTTCGGTAATTGCAGCCACTGAATTAACTTCGCCCAGTACAAGGGTGGAAGCCTGTCTAATATGATCGCTCCTACCCTTCAGGTCTTCTGCTTGCTCAAGCACCTGGTGTGTATTATTTCGAATGCCCTCGAATAATCGAGCGATATCATCAGTGGAATTTTTTCCTGATTCTACAACTAGCAACCCGTTAGAAACCATATCGCCAACCTGCGCAATATTATTTTGAATGCTTCTGAGAATCTGGGCAATATCCGCGGATGCATTGTGGGAACTCTGTGCTAATTTTCTGATTTCATTGGATACGACTGCGAAACCTTTGCCGTGTTCTCCCGCATGAGCGGCTTCAATGGAAGCATTTAGCGACAAAAGATTCGTCTGCTCAGCAATTCCTACGATGCTGGAAACAATTGATTCAATCTTCTGATTATCTTCATTCATTTGTGTCATCAAGCCAGCAGTACTCGTTACGATATCTGTAACTTCAGAGATAGTTCCAGTTAAGCGAATGATTTCATCTTGCCCCTCTTGCGTAATTTGATCCGTTTCACGGCTTCTATTGCTCATGGAAACGGAGGCGGCATTTGCCTGCATAGCTGATTCGTTTAACTGCTGCATAGCATTTGAGATATCGCTAACACTCTGTGCTTGTGATTCTACTCCACTAGCTATCTCTTGGAAGGCGGTTACGACTTCTTTGGAAATTCGATCTGTTGTCAGTACGTTGTTATGCATTAGATTACTAGATTGACTCAGAACTCCTACGGATTCAGTAACACCTGTAAGAATGGTCTCCATTTCCGCTCTGGCACGTTCAGCTTCGTTGCTGCTCTTAGACATATTTTTGAACATTTTCGTACCAATCTGACTCTGATAGATCAGAACCAGTATCATCATGATGAGAAAAACGTTAACACTTAAGGCATCAACGGATTCGAAAGTGGGTTTGGTCATCAGAAAATAGTTGAGTAAGATGCAAGCTATTACACCATTGAGTAGTAGTGGGCGGTAGTTGTGATAGAGCGATACAATGCCTAGTCCCCAGTATAGAATTATGGTACTGATGATGCTGGTCCCAGCATCGATATAGAAGTATGTAATGATATTAAAGCCGATAGCTGTTATGTACATAATATAGGGTGTAGCCAAACGTTTCCAAATGAACACCGTACACAACAAGCCTAGAGGTACCGCCGCTGTCATGATTGCAATTATTGTTTGTGGAAATCTGTACAGCGAAAGCGAGCCTAACAGCAAACAGCCCCAAAATAAGAAAATAATTAATTTGTTGCGCTGGTGTAACTCTGACATTTGATTCAAAGCCATATTCACACTCCATAATGTAATAGTACTTCTGATTTTTTAGTTTAAGAGATTCCTGAAATGCTGTCTATGATGTTAAGTTCGGGAATGTTCGGAAAAATGATGTTTGGGAGAGTAATTAGGGAAAAACTCCCTGAAAAAAGCTGATATTTGCATAAAATCAATGGAATTAGGGAATTCCTCCCTGAAAATTAGGCAAATATCTACTTTTACCAACGAATCACCTAAATTATAGGGAGGTTTTCCCTAATTAGTAGTCTGATGCGTATAAATCTCTGATTTATAGGGAGAAATTCCCTAATTATCATCAAGGCATCAGGTAAGTGTCTATGATTCTAAAAAACACAAAAATCCCCTAGGTAAAATGGAGTTACCACCACCATTTTAAATCCAAGGAGAGGCTTTTTTTGTGTTTTTAGATGGATGATGAAAGTCTTTATTCCGCAATAATCAAGCTCGTGCGTTTGGTTTTAAATTTCTGCTGGAAGCTTCGATCTATATTACGGTCGGTAATAATGTATCCAATTTTATCGAGTGAGGCGATGCCGATGGTCACATCTTTCCCGAATTTAGTATGGTCAGCGGCAACATAAACTTCTTTGGAGAGATCGATAATTTTTTTGCGCGTTTGGGCTTCCTCCAGGTTATAGTCGGAGATGCCTTTTTCAAGGGTAATGCCGCTTGCGCAAATAAAAGCCTTAAGGATATTTAATTCACTGAAATTAAATAGATAATCATATGCAATGACAGACTGCTCATTTAGTCGGACCTTTCCGCCAATGATAATAAGCTCAACCGCACTGTTCATCAGCTCGTTTACCACAGGAATGGAGTTCGTAATGACCGTGAGATTCTTTTTATTCTTGATATATTTGGCGATCTGATAGGTGGTAGAGCCGCTGTCCAGATAGATGCAATCCCCATCGTTGATATATTCGCTGCACTTTTGGGCGATCATTTTCTTTTCCTCTAAGTGACCGACCATCCGCGCATCCATTGGAGATTCAGCAAACTCCGATTCCACCAGTTTAATTCCACCATAAATCTTCTTGATCTTCCCTTGCTTGTCCAGCAGGTTGATATCTCTGCGAAGGGTATCGATAGAAATATTAAGCTCTTCTGCTAGCTCCGGCAGCTTCTGAACCTTTTTGAACATTAAGATTTCTATGATTTTCTTTTGTCTTTCCAGTGGAAACATGTAATCACCCATTCAAAGTTTATATCGCTTTCGATAGTTGAAGTATAAAGGGATTAATATAGGGTAGCAACTACTCCTTTCTAAGTTAGTCATGATATACTTATAATATACTCATAACTTATTTATAATTTACATACATTTTACGTAACTGTTTATCCTCAAAAACAAAACCTTTTTATACTGAGGTTGTACTTGAGGAGGTGGAACCTTTGCTTAAATTACAAAACATAAGCAAGCATTACGATAACAAGGTTGTTCTAGAGGATATTAGTCTAGACATTCAAGCAGGGGAGATTGTTTCCTTACTCGGCCCCAGCGGGAGTGGCAAAACCACCTTGCTAAACATCATCTTGGGATTGGCTAAGATGGAGCAGGGGCAAATCATTTTTAATGATCAAGATTTAAGCAATGTACCCATGAAGAAACGCGGATTTAATATAGTGTTCCAGGATTATGCGCTCTTCCCCAACCTTAATGCTTACGAAAATATCGTTTATGGTCTGAAAAATAAAAAGGGTTTAACGTCGGAGCATGAGGTTCAGGAGTATATCGAGTTCCTGGAATTAAAGCCGCATTTAACGAAGAAAATCGGCGCTCTATCGGGTGGGCAGAAGCAAAGGGTGGCTTTGGCAAGAACACTCGTAATGAAGCCCAAATTATTACTGCTCGATGAACCTCTAAGCGCACTGGATGGAATCATCAAGGAATCTATTAAAGCTCGGATTAAATCCATCGCCAGAGAATATAAGCTTACGACGATTATCGTTACCCATGACCCTGAAGAAGCGTTAACCCTATCGGATAAAATTCTCATCATTAATCAAGGTCATATTGCCCAATTCGGAACACCTCAAGAGATCATTCAACAACCTAGCAATGATTTTGTAAAAGAATTTATTCTGGGGCAACTGCAAGTGAAACGGGAAAATATCTATAACCTGTTCGGTGAACATTATGCCTAAAGCTAAACCGGAAATGCGGATCATTTTTATCCCAATCGTATTGTTATTTATCGTTTTCCTGATCTTGCCACTGGCAGTTTTATTTATCCGCTCGTTTGAAACGGGCCAAGGTTATTCGGTATCCAATTATCTCACCATTCTGGCAGATCAAGAGATTCGAGAGTCCATCGGAAATAGTATGAAGGTCTCCGGTGTTACGGCACTCATCACGACGGTTCTAGCTTTTATCCTAGCCTATTCTATCCACTGTACAAGAATCTATCGCCCGTTAAAAAGCATCATTAGAACTGGAATTCTGATTCCTATGCTGCTGCCTACAATTACTTACGGGTTTGCGATAATGTACTCTTTTGGCAACCAGGGACTGATTACTAAAATCTTTGGACGGAATTTATTCGAGATTTATGGATTTAATGGTCTGTTGATAGGCTACGTAATTTATACCTTACCTTCTGCTTTCCTGCTGATTCATAATTCGTTCAAGTACATTGATAAAAAGTTCATCGTCGTATCCAAGCTTATGGGGGATGGGACGCTGCGAAGCTTCATGAACACGATCGTTCGGCCTTTGTGGGGCACTTTGGGAGGGGCGTTTGTTCTTTCTTTTATCCTAAGCTTCACGGATTTTGGGATCCCTGCATCGGTGGGGGGGACGTATAACGTGGTTGCTACTCAGCTGTATCAGGTCATGCTTGGGGCTATACCGGATTTCAACAATGGGGCAGTTATTGCTGTACTGATGTTAATACCGGCGGCGTTCGGGGTTGTGCTGTTAACGTATCTTGAAAAATTCAATTTCCATTATGACAAGGTGACTGAAATCGAGATGATCCCGAATAAAGGCAGAGATTCGGTTCTTGGACTAATCTCATCCGTGATTCTAATCGGGCTACTGGCTGTATTTGCAGTCATGTTCGTTGCACCACTGATGAATGGCTATCCTTATGATCTTACGTTTACATTCAAGCATTTTGTGGATGTTTTTCAATCAAGTGATTTAATCAATGTATATAAAAATTCCTTGCTCGTAGCAGGACTGACGGCAATCGTAGGTACGATCGTAGCTTATGCTGCGGCTATCATCAATGTGCGAACGCCTATAAAAGGGAAAGCGACTTTTGACATCCTATCGATGGTGACGAACACGGTACCGGGTATGGTCCTTGGTCTGTCGTATCTACTTCTGTTCAATAACAGCAGTCTCAAAGGAACCTTTACGATTCTTGTGCTCTGCACCCTTGTTCATTACTTTACGACTCCTTATTTGATGGCAAAGAACTCTCTGGCGAAAATGAATCCATCGTGGGAAACCACTGCTGAGTTATTAGGTGACAGCTGGCTGCAGACGATCCGCCGGGTCATTCTACCAAACTCTGCATCCACGGTGATCGAGATGGTCAGCTACTATTTTATCAATGCGATGGTGACCATTAGCGGAATTATCTTTCTAGTGACTGCCCAAACCTCGGTAGTTGCCAGCAAAATAAAAGAGCTGCAGCATTTCGCCAAATTTAATGAGGTGTTTGTCCTATCCATCCTGATCTTTTGCACCAACCTTATCATTAAGCTCCTAGGTGACTGTCTCCAGAAACGGCAATCAAACTCTCGTTAGTTAACGATTTTAAATATAAAAAAACCAGTTAAAGTGAGGGAGAAATTATGTCTAAGAGAATTAAGGGATTCAAAGGAATTATGTTGTCTATCGTGGCTTTGAGTTTGGTGTTCACATTAGCAGGTTGTGGAAATAAAGCAGCGGGTGATGCGAGTAAAGTAGTGATTTTGACCAATGCGGATGAAGAAGCTGTAGCCTCTATGGAGACTGCGCTAAAAGGTGCGGGGTACGAAGGGCAATATCTCTTTCAATCCTTGGGCACTTCTGAGCTGGGTGGAAAGCTGATGGCAGAGGGAGACAAAATTGAGGCTAACCTGATCACGATGAGCTCTTATTTTGTAGAAAGTGCGCAAGAGAAACATGGCATGTTTAAAGATCTATCGTTTACGACTAACGCGCTAGATTCCTATCCAGCGTACTATACGCCGATTTTGGCGAATACCGGTGCTATTTTTGTAAACTCAGCGGTGCTTAAAGATAAGGGCTTGGCGATGCCAACGTCCATTAAGGATTTAACAAAACCAGAATTTAAAGGCTTGGTATCTGTTCCGAACATTATGGACTCTTCGACAGGCTGGTTGTTGGTTCAGGCGATTATTTCGCAATACGGGGAAGAAGAAGGTAAAACGGTTCTGCATGATTTAGTTGCTAATGTAGGCCCACATCTGGAAAGCTCCGGTTCCGGTCCGATTAAAAAGGTAAAAGCAGGAGAAGTGGCTGCAGGCTTTGGACTTCGTCATCAGGCAGTATTAGCTAAAGAAGAAGGCGCACCGATTGACTATGTAGATCCAACGGAAGGTAACTTCTCGCTTACAGAATCCGTAGCCGTGGTGAAAAAAGATGATGCAACAACAGAGCTGGCTATGAAAATGGCAGAAACGATTATTAAAGATGCTAGAAAAGACTTAATTACAAATTACCCAGTGGCTCTATATAAAGATGAAACGGTTAGTGATATCCATAAGCCTGCACACAGTATGAAATTTGTTAAGCCGTTGACTGTGGAACTGCTGGAGCAACATCAACAATTCTTTAAAGAAAATAAATAAGATTAGAAGGAGTGTTAGGGCCATGAACAACTATAAATTGCTGACACCCGGTCCATTGACAACTACTAACACGGTCAAAGAGCAAATGTTCTTTGACCGTTGTACTTGGGACCAGGACTATAAGAACATTACACAACAAATCAGATCCAGACTTCTGGATTTGGCAAGGGCAACGAACGATGAATATACGGCAGTTCTCATGCAGGGTAGTGGTACGTTTGCAGTGGAATCTGTGCTGACGACGGCGATTTCAGCGGATGATAAGCTTTTGATTATTACAAACGGTGCCTACGGAGAACGTATTGTGCAAATGGCGCAATATATCGGACTCCATTATCGTGTGTATAGTGCCCTATATAATGAATTCCCCCAAGAGGCAGAGCTTAGAGGGATTCTTAAAGAGGATCCAGCCATTACGCACATTGCGATGGTGCATTGCGAGACGACGACAGGGATTCTTAACCCGCTTGAGATGATCTCACAACTGGCAAAAGCCTACGATAAAACATTAATTATCGACGCGATGAGCAGCTTCGGTGGAATAGAGATGGATGTACCTGGGCTTGAAATTGACTATTTAATCAGCAGCGCCAATAAATGTATTCAGGGTGTTCCGGGATTTGGGTTTGTCATTGCAAAGCTGGATAAGCTGCTCACATGTAAAGGGAATGCACGTAGTCTATCACTTGATCTATACGATCAATGGAAGGCGATGGACGCGGATGGGAAATGGCGCTATACGTCTCCGACCCATGTAGTCGCTGCATTTTCGAAAGCGATTGAAGAACTGATCGAAGAAGGCGGCATTCCTGCAAGGGCAGCAAGATACCAGAATAATAACCGCATACTGAGAGAAAGACTTGCGAGAATAGGAATAGAGGCGTATATCACAGACGATAAGCAGTCTCCTATTATAACCACCTTTCTTTTTCCGAACGAGACATTCAGCTTTGAAGATTTCTATGAATATGTGAAAGAAAAAGGCTACGTCCTCTACCCAGGCAAATTAACGGAGCACGACACCTTCCGGATTGGGAATATTGGTGAGATTTACGAAGAAGATATTCAGAACTTATGTAATATTATCGAAGCATACATGGGAGGAATGACACAATGAATCAAGTCGAAGGCGTAATTCTGGACTGGGCAGGAACAGCGGTAGATTTTGGCTGCTTTGCACCGGTGAATGTGTTCCTTGATATTTTTCGGGAAGCTGGGATTGAAGTTACGATGCAGGAAGCTAGAGCCCCTATGGGGATGCTGAAAATAGATCATATCCGCGCGATGTTATCCATGCCAAGAGTAGGTGCCTTGTGGGAAGAAAAGTATGGCAGAGCTTTTACTGAACAGGATGTAGAGAACCTGTATGCTGAATTCGAACCGGCCCTGATGGCATCCTTATCCAAATATACTGATCCGATTCCGCAGGTTATTGAGACCGTCCAAGTGCTCAGAAGCCAAGGACTAAAGATTGGTTCAACCACTGGATATACAGAGTCCATGATGGAAGTTGTAATTCCGAATGCCGCTGGGAAGGGCTATCAACCGGATTATGTAATCACGCCAGATGGAACGCATTCACTGGGAAGACCTTACCCGTATATGATTTATCATAATATGGAAGCTTTAAAGCTATCGGCAGCATGGAAGGTTGTTAAGGTAGGCGATACGATTTCAGACATTCAAGAGGGTGTTAATGCAGGCGTCTGGTCCGTAGGTGTAATCATTGGAAGCTCTGAAATGGGCTTAAGCCAGGAGGAATTTAATGCACTTTCAGCTGTGGAGAAGGAAACGGTGATCTCTGCGACACAGACCTCTTTTATACAAAACGGGGCAGACTTTACGATTCAATCGATGAGTGAGCTGCCTCAGCTGATTGGGCGAATCAATGTACTGATTTCTCAAGGAATCAGACCTTATGCGAGATAATCATGAGCTGAAAAGAGAAGGCGACATCAACTTTAGCCCCTTGCGGACAGAGTGGATGACCCAGTTAAGCGCTGTGAGTATAGATAGGATCGAAGCGGACGAGCGTGCATATATGCGACAATCCATGTCAACGCCGTGCTTGAACAGTATCGTAGATGCTGAGGGATGTTATATCACAGATGTGAATGGACGCAAATATCTTGATTTTCATGGAAATAGCATTCATCAGATTGGCTATAAGAATCCTTACGTAACTGAAGCTGTGAAAAAACAGCTCGACGAGCTACCGTTCATTCCAAGAAGATTTACGGCAGATATTGCGGTGAAAGCTGCAGAAGCTTTAATCAACAAAACGACCTCAAAGGACTATAAAGTATTATTTACGCCTTCCGGAAGTGCAGCTGTAGGCCTGGCCCTTAAGATTGCTCGCAAATGGACGGGGAAGCATAAGGTCATCTCCATGTGGGAGTCCTTCCATGGCGCGGGGCTGGATACAATCGCTGTCGGAGGAGAATACGTGTTTAAAAAGGACATGGGCCCGCAAATGCCAGGAATGCTGAAAGCCATTCCTTTTAACGCATACCGTAACCTGCTGGGAAGTCATTCCCATGAAGCAGTGGCTACCTTCTGCCTCGACTATCTGGAATATATGATTCAGCATGAGGGAGAGATCGGGGCGATCTTACTTGAGCCTATTCGGGCGACGGATACGCATATCCCGCCTATCTCTTATTTCACAAGATTAAGAAAAATATGTGATGAATATGGGATTCTGCTGATTTTTGATGAGATTCCTACAGCGCTGATGCGAAGCGGTAGGTTCTACGTCCATCAGAATTTCGATATCGAACCGGATATCCTCGTGCTTGGAAAAGGGTTAGGTGGAGGGGTGATCCCGCAAGCAGCGGTGCTTACCAGAACGCTATATGATTGTGCGGGGGATATTTCTTTGGGGCACTATACCCATGAAAAACCGGCGTTAGGAAGTGCAGCGATCTGTGCCACTATCGATTATATCGATGACTTAAATCTGCAGGAACAATGTATCAGCAGGTCTGAATTTGTAAGAGAAAAGCTTGAGACTCTGTCGGCTAAACATCTTTGCATGGGAGATGTCCGTATTGCTGGACTACTGATTTCTATTGAACTTGTGAAGTCCATAGGGACTAGAGAGAAGAATGAGGAATTAGCTGAGCGAGTACTGTATTATTGCTTGGAAAAGGGTCTTTCTTTTAAATTGGCAGGAGGGAACTGCATCACTTGGCATCCTCCGCTTATTGTATCTGAAGAGCAATTAACTTTTGCTGTTAATCTTCTGGATGAAGGATTGTGTAAATATAGTTGAGAGATAGGCAAGCTTCAAAACAGGTTTCTTCCGCTCCGTACATAGGGGGAGAAACCTTTTTTGTCGTTTAAGGAGTGAAGGACCTGCTCTCTTTGGGTAAGTTTAGAGTAACAGTTAAAATAATGGCTTATTACTAGGAGGAGATAGATGTGGGAAATCCATTGAAGGAATGAAAGAATAGTGTGAATGGCCTATAAAAGATTGTTGAACCGAAACCGAAAAACGAAGCCTGCAAAGGCAGGCTGTCGTTAACTTGTATAAAATGAACTGTAGGAGCGATAGCGCCTGCCTTTGTCGTATTCACGACCCATACCTAGAATTAAAAATTATACGAATGGGCGGGAGCAGCATTTAAAAAGATACGCAACAGCTCGTCCACCGCAGTGTCTAGACGGGAAGGACTTTCGGCTGCAAGCCAATCCTCTTGCACGATGATATAGCTGCAGGAGCTGCTTTTTAAATAGCTGTATATAATTTGTGCTTCGTCAATTTCATGGCGAGTAATTGCTGCCGGGGCCTGGTTAAGTTCACCGCGGAAAGTGTCCACAATCGCTGATGCTATAACGGCTTGCAGGTGGGTAATATCGGGTTGAGCGTATTCGAGCTTAGTATGCGCCAGGATACGATTGCCTTTGAGCAATATGAGTTTAAGCGTCTGTTCATCCATGGCTTCAAGGATCGCGATATTCTGATTCTCTGCAGCGAATTCGATAACCTTCTCTTTGTGATTCAGGAAGCTGATGGCTCCGATGTAATCCCTATATTTGGCGGCGGTTTCGAAGTCATATTGCTCTGCGGCCTCTGTCATCTGTTGTTCCATCTGTACAAGAAGGCTGGCATCCGTTCCGTTTAGTAGGGCTATGACTCTATCAATGATTGTATTATATTGAACGGCGGCTTCTCCGCCTGCACACATCCCTATGCATAAGCCAAGCGAATGGTTTAGGCATAAGGAATTTTTGAAGCTAGGATTGCTGCAAAGGATTCTTGAGCTTTCCTTGATACCTTGTACGGCGCGTTCCACAGTACTTCTGCTCGTGTAGGGACCCCAAATCTGATTGCCTTCCTGAACAGCAGGATCATAGGTAATCTCTAACGAATGCATTTTATCATCCGTTCCTATTACGATATACGTATAGGCCTGTGGATTTTTCATTTTTCTATTGTACATGGGTTTTATTTCTTTAATTAATTTGCACTCCAGCATAAAAGCTTCAAGTTCGGTATCTGTAAGGATAATATCCAAATCTTTAATATGTCGAACGAGCTGTTTTACCTTTGGGGAATGAGACTTCGAGTTTTGAAAATAAGATTTTACTCTCCGTTTCAGCTGTTTCGCCTTACCAACATATATAATATGGCCGAGGCCATCCTTCATGAGATACACGCCGGGAGTCAGGGGAAGGCTCTTTAGTTTCTCTGATAAATCGATAGTAACCCCGCCCTCTCATAAAAGTTGTATGATTGATAGTTTTAGTATAAGCTTGCAACCTTCATTTGTTCAAATCAGTCTAAAGAGCGAGGGATCAAAGACGAGGAGGGATCTTATGTACTTCGCAAGAAATATCGGTGGTTTGGCGCTGATAGCAGCTATGTTATGGCTTACAGCATGCAGAGGAACGCCAGAAGCGGGAACGGAGCCGAAACAGACGCAGACCCAGACGCCAGAGCAGTCACAAACGGCACAGCCAGTCGCTACGAAGGAACCACCACAGGAGACGGCGCCACCAAGCACGGAGCAGCCCCAGGATCTAGAGGGTTTGCCGCCATTAGTTGAGGAAGCGGCATCTACGGTGATGAACGCGCTTAGGAACAAGGATATGAACCAACTGGCTGCATGGGTCCATTCGGAGAAAGGACTTCGTTTCTCTCCCTATGCTCACGTGGATACGAAGAATGATCTTGTGTTCAATAAGGATGAAGTAGAAGGATTAATGAAAGACTCCACCAAAAGAATCTGGCGAACGTTCGCTGGCTCGGGTGATTTAATCGAGCTGACATTCGCAGATTACTACAAACGGTTTGTTTATGATGCTGACTTCATTCAGACAGCCGAGATTGCTGTGAACAAGGGGCTTGGTCAAGGCACAATGATTAATAACTTAAACGAAGTGTATCCAAAGGATCAATATGATTTCGTTGAATATCATATTGAGGGAATCGATCCTTCTGTGGAAGGGATGGACTGGCGCAGCTTGCGCCTAGTTTTTGAGAAGATTGGAGAGGATCATGCTCTAGTGGGCATTATTCATGATCAATGGACGCCCTGAGAAGTAGAGGTTTTTATTAGTCCCATCTGCTACATTCACCGAATCTACCACATTCGCGCAAAAACTACGTTATCAAACAAAGTATGATTTAGAACATAGGAAAGACCTCAAAAAACGAAGGTGCCTCATTTGCCATTTCACGGCTTTTGGGGCACCTTCGTTTGATTCGTTCCATAAAAGTCGAGTCCGGAGCTTTTATTGCGTAGCACTAGAAGAATAAGATGTAGATCCGGATACCGATTTAGCGATCGCTTTATATCCCTCTGGCAGATAAGTGACAACAGATGCTTTTGAGATCACCTGTGCGTACATTTTTCCTGGATCAGGAGCAGTCACATTAAAATAAATCACTGCGGTCTTGTCTTTGCCAAATTCGATTCGCTCAATCACTAGTCCATATCCAGAATGCGGTAAGTTGTTAACGGTCAACGTAGCCTTGTTTACTCCTTCACCCGCTTTGGTTAGTGTAACCTCAGTCTCATAGGTTGGAGTAGTAGGGCTGCCATTAGACACAATTACGCGTTTGGCAAAAGCAGCTGCATCGTAGGTCATAGCGGCTGCTTCCGAACGGGTAATGGCATCATTTGGCCGGAAATTACCGTTCTTATCGAGTGTGGCGATATGTGTATTCAGCAGGATCTGGAGACTATTTATAACCTCTGTAGAAAGTTTATCGCCATCCTTAATGTCTACATACATCAGTGTAACCGGGAAGTTACCTTTACTTTGCAGTGCTTGCGTCAATAAGTGAGCGAACTGAGCACGGGTGATGGTTCCGTTAGGATCTACTGTTCGATCAAGTGAAAGACCATTTTGCTTGGCAGTCAGGAAGGCTGAAGCATACCAGGATTTGTCGTTCACCTTATCAAAATAATCACTAGCTTTGGATGAGCTGTTACCCGCCTCTGGCTTCGGAGACAGATTCAGACCCCCAACGATGAACTGAATCCCTTGGGCAAAGCTTACTTTAGATTTAGGCGCGAACTTATCTTTGTCTACTCCATTTATAATCCCCTCTTTATGCAGGGAGTTAATTTTTGCTTCCGCAGGATCACCTTTCAAATCCGAAAAAGCAAAAGCGGATGCTCCAAATGACAGGCTTGCTGCTAGAATACCGCAGGCTATCGTCATTGTTTTGACATTACTTATGAATAATGATTTCTTCATTATGCGTCACCTCCATACTCTTAGATGGTAGATTAGACCAAAATGTTGCAGGCAATTTAAAATATTATAAAGATTCAAGTAAAACGTTATCCGCGAAGGAGTGACTCGGCACCATCTACATAGATCTCAGTTCCTGTGACATGGAAAGACTCATCCGAGGCGAGAAATAATACTAGATTGGCTACTTGTTCAGGTTTACCGGGCGCATCTTCCAGAGGATGATTGCCTTTCGGAAATTCTACAGGAATCTTCACTTCTTGAAGATCATCGCTCTTATCCGTATTATCTCCAATTTGAGTGTCGATCGATCCAGGACAGACCGCATTTACGCGGATACCGTATTGCGCCAGCTCTAGCGCAGCCATTTTCATAAAAGCGACTTGTCCAGCCTTGGAAGAGGAGTACGCAGCAGCGCCGATGTTCGAGAACACTCGATTTCCGTTAATAGAGCTAGTGATAATGATGCTTCCGCCATTTTCTTTCATATGGGGGATAGCATATTTTACTGTGGCAAAGGTACTGCGTAGGTTGGTATCTAGCGTCTGGTCCCAATCTTCGATTTCTAGTGTTTCTATTGGAGCCCATGTACCATTAATGCCAGCATTCGCAAAAATAATATCAATCTTCCGAGCCTCATCCGCAACCTTACGAATACTTTCTTCGACAAGACCCGGATTGGAAACATCGCATTCGATAACTGTAGCTGTTCCTCCAATGGATTCAATTTCACGTTTAGTTTCATAGGATTCCTCAGGGGTGCGATCAAGCATATATACCTTAGCTCCGTGCTGAGCAAACCTTATGGCTGTAGCTTTTCCAATACCGGACCCTGCGCCTGTGACTACTGCAACTTTATTTTGCAAACGTTGATCTAACATGATGAATTTCCTCCTTGGCGTTAGACTTCTTACTTAGTAATTACATACCCGGCATAGCTGAATTTAACCAATTTAGTAGGAGGGTGGAACAACAAGGAGGGATGTATTACTATGAGACATAAGGATGTGTACAATATAAATTTAGATCAATCTAGCTCATGATAGGGGTACTATAGATGATTCAGCAGCAGGGAGCAGAACGGATTAATGTGGGGATATTTGCCCATGTGGATGCCGGCAAGACAACAACAACAGAGCATATTTTGTATGAAAGCGGTCGCATTCGAGCGCTCGGCAGTGTAGACAGTGGGACAGCATTGACGGATTCTATGGATGTGGAGCGGCAACGAGGAATATCCGTTCGGGCGGCATTAGCTTCTTTTGAATGGAAAGGTGTGCAGATCAACCTCGTTGATACACCAGGACACGTCGATTTTCTGTCAGAGGTTGAACGGTCTTTGCGAGTGATGGATTGTGCGGTGCTAATTTTGTCGGCGGTAGAGGGTGTGCAGGCTCAAAGTGAGATGATCTGGAACGCGCTGAGGAAGCTGGGAATACCGACGCTTATTTTTATGAACAAAATGGATCGTGTAGGTGCAGACCCTGAGGCTGTGCTGGCCCAAGCGAGAAATTATTTATCTAGTGATATCATTCCTGTTCAGCAACCGATAGGCAAAGAGCAGGAGTACATAGAAGCTATTGATTTATGGGGAAGTGATACTGATCCAGCTGCACAGACAGAATTATTTGAGGCATTGGCTGAGCGGGATGAAGACCTACTAGAGACGTATATGTCAGGTAGTTCGATTGATCTTGCAGCTTGGAAAAAATATATGAAGACAGCTTCCGCTTCAGGACGCTTCTTCCCAATGGTTTATGGTGTTGCCGCCAAGGGGCTTGGCATTACTGCATTGCTGGACGCGATGGTTGAGTATTTTCCGCGAGCTGGTGGCAATGTTGAGGGGCCGGTGTCCGGCATTGTCTACAATATTCAGCGTGATAAAAGCATGGGGCGAATGGCGTTTGTCCGCCTTTATGAAGGAACGATCCGTAACCGCGATACGGTAATGAACTACACGCAGGATATTCAGGGAAAAGTGACCCAGATCCGCAAGGTCGAGGGTGGTCGTACTGAGGATGTCGGATCGCTTGAAGCGGGGGATATCGCTGTAATCTATGGTCTTTCAGGGGTACGGATCGGAGATGTACTCGGCCATCCGGAGGCGATTCCGGAGGAAGCGAAGCTGGCTGTACCGCTGCTAACGGTGCGCGTATTCTGGGGAATCGATATGGATGACCATAAGGTTATCGGAGCATTGCAGGAGCTGGCGGATGAAGATCCGCTCTTGGATGCGCAGTGGCTGCAGGATGAGCGAGAGCTGCATATCAAAGTAATGGGACCTATTCAGCTGGAGATTCTGAATAGTGTTCTGGAGGAGCGGTATGCGCTGAAGGTTACCTTCGGTCAGCCTTCTGTTATCTATAAAGAAACGCCAGCCTCTGCTGGGGAAGGCTTTATCGCTTATACGATGCCGAAGCCGTGCTGGGCGATTCTACGGTTTCAGATTGAGCCCGGACCTCCTGGGAGTGGTTTAGTTTATGATTCGATAGTGCGGAGTTCCGATCTGCTGCCGCAATATCAGAGCGAGACCGCACGGCGTGTACCAGAAGCCTTGCAACAGGGCTTGTACGGCTGGGAGGTTACCGATCTTAAAGTGACCTTAATCGAGGGACAGCATCATGTATGGCATACCCATCCGCTGGATTTTGCCGTAGCCACTCCTATGGGGATTATGGATGGACTCGCGCGGGTAGGCACTAAACTACTGGAGCCGATTCTTCAGGTTCGTATCGTTGTTCCTGAGGAGAATGGCGGCCGAGTGATGAACGACCTGGTTCAGATGCGCGGCACCTTCGAGCCACCTGTGCTGCAAGGCGAGCGGATGATCATCGAAGGCCGTCTGCCACTGGCAACGTCGCTCGATTATCCGGTTATTTTAAGCTCCTACACGAAGGGGCGTAGCACGTTCACTTCTTTTTTTGCCGGCTATGAAGAATGTCCTCTAGATGTATCCGCAGAGCGTACCCGCCGGGGTGTGAATCCATTAGATCAAGCTAAATATATATTAAGCGTACGAAAGGCGCTGCAGGGGTGAGATAAAATGAAGATCAGAGAAGCAACAGCTAGTGATATAGACGGGATCGCTTTCGTCCACGCTACGAGTTGGAAAACCACGTATAAAGGACTAATATCAGACGAGTTTCTTGATAATTTCACAGTAGAAGCTAGAAGGAAGCGCTGGATTCAGAATTTTGAAAATCCCAATAAAGACGAGGTAATGTATGTTGCTGAAGATGAGTCTGGGATGATCATTGGCTTTGCAAATGGAGGGGCGCGAAGAGAGCCGGATCTCTACGATGCGGAGCTTTACGCACTTTATTTGCTTAAGGAACACCAAGGAAAAGGTCTAGGGAAGCAGCTCATAAGAAGTGTAGCACAGAATTTATTGAAGAAAAATTATAGCTCGTTCATGACTTGGGTGCTGGTGGGCAATCCGGCGATTCATTTCTACCACAGCGTTGGGGGAGAGTCTATCTCAAGTATAGAAGTTAAGATAGGGAATGAATTATTAGAAGAAATAAAAATAGGATGGCAAGACATTAGAGGCATAGGGATTGATTAATGACTTTTCACGCAAAAAAAGACTCATAAGGGATACAAAACGCATACCCCTTATGAGTCTCATAATGATTTATTTAATGTACGTACGGCTAACCAGAACATCTGCAATTACATCTGTTGGAATGATGAATTCTCTAACGCCCATGTAGCCAGGAGCCACATCATATTTGTTAAAGGAAATAACCAGCTGGTACTTATCGTTGATATAGAAATCTTGATCTTTAGCTATATTTTCAAATTGATAAAAAAGGTCCTCATTGGGTTCATCTGTTGAAATCCAGTAGAACATATCTTTATCTGCTTTCATTTGGGAGCGCATCTGTTCCTTAATATTTTCACTTATGATACTGATATATCGATCATCCTTAAATAACATAGGCAGACTTAGCAGGATTTGATTCTTCTTGTCTATCGTATCGTGCTGCATTGTTGTTGACGATGAACCTACGGTATTTACCACGTATCTGCTAATAGCAAATAGCTCAGCATTGTCCGTTTTAACCTCAAAGCCTGTATCGACCCCTAAATGACCCTCTCCGGATTGCTTTAAAGACTCCATCTCTGCTTGAAACTCATCATATAGTTTTTTGTTTTCTTCGAGATATTTTTCATTCAGAGTCGATTCCAGCTCTTTATTCTCTAGGTTAGTAATGATGGGAACCTTTATGTCTGCATTATAGGTCTGCTCATCCACTTTGTATTCTCTAAAAGTTAGCACTTTAACAATACTGTCTACACCAGGTATAGCGGAGAAGGCGTTGGCAATGTTAACATTGACATTAATCCCAATCACGAAAAATAAGGCTGCCGCACAAACTCCAGATATCCACTGGTAACGTATTCTTCTTATCTTCCTTTTCTTTAATGCTTTACTTACAACGAAATCTAATTCCTCAGGAATAGGGAGTTTGTTATAATCTTCTATAATTTTTTTGATTTGGTTATCCATTCTAATTGATCTCCTTTGAGGATTCTTCCTGCATGTTGACTCTTAATAACTGGAGTGCTTGATATAGTCTAGTCTTTACTGTATTGACGTTTTCATTTAATACTTCCGCAACTTCCTCGATCTTTAAATCTTCGATATATCTAAGGACGATGACATTTCGATACTTAAGGGGTAGATCATCAAGCGATCTTTCTAAATCAATATCTGGATACACGTCTACCGCACCAGGGATAAAAAAGTCGAGTGCTTCATCATCTACTAGTTGAACTCTTTTATGTTTCCTCAGAAAATCCAGAGAGGTAGTTACTACGATTCTAAACAACCAACTCTTTACGGATTCTGGGTTCTTTAGCAACCCTATAGAGGAGAGAGCTTTATAAATCGAATCCTGAACAACATCTAATGCATCCTCTTTGTTCTTCACATAGCTGTAAGCTAGACGGTATATGTTCTCCTTGTTATCTGTAATACAAAGAGTGAGTAATTTCTCTTTATTCCTCTTAAGCATATTCGTAAAACCCTTCTCTTTTTATATTGCGTAGCTTTAGTTTGTTAGATTACTATTCTCATTGATTCTCCTTTTGTATGGCTTTAGCTACAAGTGCTGCATAGGATTTGGCACCTTCTCGTTTTAGATGAACGCCATCCTCATAGAAGTAAGAGTCCTTTCCTTCGCTTGAGGAATGCCAGTCTACAACCATAGCGTTGGGGAATTCTAAAGCCACTTTCTTAAGCAAAGTATTCACAGTATTTTGCCATTTTTTCGGTACACGTGTGTTTACTAGTACGACTTGCTGAACATCTTCAAGTGAAATAAGTAATTTCCGCAATTGATTGGAGTTAAAAGCTCCGTTCGTACCTAGATTAATGATCACTCGAGTGCCAAGTTTCCCCTTCGTCCTAAGTTTATCGACCACTTCTTGTGCCTGTGACATCTGCCTGCCTACCTTACCATCGATAACAATGCCTGGCAGAAGTTCTTGTAGATAAGGAGCAGCATCGAGGATTACGGAATCACCTATCGCAGTAACACCTTTACCTGCTTCTTCTACCTGAGGCTGAGGTTCTGGCTTCTTCGGTGGATCTACTGGTACAGGCGCAGGTGTTGGTACATTTTGAGGGGGCACTAGTGTGACATTATGTTCATTCTTATCGGGATTAGTAATAGTGCCTGTATTCGGATCTGCGGATATCTTAGTATCCAAGTTGCTACTGCAGGATATGGACAATATGATTAACGGGACTGCAATAAAGATGAATAAGGGTCGAATCTTGAATTGCAGACGAATGCTTAATTTCGTACACCATCTTCCTAATAAACCTTGACGAATAGGTTCTTCGATATATTTCCACGATAGTGAGGCTAATAGGAGGCTAACTCCCAGCTGAAAAAGAACACGGAAACCATCGAACCCACCTGTATCTACTGTAGGATTAGTTAGAATGATGACTGGATAATGCCATATGTAAATACTATAGGAACGTACGCCAATCCAACGCAAGGGCTTGCAACCCATGATTTTAGCTAGTCGGCTCGCAGGATGTGCGAGTACAGCTATTACAATTGCGGAAAGGATCGACACTAGAACCAAGCCGCCATAATAAAGAAATTGTCCGTACTCATTCGTCCGCCAAATCATAAGAATGAGGGTGATTAATCCGATTGCACCACTGAAGTCAAGGATATAGCGAGATCTGCGTGAAATCTTATCGGTCAAATTTTGACTCGGCCATGCTAGAGCGAGAGCGGCTCCAATCAGTAGAGCAAAAGCTCGGGTATCAGTACCATAATAGACTCGGCTTGGGTCAACTCCAGGTTGATAGATTAGCGCCATAGCAAGTGCCGAGAGGAATGCCCCTGTTAGACACATCACAATGAGTTTACCTCGCTGAGGTGCAAGGCGTAACCCTACAATAATAACCAATGGCCAAATGAAGTAGAACTGTTCCTCAATAGCGAGCGACCACAAATGACCTATAGGAGAAGGAGGTCCAAAGCTCTCGAAATAAGATACATCGTGAAAAATAAGCCACCAGTTATTGAAGTATAACGTTGAAGATAGAAAGTCCCCTTGTAATGCTGCTAATCGTGAACGATCGAACACCAGAAGCCACATAGCAGTGACAAAAAGCATGACAAACATAGCAGGCAATAGCCGTCGCGCTCGTCTGATCCAGAAATCTTTAAGGTCGAACCGTCGGTCTTGCTTCCACCTTTGGATGATTTGATCCGTGATCAGATATCCAGACAGAACGAAGAATATTCCGACCCCTATAAGTCCTCCTGGAGCCCAATTGAGGTCGAGATGATACGCGATAACTGCGATCACAGAGAGTGCGCGAAGTCCATCTAGTCCCGGCATATAACGCCTTCTAGTCGTGGAATTGTCAGGTTCTAAAGAGTTAGTCGGTGGTGTAACCTTGATTTCTTTCATGGTAGTTCATTCCTTCGTCATGAGTTGTCTTATGTCAGCAAGACGTATGACTAACTTAAAAAAGTTCTTAACTTCTCTTGGTAAATAAAGGAGTGACCATGAATGGATCAGAAATCGGTACACAATTGCCTATGAATTTAAAAAGGCATTCTAGAACAAAAAATCATTCTGGAATGCCATTAGCCTAATTAGCCGTTCTTAATTTCCACACGTAAAATATCCGTAACCATTTTAACCGGAACGTATATCGTATCGTTCTTTAGGATAGGAGCAGTACCTAAAGTGACAGGTGCCATTTTGGCAAAAAAGTAAGAATCTTTACCTAAGGTAACATTTGTCCACTGTGCACCTTTCTTCAACTCAGCTGAGCGCGACGTTTGATTCCACTTGATTTCAAATCCTAAACGATTCGCCACATCTCGTAATGACACCATTGAAACCCCATTAGCATTCTTAAATGTAGCTATTGTACTTAAATCGAGCTTCGGGTTGTTCGTAATATGGGTACTGAAACGAAATTCAGGAGTTCCCATGGCGCCTGGAGCGATACTATATTTAGGGAAGAGGATGACAACCTCACCATTTTCAATATAAAAACCTTGTTCTTCGTCGATTCCTTTGAAATCCTCAATAAAATAGTTCTCAGGTTCCTCATTGATCTTCGCAAGGATACCGGCATTCAACTTTTCCTTAAAGTCGTTTCCAAAGAAATCTGACAAGGCAATCCGCTTCGCTTGTTTCGTATTAAATACATTGTATGTATCTACACGAGGCATGCCCGTTCCACCAGTGTCTCCTTGAGAAGTAACAACAAGTGAGATCATTCCAGAAGGGTTATCCGATCCATTTTCTTTTAATTCATAAATAATGTATAGCTCATATGGACGATACTCGAAACCAGCCTTTTTAGCGTCTGCTGCTGCTTCAGTTGCATCCTTTTCCCAAAGAGCAAGGTCTTTCTGCGCATTAGAGAGAATGATACTGTTGATTTCTTCCTGAGCCTTAGTGTCCAACATACCTACGATCTGTGGCACTTTAATATTTGTATTCAGAAGCTCCGTTGAAGATGTGAGAATTACTTCTTTGATTTGGATCCCAGTGTTATTGATGGTGGAAATCGGTACAGCTGAAATCGGGGCATTGATGGCAGGCTTAGTCGTGTTCACTGCATCAGCAAAAGCAGTGCCATTCATTGGTAACATGCCAGCGCTTATTCCCACAACCGTTAATCCGACTACACCAAGCTTCAATACGTTAAAAGGGCTCTTTTTCATTGTTTGTTCACGCTCCATTTCGTTGTAATAAGTGTGTTATTAGCGCACTTACTAGCAAGACGTATTAGGAGTGTTGAAAAGTTTGGGGGGGATAAATGTTGATCGAAATTCGTCATCCCGCATGAGTTCCTTTAATAGTCACTCCGAACCTTTTTCAGCCTTCTTCCGCGCCCGGAACCGCCGCACCTTCATGAGGTTGCCACAAGCCTTGTCATCGCAGTAACGCTTAGAACGGTTACGTGTATCATCATAGTACACCCAGAGACAATCAGGATTCTCGCAGATACGGAATCTTGAGGGTTCTTTTTCAAGCAAAGCCTCCGCAAAAGACGCCGCTATCTCCGCCATCACCTGCTCCCAACCGCTATGTAGTGGCAATAATGAAATCTCCGCTTGCTCGGCACTTTTCCATATCATTCGCCGCGTAACAGGACCCTTGTCCATATAGATATTGAGCTGCTTCAGCATTTCTCCATCCATCGATTTTCCTTGTACAATAGCCTGTACCCAGTCCCATAGTAGGGATCGAAGCTTCATTAGCTGTTCCAGTTCTATCGTATTCGGCAGCTGTGTTTCTAGCAGAACATGCTTCTTCAGCCATTTCGCAATCCACTCCGGATCTTCGAGTTCATCCCGATCCTTATTCTTATCTCCTGTTCGCCAATCCCGCCAGTAACTATTAATGAAATCCTCCCACAACACGTCCTGTTCATCCTTTCCGCACAACTCTCAATTACAACGATTGTAACAGTTAAAAATAAGATTAGCTAGTTACTTGATTGAACCATGGAAATATGCTACATTTCTAATGTAACCACTATATGATGGTTTAAGTAGTTACATAATTTAGTTAGTATTAGGAGGTTGAACATGCAAAATAAAATCAGTGAGGTTCTGCTGCAAAATTGGGATTATTGCATGGATATCGAGGATTGGGCCCCGCCGTTAAGTGATGCACTGGAAGGTGTGGACAGTAAACAGGCACTTTGGAAGCCAGAGGGGAGTACAGTCAATTCCATCTGGGAGACGGTTAACCATCTAACATATTATAAGGTGCGTTTGCTGCGAAAGTTAAAAGGGTTGCCCAAACAACCTGATGCTGAAAGCAACGATGATACCTTCACTGTAACAACGGAAGGGGAAGAAGCATGGGCGAAGGCCGTTGCAGACCTGAAGGACGTGCACGCTGCTCTTAGAGAAATCATTGAGGCGTTGGAAGAAGGCGCATATGATTGGGGTGGTTCGGGTCATGCTCCAGGGGAAGAGGTAATGAGTCTTATCCTGCATGATTCATACCACACCGGACAAATTATTATGCTTCGTAAACTGCAAGGCTCCTGGGTTTCCAACCGTAGTTTTAATTAGAACCTCTACAATAAAAATATAAGCCACACTCCACTATACTGGTTTACCTGGTGCAGCGGTCGTGTGGCTTTTCTTTATTTTAACCTTTTGGGGTGCTTCGATATTGAGTCGGCGAGCATCCCATTATTTTTTTGAACAATCTAGAAAAGTAGTAGGGGTCCTGCATCCCGATAGCACTAGAGATTTCTTTAATATGTAGATCGGTTAATGCCAGCAGTTGACTGGCACGCTGCATTTTGAGGCGCAGATAGAATTCAATCGGGGGAACCCCGGTTTCTTGATTAAATAGATAAATTAGATGCTGCTTCGATAACCCCATATACTTCGCTACATCCGGGAGTGAAATGGAGCTGTTAATTCGATCTGTCATGTAGCGAATGGCTTGCTCAAGATAACGTTCGTTCTTTTTATCTTGCTCAGAGTTCATGGTACTCAATCCCACGTGGCTGATCAGATGACGAATGCACTGAGACACATAGATATGATTACGCATGGCATAAGGCTTATCCGATAACAGGGCATAACATTGCTCGAAATCTTCGATCCATTGGGTATGAAGGTTCAGTGTAAAGGTTAGCGGCTCTACGTCCATGGCATAAGTTTGAATCAACGCAGCGGCATGCGTTCCTTTTAGATGCATCCAGTAGATCGTCCAGGGATTCACATCTGAAGCACCATATCGATGGGGTGTTCCGGCAGGAATGACAGCTAATTGCCGTTCTTTTATTTGGATCAGCTTATTGTGATGACGCTCCATCCACCCTTCACCCTCTACGCAATACATAAGAATATGCGAGTCACATCCTTGTGGACGCTCTCGATAATGAAACTTCGCTCTTGGGAAGCAGCCAATGTCACTTACATAGAAGGAATTTGTTAACGGATTCTCATATAATTCATTCATCATGAAATCGGGCAGCACAAAAAGCTTCTGCTCATCGAAGCCATCCGACTTTAATGAGATATCTGTCATGATAACCCTCCTTTTTAAGAACATAATTTATTTATTTGAAATAACAACCTATTCATAAGGAAAATATTATTTTTAGGATAAGAATATTGTCCATCAGTTACAGATTATCGTCAATTGTTTAAAAGCGCTTGCAACGATAAATTAGAGCTATATCACGAAGGAGGAGAGAACGAAATGAGTATGAAAGAGCCTTCTACAATCTTAACGAACAGCGTCCGCATATGGGAGGAAATGGTTGAAATTCCTACCTATGAAACAGGTGAACCCGATAAAAATCCAATGTTCCTCGAGAAGCGAGTCTATCAAGGCAGCTCGGGGCGAGTATATCCACATCCTGTGGTTGATAAAATTATGGATGAGAAAGAAATGAAATCGTATCAGATGGTAATGCTCGAAAATGAATATGTACGCATCGAGATCATGCCTGAAATTGGCGGCCGTATCTATCGTGCTCTGGATAAGACGAACAATTATGATTTTGTTTATTATAATCGCGTGATTAAACCTGCGCTTGTTGGTCTGACAGGACCATGGATTTCAGGTGGAATTGAGTTTAACTGGCCGCAGCATCATCGTCCGAACACGTTTGGCCCTGTGGAGCATGTAATTACGGAGAATGAAGATGGCAGTGCAACCGTATGGGTGAGTGAAATTGACCGGATGTATGGAACGAAGGTCACAACGGGCTTCACGCTGCATCCTGGAAAAGCCTATCTCGAAGTTACAGCACAGCTATATAACCGAACTTCGGAGCCACAAACCTTCTTATGGTGGGCAAACCCTGCGGTTGCAGTCAATGACCATACGCAATCGGTGTTTCCACCGGATGTCACAGCCGTATTCGACCATGGTAAGCGTGATGTGTCCAGATTTCCTATTGCAACAGGAACGTATTACAAGATGGACTATTCCGAAGGTGTAGATATTTCGCGCTATAAAAATATTCCTGTTCCTACGTCATACATGGCGTATAAATCGGATTATAATTTCGTGGGTGGCTATGATCATGGGGTTGAAGCGGGTCTGCTTCACGTAGCGAATCACCATGTTTCTCCGGGTAAAAAGCAGTGGACTTGGGGCAACGGCAAATTTGGTCAAGCGTGGGACCGTAATTTAACCGATGAGGACGGACCCTATATTGAATTAATGACAGGGGTATTTACGGATAATCAACCGGATTTCACTTGGCTCCAGCCGTATGAAGAGAAGTCATTTACACAATATTTCATGCCATATAAGAACATCGGTGTTGTGAAAAATGCTTCTATTGATGCCGCCGTTAATCTTGAGGTGGATGAGACTTTACAGACTGCCACTGTGATGGCCTATGGAACTTCGGTATTCGTGGGAGCGGTTATTGAACTTAGAGGTCAGCATAGAACGTACGTGAAGGATACCGTTACGCTCTCTCCAGAATTAACCTATAAATCTTTCATTACGTTAGATAAAGTGGATCAGCCGCATCACTTAATCCTAACGGTGTTTGATGTGAGCGGAAACAGCCTCATATCTTATCGTCCAGCGAAGCCTAGCATTGAACAGGTTCCAGATGCAGCTAAGCCACTTCCACTACCGGAAGAATTAAAAAGCACAGAGCAGTTGTATTTGGCTGGAGTTCACCTGGAGCAATACCGTCATGCCACGTTCGAGCCAGAGCATTATTATGAAGAAGGCTTAAGAAGAGATGCATCCGATATTCGGCTTAATGTGGCTTATGGGACGCTGCTGCTTCGTCGAGGATTGTTCAAGCAAGCGGAAAATCATTTCCGTACGGCTATACGATCGCTGACTTGGCGCAATCCGAATCCATATGATAGTGAAGCATACTATCAGCTTGGTGTAGTTCTCAGACTGCAGGATCGCAAGGAAGAAGCATTTGCTGCCTTCTACAAGGCGGTATGGTCTGCAGCATTTCAAGACAGTGGATACTATGCATTGAGTCAAATTGCTTGTGAACGTGGGACGTATGAAGAAGCGTTGGAGCTCGCAACTAGAGCTTTGGCACGTAACACAAGAAACTATAAATCAAGACATGTAAAAACAGCACTTTTACGCAAGCTTGGACGTTACTCTGAGGCGATTACATTCGCAGAGGAGACATTGAAACTAGATATCGCGGACTTCGGGGCAGCGTATGAGAGAGTGCTTACGCTTACATTGCTCGGGCGACAAGAGGAAGCAGCTGAGGCTCAGATGAAGCTTGCACGGTTCATGCGAAACGATGTGCATAACTATTTAAATCTAGCTTCCGATTATGCAGGTAGTGGATTGTTCGCGGAAGCTGCACAGGTGTTAGAGCAAATTCGTAAGACATCGAATGAACCCAATTACCCGATGGTGCATTACACACTGGCTTATGTACACGAGAAAATGGGTCATGAGGAAGATGCGACAGCGCAGCTTCAGCTTGCTCAAGCAGCATCTTCTGATTATTGCTTCCCGAACAGCTTGTTTGAGCTGCAGGTATTAGAAAGCGCGATTGCCTGCAATCCGCTAGATAGTAAGGCTCATTATTATCTAGGAAATCTATTCTATGATAAAAAACGTACCGACGATGCCATTCGCCATTGGGAGCAATCCGTCGCGCTTGATGATCGTTTCCCGACGGTTCATCGTAACCTTGCGCTTGCTTATTACAATAAGCGTAATGATGCTGAGGCTTCCTTGCAGTCACTTGAACAAGCTTTCCAGTGCAATACGAATGATGCGAGAGTATTCTACGAGCTGGACCAATTGTATAAGAAGATGGGTGTTTCTGCTCAGGAGCGGATGGCAAGACTGCAGCAGCATATGGAGCTGGTGGAGAAGCGGGATGATCTATACCTTGAATATGTGACTCTACTGAATTTGCTTAGCAAGTATGAAGATGCTTTGTCAGTTCTATTACGACGCCAATTCCATCCATGGGAAGGTGGCGAAGGGAAAGCTACGGGGCAATATGTTTTGGCGCTTGTTGAACTGAGCAAGCAGGCGAATCAGGTAGGCCAATATGAAGAGGCTATCTCATTATTAACACGTGCGCTTCATTATCCAGAGAATTTAGGTGAGGGTAAGCTCGATGGTGCGCAAGAGAATAATGTGTATTACGAGCTTGGTGTGGCTTATAACGGATTAGGCAAGATGCAAGAAGCTGCACGACACTGGGCGATTGCGTCTCAAGGCTTGAAAGAACCAGCCAGCGCGATGTATTACAACGATCAGCCGCCAGAAATGATCTTCTATCAGGGCTTAGCATGGGTACAGCTGAATCATCCGAAGGAAGCGAACCGGCGTTTTAATAAGCTGATCGATTTCGCAGAAAGACATCTCTTTGATGAGGTGAAGATTGATTATTTTGCCGTATCCTTACCTGATTTCCTCGTATTTGAGGATGATCTGAATAGACGCAATCAAATTCATTGCTTGTTCATGATGGGTTTAGGTTTATTAGGCTTAGGGAAAATGGCAGAAGCGAAAGAACGATTTGAAGAAGCGTTGCACTTGGAGCCTAACCATCAGGGAGCTCGAATTCACAAGGCGATGTGCTTGGAATCATAAAAGAAATAAAGCAGTTTCATGATGCCGGAAAATAACTGGTTTGATTTGGAATTGTGTTTCAACTCTGAAAGCCCCGGGTTAATGGAGACTATCTACCAGCCTATATTCGAAAGGAGAGATTGATGATGGAACCGGGCTATAAAGATAGAAGCGTTGAAGTGGAGCATACAGAGGTGCAACGGAAATCGGATTCCAGTGTTGTCGCATCTACCTTTATTAAATATGCTGCTTATATTATTATTTTTTTCGGAGCACTTTTCTTCTTGGTCAGATATGTATTCCCTATGTTCTAATTCGGATTCCAACGAATCCTATACAAAAATCCATCCCCTGTAAGTAGCGGGATGGATTTTTGAATTTAACGAATCCTATAAATTTCTCTGGATGGAATCCGGTGATTCCGCAGAATTACGATAAAAGAACCAGCACTCGTTCAGCAGCTTGATCTGACGGCGGTCTTTTTTGTAATAGGCTTTCATCAGTTGATGGCAGAGCCACTGTGGCAAGGGTATCACTCCTCTAACTGCTTACGTAAGTTAGCATATGGAGAAATGAGCCTAAAGGTGACGATTTACAGAATGCTTTCTGCTTCCTCTTCGTACCACTGCTCTAATTGAGCTTGCAGCGCCCGAATCTCGGTCAGCAGGGAGATGAGTGGATAGTTCTTTTGCTCCTGAACAGAGGCAAAGGCCTGTTCCAATCTATTGATATAATCCAGACCGGACTCCAGGGAGTAATCTTCGCGTAGCAGATCCAATGAATCACACTCAGCAATAGCTAAGGGCAGATCCGGTACATTATCGGCTGTCAGCTTGTCGATTTCTTTGTTTAGACGTAAATTGAGCGCACTTAGCTGGTACGCATATTCCTCGGGCATTTCCACGAATTGCAATTCTTGATGTTGCTGCAAAATTACATACCGCATTTTCGGCATTGGTCATTCTCCCTCCGTACTTGTCTTCCTTCTTGACAGTTTAGCCTATGCACAAGTTACAATTCAAGTAGAGATCTTAATTCCCGTGGAAAGGACTTGTGATAGAACGCTATGGAAACGATGAGCAACGAAGAGCTGCAGCTGTGGATTGAGCAGGTATCACGGGACAGCTTTGGCGTACCCTTTAGGCACAAGGCAAGCTTTAACAGCCGATTATCTTCAACAGGCGGTCGATATTTTACCAAGAGCCATAATATAGAGATTAATCCCCATCAGCTTGCTATGTTCGGTAGAGAAGAGACGGAGAAGATTATAAAACACGAGCTCTGCCATTATCATCTGCATTTGGCGAAGCGAGGGTATATGCATCGTGACACTGATTTCAAAAGACTGCTGGCACAAGTCGGCGGGAGTCGCTATTGTCAGACATTGCCGGGTGCGAAAGCTCGAAAGTCACTACCTTACCGGTACAAGCTGATCTGTACAGCATGTGCTATGGAGTATCCGCGTAAGCGAAAAGTAGACCCCAAGCGCTACCGCTGCGGCAAATGTTCGGGTAAGCTGAAGCTGCTAGCGCTGGAAGTCCAGTAAGTCGAACAGCACGTTATTTTATAACCAGACCCATCAATCCAACAAAGGAAACAGCTTGCTGAGGCGAAATGACACATCCCTCCAAATCTTGTATATCCACGATCAAGCCACTAAACTCGCAGTCACTAAGATCGATCCCGTTAAGCTTTGATCCTGACAATGTGGCTTGATCAATATTACATTCGCTGAAGCTGACTTTCTGGAAATTCGATTGGTAGTAATCAGAGCTCATCAATGAACTATTCTCAAAAGCAACCTGCTTCAGATTAGCCATTCGAAATGTTGCGAAATCCCCGATACAATCTACCAATCGAACATTCTGGAATCTGCCTCTTGTGAAGTCCGTACCGATGAGCTTGCAGTTCCTGAATTCGGTTCGATGAATAATTGCATTCGTAAAATCCACATTGGATAGATCGCATCGCTCAAAAATTACATCCATCAGTTCAATCCCAGTTAAGGACGACTCGATAATCGTAACATTTTTAAAAACCACTTGATCAAAGCTGACTTTATTCGCCTCTTGATTATCAATAACTGTATCGCTTATGCTGCAACGACTGAATTCATCTTTGGTTTGCAGCGAGTATATTTGCTCAGGGAGTAGGGCGTCTGGATCTGATATTTTTGGTGAATCCATTTTGAATTTCATATGTACCTCCATTTAATGAATGCTCGTTTCTAATTAAATTAACTATCTTAGGGTTCAGCAGATTTGTCAATTTGAGTAGCGCTCAGACCTTTCGGGAGATACGTACAAATACACCTTTTTCTGGATAAAATCACACATCGTTTTGTAAGCGTTGCCAACTTAAGATGGAAGGGAAGTCCATATTAGGTAGAGGGGGCACATTTATGAAACGATTCAGGTCCGCGATGGCGGGTCTGCTCGCGATGCTGCTGATTTTTTCAAGCTTGCCTGTGATGGGAATCGGTAGCGGTTCCGTAGGAGCAGAAGGGGCCAACGGAACAGGCGCAGGGCTAATTCCATCAGGGACAGTACTCATCAAGAATAAGTGGAAAAATAATTTCTTATATGAAACGTCTGATGGTATCGTGCGTTATGGCATGACCAATCCAGCGGACACATCATCGCATTGGACAGTGGAGACGGTAAATGGTCTGTCACGAATTAAGAATATGAAGACGGGCCACTACATTACAATGGCTGGTAATAACGGCAAAGAGGATACACTTAAGGCGGCAGATCTCCAAGGAGCTGGAAGTGTTACGGATCAATGGTTGATCGATACTTCCAATAGAAACGGATACATGATCATCCGAAGCGCGAGCGTGCCTGAGAGTAAGCTGGTTATCCACGAGGAGAATCAGCTTGGTTATGCGCAAGTAAGCTCGGATATCAATATTACGTTTGAGAGTCCGCAGTGGGCTTTTATCGATCCTAACGCAGGAACAGTACCTGTACGGTTGGAAAGCCGGATGCGTCCCGGTCAGGTGATGTATGAGGAGAAAGGAAATGTACTTTACGGTAAACAACCTTTGAAGAATGAGGCTGCCCAGTGGTTTCTTGAGCCGGGAACGGACGACGGAACACTGATGATTCGAAACCGTGAGACGGGTCATTATATTAAGCAAAATGAAGTGACTTGGGCTGGAGTCTTTTCGCAAGAAATCGATCCGGACAAGGTGATGCTAAGTGAATGGGTGAAAGAAGATGCACCAGGCGCGGATGGAGCGGGTTTTATTACCTTAAGTAATAAAGGATTAACCGACGGAGTTAAGCCTTTATGGCTGAATCCTCAGTTTGAGGAAGATAACAACGTGCGCTCTAACAGCTGGCCGGGTGAAGCAACCAGTCATAATGCCCAGTGGAAAGTTGTCCCTATTTCCGAGTTGCAGCCGGTCCGCTTGGCAACTTATACAGATGCACAAGTAGCTACAGATTTCTTGTATGAATCCGCAAACGGTGCACTTAAGCACGGATTAATTGCTCCAGATACTGCTGATTCATCCGATTATCAATGGTATATAGAGGATTATGACGGTAATAAACGTATCCGTAATGCAGCAACTAATCATTATCTTTCGTATAGTGATGGCACAGCCAAGGCTGAGCAGATCAGCGGAAGCCAACCATCGGATCAATGGAATTTTAAAGATTCTGATGATTATGATGATTATCTGACACTAGAAAATGTAGAGAGCAAAGGCATCTATCTATCTACCTTGGGTGGAGACAGTGCTGGAGCAAGTGGGGATGCGACTTCATTAAGCGCCCAGTGGCAGCTTCTAGACCCTAACACACCAACAGATGGCACCATTCCATATTATCGTATTCAAAATGGCTGGAAGTCTTTTTATTGGTATGAATCTGCTGACGGCCTTTTGAAGTACGGAAATATGCAGAAGGATGGCTCCGATCAATGGCTGATTGAGAAATATAATGGCCGTAAGTTATTCAAGAACAAGAAAACAGGTCACTACATTAACACAGTGAATATGCCAGATGGCCATATTCAGGTCACCGAGCTTCCGGACAGGAATATTGTGCAGCAGGCATACATCTGGACAGGAAAAAATATTGGGAATAGTACCTACGTAATCAGTAGTGTCCTCGACAAGGAACCTAATAAATTCCCTGAAAAATTCATCTCACTTCAGAATCTCACTAAATACGCCGAGTATGGTGTGATCAATCCAGGTTGGGGCAGTCCGCAGTGGAGATTCGTTCCTGTAACCGAGAAAAAGCAGGACTTGTTCCGCTTCAAGCTAGACGCTGTAAATGGTGAAGATCAATATCTTAAGGACGGTCCTTTGCTGACTTCTCCAGATGTACTAGAGAAATTGCTAGAATCTAAGACTGTCACCGAAGCTGTTTATGATTCGCAGTCCGCTGAAGCACTGGTGCCGCTGGATAAGTCGGAATCTGCAACCGCTGATCCAAATCCTGTAGCTTCAGCTGCTGCGAACGAGGATGTAACAGTAGGTCAGGCTACTTATGGTTCACTTGATATGAATGACGATACCTTTGTCTGGCAGCTGCAAGAAATAGCTGGTAGCAATGGATCTGTGAAGATTAAAAATAAAGGTACTGGACGTTACCTTTCCCTGGAGCATATAGGTGGTGCAGTAGATGAGATTGAGCCTAATGTTGCCGTTCAGACACTGCAAACCATCTATGATGTATGGGGCAGCATTAAGTGGATTGTGGATATGCAGCCTTCAGGTCTGACTACTTTCAAGAGTGGATGGGCTGGCCACTATATGTATGGGGCTTCTGATGAGAATGGGAATCCGATTATAAAGATCAGTAAGGCTCCCGATGCAGCGGATAGAAACAGTGCTCATTTTGCCGCTGAAGCCGTTGAAGCGATTGCGCCACCGATCCCTGCTTACCCTGTAAGATTTAAGAATGCAAGCAGTGGGGAGTATTTATACGAGAATGAGCACGGAGTTGTTCTGTACGGGCAGCCGTCGGCAGAGAATGGATTCTCGCATTGGAATATATCTGTGCAGGACGGCAAACAGACGATTATCAATCGAGCAACAGGCCATTATTTAACATTGAATGGAGATTATTCATACTTGGAGAGCAGTAGCGCGGAACCGGCTATAGACGGAGCATCTGCTTGGGAAGTAAGCTTGGCTTCCGATTATACGCATTACACCATTCGTAGTCTCTATGGAGAATACGACGATGAATTAATAAACATTGCGAATAAGACAGGATATGCTGAACGTGCGCTCCTATTAGAGAGTGACGGCTTAGCTCAATGGACACTTGAAGCGGCTCAACAGGAGTTTACTACTCCGTCTAGAGAACTGCGCAATAACAACACAACTACTCCAGTTCAGAACGATACCAATATTATAACGATCGTACCAAAAGGGCTGACTGGCAAAGTATTGGCTGAACAAGAAGGGGCGCTCGTATATGCGAAACCTTCCGATACAGCTGCTCACTCCCAGTGGATCGTTCAGGATGTAAATGGACATAAACGCATAATGAACGTTCAGACCAAACATTATCTTTCTTTAAATGAAGCAGACCAAGCCGTCTTGTTAGCTTCTGGGGAAACTGAACGTTCCCAGTGGACGCTGGAAGGGAAATTAGGCTACAAGCTCCTGCTAAGTGCGGATAAAACAGCCTATCTTACTCACGACGCATCAGCTGTTCAACTCGGCTCTGCTGTGGGAACCGATAGCACTCTTTGGAGCTTCTTGCCCATTCCTTCAGATGCAATTTATGCAGGAGGAGAAGCATTCCAAGGAGATCATGTTATACGGTATGCAGTCAATGCTCAGCAAGCCGGTGAATATGATGCCGTTATTCGTTACAAGAATACTTCCAGTGATGTAACGGATCTGTTGCTTGAGGTGAACGGCCTGAAGGAATCAGATAAAGTTAACGTGGTCAAGACTTCCTCTTGGAAGACTGTACAGGTGAAGCTGCAGCTACGTGCAGGAATCAACATCGTTTCTCTAAGCAACGACAATATCGATTGGAATAACGTAAGCATTGATAGCCTGACAGTAAAAAATAGCGTGAACAAAGTTTACCGTGGGGCAACAGTTCCTTATATTAGCTATGAAGCTGAGGATGCAGTGACTAACGGAACACTAATCGGTCCTTCACGGAAATATCGCACTATGGCTTCTGAGGCTTCTGGACGACAAGCCGTCGCCTTGAAGAATACTGGGGACTATATAGAGTTCAAGCTTGCAGAAGCAGCTAATTCTATTGTTCTGCGCTATTCCATTCCGGACAGTTCGGATGGTGCTGGTGCTGAAGAAACATTGACTCTATATGTAAATGGAGTTAAGAAACAGCTTAATTTGACTTCAAAATATGCTTGGGAATATGGTAGCTACCCATGGTCAAATGATCCTCGTCAAGGTAGTGGACATCGCTACTTTGATGAAATTCATGCTCTGATTGGGAACGCTCCTGCCGGAGCAACCATTCGTTTAGAGAAGGGAACAGGAGACCAAGCCACTTCATACGTCATCGACTTGGTGGATATGGAGCAGGTAGCCCCTGAGTTGACTCGCCCTGACGGCTTTATTTCTGTAACGGATTTTGGAGCGGTAGCCAATGATGAGGGAGATGATACCGCAGCCTTTAAGGCAGCGCTTGCCGAAGCGGAGGCAACAGGTACTGGGGTTTGGTTCCCAGCAGGTACCTTCAATGTCGGAGAGGGTTTGCTGGATCTGGATACGGCTGAAATTCGTGGTGCAGGCATGTGGTATACAGTTCTGAATGGAGCTAAATTTTATGGTCATGGCGGCAAAGTCGGTGTATACGACCTATTAATTGATGGTGGTATAAACGTACGAGATGATGAAGCATTCACCAACGCCTTCCATGGTGCTTTTGGGCAAGGCTCGGTCATTCAGAACGTATGGATTGAACATACCAAAGCAGGCTTGTGGTTAACACAACCTATTGGTGAGAAAGCTCGCACAAATGGTCTGTACATGGCAGGTCTTCGAATCCGTAACCTTATGGCAGATGGAATTAACTTTGCCGTAGGCACGGGCAACAGCATGATGGAACAAAGTGACATCCGTTATCCAGGGGATGATGGTATTGCGATGTGGTCGTTCACAGATGCCAAATTGAATGAAGTGAATGGCGCGGAACGGACATTTAGCTATAACAATACGGCACGTTTTAATAACGTCTCACTGCCATGGTTGGCCGATAACATTGTGGTCTTCGGTGGTAAAGATAACAAAGTTCAAGATAACGTGGTAAAAGACACTGTAACTAACGGAGCCGGGATCGCTGTATCTACCCGTTTCTCCGCAGAGCCGTTCCAAGGAACGACAATCGTTGAGCGGAATACATTGCTTCGCACTGGTAGTTATGATTCGGGCTACGGGGTAAACCTCGGTGCGTTATGGCTGTACGCTGGTGAGAGCGACCTAAAAGGAAAAGTACTCATCCGTAACAATACGGCGCTCGACAGCACCTATTCTGGCCTGATTGCCCACGGTAATCTGGAGGGAAGTGCTCTCACGACGATTGATGGAGTTGTTCTGACGAATAATGTATTAGACGGTGCAGGTACGAGCGGTATAGAAGTAACGAAAAATCTGAAAGGTAACCTGCTCGTCGACAACTTGATTATTCGTGGTGAACGGATGAACCTCCTGTCCAATGCATCTCCTGACTTTAACATCATTGAACAGAATCAAGGGATAGCCACAGCTGTTAAACCTTTCTCCATCAAGCTAGCAGATGGACAGAGCGGACCTGTTGTACTAGAACAAGGAAAGTCAGCTATTCTTCAGGTGTTGGACAAAGAAGGAGCGGAGATTACTACACAAGCTACACTTAATTTTATGAGCAGTGACATTGCTACTTTTGCAAACAACAGTATTCATGGAGTTAAAGCGGGAAGCACAGACTTCACGGTAACTGTTGGCAACGATAAGAGGGTGTATACAGTTGAGGTGGTGTTACCTAATGGTGGGACGGATCCTGTGGATCCGACTGAACCAACGAGTACTCCTGATCCGGCGGGGTCAGTAAATCCTGTTGCACCTGTCGCTACACCAACGCCAACACCAGCTGCTAATCATGATGCGCAGCTAAAAGCTAAGGCGACTGCTGGGCAAGCTCTTATCGAGATTTCAGCTAACGGAGATGGTATAGCTCGCTTTAGCGCAGAAGCTCTACGCAATGCAGCAGCACTTAGCCCGAATGCGGTGCTTGTCATTGCCAGTGGCGATATGAGCTATCGCTTCCCGTTAGGACTCGTGGAGAGCGTGCTGAAAGCTGCACAAATGCCGGCAGGCACTTTAGAGTTCCAACTAAATCCGCTAAGCGGAAAAGGATTGGAACAACTGCTTGCCAAGGCTAAGCAGCAAGGTTTTAATGTGCAAGGAACTCCGGCAAGTGTCACCTTAAAGGTCACAGATGGCAAAAACACTGTACCTGCTAATGGGTTCGGCACTACGTATGTAGATCGTACATTTATGATGGAGGGAGCACTGGTTGCAAAGACGGGAGTAGTCCTTATTTACGATGAGCAGACGGGTTCTTTCCGTTATGTACCTGCATTATTCGAGCTCGTAGGTGGGATGACCAAGGTTACTGTTAAGAGCAGCAGTGCTAGCGGGATATTCGTCGTTGCACAACACCCTGTAACTTTTGGAGATATTTCTTCACACTGGGCAAAGAACGACATCGAAACGCTTGCCAGTCGACTGATCTTGACCGGACAATCCACAGATAACTTTGCACCTCAGAAGTCTGTTAGTCGTGCTGAGTTCGCAGCTATGCTAATTCGCTCTTTAGGCCTAGCCGCTGCGAACACAACGAAGACCTTCAGTGATGTGTCTGATTTATCATGGTATGCAGCGGATGCTAGAGCCGCAGCAGCCTTAGGAATGGTTCAAGGCTATGAGGATGGCACCTTCCGTCCGAACGCCCCTATTACACGGGAGCAAATGGCTGTTATGGCAGCTAGAGCACTGAAGCTGTTGAACCTTGGAGCTGGAGAATCTGGAGCTAACCCTGCGACAAATGCATTTACAGATTCATCTGCTATTTCTTCTTGGGCTAAAGAGGCTGTGAATGTCTTAACAGCAAAAGGGATCATGAAAGGCCAATCGGCAGATAGCTTTGCGCCTGGCAGTGATACTAGCCGTGCAGAGGCAGCCGTGATCCTAGCAAGATTACTTAAAGCTACCGGATTATTGAATTAATTTTCTACTAAAAGAGCAGCGATTCTCCGGTAATTGGAGAATCGCTGCTCTGCGTTTTTTTGGACGAAGGCTGTCTGCCAGAACATATTTGGTTATTTTCATGCCAATAGCGACTAGAAGGTCCGTTAGTATGCCAAATATTCGATTATGCTGCGTAAAAGGTCAACTGGCTCCGATAGCGGCCTCATAGGCGATACAGCCTTATTTAAGCTTCCCCATCGACAAATTGACTCTGTAATTTCCGAACTTTAGCAGCTCGTCGAGAAAGTTATTCAAATCCTCTTGGCTTCCCGTACGAACACGTATCCAATAGCAGCCTTCTCCACTGACGCGATGCATTTCTTTTACGCTGTCATGCTGCTTTGCGAATGTCTGAAAGGCTGGATGTACCGTATTCGAACCTAGAAAGACCGTTATAAAGGCATTGATCGCCTCACCAACTTTATCTGGATTCCAGCGGACGGTGTAGCCTTCAATCACTCCGGTGTCCTGCATTTTGCGAATACGTGCGCCCACAGCTTGGCCTGTCATATGCACTTGCTGCCCAATGTCTCTGTGACTGATCGTGGAATCATCAATTAGAAGCTGTAAGATGCGAAAATCCACATCATCTATGGAATAAGAACTCGTCATTATTTAAAATCCTTTCTGCGTGAAAGTAGAACAGGCCAATCTCTTTCCAATCTCAATGTATTCTGTTTCAAGGTCCAACTATAATTAATTGTAGCAGAAGATATCTGAAAGAAAGAAGGGCTTACGATGAAAATACAGCATATTCGCAACGCGACCCTATGGATGGAGTATGGGGGAAGTACATTTCTGATCGATCCTATGTTGAGTGAGCAGGGCGCTAATCCTCCCATTTTTAATACGGAAAATGACCGTCGGAATCCGCTTGTATCGTTACCGGGATCAGTAGACAAATGGCTGAATCCTAATGCAATAATAGTCACGCATCTTCATCCAGATCATTGGGATGCCGCTGCCGTTTCCTTGCTGCCGCATAATCTACCGTTATTTTGTCAGGAGGGGGACAGGGATACCCTAGTAGAGCAGGGATTTGAGAACGTCTCGGAAATCACCGATAAGCTGACATTCCAAGGAGTAACTATATCACGTACCGGTGGACAGCATGGAACCGGAGAGATTGGCAAGCTGATGGGGAAGGTATCCGGGTTTGTCTTTCAGGCGGAAAACGAACCAGTTGTGTATTTGGCAGGAGACACGATTTGGTGTGATGAGGTGAAGGTTGCACTCGATGCCTTTAAACCTGAGGTGACGATCGTTAATGCTGGTGGAGCGCAGTTTTTAACCGGAGGACATATCACAATGAATGAGCAGGATGTCGTAGACTTATGCGAATATGCCCCTTCTTCTAAGGTCATCGCTGTACACATGAACGCCATCAACCATTGCCTTGTTACCCGGGATAAGCTAAAAGCTCACTTGGAGAAGGAGGAGCTACAGGATCGAGTACAGCTTCCGCAAGACGGGGAATGGTGCTACGTATAAACTAAAGGGGGGGGGAGTGATCCCCTCTTAAATCTAGCTAATGGCAGAAATAATGCATGAATTTGAAAACGATCACAAAAATTATTTTACCTGCTTGACTAGACCTTGAAATCATGATAAATTAATTCATGTTCACTTCTAATTTACTTCTAATGTTCCCTGATAGCTCAGTTGGTAGAGCACTCGACTGTTAATCGAGTTGTCACAGGTTCGAGTCCTGTTCGGGGAGCCATTTTTATGGAGAGATACCCAAGTGGCTATAAGGGGACCCTCTGCTAAGGGGTTAGACTGCGTAAGCGGTGCGTGGGTTCGAATCCCACTCTCTCCGTTCTGAATTACATAAGAAGAGCTTCCATTATGGGGGCTCTTTTTTTGTTACGTAAAATTATTTTCGGTTGCTAAATGTGATATATATGGAATTGAGGAAGTACCGGGACAGATCACACGAATGTGTGATTTGTCTTTTTTAATCTGAATTATCAGTGATCAAATTCAATATTTTGGAAGGTGAATAGAGTGGAAAAGGCGAATGTTTACTTGTTAAGTTTCATGAATCCAGCTATATCAGCTAACGCAACATTCATATTACTGAAAGAAATTTAACGGAGGGAACATGAAAACTATAAATCAATTACAAACTAAACCTTCAAGTAGATATGATAGTTTTGATCCGGATCAAGAAGGAAATAAAAATACCAAATTTGCTGACATAATAATTGATGGCAGGTCTCTTTATCAAATGCTGAAAAGACATGACATGGTTCCATCCCTCGGGTGGGGGAGTGAAGAGCATCAAAGGAAAATGATTAACTATTTTTTATTAAACCAAATGCATGAATATATGTACTACAGATACCCAATATTAGTCTGCCCTTGGTGTGGAGATGAAGAGTGTGGCTTTATATCCGTATTTATTGAGAAAGAAGAGGATCTTATCATATGGAGAGATTTCAAACTGGAACCCAGCAATAAAGCTATTGATGTTGGGCCTTTTTATTTTAAATGGGATGAGTACGAGAAAGTTATAAAAGAGACATTATAACATTTCTGCTCGTTGCTATTGCTCTGTGTTTGCCAAGATGGGATCTCATTGATGAGAATCCGTGAATATAAGGAGTACATTACATGAACAAAGATGAGTACTTTGAAAATCTAGAAGAAATAATTACAGATCAAATATACATTGGGTCATCAGAATCTGATATTCAAAAAGAAATTGAGACAAATATGTGGAGAATTACAATTCAACCTGACTTGGCGAAAGAAAATTTAATTGATGATTTCGACAATTTTATAAATAAAGTAATTGAAAATAGACAAGAACAGATCGGTAGATCAAATTCATCTAATGGTATGATCTTTTACCTGTGGTTTGATCTAATGGCTAGCCAGTTGAGATTCAACTTAATATCAGATGTAAACAAAGAACTACCATTTGCTTGCTCGATTCAATATACGGGAGATAAAAGAGAAGTTTTAGAAGATTTTATAAATTCACCGTTTCATAATGGCCTACCAATAGAAGGATATGATGATAGTTTTGTAGAGAAAGAATTTGTATTAACAATCTATAAAAAACATTTAATAATATATTAGTTTATATCAAGGAAGACGGGAAACCATATAAGTCAAAGGAGTGGAATCAACATGGAGCTTTTTAAACAAATACCCTTGTACAGATTTTTGGCTTTATGTAATGAAAGTGGCATGGAAAAGACCATATTAGATTGTGGGGCAGGAGGGGATACTCCTCCACTAAGTTTGTTTGCGAATTATGGATACGCTACATATGGAATAGAGATGAATGTTGAACAAATGAACAGAGCTAATCAGTTCGGAGCAGAAAGAGGGCAGAATTTAACCATACATCAGGGTGACATGAGACAGTTGGCATTAAACGATGAGTCGATGAGTTTTGTGTATTCTTATAATTCTATTTTTCATATGAAAAAACAAGATGTGAAAGAAGCGATAAATGAATTGAAACGGGTGCTAAAACCTGGTGGCTTATTATTTGTAAATTTTTTATCTATCAAGGATTTTCGAGTCGGTGACGGAGTTGATTTAGGAGAACATCAGTATGAGCAAATGGAAGATGATGAATTAGTGATCCACTCTTATTATGATTATCATGAGGCGGATGCTATGTTTGATGATATGCAATTAATATATAAAGAAGATCGGGTGCTTGAAAGAAAGTTTGAAGGCGAATGGATACGACAAGGATTTATCGATTACATATATGAAAAATAGCAAACAATGCATTCACAATGCAGACCATAAGCTCTTGGATTGACAGCTTCGTTTATCTACGCTGATCGAACGTCAGGAATGTGCGATGCTACGGGGAATTAGCGTAAATTAATAAGTGCGATGGAGATCTGATAATGTATAAATCATCTCTTGTAAAGCGAGTTACAAGTAAGTTGAGTTCCAAAGAGGTTGGAACAATTGTCTTAAAGCAAAACGAAATTAACATTACTGTCAGAGATGAACTTGGACATATTCTATTAGTGGACGCAGCTGATAGTGAAGAGATGTTCTTATTGGCAAGTTTGTTGCAACATTCAATGACGTCAAATGATGTAATCTTTTTAGAACGGGAAGACTCGAGATATACCGATTTATTTATATTCAATGGAGCGAGTAACCCTTTTTCACAGAAAGATTTAAGGAAAATTAAGTCTTCATTAGGCTTTTCGAGATTTGATATGTTTAAACTTCCTTTGCTAAATACTCATGACGAAAAGTTTTGGGATACATGGGAGGATTGGAAGTATAATGAACAACTTAGAATAAGATCAGATAAAGATATAGCAATAATAAATTGTTCGCGACTTGGTTTTGAGATGTTAGTTCATTGTTGTTGTTATCTTGCTACTTCATATTCAGGCCATTCTCATTTTGATTGGAACTCTACGAAGTCTTCGCCAGAGCTGATCATCAGGAATATTGCCCGTAATTAAATGTGGATACTTTCAAGAAGTCGTTATATAACAATGTGTTAATGTACCGACAGACAAGATGCCTTGGTCCCGGAAGCTAATTGGCAGAACGGAATATCTTCAAAGAGTTATACTGGGATTATGATGATAAAAAAAGGAGATACGCCAATGAATAACAGATCAGACTTGCTAAATCAGTTTAAGGAATGGAATGGATTTGTTCTAGAAATTATTGATTTAGATTGGAAAACACCCATCGCTGAAGGAAAATGGACAATTCATGATGTTGTTAGTCATATTATGTTATGGGATAAATACTTCTATGAATCGACGATAGAACCGATAGCATGTGATAAAGCGATAACACTTCAACTTATTGATTACGATCAATTCAATAATGATGCTGTTACATATGGTAAGACAAAAACCAAAGATGAATTAATAGAATTGACTATGAAGTATCGTAACTTACTATTAGATTGTATAAGTAGCCTTGAAGAGGGGAAATACTCGGGAAAATATGTTGACGGAAGGTTTTCCTTTGAGTCCTATTTAAAGGATTTTATATCGCATGACCGGCACCATATGATGCAGATTAAAGAATTAGAATTAAAAGGGAAAATGTGAACAGCCTACAGCCTATTCTCCTTCCGTTTATCGGTTGAGAATAAGCTTTTTTTGTATGTAACAATGAGACACAAATGTTATATCCAATCTAGCAGCCTCTTAAATATCCCTCGTTCTTACACAGACAGCTATACTTTCGTTTACACATCAAGGGGATATGTCTTATTATAACAGTCTTGCGGCGTGAATCTTTCTATTGAACTTATTCGTTACGAGGATCATGGTCCTAGAAGGAAGCTTCTTTATGTTCATGAGATACACAGCGACTCCAGGGAACAATATGAGGAGATCAAGGCAAGGATTAGACGTGATTGGGATATAGAGATGATTGAAGAATCGAAGAATGCTACAGGCTGAAGTGGTGTGGAAAAAAAGTGCTTGCCATGTCTTATTATTTCTGGTATCATAATTTTTGTTGTCACGTTAGACAACCTTGCTAAGGCCCGTTGGTCAAGGGGTTAAGACACCTCCCTTTCACGGAGGTAACATGGGTTCGAATCCCATACGGGTCATATTATGCGGTAGTGGTGGAATGGCAGACACGCTATCTTGAGGGGGTAGTGGGTGTATACCCGTGGAGGTTCGAGTCCTCTCTACCGCATACAAATAAAAAGTAAGAAATCCTTTGCTTCGCAGAGGTTTTCTTACTTTTTTTTATAGGGTTAGACAAGTTGATTAGTTCTTGAAGGCTCTTGCATATTGGGGATAGAGCTGTCTGACACAGTCTGGGCAAATATCATGGGTGAATTGCAAAGAAAGCTGATGTTTTAAAAAATGTTCAATGTTGATCCATTCATCCTTAGAATTTCGAATGGATTTGCAGGAAGCGCAGATGGGGATTAACTCTTGTGTTGGCTGACATGTCGAACAGATGCTTGTGATCCCCGACATCTTAGTTCCTTCTATAAATACACCCAAATCATATAGAGAAATTATAAAAGCAGCTTCTAGGTAATAATCAGAGAGCAGCGGATAAATTTCCAAACGAAAGATTCGCGTCCCTTTATAGGCGGTTTGTATGATGAACTCAGAGGTATAAATCTGTTGCTCTCTGCGGAGTATAATTTTCACCGAATCATAAAGCTTGGCCCATTGATCGGAATCGATAATCACATCTTGCAGAAGCTCCGAATAATAAGCTCCAATCCATTGTTTGTGAGGGGAGAGGCCATATTCATGACTAAATGCTTTCCACTTCCTGTTGGTGAAATGGATAACTCCTTGGCTGTTGATGACCACTGCATTGTGCGGCAGATATTCAAGTGAATGGATAATGGAAGATGATAAGCATTTTGACAAAAGTCACCGCTCCCTCCTAGAGATCCTTCGGGATGATATGTTAATTAAGGGGGTCAGACGGCATTACATCAGACACTTGTCACCTGAGCGCCTCTTATCGTCACTCTAGCCATATGATATAATCGGATAATACATAGTAACACCAATTATATACTTTTTTGCGTTATTTTGCAATAGGTAATTACTTAAATAAGTCTTTTTTATTTTTTTGTGAAGGGCGGTTTACGGATGCAGACCATATACGAACGTATAGAGTACTTAATTAAGCAAAAAGGTCTCACCAAGAAATCATTCTGCGAGCAGTTAAATATAAGCACAGGAAATATGGGAGATTGGAAGCGGGGCAAATCTACTCCGGGAACACATAAATTAATTGAGATCGGCGCTTTTTTTCATGTAAGTCTGGACTGGCTTATTTTAGGTAGAAATACATCTGAAATATTGAAAGAGAGCAATGAGGACTATGATTTCGGAGAAGCGAAGTTGAATGAAGATCGAACGAATGAATTGCTTCCAGAGGAAAAGGAATTCATTAAAGAATACCTAGCATTCACTGAATATCGTAAGCAGAAATGGGCCGACGAAAATTCTTAAATCAACGCCTTTACATTTCGGGGAAGTACATTTATAATAATGAATGTTGACCTCAAACAAAGTTTTATGTTTTATCTCACCGCGCGGTAGTGGTGGAATGGCAGACACGCTATCTTGAGGGGGTAGTGGGTGTATACCCGTGGAGGTTCGAGTCCTCTCTACCGCATACAGAAAGACGAAAGAAGCCTTGCGATGCAAGGCTTCTTTTTTGTGTGTTTAACGAGCTTTCGGAAAATCCTGCTTTTTCGCGATAGGGACGCATAAATAGGCTTCGAATCGCTCATCATCCGGTCCGGAATTTTCCGTATATTGTACGAAGAAGACACCATCAGGATTGAAATTATATTCGGAATGCGGTAGCCATTCATTATTTATATGATTCCAAGTGGCCTGAAAAGCCGAGTGAGGCACCCCGTTTGCCGTAAATATAGCATAGGTTGATGCTGGAAAGGTCTTCTGCACAAGCCCTTCAGGAATGAAGCCGAGCTGTTTCACTTCGACCGCAAGGAAGAACTCATGATCCCAAGCAGCTTGTTCCCACAATCGGGGTACGGATGTACGATTCTGAAATAGACCCAGATAACAACCGCTGTCTTGAACTTTTGAGGGGATGGAGTCAAATTTAGCATCAATATCTAACTCGCCAAAAACAAATTCCCAAAGATTCGGATAAGGCTCTCCAGAGGCATTAACATTTGTCCAACCGATAACATGAAGTTCTGGCAAATCACGCAGTTCAACCATTGCTTGACCCTCCCAGTAATTTTTTTCATCAATATTATAAATTATTCCAAAGGGGTTAGGAGGGGGATTTATCACGATATCATGATTAATGACAAAAGGGATACTGACCGCATATCACCTAGTGGGCTGAGTGATGTGGCCAGTATCCTTTTTTGAAATTTCTTATTGAATGGATTATTTCAGAAGCTTGGAGATATAGGATTCGATCTGCTGAGGAGTAGTTTTAGGAGCAAAACGCTTAAGGACACGGCCTTCTTGATCCACGAGGAACTTGGTGAAGTTCCATTTCACGCTTTTTGAGCCTAGAACACCAGGTGCTTCCTTTGATAAGTATTTGAATAATGGGTGTGCATCATCACCTTTTACATCAATCTTCTCAAACATTGGGAAAGTTACTCCATAGTTAATCTCGCAGTATTCTGCAATTTCATCACTTTCGCCAGGCTCTTGGCCAGCAAACTGATTGCTTGGGAAACCAAGTACTTCGAATCCACGATCCTTAAATTTCTCGTACACTTCCTGAAGCCCTTTATACTGAGGCGTAAACCCGCATTTGCTAGCTGTATTCACAACAAGGAGTACTTTACCTTTGTACTTGGACAATGATTCTTCTGCACCCCGAAGAGTGTTGACCTCAAAATCATAAATACTCATGGATGCCACCTCCTTTGTAACTCCTAATTTTAATTTATCGCAATTTAATTGTACACCATTTATGAGGGTGAGCCAAATAAGAAAATTCTATGAACCATTAACGCCCATTCGGTTTATCAAATCACAGCAAAATGAATGATCATAAATTAAATGTATCTGTATATATTTTATGGAAATAATGACTGAATAAAGGCGTTGATCAGAAAAGAGCAATAAATAGCCTCCGTGTTAGGCGTCTTTGGTTGACATCACTCTTAAAATTCTTTAATATGTCTAAGTATCTGAGAATATGTTGCGTGTGCAATTTACAACCAAAAATTTAAATAATGGGTGATGAAGATGTCTTACAGACCGAATATTACGAATGTGACCAAAGCCAGCAGCAACGATAAGGAAGGATTGTACGAGTTCATTATCAAGCTTGCTGATGGAACGGAGTGCCGTGCGTTTTATAATCGGTTTCCGGAATGGAAAATGACGAACATCAGCCGCCTGCTTAAAACTCCATGTCCAATTTGCCGCAAAGATTTCATCTGTAAATGCATGGAGGCATTCACTGCTGATTTCGAAGGACAAATGATCGGTGATCAATGGATTGAAAAGGCAATTGCTGAATAATTAAAGAACGGTACATGTTGGCGCGGGATTCTATCCCGCGTTTTTGTTTACCCAAAATATGCGATACACTTATCTTTATAGGGAGGGGGAGCTATGAAAGAGGAACTGAACATTATGCAAAATAAGTCCATTGTGTTGATTGATGGGGTGTGTCATCTTTGCCAAGGTTTGATTCGTTTCATCATCCCGCGTGATCCCAAGGCTAAATTTTTATTCGCCCCTTTACAAAGTGAAATTGCCGCTAAGCTAATGAGTGAGGCTGGACTTCAACCTGGGCAGTTGAACACAGTTGTATTGCTGGAGAACGGTGTGTATTATACAGAGTCGGCTGCTGTACTGCGGATTGCACGTAGATTGAGATGGCCTTGGCCTGCTGCGTATATCTTCATTATAGTGCCGCGCCCAATACGGAATATCCTTTACCGCTATGTTGCAAGGAATCGTTACCGTTGGTTCGGGCGCGATGAGCAATGTCTGCTCCCAACACCGGAGATCAAACAAAGATTTTTGTAATCTGGGATTTGGCTAGATGTTATAATGTAACCATAATTTGGTATATCTAAGGACATTTAGCGAGGGGTGAAGGGATGTTGCGAAAGGCAGGACTTTATCTATTAATAGTTATGCTAGCTTCTTTAGGTACGATGGGAACGGTATCCGCAGATGCTAAGCTCAAGGTAATGGTGAATCATTCGAGCGTGAATTACGGCGTGCAAATCGTCTCTGGACAGACGATGGTTCCGCTGAAGGCTTTTGAGAGCTTCAAGAATACTTCTATTCAGTGGGAAGCCCGTACAAAGCAAGTAACGATCGTTAGAGACTCCATGAAGATTAAGCTTGCTGTGGGTTCTCGAACGGCGTGGAAGAACTCCGAATCTGTACAACTGGATGCACCTGCTAGCATCATGGATGGAAGAGTTACGGTGCCGCTGAGATTTATTACGGAAGCTCTTGGAGCAAGAGTAACGGTAGATGCTACTACGAATACTATCTGGGTTCAGGAACGTGCAAATGCGAAGCTTGTGCAGAATTATAATAGTAGGGACTTGGTAGTTTCCCGCATTGCTGCTTTACAATTCCCGGTTGAAGAAAGAGAACCGTCCCAATTAACGGGTGATAATGAATCGTTGTCTATGTCGTATTATTTTCCTGAAGGCAGATCTGATGGATATTTCATAATCTATGGGCATTTTGTATCGTATTATGAGATTAAAGACAACATTAGAACAGTCGTATGGGAAGCAGATCTGGACAATTCGAAAGAGGCTGATAAAAAAGATTTTACCGCGATATTCGGACACCCCATTGCGAAGGAATATGGTAAAGCCCCTGTTTTAGCCCCATCCTATGCCTATTATTATACGAGTGTATGGGGAAGTCAGATTATTTGCGGAATCGTTAATGCGGATGGAACGACTAAAGTATCAGGGAAGTCGCTGAACTGGGAGAACAACAAACCCTTTATTGTGGCAATTCCCGGCGAGACCAAGCTTTAAGCGCTATACAAGTCATATAAAATATGGAGATGAATTATGAATAAAGGGAAGCCCAAGGGATTTATGCGTTTTGATTGGCCTTTTCATTTTGTGACGATGCCGCTTGCGCTAATTTCGTTTGTGTGGTCGGCGATTTATGCTGTTCAAGAGATACGTGATGATGGTGCTTTAACGGTGCCATTGCTGTTATTCGGTATGTCCTTATGCTTACTTTTTGCGATTACAAGAATTCGTATATATGCGACAAAAAATCAGGACCGCGTGGTGAGAGTGGAAGAGCAGTTTCGCTATTTCCGTCTGACAGGCGAAGCTTTGAGCCCAGAGCTTGAAATAGCCCAAATTATAGCGCTACGTTATGCGGGTGATGATGAGTTTTCAGCACTGTGTCAGCGGGCGGTGAAGGAGAAGCTCAACCCTGCCGATATTCGCTCTGCCATTAAGAACTGGCGCGAAGATAAGATGAGAGTATAGTATCCAGCTAGTGTGCGAAAAAACTTATTGCTGCCTTCTTATATATATGCTACTATAGCTGTAAATTAAAGGAATAGTAACGGAAGCACCGTTCAATTACCGTATCCACGGTTATTGTCGGTGCTTTTTTTGCTGTCTTTTTTTGAGGAAATAATGGATTTCTTCTTATCGAAAGGAGCGTGGTTTCATGGCGGCAAGGATTGTGCTCGCAGTGCGTGAAAGTCAATATATCGAACCATTATTGCACTATCTTCATCACAGTGAGTACGGAGAAATGCTGCGTATTACGGCTTTTAGCCGAATGGATGCATTTATCGAATTTATGAGGGGAGAAGACATCCCGGATGCTGTTGTGGGGGACTCTTCTTTTATTGAGGCTTGGCTAGTAGAGGGGAAAAGCACGGTTCCATGGGCAGTTTTGAGTGAGGATGGAGGTTATCTCGGTAAGAGTGCTAAAAGTCTGGGAGGGGGAGTAATGATTGCCAAATATCAGGCGCTTCCTTCCCTCCTGGGAGCATTTCTCCAGTTATGTGAAATCCAGAGAAGTAGAGGATCTTCTGTGCTAGATGAAACGTTGTTGCTGGGGGTTGTCTCTGCTAGCGGCAACATGGGCAAAACAACGATAGCATTGAATATGGCGAAGCAGCTTGGTGAAATGGGCCTTTCGGTGTTCTATCTGAACCTTGAGAGTGTAGACAGCAGTGGGTTGTTTCTCAGAATCCCTGCAGGTTATACGCCTGGACTAGAGCGGCTGCTATATGAAATAAAGGCCAACCGAGACAAGGATGAAGCGGATACGATCGAATTAGGACAATACTTCATTAGATATGATTACCTCCGAACTGCTGCTTTCAGACCGGTTATTAATGTGAAGGAAATGCTGCAGATGACTTTGCAAGATACGCTGGATTTGTTAGAGCGGCTGGTTGCGGAGAGAAACTTTGATGTTGTTATTGTGGACACCGGCAGCATCGAGGAAGAGCGTGCGAAAGCTGTGCTGCAGCGAAGTGGGGTTCTACTTTGGGTCCTGAAAAATGATGATGTAAGCATGTATAAGACTATGAGATGGCTGTCGCATTGCACCGCTCCTAACTCTGGCATGTCCCCCCATGTGATGGACAAGAGTAAATTTGTAGTGAATTTTGCAGTGGATCGTTTGGAAGAGTGGGTGCCTCCTGAAGGAATTATCATTGAAGGCGTATGTCCCTTTATCCCATCATGGGCGCTGCAACACCGTGAGGAGCTCTTTTTGAACTCTCCACAATTTCAGCAGGAGATCTTGCAGTTGTGCAAGCGGATTGTAGAGCCAGCACTCCCATTAGTTTTTACAGGGAAGAATATCCATGAATGAGGAGATGTTCAGGGCGCTGCGTAGTGAGATTCGTGCAGGGCTTGATGTGACTTCTGCAGTAGGAAACCGTGAACTTACTGGGTTTATCGAACGAACGATTCTAGAAAGTGAAAGCCTCCGTTACTTAACAGCACAGGAGAAGCATGAGTTAGTTAAGAGACTATTTGACTCCTTCCGAGGATTGGATGTGCTTCAGCCATTAGTGGATAATCCGGCGATCACGGAGATTATGATCAATAGTCATACTGAGATTTTTATAGAAGAGGAGGGTCAGATTCGTCGTCTTCCTTTGGAATTTGAGTCCAGCAGCAGGCTGGAAGACATTATCCAAACGGTAGTATCCGGTGTTAACAGGGTAGTAAATGACTCCTCTCCTATCGTTGATGCCCGGTTGAAGGATGGATCCCGTGTGAATATTGTACTTCCGCCAGTCTCACTGAAGGGACCAGCGATGACCATACGTAAATTCCCGGAGAAGCCGATGACGATGAATGAATTGGTGAGCCGTGAAGCTTTAAGCCTGGAAGCAGCAGAGCTACTGCAAATCTTAGTAGCTGCTAAATACAACATTTTTATAAGCGGGGGAACGGGCTCGGGGAAGACAACCTTTCTAAATGCATTATCTCAGTTTATCCCTTCACAGGAGAGGGTCATCACAATAGAAGATTCTGCTGAGCTACAGATTGTAACGGTGCCAAATCTTGTTTCCCTGGAGACTAGGAACGCGAATACGGAAGGCAGAGGGGAGATTTCCATTCGAGATTTGATTCGTTCTTCGCTGCGGATGAGACCCAATCGAATTGTTGTGGGTGAGGTACGGGGAGCGGAATGCCTCGATATGCTACAGGCGATGAACACTGGACACGATGGAAGCTTGTCCACAGGGCATAGTAACAGCGCGCACGATATGGTCAGTCGACTGGAGACGATGGTGTTAAGTGCTGCGGACCTGCCAGTAACGGTTGTTCGTCAGCAAATTTCATCGGCGATTGATATTTTCGTACATTTGTCCAGGTTCCGTGATCGTTCTAGGCGAGTGATGGAGATTAGTGAGGTTGCAGGCCTGAAAGATGGAGAAGTGGTCTTGAACCCTCTTTATGAATTTCAAGAGTCCGGTGAACGAGAGGGCCGGGTACAAGGAGGGCTGGTTTCTTGCGCAAACCCGCTTATGCATACAGCAAAGCTTAGAATGGCTGGTGTAACCTCCTATCCGTTATCACAGGCTGGGTTCTGAATTCTAAAAGGGGGAAGAGGTAGTGTTTAAGATTAAGTTTGCTGCTGAAAAACCTAAGAGAGCTGATTTCAGAGGCCATTCATTATTGCCGGATTATACGGTATACGAGTTGACCTTGATACAGAAAACTCTGGCTATTGCAGTAGGTGGTTTGCTGCTGTTTGGAGTGGGATATCTTTTTTATCATCATTGGATAATGTCGTTACTACTTATGCCAGGTGGGCTGTATGCACCTCGTATGCTGCGTAATTATTTGCTGAAAAGACGCCGGAGTATGCTTAATTTACAGTTTAAACAGACGTTATTTTCATTGTCTTCCTCACTCTCAGCAGGGCGATCGGTCGAGAATGCTTTCCGGGAAGCGGTCCAAGACTTACGTATGCTGGACCCGGAGGGGGGCGGCGATATGATCTCGGAGTTAAATATTATCTGTACACGCATGGAATACGGTCAGCCAGTGGAGGAAGCGCTTCGGGATTTCAGTGAAAGAGCAGGAATGGAAGATATTGAGCGGTTCGCTGACGTGTTCACTGTATGTAAACGTACAGGCGGCGATCTGGTAGAAGTAGTGCGCCGTACGTCTACGATTATTGGAGAGAAGCTGGATATTCAGCAAGATATTACTGTAAGCATTTCACAGAAGAAATTCGAAGCGAAAGCGCTGTTAATATCTCCACTAATTATGGTGATCTTTATGAGTTTGACTGCAGGAGACTATATGCAGCCCATGTACACAGGAGCGGGTATAGCCATATCGACGCTTGCATTAGTAGCTTTGTTTTTATGTTATCTCTGGACTACTAAAATAATGGACATTCCGCTGTGAAGGGGATGAAATCATGCGATGGCTATGTGCAGTAGTCACTATATTTTTACTTGTTGTCTGGGCTCTGTTACGAATTAAATGCGGAAAAAGATATGACGGATTAAGAGAACTTCCTATGGAAGGATTACGACTTCGGAAGCTGGGTGAACCGCTGCTGCTGCTCATTGAGAAAACCGGCATTGTCAGTCGTTTTCCATCATTGATGTTCAGGATTCAACGTTCCCTGCAGCGAAGTTATGGGATGCGTTACAGTGCAGAACGAACCCTGTTGTTCATGGGTGAGATGCTTAGCTACAGTTGGTTGCTGCTTGTGGGTGGAAGTTTGATCACAGGCTTTAGCGGCGATCAGACAGGTCTGATTCTAGGTTTTTTCTTGGCGGTAGCTCTACCAGCTGCTATGGTGAGTGATTTACATAAAAAGGTGAGGGTGAGAGAGCAGAATATTATGCTCGAGCTACCAGAACTTCTGAACAGCATTGTATTGCTGGTAGGAGCAGGTGAGACTGTGCAACGGGCGATTATCCGCTGTGTGGAGAGCCATCGAGGTGATGTTAATCACCCATTGTATAAGGAGCTTAGGATCATGACCAGTGAATGGGAAGGAGGGTATTCATTTCAGCAGGCATTCGAGAATTTTAGCAAGAGGTGTGCAGTGCAGGAGGTATCGTTGTTCACGACGACGGTTCTTCTGAATTATCGCAGAGGTGGAGCGGATTTTGTGTTATCGCTACGCGATCTCTCGCGGATGCTGTGGGATAAACGGAAAGCTATCAGCCGAACGCGAGGGGAGCAAGCTTCCTCTAAACTAGTCTTTCCGATGGTAGTTATCTTTTTAATAGTAATTGTACTGGTGGGAACGCCAGCATTCATGATGTTAAAAATGTAGGAGGGTGAAACTAATGATGACGACAATGTTGGGTAGCGTGAAGAATCTTTGGAAGGACGAGGAAGGCCTGGGGACACTGGAAATGATTCTGATTATTGCAGTGCTGATTGCGGTCGTTCTTTTGTTTAAGGACAAAATTCAGGAAGTAGTGGAGGCTTTGATTAAAACTGCGGGAGAAAAGAGCCAGGAAGTATTCGAGTGAAAAAGCTTAAGGACGATCGAGGCAGCTTTACTATTGAAGCTTCAATTCTACTACCAATGGTCATGTGTATTACAATGCTTCTTCTGTTCTTCTGTTTGTATAGCTACCAGAAGTCTATGCTTCTGCAAGTGGCCTCAGGGGCTACTGAGCGTGCGGCTTACAATTGGGACAACAGCCATAAAGAGGTTTCTGGCTCCTATGCTGCTGGTGAGTATGACTCCCTTTATTGGAGAATTGGAGACGATGCTTTGCTAGCCTCTTTATTCGGCGGAGAAGCTGGAAGTGATGGCGCGACAATAGAGCTACCTGGTGAAGTGTCAGAGGAAAGTGATCTACCAGTGCTTAAACTCAGACATTCGTCCTCTATGATTCCGAATAATATGCCGGGAAATTTGAACTACGCATATTCACTTGCAGGACGGAAAGTAAGTGCTGAATTAAATCGTCTACTGCACTTACCTGTACTTGATGAGGTTTTGTCTGATGAGGCAAAGCCAACTGTAAAAACTCAATCTATCATCGCTGAGCCTGTTGAGTTTATCCGTACGGTCGACCTGATGCGTTACTTCGGGGCTAAGTTCAAGGGAGGCTCAGAGGGTACTAGTGGGTCTGGAGTCCACATGGAGAAGAAGGATGCATCCGCGATGATGACCAAGCTTCAGGATAAGTGAATATTTCCTTGCTAATGGATCTTGTATCTATTGAAGGTAGGGATAAGGAGGGAGGTTTTGATGAGGAGCATCTATACCAGTTGCCTTGTTAGCGGTAAGAGTCGAAGGAAACAGAGGCAGGGTAAGGGCAAAACGGAAGGTTCAGTCTCAATTTTTTTAATTATGGTACTGGCTTTCGTCTTTTTATTTACCGCTGTGCTGATTGACTATGCGCGGATTGCTGCCTTCAATGTTCAGGAGGAACGTCTAGCGAGGGCTAGCGTTCGCTCTGTAATGTCATCTTACGATGTTGAGCTACGAGAAAAGTATGGTTTATTCGCCTTTGGAGAGAGTGACGGGGATATGCTGCTGTCTCAGGTACTCAATGATAATATGCATAAAAGTGGTAGGAGTGACGCATTCAATCTTGTACCCTTCGCTTTGGAATCGTCATCTTTGAAATGGAGCAGACCGCTGGGTAGCTATGATGTTGTGAGTCGACAAATACTGGAGGAAATGAAGTATAAGGCTCCGGTGGATTTTGCTTTGGAATTGGCAGGTAAATTCAAGCCGATGTCAGGAGTAATGGCAGAGGCCTCACGGGCTACTGAACTACTCAGTAAGCTGCAGCCGTTATATGACGAGCGAGAAGAGGCTTTGGATCTTATGTTAGAGCAGAGAAGCCAGGCTGCGGAGAGTGGAAGAAGGTTACTTCAATGGATTATGAATCCGCCTGCAGAGTCCATTTCTGCCAGTTCACTCGGAAATATGCAATCGGCGGCGGATATTCCCGCACAGTATAGTGACTATCTTGGGAAATATTATGATGATCTTTATCGTGATAGTAAAAAGCCTGCAAAGTACACTTATCAATTGTCTCTCTACCGGAGTCGAACTACTGAAATGTTATCGCGGCTTCCTGCCTTATTAACAGCTTTTCGTGAAGATCATGAAAGATCAATGGAGGGAGTGAATGAAGCGTTAAAGAAGGCAGAGCAATTGAATGACGAGATGAGAAATATATTGGAACAGTCACGAATGGAGGGGGTGGATCTATCAAATGATCCTGCTAATGACTGGGATATTCCGGCGAGCTCAGGAGAGATAAGCTCAGACCCGCTTAAAAAGCTGCGTGAGCAGGAAGATGCACTGATTCTCTCCTCAACTGATCTAAGTCAGATGGAGAATAGTATATCTATGCAGCAAAGTTCTTACGAGGCCATTGAACCTATCGTAACAGGAATGTCGGGTGTGCTGTATGAAGCTTTGAGTGAATATGGTGACTCCTATCAAATGATCTCTTCTGTTCTTGAAGCTTCACGCGTAGTGAATAACTATCTACAGAATTACGGTAAGAAGGGAAGTATTATCGTTAGTGATTTGGCTTTAATCGAACAGCACCGTAGCTCAGATAAAGAGCGTAAGCAATTGGAGAGAGAAGCAAAATCGAAGCTGGGTGAAGCGAAAGCATTGCTTGATAAGATTCGAATGATGGGTAACGGAGGGACAGATTCTCTGAAAAGCTATCAAACACTTCGTCAATATTACGAGGAGAATATTGCTTTTAATAAGGAATTAGTATCAGATCCACTTGTTAAATCTGAAGTAAGCACTAACCCGTATACTGCTGGGAGTTCGGCGATGGAGGATATGGACGGAATCTATGCAGCGATGGGTGGCATTATGGGAGGAGCTAGAGATAGACTTTTTCAAACGGAGTATTCTGCTCTCTATTTTCAACATTTTGATGTTTCCAAGTTAGCTACTCTAGCACAAGGTTCTGAGGGCACAGCCGAACTTACAGACCAGCTTAATCCTCAAGCGCAAGAGCTGGAATACATTCTTTATGGATTTCATAATCCCGCTGGAAATGTAGCCGCAGCGTATGCTGAAATATTTGCTATGCGGCTGTCTATTCGAACGATGGAAGGTTTTATTGAGAAGGCAAGTTTAGGAAACCCATTGGCTGTTCTGGCCGCAGCACTGTTGTATGGGATCCAGCAAGCTATTCAGGACATGCTGTTACTCTGTGAGAAAGATTCCATACCACTGTCTAAATATTTACCGGCCCAGCTGACTTATCGTGATCATTTGCGTCTGTTCATGATGCTGCATGGAGGCGGGAATGTTCAATTATCTCGGATGCTGGCTCTCATTCGACTGAACACAGGAATAAATCCAGATGATAGAAGTACGTATGTCTCATCGAATATTAAGCTTGGAATGCGACTATGGTTTCTACCGGGTGTTGTGAAGCTATTGGATTATAGCGCTGGGTATTCTGGAGAAGTGCAAGGCAGTACATATATGAGAGCAGTGCAGGCTGATTTTTCATACTAGCAGGAGGTTGGTAAGGATATGGGGGACGGGTACCGGATTAGGAGGAAGACGCAGGAAGAAGGCAGCATGGTAGTAGAAGCGGCGATGGTACTTCCGATCTTCCTACTGTTTGTTTTGTTCCTAATTTCTATCGTACAGATGACCTTGTATTCAACAGCCTTACAAAGCACAGCATCTGATACTGTGAAATCTATTTCAACGCATATGTACCCGGCAGCTTTGGCTGTGCAGAAATGGGGAGCAACAAGCGAAGCTGGCGCTAATCCAGTGAAGGATGGCACCGACCTATCCGCTGGCAATCAAGCCGAATCGAATTGGACGATTCCTCGCTTGTCACTTACAGATTGGGGCAGCAGTTATGCAATGTCATTACCTAAGCCGCTGAATGAGTGGGTCATGTCAGCTTTAGAGAAGGGCGAGGGACCTCTGCAGAAGCTACAGGCTGAGACCTCTGAAAGTGTACTGGATCTAGCGATAAAACCCCTATTAAAGCCGTATCTGTCATCAGACTTACTGGATTATGATCGAATTCATGTATCCAACATTATCGTGCCTGAGTTAAAGAAGGGTATCCGACCTTACTTTGGATTGGTGGTTAGCTATGAGCTGCCGATGAAGGTTCCCTTTCTAAACCAACGCATTGTACTTGAGGCAAGTGCTGTTGAACGTCTTTGGATCGGAGATACAGGAGAGGGTACAAATAAGGGCAATGACGGCACTGGTCAACCAGAGGATTTTATTAAGATTTTGGAGAAACCGAATCCAGCTGTAGCCAATAAGCAAGGCAAAGTTCGTGCTAAAATTCCGCCGAATGCTTCCGCTAGCTTATCCGTTTTTTATAAAAGCGGGGGAAGCACAGCTAAATATTTAGGCTGGAAACAAGCGGATGCGGACGGATATATCGAGTGGGAGTGGAAAATTGGTGTGAATACCACACCGGGCTCGTGGCCATTTGTAATTCAACTCGATGACGGTAGATCTATTGAGGTGATGTTCATAGTAGTGAAATGAGTGAAAGGGAAAGGAGTGTAATCCATGGCGGAGTGGGCCTTCTGGGGATGTCTGCCGTTTCTGGCAGCTGCATTTATTACGGATATAAAGTCGATGAGAATACCAAACTGGATCACTGTCTCAGCCTTGCTTGCTGGTCTGCTTGCTCAAGCGCTGATGAACGGCTGGGATGGACTGCTGAAGGCTGGTGTGGGTGCCGCTTCAGGATTTGCAGTGCTTCTAATCATGCATTTGATAGGGGCGGTTGGTGCAGGGGATGTTAAGCTATTTGCCGGGATCGGGGCGTGGACAGGAATGCTATTTACATTGCAGGTCGTGATGTACTCCGTACTGTTTGGGGCATTGATAGGCTGGCTAATTGTCTTAAAGAGACGGGAGACAGGCAGGCGTACGCGCAAGATCTTTAACACAATTTCCGGATTTATATTATTGAAGAGTTCATTCCTATTAAGAAATAAAGATAGTGAGCTGTTGAGATTTCCCTTTATGCTGGCTGTAGTCCCTGGTACCATTTGCGCTTATCTTTATTTTTAAAATAGGAGGTGGTGATGCTTGTTGTACGGATTATCCCGTGACTTTATGCAGCAGGACGGTATATATATGATGCTTGGCGAACCAGAAGGAATGCCGGTGGGTAAGCTTAATATGGTTCAAGCTCGTATGCTGATGAACACTGACATTCCTCATCATTTAAGGTTGTTACTTAGGGAAATTGATTTAAAGGTTACGATGGAATATGCTGTTCTGCGTAAAAAAATGCTCAGTCATTTGCTCAAAAGTGAGAAGTTGAGCATGACCTCATTTTTTGGATTACTTCTACAAATTGCGCAAGGGATGGAAGATGGCAGGTTATATATGCTTCGGGCGGATCAGTATGCTTTGCATGAAGATTATATTTTTATTGAAGGATCATTGCAGAGTGGTAAGGTATATCTCACCTATATCCCTGTTCAGGGGAATGAGCCTGTTTCTAGGCTGGGAGAGTCTCTCAAATCGCTGATCATGGTGATGATGGCTTCTATCACAGAGCTTACTGGGAGTGGTGTTCAAAGAGTGCTGCAATACTGTGGGGAAGAAGAATTTACACCAGCTGGCTTAAAGGGTCTTCTCTCAGAGCTGTTGACAGAGTGCGACTCTTGTAGAGGACAATTCAGTAGTAACGCAGAAATGGCATACACATCTCCTAAGTTGACAGAAGTACGTCCGGCAGAGCCTGAAAGACGAATGCAAGAGAGAGTAAGGGAACTGTTTGTGAATGAGGTAGCTGCTCCCCAGAAAAAAATGAGTGAGCGGAACGAGGATAAGGGTCTGCGTACGCAGCAGAATTCAGCTCCGTGGTTAAACAGCTATTCCAGTCCGAATCTTAGGGTGAAAGAAGAGGAAAGGTCTCTTCGGTCTACAGACGATAATAAGTTGACGAATTCACAACCCTCAAGCTCAAGAACTTATATTATTCTAGGTTGCTTATTGGTTGATGCATTATTATGGAAATTCCTATATTTGAATAACCCAAAACCGTTATGGCTAGCCGTTTGTGGGATCGCAACGATTGCCTTGGCTACTTTTAGCTGGATGGTATGGAGCGAAAGGATAAGGTTTGGAAGTGACGAAGAAAAGGAACATACGAGTGAGGATTCTGAAGATACAAACCGGAGTCCGAATCGAAGAGAACTGGAGTGGGATTTCGGTAGGAACCCTGTGACCACTGTGCGTCCTGCAGCATCGATTCCAAAGGGAGATCAGCATCCATCCGACCCTTTATCTAACATTCCGTCTGTGCGATCTGAATCAAGGAAAGAGGAGGATAGTTCTGTAATACCACCAGGTCCAATAGCCCCAACCGCTTTATTATCACGGGAGGAAACACCTCAGCAAGGCAAACGAAATGAGAAGCTAGCTCGAAATGTTCCTTATCTCAAAAGAAGCGATGAGGAAGAGGCAGAGTCGGAAACCATAGCGTTAAACCGAACTAGCTTTATCATTGGCAGATCGGCAGAAGTAGCTCAGTATGTAGAAAGATCGGAAGGAGCTTCTAGAGTACATGCGGAGATATCTAGGAGCCCGGGCGGATACGTACTAAAGGATCTCGACTCCAGAAACGGAACGCTTTTTCAAGGCGAAGCCATGATCCCTTACAAAGAGTACCCGCTGTCAGAGGGGACCGTATTCAAGATTGTAAAAGGAAGTTACACATTCCACATGGGATGAAGAGTGCAAGTAAAGAGTGTTGATTCTGCTATTTTTGGCTTTTCAAATCTTCTAAAGCGGTTTGAAGTGTAGGGAAGGTAAAGTTAAAGCCCTGCTCTAATGCCGCCGATGGTAGGACGCGTTGTCCTTTGAGCAAGATCTCAGACAATTCACCTACTGCTGTTTTTAACAGGATGGACGGCAGTGGGAACCAATGCGGCCGGTTGTATACTTTTCCAATCGTTCTACCGAACTCTTCGTTCGTAACCGGATGTGGAGCAGTCGCATTAACAGGTCCGGAGATGGTGGGATTTTGAATGCAAAAATCGATTAGACGTACGATATCGGTCAGGTGAATCCAGGATACCCACTGGTTTCCCGCGCCGATGTTACCACCAAAGCCCAGTAAATAGGGAAGCTTCATCTTGGGGAATGCTCCGTTTCGGTTACCGAGCACAACCCCAGTACGCAACTTGATCATACGGATATTCTTGTATACTCCATCTGAAGCTTCTTCCCATGTCTTAACCACGTCAGAAGGGAAATCCATGACATGGGCTGGTGATGATTCATTAAAGGTATCTTGCAAAGAGGTTCCGTAAATAGCCACTGCTGATGCCTGAATGACTACAGAAGGTTTGTGTTTCAAACGGGCGAGTAGCTTAGCAGCAGCGGAAACGGCCCAAAGACGGGATTGCATAATTGCTTTTTTGCCGCTCTGACTCCAACGTTGGCTGAGAGAGGCTCCAGCAAGATTGACCAAAGCATCCGCATTTTCCACGGGTGTTGAATCAGCGTGTAGGCTGTCCCATGTGTGGTAACTCAGCTTAGGATGATATGGCGCAGCTTTAGGTAGATTGCGACCGACGATTGCAACTTCATTGCCTGCTAGTAGCCAGTATTTTGCTAGTTCGCTGCCAATAAAACCGGTGCCGCCACATATCACATATTTCATAAGGTGGGCCTCCGTTCTGAACGCGACATTTGATTAGCAATCACTTAAACAAATGCTGGTAAGCAGAGTAGTCGATTTTATTCTTTTCGAGAAAATTGACGAGGAAACGATTGTCACGCCGCGGAGTGGCGACTATGTAACCTTTAATGCAGTGATCTCGAGTAACCTCTTTCGCATTACTTTCCACAGCGATCTTACCGATCTCGGCAGCAATGGAATGTTTGGCGATATCGCGAAAAGGGCTGGGCACAGGCTGAACAAGCTGGTCTAAGAAAGCTTTTGATTCATCACTCCAGAGTGAACGACTGCGTTCTACCCAGTAATTTTGCCAGTCCAGCTTTGATTTTCCATCAGCTTTCGGCAACACCTTTAGGAATTTCCGGAACATAAAAAAACCGCCGATACACATGGAACCCAGCAGCATAAATGTCCAGAAAGCGATAGAGTTCATGAACCAATTGCTCGGTGTTGCGGATAATAAACCAAGGCCTGATTGGATAAACATGCATACACCACCTTTTGGCAATGAGTATTCTCACATAATTTAATCTCATATTAAAGTATAGCTTATTTCCAAAGTTTTGCGAAGCAGAACCCAGCATATTGACCTTGTCTAGATTTATTTTTCTGATCACGGTAGAATAAGGGGTAATTCGTGAAGGAAAGAGGGAAGAAGTATGCTGAAAATAGGTTCACACGTGTCTTGCTCGGACAAGGGTCTTTTGACCGCAGCAAATGAAGCAAATGAGTATGGTTCCAGCTCATTTATGATATATACAGGAGCGCCACAGAACACGCGCCGCAAGCCGATTGATGCCATGTATCCAGTTGAAGGAAAGCAAGCAATGAAAGAAAACGGTGTGGAGGAGATTGTCGTTCACGCACCTTACATTATTAATCTCGCTTCCTATAAAGAGAACACGTATCAGTTGGCCGTTGATTTCTTACAAGAGGAAATCCGCCGTACGCACGCGCTTGAGGTCAAACATATCGTATTACATCCGGGTGCATTCACTGATAAGGATGCAGAATACGGTATTCAGCGGATTGCAGATGGACTTAATGAGGTTCTTGGGGGAACCAATGAAACGGAAGTTCATATCGCCCTAGAAACAATGGCTGGTAAGGGAACAGAGATCGGGCGCAGCTTCGAGGAGATTGCTTCTATTATTGATAAGGTTGAACATAACGAGCGTTTGTCCGTATGTCTTGATACTTGTCACATTCATGATGCTGGCTATGATATCGTTAATGATTTGGATGGCGTTCTTAACAAGTTTGATGAGATTATCGGCTTGAATCGTCTTGGGGTTATCCATATCAATGATAGCAAAAATCCATGTGGAGCAGGTAAAGACCGTCACACTCCAATTGGTTCGGGTTGGATCGGTTTTGATACGATTAACAAAATCGTACATCATGAGAAATTGACAGGTCTGCCATTCATTCTTGAGACGCCATGGGTTGGTAAAGATGCGAAGAAACAGCGTCCGATGTATGAGGTAGAGATTGCTTTGCTCCGTGGTAACGTAGCGGAACGATTTGGACCGGAGTTTATAGAGGATGTTGAAAAACTGCGTGATTTTTTTGCTAATAAGGAGATCGATTCCCGTCAATTTGTGCTTAATGTCTGGGAGATGCTGAAGAACGATGCCAAGGCTAAAAAAGCTGATCCACGTGAACCGCTGGAGCGTCTATTTGATGAAGTCATCGCTGCCGAGCTGTTCCCGCAATTGAGTGAGGAAGCCATTAATCATCGCTTGATTGCATGGTTAGCAGGCAAGTAAGTGCTCGTTCACGCATAAGTTAGACTTCAGATTGCACATGTAGATGAGAGGATGGGATGAGGATCATGGAATTACACGTAAAAAGAAACAATTCGTCAGGTGTTGAGTCTTATTCCAACCGGGCGCGTATGCTCATTTCTTGTCCTGACGGACCGGGAATCGTGGCGGCTGTATCACACTTTCTGTATCAGCATGGCGCGAATATTGTGCAATCGGATCAGTACACAATGGATCCAGATGGCGGAATGTTCTTCATGAGAGTTGAGTTTGACCTTCCCGAATTAGGAGATCGTCTGGAAGAGATACGTTCTTTGTTCGGCGGGGTGGCTGAGCGTTTCAAGATGAACTGGAAAATTTTCAATGTTCGTCATAAGAAAAGATTAGCCATATTTGTCTCTAAAGAAGACCATTGTCTTGTGGAACTGCTCTGGCAGTGGCAAGCTGGTGATCTAGAAGCCGACATCGCTCTCGTCGTGAGCAACCATTTGGATATGAAATCGTATGTCGAGTCCTTCGGCATTCCTTTTCACCATATTCCAGTTACAGCTGATACTAAGGCTGATGCGGAAAAACGTCAGCTTGAGGTCATCGGAGACGACATTGATGTTATAATTCTGGCTCGGTATATGCAGATTATCTCACCGTCGTTTATTGAGCATTATCGCCACCAAATTATTAATATTCATCACTCCTTCCTGCCAGCCTTTATTGGCGGTAATCCTTACGCTCAAGCGTACCAACGCGGGGTAAAGATTATCGGAGCAACTGCTCACTATGTTACAGAAGAGCTTGATGGTGGCCCGATTATTGAACAGGATGTACAGAGGGTTAGTCACGGTGATGATGTCATCGAGTTGAAGCGGATTGGACGCACCATTGAGCGGGTTGTTCTGGCTCGTGCGGTGAAGTGGCATATCGAAGACCGGATCCTCGTCCATCAAAATAAGACCGTAGTGTTTAAATAAAAGGTTATTTTCCGGTGAGAGCCTATGGTATGAACCTGAGCGCTTTTACCGGAACTCTATAATCTAATAGCTCTCTAAATCTCTACAGGTAAAAAAGAATTTTACCAGCAGCTTGGCTATTTACGCCAAGTTGCTTTTTGTCGTTTTTCAAAACTGTGTTTTTGAGGAGGTGGAAGGCTTGGCTCTACAGCGTAGGCAACTGTTGAAACGCAATTATTTCTTCGCAAGTCTCATTTTGATTACTGGAGTCGGCGGATTGCTAGGCTATGATCTCTACTTCAAGCCCTACGTACTATCCCGAACTGTGGTCAAAATCAAGGTGGAAGGCGGGGAGCTTCTTCCAAAAAACTATGAGCTGAAAGCAAGTGATTTATATCTGGATTCTGTTCAGACCAAGGATATACCTTCAGGTGTAATTACAGAAATCGCACAAGTGGAGCACAAAATTACGAATGTAAATCTGACCAACGGAAGTATTTTGACGGCATCCTTAGTGGATGTTAGTGATTTAGAACCTCTCAAAGATGAAGGGATTTTTCCTATACCAAAGGAAGCGATCTATGCCATCAATGGTTCACTGCGCAGCCGGGATAAGGTAGATATTTATCTTGTTGATGGAGACCGAGAGAGGCGGAGTGAATCGCTTAGCCCAAACAAGAAGGAAGAGGAGGAACTGATCGTGCAGAGCTCAATTAGTGAACCTGCAAAGGAGGTGTTTATATCTGGAGTCACCGTGAATTATGTGCGAACAGAAGACAATAATGATGTGCTGGATTCAGAAAAGGGAAACAACAATAATCGGTTCACTTCGACTGGCAAGGTGGCGACACCAGAATTGAAGCTGAAGAAAAGTGATGGCGAGCGGCTCGGACAATTTTTGGAGCAGGGAAAGAAGCTGTGGATCGTACGGGTCGAGTAGGAGGGAAGAGTCTTGAAAATATTTAGTCTAGGCATAGATCAGTTAACCATTAATGATATCAAAAATGCAGGATTTATTGTAATTACACAAAGCGTACTTCCTGATCCATCTCATGCAGAGGGCCATATGCTAATGGTTACCAGTGACCAGATTCAAGCTCAGTCACTTAGCGAACTGCGCCGGAATTATCCGAGCTCAATGATCCTATATGTATATTTGCAAAAGGGAATCAGTGGTTACCAAGCTGTACATATGCTGTGTGAAAGCTTAGGAATCTATTTTATCCCTCCTCGTTCTACCTCGTCAGTGGTGATAGAGAAGATTCGCTTTATTCTAGACGAGGAAGGGGAGGAACGAAGTAATCTGGTTGGTTTTTTTGGATCTGGTCCTGGGATCGGCTGCACTAGTGTAGCCAAACTGTTCGCAAGACGAATTGCCGCGGCAGGCCTTCGTGTTATTGTCCTTGGACTTGATTTATATGATCCCGGATATGACCGCAAAGCTACAATTAGTCTGGATAGGCTTCGATCAAGGCTCACAGGGAAGATGATTCATGATGAGGATTTTGAACAATTGATTAAGCAAGACGGTTACTCGTATCTCCCAGGCAATTACGATTACTTGAGTGCACAAGATTATCAGGAGGATGAGATTGAATATTTTTTGGCTAGAGCGGGGGCAAATGCAGATGTGGTTATTGCTGACTTTGGCTCTATTCCGGAAAGTGCAGCGTGGTATGTCGGAATGCACAAATCGGCACTGCGTATGATCGTCACTCATCCAAAGCATGAATACAGACTCGAACCTCTTCTAGAGCTTGCTGGGCATATGGATCTACGTCCACATGATTTCCAACTGATTATTAACCGCAGTAATGTGGAAGAAATATCTTCTCCTAAAAATCTAGCGCTTCGCTTTGGGACTGAAATCTTGCTGGAGCTACCGTATTACCAGCCCTTGCAGGAAAGCTTACCTCTAGGCAAAAAAGAGCTGCAGCATGTGGATGATAAGGTACATTCTCTGCTCGTGTCCATGAGCCTGGCACCAGAAGCTAAAAAGAAAGGCATATTCCTATGAATGGAAATCAACTGAATCGTCCGTTGTTCTCTCTAAAACAAAGTATCCTACGCATGAGCAAACCGGGCAAGGAAGACTTTTATGCATTTTTGCAAAAAATGAAAAACGATATGAACGAAGGGCTGGAACGTGAGGATGATGCTTACTTCGAGTTAAATGCGAAGGCGCTAATTGGAGATCCGCAGGCGGTTAGCTTTTTTATGAATGAGATAGAGAAATACTTGAGGAAGACACCCTTTACGGGCAAGGTTCCAGAAGCATACAGAACGGCTGCAGAAGCGCTCTATCATGAATGGAAGGGTTTTGGTCCGGCGTATCGTTGGTTTACTGATCGTGCATACAGTGAATCAACCGGGCTACAGATGATCGGAAAGCAGATCTTTTATAACCATAAAGGTGAGTTTGTAGCTTATCCATATGAGATGCCTTCACTAGATCGGGTCGAACAGTTAAAGCGCTCCTTATTAAAAAGTGATCCCAACAAAAAGCTGAATAAGGACAACCCTTCAGTGGAGTTTAAAATGGATGACCCGCTCTGGCCTGGTCGATTTATTAGGCTTGCCATTTGGGTATCCCCGAGAGTATGGGATGGCTTCACCACAATATCGTTACGGCGGCAGGTTGTAGAGTTTCTGAGTCTGGAAGATCAGGCGGGTACGGAATGTATTCCTGCGGAAGCGGTTGAAATGATTCGGGCGTTATCATCTACCTTTCGCAATACCATTATTGCGGGCGCTGTAGGCTCGGGAAAAACAACCTTTGCAAATACGATCGTCGGCGAGCAACTGCTCGGATCTTCATCCTGTATGGGTGTAGTGATGATAGAAAAGCATCCGGAGTCGATTTTACCTTACCAGATTAGAGGGCACCGAATTATTCCAATCCAGGCTGCGAACGAGGAATTGATGGAGGTAGGGGTAGAATCGCTGCGGCATGACCCCAACATTTTGTATATGACGGAAATGCGTTATAACGAATGGGAATTTTATCTTTGGAGTGGGGAAAAAGGGTATGACGGTATCACCGGAACCTTCCACACCGTTGATTCGGAGGATATTCCATATCAAGGCGCTTTTGCCGTGTCGACAAGGATTGGCGGGAGCCTTAAGGGGCATTTGATCTCTGCACTGAAATCGTGCGAGCTGGTCTTTATTTTGGAAAGTGTTCCGAACGGGAAGAAGCGGTTAACGCGAATATCGGAAGTCTTTTATGACGAGGAAAAGAACTCTGTATTTGCGAATGATCTGATGCGCTGGGAACTCCAGAAGATGTGTTGGTCCTATAATGACAAGCTGACGACGAACCTGATTCTGAAGATGACTAGGAAAAATGAGCAGGCAACACAGTTGCTCCAGAAAGAGCTGGGACAGCTTGCAGCAGCAAAACCAATGGATCAGCCTATCAAAGAAAGCTTGAAATCTAAGATCATTCTTAACGAGTGAGGAGGTGAAACCGTGGATTTATTATTGTATATTCTTCGTTTTGTCCTTCATTTGTTAATTTTGTGGGGAATTTGGCTGCTCATTAAACCGCTAATCGAACGGCATTTACGACAGGTAGGTCAGAAAGTCGATTTTCGGATCAAACATAAAATGAGTATTTTTGGCAAAAGAGTTAGCTCGGTAAAAAAAAGGCTGTGGCTCTACCGTCATCTAGATAATCTTTTATATTTCGTACACCGAAAATATGAGCCGGGAATTAGCGTTATGCGTTTTATGACACGTACAGCAACAGTGTTTATCGCGGTTTTTCTATCAGGTCTACTGACGCTAAGCGAGCTTCCTGGACAATTGAGTTTTAACAATCCTTTTCTGGAAGGGATAACTTTTAACGAAGGGCGTTCGATTCAGGGGGCTTGGAGATTTCCACTTTTTATGGCTGTGATTTCTGCGACGATTCCTTATTTTCGTATGAGATACATCTACGCGCAAAGGAAGGTGCATGGAAGCTATGATTTACTCGATGTAGTCAAAATCTCCACCAAATTCACTCACTTGTCGGTAGATTCCGTTCTCGATCGGACAGCGGATTTTCTTACGGATAAGAATGTGCTGAAGGGTCCTTTGAAGCTGCTAGGGGCTGCGTTTTCCAATTACAGTAATGAGAAGGAGCTTGCCCAGGAAGCCGGGAGATTTTCCAATGCGATTGGCACTACCTTCGCCCTAGAATTTATATCGGATCTGCTCTATGCCGAGAAGGAAGGGACCCGTTATTTAAAAAGCTCGCTGATGCTGTTAAATCGTTCTATGGAGCAACAGAGGGAAACCATTTTGACTGTAAAAGCGGGAAGTAGAGATGCGATTAGCCTTGGCTTATACGGGAATCTTTTGGTGCTGGTATCAACGGTTGGAACCTTTATGTACATGCTGAAGCCTGATATCTATTTCCAATTGCAGTTTGAGACTACAGTAGGACTTTCTTTTTTGATGGTGATCGTCTCCGGTCTTTTTATTTCTTTTGTGATCAGCACTATTCTCGCCAGACCTAAACTGGACTACCACTAAGGTGATGAGCTATGGACAGATTGTTACTATTAGTTACTGTAATCGGGATTGTATATGTCGCATTACTTGTCTTTGTAAGCAGTAGTAGTAAACAGGAAAGATATCTTGTCCGATTAGGACTACGGTGGAATGAGCTTGGGGTACGGGTGCAGGGGGATAGACTTCAGCAATTATTGAATGATTCTGGTTTATCGATTTCGGCCCGTAAAATTACGCTTTTCCGTTACTCTGCAGCGCTGATTTATTTAATAACTCAAGTCGTCAGTGATTTCATTCGTTCTAATTCTTTTTCTATTTATGACCCTCTAATTGCTCTACTTATTCTCGTAATCAGCAGTCCGATGCGCTATCTTCCGTTTGGCTGGGTGCTTGCATGGCTTCATCAAAAAACGGTTATTAAAAAAGACGGTGAGCTGATCTCTTTCATCCGTCTATATGAGAATAATCGGCTACGCAAGCGCGGATATGCGCAATTTGGCACTTTTTGCGGGAGTACGGCTGGACATTTTCAATATATACGTCAGGATCTGTACGAGTTGTCAGAACGAGCAGTAGATGAGGGTGTGGAGGGGGCGATTGAATGGTTTTGTGCAAAGTTTCCGGATAATCATAGTTTTATTAATGACATTCGGTCCATTTTGCTGGCTACTGAGGGTATGGATGACGACACAGAAGCGGCGAATTATTTGCGTGAGCAAGGTAAGATTATCTCCAAAATCTCCAGCGATCAGTATTTGAAAAAGTGGTCTTTTATCGGTGATCTATCTACGATCATTAATGTTATCCCATCGATTGCTACTTTTTTGATGATCGTCGCGATGGCGATGCAGTACATTTTACTGATCAAAGGGAATTTTAATGGAGTCGGCATGTTCCAGTGAAAAATTGTATATTCAATATTATTTTAAAAATATAAAATAAAAGGGAGATTTTAACAATGAAAAAGGACGCTATTTCTACAGGTTTGTTTATTGCTATCGGATTTTTATGTGTGGCCATCGTAATTGCCGTTTTGATTCCTGTAGTTCGAGATGTAATTGATGCTACGGATGATAATAAACCGACGATTCCGGGTGTGACATTTATTCAACCGCTGGATTCCAGCCAATCTGCAACTGCTCGGGTCTTATCCCATACTTCGGTTTAATTCGATTATGAAAAAAGACTCTATCTCTATAGCAATGTTTCTGGCTATTGGCTTTGTAATCGCAGGGATGTTTATCACAGTAGCTACGCATATCATTGGCAGCAGTCAAGACGATATCATCAAACATACTAAGCAAGTAGAGCAATATTAGAAGGAGGCGTTTCTATTGAAGGAGACCGTCCTCCGGGCATTATTCATGTGGCTTGTCCTGTTTATTATCCTGCAACCCATATTCACCTATATTGATTATCTGCTAGATTTACAGGTCAAAGCTAATACGTCCTACATCACACAAAAAGCTGCAACGGAGGGGATGGTCACAGCGTCTATGCGGAACGAAGTGATTTCAAATCTGAAGGCGATTGGGTTCTCAGAGGGTTCTATAGAAATTACGAGCAGTACAGATACCATTCAAGAACGCAAGCAACGAATTGATGTGTATGTAACAGCACCGCGGATAAATTTGTTTCCGTATAACTTTTCCACAGTTTCGCAGCCGACCCGGTATTATGGACATGGGTCAATTATGAGTGAATATCTCGATTGATTAAGGGATGAGCCTAATTTATGGATTACATTATTAAGCTGGCATTTGTCCTACTGATCTTTATCTACTCCTGGTTCTTTCAGATCCAGAATCAGGAGTGGGACATGCTGCGCAGCATGCTAAAAGATGCAAACAATATCGCTGTTCACGATGCCGCGCAGGAATTAGATGAAACTGAACTCACACGAGGTCGTCTAATTATCGATCCCGCGCTTGCTTACGATACTTTTCAGCATGCCTTGCAGGCGAATCTTGGGCTTGATAATGGCCTTTCTCCCCAAGTAGGCAGCCGTTTTAAGAATCAAGTAAAGATCGTGAAGTTTGATATTGTTGATGATTCCGATGGAGTAACTTTTCCGCTTTTATACGAGGATAATGAATATGGCATTACCAAATACATAGAGGGTCCCTCGGTTATTGCCGTCATTGAGACGGAACATCCGCTGCTGATCTCCAGAGCCAAAACACAAGAGCCAATCAGAGTACCAGCAGTTCAGGAGTATAAGTTCAATAAGTAGGAAAAATCCAATTGAGACTAGGGAGAGATTTGGGATGAAGAAGAGAGTTGTAGAGGCGACTTTGGTAGCGGCAATGTTATTTAGTGTGGTTTTGGGGCAGGGAGTGGTTGCAAAAGCGGAAACGGTTACATCAGTAGTTACGGCTAAGCCAACCACATCCGCGGTACCCACAGCAACCGTGAAACCTATAGCAACGCCAGCACCTATCATGAGAGATAATCTATTTAAATTTGGATTGAAGAAAGACTTGGAGCTGCCTGTGACGATCAGCGCTGGAGGATTAACGTACACGTTAGAAAAGCTGATGTTTTACGACGTGAAATCTAAAGAAGCACAATCTCTAATGAAGATGTATGGTTATACTGATGATATTTATAAAACACCTACTAAATATATGATATGGACTAAAATCACCATTGGAAATAAGGGAAGTAAAGTCATTCAAGTAAGTGCTAAAGATTCGATTGCAAAATGGATGTTAAAAGTGGATGGGTATAATCTTATTACACCCTCACCTAGAAATAAAATGTTGGAGCTGAACAATAAAGAAGCGTTGTGGAATTGGGTGTTGAAACCGGGTGAAAAGCTATCTAGCTATCAGATGTATGGGTATATTAAAGACCCTTCAGTTATTTCTATATACGTTAATCTTGGAGGCGAATTTGAAGAAAAATACATTGTTAAACGTCCAGGAGAGTAACTTATATGAAGAAAATTTGGATTGTTCTGCTTACATTTATACTGATTTTTTCATATATTCCAGAGAACATTAAGGCAGCTAATTCACAAAGCAAAACAGTGTCAATACCTTCAGAAATTCTTAATGGGTCTTCAAATGCTCAAAAATTTTACTACTTAGATCTTCCAAGTGGAGTTGCCAGTTCAGCAATTGATGTCTCTTCTCTTAAATATAATGGCACTAATCAAAAAGTTGCCCTTACAATGGAGAATGGGAAAATAAAGGTTACTTTAAAGGGCGTTGAAGCAAAACAACGAATAGATAATGTACTCGGGTATAAGGCCTCCTTTGAAACCCTTTTTTTAACAAATCCCGGTAATTCTATTTGGCGATATTCAGACGGTGTAAGATGGCAGATTAATGAATGGGACCCATACGCTAATGCTCAGAAACATTACGATAAAAATGGACAAGGTAATGGTACACCTAGAAATGATCCCCCTGATATGACGGTGGTAACTCAATCGGCAGTATCACGTTCGGGAATTAAATGGTACGACAAAAACGTAAATTCGGTAATTGATTCGTCTCAGATCATAGAGTCAACTGTCCAATTAGTTGTACCTAAAGAATTGCTTCCAACAACATATGTTAATCATAATGTTGTAAATGGGAATCAATTTATTATTTATTATAAAACTAACGCAGCTAAGCAAAATTTTGATCCTGAACAATTAAGTCCGAATTTTGATCCAAGTGGTCATGCGTTGGGGAGACGTTATAAAACAGATTTAAGCTACTACTTTACAGGTTCGGCTAATGTAACTACGTACAAATACAGCGGCAATGTCTCCTTCGACTACACTCTTCCTACAGAACCAACACTTACCGGTACGGTAACTCTAAATAAACCTAATCCCAATCCAACAAAATTGGGAGATAAAGACGAACCCGTTCAAATTTCATTAATGGGGCAGCTGCAAGGATACAGTGATGCTTCAAATATTGACGAGTGGGTGTTCTATGCTAAAGAGAAAGACAGAAATAATACACTCAAAACGAAAAAGGAATCTGCAAAGACATTTAACGTAAGTACTTTATTTGATTTTGAGATCAAAAAGTCGAGTGTAACGGGCGAACATTTTACTCAGGAATATGCTTTAACCGTTCTCGTCCGCTTTAAAAAGCCAATCGTCACAAAGAATGGAACCATTACCTCTCTGGAACAGCCTCTACAGATTTCAGCAGGTGTTTATAAAAACAATCCTCAAGTTACTTTTCCTCCAAATCCAACTACTCCAACAGAACCTGAAGGAAAGCCACCTATTGCAAGAATATCAACAGCTAGATACATAAAAGCAGGGTCTGATATGCTCGTTAGTGGAAATGCTTCCTATGATCCGGATGGATATATCACTGATTATGCTTGGAGCACATCTGGAGCGCAGGGAGAAATCGGAAATGTCCCAAGGGGGTATGTATGGTATACCATAGAGCAAGTTGGAGAGACATTTCCTATAGCTCTCACAGTCGTTGACAATGATGGACAAATAGGTAGTACAAGTACAGAAGTTACCGTCATTGAGCCGAAACCAGCAGCAATTATAGATATAGAAGGAATACTTAAACAAAATCGTAAAACGACATTGTTTAATAGAAGCCAGAGTCCAACACGCTTTCCGTTAATACCATCGAAAACACGAGTTACCATCACTGCTGTATCTGGCGGTACGAATGCAGATATTAAATATAGTGGTACATTATCTGAACTTGAAAGCAAAGACATCTTATTTAAAAAACCTGGAAAATATAAGGCTACGATTTATGTGGAAAATACGCTTGGGTATTCTGATAGTGATGAGATTACGTTTGATATTGTGCCAGATGAAGCGCCGTACAACTATTTTACTCTGCCTGGAGTGGTATATCGAAGTCCTGATTACGGTAATAAAGCGGTGGTTTCATTGGATGATATCTCCTATTCGCCTGATAAAGATGTAGTGGGTCGGAGACTCTGGGAGTATCGCTATGATTCAAATAATGACGGGAGTTTTAGCGGAGAAGCATGGGTGACCTTTAGTAATGAGAACAAAGATCGCTTAAATTTAGAACTGAGCGAGGTAGGGAAATATGAAGTCCGACTTACTGTGTTTGAAGAGTTTGGTCAACCAACCATTGATGAGTTTGTGACAGAAGCTGATCGGAAATCTACAAATTCAGATGGACAAAAGTTAAGCTCACGGATTGTAGAAGTGAAAAATCGAGCGCCAGAAGTTGATTGGTCCTGGTAGGAGAGGTGCTTAAATGAAAAAGACAAAAGAAATACTTTCACTAGTAATTATAATCACTATCCTATTCGGAGTTTTCCCTAGTCAGGGAGTGTATCTTCAGACAGCAGAGGCTGCGACGGGTGATCCAAATTTCATCACGTATAAAGATATAAATATACCTGCTGATGGTGATTTTTATGACGCTGGTTGGAATTATGGTACTATGAGTGGGACAATAAATAACCAAAAGCTAACGAATATTAAATATAATCGTACCACTAAGCAACTAACATTTGATATTAGTTCAGATGCAACATTGACTGTAGGAGTAAACTTGTATCGTTCAGACAGTGCTATAGATAGACGTGTTGTTCGAGCGGATCTCTGTGTAGCGGCAATACCAGAGGGGGCACCATTAGATTTACCAGTCTACCAATATAATTGTCCGAGCCACTGGTCAAATCCAAATACCAATTGGACCCCATTGTATAGGAGCTTTTTTGATGGACCGTTTGACCAGAATACATTCGATCATACATTTAATCTAGTGACAGATGTTCCTTACTACAACTATATAGGGAATTTAAGTTACGGTGAACTTCCAAAAGGATTAGTTATTAATTACAGTTTTGGTGCAGGTCAACAGGACCCATTTGGTGGATATAGTCCAGATAAAGGATATGGAGGGCCGTATATTGGTTGGAGTTTTCAAAGGGTATTTCCTTTGATACCTAATAGTCCACCTACCATTTCGTTAAATACACCTAATAATCAAGTCCTGCAGAACGAGCCTGGACGAAACATACTTAACATCGAGGGATATGTTCACGATCCAGATAATGATGATCTTATCGTAAGTGCGGAGATACCAAATATATTTTATAGGAAGACGGTAGTATCTCAAACGAAAGGGTATCAGTATTTCTCTATCCCCGTAGACGCTGTGGCTGATTCGATCCCGCCGGGCGATTATACGATGACTGTAAAAGTAGCAGATCCTTCAAATATGTCAGAATCCGCGAGTATGACCTTTAAAGTTACAAACCGACTGAAGCGAAACGCTTTTGTTCTCGTTAATAGTCCTATAGAGAATAGCGGCACCACCTACGAAGATTATGAGTGGGATGCTAAGTACGCTGATCGAGTGAGATATGATCATGATCCGAATTACTTTGATAACTCAATGGGGATTATAGGGGATTCGGGACTATGGAGGACAAGCCTTTACACTTCATTTCCGTATACCGGACAATATGTAGTGAGTTATCAAGCTAAGGATATACCAAAACAGGATGCTCGCTTTGCTGAATATCAGATGTGGAGTAAAGATGCCGCATCTACGATGAGTTTTAAAGTCCATCGCAAGCCAATAGCGCTTTTTTCAGCAAGGCTTATCAATGGAAATGTTCAATTAATAGATTCGTCCTACGATTTAGATCATATTACAAGTTCTGATAAAGGGATTATGCAGTGGCAATGGCAATATAAAAAGACCGTTGATGAGATGTGGATCGACGGACAGCCACCTGGGGGAGTTTTTGAAAAAGACAGTTACGACATACGTTTAAGGGTCCGTGATGTGGATGGAGATAATGGAATCGGTGTATGGAGTGATTGGTGTCAACGTACTGTGGGGAATGCGTCTGTTAATCTACCACCCGTTGCGTTATTTACCGTTGATCCGAATATCGTTTCCTATCGTAAATCTACGACCATTACAGACAAATCTTTCGATCCAGATAATGATCCATTGGATGTATATTACTGGACTGTAATCAAAGACGGATGGAATAAAGTATGGGAACATTGGGGTGGAGCGACAACACCGCCGAATATCGCATCATTCGGTGAAGGGAACTATCAACTCAATCTACAAGTACATGATAATCGTGGCTTGTGGTCGGATTGGTACAGTCAAAATGTACAGGTAGTCAATCATCCACCGGCTGCAGCATTTACAATGCCTAACGAAATATACCGCGATACGATTATCACAATGGATAACTTAACACCAGATCCGGATGAAGATGGAGATGTTTTATCTTATGCCTGGAATGCAAAGTTTAATGATTCTCCTTACTACTGGGCGGGAAGTAACCGTTATCAATCTATGACCATTCGTGATCTTATAAATCGTAACGGTATCTCACATAAAAAGGCCATTTCTGATGGTTGGGAAATGCAGCTCACAGCCTCTGATGGAAGGTTAAGCTCTTATGCGACGCGTACATTTATGGTTAAGAATCATGTTCCTGTTGCTAAGATTAACGGACCTTCATCCGTAAATCAGTATGATACGAAACAATATACTTCAGGGGATATCGATGAGGATACATCAGATCAAGGCTCATTAGAATACTACTGGAAAGTAACGAACAGTAATGGTGAAGTGAAATCATATCTTACTCGCGATATTACGCTTACCTTCTCAGATCCGGGAGTATATACGTTAGAACATTGGGCAATCGATCAGATAGGCGATAAGTCGAATATCGCTGGATTGCAAGTCCAAGTGAAAGAGAATTTGGCACCTTCTATGACTTTAACTAGTCCTTCAGGTACAGCTTCGAACCTATCTGTGATTGACTCAGACCAAGGCGATCCATTAATTAAGTGGACATACACAGATCCAGAAAATGATCCACAGGAGAAATATAGATTAGAGTTTTTTACGAAGGATGATCTATTAGTTTCCACTGTAGAAAATCCAGATCCTACTGGCCTACTCAGACAATATCAAATCCCAAATAATACATTTGAACGGTTTGAATACTTTACAGTGCAAGGTCGGGCATACTCCAAATTTTCATGGTCAGATGTATCAAATGAAAAAACATTCATCATCGATAACGCACCTAAGCCGGGATTCACTCTGATCACAGATACTGGTAAAGATGCGACTAAGGTACCGATCTACCGGACGGACGTTCTGAACATTAAGAGTACCGCAACTGATCCGGACGAACCAAAAGGAGATACAATAAGCCACAAGTATTTCTTAAAACCATCAAGTGGAACAGAAGCCCTAGCAAGCGTTCAAAAGGACTTCACGAAGCAGTTTAGTAGTAACGGTGTCTTTACCTTTAGACAAATCGTTACAGATTCATTGGGTCTGCAACGTGAGCTTTCGCAGAACATCACAGTAGTCAACCGGATTCCGACGACTACAATAACGTACCCAACCAGTGTTGATCCATCCAACCCGACAATCGCAAGTACACTTACCCCGATCATTAAATGGGATTATCAAGATGAGGACGGAGACCTGCAGCAACATTATAAGGTGCGAATTATTAACTTGGCCACCGGTGCAATCAAGGTACAATCTGGTGAGCAAGTATCAAGCGCTAAGCAATGGCAGATTCCAGTCGGTTCACTGATTGAGAATGAAAAATATGCCGTTGAAGTGGAAGTCTTTGATGGTTACAACTGGAGCAATATCTCTCCACGTAAATACTTCATGGTGAATTTACTGAGTATTAAAGGAGGCGTTAAGCACACCGAAGAGTGGAACAACAATCGTAAAGGCTACAATCTGAAAAAGAGTGGCAATGAGGAGAGTCCAAGAGGCTACAACGTATTCTGGGCAGGAGAACGTTTTGTTCTGCAAGGTACAGCAACAGGTCTCCCGGATACTGTGCAAGTTACCATGCACGGAGGGTTCACTACGCAGCTCAGCCCAACTAACGACGATAAAACCTTCTGGACAGGTGAAATGTACGATAGCTCTTTTGAAAAGCTACCAGATGGCCCAGTTACTTTTACCTTTACGGCTCAGAATGCGTATAACACCAAAACGGATACAGTTACCGTTGTTATATCATCGGATTGGTCGGAGTATTTCCAGAGTCATCGAATTAAGTAGAGTAGGAGCCTATATCACCCCATCTTTTTTTGCGTGACTTCACAGGAACATGTTAATGTTGAAGCATTGTATCAAACATTGATAGGGGTAGGGACATGATTCGAGAGTTAACACCAGCGGAAATGAAATCAATTTTGAATTCGATTAATAGGGAACAGCATTTTTTATACTATTCATACCTTACAGCTCGTAAGCATAATTCGGTACACTATGGACATTTTACTGACCAGGGAGAATTGCTCGGCGTATTGGCCTTTTTAAGAGGGCTTCCATTCTATGCTTTTTCCGTATTCCCTGTGGAGAAGTCATTTTGTCTCCGGTCCGTGCTTTCATTTATGAAAGCACAACTGAATTTACCTGACGATGCTGTCGGTAATGTAATCGTGAATGAAGAAGTTATGGCTGTACTCGCTTCACAGCTTGAACTTGTTAAGTCACCCAAAAAACTGCTTCTAATGAAGCATATCCATCAAGAAGCGTTACCACCGGTGGATACAAGCGTTTTACAATTGGGTCCCCCTTATTTTGAACTCATTGAGTCGAAAATGGCCGATTTAGATACAATGGCGTTCTCAAAAGAAGAATTACAGTATCCGTTCTATGGTGTGATGGAACAATATGAGCTGATTGCGGTAGGTGGATACCATATTTATAGCGAAGATTACGTTGAATTGGGGAACATCGGAACGGATGTAAGATGGAGAAGGCAAGGCTACGGAAAAAAAATCTGTGCCGAGCTCACCCGAACGGGGGGAAGGGTTACCTCTAACGTCTATTTGAATGTCCTTGAGGAAAATGTAGGCGCAATTTCTCTATATCAATCCATCGGTTATGAGCTTATGTGCAAACAGTACATGGTCCAATTTGTTATTTGATGGTTAATGAAAAAGGACTAAGCGGATTTAAATCCGCTTAGTCCTTTTTCACAAGCATAGAACCTTTTATACGACCCCTTCAGTCCGGTCTTCATTCATTCGCATCATGCGTGCGGCAACCGAAGTAGTATGTAATGGTAAAGAGGATGGGCGCGCAGAGGCTCTCTGAGCTCTACGTAAATAATAGGATAGCTTGCCAGTAAAAATCTTATGTGCACAGAGTGAAAGCGCGAAATCTTCCGGTGTAACGAAGCAGGAAGGCTTATTCACAGGCTGAACTGCAGTTTCTTCAAATAAAGAGGCAACGAAATGGGAACAAAAATAAGCATTTTCTCTATCGATTTTAATATTCAGAAGCACACCGATTAATCCTAAAAGATGGTATTTATAACGCTCCTGATTTTGCATCATCCCTTGGACGTGATTGTACATCGTATCGTATTCCTCAGCGCTAACACGCAACTGATAGATGGAACAATTAGCACTGCTATAAAAAGGGTCGATAAAGTTCTCCTGGATTAGTCCTGCCACAAATGGATTGTGCATTTTTTTTCTTCCGAAGCTGTATACCTCCCGCAGTTCACAGTCAAAGGCGATCGAAGCATGATTCAGATCGGCTTTTGTAAACCACTTAATAAAACCACTAAAGGCCGTACCTGTACCGGTAAGCACAATAAAGATGTCCTTATTCGAACTCATGTTCAAAGTTCCTTTCCACTAGGAAATGTTGGGTAATGAATGAAAATTATGCTTAACTAACTCCATCTTACTGTATATTTGAGCATTGTAAAACAATCTTTAGTCGCAATTAAAAACTAGACCATAGACTAGTGCAATTCTGGCTTGTCTCATAGTTCTTGTGTGTATATAAATACGTCGATATTGCAAAAGATAAGCTGTTCAAATAAAGAGTTTTTAAAAACAATTGGAATTGCTTCCACACTAATGATACAATAAGAGTCAAAATGACATTCTTGAGATTTCAGAGGAGGAACTATTAAATGAGTGAACAAGAACAAGTGATTCAAAAGGAAGAAAACTCAACTGTAGATAACCTGTCCATTACAACGATTCGTACTTTGGCGATTGACGCCATTGAAAAAGCAAACTCCGGCCACCCAGGTATGCCAATGGGTTCTGCACCAATGGGCTACCAATTGTTTGCAAAAACAATGAAACACAACCCTGATCATCCAACATGGGTAAACCGTGACCGTTTTGTATTGTCCGCAGGACATGGTTCTATGCTTCTGTACAGCTTGTTGCACCTTAGTGGTTATGATCTTCCTATGGAAGAATTGAAAAATTTCCGTCAATGGGGCAGCTTGACTCCGGGTCACCCAGAAGTAGGTCACACCGCTGGTGTCGATGCAACAACAGGTCCACTTGGACAAGGTATTGGTATGGCTGTTGGTATGGCTATGGCTGAAGCTCAATTGGGAGCTACCTACAACAAAGATGAACATAAAGTGGTTGACCACTATACTTACGCTATTTGTGGTGATGGTGACCTGATGGAAGGGATATCTTCCGAGTCCGCTTCACTCGCTGGTCATTTGAAACTGGGCAAATTGGTTGTATTGTATGATTCAAATGATATTTCCCTTGATGGTAAATTGAACCTTTCCTTCTCCGAGAACGTGGCTCAACGTTTTGATGCTTATGGTTGGCAAGTACTTCGCGTTGAAGACGGAAATGATCTTCCGGCTATTGCCAAAGCGATTGCTGAAGCTCAAGCTGAGACTAGCAAACCGACTTTGATCGAAGTGAAAACTGTAATTGGTTATGGTAGCCCTAACAAACAAGGTAAAGGCGGCCATGGCGGTACTCACGGTTCCCCACTTGGAGCAGAAGAAGCTAAGCTTACCAAAGATTTCTACAAATGGGTATACGAAGAAGATTTCTATGTACCTGACGAAGTGCGTGCTCATTTTGCAGAAGTGAAGAAAAACGGAATCGCAGCTAACAAAGCTTGGGATGACAAATTCGCAGCTTACAAAAAAGCATATCCAGAGCTTGCTGCACAGTTCGAAACAGTAATCAACGGCGATCTTCCAGAAGGCTGGGATGCTAACCTCCCAACTTACACTACTGAAGATAAGGCAGTATCGACTCGTGTAGCTTCCGGTAGTGCGCTTAACGGTCTGACTGCTGGCGTTCCTCAGCTTGTGGGTGGTTCCGCTGACTTGGAAAGCTCCACTATGACACATTTGAATGGTTTGACATCGTTCACACCAGAATCTTATGATGGCCGCAACATCTACTTCGGCGTACGTGAGTTTGGTATGGCTGCTGCAATGAACGGTATTGCACTGCACACGGGTCTTAAAGTATTCGGAGGAACATTCTTCGTGTTCACAGACTACCTGCGTCCAGCCATCCGTTTGGCTTCGATCATGAAATTGCCAGTAACCTATGTACTGACACATGACAGTATTGCAGTTGGTGAAGATGGTCCTACGCATGAACCAATCGAACAATTGGCTTCCCTGCGTATCATCCCAGGTCTGACTGTTATTCGTCCGGCTGATGCTAACGAAACTTCTGCAGCATGGGCTTATGCTATGGAAAACAAAGAGAATCCAGTTGCTTTGGTTCTGACTCGTCAAAACTTGCCAATTCTTGCTGGAACAGTTGATGGCGTTCGTGAAAACATCAAACGTGGTGGTTATGTTGTTTCTGATTCCAAGAATGGCACTCCACAAGCACAACTGATCGCTACTGGTTCTGAGGTACAATTGGCTGTTAAAGCACAAGCTGCTTTGGCTGAAGAAGGTATCGATGTTCGTGTAATCAGCTTGCCAAGCTGGGATCTGTTCGAAAAACAAGATAAAGAATACCGTGATTCCGTAATTCTTCCAGGAGTTAAGGCTCGTCTTGCAATCGAAATGGCACAAACCTTTGGCTGGGAACGTTACACTGGTGACCAAGGCGATATCCTCGGCATTACTACTTTTGGAGCTTCCGCACCTGGAGACAGAGTAATGAAAGAATACGGCTTTACTGTTGAAAATGTAGTTAGCCGTGTGAAAGCACTTCTGTAATTAACTGAATAATCATTAGGGGGAGAACAAGTAATGAGTCAGTTTAACAACGCAACGATTGAAAAAGCAGCCAATGTATATTATGGCGGACAAGTAACAAGCCGCACGGTAATTTTGCAGGATGGAACTAAGGTCACACTTGGTATCATGTTGCCTGGTGTATATGAATTTGGTACGGATGGTCCTGAAATTATGGAGATTCTGTCCGGCGATCTTAAAGTGCTGCTTCCCGGCACTGAGGTATGGCAGGAGATTAAGGGAGCGGCAACGTTCAATGTCCCTGGCAACTCAAAATTTGCGTTGGAAGTATTTGAAGTAACTGATTATTGCTGTTCTTACCCGGTTCTATAAAGAGATAACTAGAAAGCTCTGCTGAAAAGCAGGGCTTTTTCTTTTTTTTCTTGCACTACAAAGAATAATTTAGTATTATTAATGCAAACAAACGTTCGCGTATTTTTACTACATAAGTAATTAATTAGTTAAAAAAGACCGCCTCTCACATTGGAAATCATGTGAGAAACGGTCATGAGTAAGTGAAATGTTATTCGGATACAGTAGAACCCATTTTTTGTCCGATCCACTCTTCATAGCATTTCACTACAGCGGAGAGGTCTTCGTCGCCATAGCCTTGGGTAAACCCAGCTTGGAACATACTTTTGGCTAGTCCCAGCATTGGAGAAGGGACGCCTGTGAAATCGCTGTGGGCGGAGGCTAACTTCAAATCCTTTAACATTAATGCAAGGGAGAACTGATTGCTGAAATCATTTTCTATGATTTTACGGCCTTTAAGCTCTGCTTGTTTGCTACCCGCAGAACCAAGCTGCACTAGTTCAAGGAACTTGTCAGCTGGAACACCTGATTTTACAGCGATAGCGAATCCTTCAGCCAGGGCAACGTTGTGAATGCCGACCATAGCATTATGAGCCAGCTTGGCTACAGCACCACTGCCGTTCTCACCCATATGTATCAGCTTTTTGCCCAAAGTATCGAAGATATCGCGATGCTGTTCTATAACTTCAGCACTGCCGCCAACCATGAACACCAAGGTTCCTTCAATAGCTGCCGGCTTGCTTCCGGTCACTGGCGCGTCAAGGAAATGTCCACCTCGAGCTTCTACAGCAGTGGCAATTTCGTGAACTAGTCCTGGAGAAATTGTGCTGGAATCAATAATTAAGCCGCCTGGCTTAAGTGCATCAAGAATACCATCCTGACCATAAAACACTTCACGAACCGAATCATCATTACTGATCATGGTAATAATAACATCCTTACCTTCAGCGGCGGCACGTGGCGTAAGGGCAGTCAGGGCACCTTCTGCTTCAAGAGGTTTACATTTAGCTGCTGTACGGTTGTACACCGTCACCTGAAAGCCGCCACGAAGCAAGTTGGAAGCCATTGGCGCGCCCATTGTTCCAAGTCCGATAAAACCGATTTGTTTCATTTGTTTAGCCACCTTCCGTTTTCTTCATTCTATCACGGCACTTAGGCTAGCACCACAGCTCAGCCATGCCTAATGATGCGGGAAACGCTTCCATGAAACTTTCGAAAACTTGGTTCTAAAGCCCGGGATGTGCCCTAAGACCTTGCCAGTCAAGGCAAATTAAAGTATCCTAATTATAAAGTTGTAACAAGCGGTTTCAAATTTAAAGAGATAAACAGGAGGTTTCCATTACCGATGTCTAAGAAGATTAATTTTGACTACACCAAAGCCCTTTCTTTCTTCAACCAACAAGAAATTGACAACCTTGCCGCTCCAGTTAAGTTAGCGCACGAACAGTTGCATAATAAGACTGGTGTAGGTTCCGACTATCTTGGATGGATTGATCTTCCATCAGCTTATGATAAGGAAGAATTCGCACGCATTCAGCAAGCCGCAAAGAAGATCCAGAGCGATTCCGAAGTACTGATTGTAATTGGTATTGGTGGTTCTTATCTGGGAGCACGCGCAGCGATTGAAGCGCTCTCGCATTCTTTTTACAATAACCTTTCTAAAGATAAGCGCAAAACTCCAGAAGTTTATTTCGCTGGTAATAACATCAGTTCTACATACATCACGCATTTGCTTGATTTAGTAGAAGGCAAAGACTTCTCCGTGAACGTAATCTCCAAATCAGGAACTACGACTGAGCCAGCCATTGCTTTCCGCATTTTCCGCGCAGCTCTGGAGAAGAAATATGGTAAGGAAGAAGCTCGCAAACGTATTTACGCTACTACAGATAAGGAAAAAGGTGCCCTTAAGAAATTGGCTACTGAAGAAGGTTATGAATCCTTCATCATTCCAGACGATGTAGGCGGACGTTACTCCGTATTGACACCTGTAGGCTTGCTTCCAATCGCTGTAGCAGGTATTAACATTGAAGAGATGATGCAAGGTGCTGCTGCCGCTGCGGATGAGTTCAATAATCCAGATGTAGCTACTAACCAAGCTTATCAATATGCTGCAGTTCGTAATGCTCTGTATCGCAAAGGTAAGACAACTGAAATCCTCGTTAACTATGAGCCTTCCTTACACTTTGTATCGGAGTGGTGGAAACAATTGTTTGGCGAGAGCGAAGGTAAGGATTTCAAAGGAATTTATCCTTCTTCCGTTGATTTCTCTACGGATCTACACTCCATGGGTCAATTTATCCAAGAAGGTAACCGTAATATCTTTGAAACGGTAATCCAAGTAGAACAAGTGGCTCATCATGTGACCATTGAGAACGATCCTGATGATCTGGATGGCTTGAACTTCTTAACAGGAAAGACTATGGATTTCGTAAATAAGAAGGCTTTCCAAGGTACAATGCTTGCGCATACAGATGGTCAAGTACCTAACCTTATCGTTACTATTCCTGATCAAACACCATACACATTTGGTTATTTGGTTTACTTCTTTGAAAAAGCTTGCGGCATCAGCGGTTACCTGCTCGGTGTTAACCCATTCGACCAACCAGGCGTTGAAGCATACAAGAAGAATATGTTTGCGCTACTTGGCAAACCGGGTTACGAAAAAGAAAAAGCAGAGCTGGAAGCAAGACTTACAGAATAGTATTGCAGCAGTAATTTAGAGACCATTCATACTAGTGTAAGACACCAGGAGCAGTCCATAGGTAATCCAATACCGGGGCTGCTCCTGACATTATATGAAGACATCATATGTATATAAGGACTGGAATAATTATGTTAGAACAATATCGAACGGTGCGATCTTCCGGTTCTAAGGAAGTCGTAATCCGCAAATCTCGCTTCATTGGTCATGTTATGCCAGTTGAGAATGAAGAAGAAGCATTGTTGTTTATCGAAGACATCAAGAAGAAACATCGGGACGCAACGCATAACTGTTCTGCTTATGTGATTGGGGAGCGAGACGAAATCCAGAGGCAATCGGACGACGGGGAGCCGAGTGGAACAGCCGGCAAACCGATTTTGGAAGTAATTCGCAACCAGGGAGTTAAAAATGTCGCAATTGTTGTTACCCGTTATTTCGGAGGCATTATGCTGGGTGCCGGAGGGCTGATTAGAGCTTATACGGATGGGGCAGTGCTTGCGCTTGAAGCAGGAGAAGTAATCACCCGTGTGCTAAGACGAGAGGTATTCGTAGAAATTGATTACACTTGGCTAGGCAAGGTTGAGAACGAACTTCGGGGAAGGGGTATTCAGACCGGCGAGACTTTGTTCACCGATAAAGTAACGTTGTTATGCTTACCGCGAAATGACGAGGGAGACGCATTTATGGCATGGATAACAGATCTAACCCAAGGGCAAGCCTTGGTAACAGAAGGGCGGCGGATTTACTACAGCGAAGGGGATTAGGTATATGGCAAGGAGAGCAGTGGAGCAGGAGTTGTCGAGGGAAAGAATATTAGAGGCCGCTAGGCATCTGTTTATTACCAAAGGGTATCGAGCGATTTCAATGCGAAGCATCGGTCAGCATTTGGGATACAGCCACGGCTCTCTCTATTATCATTTCAAAGAGAAGGCGGAATTGTTCTACGCCATTGTTGTCGAAGATTTTAATCATGTGGCTACTTTGCTTGGTCAAGTAATGAATAAGCCACCTGAAGAGGGTATGACTCGAGTAGAGCAGCTAATTATGGAGTTTATAAGGTTTGGAATAGATCATCCTTATCAGTATGAAATTATGTTTATGATTCGTGATGAAGAGCTGCTGGCTTATTGTAGAGCAGAGCAGGGACGATGTTTTGATTTATTCTCAAGTATTGTACGCCGTCATATGAAGGAAGAGGGATATGTGTCCGAGGATTGGCAGAACGTGCCGCTAACCTTGTTCTTATCCGCTCACGGATTTATATCTTATTATATCCAAGATAAAGTATCATTTGAGGATGTAAAAGAGGCAGCATCAGCTCATATCAAGGTTTTATGTCGCAGCCTTTAACATGCTGTTTTTTTTATAAGTTGACACTTTAAAGCTGTGCATTGGTATAACACTACTTCTCTGCTTGGTCAAAGTAATATTTAATTCTAGTTATATTTTAATGGCCGCTCCGTAGCAATAACGGATGCGGCCATTCATCATTTATCCCTCAATAATTTTTAAGAAACATTGTCTACGTCTAGGTCCATCAAACTCACAAAAATAAATCCCCTGCCAACGTCCAAGTAATAGTTCGCCATCATGGATGATTATGCTCTGGGAAGGTCCGGATGTAATAGACTTAAGGTGGGAGGCAGTATTGCCTTCAGCATGTCGATACTTCGGATGCTCCCAAGGGTAGACTTCATCCAAACGCATCAGAACATCATGCCTCACATCAGGATCTGCATTCTCATTGATTGCAATTCCTGCGGTGGTATGTGGACAATAAACTACGATCACCCCGCTACGCACCCCGCTTTTTTTCACAAAAGAAATGACTTCACGAGTAATATCCCGTAATTCATCCCGTTTTGTTGTAGTAATCTCCAGTGTATGCAGCATAATCATTCCCCTTCCTGTGATGTGCCACTTTTTCCTAACCTTTGTTATATATATTTTACCCCAAATTCACTTGAAAGTAATTGACGACAACGAGAAGGATTTGGTAAAGTAGTAATAATATAAAACCAAGTATATAAATAGGAATAATTAATGGAGATGTTGGTTAGTATACCGACCGGTTATCCGGAGGTGGGAGGGCAAAATCATTGAATTCGCTGCTTAGACACAAAGGTTGGATTTGGGGTTTCCGAACTACAATTTTGCTCTATTTTGTAGTATTGATTGTGTTGCCTATACTTGGGGTCTATTACAACTCTTTTTCACTGGGTTTCGGTAATTTTGTGGAAAGCATAAGCGACCCGATTGCCTGGAAGTCGGTGCTGTTAACCTTAAAGCTGGCGATCATCGCTACTTTAATTAATGTCTTTTTAGGAACAATGATTGCCTGGGTTCTTATTCGTTATCAATTCATTGGTAAAGCATTGCTTAATAGTCTTGTGGATTTACCATTTGCACTACCGACGGCAGTTGGTGGTTTGATGATTTTGCTCTTGCTCGGACCTGGTAGTCTTATCGGCAAGGCTGCAGAAGCGCTTGGTTTTGAAATTGTTTTTCATCAACCGGCAATCGTAATTGCTATGGTCTTCGTAACCTTTCCCTTCGTGATTCGAGCGGTTCAGCCCTTGCTGGAGGAACTTGATCCTTCCGAAGAGGAAGCGGCATATACAATGGGTGCCAAGGGAACTAAAGTCTTCTGGCATGTTATTCTCCCCTCTATGGCTCCTGGGATGATCAGCGGTGGAATGCTCGCCTTCTCGCGGGCGCTTGCTGAATTCGGCGCTGTAGTCCTCGTAGCAGGCAATATTCCAGGTCGTACACTCGTATCTTCTGTTTTTATTTTTGGTGAAGTTGAAAGTGATAATCCGGTTTCCGCAGCAGCGGTTTCTGTCATTCTCTTGACCTTATCTTTTCTCATTCTTTGGCTCATTAATATGCTGCAGATGCGGGGGAGACGCTCATGAGAAAATTGTGGATCGTACTCACCTACTTGGTATTTTTTCTGCTAATCGCTGCACCGCTAGGGAAAATGGCTATAGGTGCTTTTAGTGAAGGATTTGGTGGTTTCTGGAATGCTCTGACTAGGCCTGAAGCGCTGCATGCGCTTATGATGACTGGGCTTGTTGTGATCGTAGTTACGTTATTAAATACGTTGTTCGGAATTATGATGGCGCTGTATCTTGTCCGGGCGAACTGGATAAATAGACGTCTAAAGGGCTTGCTTAACAGTATTGTTGATTTGCCTTATGCTGTGTCCCCTGTCATTGGCGGGCTGATGATTGTCCTGCTGCTGGGTCCGGATAGCGCCTTGGGTGCGATTTTTGAAGGGATTGGGCTGAAGATCGTCTATGCGATTCCCGGAATGATCATTGCTACCTTGTTCGTAACCTTTCCTTTAATGGTGCGTGAGGTAATGCCGGTGCTTCAGGAGATTGGTTCACAGCAGGAGGAAGCTGCTTCTACACTGGGCGCTCGTGGCTGGACAATTTTTTGGAAGGTGACTTGGCCTTCGATTCGTTGGGCGGTTGTGTATGGGGTCATCCTTACGGTGGCTCGTTCACTAGGTGAGTTCGGGGCAGTGCTCGTGGTCTCGGGTAACATTATGAACAAAACCCAGACGGCGACGACGCTAGTCTATCAGGATGTTGAGAATTTTAATGTAACGGCTGCTGGAGGAATAGCGCTAGTTCTGGCTGCATTTTCCGCAGGTCTACTGTTATTGATGGAATGGACCAAGAGAAGAAAGGAAGTGCAGTAATATGCATGTTGAAGTGCGGGGATTAAATAAGCATTTTGGAGATTTTCATGCGGTCAAGGACGTCAATTTCACCATTACAAAAGGTCATCTGATCGGACTGCTCGGCCCGAGTGGTGGCGGTAAAACTTCGATTCTTCGTATGCTCGCAGGGCTGGAGACACCGGATAATGGGGAGATCATTTTTCATGGTCAGACAGTTAACAATCTTCCTCCTCAAGAGCGCGGGATCGGCTTCGTGTTTCAGAACTATGCATTATTTAAGCACATGACTGTTTTTGATAATATTGCTTTTGGATTAAAAGTTAAAAAGGCCAGCAAAACTGCCATTCGTGACCGTGTTATGGAACTGGTGGAGCTTACGGGATTAAAAGGCTTCGAGAAGCGTTATCCGCATCAGCTATCTGGTGGACAACGCCAGCGTGTGGCCTTTGCTCGTGCACTCGCGCCTGAACCACAGCTATTACTCTTAGATGAGCCATTCGCAGCTATTGATGCGAAGATCCGTCAGGAGCTTCGCGCTTGGCTACGTGAGCTGATTGAGCGTGTTGGCATCACTTCCATCTTCGTAACGCATGACCAAGACGAAGCGATTGAAGTCGCGGACGAGATTATGATCATCAACCAAGGGCAGTTGGAACAAAAGGGTACACCTTGGGATATTTATAAGGAGCCTAAAACACCATTTGTGGCAACTTTTATCGGGGAGTCGACACTGATTGAAGATGCTTCTGAGGTGAAAGGCTTTAAAGGCGCTGGAGACGGTAAGCCTACCAAAGCACTGATTCGTCCTGAGTATATTGAAGTTGGTAACCTGCATGAGTTCAAGATGGCTTCAGCTACGGAAAAAGGCGTCGTAAAGCATCTGCATTTCCGTGGAAGTGAATGGCTCGTTGAGGTTGAAGTTAATGGTCATAAACTGGTCACTTACCGTTCTTTGGAGAAAGAAACATTGCAGCCGGGACAGGATATCTCAGTCCTTGTGCACCGCGCCTACTTGTTTAATGATGAGCGAAGTTGGATCCAGGAGAACAACCTGAAAGAAGATCCGATGCCGATATTTATTTAATATAAAAATAAATAAAATGATTTTCAATTTTTTTGAAGAGTAGCGAATGTGATGAGAAAGGATTAGAGGAACTGATGTGAAGGTATGAAGTAATGAAGTGGAAGTCCAAACATTCTGCGTAATTACGGCAAATACCGAACGTTGGTTACTTGAATTTTAAGTTCAGCCAAAGAGCTACTTTCAAGGAAATATTAAAATCATTATCTCGAAGGATGTGGGCCGCAATGAATTTCAAAAGGAGCAGACAACTGCACGGATGTTTTGCTGCCCTAATGCTGGCCATACTCACGCTGGCAGCAGTCGGTTGTGGGAATGAGAAGGCGATTACGACGATGGCAGATCCTTCGAAGCAAGGGGATGTTACGCTGGTCGTTGGCGCATACAGTGTAGCTAAGGATGCGATGGAAGATATTTTGCCGTTATTTGCAGCGCAGTGGAAAGCGGATACTGGACAGGAGATTAGTTTTCAGCAGTCTTATGAAGCTTCTGGAACACAGGCACGTGCAATCGTAGGCGGGTTCGAAGCGGATGTTACACTGCTAGCCATGGAAGGTGATGTCGAGAAACTGGTTAAGGCTGGACTCGTAGCGCCAACGTGGAAAGAGCAGGGGGAACAAGGCATGGTGACACGTTCGGTAGTCGCACTTGGTACCCGTGAGGGAAACCCCAAAGGAATTCACGATTTTGCGGACTTAGCCAAGCCAGGGATTAAAGTGTTATACCCAAATCCCAAAACATCCGGTGGTGCGCAGTGGGATATTAACGCGATCTATGGGGCTGGTCTGAAGCTGTCAGAGGAGCAAGAGGGCGTTAAGGATCCAGCAGCAGCGAAAGCTTTTTTAGAAAGTGTACATGCCAATGTGGAGTCTTTGGATAAGAGCGGACGTGCATCTATGGCTGCCTTCGAGTATGGAGTGGGTGATGTCATTGTCACCTATGAGAATGAACTGCTGGCCCGGATTGCTCAGGGTGTTAAATATGAAGTCATTATTCCTAAAAATACAATGCTGATTGAGAACCCAGCGGCTGTCGTAGAGAAGTATGCGGATAAGCATGGGACACGCGCGGCAGCAGAAGCATTAGTTGATTTCTTGATGACCCCACAGGCACAAGAGATCTTTGCAAAATATGGCTTTCGTCCCGTAGATAAACAGGTCTATGCGGAGAACAAAAGCCGCTACCCCGATCCAGCGGGTCTCTTCGATATCAATTATTTAGGGGGCTGGGATGAGGTGCGAAGCACGCTTTATTCCAAGCGGGGAATTTGGTATCAGGTACTTGCAGGAATATAGGTAGAGGTGTAAAAATAGAGTCATCCTAGCAGGGCTACTGCTTAAGGGATGACTTTTTTGACGAAAGTATATATTTGGGGCCCCCGCAAAGTACCTGGGTACGCATCGAAGCAAAGCTTCACTTGTGGGGATATTTTGGTGAGCATCTTTAAGATAGACATATGATAATTTAAGACTTCCTTGATGGGAATTGAAGGAGAGATAGATTATGGATACGTTGGTGTTTTTGGGTACTGGGGATGCCATGGGTGTTCCACGGATATATTGCAGCTGCGAGACCTGCACAGAAGCAAGGGAGTATGGGAGCAATACAAGGCTGCGTTCGTCTGTACTTATAGATAATGGCATTGACTTTCTAGTGATTGATTGTGGGCCAGATTGGCGACGTCAGATGGAGGCGCAGGGAGTTCGGAAAATGCGTAGACTGCTGGTGACGCATGCTCATTTTGATCATATTGGTGGGCTACCGGAATGGGCAGATGCTTGTCGATGGACGGGCATTAAGGGTGAACTTTATACTCCAGCAGAAGTTATTCCTATTATCGAGCGGCAATACCCTTGGCTGCGAAATCACATCGAGATGATTCCCTGTGATGAAGGGATAGAACTGGACGGCTGGAAGATAGATACCTGGAAAGTAAACCATGGTAAGAATGGATATTCGTACGCCTTTCGGCTAGAGAAGGAGGGTTATACATGGGTGTATTGTCCTGATTCCATATCTCTTGGGGCTGAGGAGACACGCCTGATGCATGGAGCCGACCTGCTGGTCCTTGGTACAAGCTTCTATTACGAAGCAGCGGAGCTATCCACTCGTTCTGTGTACGACATGACGGAGGCAGCGGAGCTACTGCAAATCGTGAAGCCTAAAAAGGCAGTGTATACCCATATGTCGCATGATGTGGATATGAGAGAAGCATATATTTTACCGGAGAATGTTACTCTAGCCCAGACAGGTATGAGAATTCCAATATACAAAAACCCATTCTCTTCACTGTAGAAGAGAATGGGGAAGTAGAAATAAACGGATTAAACAGTTAATTGTTCTGGTTCATTTAAAGGGTGACGTCCGCTTACCGCGAGCATGACTAAGGAAACAATGATGAGTATAAAACAGAGCACAAATGAATACCGGTAACCTACAATACTGGCTATGCCCCCGCCAACAAGACTCCCAATCAATCTACCGATCGTGGATGAATTAGAATAAAGCGTGGATGCATACCCAGGCATGTTTGGGAGCAGATCCTGGATGTAGCTAATGCCAATCGCTGATATCACAGCAACGAAAACAGCTAGTAGAACTTGGGCTGCAAGCATCTGCCACATCTCGCCTGAGAAAATGACAACGAGATAATATGCTCCTCCTAAAATGGCCCCACACATCATCAAGGCTCGGTTACTGTACTTCGCACTGAGTAGACCGAGCATAATCATAAATGGAATTTCCAGCGCAGCACATATACTGCTGACTAGACCGACATCACTTGTCGATCCCCCTAGATTATTTGTAATAAAGAGGGCCGTATTGATGCTGCTCGTCCAGTGAGCTACATACATGAGTATCAGAATCAGAAAAGGAAGCAGAATATTGCGGTTCTGACTGAGCCGGAAAGTTTTCACTTTTACTTCAGCCTTGTTGCTGCTCAGCTCTGTATCTGAATTTGATTTGAGAAAGAAGAAAACGAGTAAGGCAACAAGCAGGAATACTCCGATCGTACCCGTGAAAATCCCCTTAAACCCAACAGCAGCGATTAGCAGGGTGCCGATTAAAGGACCTGTAATAAAGCCAAGAGAGAAAGCAGAACGCAAGGTAGAATTAGCAAACGCAGTATCCGTAAAATTGCTCTTATTCACTGCTTCTCTAGCAATGGCGAACAATTGAGGCATCCCTGGTGCACCGAGGGCGGTGAACACAATCATGTAGATGAACAAGATCGTGAAATCCTGAATGAGCAAGTACCCGCTATAAGCCAGCGCATTACAGAGTGTGGCAACAAGGTAAATGTTTTTTCGATTTAAGCCGAGGTCAGAGCGTCTTCCGATTAGTGTACTGATCCATATTCCGGCAATTAACGTGGTGGCTAGAAAAACACCAAACAATCCGACAGATACGCCAAGCTGTTCCGTGAAATAAATGGATAAGAAGGGTGAACTGAGTGAAATCCCCATTCCCTGAAGTAGCATACATAAAAAGAGTAAGGCATAAGAGGGAATTGAAAATAGTGCAGTAAGTCCTTTGATCATGTTGTGAAGTTACTCCTCTATTTTTGCTAAGATAGTCAAACTGGTTCTAGTATACATGAAAAAGACAGCAACAATATATATGCGATTTGGCTATGGGGCATCACTCGGGTAAATCTCAGCCTGTTGATGTCCCTTTTGTGATATCTATTGCATTCGGTATTCAGAATCATGTTTATACTTTATAATCAGAAAGTATTGCCGTCTTATATTTACATATATAGAATAATTATCAACGATAGGAAGGGAGTAATAAGTAGCTAATAGGGGAGAGGGCTGATTTTTTTTGAAGCAGAAAGGTGTTTTCTCAAGATTAAGTACATACATGTTAAGGCACAAGCTCTTATATACGGTTTTATTATTTACGACTTTATTTGGGATTGTTCTGGATTTAACGATTGCTTGGCTGCTCTCAGTAATTACGGATGCGGCGGTTAGACTTGATGTGAAAGCTTTTAAAGGGCTGGTTATATTCGGATTAATCTACTTATTAGTGAGTGCAATCAACGGTTTTTTCGATCGCTATCTCAAAAATAAAATCTCAGCCAAGATCAGAAATGAACTGCGGCTAGATATGATGCGACATGCTTTAGCTCTTCCACAGTCTTATTTTGACCGTAATCACTCCGGAGATTTGTTGTCCCGCTTTACTAATGATAATCAATCTGTGGGTAATGCTACCGGCGAGGTAATGATTGATTTAATCCGTAACCCTTTGCTTGCTCTCGCGGCTTTTGGTTATTTGCTCTATATTAACTGGCTACTGGCATTGATCTGTTTTGCAATGGGGCCTTTGATGTTCCTTACGGGAAAAATCTTCGGTTCAGCGATGCGTGAGAACAGTGTGAAGATTCAGACCAATATGAGCAAGATTACTTCCTTTTTACATGACATTCTAGGCAGTAGTATGGTGTTTAAATCCTTTAGCATTGAACGCAGACTAATGAAGCAATATCAGGAACATAGTGAGAATATCACTTCCGAAGAATTAAAACGGGGAAGAATAGAGGGAGCTACTGGCTCATTCTCCTCTTTTTTGGGAAACTTTACGTTTCTTCTGGCGCTGGTCGTGGCTGGTTATTTTGTGGCAAAAGGATCACTTGAGGTCGGTGCGATGATTGCTTTCATCCAGCTCATGAATTATTTAGTGATGCCGTTCTCGGCATTGCCAGGACTGATCAATTCGATGCAGCAATCACTTGGGGCGGCGGGGCGGATCTTTGAAGTGTTGGATAGCCCTGTAGAAGTGGAGGCTTTACCCGAAGCAGTTAAGAAGCAGCCTGAATTTGAGCGTATGGTCATGTCCTCAGTATCCTTCTCTTATCCGGGTGCGGAGAGACGTAGTTTGAACAAAATCAGCTTAGAGCTTCACAAAGGGGCTCAAATGGCAATTGTGGGACCGAGCGGTGGAGGGAAATCTACACTTTTTAAGGTACTCCTTGGGTTGTATGAACCTGATGAGGGTGAAGTATTTATAAATAATGAGAAGACAAGCGAGATGAGTTTAGCTAAACTTAGGAGTCACTTCTCTTATGTGCCGCAAGAGTCCGGGCTTTATACAGGAAGTATCCGTGATAATATCCGAAATGGAAATCCAGATGCAGATGAGCATGAAATTTTGGAAGCTTTGCGACAAGCGAACGCTTATGATTTTGTAATGGAGTTGCCGGAGGGCCTCGATACAGATATCGGTGAGGAAGGTTCACGCCTGTCCGGTGGACAACGCCAGCGACTATCGATTGCGAGAGCGATTCTTAGGAACTCTCCAATTTTGTTGCTGGATGAAGCTACTGCTGCGCTTGATAATGAATCGGAGAAGCTGGTGCAGCAAGCGATTCGTAAATTAATGGGAGACAAAACCACACTCGTTATCGCTCACCGTCTATCAACGATTCAGAACGCTGATGTCATTCTAGTGATGGAGAACAGTGAAATTGTGGAGAGTGGTACCCACGAGGAGCTACTTGCAGCAGAAGGAAGATATCATGATTTGTACTATTCTCAGCTGGAAGAGGAAGAGGCTGGGGAGGGTGAGCAAGAGGCATTAGAGTTTGCATCTACAGGAGTACCGAGCTTGCTGAAATAACAAAAGGGTGTTGCAACGTCATAAAATATGGCGTAGCAACACCCTTTTCTTAAAAAAGTGAATTTATATAGATTGAACTTAAGAACTTGAGGTAAAGGAAGGAGCAATGGAGGGGAAAGTTTGTAACTGTAGGAGCGTAAGCGATCGCCTTTAGGTTTGAATTTCTACCGTTGACAACGGTTTAAATCATGAAATTCAAACCTAACAGCGACCGTAAGTCCAAATATTCACCGTAGTTGCAACTGAACTTTATCACTAAAACTATTAAGTTCAGCCGATTTAGTTCACTTTATTGAGAATGAATTTATCAATCGCGTATTTTACGCCATCTTCATTGTTGCTCAGGGTTACGAAATCAGCAATTTCTTTCAGTGCAGGAATAGCGTTCGCCATAGCAACGCCAAGACCGGCAGCTTCCAGCATCTCATGGTCGTTCCAAGAGTCACCCATAGCCATAGTCTCGGAGAGATCACAACCAAAATGATTGGCTAGGAATTCAAGCGCAATTCCCTTGGTTCCTTCATGATGCATGATTTCTAGGAATTGTGGTTTGGATTTGGTAATATGCACGGAATCGCCGAGCAATTCACGTAGAATTGGAGCCAGCTCATCCAAGAATGCAGGATCATCGATAATCAGCATTTTTGGTGTTCTTTGTGGTACAAGCTTCTCCCAATCTGGTTCAATATAATATGGCGTTTTGTTCAGGTCTGTATAATCTTTGATCTTCTGGTTGTCTTCACGGGCATACAGCTTGTCGTCAATGTAAGTTTGCAAATGCAGATTATGCTCCACGCAGTAAGTGAACAGCTTGTGTACCGCATCTTGTGGCACGTAACGCTCATATAGTACCTTTTCATCGAGCAAGTTCTTAACGAGTGCGCCTTGGTAAGTGATGATTGGCACGTTAAGTCCAGTTTGACGGGCAATGGCTTGTGCAGAAGCATAAGCTCGGCCTGTAGCAAGGGTTACAACAACGCCAGCGGCTACAGCCTCTTCAAGCGCAGTCTGTGTAGCGGGTGTTACTTCCTTGTCATCGTTAATTAGAGTGTCATCAATATCAATCGCGATCAATTTGTACATTTGTCTCTCTCCTTATCTCTTTCTAAATAAATGTAATTTGGAAAAATAATTCTTCTTATGTTGATTCTGACTCGGTTCCGGGCTCAGCTCTGCCATAAGCATAGCTCCCAGAATACAACCACAACCGAGCAGAGCGGACATACCAAGCGTTTCTCCGCCAAAGGCTAAGCCTGTCAGAACAGCGAATACAGGTTCTGTGGCATAAATAATGGCTACCCGGGAAGGCGTAGTGTACTTCTGGCAAGCGGTTTGAATCCAGAAAGCAAAAGCGCTGGTAGGACCGATAGAGATTAAAAGTGCCCAGAGAACGTCCGGGTCCTTGATAAGCTCTGCGCTGTGTGCCAGCGGTGCAGCTCCTTCAAAGATAAGCGAAGCGACAATGCTCAACAGTCCAACGAAGGCGAGCTGCAAGGTTGCCAGCGGCAACGCCGGATAATGAGGTGCATAAACGCCAGTAAATGCGACTTGTAGCGCAAAAGCTATGGCGCAGAGCAAGATCAAAGCATCGCCTTTATTCAGGGACAAAGCAGAGCCGGTGAAGGTTAGCAGATAAAGACCTACTGCGGCAAGCGCCGCGCTGAACCAAGTGTAACGTGAAATGGCATGCTTTAGTAGCGCCAGAGAGAGAAACGGAACCAATACGACCGATAGACCGGTAATAAACCCGGTATTGGAGGTGGTTGTATATAGAAGTCCCATGGTCTGGAAACCATAGCCCATAAACAAAAAAAGGCCTAGCAGCAGAGAATCACGTACCATGCGGAAACTTAGCTGTTTCCACTCCTTGCGGTAAAAAATAAAAGTGATTAGAGCCAGCAACAGGGCAGCACCTGTAAAGCGGATGCTGTTAAACGCGAGTGGAGGGAGCACTTTGACAGCATTTTGAACAATCAGAAAGGTGCATCCCCACATCATCGCCACAAGTAGCAGGCTGAAATCGGCCATACGGGAACGCTTCACTTCTTAGGTCATCCTCTCTTCGGCAAATGCCGTCCTTGTAAGAACGACAAGGTCAAGTTGTCCAAATTGTATCGTATATTCATGGGGAGGACAAGATGGGAATCGCTCAAAGGCTTATATTTAAAGGGATTTAAGGGATTAGGCTAGACAAAAAAACAGGGTCTTGATATACTTCGATAACCGCACATTTGTTCTTGTTTTTGCATCTTAGAAAGGAGCGGTTTCACCATGATGGGCAGATCCCATTTAATAATCAGCACTGGGGTTACCCTATCTGTAATGAGTTTGATGTCACACGAGATTACGATTCCAGTTATTGCAGTCGCAGCGTTAAGCTCTTTGCTGCCTGATATCGATGAACCGAATTCGCTGCTTGTGCGCAAGGCGATTCCAGAATTTCTATTAAGAGCGCTGCAAATTGCTTTGATAGGCGCAGCGATCTATCTCTATTTTGCCGGAATCGTGGAAGGTCCTTGGAATATTGTGCTTGCACTGCTAGTCGGAAGTGTATCTTTCCTGCCTAGTCGAAAGCTGCGCCATTTGGTCATGATCTTGATTGCCATAGCACTCTTTGCGTTCGGGGAAGCCTATGATCCATGGAACTACATTGCAGCGTGCGTGCTTGTAGTCTCATCGGTTGTTCCTCATCGTGGACTGACACATACCTTGTATGGAGTCGCGGGCTGGAGCGCCTTATTGTATTTTGCCTCAGCGGGTATAAATGATGGTGGCAGTCTGTGGATAGCTGGCGGTATGTCGTATGCACTTCATCTACTGGCAGACTCCCTTACTCAAAGAGGAATTACACCATTGCCGCCAATACCCTTTAAGCTGCGTCTAAAGCTAATGAGTACAGGCACGAAAAAAGGTGGAGCCGTAGAGAACATCTGCATCATGCTGACTCTAGCGTTCGTTGTCTATGTATTTATACTTTCTCCTTGAACTAAAATGAATATGAAAGGGGGCTTGTCTATTCTTTACGCAAATTGCGCATAGGATAAGCAAGCCCCTTTATTTTTGTGTAACTATTCCTCTAAGAAAACCAGTCCGATAAAGTCCTCCGGCTCAATACGTCCGAAGTAATGCTTCAAATCCAGATCAGCTAATGCTTCTCTAACCTCTGCCTCATTATAACGTTTGCCACGAAGTGCATTTTCAACATCTACTACGTCACCAACCCCAAAGAAGTCACCATAGATTTTGATGTCCTTAATGAGGGAATCCTCAATATCCATACGAATATCAATAATTCCAGCAGGGAATTTACGTGTGTGTTTGACGTTGCTTTTTGGAGACAGACCGTAGTTCCAGTCCCAGTTCTGGTAGTGCTCTTTGGAAATTTCGTGGATTTTGTCCCAGTCGGCTTGTTGCAGCTTATACTGAGGGACCTCGGATGGCTCCATGCCAAAGATCGAACGTAGGAGACCCGAGCGGAACTCTTCAATGGTCATGTCTGTACCTAGCAGCTCTTTGATGTTGGCTACGCGACTACGTACGGATTTGGTGCTCTTCGATTTGAACTTCTCTGGATTTACTTTTAGTGAGGCTTGTACATTGTCCAAATTGAGATCAAACATCAGTGTGCCATGGCTGAACATGCGTCCACGTGTGGAGAATTGAGCGTTGCCGGAAATTTTTTGTTCGCCGACTTGAAGATCATTCCGTCCACTAAGCTCAGCGTTTACACCCATGCTTTGTAAGTAGTCGATCACCGGCTGGGTGAATTTCAGGAAGTTATGGAAGGATTGGCCGTCGTCCTTAGTAATGAAGCTGAAGTTCAAATTTCCGAGATCGTGATAGACCGCTCCACCGCCGGACAAACGCCGCACAACCTTAATATCATTCTCTTTAACATATTCCTGATTGATTTCTTCAATCGTATTTTGATGTTTACCGATGATGATAGATGGGCTGTTAATATAAAAAAGCAGGTAACTCTCGTCCATCGGCAAGTGTTTCAGCGCATATTCCTCAATCGCCAAATTGATGGAAGCGTCAGTAATCCCTGTGTTATCAATAAAAATCATAGTGAATTCCTCCGTTGCAGCAAAATTGATTACAGTTCTCATTTTAAACCAAAAGCAGTTTTTTAACAAAAGAGATCGCTTCGTGTTTCGGTGGAAATAAAGTATTAGACTGGATTCGTTGAATGAATGCGATTTTTAAATTGAAGAATTTCCAGCACCCTGTCTTATTGTTCAGTACTTCTTATTATCGAACATCAACAAATCTTTTGCATTTCTCCAGCCCATGGGTTACTATTTTTATATTGACAAATTTGCAGGTCTAAATAAGGAGGTTATACGCTATGTGCCCCCGTACCAAAGAACAAAATGAGCTCATACGCATACAGCGCAAAGAACAGATCCTGGACGTCGCCGCTCGCTCCTACTTTCGCACGGGCGGCAGCTTTGATATTCGCGACGTCGCCCGCGAGGCAGGTCTTGGTTACGGCACAGTATACCATTATTATCCCAACCGGCATTTATTAATAGAAGATGTATTAGAAAGCGGCTTTGAGCGATGTGAGCAAGTTATCGCCAAATGGGCGAACATCAGCGGCAGCCCACCGGATGACAGGCAGTTGTTGATGTATTGTAAAGCGCTGCTCCAGCTGTGGCAGTCGGACGCCCGCGCATATCTCGTCTACAAAATGGCGGCGGAACATTATGTAGGCTTGTCTGAAAGGGATCGACACCACGCCAAGAGACGGTTTATGGAACGCCTGTACGTTCCACTCCAATCGATCGCCCAGTGCGAAGACGACAGCGTCGACCATATGCTTGCCGTGCTGGTCGGTTGCTGTGGGCTGCACTACTATGCGAGCAATTCTGATCTGAACGTCGATCGAATCGCCCGACTCGCTATCCAAGCTATTACGAAGGGGTCCTGATACGAACATGGTCATTTTAAAAAGCAAGCATGAAATTGAGGCTATCCGCAAGGCATGCCAAGTGGTGGCTGAATGTCATCGTACAATCGCCCCGCTTATCAAACCGGGTATTACCACCAACGAGATTGAGCGCATATTCGAGGACATTATGTTGAAGCACGGCGCAAAGCCATACCAGAAAGGCTATAGGGGCTATCAATATGCGACCTGTGCCTCCACCAACGATGTAATCGCGCATGGCTTCCCTAGCAATAAGCCACTTGAGGAAGGTGATATCGTGACGATCGACACGGTCGCTGAGCTCGATGGCTGGCTCGGCGATTCGGCCTGGAGTTATGCGGTCGGGCAGATCTCGCCGATGGCCGAGAAGTTGATGCGTGTCACGAAGGAATGTCTTGACCTGGGCATCGAGCAGGCTCAGCCCGGCAATCGACTCGGCGACGTGACGAGCGCGATTCAGCGGCATGCGGAATCACACGGTTTCGGCGTCGTGCGCGACCTTCTCGCTCATGGCATCGGCCGCGACCTGCACGAGGAGCCGACTTATATGCATGTCGGCAAGCCTGGAAAAGGCCCCCGTATCAAGGAAGGTATGGTATTCACGATTGAGCCCATGATCACCGAAGGTACCTACTTCATGACAATCGATCCGGACGGCTGGACCGCACGGACGATGGATAACAAGCTCGCCGCGCAATACGAGCATACGATCGCCATCACGGCTGAAGGTCCTCAAATTTTGACCGCGCAATAGAAAAATTAGAGAAAAAATTAGAGGTCGACCAACGAAATGGTCGACTTCTTTTTTTCGTATTCGGCATAGCATCTTTCTTTATTCGTACAGGTGATCATGTAAACGATATCCCGTTTCCATCTTCAAGCCGAAGCGGGTTCGGGACTGCGTGACCATAGATCTGATGAGGCTGCCAGTCTAGAACTTTATTATCTTTTGACATCTCGTAGATTTTAATGTCGATTTGAGGCAAACGGTTATTCAGGTGATTCCTTTAGTGAAGCATTGACGTATTCCCGGCAAAGACGCAATAATGGTGGCAATGAGATACATATCGAACAAGCGAAAGTGGATAAAGGGAGTGTAAATATGCTTGAAAAATACGGCCACGGCGGTGATCTGCTAACAGCTGCGGAACTTTATGAGGAGGCTGGTGGCACATTTCTTGATTTCAGTGCAAACATCAATCCTATCGGGCCTCCGCCAGCCGTCTTAGAGCTACTTAGAACAGCAATGTCTACGGTGGTTGCCTACCCTGACCCTGGACATCGACGCTTCAAAAGTCTGCTAGCAAAGGACCTTGGTATACATAGTAGTTGGTTGACAGTAGGCAACGGAGCCGCAGAATCTATGGCATTGTTGCTGCTTGCGATTGCTCCACAAAAGGTAGGTATCGTAGAACCTTGTTTTTCTGAGTACCGGCAGCTATCTGTGCAATTCGGCGCAGAAGTATTATCTGTTCAGGGGACAAAGGAACAGCACTTCCGAGCTGGAGTGAATGAGATTGCCGGGCTGCTGGAGAAGGTTGATCTGCTGTTCCTTGGACAGCCGAACAACCCTAATGGCGTTCAGTATACTGTGGATGAGCTGCGCTGTTTAGCGCAGAAGGCTGAAAGCTACGGGACGTATTTGGCTGTGGATGAAGCCTTTATTGATTTTATTCCAGAAGCAGAACGAAATACGCTTTTGCCCGATCTGGATCAGTTTCCGCATACGATTTTGGTGCGGTCGATGACGAAATTTTATGCGATTCCCGGACTGCGTCTCGGGTTTGCCATTTCGCATCCGGAGCTGGCAAAGGCGATGACCGGAAAGCAGGTTACCTGGAGCGTGAATGGTTTGGCGCTGCTGGCGGGCGAAGCCTGCCTTGAGTGTGGGCACGAGTATGGACATCGCACACGCGAACTGATCGCCACTGAACGGGAGCTGCTGCGGCAAGGCCTTATGCAGCTAGGCTGCGATGTGCCGCCAGGCGAAGCCAACTTTCTGCTCTGTGGCCTGCCTTCGCCGTGGAGTGCGGCTGAGATGCAGACCCGTCTTGGGCGTGTCGGTATACTGGTGCGCAGCTGCGCTATGTACCCCGGTCTAGGAGGCGAACATATCCGAGTAGCCGTTAAGGGACATGAGGATAATGTCCGGCTGCTAAAACAGATGAAGGAAATTCTGGCGGATAAGTGACCTGTGTAGCTTAGAGGGCAGCGGGTTTGCTGTTAAAGTGTCTGGTGTAGCGCAGGGGGATGGGAGTCTACTGTAAGTGACACTCGCGGCGTAGAGAAGGCAGGGATTCTAATGAATAAGTGACTCAAGTACCGCAGAAGTTGCGATTTGATACCGGATGGCGGGCTTCAGCTCGCATGCTTAGGGTTGTGGCAAAGTTTGGTGAGATAGCTTCTGATGGACATCCTCCAAAGTGCATTCGTTGTATTTCGTACAACAGAACTCGCTTTGCTGGCGTAGCAATTCGATTCTATAGCGCTGTGTACAATAGAAATTTGGAAAATGATGTGAATTAGGTTTTTACGTGACATTCTATTGCAAGAAATACAGCAGAATGGCTTTTGCCAGTGAATAAAGCCGAATCTGTTGTATAAAGTGCAATAGATGGGTGAGGGACGGATTTTTAGGTGGATATTGGAGTATATGTTGTAGTAGAAATCGAGTATCTGTGGAGCGGATATTGAGTATGTGTTCAGACCTGAAATTAGGGGCATGTGTTGGAGTAGATTTTAGAGCAGATAGTCATTTGCTGAAATAGAGAATTAGGTAGTTTCTAAGTGAGACTGTTGGGGAAGTACAGGCGCGACCGCGAAGCTGGTTGGATGAATGGATAAAAGTAATGTGCTGTGGAAGGAGCAAGATCGATATATGGTGCAAGTAAAGATTCCATTTAACCTCGCAGGAGGTGTAAAAGAGTACCATTCGGCCATCTGGCCAGGGCTTGCTTTACAGTGGAAGGGAAACCATCTGCTACTAGAGCTACCTGCTGAAGCAGATGGTTTATCGAGTGCGTTCTATGGTGGAGGAATGAATCGGCTAGAGAGGGCCGTCAATTTATATGTTGACCGCAATTATGAATGTAGTGATCCTGTTCAGGATATGGAGAATAAGCTCCGCGAGTGGGGTTATTCAATGTCTGGGTGTGCCGGTCTGATGACGGCTGTACCGCTAGAGCATGCAGCGGTAGCTGAGGAAGACACAGGCTCAGCGGGTATTTTTGTTTGCGTTACTGCCGCCGCAGGAAATGCTGCGCGCGCGGGTGTGGAACGCAATGTGCTGGCTGTTTATCGCCCGGGTACGATTAACATAATGCTAGGTATTGATGGCTGCCTGACACCGGCGGCCATGGTCAATGCTGTACAGACAGCTGTCGAAGCAAAAGCTGCTGCTCTGGCCGATCTCGGGATTACCGATCCCGAGAATGGGCTGATCGCTACCGGAACAACTACGGATGCGATAGTGCTCGCTGTGAGCCAAAGTGGGCGATACAAGGCAGAGCATGTTTACGCTGGAACCGCTACCGATCTTGGGGGCGCAATCGGGCGTCTTGTATATAGCGCTGTGACAGGGAGTTTGCTATCGGTTCAGGCAAGGAAGGACAGCTAATGAGAATAGGTAGCTGGAATTGCTGGAGAATGTACAGAGGTGATCGCCTGTGACAATCGCTTTAGTACTGCTTGCGGCTTATGTAATTGATCGGATCGTAGGTGATCCGCGTAGCTTGCCCCATCCCGTAATCGGTATGGGCAAAGCAATCACGGCTCTGGAGCGGGCGATCCGTCGTTTATGGTCCCACCCGCAAAGCCTGCGCAGAGCAGGGGTGTTACTTCCGCTATGTGTGGCGGGTGGTGCTTGGGCACTGACAGCCATTCTGCTATGGCTGCTGTCATATATCTCACCATGGCTCGTCTGGATAGCCGAGGCTTGGTTGATTTCAACCACGATTGCCTCCAAGGGACTAAAGGATGCAGGAATGGCGGTGTACGTGGAATTGCAGAAGGGCGATATCCCTGCTGCCCGCAAGGCGTTGGGGATGATCGTGGGGCGTGATACGACTTCGCTAGATTCCCCGGAAGTTGTGCGCGGCACAGTAGAGACTGTAGCAGAGAATATCGTCGATGCGATTATTTCTCCATTGTTTTATGCGCTCATCGGTGGCGCGCCGCTTGCTATGGCTTATCGAGCAGTAAATACACTCGATTCCATGGTGGGATATAAGAATGATAAATACCGAGCTCTCGGCTGGGCATCCGCTCGGCTTGATGATGTTGCTAACTTCATTCCAGCACGGATTACGGCATTGCTCTTGGCACTGTGTGCATGGCTGCTTCGTCTGGATTGGCGCAATTGTCTGCAAATGGTGAAGAGGGATGCGAGTCTCCATCCAAGCCCAAATAGCGGCTATCCAGAATCCGCTGTTGCGGGCGCACTTGGTATCCGTCTCGGAGGAGAGAACGTCTATCATGGTGTCGCTTCTTTCCGAGCCTATATGGGTGATCCGGTACGAGCGATGGAGCCGGACGATATTATTCAGACCTCGCGGATGATGATGCTTTCCTCTTCAATTTTTGTAGGCTTATGCGCGGTTGTGGCATGGATATGGATCGGGGGCTAATGCTAGACATGGCGTTTCCTTCTATAGAGCTAGAATTAGTACTTGTTCGCCACGGGCAAACTCAGTGGAATGCTGAGCATCGTTACTTAGGACATTCGGATCTCCCGTTGCTATCTAGTACAGTAGAGCAGCTATCTCAGCTTAAGCAGCAGTCTGAAGTATCGAATGATTTTTGGTGTGTATTTTGCAGCGATTTGCTTAGATGTCGGGAGACTCTAGCTTATATTTCTCCTTCTTTAGAGAAGGTGGCTGTCTACGATCCGCGTCTGCGCGAAATGAATTTTGGAGCTTTCGAAGGCTGTACTTATGAGGAATTAAAGGATAACTCACTGTATAGAAGCTGGATTGATAATCCTTCCACAGTTACACCACCGGATGGTGAAACATGGGCGCAGTTTGACGAACGGTTGCGTAGCTTCCTGTCAGATCTGGGGCGAGGGGCTGAGGATACATTTGTGCAGGCTGCAATTAGTGAAAAAAAGGCTGAGGTAATAACAAACAGGGTATTGGTAGTCACACATGGTGGTGTTATTCGGAATTTCCTTGCACAGTTAATTCCTGGTGTCACATTCTACAGCGCAGTTGCACCTTCTCCGGGAACAGCAATGGTACTCAGGCTATTTTGGCGGAACGGGCAATGGTCGGCAGATATTTCTGGAGATTGATGAGAAAATCAAATAAAAAAAAGGGTTCCACATATTAGTCATACCTAATATGTGGAACTCTTTATGTTTAAACTATCGTTCGCCCTCAGCAGAATAAAGTGGATAATTAGATGTTAGGTAACCATTCCTTATAGGTATTTGCACGTGACTGCAATTCATTATACAGCATGCTGGCATGGTAACCGTCGCACACGGCATGGTGGAATTGCCCCGATATTGGTAATAGTATTTTTTTGTCTTGATGAAAATATTTTCCTATAGTAAAGATGGGAAGCAGGAAGGTTCCCTCGTTATACACGTTCAGGTTAAAGCTCGTGAAGCTGACCCACGGAATACTAGAAATAGGGAAGGTGTTCGGTGGTTCGTTTGCTTTAGCGATAAATTGTTTTACGCTTCCGTACATTTTCATATCATCCAGATAACGGTTATAGAAATCATTAAACTTTTCACTGTACGAAGTCCAGATGCTTGAAAAAGTCTTATCATCATCATGGAAAATTGTAAAACTAGGTGATAAGCTATCCCAATAACCTAATCTACCTTCAGAATCAAAGCATGTGCGGAATTCACTATGACGGTTCACCACCGTAGTTATCATGTGGATTAGTGCTGGGTACAGCTTAATTCCCTTATGCTTAAGCTCTGACAGTAGAAGGGTGATATCAATATTTGCGGTCATGCTATAGGTGCATCTGACATTGTTTAAATAATGTTCAAAATAGGGTTTTCTATTCCAGTTATCAATGACAATCGGGTTAAAAATCATTTATTATGACCTCCTAAAATTATTTCGTTTTTCATTTTAGGAGGTCTGCTGGACTGATTTCACCATAACCTTATCACAATCCTTTGAGAAAGTATTTTGTAACGATGAGTATACCATCATCATCGCCGTAATTAAAAATATATTTACTAGATCAAGTGGAAGGAAGATGCATTTATAATGCTGAGTGAAAAGTTGGTTATTGAAAAATTGCTTCAGCAAAAGCGTACGAGTGTTGCTTCCATCGTAGTGATGATGTGCGGTGTAGCGGGGTCGGGTAAAACAACCTTTGCTAAAAAGCTGGAGAAAGAGGGATTCGCCAGACTTTCGATAGATGAAGATATTTGGGCCACGCACGGACGTTTCGGGGTGGATTATCCAGAGCAGAATTATGAGTCCTATAAAGAAGAGTCGGAGATGAAGCTGCGGGGGGAGCTGGTGAATCTGCTTCAGGCAAAACATCATGTTGTCATCGATTTCAGCTTCTGGCAACGTCAGAGACGGAACGATTATAAGCAGTTAATTGAAGAGCATGGCGGCGATTGGGAGCTGATTCACTTAAAAATTCAGCCAGATGAATTGCGTCAGCGACTGCTTATCCGGAGTGAACGTTTTGACGCAAATGCCGCATTTCCGATTACTGAGGACATACTAACCCGGTTTTTAAATGGTTTTGAGATCCCTGCTGGAGAAGGGGAGCTTGTGATCGAAGCATAGATCTATAACTTGATTTTTTGGGCATTTGTCCTCTTATAGAACCACAGCCGGATTAAAATCCCATGGCTGTGGTTCTTTTTTTAAGCGAGTGATTGTGCCATGATAGTCATGGGGGCGATTGAGAGATGTTTAAGGATTTTAAGCTCATAGCCGGACGGCCGGTGTATATACAAATTAAAGACTATATGAAGCACTTAATCATAAAAGGCGGTCTGCAAGGCAATCAAAAGCTGCCCTCCACACGAGAACTCAGCACATTGCTTAAGGTTAGCCGCAACTCCGTAATCTCTGCTTATGCAGAGCTTGAGGATGATGGATTCGCGTATGCCGTGCAGGGTCAGGGAAGTTATGTGGCACCTACACCTCCCGGCAGTGAAACAATCTCTTCCTGGACGATGGACTGGAAGACGCGTATCAATGATCATGCGCGGCTGGCGGAGGATCTGGATATCATGAAGCGCGGCATACGAGCGGAGAAGGGGACGATCTCCTTCACGAGCATCGCACCTGATGAGAGTCTTTTTGATCTAGATAATGTGAAACGCTCCTTTATGGATCGTATGTCGGTGGAAGGCAACGTCTTACTAAATTATGGATATGCCAAAGGGTATAAGCCTTTAATAGACTATTTGAAGCAGTACATGGAGCACAAAGGCGTTGAAATGAAAGGCAAGGATATATTGATCACCAATGGCTTTACAGAGGGATTCGATATTGTATTGTCTGCACTTAGCAAAAAGAATGGTTCGGTCATCTGTGAGAATCCAACGCATCATACGGCGATCAAAAATCTGAAGCTGAATGGCTTTGAGATCACCGGGATTCCTATGGAGCGTGATGGGATTGATCTGGTTGAGCTGGAGAAGGCATTGCAGGAGCAAGCTTTTGACTGTGCCTACTTTGTCCCCTCTTATCATAATCCGACCGGCATTGTAATGTCTCCCGAGAAAAGACAGAGGCTAATGAAGCTGATGAATCGGTACCAAATACCAGTGATCGAGGATGGTTTTAACGAGGAGTTACGCTATTCGGGCTCACACGTGGCTCCACTTATCGCAGCAGCAGGGAGCGGCAACAGCGTGATCTATCTAGGTAGCTTCTCAAAGGTATTATTTCCGGGACTACGCGTAGGCTGGGTGCTGGCAGATCAGGAGCTGATCTATTCTCTCGAAAGCGTCAAGCGCGCACGTACCATTCATACCTCGACGCTGGATCAATCCATTTTGTATCAGTACTTATTAGGTGGCCATTTAGAGAAGTATTTGAAAAAAGCCAGAGCGGAATATAAACGAAAATATGAATTAACCCTGCAATGCTGTAAGGAGTTTATTCCTTATACGGCGTTATCAGGGGATGGCGGATTGCATCTTTTTGTAACCTTTGCGGAGGGTTTTAATACAAGGACGCTGCTAGCGGCCTGTCATGAACAAGGGGTTATTTTTACAGCAGGAGATATATTCTTCACAGACGGTAAAGGTCAAAATACGATACGGATCGGTTTCTCCAGAGTGACGGATGAGGATATCCGCAAGGGGATCGAGATTATTGGCAGAACAGCACGACAACTAATGGGATAAAGAGGTGCTTGAGATGAAGATGAAGGTAGGCGTAATTATGGGCGGGGTGTCCTCAGAGTATGAGGTATCCATGAATAGCGGTAGAGAGATTTTGAAGAATCTAGATCCCAATAAATATGAGGTTACTCCAATAGTGATCACCAAGCGTGAAGAGCTCATTGAGCAGGCAAAAGGAATCGATATCGCGCTGCTTGCGCTCCACGGAGCTTACGGAGAGGACGGTACGGTTCAGGGGACGCTGGAGACGATGGGGATTCCTTATACGGGTAGTGGCGTTTTGTCTAGCAGCATTTGTATGGATAAAGATCTTTCCAAAAAGCTTATGCGCTGCTCAGGCGTCAATACGGCGGATTGGCTGTGCTGGGATAGTATGAAGGATTATTCTCAAGAAGCCGTAGAGCGGATTGGATATCCTGTTATGGTGAAGCCATGTTCAGGCGGTTCGAGTATCGGTATGGAAAAGGTGAGCAGTAGCGAGGAGCTGTTGAGCGCAGTAGAGAAGGCTTTTGCTTGTGATCAGTCGATTCTGATCGAGAGCTACATTCAAGGCCAGGAAATCACTTGCTCTATTCTAAATGGAGAGATGCTGCCCGTTTTGGGAATCACCTCGTCGCATGCGGAGTGGTTCGATTACAGTGCGAAATACGAAGATGGCGGGGCAGACGAACGGGTCATTGATCTACCAGCTGAGGTGTATGAGCGAGTACGTGATGCAGCCTTAACTTGCTACAAAACACTAAAATGCAGCGTGTACGCAAGGGTGGATATGCTCATTAAGGATGGTATTCCATATGTGCTGGAGGTGAACACATTACCGGGCATGACGAAGGCGAGTCTTTTACCAAAAAGCGCGCAAGCGGCAGGTTACACCTTCAGCGGACTGCTGGACGAGATCATTTCCCTTTCCCTTACAGAAAAGAGTCCGAAAGAAGAGGTGCTCAGTCATGCATAATGAATGGATTACTCCGCGTGTACGGGAGATTGCTCCCTCGGGGATTCGGGCTTTTTTTGACCTAAGTACAGGGAATCAGGATATTATATCGCTTGGTGTAGGCGAGCCTGATTTCGTTACACCGGAGCATGTAAGAGCTGCCTGTATTCGTGCTTTGAATAATGGGGAGACGATGTACACACCAAATTCCGGCTTGTTGGAGCTTAGAGAAGAGATCGCCTCTTATCTGCACGCAAGCTTCAATCTCCGCTATGAGCCAACTAACGAGATTATGGTTACAGTGGGGAGCAGTGAAGCTGTGGATTTGGCTCTGCGGGCCTTTATTACACCCGGGGATGAGATTATCGTCCCTTCTCCGAGCTATATTGCGTATTCGCCGATTACTCATTTGAACGGTGGAGTTACGGTAGAGGTCGAATCTTCAGCTGAGCAGGGTTTTAAGCTTACTCCTGAAGCGTTGCGGCAGGTGATTACCCCGCGTTCCAAGATTCTTATGGTTAATTTTCCGACTAATCCTACAGGAGCAGTAATGACTTACGAGGATTGGCTACCGATTGCACAGATTGTCAAAGAGAATAACTTACTTGTCATTTCAGATGAAATCTATGCCGAGCTAACCTATGATAGTCAGCATGTCAGTATTGCCTCCCTTCCTGGGATGTTGGAACGAACGATTGTCATTAGTGGCTTCTCCAAAGCTTTTGCGATGACTGGCTGGAGAGTGGGTTATGCTTGTGGTGATCAGGAATTAATTGCTGCGATGCTCAAAATCCATCAGTATACTGCGATGTGTGCTCCGATACTAGGTCAAATCGCTGCCATTGAATCACTGCGGAACGGTATGGAGCATAAGGACCACATGAAACGATGCTTTGATGAGCGAAGAAGGCTGCTGGTTAGTGGATTTCGATCTATTGGTTTACCTTGCCACGAGCCGGAGGGTGCATTTTATGTCTTTCCTTCCATCGCTAATACCGGAATGAAGTCAGAGGATTTCGCTTTGCAGCTGCTCAAGGAGGTTGGTGTTGCTGCGGTTCCTGGGCATGTGTTTGGAGCGGGTGGAGAAGGGTATATTCGCTGCTCTTATGCAGCATCCCTACAAAAATTGACGGAAGCGCTGGAGAGAATCGAAGGATTTATGAAAGTGAAGTTGTAATTCTAGTGGTCCCCATCTATCATAGATGGGGGCTTTTCTGTGTAGATAAGATAGAATAGGTTATACGGATATCTTTAATTGGAGGTTAAAATATGATTTCATCTATTCAAGAAGTAATTAAACGAATCACACCGGCTGATGAACAGTCTTTCCTAAAAGCGGAGCACCGCCTGAACATTCTAACCAAACCGCCAGGCAGCCTGGGACAATTGGAGACTTTGGCCGTTAAGCTCGCCGGAATTTCGGGTACGGAGCAGCCTAGTTTCACCAAACGAACGGTAGTTGTGATGGCTGCCGATCACGGTGTATGCTGCGAGGGAGTTAGTGCATTTCCACAGGAAGTCACAATGCAGATGGCCTATAATTTTCTCAGCGGAGGAGCGGCTGTGAATGTACTGGCACGCCAAGCTGGGGCTGAGGTGAAGTTCGTAGATATTGGTGTTAACGGCGATCTTAGTCATGAAAATCTGATTGATCGTAAAGTGCGCCGAGGAACGGATAATATAGCCGTGGGACCTGCGATGAGTCGTGAGGAAGCGATGAGTGCTGTGCTTGTAGGTATAAGAATCGCACAAGAAGCGATTGAGAACGGGACGGAGATTTTTATTACAGGTGAAATGGGCATTGGGAATACAACGGCTAGCGCAGCCATTCTGTGTGCTCTAAAAGGAATACCACCTGAAGTAGCCGTTGGAAGAGGAACGGGAATTGATGATGAACGTCTACTACATAAGATTGCAGTTGTGGAACGCGCTTTAAAGGTGAATCAACCAAATCCGGCAGATCCGCTGGATGTATTGTCCAAAGTAGGGGGACTGGAAATCGCCGGTTTGACGGGTCTGATTCTTGGCGCAGCTGCTGCCAGGGTACCTGTCATTTTGGATGGTTTTATTTCGGGCGCGGCAGCTCTTGTGGCGAAGGCGCTTGCACCAGAATCCATTGCTTATATGATAGGCTCCCATCTATCAGGAGAACAAGGACATAAGCTGATGCTTGAGCAGCTTGGTCTTGAACCGTTGTTTAACCTGGGTCTTCGTTTGGGTGAAGGAACTGGAGGCGTATTGTCCCTTCATTTAATAGAGGCGATATGCCGCATTTTGAGTGAAATGGCCACCTTTGAAAATGCAGGCATCTCTGGAGCTGGGAAACAATGAGTATTCTTGTAACGGGAGGTGTGCGTAGCGGGAAAAGTAGTTTTGCAGAAAAATTGATGTCGTCACTGGCAGATCAGGCCTTCTATGTTGCAACCGGACAAGCATTTGATGATGAAATGAATGAACGGATTGCACTGCATCAGCAACAGCGCTCGCAAAGCGGATATGCTTGGGAGACATTAGAGGAGCCTTATGATTTGCCAGATCTTCTTAAGCGTTTATCTGGTGAAAAGGCGGTTCTCGTAGATTGTCTAACGTTATGGTTATCGAATGTACTGCTAGCCATGGAAGGATTTACGGATAGGCAAGAGTTGATTGAGAGCGAGATTACAAGACTTGAAGACAGTGTACGCACATTTCAAGGAAACCTCATTTTGGTCACTAATGAGGTTGGAGACGGTATTGTTCCGGAGTATGCGCTTGGCCGATTGTACCGTGATCTGGCAGGACGTATGAACGCGCTGCTTGCTCGGCAATGCGAGCAGGTTTTTTTAGTGACTGCAGGCATTCCAATTGAACTCAAGAGCAGGGAGTATCGTTTATGAGGGAGCGCAGGGATGCTGCCGCGGCTGCCTTTCAGTTTTTGTCCCGGTTTCCTGTAAAGAGTGACCCTGGATTTTCTCCTGAGCTGCTGCACCGAAGTGTGCTGTTCTATCCCGTGGTGGGTGCAGCTATCGGACTTTGTGTAGCTGCTGGAGCAGCTTTGACGGGTTGGATTTTACCAGCTTGGCCAGCCGCTGTCATTACTCTCATTCTATGGGTAGGACTCACCGGAGGTCTGCACCTCGATGGCTGGATGGACAGTGCGGATGGTCTGCTAAGCTACCGACCGAGGGAACGGATCCTGGAGATTATGAAGGACAGCCGTGTGGGTGCGATGGGTGTGCTCGCCTGCGTGCTGCTCTTGCTGTTAAAGGCCTCTTTAGTGGCAGCATTAATCGAAGGCTACGCCTATTACGAGCTGCCACTGCTCTTGCTGCCAGCGATCTGGAGCCGCTGGTATATGGTGCGGGCAATGGTGCGTTATCCCATTGCCCGCGGGAACGAGGGGCTGGCCGCGAGCTTCGCCGGCCTCGCTCCCTCGCATGAGCGGCGCGCGCTGGCGATAGCCGCGCTGCTCTCGCTTGCCGCAGCCGGTGCGCCTCTGGCGCTCGGCGCGGGCATAGCCGCGTGGCCGCTGCATCTGGCGGCAGCGTTACTGCTGCCGGCTGCGGCCTTGGCCAGCGGCACCGTTGCTGCGCGGCGGATTAGCAGCCGGCTCGGCGGGCTCACCGGCGATGTGTATGGCGCGCTGAATGAGCTGCTAGAGGCTGTGCTCCTACTAGTATTAGTGCTGCTCCAGCACAATTTCATGTGAGTGGCTCCTGCGGGTGACGCATAGTAGCCAGCTGGTTCAATCTGGTTTTATCCTCTTTTGATGCCTGTGGTTCCAGCTGTTTTGTGGCCTAGATTCTTGCTTGTACACATACTTGCTAACCGTGATGACGTTGTATCATATTTTGCGAATCATTTGATATTTTTAGAGTTCAATAGGAAAGAGGGATGACATGGTTGCTGCCATACTACTATTTGTAATTGCCGGCCTTGCTGAGATCGGAGGCGGATACTTAGTATGGTTATGGCTAAGAGAATCAAGACCTCTCTGGTACGGTTTGGTAGGTTCTTTGATTCTAATAAGCTATGGCATTATTCCTACGTTGCAGAAGTTTCCATCCTTCGGAAGAGTGTATGCAGCTTACGGCGGGGTGTTTATCGTGCTCGCTGTGTTATGGGGCTGGCTAGTAGACAAGAAAACACCCGATGTATATGACTGGGTTGGTGCTGTTATTTGTGTGATCGGCGTTTCAGTCATTCTTTGGGCGCCAAGACACTAACAAAACAACCCGTTCAACACTTTCGTGTGAACGGGTTGTTTTTATTTAAGCCTAAGCTTTAGATCTTAAATTGTTGCACAGCTTCCTGAAGCTTCTTAGCCTGCTCATATAGATGCTGCACGGTTACTGCATGTCCTTCAAGCTCTATACGTTGGCGCTCGGAGTTCTCGGATAGTGTGTCCGCACTTTCTTGGGATCTTGAAGTGATTTGTGCGGTTTCCTCAACGGAAGCACTAACTTCTTCTGTACTTGCTGAGATTTGCTGCGTCGCCGCAGATACGGATTGAATATTCTGATTGATGCTTTGGATCAGAATCAGAAGGTGATTGAAGGCATCGCCCGCTTCTGCCACCTTGCCTACCCCGGAGGCTACCTCAGAATTCACATGGTTCATCTCAGTAACGGAGCGATTCATATCTTCCTGAAGTCCGAGTAGGAAATCACGAATCTGCTCATTCGCATTACGGGATTGTTCGGAAAGCTTGCGTACTTCTCCGGCAACCACGGCAAAGCCGCGTCCATGTTCTCCTGCACGTGCTGCTTCGATCGAAGCATTGAGCGACAGCATTTGGATTTGCTTCGTAATTTCAGTAATGCTATGAACGACTTCTCCGATCATTACTGAACGTTCATTCATAACTTGTAATTGCTCCAGCGACTGCAGGGAGGCACGTTCAACATGGCGCATTTGCAGAACGGCACTTTGGGCAATCTCATTACCGCCAATCGCTTCAGCGGAAGCTTCACTGATCTGCTCAGTGACTTCGGTGGCTGCTGAAGCAATATGCTGAATACCGAAATTGATTTCTTCCATAGCTTTTGAATTATCTAGAGCGCTGCTCGCGATGGTCGTACTACCTTTGCCAATTTCTACAACAGATGTACTAGAGTGGTCTGCCATTTCATTTAGGACCTCAACACGTTCTCTTAAAGAATTGGAATCGGTGACCACAGTATTTGAGGTGACGAGTACATGTCCAATCATTTCTTTTAGGCGCACGGTCATCGCTTGGAAGCTTCTGGACAGTTGAGCTACCTCATCACTGCCCTTAACCGTTAATTCCTCTGTGAAATCTCCCTCTGCAAGACGGGCACTGTAAGCTGCAAGCTTTGAGATAGGACGAGTAATCCGCATACTCATAAACCAGGCACCAGTTGAGCCTATGATCAGCGTTAGCAGAGTGATCCCGGCGCTGGTCCACAGAATACTGTCTGTTTTTTCTTGAATAAAGCTTACATCACTGCTGATTCCGATAACCATCGTACTTCCGGGAATTCCGATATAAGCTGACTTATGTACACCATGCGAGTCCTTGTATGTATCGCTTAGTCCACTCTTTCCTTTAAGAGCTTGCTGCATTGCAGAGGTTACCTTAACAATTTCCTCCGGCTTTAATTTTGCATCATGATCTACGGACAGAACCTCAGCTTCCTTGCCTTTTAGATTGAGTAGAAAAATAGTCTCAACCCCATGCTGCTTTCTCTTATCCTGAAAATAGAATTCAAGATTGGTGGCTGCTTGTTCGTTCTTCTTTAGTGCTTGCTGAGCATGCATTGTATTTATATTCTTATATACGTCCTGAGCAGCTGCAGTTAGAATTTGATTGATTTGTGGCATGACATAGCTGTTGAAAATACTGGTGGATATAAAGTAGAAGCTGGTACTTAACAAAAGAGACGTGAGTAATAGAACTACAAATAATAAACGCGTAAATCTGCGACTGATCGACTGCTTGAAACGAAACATATTGTTCTCCCCCTTTTTATGGGCAGCGAAGCCCCATTTCTTTATATCCCTACCGACTGCTAGTGACTGGCAACCTGCAATATATTCCATAGTTATGTAATATATCAACTAAATGGATCGGGAATGAAGTGTTTGATACTATTCTATAGAATTAACCTCTGGATGAATAGTGAAAGTTTTAGTTTATATAGCATATTTTTCTGAAAAAGATGAATTATTACTGACACTTTTATTTTTAGTTAATAAAAATGGGTATAAATACCCATTTCATAAATTGTTTATTTTTATGGATTGTTTGACGACAGTGTGATAGAGTATTAATGTTTTGTTCCAAAACTTAATGTAAGCCGCGGTTCGTAACCATCCCGCGTAAACAAAACTAGGAGGAGTTTAAGCAATATGTTTAATTTGATGTGGGGAGTTTTATTTGTTATTGTCAATTTTGCTTTTTTTCTACTCTGTTACCGCCTGTTCGGCAAAAGTGGAATGTATGCCTGGGTAGGTATCGCTACTGTAATTGCAAACATTCAGGTAGCTAAGACGATTGCTATGCCATTTGATATCGTGATGACACTCGGAAATACGATGTATGTCACTTTATATATGACCAGCGATTTGCTTAATGAGAAGTATGGAAGAGCAGAAGCACGTAAAGCGGTTTGGTTTGGCTTCTTCACCTTGCTTATGACGACAGTCATTATGCAGATGGTACTAGTATTTAAGCCGCAAGAGACCGATATTGCTCAGTCTTCTTTGGAGACGATCTTTGGTCTGATGCCTCGACTAGCGTTGGGTAGTCTAACTGCTTACTTCATTAGTCAGTTCTTAGACGTTCGGTTGTACTCCTGGATTCGCAAATATTACAGCACCTCAAGTCAGTTGTGGATTCGTTCCAATGGCAGTACGATGGTTAGCTCCTTTGTGGATACACTAATCTTCTGCACCATTGCATTTGCTGGGTTGTATAACTGGAGTGTGTGGTTTGAAATTTTGCTTACAACGTATCTAGCGAAATTCTTACTAACCGCAGTAAGCACACCTATCTTATATATCGCCCGAACTTTTACTTTTGCTGAAGATGGAATACCATCATCCGCTCATAAGAAGGAATAAACAACAATACAGCCAGCGCGTACCGATCATAATCGATGCGCGCTGTTTGATTTTTCCAGTCGTAAGAGGGCTCAATCGTTCCATATAAATATGTACATAAAATTAATATAAAGCTAAAATAAGCTATCGTAGCCATTCTAATTGTATCCCGAGCGAAGAGAGTGTACATAATCGGTAGTCACAGAAATTACGAATAGGTGTGGTGAAGGATGAATCTAGTAGTTCCTATACTGCGTCATGCAGCAGAACAGCCCGACAGCATTGCCTTAACCCATGACCAAGCAACTCATACCTATGCAACATTAGTGCAAGCGATGCGGAGAATTGCCAATGGTCTACAGCAAAAGGGCCTTAAGCATGACAAAATCGCTATTTTATCTACGAATCGCATTGAATTTGTCGAGGTTTTCTTGGGGGCTATTTATGCAGGCTGTGTTCCCATTCCTTTAGATCCCAAGTGGAGTGCAAATGAACTGCGGGTTATTATAGAGCAGTGCCAGCCGACAATGATTTTTGCCGAGCCGGAAGCTGCAAAGAATTTGGTCTTCAAGGACCAAGCCATCCCAACGCTGACTTTTTCAAATGAACGAACAGGTTCCTATGATCAGTGGTTGAAGGCTCAGAAGCCAGAAGCTGAATTGGATGAGACGAACGAGTTATTATTTATCGGTTTTACTTCAGGCACAACTGGGCTACCCAAAGGATATATGCGTACCCATTTATCGTGGTTAAAGAGCTTTGAGGTATCGAGTGCTGCCTTTGAATTGGACTCTATGAAGGATGTTTTAGCACCGGGTCCGTTTGTGCATTCGCTGTCCTTGTTCGCTGTAATGCAGAGTCTGTATGGTGGAGCAAACTTTCATATTACGCAAAAATTTAGCGCCACACAGGTGTTAGAGCTGTGCAAGCAGATTCCGGGTGTGGTGTTGTTTGTTGTACCGACAATGCTTGAATCCATGATGCAGCAGGCTGTTCCTGGGCAGACGCAGATTGATGCGATTATTAGCTCAGGTGCAAAGTGGTCGGAGTTGTCCAAAAAAAAGAGTATAGAAGTGTTCGCTGGAACGCGTCTCTATGAATCCTATGGTTCCTCAGAAGCGAGTTATATTAGTTATTTGGATGTTCTGGAAGAGCATAATCCGAACTCTGTAGGCAAGCCCTATCCCGGAGTGCAAATTTCCATTCGTGATGAAGAGTTCCGTGAAGTCCCTACGGGGGAGATTGGGCAGTTATATGTGCGAAGTGATATGATATTTCTAGGCTACCATCAATTGCCGAAGGAGACCGCAGCAGCTTTTCGAGAGGGATGGCTTGTGTTGGAGGATTATGTTTATCAGGATGAAGCTGGTTATTTATATCTGGCGGGTCGCTTGAAAAATAGAATCATCTCGGGTGGGCTGAACGTTTATCCAGAGGAAATAGAGCGAGTACTGGAGCATCTTCCGGAAATACAAGAAGTAATGGTGCTTGGCGTCCCTGACGATTATTGGGGAGAACAGCTGGCAGTCCTCGTGAAATGGAATGGTGCAAAGCATTTATCTATAGACGAAATAAAGAATTATTGTCGCCAGTATTTAGCAAGTTACAAAGCGCCGAAGCAGCTGCTGACAGTTGATGAGTTTATCTATACAAGCAGTGGCAAAATTGCCCGGCAAGCGATGAAAGACTATGTGAAAAGAGCGATGGTATGATAGAAGCAGTAATTGTTATGGCAAAACGTACACCGATTGGCAGGATGGGCGGCTTATTAAGTACATTTGAGCCGGAAGCATTACTGGCGCCGCTTATTCAGCATATTGTGGCAGAGACGAACCTGCCCGTCGATATGATCGATGATGTGATTATTGGAAATGTGGTCGGTCCGGGTGGAAATATTGCCCGGGTAGCTGCGCTTGAAGCGGGACTGCCTGTTTCTGTTCCGGGCGTTACTGTGGATCGGCAGTGCGGTTCTGGGTTAGAGGCCATTAATATAGCAGCACGGCTTATTCAAAGTGGCGCAGGTGAGATTTATTTAGCGGGCGGTGTTGAGAGCACGAGTCGTGCCCCTTGGAAAATGGCTAAGCCCCAAACCTTGATGGGGGTTCCGCAGCTATATACCCGTGCTCATTTTACACCTAGCGCTTACGGTGATCCAGATATGGGAATTGCTGCGGAAAATGTAGCGCGGAAGTATGGGATTTCGCGAGAAGAGCAGGATCAATATGCCTTGAAAAGCCATCAGAAGGCCGTTCATGCTCAGCAAAGTGGTAGGTTTCAGCAGGAAATTGTACCTCTTCTGGTTGAGGGGGAGTGGGTGAATACCGACGAATGTCCAAGGGCTAATACGAGCCTGGACAAGCTGCGAAAGCTGCCTTCAATCTTTGAAGAAAAGGGTACTGTCACCGCTGGAAATGCCTGTCCTATTAATGATGGTGCGGCGCTTCTATTAATGATGTCCCGTGAGAAATGTCGGCAACTCAAGCTTAAGCCTATACTGCGTGTCGCAGATGCGCAAGCAGCAGGTGTAGATCCGAATTATTTAGGTATGGGCCCAGTTCCAGCTGTACAAAAGGTGTTACATCGTCAACAGCTGACCATAGCCGATTTAGATATCGTAGAGTTTAATGAAGCCTTTGCTTCGCAAGTTCTAGCCTCACTGAATGAGCTTCAAATCCCACAGGAAAAGGTCAATCTTGGAGGAGGCGCATTAGCTATCGGTCATCCATATGGGGCGTCCGGAGCTATTTTAATGACTCGTTTATGTGCTGAAATGCAGCATACGCCTTATAAAAGGGGACTTGCCACTTTGGGCATTGGCGGCGGGTTGGGGCTGGCAACGCTTGTGGAGGTTACGGAATGAACAGTGTCCGACATCAGATTCTTATGACTGCTGAGTGGATATCGGATTACGCACAGAGTATTGAGGCACCCGTGCAGACGACTAATGGCAATCTGATTGCTCCATCTACGATGCCTATTATTTTTTGGCAGGTCTTCGATATTCCTTGGCTTAGCAAGGGAGAGCCTTTGCTTCACGGTACTCAGAAATTCTCATATCAAGCTCCGATTACGGCAGGGATGTCGTTAGATTGTGAATTAGCATTAACGAGCAAGATGCAAAAAGATGGCCGGCAGGGCAAGCTGACCTTTTACACACATACGCTGGTTTGTAAATGTGAAGGCGAGCTTATAGTCACCGCAGAAACGGTGTTAATTCGGGTAGGTGATGATCATGATGAGAAAATGCATAACGGCTGAGGCTATCAGGCAATATGCAGCAGCTTCCCAAGATCTGGCCGCTATTCATCTAGATGAGGATGCTGCAGCTGAGGCTGGATTTAAGCGGCCCATTGCGCATGGGATGTATCTAATGGGATTAGCCCAATCCTTATATATCGAGGAGCATCAGGCACAGTGGATCACTCAATATGATATGAAATTTCATAAGCCTATAGAGGTCGATAATGTCGTGATTTTTGATTTTTCGGAGGATGACTGCCTGGTTAAAGTGACCCTTACAACAGAAGCTGGCGATGTTATTGCTTCGGGAGCTTTTTCAGTGAAAGAGGTGTAGTGATGAACAAAGTAGCCTTAATTACTGGAGCAACCAGAGGGATCGGGCGTAGTATTGCCGTGCAGCTCGGCAAGTCCGGTTATATAGTGGTTGTAAATGGTACAAAACAATTCTTAATCGATGAGGTTGTCCACGAGATTCGTCAGGCGGGTGGTGAGGCATCAGGATACTCTGCTAATGTAGCAGATCCAGTTGCGGTCACTGCAATGGTGGATGAGGTTATTACACGGTATGGCCGTATTGAGGTATTGATAGCTAACGCTGGGAATTTGCAGGATCAGAAATGTCTACGGATGACGGATGAAGAGTGGAAGGCTGTACTGGATGTGCATCTAAATGGCACCTATTACAGCATTCAACGCGTACTCCCATATATGCGCCAGACAGGTGGCGATATCCTGTTGATGACCTCTACGGCTGGACTAACAGGTTCTGTGGGTCAGGTGAATTATAGTGCAGCCAAAGCTGGAATACTTGGAATGACGTGGACACTAGCAGCGGAGCTGAAACGTGATCAAATTAGAGTCAATGCGATTTCGCCAGCCGCTTTAACAGATATGACCAGACCTGTCATTGATCATTTGAAAGCGAAACATGCCAGTCGTAATGAACCGTTCCCAGACTTTTGGCGAATAGGTGGCCCGGAGGATATTGCTTCCTTTGTGACTGCATTATTGAGTGAGTCTGACGCGGATTTAACCGGTGAAATCTTTGCTGTGAATGGATCAAAAGTGACGAAATGGGAGAAGCCTGCACCTGCATTTTCCGAGAACAGCATTGGGGCATTTTTCGCTACTTGGCATCGTCAAAAGGGGAGTGAATAAATGCTTACCTTCGATCAAGTTCATTTTTATTATAAAAAGGGTCAGCCTGTCCTAGAGGATATCAGCTTTACGATAGAAGCAGGAGAGTTTGTGGCGATTGTTGGCGCGAATGGCTCTGGCAAATCCACCATTGCAAAGCTCATGGACGGACTGCTGCTACCGCGAAAAGGGGCTGTACAGTTTAAGGGCCTAGACACCACAAAGCCAGCTGATCTTGCAGATATTCATCAGCAAATTGGCTTTGTTTTTCAGAATCCAGAGGATCAATTTATCACCACAACCGTTATGGATGAGGTGCTTTTTGGTTTGGAGAACGTTCGTGTGCCAAGGGAGGAAATGCGCAGTCGATTGGAGCATGCCTTGCAGGCTGTTCATATGGAGGATTACCTGGACGCTATGCCACATCAGCTCTCTGGAGGTCAGAAGCAACGTGTCGCTATTGCGGCTATATTGGCGATGCGCCCGCAAGTCATTATTTTTGACGAAGCCACCTCTATGCTTGATCCTCAGGGAAGGCAGCAGGTGCTTGCCATTATGCAAGAGCTGCATCGTCAAGGTCTGACCATTATTCAGATCACTCACCATATGGAGGAAGTGCTTTCAGCAGAACGATTATTACTCCTGCATCAAGGGCGACTTGAGTATGATGGTGCTCCACTGGCTTTTTTTGAAACGATGCCTGTTGCGGACTATCAATTACAACTGCCTTTTGCCGTGCGTGTACATGCATTGCTCCATTCAGAAGTGCCGCCAACAGCCGATTGGAAGGGGATAATTCGATCACAATGGTCTACCAATTAGATAATTTAAGTGTAAACTATGCTGATCATGTGGCTTTGCACAATATAAACTGCACCATTACTGCGGGCAAATGGATTTCGATCATCGGTCCCACGGGTGCAGGAAAGTCTACCTTTGTCAAAGTGCTGAAGGGCTTGATTCCCACCGTAAAAGGAGACTATTGGATTGATCAGCAGCCTGCTCCCAGAGATGCCAAAGGACAATTAAAGGTGGTCCCGGAGCTGGGCTTCGTGTTTCAATATCCAGAGCATCAGCTATTTGAAACTACGGTGCATAAGGAGCTTGCTTTTGCTCTGAATCTGCAGTGTGCTTCACGCCAGCAAATCACGGAGGCGATTGAAAGGATTTTACCGCAAGTGGGTCTGTCTGAGGGCATTCTCCCGTTAAATCCATTCCAATTAAGCGGTGGAGAAAAGCGCCGTGTGGCCATTGCCTCCGTGCTGATGACGAATCCGAAGCTGCTAATTTTGGATGAACCGACAGCGGGGCTAGATCCAGCTAGCCAAGTATCTTTGCTGAAGCTACTGAAGACTTGGCAGCAACAAAATCAGCGCACCATTCTCTTCGTTTCTCATCAGATGGAGGATGTTGCTGAGTACTCGGATGAGGTTTTGGTTTTCCATAAAGGTCAGCTAGAAGGACATTTTGACCCCAGAACACTATTTATGGAAAAGGAAGAATTATTGGTGGAGCTGGGCTTGTCCATGCCTGAACCCGTACAGCTTTTGAAGCTAGTAGAGGAACTATCTGGCCAAAAAATAGAGGTTGCTAGCTGTAAAGAGCAGGATATCTTCGATGCTGTTCAGCCAATTTGGCATTCGAGGGGGCGTCTACATGGCTGATTCCGTAATAGTGGGTCAATATGTGGAGACACATTCGATTTTCCATCGTTTAGATCCTCGTATAAAGCTTGTTAGTATCGTGATTCTCATGCTTAGCTTTCTGATGCTTGGAACATGGCTTAGCTATGCAGTTGCAACCGTTTTTGTATTCGGAATTTTGCTGCTGTCGAAGGTTCCTATTCATTTCTTCTGGCGGGGGCTGCGGCCGTTATTATTTGTCTTGCTGTTTACCCTTCTGTATAATGCTGTGTTCACCAAAGGAACGATCCTCTGGTCTTGGTCCTTTATTGAGGTAACTGAAGAGGGACTGCGAACAGGATTACGTTTTGTTTGGCGTATTATATTGCTCATCTTATTAGCCTCAGTATTAACGTTAACGACTAAACCGCTAGACTTAGCATATGGTCTTGAAAAGCTACTTGCACCTCTATCCAAAATGGGGGTACCCGTAGAACAATTCTCCTTAATGATAGTGATTGCGATCCGGTTTATTCCTACCATCAAGGAGGAGCTGGATCGTATTCTGCTCGCACAAAAGGCTAGAGGTTATGACCTTACAGCATTATCACTGCCTAAACGGATATTTGCTTATGTCCCGATCATTATTCCTTTGCTCTTCACGACGATTCAACGTGCTGAACAGCTTAGCTATGCGATTGATGCGCGTGCTTATGGAAATGGTAAAGGAAGAACTTCTTATAGGGTTTTGCAATTTCAGAAAATGGATTATCTGGCAGGGGGAATTGCTCTTTTATTTGCTATGATTCTGCTGTGGTTAAAGATAGGAAAGGTGTAGATGAAGATGAAATGGAACACCCGTATTACGGAGTTATTGCACATAGAGTATCCTATTATTCAAGGTGGACTTGCTTATTTAGGTTACGCAGACCTCGCCGCTGCCGTTTCGAATGCTGGTGGATTGGGTCAGGTTACAGCGATGAGTCTTCCGAGCGCAGAGGCGTTACGTTCAGAAATCGAACGGGTCCGTACTATGACCGACAAGCCTTTTGGCGTTAATTTTGCCATCGGTGTGCATGGTATCGGTTATGAAGATCGGGTACAGGTCGCCATCGACGAGAAGGTTCCCGTGGTGAGTCTCACCGGTGGGAATCCGGCCCCAATACTGGAAATGCTACAGCAGACTGATATTAAAACGCTCGTGCTCGTCTCTTCACGCAGACAAGCCCAAAAAGCTGAACAATTAGGCGCTTCCGCAGTTATTGTTGTTGGGCAGGAGGGAGGAGGCCACTTAGGACGTGATGATGTAGGGACTATGGTGCTCGTTCCTCAAGTAGTTGATGCGGTTGATATTCCTGTGATTGCTTCAGGCGGGATCGGGGATGGCCGCGGATGGATGGCGGCCCATGCACTGGGGGCTGAGGGAATTGAAATGGGCACACGATTCGTTGCTACGGTTGAATGTGTTCATGCGGCTGCTTCTTATAAAAAAGCCCTAGTAGAAAGCTCCGAGTCAGATACAGTCGTAATCAAACGCTCTATCGGAGCGCCCGCGCGAGTGTTGCGTAGTGAGTACATAGATAAGATTCTCGAAATTGAGCGTGTGACTCCGACTTATGAAGCCTTAAAAGAATATATTAGCGGTGCAGCCAACAAGCGCTGGATATATGATGATGTCAAAGAAGAGGGCATCGGCTGGGCAGGCCAAGTGACAGGGATGATCCATGATATCCCTACAGTCTCGGAACTAGTCGGCAGGATGGTCAAAGACGCAGAGTCGATTCGCGGGATGTGGGGAATACAGGCGTGAAGATGTCAGCAGAGCAGTTGTATCCAAAAGATGAATTAATGAACTGAAAGCTAGGTATTAGATTGACGATGCTTTATTAAGCTAACGAGCAGGTTTGCTTAATCATCGGGCATTATCGGACTATATTTATGGGGAGCGATGGTGCGGCTAATCCGAGGCGTTATGCAAAAGAAGATAATAGTTGGTTGAATCTATCACGCTCCTCCAAAAAAGGGCAATGGCCGCTGTATTGGAATGGAACTAATTGCGAATTTTTAATCAGTTTATTTGTTTCCTGAGCTTGGGTAAACGGAACGACTTTATCATGAATTCCATGAATAATTAATGTGGGCACATCGATTTGTCCAAGATCGTTGTAAACATTCTCGTCTCTTAGCGTGACCATAATGGCGGAGGTCGACCAATTCGCAGCTTGTAAACCCATTAGAAAGAACCATTCGGATTTCGCTTCAGAAATGTACTGAAAGAAAAAAATCTCCGTTTGGTTTTCCAGCATTTTCGGACGGTCATTGTTTGTCTCTTCGATGATTTTATTCGTAAATTCTTTTGGAACGCTTGATGGAGACGCAGCGTCGATCAGGACGAGTTTAGATACCCCGTACCCTTTATAACGAGCCATATAACGAATTGAGATCGCTCCTCCGGTAGAGTGTCCTGCCAGTGTTATGTTTTTTAGCTGTAACGCTTCGATGACCATACGAAGATCATCTGCTAATCTATCGAAACCGTAACCATCGAATGGTTTATCCGAATTTCCATATCCTCTCCAGTCCATTCCGATACAACGATATCCGAGCTTAGGAAGGAAATTGAACTGATATTCGAACTGGTTATGGTTTAGCGGCCAGCCATGAATAAAAAGTATCGTTTTATTTCCCTTCGGATTGATGTCCTCTATAAATACTTTTACGCCCGGTTCCACAGTAACGAAGTATCCCAAGTGTATCGCCTCATTTTTTTTAATGTATTTCCCCGTTAAGATATTCGCCCTAGGCAAGGTTAATGCCTAATTTCAGCGTCAAATTGGGTTAAGATAGTACGTAGAGATTTCTGAGGAATAGCTTGAGTGAAACAATTTCTTCAGATCATTGAGCTCACGGGGTACGTTAGTGGAACAGCGGTTGCTTAGGCAGCCGTTTTTTTATTTGTTCAACTAACTGGCAGTTTAGTTGAAAAGAACATGCTATAGTTTTCTTGTGAACAACAAACTCGCGAAATTCCAAGTCGGTATTTCTATATAATAGACATCAAGATGTCTTTATCGTCTGTTTCTCCTATATTAACTGTGGTAAATTATGGAGAGTGCTTATTTAAATGTCTTAGAAGAAAATGACTAGGGGAGAAATACTTCGTGGAAACTCACTCATCCAAATATCAAATGAAAAAGAGCTATATAATATTATTGCTAGTTTTCATATTAGTTATTTTAACCGGTTTTCGCATTTTATGGATGGAAGCGTTTCAATATCCCAAACAGGCGTCAATTCATAATGGGCAATTCGATTTACGCAATTGGAATGCAGAAGATGGCAGCATTCACTTACTTGATGGGGAATGGGAGTTTTATCCCTCGCAATGGTTGATAGATGGTAGTCGGCAACAATTGTTAGGCGATAATGCGCCAAGGCTCATTCAGGTACCGGGAGGATGGAGTGAAGTTTTGCATGCTGACAAGCCATCTCCATACGGGTATGGCTCTTATCGTTTGCTTCTTTATGTAGACCCGGCGAAGCATCTTAATTATAGTATTCGTGTACCCAGTGTACGCACTGCATCAGAATTATATGTAAACGGTCGATTACTTACTAAATCCGGACAGGTGGCGACAACAAAGGATGAATATATTTCGAAGGACCTACCTTATTCTACAACCTTTACAGCAGATGACAACGGTGTAATCGAACTCGTGATTCAGGCGGCAAATTATGTGGATAGTCGAAGCGGGGGCATTGTCCGATCCATAAAATTCGGTTCAGAAGAAGCCATTGCCAAAGAGATGAAGGCTTCCATTTTTATGCAGTTTTTGGCAGCGATTATTTTTATTATGCATGCTGTCTATGCACTTATTTTGTATTTAATAGGAAATAAGGAAAAGAAGCTGCTTTATTTTAGTTTGCTTGCATTATGTGTAACGATCACGAGTGTCTTTAGTACGGATGAGAAGTTGTTCCATCAGTTATTTTACATTGGAATTGATTGGGATTTTAGGCTGACTAATATTGCTTTCGTTATTGCAGCCTATGCTTTGCTCCAGTGTACGAATCATCGCGAGCTTCCATATTGGCGTAGGATGTACCCTGTCTATAAAATAATGAATCTAGGGACTGCCGGCATCACGTTGTTTTTAAATCCAACTCAGGTGATCATGCTCTTCCCTATTTATTATGTATTAGGTGGTACTGCTGCAGTTATAACGCTGATTACGATGTTTAAAAAAGTAATTAAAGATTTAAAGAGCAATCTTTTACTGCTTATCTCATTTCTTGCGTTGATGAACTATGCTCTTTGGTCGTTAATCTTGCTGGATAGCGGTTTGAGTCTTGTCTACTATCCGTTCGATATGATTATTGCGATAGCTTGTTTAGCCTCTGTATGGTTTAAAGATTATTTTATTATGCATGCGAACACGAAAGAGCTTGCGACAACATTGCAAAGGATGAATGACCATAAAGATCAATTCCTAGCAAATACTTCTCATGAATTTAAAAATCCGCTTCATAGTATTCTTAATATGTCACAATCCGTTTTAAAACGGGAGCGGCATTTGTTGCAGGAAAGAAGTATCAAAGAGCTTGAAACGCTTTTATCTGTAGGACGTCGAATGACATTGATATTAGACGATTTGATTGATGTGATGAGTTTACGGGAAGGCAATCCGCGCATACACAAAAGAGTCATATTTATTCAGCCAATTGTGACCGGAGTACTTGATATGCTGCAATTAAATGCAGATGTGAAGTCTGTAAAAATTGCAAATCAAATTCCTGAAGATTTTCCTCCAGTATATGCGGATGAGAACCGGGTTGTTCAAATCGTTTTCAATTTACTTCATAATGCTGTGAAATATACGAATGATGGGGTCATTTCGATTCAAGCTTTTGTAAAAGATGGACGAACCTATATCGTTATTGCTGATACCGGGATAGGAATGGATGAGAACATGCTTAAGCGCCTATTCCGTCCGTACGAGCAAGCCAGCACGAATGAGACTATGATTGATGGTGGCTTTGGGTTGGGTTTAAGTATAAGCAAACAACTGGTTGAGCTTCATGGAGGTACGTTAGTAGTGTCCTCTGTTTTAGGAGAGGGCTCAAAATTCACATTTTCATTAAGGCTAGCAGGTTTGGACGCGGAGGAAGAGAATGATGTGACCAACTCATTTGAACCATTACAATCCATGCCGATTCAAGAAATAGCCTCCTCAGTGTATATGGAAAAAGTGAAAATTCCGCCAGCTACGAATCAAACAACTTTAATAGAAATGAATCGTGAACGTCCGATTCTATTAGTTGTTGATGATGATCCTGTCAACCTTCAAGTACTTGAAGCCATACTACCACCAGACGAATATGATTTAACGATGGTAACGAGCGGTAAAGAGGCATTAGCTGTACTGGACACTAAGGATTGGGATCTGGTCATCTCCGATATCATGATGCCACAGATGTCCGGTTATGAGCTGACACGAATGATTCGTGAGCGGTTTACACTCACGGAGCTCCCTGTATTGCTCCTTACCGCAAGAAGCCAACCGAAAGATATTCAGAGCGGCTTTATAGCGGGGGCAAACGATTATGTGACGAAGCCAGTGGAAGCAATAGAAATAAAATCGCGGATTGAGGCGTTAGCTACGATTAAACAATCCGTTCGAGAACAACTGCGATTAGAAGCTGCATGGCTGCAAGCGCAAATCCAGCCTCATTTTATATTTAATGCGTTGAATGCTGTAACAGCTTTAAGTGATATTAATTTGGATAAGATGCGTATTTTGCTCGATGAATTCAGCAATTTTCTGAGGAATAAATTTGAATTTCAAAACATGGATAGGCTTGTTCCGATAGAAGAGGAGTTAAGTCTAGTACGTTCTTATCTATATATTGAAAAGGTTCGGTTTGAAGAAAGGTTACAGGTTATTTGGGAGACAGATGACAGTGGAGACATAAAAGTCCCATTTCTTACGATCCAGCCTCTCGTTGAAAATGCGATAAGACATGGCATAATGAAGCGCAATCGTGGAGGAACGATTCTTATTCGGATTTCTGTCTATGAGACGCATGCAGAGATAACCGTTGAAGACGATGGGGACGGAATAGACGAGGTCCAATTGCAAGGAATATTAGAAAGGAAAGCAGATAGTCGTTCAGGCGTCGGATTGATTAATACGGATCTGCGATTAAAACGGCACTTTGGAACAGGACTCCATATCACAAGTACGTTAGGTACAGGGACAAAGGTAACTTTTCATGTACATAACAGGTTGAATAGCGGGGATAAAGCTAGGTGATATATATGTGATTTAATGAGGAGCAACTTGGCTGCTCTATGCTACAGGGAATTACGACGCTATTTACTATGCAGGAGTGATCACGGATCCTAAAGTAATGTCTTAGGCGGATTTTGAACGGTGGATTGAGGTAGCTTTTTTTATATGCTATCGGATTTTGTGGTAGCAGTGACTTTGGCAGAAACGGATATTGCGCAAGAAGTAGCCGATATTTTGGATGCGATGAGCGAAGAAATATGTGGAAAGGCGGGAGACCATGAACGAACTACAGGAAGAAGCGCTGGAAGAGATGAAAGCGGCAATTTATGAGTGGTTTGAGGAACAAGAGAAACGAAAGGACGTGGAGGGCGCTGTCAAGCGTACCACGCTGCAAGTGGGTATTTTTAACGACATTGTGCTGGATTATCGACCGGGTAGGACTAGCGTTGGCAGTTCGGATTTTGGAAGGAATGCTTCAGGGCGCAAGTCGATGAAGGCATCTCCTTTTACGCAGGAGGAGGTCTTGCATGAGGTGCAGCCCCGTTTGACGAGCATCGTAAGGGAGAAGCTGGACAAGTTGCATACGTCGGCCCTTATCGATTACCGATTTACCTTGAAGGGAAGATTCGCAACGGCAGACGGGCCCGTGAGATTAACGGTGTTTGATATCATATATGAAGAGAAAAAGCGGCAGCTTCTGGAGCGGGTTGAGTCCTATATCGAGCAAAAACTGGAGAAGGGCGCTTACCCGACAAAGCCGTTAGAAACTTTCTTTTTGACACGCCATCTGTTGGACCCGTATTTGTTCAACGAACCGGACGTCGGACGGACGATTGCTATATTTGACCGGATTCAGGCATTGAATAAAGAACGGGCGCAAGCGCTGAGGGAGCATCGAAGCGATATCATTCGAGCTTTAACCCACTGGACCGAGGAAGTATTCCTGCCACGTCACTATGATGTTACGCTTTCCGAATACAGAACCAATGAAAATGGAATCAAGCCGGATAAGGCTCTCAAGCATATGGATGAGCCGAACCAGCCTATCGATCTGCTGTTGTACGGCGCTGTGATGATTCTTCGTTACGAGCCAAGCTACAGTAAAGCCAAGGGCATGACTTTTCTGGAGCTTGCGAGGCAGCTGGGCAGCGGCAAAGCCGGACGCATGTTGAAGGAAGGTAGCGACACCTTCGCGCGAGAAGACGTTCATCTGCGTGACGAGTTGACTGAATGCAAGGCTAACGATGTGTTTTCCATCATTACGGTCGTTATTCGTAAAGAAGAGGCTGGTGCGTACGAACGGGCGATTTCGTTCATTCTCTCCCTACTCCGGAAGGGTTTCCCAAAAAGCTACAAAATCAAGCTAAAATCCAGCGTGAGAGAGGCATTACCCATTAAAGGACTTGCCAAATCGGATACGCATCGTTTTTTCGCAAATGCACTGGCCTATTCCGAGCTGTATCCGTTATTGGAGGAATACGCTCGTGAGGCGATGGAAGAGTTTGTGTGGTACGAGGATACGGAAGGTGAGAAAAGCGTCATGCCGGGCAGTTATGCCGTATTCGGGCTGGGACTCGCGGACGAGCGCTATTTTCCGTTGGTAGAGACCTACATGGCCCTTGTAGACGAGGAGCATCAGCTGGTGCAGGACAAGTTCACGGCTGTTTTCGCCGAGACCCATGGCATAACCGAACGCTCAATGCCCGCCTTGATCGCTTGCCTGCGTTGCTCTCATGATTCGCTGAAGCTGAGGATTCAGCCTGAACTGGAAAGTGAAGACAAGCTATCGCTATTGGTGCAGCATGTCGAGGCTTTGGAGGATTACGAGGCCGAACGAGTGCTGTATCCGATTTTGGGCAAGGCGGAGAAGCTGGCTGCATTGGCTCGAAAGGCGCAGGAACCGCGTAAGGAGCTGTTGCTTCGATTGCTAAAGGCAGCGGAACAAGCTTGACGATAGGGAGGCTATCCTGTGTGAAGATCATTTGCAAATTTGCATACCACGTCAAAAAACCTTGAGAAGACGATCGAAGTATTAAGAGCGTTAAGCGAAGGAGCATGCCGCGGCAGCTCTTTTTACTTTTTTCGCCGCTAGCCCCGTTACGGTGAACCTTACCATAAGTGACATGTGATAGATCTTTTGAAACAAGAAGCCGAAAATTTCTGAATTTTTGTAGAGATTTCAAACACGTTTATCATAATAAAAAATACACCTACAGCGATTGGGGATTAGAAAACTTATAACTGAGAGAGAATTCTGGAAAATACAACTGCAGTTGTTAGGAATGTATTTTAACACAAAGTTTTTGAACAAACGGGAAACGTTAGTTCAATGACAATAGCAGCAGTCTACTTATTTTTCAAAAGCTGGCGATTCTTCAATTCAAAAACCACGCTAAATCAACAGCTCCAGTCTGATACTTTATTTTCACTGAACAGCTCGTTTCTATTCAAGCGCTAATATAATGCGGAAATGGCAGATGAAATGTTGAAACTCACTTATAAAACAAGAGTTTGTAAGGTTGAAAGGGATTATAGATTTGAAAAGGTCTGAACAAGTCGAATATGTTGCGGGAAAAAGAGAAAGCCCATCACAATAAGTTGAAAGTGATTCTTTTCCAACTTATTAGGGATGGGCTTTCTTTTATTTTAATATCTTTCGGATACTCTTGGCATCAATATTGGGCACACATGAACTACGTCTATAATTCTTTTCTACAAATGAAGAATAGTCAGTTCCTTAGGGAAGCTTGTTAAGGTTTCCGCACCTTCAGCTGTAATAATCAGATCATCTTCGATACGCACACCCGCTAGTCCCGGCACATAAATCCCTGGCTCGACGGTGAACACATTGCCGATCTCGATAATGTCATCGTTCTGTCCATGGAGAGATGGATATTCATGAACATCCATACCGAGTCCGTGTCCGACACGGTGCAAGAAATATTCTCCGAATCCGGCTTCCTCAATCACATCACGAGCAGCTTTGTCGACAGAACCGAAAGGAGCTCCAGGATTGGAAGCAGCGATCCCAGCTTCGTTGGCAGCCAGCACGGTGTTATAGATCGTGATTAGCTTGTCGTCCACGGATTCAATAGCAAAGGTACGTGTAATATCAGAAGCATAACCATCAGCATACACCCCAATATCAAACATCAGGAAGTCACCTGGCTGAATGACCCGGTTGCCTGGAACACCGTGAGGCAGAGCAGTTTTCGGACCAGAAAGCACCATAGTGTCGAAGGAAGGGCCGGAAGCGCCAACCTTTTTCATTAGATATTCCAGTTCCGCTACTAAATCGTTTTCTGTAACGCCTGTTTTCACATGGGTAAGCACGCGGCGCAAAGCTTCCTCAACTAGCTCAGCGGCATGTTTCATGCGTTTAACTTCATCTGGGGTCTTTTTGGAGCGCATGCTGCGCAGCAATGGACCTATATCACTAAAACGTTCTGCTGGAACTGCTGCGGTCAGATGCTCAAAACGGGCTACTGAGAAATGTTCCTTCTCTATACCAAGAGTACCTAGCTTACTGCTGCCGAAACAATCTTTAAGCAGGTTATAGGGATTATCGGTGTCATTATGAGTTAGGATTTTGGTGACCGAAGAAGCTGCTTGAGCCGCTTCTGCATCTAGTGCGGGTAGAATGAGCATTGGCTCTTCTCCGCGTATCAACAGCAGACCGAGAAAACGTTCATGCGGATCGCTGGCGAATCCGGTTAAATAGTAGACATGTTTGGGATCTGTTACGAGCAGGGCATCAAGGCCTTCGCCCGCCATTTGCTGCTCTAGGCTTGTCAGAGCATTATTCATAGTTGGTGTTCCCCTTTCAACTTCACGATTAGAACTGCAATATTCCTATTATAGATCAAAAATAGACTAGACGCACGAGACGAACTACATCTATCGTTGGCTAATCATAACATGCCTATTCGCAAGCTTTCCGTAAACAAGGATGCATATTTGATCATCTATACTTTTAAAACCTGACAAGAAGCTTTTCTTGAGCCTACTAGTTGGTGTAACATAATCTTAAATATACTTCTCGTAAGGTTAGGCGGAAGCTTATTGGGGTACGGTTGTTGAGAGAGGAGTGATTCTTGGGATGAGAGGTAAAATTGCACTTGTAACTGGAGCAAATTCTGGTATGGGGCTAGCGACGACAGTTGAACTGGCTCGCAAGGGAGCCAAAGTAATTATGGTATGCCGTAATCGCCAGCGTGGAGAGGAAGCACTGGCTGCCGCCAAGCAAAAGAGCCACTCCGAGGATATTGAGCTGATGTTGTGTGATCTGGCCTCGCTGGAGAGCATTCGCAGTTTTGCGGAGGAATTCACCCGGAAATATCCGATTCTAGATATACTCATCAATAACGCTGGGGTAGTCACGATTAAGCGTCAGCTTACGAAGGACGGCTTTGAGATGGATCTTGGCGTGAACCATTTGGGTCATTTTTTGCTCACGAATCTGTTACTGGAGCCTTTAAAAGCAGCAGAGCAAGGCCGTATCGTTGTGGTTGCTTCCGGTGCTTACAAAATAGGTGCACTTCACTATGAAGATCCAACTCTCGCACGCCGTTTCAATCCCGCAAAAGCCTATGCTCGATCCAAGTTAGCCAATATACTGTTCACGAAAGAGTTGGCAGCACGCCTGCAAGGGACAAGAGTAACGGTGAATTGCGTGCATCCAGGAGCAGTGGGCACAAATATAGGTGTTAACCGGGAGACAGGCTTTGGCAAGTCGATCCTTAAGCTGCTGTCATACTTCTTTTTAACTCCTGAACAAGGAGCCGATACAGCGATCTATTTGGCTACAGAATCGGATTTGCAAGAGGTAACCGGTCAATATTATTATCGACGAAAGAATCAGGAGCTGACTCCCAGAGCGAAGAATAAACAAGAGGCGCAGCGGCTGTGGCAATGGAGCCAGGAGCAGGTCGGCCTGAGGTAATTAACACATTTGGAGGAATCAAGGGATGAATTGGGAGAATAGCAGGATTGAAGATGCAAAACCTACAGACTTAGCAGCAATTGTGGAGATTTATAACTCAACGATTGCTGGACGGATGGTAACTGCGGATCTGGAACCTATTACTGTTGCAGACAGAGAAAAATGGTTCAATGAGCATAACAGCCACCATCGTCCTTTATGGGTACTTAGGCAGGGAGATGAGATTGCGGCATGGTTCAGCTTTCAATCCTTCTATGGTCGTCCAGCGTATAATGCAACAGCAGAAATTAGTGTATATGTGAGTGAAAAGTTCCGTGGTGGTGGAGCCGGTAGAATTCTTTTGAAAGAGGCCATTGAGAAAGCACCTAGTCTCGGCATTAAGAATCTAGTTGGTTTTGTGTTCGGACATAATGATCCAAGCCTTGGTTTGCTAGAAAAATTCGGCTTTAAGCAGTGGGGATTACTACCCGGTGTAGCTGAATTAGATGGTATAGAACGTGATTTAGTGATTGTTGGACTTAAAATCTAATTGCCATAATTGAAACGCTTACATTTTGAGTGTTGAGCTTACGCTATTTGTGTCACAATCAATCCATATTTTTGACCAACGCTGCAAATCCCGGATAACTGTCTCCAGGGCAAGTCCTTTATCCGTTAAGGAATATTGGATTCGCACAGGTGTCTCAGGGAATACTTCTCGAAGGACAATCCCTTCCAGTTCCAGCTCTTTAAGTCGTTCGGAGAGCAATCTTCCGCTGATGGGCAAGGCTGCTTCAATCACATTGAAACGTTGCGGTCCTTGGAGGAGCTGGTAGATAATTAAACCTGTCCAACGCCTGCCGATAATATCCATACTTTTTTGTAGCTGGGGACATAAATCAGTGGACTTCATATGGCTCACCTCTTAGTGAACATTATAAACGAAAAGACCAATAATTTAAACAAATTCCAATTTAATTCATAACTAGAAGGGATGATTGACAGTGGCTAAAAAAAAGAAAATGCCTACCACTCCGCGTCCTGCTGCGACCGATGCACCAGCTACGCTAAAAGACCTGTTGAGCAGTGATGTTCTTGGAAAGCTGAAGGCGCAATCTGATGCGTTGAAAGCGGAAGAGAATGACCGCAAGGAAGCTGCTCGTAAAGCGGTTGAAGATCAGCGAAAAGCTGAGCAAAAGCGGCTTGAGAATGATTTTGCACATCTGTTGGAGAACAGTAATCAGGATTGGCACAAGTATAAATAACTGCTATAGCTAGCGGAAATAGATCATGTGATAAAGAGATGCCTATTAGGGTGTCTCTTTTTTAATGTTATTTATAAAATTCAATTGTTTTAAATTTTACTATACGAAAGGGTTGACCCTCAAAGTGGGCTTAGGTATAATCGAACATAGTGCAAATGAAAATCATTATCAATACCGATAATATCATCTATTTTTCAAACTATTTAACTATTAAACAGATAAGGAACAACTCATGAAACTAAAATATTTGTCCCTACTTCTAATAGTATTCTCATTTATATCTTTGTTTATAGGCGTAAAAGACATTTCACCTTTGGATCTTTTTTCGCTTACAGAATCTCAGATGCAGACTCTGTTAGTCAGCCGGATTCCACGCTTAGCTGCACTGATTATAGCTGGTGTAAGCATGAGTATTGCCGGATTAATTATGCAGCAATTATCACGGAATAAATTCGTTTCTCCCACTACGGCGGGCACGATGGATTCCGCGAAATTCGGTATCCTCGTGTCCCTGATGCTGTTCACAGGTGCGACACCGATGCAGAAGCTGCTCGTTGCTTTTGTTTTTGCCCTACTGGGAACATTTATATTTATGAGAATCTTAGATCGGATCAAGTTCAAGGATAGTATTTTTATCCCGCTGGTCGGACTCATGTTCGGGAACATTGTAGGCTCGATTACTACATTTTTTGCTTACAAAAATGATTTGGTTCAGAATATCTCATCTTGGATGCTTGGCGATTTCTCAACGATTATTAAGGGTCAATACGAATTAATCTATATCAGTATTCCACTTGTCATTCTCGCGTATGTTTTCGCCAATAAGTTCACCGTTGCCGGTATGGGGGAGGATTTCTCCGTCAATCTCGGTATGAACTACAAAGCGGTAGTGAACGTAGGATTGGTGATTGTAGCGTTAATCTCTTCAGTTGTTATTTTAACCGTAGGTACGATTCCATTCCTGGGTCTTGTTGTACCTAACATAGTAACGCTATACATAGGCGATAACTTGAAAAAAAATCTGGCGCATACTGCCATTCTCGGTGCGGTGTTCCTCCTGTTCTGCGATATTCTGGGCAGGCTCATTATATATCCATATGAAATATCCATCAGTCTGACGGTAGGCGTCATCGGAAGTGGTCTATTTATCTACTTGCTGATGAGAAGAAAGGCGAATTAGTGATGAAGACGAAACTAACTATATTATCCTTAAGCGCTGTTGCTCTCATCGTCTTGTTTATGACCTATCATGTTATGGGAAATTGGGATTATGTTCTACCCAGTCGGGGGAGAAAGCTGGCGGCCATTTTAATTACCGGAGCGGTGATAGCTGTCTCTACCGTAGTTTTTCAAAGCATTACGAACAATCGGATTTTGACACCTAGTATTCTGGGGCTAGACTCTTTGTACATGTTGATCCAGACGTTCGGTGTATACGCCCTAGGCTCATCAAATATGACGTTTATGAATAAAAATGTGAATTTCTTGTTCTCAGCTTGCATCATGGTTCTGTTCTCAGGTGTGCTGTATAAGCTAATGTTCCGAAGAGAGGGTCAAAACATATACTTCCTGCTGCTCGTAGGACTTATTATGGGGACGATGTTCCAGAGTGCATCTTCTTTTATGGAAGTGCTCATTGATCCGAATGAATTCCTGATTCTACAAGGAAAAATGTTCGCCAGCTTCAACAACGTCAGCAGTGATCTACTGATATTGTCTACAGTTGTTCTAGCGTTAACTACGCTGTATTTCATGCGATTTGTGAAGTACTTAGATGTTATTTCTTTAGGAAAAGATGAAGCCATTAACTTAGGGATCAATTATGACTATGTAGTCAAAAGGCTGTTAGTTATTGTATCCATCTACGTTTCGATATCAACGGCTTTAGTAGGACCGATCACTTTCTTGGGTTTACTAGTAGCCAATGTGGGGCATCAGTTGTTCCGTACGTATAAGCATTCCTATCTGATTCCCGGCACGATTTTGCTAAGCATTATTGCTCTTGTCGGGGGACAGTTTCTAGTTGAACGTGTGTTTGGATTCACTACTACGGTTAGTGTAATCATTAATTTTGCAGGTGGCGTCTACTTTGTCTATCTGCTGTTAAAGGAGAATAAGTCGTGGTAGAAGTTAAGCATGTAACCAAGCGTTATGGCGGAATTACCGTCGTTGACGATGTGTCTTTATCCATTAAAAAGGGTACTATTACCTCGTTTATCGGCCCTAACGGAGCTGGTAAAAGCACGTTGCTCTCCATGATCAGTAGACTTATCTCCAAAGACGCGGGAGAAGTACTGATCGAAGGGAAGGAAATTGGCAGCTGTAAGAGTAATGAACTTGCTCGTAAAATATCGGTGCTAAAGCAGTCCAATCATATCAGCGTACGCCTTACCGTGAAGGAACTTGTTTCTTTCGGAAGGTTCCCTTATTCACAAGGGAAGCTCACACCTGAGGATCGAGCGTTCGTTGACGAAGCGATTGCTTACATGGACCTTCAAGAGATGCAGGATAAATATATTGATCAGCTTAGCGGTGGACAACGTCAGAGAGCGTATATTGCGATGGTTATGGCTCAGGACACTGAGTATATTTTGCTCGATGAACCACTCAACAATCTGGATATGAAGCATTCTGTACAAATTATGAAGGTGTTACGCCGATTGGTAGAAGAGAAGGGCAAGACGATTGTGCTCGTCATTCATGATATTAATTTCGCTTCTTGTTACTCTGACTATATTGTAGCGCTCAAGAATGGGCGGGTAGCTTCATCGGGTACGGTGGATGAAATTATTGATACAGCAGTGCTTAGGGATGTATATGACATGGATATCCCTATAGAAACAATAGGTGGTCGTAAAATTGGTGTCTATTTTTAAACAAGACTCCGCTTATATTTCGGAAATTATTATGACGTAACGCTAGAAGTGATAGGCGCCAGCTTCTTGACGTATACGCGAATAATTCAAATAGCTTGACTATAAATTATAGGGGTGAATATTTTGAAGAAGAACGTATCTTTACTAATTATGACAGTGTTTCTTGCCGTAATCTTGGCGGCCTGTGGCTCCAATAATGCAGCAACTTCAAATAATAATACAGCAGCGGCAGGCAATACAGAGGCTACTACTGCACCGAATACAGAATCCAAAGAGCTTACTATTAAGCATGAACTTGGAGAAATTACGATTAAGAGTAACCCGCAGAAAGTCGTTGTATTTGACTTCGGTACACTCGATACTTTGGATAAACTGGGCGTAGAGGTGACTGGAGTGCCTCAAAGCAATGTACCCTCTTATCTCTCTAAATATAGCGATGCCAAATATGAGAATGTCGGTGGTTTGAAAGAGCCTGACTTCGAAAAGATAAATAGTCTTTCTCCTGATCTGATCATCATTTCCGGCAGACAGCAAGATTCTTATGATGAATTCAGCAAAATTGCACCTACATTGTACGTTGCTGTAGATAATGCGAATTACATGGAATCCTTCACGAAAAATGTGAAGACGCTGGGCCAAATTTTTGGCAAGGAAGCTGAAGTAGAAGCTGAGCTTGCGACTATTACTGACTCCGTTAAAGCTCTGAATGAGAAAGCTAAAGCGGATGGTAAAAAATCTCTTATTATTCTTGCCAATGAAGGAAAAATCAGTGCTTATGGTTCAGGTTCACGTTTTGGTATTATCCATGATGTATTCGGATTTGCACAAGCGGATGATAAAATCGAAGTATCCACTCACGGTCAAAGCGTATCTTACGAATATGTAGCCGACAAGAATCCCGATTATCTGTTCGTAGTAGATAGAGATGCGGCTGTGAAGAGTGATGGCAGCAAATCCGGTTCAGCGAAGGATGCAGTTGAGAACGATCTCGTGAAGAACACAAATGCTTTTAAAAACGGTAAAATCATTTACCTTGATCCTAACTACTGGTACTTGTCCGGTGGCGGTTTAATCTCTGTTAGTGAAATGCTCAAAGAAGTTGAGGTTGTTCTGTAAGCAGAGTAACCTGGGGAATTGAATGATCAATGAATATTCAGATAATTATTAACAAGCCTGTTGGCAGGAGTTAACCTCCTTGTCAGCGGGCTTTTTTTAGCATTCTTCCATAGAAATACTGGTATATTCATACTAGTTGCTAAATTTAGCTGTAACTTTTTATGCGAGTATACGTGGTTAGGTTAAGGGGGGAGTGCATGAAGCGAAATTCACTGGATGATATATATCAGATGTATGTGATGGATATTTACCGCTATTTGCGCTCCCTTTGTGGTGATCATCACGCGGCCGAAGATTTAATGCAGGAGACCTTTTACCGTGCTTATTTATATTTGGAGGATTGTAAAGACGAGAAGATTAAGCCGTGGTTGTTCCGTGTCGCGTACAATGCCTTCGTAGATTATAAGCGAAAGGAAGGACGCAGTACTGTTCAGAGTGAGGATTTTTTTAAACAGCTCGCCCATCCAGATACCACGGAAAGCACGCTGCTTCGGCAGGAACGTTGGGAAGAAATGAGGATTGCGATAGGTGAGCTACCGGACAATCAGAGGCATGCACTGCTGCTACATGATTTTCATGGTCTTAGTTATCTGGAGGCATCGGACATTATGAATGTGGGTCTGTCCCAATATAAGATCTTAATCTTTCGAGCTAGACAGAAGCTGCGTGAAGCAGAGCGGAGGAGGAATGAACATGAGTGAGGAGTTCAAGGAGAAGTTAAGAAGGTACGGCGAAGGTACCCTTGCTGACGAGGATAGGGATGTAGTAGAGCGCGAACTGGAGAAGATGGAAGCTTATCAGGCTTATCTGGATGAACTCATGGGTGAAGAAAAGCCGGCTTCAAGTGAGGATAAGAGCATAAAATACGGAAAGAGTAAAAGAGACAGACCTGGCAAGGAAAAAAAGATCATCCGCCGCGGTAAATGGAGAGCCCGTATATCGAATACTTTAACGGTAATTTCTGCGTTCTTAATTTTCATGATTATTTGCAGTATTATCAGTGCGATATTTTATGGTACTGGGGAGAGAGTAGAGAAATACCGTGATGTTGTTTCTTCCGCTATTGCTGTCTCACAGCCGAATACGATTGTACATTTGAGCAGTGGTACCGGTCCATTTTTTAGTATGAATCTGACAAGTAAGATAGAGAAACAAGTGGGAGATGAACAAATCACTGTCGGAGATTATTCAATGAAGCTTCTATTTGGCTGGGCTAGGCTCTACAACTATTCCTGGACAAATGAGAGTAGAAGTGTTGGTTATTACTTTGTATATCCACAGGGGAAGAAGGATGCGGCAAATCGTATGGATGATAGCAGTGAGTGGGAGAGATTAGAGAAGCTCCCTGAGGGGACGGTAGCGGAAGCGTACTTGTCTTTTGACCAATTATTTACGACAGATGAGCTGTTGAAGAAGTTTGAGCCTAAGAATCTTCAGCCTTTGTGGTTTGCGGCAGATACAGGTCCACGGACACGACAGCCAGTAGTTAATGATCCATTAGGTTTTCCATATATGCCAATTTGGCATGCGGATGATATGAAAGTGACGCAGGAATCGAGGGAGAAGCGAGGATGGTTTGGAGGGGTAACTAGTCGTTCAAGTAGTTCTCCATCTGTTGAGTCATATGGGGATGGTGAACTGCGTAATGCGAACTTCCTCAAGACGCTGCACTTGATGCAGGAGTATAAATCCATCTCCAAAAGGGTGATTCCATTCATTGATCTGGATGATTCCATTAGTTATATAGAGAAGAATGGAGTTAAGCTCTATGGAGCTGTTGTAACCGGTCCGGTGAAAGAACTGCTCAAGCTGAAGGATGAAACATGGGTCAGCAGAATGCATGTTGGGGAAGTAAGGCTGTGGAATTGGCAGGATCGGGAGAACTAGCTGCGGAGTGGAGGAAGTCACAGAACTTGCTTCTCGCTTAAGCAAATCGTACAATTATTTGAATATTAGATTTATGAATAAGTATGATAACCAAAGTTGAGGATGATAGATTAGGAGCTGAGATTTATGAAAGTAGGAGTCGTATCTGATACACATATGTCAAGAATGGCTAAGTCTCTGCCAAAGGCGTTGATAGCAGAGTTTAAAAATGTGGATTTAATCTTGCATCTCGGTGATTGGGTGAGTATGGGAATCTATGATTTACTGTCAGAACTAGCACCGGTAGAGGGGATTGCCGGAAATAATGATGGCGATGAGATCATTGCGCGTTTCGGAGAGCGCAAGATCATTACCCTTGAAGGAATCCGGATTGGCATGGTACATGGACATACGCCACATTCCCGTAAAGGAACGGATGGGAATGCACTGCTTGCTTTTGCGAATGATGAGGTGGATTGTATTCTCTTTGGTCATTCACATCAGCCCTTGCTAAGAGAGGAGAATGGTATCCTGCTATTTAATCCAGGTTCTCCTACAGATAAGCGGCGTGAGAAATTGTATTCTTTCGGAATTTTAGATATCGAAGCGGGTAAAGTTAGTGCCCGGCATGTGTTCTATGATTCAAAGGAATAAGGCTCAATTGTCCAAATCATTCGGCGTTCTCTCCATGGTGAACGGCTCGGTAACCATTTACAATGAGGTTAAAACGGGCGAAGCCGGAAAGTGAGCGCTGATGATGAACAATTATCGAATAGAACGAGTGGTTCTGGATGATTTAGAACGGCTCATCCCATTATTTGATGAGTATCGAGTATTTTATGGAGCAGCCTCAGATCGGGAAGGTGCACGCGCCTTCTTAGCCGACAGACTAAAGCTGAATGAATCTGTGATCCTTATGGTGGTTGAGGGGGAAGGCGATGAGAAACGCGCGCGGGGCTTCACACAGCTCTATCCTTCTTTTTCATCGGTTACGATGGAGCGCCTCTGGATCCTGAATGATTTGTTCGTTACTGCAGAAACCCGAGGGCAAGGGCTAGGTGCTATGCTGATGGAAAGTGCTAGAGATTATGCGGTCTCTACGAATACGAAGGGCTTATCCCTGACAACGATGACGGAGAATGTGGGGGCGCAGCGGTTATATGAAGCGCATGGCTACATTCGGGATGATGAATTTTTTACCTATAACCTTTTTTTCTAAAGCAGCTAGAGAGAAAGACGAGTAAGGGGCGTTAAAGTGGAAACAAGTCATAAGTTGGCAATCTTTTTTGACCTCGATGATACGTTGTATGATCATCTGGTACCATTTAAAGAAGCGGTACGGGAAGTGCTCAGCCCAGATGAGAGTAGTCTGGACTTTGCTGAATTATTTTATAAAGTGAGACATCATAGCGATGTGTTGTGGCCAATGTATTTGCGCGGTGAGATTCCGCTTGAAGAGACGAGAGTGCGCCGTTTGGAGCTTGCTTTTGCCGAGTATGGTTTGCAGATTGATCGTGATCAAGCCACAGCGGTTCAAGCGGCATATATTGGACGTCAATATACGATTCAGATGATTGATGGCGTGCGTGAGCATCTTGAACGATTTATTGCGGCTGGTCATAAGGTAGGCATTATTACGAATGGACCGAAGGATCATCAGATGAGTAAGATTCGTGGACTAGGCTTAGATCAGATTATTCCCGAGGACATGATCTTTATTTCTGATGCTGTAGGTCTTGCTAAACCGGACCCGGAAATATTCATACACGTAAACCAAAAGACGGGTACTATGGCGGACAATTCGCTTTATATAGGGGATACTTGGGCTAACGATGTAGTTGGAGCACTTGCGGCTGGATGGAAGGTTTGCTGGTACAATCCGAGAGGCAGACAACCGGCTACGGATCATAAGCCTAGTTATATTTTTACTAATTATAAGGAATTTGGCGAGCTTCCTCTTGTGTGAGAGAACAAGTCCTCCAGAGATATTAGTAAGCCATGCGAGAGAAATCTGCGCATGGCTTTCATTTTTTTATAACTAATTTCCAGGTAGTTGGATGCCGCCACCCGCTTATATCACATTGGCCATATTTATTATCACCCACAGCCGTCACCGTGCCGTCTGATTTAAGGAGGGCGGTATGACGATAGCCCGCCGCTATGGAAGGTAGGGGTTTCACAAGGTTCATAAATCTCGCTCCTTCTATCCAAAAAAAGCTTGCTCCTTAGAAAGCCAGCTTCGGCTCAAAGGGACAAGCTTTTTTCGTTTAATCTGCGAAGCTATACGTTGGATCTGTCAGGTTCATTCTTTCTTTTATGCCTTTAGTGGCATAGATTTTGTTGTCGTCGGTAATAAAGAAAGCTTCAACATCATCAGGTAAAGATTCAAGATATTTCATGCCCTCCTCGATTCCCATCAGGAATACCCCAGTGGATAAGGCATCCGCATCTGTTGCATTCGGGCTCATAATGGTAAGGCTTTTGAGACCGTTCTGTGAAGGATATCCTGTGCGTGGATCAAGGATATGATGGTAACGAATATTGTCCTGCATAAAATACCGTTCGTAAACACCAGAAGCATCGATGACCTCATCTGAGATTTTAATGGTTCCTAGCTGTGTGCCACGGCTTTGATCTGGATCCTGCAATCCGATATTCCATTCCGTTCCGTTTGGCTTCTTACCGAGAGCAATAATACTGCTGCCTCCGAGGTTAATCATAGCGCTATTTAGACCTTGCTCTTTCAAATAATCAGCGATACGGTCAGCAGCATAACCTTTACCAATGCCGCCCAGATCTAGCACCATATTTTCCTTCATCAGCTTTACAGTTTTCGCAGCTTCATCAATTTCAACGTCCTTGTAATTGGTTAGGCTCTTCGCTTTATCAATTTCAGCTTGGGGAGGGACCTTATCTCCACCGCTACCGATATTCCAAAGATCGATTAACGGACCGATTGTAGGATCAAATAGCCCGTCCATTTCTTTTGCGTATTGTATGGATTGTTTAATTACATCCAGGGTCTCGTCAGAAACAACAACCGCTTCTTTTCCTGCTGCCTGATTGACTGCGTAAGTCTCACCACCTTCTTTGGTGCGGCTAAGCTCCATATCCATTCGCTCCAGCATCTGCTGGATATCATCCATATTTTTCTGTTCTACTGTAGCACCGAACACTTTGATATTCACAACAGTGTCATAAATATAAAAGGTTTGAGAGAGAGACTTTTCCTCTCCTTTTCCGGATGTTGTTGCGCTACCCGTAGTTCCCGCTGTTTTATCGTCCTTATCCTTAGTAATTAGCCAAGCGCCGACAGCTATGAGGGCGATGACGATTACAACGAGGATCAGCGTCGTTTTTTTGTTCTTGAACATATTCCACCATCCATAAAGTTAGTTTCTAAAACAAAACACATTATTTATATCATACCCCAGATAACAAGTTGATGGAAATTAATTTCATGACACATTTAGGGATATAATCGGGCGACATAGAAAAAAGCCCCGTATCCTGATTCGGAGCGGTGCTACAGATTTAGAAGTAAACGACGCTACTTAATCGAGCATATATTCACTATATTTATTCTTGCGAGGATTTAATACGAAGAGGATACCCTTGGCATATCCGCTAACAGCTTTGAAATTCCGTTTTAGAGTTGCTTTAGCCGTCAGACAAGTCAGTGTCCAGATCAAGGCAGCATAATTCATAAAAGGAGCTTTACGCAAGTTGAGCAGATAGTAGTGGTTGATGGCGGTAGCATGTGCTACAACGCCTGCCTTATCGCGAGAGCCTGGCGACTCATGATGGATGATTTTCATGGCGGGATTAATCACAAGCTTGCCATAGCGGCTGGCCAAATGAGACAAATAAATATCTTCGGCTATGGAATAGCTTGTCATCCATGGATAGGGTTTAATATCACGTAGTGCCGAGCGCCGGAAGGACATATTGCAGCCGTGAAAAAAATCAGTTTCAAATACATGCTTCTTCTCTCCCCAAAGGAATTGCGAGCCTGCAAACATACTTGCCGACAATCTGCCTGGTGATCCGGACATTTGTCCGGTTAGCATACCGAATAGCCTGCTTGGCATGCTACTATGTATGCCTTTGGCTACACCACCTACACCAACTATGGAATCATCGGCTGCATAAGTATCTAGCAGTCGTCGAATATATAAGGAGTCATCTAATTCTGCATCATCATCTAAGTGGAGCATAATTTCTGCATGGATCAGTCCAAGCGCTTCGTAACGGGAAAGCCAGAGACCAGGCTTAGTTTTGCGATGATAATGTAGTTTAGCCTGCGGTAACCCAGTTAGTATTTCACGATAATAGGTTAATCTGTCCTCAGGGATCTCACCGTCGTCCACAATCCATAGCTCGATGGAGATGTCCTCAAGCTGTGTCTGCTTGCCAATGGACTCTATGCACACCGTAAGGTCGTCAATTCGGTTACGGGTAGGAATCACTATAGATAGATCATACATTTCTTGAATCTCCCTTCAGGACTTCTTTCGTCCGCTAATCTGAATGTAGTCTTCCGGCGAAATGGTTACCTTGATTCTATCGTTCCTGAAGAAGAGCGTATATACCACTTTCGTATACTTTTAGTTGGGGTTCAGGTCTAATGAGATTTTTTGAAAATAAAAGTTAAGTTTGTATTTTTCGGTTTTTAACTATATAATAGTAAGCGACGAATATTTAGTTATCAATCTTATTCAGCAGTTACAAATGAACAATAATATTAGGAGGTTTTTTTCATGAGAATAGATATTTGGTCCGATTATGCGTGTCCATTTTGTTATATTGGTAAAAGACGTTTGGAGAATGCGCTGAGTCAGTTCCCGAACAGAGATCAAGTAGAGGTGGTATTCCGTAGTTTTCAACTGGATCCTCATGCAAAATTGAATGAGACTCAGAGTATTCATGAGATGCTGGCTTCCAAATACGGTATGACGATTGAAAAAGCAAAAGCAATGAATGCTCAGTTAGCTGAGCAAGCCCAAGATGTGGGATTGGATTTCCAATTCGATACGATGAAGCATACGAATACTTTCGATAGTCATCGCCTGAGTCACTTTGCAAGCTCAAAAGGAAAAGGTGCAGAAATGTCCGAACGTTTGCTACGTGCCTACTTTACGGATTCATTGAATCTTGGAGATCGTAGTGTACTTGCCACACTTGCTGCTGAGGTAGGGTTGGATCAGGCAGAGGTTGCCGCAATGCTGGAGACAGATGCTTACACAGCTGAAGTGAAAGGCGATATCGAAGAAGGAAGCCGTCTTAATATTACCGGTGTACCATTCTTCGTGTTCAATAATAAATATGCGTTATCTGGTGCACAGCCAGGACCTGTATTTACAGAGGTGTTGGATACCGTGTGGGCGGAGGAGCAAGCAGGACCAACGCTGCAGGTGGTTGGCAATGGAAAATCCGAAGTATCCACGGATGATGGCTGCGCGGACGGATCTTGCAATATATAAAGTTTGTATAGTGTAGAGAAGAAGAGATGGAGAAGTTTCCATTTCTTCCTTTTTTAATTCCGAAACTCTGCTCTGTTTTACACACTACAAAGACAAGCGCCCCCGAATCTATCCGGGAGCGCTTGTCTCTTTATGATGTGTTTATCTAAAAGAAGTGATAAAGCTTGTGAACAAGGTGCGGACATCGTACTGATGTTGATTGATAGGCTCGATAGGCCGGTTAATGCCGAGCAATGTGTATACTGCAGTTCTTGCTGCTCGGATAGAGTATTCTTCCGTGAATACAACATCATCTGGAATTTCGCAATATTGGCCAACGAAGGCAAGGTTAGTGGAGCCTTCAGGCACTACTTTAGGTCGGTCGCTATTTAATCTAGGCATGAATTGTGAAGTGATATAAGGCATCATACATGGAATACAATTAGCAGTTGCCATGATCTCGTCCTTATGTTCTTCGAAATGAAGATGACCGATTAATTCTTCCATAATTTCTTCACCGGTACATTCGCTCATTTTCTTCTTCACGAAGTCTCCTACGTTGTCAGGGTACAAACCGTAACCCCAGAATACTTTTACATGCTCTGGTTGATTGCGGAAATGCGGTTGGAAAGCTAAGACAACGGACATTAACCAGCTCGAATCTTTAAAGGTAACCAATGCGCCAGTGCCTGCACGATTACGAGTGAATTTCTCCATAAGATCGAAGAATTTGGAATCTTGGAAGGTCACGGTAAAGGACTCCCATTTCGAACCATCGATATGATCATCGAAGGAGGATGGATTGCCGAGACCTGGTTTTTTGGCAGCGATGTTCTCCCATAACTTCCATGAGCTACCCTTTCCATTGAGACGTGGGGCAGAGGTCATGGATCCAAGGCTTGATCCTTCAGTCATGGAGCCGTTCGTGACGATTACGATATCGTCTTCGCTTATGTTAATAACGTCTGGGACACCTTGGCGCAGGACGTTCATTTGGGTTACGGTAATGCCATCTCCGTCTTTGAACTGTAGGTCAGTAACTGTACATTTCAATGTAAAGTCTACACCAAAGCCTTCGAGATATTTGTGCATAGGTAAGATGATGGAATCATACTGGTTATATGGAGTGCGGGTTACGCCTTCCAGGGTTTGAATTCTTGGGAACTCATGAACGAAGCGAATCATATATCGTTTAAGCTCTACCGCGCTATGCCAAGGTTGGAAGGCGAAAGTAGTAGCCCACATATACCAGAAGTTCGTGGTGAAAAAGTGTGGACCAAACCAGTCGTTAATCCGAGCTTTTCCCATTTTTTCTTCTGGTGTAATAATCAATTTACCCATCGCAAGCCGGTCAGCCATATCGAAGCCCATGGATAATACATCTTCCACCTCACCGTTGCGGTTAACGAGTCTAGCGTTAGCATGTGTTGGATTGGCGGTATCGAATTCTATAATCTCTTCTCTAACGGATTTCTCAGGATGGTCGAGGGAGGGAATCGACATGAGTAGATCCCATGTATTCTCATAGGTCTCATCGTTGAGCATCCGGCCACCGCGAATGACATAACCGTGCTCAGCGTCACCTGCGCCGTCGTTGCTGCCACCGAGAATCTTCATCTCTTCAATAATGTGAATGTTCTGTCCCGGAAAGTCACAGTCTCTGACCAGGTAAGCCGCGCCCGCTAAGGATGCAATTCCGCCACCGACAAAATAAACCTGTTTATTACCGTACTCTTTTTTCACAATGGTCGCCTCCAAGTTGTTGTTGAAATAATCACACTCTTAATGTAAACCAACTCCAATTTTGAAGGTATAATCAATCCTTTTAGAGTGTATGGATTTTAGTCATTACGGTCTATGTGTCTAGTTTTTAGACAAAAAAACCGCTGAACCCAAAGGTTACAACGGTTTGTTCTCATATTTGTGCAAAGCTTTTAGAAAATTCCCCTCAATGAGTACACTTAGCTTCTCGATAATGTGATCCGGATGCTCCTTCATCCCGTCTCTCATCCACTGAATGACAAGGCCTGTGAAGGCCAGTGTATAGAAGTTAGCAATGAAATGTTTATCTTCGTGGCTAACCTCCATCCCGGCGGACAGTTCGTTTATGACACCCATAATGAGATCATTCGTCACTTCGTATAGATACGCATCCAGATGATTTCTGCCCAGTGAGTTCAAGGTGTTGCAGCAAAAGGTTTTATTTCGTTCGATATAGCAGAAGATTCTATAAAAACCGTCCGTCCACGTACTGTAGCTACGATACTGGGCGATGCTCTCTACAGCCTCAGTCTTATAGATCCAACCGAGTAAATCAAATATATCTTGAAAATGATAATAGAAGGTTTGTCGATTTAGTCCGCAATGGTCCACGAGCTGTTTGACTGTAATTTTATTGAGCGACGTATGTTCCATTAGTTCTTTTAAGGAATGGGACAATGCATTTTTGGTTAGAAAAGAATTGGACAACGATCGATCATCTCCTCCGTTCAAGCTTTCGGCCACTGCTTAACCAGCAGACGAATTGCTTCCGCCAATAAACCGAGTGCAAATCCTCCACATGTAAAAAAGAAAAAAGCAAGGAGTCCCGCGAGATCCTCCCAACCGGACATCTCTCTATAGGTGTAGCTTAGCATAATTACTGAACCGATGATTATTCCTGTTGTAGTGATTAACCAGAGTAGACGAGCTCCGAACCATGCTAAGACGTTAACGATACCAGATACGACAATGGAAAAGAGTGCGAAGCGCAGCAAGAGTGTGACATCCAATGTATGAGCCATCATAACGAATCTGTGCAGAATAAAAAGCAGCCACAGAAAAACACCATAAACAGCCATCCAGATAAACCAACGGTTACTTTTAGTTGCAGGCAGGAATTTCATTTCTGGCTCACCTCTTTTTCCAAAGTACGAACGGTGTACAGTAGAGATTATACGGAGAAAGATTCCAGTTCTTCTACACTTTGCAGCAGATGATTCAGCAGGTTCGGAATGTCCTCCATCTGCTCCTCTGTGATTTGCCTTTTGAATCGCAGCTCGATGCAGTTGTTGTAGGTTTCACCTTCTTGACCATAAATGAAGCTTAAAGATTGCACAGGCTGGAATTCAGGCCCCCAGATCGCTTTGAGAATACTCTCGATCGCCTGACATTCAGCAGGGATATCTTCGATCTCCATATAAAAACGTAACGAAAGATTGCAACCGGGATCCGTGTTAGGCACTTCCAATATTTCATCGCTAAGATCTTTCACAGATGAAGTAAGAAAGACTTCGGCGGTTACGCTCCTGCCGGCCGTCAATTGGAAGGAAAGGCTAAATTCTCTGGACATCAATGCCATATTCAGAAGGTCGGAACGATCCGTAACTACTAGAATTCCGTCAAAATTATCGTAATCGTAGATTTGGTTCTCAAAAGCAATTTTAATATTATCGAAGACAGTAGGATGGAACAATAATGGCACCTTCTTTTGTTTATTAATATTGTAACATGATCTAAATAGAAGTGAAAAAGATGCCCAGGGACCATATGGACCGGGCATCTTTCGCTTGTTACTCCATGACCTTGAACATGCCCGTCATACCGGGGGCGTGATTCTGAAAGCCGTATCGTTCGTAAAAGGTATCATTCCCATGTGATGCGAAAAGTCCGACGAACGCGCCAGAAAAACAATGAGATCGAATATAGTGTATTAGCTGCTCAATAATGACATTACCAATGCCTTGGCCCTGAAATTCGGGAAGCACGGCTACGTCCTGTATATAGAAATACATGTGCCCATCGCCGACGATCCGCCCCATACCGATAACCTTGTCTTCCTGTACAACGACCATACCATACACCGAATGAGCCAGAGAGGCTGCGGTCATTTCCGTATTCACGTTCCCCCAACCGACAGCTTCCCATAAGGAGGCATGCTCCTCAGTCGTGGGTAAACGTTCAATACATTCATAATGATGTGCTGTTGTCATAGCTAATCACCCATTCTTTGTTAAGTTATTGTAGCGATTGTAGTGTAGTAAGCTCCACTGTAATCAGCCCCCTTAGGATGAATGGGTATTCACTGTGATCTTGTTAGTTCGTAGGTGCAGGTGCGGTATATTTCAGGAATGTCTTCGGAATTGGACTTTCGAAGGTCATTAACTCTCCTGTAGTAGGATGAATAAAAGAAAGTACACGAGCATGCAGACCGAGACGGCCTACCGTTTTGGTCTCTGCACCATACTTCTTGTCTCCTGCGATCGGATGGCCGATATCTGCCATATGAACACGAATCTGATTTTTGCGTCCAGTTTCAAGCTTTACCTCAAGCAACGAGAAGTGGCGGTTCGCCTGAATGAGCTTATAATGTGTGATCGCATGTAGACCATCGCCTTCATGAGGACTGGAGTACATTTTCAGGGTAGAGGTTTCTTTTAGCCAAGAGCTCACTGTACCTTCAGGTCTTTTAACGGCGCCTTCGACTAGAGCTACGTAAGAACGTTCTTTCACGGTATCCTTCCACGTAGTTTGCAGTGCTTGCTGGATCCGTTCGCTTTTGGCAAACATCATTACCCCAGATGTATCGCGGTCCAAGCGGTGCACGACAAAAATTCGATTCTTAGGATTGCTGATGCGGACATGCTCCATAAGCTGGCGGTAAGCTGTTAATTCATTTTCTTCCGCAGTGGCAATCGACAGCAGTCCAGCATCCTTCTGAATAATGATTAGATCATCATCTTCATGGACGATGGTGAGTCCGATCATTTCCGCTACTTGTACAGGCTTCTCTTGATCAATCGTCACAGTTTGACCCGGATGCAATTGAAAATTATGCTGTGTGACTACTTTGCCATTTACTGCTACTTGTCCACGCGAGAGGATAGATTTAATAGCATTTCGTCCACGGCCTGTGATATGGAGGAGTAAGAAGGGTAACAGCTCAGAAGGTTCATTTACTGTAAAAGACTTGGGCGCTGCGGGTGCTTTAGCTTTATGATTAAGCTTGCCATTTGGCTTGCTGTGGGAATTGCTGTGGGAACGAGTACCTCTTTTGGCTGTTTCTTTAGGATTTCTTCTTGTGTTCATGACTGCATTCTCCGTCCTTTAATATTGTACTCCTCAATATACCATGGGCGGTTAAGAAATACTATGTGAAGGGCAGCAAGAAACGAATTCGATTTATAGATAGAATAGCTGAGCTAGTCCTATCACCAGGAATAAGCTGAAATATATCCAACCGATCACATTAGCGTATTTCTTTTCCCGGTGCATAGCATTGACTGCATATATTTTAGTATCCACAGTAAGCAACAGAACACTGGAGATCAGCAGCGCAACAATTACGTAGGTTAGCTGGTGATAGAGCATAGTAGAGCCTCCTATAAACGTCATTTAATTTTGTTTAAGACCTACTCTGTCGATGTGAGTTTTCAACTTAACTTCAATACTGAGATTGGAATACTGCTGCTCCCAGTCATGTTTGTCACGAACATGGGCTTTCCAGTAGGAGGGAGCATATGCACGAATATATTCACCCATGCCAAAGACATCGGAATGTGCTTGTTGAGTTTCTTCGATAAGGTGGTTGAAAATACCGATCACTCTCTTTTGAAAGATATCCTCAATCTTTTCTAAAGAACGGCTGGAATCGATAGGGATATTACTACGTAAATGCTCATCTAGAGCCGCCTCTAAAGAGAGGTTATAGGTGATGAGAGGTTTGCCCTCTTTGAATTGAACTTTCACCCTCGTGAACCGGTCGTTGACCTTGAGCATCACCGGACCGAATTCATCAGCATAAAAAAGATCGGAGTATCCCCCGGGATTAATGCCCTTCATGGACATATATGCGCCAATCTCAATCGGAATCGTCGAACCGACCATCACTCCACCACTAAAGTAAGCTAGGCCTTTAATCATGATATTGTCTTCCTGATGTAATGAGACGTAAGGCAGATAACCACTTTCGCCCCATTTGGAATCTGCTGACCAGAATACACCTATATAATCAGCGGGAAATTTCCCCGATGTCACTGCTTTTTCCATGGTAGAGAGGATGTAAAGGGTCGGCACTCGCTGCAGTGGAGGATTAATATTCATGAATTTGGCAGCTTCCCCTTCGGACACTAGCAGCCAGGTCCGGCGACGAACTTCTGGATTTCGCCGCAAATAATCATTTAAGTCATCCATGCTTTTTCTTGCTATGTCCTCACTAATAATAATCACTCGTAAATGAATTAGATAACGTGGATCAGAAATTTGCTGCTGCAAATTGTTCATGGCGTCATCTAATGTGTACCCGTATACTTCTACGACCCAAACTGGATTTTGATTTCCGCCTCCGCCTTCACCCCCACTGCCTGGTCCCAGTGGAACTCTTCCCGGAACCGCAATTTGGGCAGTTACTCGAATTTGGGGTAGGTTAATATTTGCGCTTTTAAGATGAGTGGTTTGGTCATCATTTGTTTTGCTGTCTGGAGGGACGGAATCAATGGATAACCCTAGCACCAATGCACGATCTTCAATTTCGAGCTGGTCCCAGCAACCTGCGAGCAATCCAGACAAGAGTGAGAGAATAAAAATAAGAACTACACGCTTATAAATTTTTTCATTCATGAGAAATGGCTCCTTTATTTCGGATTAAAGAGACTAACCATAATAAAAGAGGATAGAAAGTCAAAAAAATCAAACCGATTATCGCTGTAATGCTAGCAAATGTATAGACCTGAAATATGTTTCTCGGCAAAAGTGAAAAAGTGAAGATAAGTGGAAGTAAGAAACTGGATATTAGGCGGTGATCCTTGTGCCGCAGCACTTGTTGCAGAGAGTATGCGGCTAAGTAGTAGTTCGTAAAGATGGTAGTGAATATAGAAATCACCCAAATTATTATAAAAAGAGCATCAAACCGTTCTAATAGTCCTGCGCCGATGGATATGGAGCGAGCTGCTTCTAGGGTTGGATAGGACAGTAATTTGGTTTCCTGAGCTCCAAACATGCCTAGAGTGACCCAAACGATCATTACATAAATGAATCCAATGATACCAAGCGCAATAGTGCCTGCTTTAAGGATCTGTTGAGGTTTTTTCATTAGAGGAACCAGCAGGATGATGACAAATGTGCCTTGATAAAGGCCAGCGGACGTAATCGTTCCTTTGGAAAAGCTTGAAAAGGTGGTGTAATTTCCGGTGAGGGGTAGCAAGTTCAGAACATCAACATTTCTCATAGCTACCAATATAATTGCGATAACGGATAATAGAATAAAGGGTAAATAAAAAACATGTACATAAGTGAATTTTACAATATTTCTACGGATTGATAAGGCAACCAGTAGGAGCATTAAGAGAATTACTGCTTCGATTGGTGTCTTTTTAAAGACAACCGCAACACATACTTCTCCGAATTGGCGCATGGTGATCCCGGCAGAGAAAGCAAAAAACAAAGTAATAAGCATGGAGAAAATATCTGCGAGCCAAGTTCCGAGAAGGCGGCGGCTGAATACGAACAACGTTTCGTTAGGGAATTTTCGGCAGACAACCGCTGTAAACCAGCAACCCAAAAAAGCAACAGGTACGCCAGAAGCAGTTACGAGCGGTGCACCACTGTCTCCGGCTTCAGCCATATAACGAGGAATACTTAAGATTCCTATTCCTATAATCGTACTGATGATTACAGCCATGACTTGGATCGTTGTTATGGGGCGGTTACTATTCATCAGCTTCACTTTTCTCCTTAAAAATCAGATCGGTATGCATTTTGGGGATATCCTTCGCAAGAAGGTCAGGATCAGGTGTATTGAGAAAGCTTGGGCGACTTCGCATCCACCATAAAGGTACCCGAACGATACTATCCTTGAGGTCTTTCCAAATCGTAGGCACAAAGGGTGTCATGTAGGGAACGCCAAAGGATTCCAGGAATAATAAGTGGTTAACAATAACAATAGTGCCAAGCATTACTCCGTACAGGCCAAAGCAGCCTGCCAATATGATCAATGGAAATCTAAGCATTCTTGAAGAGATAGCAGCATTGTAAGCGGGTGTGGCAAAAGACCCTATAGTCGTTATAGCAACAACAACTACGGTAGTGGGACTCGCCAGACCTGCTGCTACGGCTGCCTGACCAATGACAAGCACACCTACAATAGAAAGAGCCCCGCCAATCATTTGCGGTAGGCGAATGGTTGCTTCGCGCAGCACCTCCATGAAGACTTCCATAATCAGAACTTCCAATACGGCTGGAAAGGGTACGCCAGCTCTTGCACCAGTTATTGCTACGGCGAACTCTGTCGGCAATAGCTCAGGATTGAAAGAGATAATGGATACATATAAGGCTGGGAAGAAAAGGGAAAATAATAATGCGATCAGGCGGATCATTCTTAGGAGGCTTCCTACAACAAAACGTTCTGTATAGTCATCCATCGTCTGAAAGAACTGATTGAAAAGCGCCGGGACGATGAGGCAGAATGGTGAGCCATCTACAAGGATGATGACTCGTCCTTCTAATAAAGAGGCTATAGATTTATCCGGACGTTCGGTTGGCTGAACCTGTGGAAACGGGGAAAGGGGATGATCTTCTATGAATTGCTCGATATACCCCGCATCAAGGATGCCGTCTACATTTATTGCTGATAATCGCTTCATCACCTTTTGAACTAGCCCTGGATCGGCTATTCCTTCGATATAACAAACAGATACTTTTGAGCGCGTCCGTATGCCAAGAGGGGCAGTTACTACACGAAAATCCGGTGTTTGCAGTCGATAGCGAAGCAAAGAGATATTGGATTCTAAATTCTCTATAAACCCATCACGCGAACCGCGTATGACTTGTTCAGTTTGAGGTTGCTCAATGCTACGATGCTCAATTTTACGCAGATTGAAGTAAAGTGCCTGATCCATTCCATCTATGATTAGAACTACATTTCCCTCCAGCAAGATAGAGGCTAGAGTATTTAGATCCTTAGTACGGTTACCTTGTGTTACTTGTACCGTCATACTCCAGATGTAATCAGGTAAATCCTTTAGAGCTTTTGGAATTTCTGAGAGATCAGAGGAAACATTCATTAATGGCTTTAAAACATAGTTCTGAATTTGATTCTGGTCCACCACAGAAGAAAAAAAGATAATAGCCGCATCATGTCTACCGTACACCTTGAAGTTACGGACTATAAGATCGCTGTCTTCTCCAAAGACTTGTTGAATGAAGCTTATATTGCTCTCCAGGCTGGAATCCAGTGGCTTTACCGGACGATTGTCCTGGGCAGAGGACTCTTTGCGTGCAGGCTTATGCTTAAAAGAGGTATATTTTTGTTTCCAATTTTGCACGGTCGCTCCACCCTTCTATGAAATCTCTCTTCTTAAAGCTTGGCTTAAAAGAAGGCCTTTTATGTAAATATTTCAAAGGAAGAACATGGTGACCATAGTTAAGGAGTGTTGCTCAATACACTTTTGACCGCTAAACTAAAGATAGAAACGCTTAAGGGGTTATGAGAGATATGATGATGCAAGCACCTACTATTGAACAGGCGCAGGCTGAGCTGCAAAAATATTACGGTTATCCGGATTTTCGGGATGGTCAGAAGAAGATTGTTCAGAACTTGCTGGAAGGTCGCGACACACTCGGTATTCTTCCTACGGGAGGTGGGAAATCGATTTGCTATCAAGTTCCCGCACTGCTGCTTCCTGGGCTAACACTAGTGATCTCACCATTGATCTCTCTGATGAAGGATCAGGTCGATGCGTTAACCACGGCAGGTATTCCGGCAGCCTTTATTAATAGCACGTTAAGCGGGAAAGAAGTAAATGAGCGGATTCGGGCTGCCCGTCGCGGCGATTTGAAGCTGCTTTATGTTGCGCCCGAAAGGCTAGAGCTGGACTGGTTCCGTCTGGAGATGGCTGAGCTGGCGATTTCCTGTGTGGCTGTGGATGAGGCGCACTGCGTATCTCAGTGGGGACATGATTTCCGTACAAGCTATTTGTCGGTATCACCTTTTGTGAACGAGCTGCCAGAACGGCCAATCTTGGCTGCATTTACAGCGACGGCAACACCAGAGGTTATGGAGGATATGGTTCGGCTGCTGCGTCTGCGCGAGCCGGGTATTTTCATGACTGGACTCGGAAGAGATAATCTAGCGATGTCTGTGCTACGTGGAGAGAATAAGCGGGAATTCGTCATGGATTACACAGCAACGCATTCTCATCAGCCGGGTATTGTTTATGCGGCTACACGCAAAGAAGTGGATGATCTATATCAAAGGCTGCAGGCTTCAGGAATAGCGGCAGGCCGCTATCACGCAGGTATGAATGATCAGGAGCGGGCAGATAGCCAGGAAGGCTTCCTATATGACGATATCCGGGTCATGGTGGCCACCAACGCTTTTGGGATGGGGATTGACAAATCCAATGTCCGGTACGTAATTCATTATAATATGCCAAAAAATATGGAAGCTTATGTTCAGGAAGCGGGCCGTGCTGGACGTGACGGGGAGCCGAGTGAATGTATTTTGCTTTTTAGCGCACAGGATATTATGACGCAAAAGTTCCTGATCGAGCAGAATCCGCAGGATACGGACCGTAAAGCTAACGAATATCGCAAGCTTCAGCAAATGATTGATTATTGTTATACTACCCGCTGCTTGCGCAGTGCCCAGCTGGATTATTTCGGGGAGGAGCATGAGGACAAGTTATGCGGCATTTGCAGCTCATGTACAGATGAACGAGAGCTTGTAGATATGACCGTAGATGCGCAGAAGATATTCTCCTGCATTCACCGTATGCGGGAACGTTATGGAGTTGCGTTGGTGGCTTCTGTGCTGAAAGGCTCTCGCAATCAGAAGGTGATGCAATATGGTTTTGACAAGCTGCCAACGCATGGGGCGATGTCGAGCCGGACAGAGAAGGAGATCTCAGAGAGCATCAATGTACTCATCTCTGAGGGATATCTTGCTTTGTCTGAAGGACAATACCCCGTAGTGCGGCTCCAGCCTTTGGCTGCTGAGGTACTGCGCGGACAGCGTGAGGTCATGCAGCGAGTAGCGCGGCCATCACGAGCAGGTGCGGCATCTGGTACGCGAGTTCGTAGTCGCGGGCATGACCTGTCACCTTCGGCAGTCAATGAGACCGTCTTTGAGCAGCTGCGTCTGATCCGGCGAGAGTTGGCGGGACGAGAGCATGTGCCCTCATATATTATTTTTAATGATGCCACGCTGCGTGAGATGAGTGTGGTTTGCCCGCAGACCGAAGCGGAAATGCTGAGGGTAAAGGGTGTCGGGGAAGTGAAATACCGGAAGTATGGTAAGGCATTCCTAGAGTTTTTTCAAAATGAAATGTAGAAAAGGTCGTGTAGCATTGAAAATCGTTCTGACCACGCTAAACGCAAAATATATCCATACCTCACTGGCGATCCGTTTGCTTAAAGCTTACAGTGAGCATGAATTTAAAGATATTCATTTGGTGGAGTACACCATTAAAGATCCCGTGATGAATATCGTGTCCGACTTGTTTCAGAAACGGCCAGATGTGATTGGCTTCTCCTGTTATATCTGGAATATTGAAGAGACGCTCAAGCTGATCGGAATTCTTAAGCAAGTGATGCCTGAGGTTACGATTGTTCTCGGAGGACCGGAAGTCTCTTATGAGCCGCTGCATTGGATGAAGAGAGAAGCCGGCATTGATTTCATCGTCAACGGAGATGGAGAAGAGACCTTTCATCATCTGCTGCAGGAGCTGAGAGACGACCGGAAATTTCATTTTGTGTACGGAGCTGCTTATCGTAAGGGAGAGGAGATCATTGTAAATCCACCTCGTCCCAAAAGCGATCTAAATACGCTGCCTACACCGCATCGTTTTCCAGAGGATATTCCAGATCTGAGCAAACGTATTGTTTATTTTGAGACAAGCCGTGGGTGCCCGTTTAATTGTCAATTTTGTTTATCCAGTATTGAGGTAGGCGTACGTTACTATGATATTGAGCGAGTGAAGTCTGATTTACTCTACTTAATTGAAAATGGTGCCAAAATCATTAAATTCTTGGACCGCACCTTCAATATCAACCGCAACTATGCGATGGAAATGTTTCAATTCCTGATCGATAATCATCAAGGCTGTGTGTTCCAGTTTGAAATCACAGCAGATATCATGCGGCCAGAAGTTCTGGATTTCCTGTCGAACAATGCGCCTCCGGGCATCTTTAGATTTGAGATTGGTGTACAGTCTACAAATGATGAGACGAACGAGCTTGTTAAACGCCGTCAGAATTTCAAGAAGCTCTCTCGTACGGTAATGAAGATTAAGGAAAGTCGCAATATCGATCAGCATCTGGATTTGATCGCGGGGCTTCCGATGGAGGATTACACCACCTTCCGCAAAACCTTTAATGATGTATTCGTTATGGAGCCAGAAGAGCTGCAGCTTGGATTCCTCAAAATGCTTCGCGGGACGGGTCTGCGTGCACAGGCGGCAAAATATGAGTATACGTATATGGAACATGCCCCTTACGAAATTCTTAGCAGTCATATGATGACCTTCTCGGATATTATTCGTTTGAAGCGGCTTGAGGATGTGCTGGAGAAATACTGGAACAGCCACCGGATGGACCATACAGCCAAATACTTGATCCGTCACGTGTTTGATTCACCATTTGATTTCTTTCAGGAGTTCGGTGACTACTGGGAGGAGAGAGGCTGGCAAAAGATTGGGCATCAGCTAGAAGATCTCTTTACCCGTTTGCAGTCCTTCTTGATAGATCGTGGGACTCCGTCTATGGATATTATTACTGGGCTAATGAAGCTTGATTATTTCCTAGGACACAAGTATAAGCCTCGCAAAATCTGGTGGGATTTCGTGCTGGATAAGTCGGATTGGTCGAGTTACTTGAGGGATATCGCTGCTAATCCGGGTCAAATCTCTGCGCAGTTGGCAGAAGCCGGACTCAGTGAAAGAGAGCTGCAAAAATATACGGTGCTTGAAGTGCTGCCGTTCTCGCTTGAAGCGGTGCTGGAATCCATCAGCGGTCTACGGGCGGATGGGGGTTCAGAGGAAGAGGAAGCAGACAATGCTAACGACGGGGCTGTACCTTCTCCTGAGTCATTAATACAGGGAGTTACAGAGAGTAGTTTAGAAGAGTCTGTCCAAACCACAAGCTCTGCTGTAGCCGTAGCTGAATCACCTTCCGTTCGCGAAGGTCGTACACTGCTAATCGTAATGTATCAGCAGAACGAGAGCCAACGCGCTCAGTATTATACGTTGCCTTTGTAATAAGGCGATTGTGTTGGGAGGAAAGATCGTTCCTTTGGGGGCGGTCTTTTTTTGTTACATGCGCAAGCGTCTTCTGAATTCGCAAGTGGTGGAGGGAAGTGATGATTGGCCATAAAAGTCTTCTAAGTCCGAAAATGAAGGGGGATAGGAATGGCTGGCCAAAAGCGTCAGATGAGTCCGGGAGCGGAGGGGAAGAAAGGAGCTAGGAGTAATGTAAGCTGCTCACAACCCAAAACGAAGAGCAGCGATCCCCTAATAACGGGAGGATCGCTGCTCTTCTGTCTAATAAAACTGATAAACCACGTTTTTCTCTTAACTTGTAGTCGTAACCTCAGAAGGGAAATGCTGTTCTAACCAGTTAAGCACATCGGCCGTAACTTGATCCCGGTTCACCTCATTAAGCATTTCATGCCTGCCACCTGGATAGAGCCGATACTCTACGTCCGATATCCCTCGTTTCTTGTACAGCTCCGCAAGACGAGGAATGCCTTGGCCGCTCATCCCTACAGGATCCTTATCCCCACCAAATATATAAATGGGCTTACTTGTACATAATGTCCTAAGTGATTCCTCGGAATGGATCTCCCTTAGGAGGTGGAAAAAACCACGGAAAAAGCGTGTTGTACAAATGGCTCCGCAGAATGGATCGGCAATGTACTTATCAACTTCCGCATCATCGCTGCTCAGCCAGTCATATGCAGTTCTTACGGGAGAAAAAGCACGGTTGTAACTGCCGAATACTAAGCTGTTCAGTAGTACACTTCGGTGATGTTCACCCTTTAACTTGAGCTGTGCACTAGCCAGAGATTCTCCAAGGCGCAGCATACCGCGAGGACCATTTGTACCGCTTAGGATAAATCCTGCATAGATTTCGTTACCCTCTTCACACATCAGCTTTTGAGCCAGAAAGGAACCCATACTATGAGCGAATAGAAAGATGGGCTTACCTTCATGTTTGGAGAGTGCTTTGGCTGCCACCTGGAGCAGATTGCGCCGCATCCAGTAGAATCCGTCTTCACCAACATCGCCAAGCAGATCAACTTGACCAGCGGTTTTACCATGTCCCCGGTGGTCATTGACATATACTGCATAACCTACTCCGGTTAATGCTTCCGCAAAACGAGCATAGCGGACAGCTGTTTCACACATACCGTGAGAAATTTGCACGATTCCTCTAACTGGCACATCGGATTCAGGTAACCATTCATAGACATGGATATTTACACCTATGGGATCCGTTAGGGTAAAACTATTTTCCTTCATGGTCCATTCCTCCTAAAGGTTCTCGACTTATGGTAAATGAGAGCGAAGCACAGTAGAATGACCTTCGATAGCGTAGCGGCCGAGACTGGAAGGAATCAGATAGCATTCTCCTGCAGCATAAGGTTGGGAGCCGCCATCCCAAGTAAGATGTCCGCTGCCTTCACAGATGACTAGAATAGTGAAGCTGTCTTCTGTAGTGGTGAGGTCCCATGAACCATTTACGATTCCTTTTTCAACGATAAAATATGGCGAAGCGGCAAGTTGCAGCCACTCTCCAGGGACTGCGTTATCTGTCTTCATCGAAGTAGCCCCGGCGCCTTCATAAGCTGTAACATTAAGTGAATCTTCAATATGAAGCTCACGTGGTTTTCCGTCCAGGCCTGGACGGTCATAGTCATAAATGCGGTATGTAGTGTCGGAATTTTGCTGGATCTCTGCTACAACGACACCAGCACATAGCGCATGAACGGTTCCGGCTGGAATATAGAAGGAGTCTCCTGCAGAGACAGATACTTCTTGAAGGCTATCCATAACGGTGCCTTTCTCCAGTGCTTCGCGCAAAGTTTCACGATCCACGCCTTCTTTAAGACCATAGATGATTTTGGCACCTGGCTTGGCGTCTAACACGTACCACATCTCTGTTTTGCCCAGTTCACCTTGTGGCAATCCCTCATAATCGTCTGTAGGGTGGACTTGAACGGAAAGATTGTCGTTGCAATCCAGCAATTTGATTAGTAGAGGAAATCTTCCACCCGTTTCTGAAATCCCCTTGCTTCCGAACCATTCATGGCCGAACTGCTCACGAATTTGATCTAAGCCTTGACCGGCTAACTCTCCGTTTACCACCGATGACGTTCCATTCGCGTGATCGGCGATCATCCAGCCTTCGCCAATATGTCCTTCAGGTAGATCTAGGCCGAATTTCTCCAGCGCGCGGCCTCCCCAGACACGTTCTTTAAACTCCGGTTGAAATTTCAAAGGATATGGTTGAGTCATTGCTACATCTTCCTTCCCAAATATAAAATAGTTTGATGCTTACAGTTTAAGAGGGGATTCCTTTTTTCTTTTCGAGCGCAATCATATAAGGTGAATCCGTGCGCTGCAGCTGACGATAAACAATGCTTTGCGCTACCTTTTGGGAAACAGCTGCTGCCCAAGATTCAACGGCAGCGGCTTCTTTATCTCCGCCTGCATGGCCGGGATAAAGAACTGCCGTAATGATCCCACCTGGACGCAGTAACTGGAGAGAAGCTTCCAAGGCTGCAATGGAGCTGCCCGGCTGAGTAATGATGTTCTTGTCGGCATCTCCTGAAGGCAAGTAGCCTAGATTGAACATTACAGCTCCAACGGTGCCATGCCAGTTCGCTGGAACAGCTTCAGCCATTTCGGCATGACTACGTTCCAGTAAGGTGACAGTGGCGAGCGAGGGAGCTTCCTCTTTTGCAAGCCGCAGGCGCTCTTCAGCCAGGTTCAGCGCTGCAGCTTGAATGTCAAAGCCGTAGACTTCACCGCGAGCTCCAGTTGTTTTGGCTAGAAAAAGCGTATCAGCACCAGTACCTACAGTGGCATCAATCGCACGATCACCTAAAGTTAACCGCTCAGAGATTAATTTATGAGCAAAGCTTAAAACGGACATAAAGCCCATTAGCTCTTCCTCCAATACTTACCCTGCCAAGTATCACGAGCAACTAGCTCATCGTCAATGGCATTTAGCACTTCCCATTTCTTGAGGCTCCACATCGGTCCGATTAAGAGATCCCGAGGAGCGTCTCCAGTCAAACGATGTACAATCATTTCAGGGGGCAAAATTTCGAGTGAATCAGCAATGAGCTTCACATACTCGTCCTGTTCCATGAATCGTAGCAACCCGGCTTCGTATTGCTTCACCATTGGTGTTTTACGCATGAGATGCAGAAGATGAATCTTAATTCCTTGTACATCCATGCGAGCCACAGCAGATACCGTTTCAAGCATCATTTCATGCGTCTCCTGTGGGAGACCGTGAATGATATGGGTGCAGACACGAATGCCGTGACGCCGCAACTTCTCAACAGCATCTACATAACACTGGCTGTCGTGAGCCCGGTTAATTAGCTCAGAAGTGGTGTCGTGTATAGTCTGGAGACCCATCTCTACCCACAGATACGTGCGCTCGTTTAGCTCCGCCAAATATTCGACAACATCATCCGGCAAACAGTCAGGCCGTGTAGCAATAGATAGTCCAACGACACCTGGCTGCTGTAAAATCACTTCGAAATATTCTCTAAGCTCTTCGACCGGAGCGTACGTATTCGTATAGGCCTGAAAATATCCGATGTATTTAGCATTTGGCCATTTTAGATGCTGCTTGTCACGGATATTATTAAATTGGGTGACGAGATCATCTCGGCGACTTCCCGCAAAATCACCAGAACCTCTGGCACTGCAAAAAGTACAACCACCTTTAGCGATGGAGCCGTCACGGTTGGGACAGGTAAAGCCTGCATCAAGCATAACTTTGAATACCTTGGTGTTCAAATGTTCACGCATTTCGTAATTCCAGGTATGAAAACGTTTATCTCCCCAAAGCTGCGGAGGAGTAGTGTATTGAAGATTAGACACGAGGAGCTCCTTTCTGAAAATATAAACATGGATAACTATCCTTATCCTTATATTTTTCTGAGACGGATGGCATCCTTTATAAAAGAAGAACACACAGCCGTTTCTTATAATCCAATACATTGTATCAAAAAACAGAGCTCGGCGTAACATTCACTCCCGGTACTGGCATGAAAAATAGGCCGAAAGTAAGGCGCTTTCAACTTGAAAATGCTTACATAGTATGTTATATTCAGAGTGTGAAAAGCTGCTGTGGCTTAAAGAAATTCAGCCAGGAGTTCATAATTTCGTGTCGTCCGATCCATAATAATAACCGTGAGGTGATAGCAATGAATTCTCAAACGGTATATGCTGAGGGTAAAGATTCGATTGAAGTCCACTTAACGCCAGATGAAGCCCTTGCACTAACAGGTGTGGAATTTAACGGCAACCCTAAGATCAAGACAGATGCACAGCGTAAAATTCGCAGCGCATTCGAAAAAAAGACATTTGCCACAAGCTCAAACACAAAGTAGATCCTAATCTACCGGACAAGAATGAGCCTTAATTCCAAATATACACAACGAAGGAATTCCCCTGGATAGCTCATTTAAGAGCTGAGCCAGAGAATTCCTTTTTCTTTTTTTACCCCAATCCCTTTACTTTTCGGGACAATTTCGGCACAATATTGCAAGTGACAGTTATCGTATAAGAGATAATCGGAGGAATACCTATGCGTTTACGCGGAAGAAAAGGAATACGTGAAAGTTTGGAAGAACAGACCGATCTAGTCATTCTTGACCCTCGGAGTTATAAAGGTGAGTGGTCCAAGCTGTTCGGGAATGATCATCCGATCCATGTGGAGTTCGGAATGGGCAAGGGACAGTTTATCAGCCAAATGAGCTTCAAATATCCCGATATCAATTTTATCGGCGTTGATATGTATGATGAGCTGATCCGCCGTGCTGGAGATAAGGCTAGAGCAGTATGGGAGCCGGCAGGTCATGAGACGCCGCCCAACCTGAAATTGGCACTCGCCAATATTGATTATGCAGAGGAAGTGTTTGCTCCAGGAGAGCTGGAACGAATTTATCTTAACTTCAGTGATCCCTGGCCGAAGAGTAAGCATGCTCGTCGTCGTCTGACACACCCGCGTTTTCTTGACAAATATCGGGGGCTGCTAAGCGACTTAGGTGAAATTCATTTGAAAACAGATTCTCGAAGCCTATTTGAATTCTCATTAAATGCATTTGCGGACTTTGGTTTACAGATGAAAAATATCTCGTTAGACCTACATGCGGACGGCATCATAAATGTGGATCATATTATGACGGAATACGAGACGAAATTTGTCGGACGTGGCGTGAATATCCATCGTTGTGAGGCCATTGTAGGTGCGGAAGCGCTCAAGCAGTATCAAGCTACCCGTTTGGACAAATATCGGTTGTAGTTACAAAGCACTACTCCAAAAGATGTGCTTCAATAATAAAGCGGCAGCCTCCAAGTGGTTTGGAGGCTGCCGCTTTTAAATTAACTATTCCAATAATTCGATAATGCTCTGAGCACATTGCAATGGGTGGTAACGGGCGATTTCCTCAAGATGAAGTTTTCGCTTATTCTGCACATCCTCGTAGTTGTTTAATAGACGTTCCATCCACATTACGACTACGTCTAAAGACTCTATCGGCTCTCCGAAACCTGCTGCGGTAAAATAGCGGCAATTCTCCTCCTCCTGCCCGGGCAGAGGGTTATAGAAAAGCATCGGTATTCCTTTAGCAAGCCCTTCACTGCAGGTCATTCCACCCGGCTTCGTGACGAGCAGATCGGACACCTCCATCAGCTTGTCAATCTCACGCGTAAAGCCGATCAAGGATATATTAGGATGATTATAACGTGAGTCTTCTTTCATTTCCTGAAGCAGCTCTTCATTCTTGCCGAGACAGAAAACAATCTGAATCTTCTCTCGCCATTCCGCCAGACAGGCATTTACAACCTGATCGTTCATGATCCCCCAGCCGCCGCCCATGACTAGTACCGTTGGCATATCCTTGAGATTGAATTGCTGTCGAATCTCCTGCTTTCCAGGATGCTGCCAAAAGTTAGGGTGTACGGGTATCCCTGTAACCTGAATTTTTGCAGAAGGAATGTTTCGCATACGCAATTTGGATTTAACCTCTGGTGTTGATACCAGATAACGGTCTACTTCTGGACTGATCCAACTGGCATGTGCGTCATAATCCGTTATAACAGTTACGAGTGGCATCTTTAGGGTAGGATCCACTCTCTTAAGACGAGATACTACAGCACCCGGAATGAAGTGTGTGCAGACAATAACGTCAGGTTTCAATTGCATAACAACATTTTTTGTATGCGTATAAAATATACGATGCAGGGCAAGCGTGGTAAGACGATTAAATGATTTCTGGTGACGGTAGACGTACCCCATCAGCTTTGGCTGAGTCGTTACCGTCTTACGGTAAGCAGACAGAATAATGGGTGCCATTTTGGGATTAAGGAAATTCCCAAGTTCTAGCACCTTCGTTTGTAAATTAGGTGACAGTTGGCGCAGACTGCTCGACAGCGCATAAGCTGCTTGAGTATGTCCTGCTCCAAAGCCTTCTGAGAGTATTAAAATTCTTTTTTTTTGCAATTTTGATTCACCTATTCTCAAAGGTTTTCCCGGTTTAACCATATATACTTCAGATCCATAAGGCTATAGTGCCCGCTGCAACACTGGTTCCGATCACTAAGCCTGCAAAGACATCAGATGGATAATGTAATCCCAGATAAATGCGTGAAAACCCGACAATACAGGCCAGCGGCAGCAGAATAACGATCAAGGCAGGAAATGCTACCATATATGGGACCGTTGAAGCAAAGATAGCTGTAGTATGACCAGAAGGAAAAGAATGATCCTTTAATGGATTACGAAATGTGTTCGTATCCGGTAGCGCCAGATAAGGCCGCATACGTGGATACAGTTTTTTTGCGACAGCAACGGGCAAATGGCTAACAGCTAGAGCCGTCATTGCTTGCAGGCTAGCGGTTCTCCATGGCTGAGGAGCAAATGCCCATATCAGTATGTTGATAACAATTGTGCTTGTAGCTCCACCCAAATGAGTGAGATAGAAGAGCCAAAAGTTCAGAAAACGATTATGCATTCGTCCGTTGATCCATTTAAAAAGGTGCCGCTCCCAGAGATGTAGCTTCATGAATAAATGTCTCATATCTTGTCCCTCCGCCAGTCGGCTACCGATAACAGGTGCTTATGAGCAGTCCGTTCTTTAGCATTAGATCTATCTTAATCATACTTTTTAAAGGTAGTCCATTTCAAGGAAAAGCTCAGTTTTGCTAGAAATTTGCTAGTTTTGACTTAGAGCCGCTAACGCCGTACAATGATTCAAGCGGACTAAACATGTTTAAAAGGGTAAGAGATAAATAAGGATCCAAATAAATGGAATCCATACAATTCTTTTAAACAACACATATAAAAATTGTGAAGTCTGCCTAGAATAAGAATACTCTTGGTCTATTGTTAAGGGATGCAACAAAAGGGTCAGAAGGAACGTCAAGCAAGCTAGAGAGAAAAAAAAGAACACCGAGAGTGAAAAAAGGGGGCATCAAAAGGTCATGACAGACGCACTGTTTGTTACGCTCCAAGTGATCTTGGCAGCAATCGCAGTATATCAGTTTACCTTTTCGTTATTTGGTCTGCACAAGAAAAAGACAAAGACAAAGTATAAGCCAGAAAAAACATTTGCAGTACTTGTTGCTGCACATAACGAGGAAGAAGTCGTCGGCGCGTTAATGGAGAACCTGAAGCAGCTTAACTATCCTTCAGAACTGTTTGACGTATTTGTAATTTGTGACAATTGTACAGATGGCACAGCTCGCATCGTTAGAGAGCACGGAATGAACGCTTGTGTCCGTACTAACCCGAATCTACGTGGTAAAGGTTATGCCATTGAATGGATGCTCAAGGAGCTTTGGGGCATGCAGCGTCAATATGACGCAGTTGTAATGTTTGATGCCGATAATCTGGCACATACTGAATTCCTGATGGAGATGAATAATGATCTTTGTTCAGGAGCGCGTGTTATTCAAGGTTATATTGACACCAAGAATCCAGAAGATTCCTGGATTACTGCAGCGTATGGTGTGTCGTATTGGTATATTAACCGTTTGTGGCAACTTTCACGCCATAATTTGAATATGGCGAACTTCCTTGGCGGAACAGGAATGTGTTTCGAGACCAATCTCCTTAAAGAGATGGGCTGGGGAGCTACAAGCTTGGTTGAGGATCTGGAGTTTACGATGCGCAGTGCATCTCATGGTGTATATCCTAAGTTCAACTATGACGCAAAGGTATTTGATGAGAAGCCTCTAACTTTCAAGGCCTCTTCAAGACAGCGTCTGCGCTGGATGCAAGGACACTTTACTGTAGCTCGTCGTTATTTTTTTCCATTACTTTGGCAAAGTATTAAAGAACGTAGCTTAACGAAGTTTGACCTTGCGCTTTACGGAGCAAATGTGTACATTGTTTTGCTCACCTTCTTGATGACGGCGGTAATGTGGGTGGATATGGCCCTCTTTAACGGACCGAATATTGCTAATATTTACGGCAGCTTGCCAGTCTGGCTCGGTTTTCTTGCGATCGGTTTGAATCTGGTGACCTTTGGGATTGCGATGGCTTTGGAGAAGGTTAAATTTAAGAAGGTGTACGCTTATCTGGTGTTCTTCCCAATTTACCTGATCTCTTGGTATCCTATTACGTTCTATGCGTTCTTCACGCAGAACAACAAGCAATGGAGCCATACCAAGCATACACGTGTCGTAAGACTTGAAGAAGTGCAAAGCAAGCAGGTATAAGATATTTAAGAATATTGAATAAAAGAATTGACACTCTGTTTGGAGTGGTGTATAGTATTCAAGTACGCAAATCATAGGGATTGCAAGAAGAAGCACCTGCTTCTCACCTGACTGGCATATTCGCCGGCTGGTTTTGATCTCAATGCTTTATGAATGTTAATGTTCATGAACGTTGATCAAACACGGGGTGTCGGGTGTTACCGGCACCCCTTTTTTATGGAGTAAGGCAGTATAGTTGTTAAAAAGATCCGGAGGTGGAGAGTTATCAGTAAGGAACATATGATCAATGATGAAATTCGGGCCAAAGAGGTACGGTTGGTTGGTGCGGAAGGTGAACAAATCGGAATTAAACCGATCCGCGAAGCGTTGCAAATGGCGATCGATCTTAATCTAGATTTAGTCAATGTAGCACCACAGGCTAAGCCGCCGGTATGCCGCATCATGGATTACGGCAAGTTCCGTTATGAAACGCAGAAGAAAGAGAAGGAAGCCCGTAAGAACCAGAAGGTCGTTGATATCAAGGAAGTCTGGTTCCGTGCTAACATTGAGGAACATGATTATCAAACCAAGTTCCGCAATGTGATCAAGTTCTTGGGTGAAGGCGATAAAGTAAAGTGCTCCGTTCGTTTCCGCGGACGTGAGATTACACATGCGAATATCGGCCAGAAAATCCTCGAGCGTGTTAAGAACGAAGTGGCTGATATATCTGTTGTTGAGCGCCAGCCTAAGCTGGAAGGTCGCAGCATGATTATGATCTTGGCTCCTAAAGCCCAATAAATCTGGAGTCACTTGCTTACATGCAATTTGGCGCCGCATAATATTCAAGGAGGAAACACCATGCCTAAGATGAAAACACATAGCAGCCTGAAAGGCCGCTTCAAAATTACCGGAACTGGTAAAGTAACACGTTACAAAGCTCACAAAAACCACTTGCTGTCCCACAAATCTAAACGCGCTAAGCGCGTTCTGAACGGTAATCCAGTAATGGCCCCTGGGGATGTAAGACGTTTGAAACAAGGATTGGCTAACTTGAAATAGTTTATCACACATTTTTGGGAGGTTTATTAATATGGCAAGAGTTAAGGGCGGATTTGTAGTTCGTCGTAGACATAAAAAAGTATTGAAATTGGCAAAAGGTTATTTCGGTTCTAAACACCGCATTTTTAAAACAGCTAAAGAACAAGTAATGAAATCGATGGTTTACGCTTACCGCGACCGTCGTCAAACTAAACGTAACTTCCGCAGACTGTGGATCGTTCGTATTAATGCAGCAGCTCGTTTGAACGGTCTTTCTTACAGCAAGCTTGTATACGGCCTGAAATTGGCTGGTGTAGAAGTTAACCGTAAGATGCTGGCTGATCTGGCTGTAAATGATCTTAACGCATTCAACTCCTTGGCTGGTATTGCCAAAGAGAAAATCAACGCGTAAGTGTTGTAATATAATCGAAAAGCACCGCCTGCGTGTTGCCCATGCAGCGGTGCTTTTTTGTGTGGTATGAAGTATATAAAATAAGGAAATGATTTCTCTGCCGTAAAAAAACGAGAAAAAAACTCTGCTTAATGCAGAGTTATTCCCAGTACTTCACAGTATTGAGCTCGGCAGCGAGCTTTTTACTGATGGTTCTTCTTGCTTTACGTAGCTCAGAACGTTCATTAGCTGATTCGCTGATCAATTTCTCTTCATCGGTCTCTGGGATTATGGCAGGAACTGGAGTGGGAGTACCATCCTCCCCAACTGCAACAAAGGTAAGGAATGAAGTGGCGGCGACGGCGCGCTCACCCGTATATAAGTTTTCTGAAATGATCTTTACGAATACCTCTATGCTTGTACGTCCGGTCCAAGAAACGAAGGATTCGAAACATACGGAGTCTGTAGGTCGGATGGGCCTCAAGAAGTCAACAGAGTCTGTAGAGGCTGTAACGACATTAGCACGGCAATGGCGCATAGCTGAGATGGAGGCTACTTCATCAATGCCGCTCATAAGCTTACCGCCAAACAATGTTTTGTGATTATTAACATCATTAGGGAAAACGCGTCCGGTTTTGAAGACACGGGATTCACGGCAATATTTAAAAGCCGGCATCGTTTGTGGATTTTTTTCATCGGTCATATCTGATAACTTCCTTTCAGTGCAAATACTAAGCAATCATAATAATAGAAAACACATAAGTGTGCAATAATATTTGTAATGTGTTGGAATACTATACAAAGTAAAATAAGGTTTTCTAACATCATTCAAACATGATGATAACATGTCGTGTCATGGAAAGCGGTTACTTACGAAAAAGTACAAATATTTATTGACCTGAGGTCATTTATGGACTGGATTTTAGATTTTATTGCAGTTATAATTTGATCTATGGAATGTCCAAGTAGAACACAGATGACATCCAATATTTTAAGGGGGATCACATTCAATGAAAAAAGTTTTCAAGCTATCTCTTGTAATGTTGCTGGCATTCACAGTAGTATTGGCCGGTTGCGGAAACAACAACGCTAAGAATGCTGCAAATGGCGAGACTAATGCAGGAACAAATGGCGGAACAAATGCCGCAAAATCTGATTTCAAATTTGGTATGGTTACTGACATCGGAGGCGTAAACGATAAATCGTTTAACCAATCCGCATGGGAAGCATTACAAGCTCTTGAAAAAGAAACAGGTTCTTCCGTTAAATATTTGCAAAGTAAATCAAACGCTGACTATGAGCCAAACCTTAACCAATTCGTTAAAGATGGCTACAACTTGACTTGGGGTATTGGTTTTGATCTTGGCGACGCAATTAAAAAGGTTGCTGGTGAGAACGCAAATGCTAACTTGGCAATTATTGATAGCGTTGTAGATGCTCCTAACGTAGCATCCGTTACTTTCTCTGAGAACGAAGGTTCCTTCTTGGTTGGTGTGGTTGCTGGTTTGACTACAAAAACTAACAAGGTAGCTTTTATCGGCGGTATGGAAAGCCCAGTAATCAAACGTTTTGAAGTAGGCTTTAAAGCTGGTGTATTAGCAGTTAAGCCTGACGCTAAAGTTACAATTACTTATGCAGGTGCATATGACAAGCCAGATACTGGTAAATCTCTTGCCGCTACATTATATAACGATGGTAATGACATCATCTTCCCTGCTGCTGGTGCAACAGGAAATGGCGTATTTAACGAAGCTAAATCCCGTAACAAAGCTGGCGGTGCAAAAGTTTGGGTTATCGGTGTAGACAAAGACCAATCCATTGAATTTGGTACGGACGTAACTTTGACTTCCATGATCAAACGAGTTGACGAAGCTGTGAAGAAGGTTTCCAAAGAAGTAATCGATGGTACTTTCAAAGGTGGTACTACAACTGTTCTTGGTTTGAAAGACAATGGTGTAGGTATCTCTGATACATCTAAAGTTAACGTTTCTGAAGAGATCTTGGCTAAAGTTGAAGATTACAAAAAACAAATCATTGATGGAACAATTACAGTTCCTACCGAGTAAGATCTCCCTTTTATTTGTCGGATTACAATAAGCAACAAAGAATAAGGCCGGTTATGTGCTGGCCTTATTCCTTGTTAAAGCACTGGTTATGATAAGTTGGACACAGTTATACCGTCTTGAAAAGGGCGGTACATCCGTGTCTGCATGGTAGTTATATATTCTGTGATGAGGGTGATTCCATGAGTGCTGCGGCTCCTGTCGTAGAGTTGAAGCAAATCACAAAACGATTTCCTGGTATTGTTGCTAACGATTCCATTAGCTTAACCTTAAAAAAGGGTGAGATTCTTGCATTGCTCGGTGAGAATGGTGCAGGTAAATCAACCCTAATGAATATCGTGTTTGGATTGTATCAACCGGACGAAGGTAGTATTGAAATCGACGGGAAACCGGTTATAATTGATAATCCCAATAAAGCGATTGAGCTTGGTATTGGTATGGTGCATCAGCATTTCAAGCTCGTGGAACCTTTTACGGTTACCGAGAATATTGTTCTTGGGATGGAGCCGAAGAAAGGCCTTAAAATTGACTATAAATCCGCTGCGGAACAGGTTCGGAAGCTATCGGAGCAATATGGCCTGCAAGTGAATCCAAATGCCGTTATTCATGACATTTCTGTAGGTATGCAGCAAAGGGTAGAAATTATGAAGACCCTGTACCGCGGAGCGGATATTCTCATATTTGATGAGCCGACTGCAGTACTTACGCCTCAAGAAATTACGGAATTGATGGCGATTATGAAGCGGCTTGTTGCAGAGGGAAAATCTATTATCCTGATTACGCATAAGCTTAAAGAAATTATGCAAATATCTGATCGGGTCACCATTATTAGACGCGGGAAAGTAATCGATACCGTAAATACCGCAGAGACTAATCCGAATGAACTAGCTGAGAAGATGGTTGGACGTGGCGTAACCTTCAAGGTAGATAAGAAGGCTCCTGAGGTTGGCAAAACTGTACTCGAGCTGAAGGATGTGAACAGCAAGAGTAAAGATGGTGTCTCAGTGCTGGACGGCCTTAGCTTTGATGTGAAAGCCGGAGAAATTCTCGGAATAGCTGGTGTAGATGGCAATGGACAGAGTGAACTGATTCAGGCTATTACAGGTCTGCGTAAAATTGATTCTGGTTCTATTCAGGTGTCTGGGAACGAGATAGCTAATTTATCCCCGCGTAAGATTACGGAGATGAATGTGTCTCATATTCCAGAGGACCGTCATAAGCATGGTTTGGTGCTTGATTTCTCAGTAAGTGAGAACATGGTTTTGGAAACTTACTATAAGAGTCCATATAACAAAAATGGCTTTATGCAAAATGATGTCATTGATAAATATGCTGAAGGTCTTGTGGAGCAATTTGATGTGCGTACACCTTCAATTCAGACCAAAGCACGTTCTCTATCCGGCGGAAATCAACAGAAAGCGATTATTGCTCGGGAAATAGATAAAGATCCGACATTACTTATTGCAGCACAACCAACACGCGGTCTAGATGTTGGGGCTATCGAGTTTGTTCAAAAGCAGCTTATCGCACAGCGTGACCAAGGAAAAGCTGTATTGCTCATTTCGTTTGAATTGGACGAGATTATGAATGTATCAGACAGAATTGCTGTTATCTATGAAGGCAAAATTGTCGGTGAAGTGTTCCCGCAGGATACGAATGACCAGGAACTGGGTCTTATGATGGCAGGCAGCTTGAAGCGGGGAGGTAAGGCAGTTGAATAAGTTCAAAAAAATCTTCACAACTGACAGCTATATCGTTCCTCTTGTCGCCATCGTACTTGGTTTTCTTGTGGGAGCAATAGTTATGCTTATGGGTGGTTATGATCCGATAACTGCTTACTCCGCACTGTTCTCACGTGTATTTGGTAACTTGTACAACTTTGGTGAAGCCGTGCGCGAAATGACGCCATTAATGCTCACTGGTTTAGCCGTAGCCTTTGCATTCCGTTCAGGGATGTTTAATATCGGGGCAGACGGACAAGTGATGATTGGTATGACAGCTGCAACCGTGGTGGGCATTAAATTTGCAGCCTTGCCAGGATTCATATTGGTTCCGCTTGCTGTTATTATAGCAGGGTTATGTGGAGGTCTGTGGGCTGGTATCGCTGGCTACTTGAAGGCCAAACGTGGGATTAATGAAGTTATTACCACGATCATGTTAAACTGGGTTGCTCTGTACTTGTCGAATTATATTGTAAGAGCATTTCTGTTACTCCCGGGACAGAATCGTTCCGAGGATATTCCAGCTTCACTTTCTATGACGTTCTTGAATTCGTTATTTGACAATGCACGTCTGCACTGGGGAACAGCTATTGCCCTTGCCGCAGCAGTATTCTTCTATGTCTACTTATGGAAGACTAAGCAAGGATATGAAATGCGTGCTGTTGGTTACAATCCTCATGCTGCCGAGTACGCAGGTATGAATGTTGGCCGTAACGTTGTAAAAGCAATGTTCATAAGTGGAGTATTTGCAGGGTTGGCCGGAGCAGGGGAGGTACTGGGTGTATTCCATTATCAATCTGTGTTCGCGGCATCACCAGGATATGGTTTTGATGGTATCGCAGTGGCTCTACTTGGTTTAACACATCCACTTGGTGTTGTTCTTGCTGCGATTCTCTATGGTACGTTGACTTATGGTTCTGCAGGAATGAGTTTTGCTGCAGATGTTCCTCCAGAGCTTATTCGTATCGTTATAGGTTCAATCATATTCTTTATTGCGGCACAAGGGATTGTGCGCTGGGTGCTTAAGCCCTTTTACTTCAAGCGCAAGAAAGAGAAGGTGTTATAGATGGATCTGCAGACGTTAGGTCAACTGCTTAATACAACGCTTGTTTTTTCCACAGCGCTTATTTTTGCCTCACTTGGCGGCATCTTCTCTGAACGCTCCGGTGTCGTAAATATTGGACTTGAAGGTTTGATGATGTTTGGTGCTTTTGCCGCAGCAGTGGGCGGTTATTATGCTCAAGATGCTGGGATGGGTGAATGGGCTCCTTGGATTGGCGTACTATGTGCTATGGCCGTCGGGGTAATTGGTTCACTAATTCATGCAGTTGCAGCTATTACCTTTAAATCGGATCAGACGATCAGTGGTACGGTTATTAACTTTTTAGCCGCAGGCAGTACGCTCTACATGGTAAAGCTGCTGTTTGATGGATCTGCTGAAACTCCACTAATCGATGGGTTTAACAAGGTTTCAATTCCTGGACTCTCCAAAATCCCAGTGATCGGTGAAGGGATATTTAATTCCTATCCGACCACTTATCTGGCCATTGTGCTGGTTATTGTTATTTATTTCGTTTTGTTTAAAACGCCATTTGGACTGCGTTTACGCGCAGTAGGTGAACATCCTAGTGCTGCAGACACCTTAGGGGTCAAGGTGAAGCGGATGAGATATATCGGCGTAATGCTGAGTGGATTGCTGGCTGGTATCGGTGGTGCTACAATCACTCTAACTACAACCGGAACCTTTGGACATAATACGATTTCAGGTCAAGGTTTTATCGCTATTGCAGCGATGATCTTTGGTAAGTGGAATCCGCTTGGTGCCTTTGGCGCTGCTGTATTCTTCGGATTCTCTCAAGCGATCCGTAACTACGTACAATTGTTTGAATGGTCAAAGGACATTCCACAAGAGTTTATCTTTATGATTCCTTACGTATTAACGATCATTGTATTGGTGGGTGCTGTAGGTCGTTCCGCTGCTCCTAAGGCATTAGGTCAGCCTTACGATCCTGGTAAACGCTAGATCTTTTCGATTTTTTGCTTATATCATTATCAAGCCGTATTTCCGGACTTTTCCGGAGATACGGCTTTTTTTGTTAGGATCGATATGGATAAACATTAAGAGGTAAGGGCAAGTGTACAGGCGAAGGTACTTTTGTGCGAATAAACTGTTTTGAAGATGGCGGGAATCAGAGGCATGCAAAACTTTTTGGAGGGGATATTATGACTAAGCCAGTTACGAAAAAGCAGGTTATGAGGCTCATAGGTAAACAGATCATCGCTGTGAAAAAAGATGGCACACAGGTTACAGGAAAGTTGCTTCGTGTATCAGGAAATCGTCTTATTTTGCAACGTGTAAGTGGTAAAAAAGTACAAACTAAAGCAATCATTCCATTAGTGTTGTTTGATTTGCTCGCCATTGGTACTGCCCCTTATGCTTATGGTGGAGGTTATGGCGGTGGCTATGGAGGAGGCTATGGTGGAGCTACACCTTATGGTGGCGGTTACGGATATGGAACTCCTTATGGAGGTTATGGGTACGGAGGCACACCATATTCACCTTTTGGATTCTTTTGAGTTCCGATAAGTGCTGCTTTGGCTAGGAGAATCGTTTCTCAAGCTCGTAACAAAAACTTAGCGATTGATAACGGGCTACGCTGTAGCCCAATTTTCGATAAAAGGCTAGCGCTGCTGCATTCCCTAGATCGACAGATACCTTAGAACGATGACAACCGCGAGAAAGTGCAAATCTTTCTGCCCGATCCATAAGCATATTTCCCAAGTGTTTTCGCCGAGCATCTGGTGCAATGGCTAGCATATCGATGTAGAGTAAATCACCATGCAGCAAGAAATGGACAAACCCGTTTGGATCGCTTTCATAGTCGGGACAGGTGACAAGTGTGATTCCGTGTCCTAGACGACGGGGTAAATCCTTTTTGATTTTAGTGATTTCAGTTTGCGGCAGATGAGATAATGGAACGAGCTGTCGCTCGATTAAATCAAAAATAACAACGTCATCCTGCTTCGGTCGACGATAACGAATCATAGAGCGTCCCCTTTCCACGCATTGTCGTACATCATATGTTGGGAGAGGGGCAGGCGTTCCGAGAGGGTAGAAGCAGGAGTTGTGACGATTTTAAAAATAAGGGTATTGACTATCCGTGATAGGAATCATATAATGTGTCTAAACATTTTAACGAACATACATGTATCGGCAATGATGAGGACGAAGTTTTAAGGGCTCTTTTGCTCAGAGAGTGTGAGGATTTGCTGCAACCTCCACCGAAATCCCTTATATACGAGCTCACCTCGGAGCTGTTTCCCTGAAAGGTCCACTGGCTAGAGTGGTGGAATTATTAGGGGGAATCGTTTAGTCCGCGTTACGGACTTCAGGTTACAGAGATTAGGGCCCTTGCCTACATCGATGGATTTTTGTATACCTGATAAGGCGTTGCATCGCGAGATGTAATGCAAACATGGGTGGTACCACGGAAGATCAACCTTTCGTCCCTCACGCGCTAATACTGTGCGTGGGAGGCGGAAGGTTTTTTTGTTTTATAAATAACTATTTGCTGATGTATAGAGGACGGTCCGTCATTTGCATAATGAATGTTAAATATCGGAGGAGGAATACTGATGAGCGCGCAAATACCGGAATTACGGTCTACAGAGCAGCTAAAAGAAAAATGGATGGAGCCGGAAGTTATTACCGGTTCGGAAATACTACTCCGCAGCCTTGTATTGGAGGGTGTAGACACAGTATTCGGATATCCAGGTGGAGCTGTATTGTACATTTATGATGCATTGTACGGTTTTACGGATTTCAATCACGTGTTAACACGTCATGAGCAAGGAGCGATTCATGCAGCTGACGGTTACGCTAGAGCAAGTGGCAAACCAGGGGTGTGTATCGCAACCTCGGGTCCTGGCGCAACAAACCTTGTAACAGGTATTGCTACAGCATATATGGACTCCACTCCATTGGTCGTAATCACAGGTAACGTTTTCTCAAGCCTGATCGGTACAGATGCTTTCCAGGAAGCAGACATTACTGGAATCACGATGCCAATCACTAAACACAGCTACTTTGTAAGAGATGTTGAGGATCTCCCTCGCGTAATACATGAAGCTTTCCATGTGGCGAATACCGGTCGTAAAGGTCCAGTATTGATCGATATACCGAAAGATGTGTCGGCAGCAAAGACGTTGTTCACACCAGTGAAGACCGTAAATCTTCGTGGCTACAACCCTTGTACAGTTCCAAACAAACTGCAGCTTGATAAACTGGTTCGTGCGATTGAGGTTGCTGAACGTCCGATTATCATTGCAGGTGGTGGAGTTATCTATTCCGGAGCACATGAGGCTATGTTCGAATTCGTGAAACGGACAGAGATTCCAATAACTACAACCTTGCTGGGACTTGGAGCCTTCCCAAGTGCTGAAGAGCTTTGGATGGGAATGCCAGGTATGCATGGCACATATACCGCAAACAATGCGATTCAGCAATGCGATCTGCTCATTAATATCGGTGCCCGCTTCGATGACCGTGTTACGGGTAGGCTGGACGGCTTCGCGCCAAAAGCCAAGATCGTGCATATCGATATCGATCCTGCAGAAATCGGAAAAAATGTATCGCCTGATATTCCGATCGTTGGAGATGTAAAAACTGTACTGGAAATGCTGATTCCTGAGGTTGGCCGTGCATCTAAGGCTGATGCTTGGAGAACGCATATCGCGCAGTCGAAGCTTGATCAGCCACTTCGGTATAAAGATTCGGAGACAGAGCTTAAACCACAATGGGTTATTGAAATGATTAATGACACCACTAATGGTGAAGCGATTGTTACTACGGACGTTGGCCAGCATCAAATGTGGGCAGCACAATATTACAAGTTCAATCATCCGCGTTCATGGATTACTTCAGGTGGTCTTGGAACGATGGGCTTCGGATTCCCATCAGCTATCGGTGCGCAAATGGCACATCCTGAACGGTTGGTAGTATCGATTAACGGGGATGGCGGTATGCAAATGTGTTCCCAAGAGCTGGCGATTTGTGCGATTAACAATATACCTGTCAAAATCGTTGTTATTAATAATCAAGTGCTTGGAATGGTTCGCCAATGGCAGAATCTTATCTATGACAAACGTTATAGCTATACAGACCTTGCAGGTAGTCCGGATTTCGTTAAGCTGGCTGAGGCCTATGGTGTAAAAGGTCTACGGGCGACGAATAAGGAAGAAGCACGTGATGCATGGCAGAAAGCTCTGGAAACACCGGGTCCAGTATTGGTAGAATTCGTTGTTCCAAAAGACGAGAATGTCTACCCGATGGTAACTCAAGGTTCAACCATCGATCATATGCTGATGGGGGATGAATAACAGTGACAAGACATACGATTTCTGTACTCGTAAATGACCAGCCAGGTGTGCTTCAGCGGGTGTCAGGCTTGTTCGGTCGCCGTGGATTTAATATTGAGAGTATTACAGTCGGCCAGTCCGAAGAGGTTGGATTATCCCGGATGGTTATCGTTACTCTTGGCGACCAGCATACCCTTGAACAAATCGAGAAGCAGCTCTATAAGCTAATTGATGTTATCAAAGTTGTTGATCTTGGAGCTAAGCCGATGGTTGCACGCGAGCTGGCTCTGATTAAAGTGAATGCTGATCCAAGTGAGCGTCCGGAAATTTTGGGTGTAGTTGAGACTTTCCGTGCTTCAGTTGTCGATATCGGCAGCACCACTATACTGGTGCAGGTAGTTGGGGAGACACAGAAGATTGACGCGATGATCGAGCTATTGAAGCCTTATGGAATCAGAGAGCTGTCTCGCACAGGTGTTACGGCTATGGTACGTGGCAACTCTTAAATAGTTTATTTTGCGACTTTAACGGATTACTGCTTGATTGCATTAATCTGATATGATATGAATGACATTCCCGCTAAAGAGCGGGAGCTTGAGGAGCAGCTTGATCTAATCGACGAATCCAGTTCTCTTGAAGCACCCGCTCTTTATGATGGGTCTCAAATTAAAGGAGGATATTGACAATGGCAGTTACAACGTACTATGAACAGGATGCAGAACTTAGTGTATTAAAAGGAAAGACAATTGCGGTAATCGGGTACGGAAGCCAAGGACATGCCCAAGCACAAAACCTACGTGACAGTGGTCTTCAAGTTGTCATCGGTCTTCGTGAAGGTAAATCTTTTGAAACTGCGAAAAATGACGGTTTTGAAGTATTGCCAGTAGCTGAAGCAGTATCCCGTGCAGATGTTGTGCAAATCTTAATGCCAGATGAAACTCAAGCATCCGTATATAAAAATGAAGTGGAACCAAACCTCAAAAAAGGCGCAGCTTTGATGTTCTCCCACGGCTTTAACGTACACTTCGGACAAATCGTTGCTCCTAAAGATGCGGACGTGCTGCTCGTAGCACCAAAATCTCCAGGTCACATGGTTCGTCGTACTTATGTTGAAGGCTTCGGCGTTCCTGGCTTGATTGCTATCGAACAAGATGCAACAGGTAAAGCGAAAGAAATCGGTCTTGCTTATGCAAAAGGTATTGGTTGTACACGTGCAGGAGTTATCGAAACTTCTTTCCGCGAAGAAACCGAAACCGACTTGTTCGGCGAACAAGCAGTACTTTGTGGTGGTGTATCCGCACTGATCAAAGCTGGATTCGAAACTTTGACAGAAGCAGGCTATGCTCCTGAAATGGCTTACTTCGAATGTCTGCACGAATTGAAACTGATCGTTGACATGGTATACGAAGGCGGATTGTCCAGCATGCGCGATTCCATCAGTAACACTGCGGAATATGGTGACTATGTAACTGGACCACGCATTGTAACTGAAGATACTAAAAAAGCAATGAAAGCTGTTCTGACAGATATTCAAGAAGGTAAATTCGCTCGTGACTTTATCCTTGAGAACCAATCCGGACGTGCTTTCCTTACCGCTACTCGCCGCAACGAAGCTGCTCACCCAGTAGAAGTTGTAGGTAGCCAATTGCGTGAAATGATGCACTGGATTAAGAAATAATCATATTCATACTTATGATTAAATAGTGTTACCTTCAAATGCGGCCGTGACTTTGCGAGCCGCATTTGAGAGTTTCAGCACAATCTTTGGGAGGTGCTTAGCATGCGGAAAATTTATGTGTTCGATACGACACTGCGAGATGGAGAGCAGTCACCAGGTGTGAACCTCAACACGCGTGAGAAAGTGGAGATCGCTTACCAGTTAGAGAAGCTGGGAATTGATCGCATGGAAGCGGGTTTTCCTGCAGCTTCTCCAGGTGATCTAGCTTCTGTTAATGCGGTGGCAAGAGCTGTGAAGAACGTCACGGTAATCGGCCTTTCTCGTTCTAGAGAGACAGATATTGATGCTGTAAAAGAAGCACTACAGGGAGCGCAGGACCCTTGTATTCATATTTTTCTAGCTACATCTCCTATTCACCGGCAGCATAAGCTGCGGATGGATAAGGCTCAGGTGTTGGAAACTGCACAGTCTGCTATCCGATACGCTAAGAAATATTTCCCTAAGCTCGAGTTTTCATTAGAAGACGCGGGCCGTACGGAGTATGATTTCATGGCTGAAATGGTCGGCATGGCTATCCGGGAAGGGGCTAATGTTGTTAATATCCCGGATACTGTAGGTTACTTGAATCCTTCGGAGTACGGAGCTATCTTTAAATATCTAAAAGAGAATGTGCCTGATATTGAACGCGTACAGCTTAGTGCTCATTGTCATAACGATCTTGGCATGGCTACAGCAAATACGCTGGCTGCGATTCAGAATGGTGCAGATCAGATCGAAGGAACGATCAACGGTATCGGTGAACGTGCCGGGAACACAGCGATTGAAGAAGTGGCATTGGCGCTGGAGACACGCGCTGAATTCTTTGGCGCAAAAACATCCTTAACTTTGTCCGAGATTTCTCGCACAAGTCGCTTGGTCAGCAAGTTGACAGGTATGGTAGTCCCAGGGAATAAGGCGATTGTAGGAGCTAATGCATTTGCTCATGAATCGGGTATTCACCAGGACGGAATGCTGAAAGAGAAAACCACTTATGAGATCATGACACCGGAGACCATTGGACTTAAAGAGAGCAAACTGGTACTTGGTAAGCACTCTGGACGCCATGCTTTCCGCGATAAGCTAAGTGATCTAGGGTATGATTTATCTGAAGAAGAGCTTAATACAGCTTTTTCAAGGTTTAAAGACTTGGCGGATAAGAAAAAAGAAGTGTCGGATGAAGATATTTTGGCATTAATTGAAGAGAAACTAATTGATACGCCAGAAGTATTCAGACTTCAGACGATTTACGTTACTTACGGTAATAAAGCTGTTCCAACTGCTAAGGTGATTATCGATGGTCCGGAAGCGGAGCCTATTGTAGCAGAGGCAGAAGGCAATGGTTCTGTAGATGCCATCTACAATGCTATTGATAAAGCCACGGGTGAGGAAGTTACCCTTGGGGACTATTCCATTAAATCCGTCTCCCGTGGTAAAGATGCACAGGGCGAGGTTCATGTAGTACTGTCGCAGGGTGAAGTTGCTGCACAGGGCCGTGGACTTAGTACCGATATTCTGGAAGCGAGTGCCCGTGCTTATATTGATGCGCTTAACAAGCTTCTAGAGAAGCGTAAAACTTACACCAAACGTGACCACGCAAGTATATAAGTGAAATTATATTGTGCAGAAATTTACTAATACTTAGAGGAAGCCCTGACAGTGAACTCACTGTCAGGGCTTTTTTGTTATTCAAAAAATTTGCTAATTGAGCCAATTCTGGCGAAATTTCAGATCTGTTCAGAAATTGTTCATGTCGGCAAATTACAATCGAAGGGAGATTATTGAAGTATTTGGAGAACAAACAACTTAGAAATAGTCGAGTAAGTACTTTTATAGGAAGAAGGAGGACTTTCGTTTTATGTGGAAAAAGAAAATTGGTTTATGGATGGTAGTAATACTTCTTAGTACGCAGTTTTTCAATGCTTTTGGCTTCGATTCTCAGGTCAAAGCAAAGGCGATTGAGAACAGTGCTAATATCATTACAAGTGTGACGATGTCTGTATATGAGAATGGGGTACAGGTCACAGATTCTGTTTACAAGCTGAGCTCCACCGTGAAGTTGAACTATAACTGGGCGGTTCCAGATGGAAGTGATTATGTTGCAGGTGATACTTTTACATTTGAACTACCAGAAGGGTTTGTGCTCGAGAAAGACTTTTTGAATAAAAAGATTATGATTGAAGGGCAAGAACTGGGGCATTACGACATTATAAAAGGGAGTCCTAACAAAGTTACCTTAACATTCACCGGTGAAGTCGGAGAATATTTCGATGTCAAAGGTGCAATTGAAGTGGAGACTCGTTTTGACACAACAAAGTTTACGGATACTATACCCTATACGATTAAGTTTCCGATAAATGGTGGTGCAGAGCAGGAGTTTACAGTTCAATTTAAACCTGAGGTTAGTTCTACTATTGACAAAGATGGAGTTGCGGTAGGCACTAATCAAGGAAATTATAATGCCAAACAGATTAAATGGACTGTTGATGTGAACAAAGTTATGGATAGTGTATATGGAGCTGCTGTAACTGATGTAATCCCTACGGGTTTAGCTTTAACTGATATAAGTGATATCAAGGTCAGTAAGCTTAATGTAGCGTTAAACGGTACTGTATCTCCGGGTGCTCCTTTAAACAATAGTCAATATTCTGCAACTCTAGTGGGGAACACCCTAGAGGTAAAGTTTATTACCCCTGATATTAATACACCTATTACGGAAGCATACCGTATTGAATACGTTACGGATGTTATTGATGATACTAAAACCACTTTTGTAAACACGGCAACTTTCAAGGGGAATAATACAGGACCTTTTTCAGATAATGCAAGTGTATCTCTTAATCATGGAGCATTATTGAAGAAATCTTTTCTCAGTTATAATTCCGTGACACAGGACACTTATTGGGCGATTGAGTACAATTATGGTGAAAAATCGATCTCTAAAGCAGATGCCAAATTGTTCGATTATTATACGGACTCTCAACAGTTTGTACCTAGCTCTCTGAAGGTATATAAATTAGATTTCACTAAGTCTAAAGATAATCCTGATAAAGTTTTAGTAACTGACTACACAGTATCTGAGAATACTTTAGCTCCGAAAGCAGGGCTGAAAAATTTCGAATTATCATTTAATAATAATATTTCGAATGCTTACAAGATCGAGTATCAGACCCGGGCGAAAGATCGCATCGAAGAAGCAACAAAGGTTTCAAATACTGTTACTACTATAGTTAATGGTGTTACTAATGACAAGCCTGCGAGCGGGACACTTAATCAAGATATTATCTCCAAGAAGGTTGGACAGGCTAATTACGCTGATAAAACTATAAGCTGGACAATAAAAATTAATAGTGATAAAAAAGTAATGAATAATGTAGTGATTACGGATACCTTCCCTAACAGAGGTTTGAAATTTACTGATGTTGGGTTTGTTATCAAAGATGATAGCGGTAAACTAGTGGACTCTTCTATGTATACTCTTGATGATTCAAAACCTACAGAAGGTTTTACCGTGAAATTCAACTCATCAATAGATAAGACTTATACAATTACTTACAAAACGTATTTCAATAATGATTGGTTGAAGAATAGTAATGGGACTGTATATGATTGGGTTAAGAACGAAGTGAAATTTTTGAATAGAGCTTCTGTTGTATGGAATGACCCGTCCAAACCTACAGAAACGAAAACCATCACGGTTGAGGATACATTCTATCCTGATTCAAAAGCAAAGAATAATGGCTACAAAAACGGTTCCTATGACGCTCAAACCAAAGAGATTTCTTGGGAAATAGGGATTAACTACAATAGCAAAGAGCTTGATAAAGCTGTGCTTGTTGATACGTTAGAAGATAAACAGCAGTTGATAGAGGGATCTATAAAGGTTTATGAACTTTCGATAGAAAGCAGTGGTAACCCTAAAGTAGGAAAAGAAGTCACTGTTACTGCCAGCTCTAATCCCAAACTATATTCTGTAGATTACAATAAAACGACTAAATTGTTGAAAATAAGCTTTAATGAAAAAATTGCTAAGCCTTATTTGATTAAATTCAGCACCAGCTTAAAGGATCAAGTGGTCGAGAATGGAACGATTTACAATACAGCTAAGCTGTCTGACAATGGTGTGCCTGTATCAAAAGATTTGAAAAGTGAAGTTAGCATTCCAAACGGTGGTAAAAATGATCAATATGTTACCAAGTCAGGAGTACAGGACCCTAAAAATGAGACAAAACTAAATTGGACTTTAAAGATCAACTATAACCAATCTCTTGTAGAAGATGCACAAATCATTGATAATCCGGACGCTAATCAAATGTTCTTGCCGGAGTCATTCCGGTTGCTGCCGACAACAATTTTAAAGGATGGCACAGTCAATGAATCTGGTCCAGCACTCATTCAAGGAGCGGACAAGGATTATACGCTTGAATTTACAAAGGATGACAAGACAGGTGCAGAGCAATTTAAATTGAAGTTCAATAAAACGATTGAGAAACCTTTTATTTTGAAGTATGACTCTATAATTTTAGAGGCGAAAAATGGTGGGAAAATTAGTAACTCTGTTAAATTTAGTGGTAATGGATCCCAAACGGAAACCCAATCCAAAGAATCAAGTGTAACTGTAGTATTTTCGGATTCTAGTGGAATTGGACAAGGGACTAGAAAAGAATTAGCTGTCAAGAAAGTAGATGCAGCAGATAATAGTAAAGTTCTTGAAGGAGCTATCTTCAATTTATATCGCGTGTCTGGATCGGAAGAGGTTTTATTTAGCACATCTATTCCGACAGATAAAGACGGTAAAACAGTATTTAAAGATCTCCGGCCTGGTAAATACTTCTTGCAAGAAAAAACGGCACCTATTGGATATATCAAGGATGCAAATAAATATGAGGTGAAATTTAGTTCAACAACAGTTACAGATATGACTGTAACGAATCAAAAGATAGTGACGCCAACAACAGCACCAACAATAGCGCCAACAACAGCACCAACAACAGCACCAACAACAGCACCAACAACAGCACCAACAACAGCACCAACAACAGCGCCAACAACAGCACCAACAACAGCACCAACAACAGCGCCAACAACAGCGCCAACAACAGCACCAACAACAGCACCAACAACAGCGCCAACAACAGCACCAACAACAACACCGACGGCAACGCCGACGGAAACACCTGTGTCGACAGTAACACCTACGTCAACGCCAGACAATCCAATTTTCCCTGTGTCGACTCCGACGTCAATACCGGGAGTAATCGTTACTGCTACTCCATCCCCAACACCAGTGGTGGCAACGCCAACTGTGACACCAACAGTAACAGCAACACCGGTTATCACGGCGGTGCCAACTAGCGCTCCTGTTGTTCCGAAAGTGACGCCACCTGTAGAGAAACTGACTACAGATGAGGAAGTTCCTCTTGAAGGTGAAATCCCACTTGGGGGCGTGCCGAGTGTCGGTGAAAAGCCAGATCATGGTAAGGTGACAATTACTAAAGATGGCAAGTGGATTTATACACCAGATCCAGGCTTCATTGGCAAAGACAAGTTCACGATCATTGTGACAGATGAGAATGGAAATGAAGAAGAGATTGAGATCGAGATTGATGTCGAGGAAGTACCGACAGGTACTGTGAAAGAACCAGGGGATAACAGCAATAAACCAACAGAGCTTCCGAAAACGGGAGAAGACAGTGCACTTCCTATTTACTTAGTAGGTGGAGGTCTAGTTCTTGTGGGATTTGTGTTAGCTCGAAGATTTAAACGAAGTAATTAATATATCGTAATGATAAGGGTGCTGTCCCGGCACTCAACACCCATAGGATAAAAGTCAACGGAGCAAGGCTCCTCCTGTTATTGGAGGAGCCTTGCTTTTTTTTGGTCTATGGCTACTCGTTTCATAACCTTCTTCACTTACTACCCAACTCCCAACGAAGTGAACCTTGACGAAAATGGGATTTTCACTCATTATTCGTAATGTAGCGCCAGCGACACTATTTAGCATATATCTTTTTTTTACTAATTAGTAAGCGCTATCATAAAATGCGCTGGGAGATGATACCATGGAATTTATGTATTTAGGAACTGGAGCAAGCGAGGGTTATCCAGCTTTATTTTGTCAATGTGAACGTTGCTCTATGGCGATGGAGCTTGGTGGCAAGAATATTCGCGCTCGTACAGGAGCGCTTATTAACTCTGATTTGCTGCTGGATTTCTCACCTGATATGTATATGAATAAGCTTCGTTACAAATTGGATTTGGGGAAAGTTAATCATTTGATTGTTACGCATTCGCATACTGATCATTTTGCAGCAGCAGAGCTCATGATGAGGCATGAACATTGGTATTGTCAGCTGCAGGAGAGTGGAAAAAAACTGCATATTTACGGAAATGAAACGGTAGAAGAAACGATGAAATCAGCTCTTCGCTATGATTATGGAACCGATACGATTGAAGATCCTTTTTACGAGTTTCATATCATACAGCCTTTCATGCCCTTCACTCTTGGAGAAGTGACAGTAACCGCATTGCCAGCCCATCACAAGCCGGATGAACATAGCTTTATCTATCTACTTGAGCAGAATAACACAAGATTCTTATACGGCAATGATAGTGGTATATTCAGTGATGAAACCTTCAATTATCTACGTGATAAGCACCTGGACGTTGTTAGTCTGGATTGTAATTATGGGCTAGAGGATAGATATGATTATCATATGGGGATCTCCGGTTGTCGGATAGTAAGAGAACGTTTGCTTGACCAAAATAGTTGTGATACTAGTACATCATTTATTCTGACTCATTTCTCTCACTACAGCGCAGAGTTGCATGATACTTTAGTTAAGAATACAGCAGAGGAGAATTTCATCATTTCCTATGATGGGATGAAAGTCTTCTTAGCATGACGTGATGATAGTCTATCTATAATTAAAAGAATAGTCATTACCCGTAAAATCCTCCCTTGAGGAAAGGACTACTTTACGGGTCTTTTTTATAGCTTTAAGGGCTCAAAATGAGTAGATACGGAGGTAGAGAATGAAGCTGCTGGCTACGGGAAAAGTAAAATGGTTCGTCTATCAGAAAGTTGTCATCGTATTTATCGTCTTTTTGATTCCGCTCATATCGATGAATATTTGGGTGAATTATAAGGGGATGTCATTCACCAAAAATACGATTTTGGACTCATCTCTGGCTGGGGCGTCATTCTATTCCAAGCAACTGGATAAAGAGATATATTTCATCCGCAATCAACAATTACAATTTCAAGAAGATAAAAACATACAGAAGCTTAGTTTCCGAGGCAAAAGTTTAGAAAAGTATGAAGAAGTAGAATTAATCGGTAATGCTGAAGATCTATTGAATCGGATCATTGCCTCAAGCGAATATGTGGTTAACGCCGGGGTATATATTAAGTCTCTGGGAAAAACGATCTCTGGTAAGACCGGGATCACGTCTATTCCTAATATGGAGTACGAAAAAATTTCCTCGTTACTTAACGTTAAGCAGAAGCCTTCATTCTATCGGAGCGGTGATGCGATTTTCCTTATAGAAACAGGAGATAATGCGGAGCTTTGGTCGTATATTGAAATCTCAAAAGGTAAGCTATTGGAGGCACTAAATCAAATCGCAACCTTATATCAAGAATCGGAGGTATTTCTGGGAAGTAATGAGCTGGGCAATATTCTATCTACTACAGACGATCAGTTAGTATCTACTGAGGTCCTTAGGCTCATCACCAAACAGGATCAGTTTAATTCCGATATCCCAGAAATAAACAAGGTGAACGGTAAAAGTTACTTTATTGCCCATAACTTTATCAGTTCTTTGAATCTATCCTTGATTATGTACGTGAATCAGAATGAAATCACAAGGCCCTTAAGCCAATTTAATACACTACTATATGCCTCTTTCGTCATCGCTATTGTGGTAATGATACTTTATTCTTATTCGGTAAATCTAATGATTCATAGGCCCTTATCGAAATTGGTTAAGACATTCCGTATGGTAGAAACGGATAATCTTGATTTAGTCATCGAGTCAAAGACCAAAGATGAGTTTTACTATATATTTAATAGTTTTAATCGCATGGCTTCTAGACTTAAGCGTTCTATTGAGGAAAATTATGAACAGAAGATTGCCCTGCAGCATTCGCAGTTGAAGCAATTGCAGTCACAGATTAACCCGCATTTTCTCTATAACAGCTTCTTTAATATTTACATGATGTGTAAAGTAGGAGATTCCGATAGTGCGGCTGAGCTCTCACAAAAGCTAGGGAGCTACTACCAATACATCACAAGAAGTGGAGCGGACGAGGTGGCATTCTTTAAGGAGTATCAGCATGCGCTTGATTATTGTGAAATTCAGTGTATTCGCTTCTCGAATCGTATTTCTTTCGAATATGAAGAAATACCCGTTTTGGCGAATGCGATTTTAGTACCGAGGCTGATTATTCAGCCGATTGTTGAGAATGTGTTCGAGCATGCTTTCGAAGACGACTCCCGACAAGGGGTTGTCTATATTGGTGCCGAATGCGAAGAGGGAAAAGTAATTATCACGATTGAAGATAACGGCAATCTTTTAAAAGATGAGGAAATAGAGTACTTGCAGAAGAAACTTGCGATGGGTCTGAAACAAGTTGAGAAGACGGGATTAATCAACGTTAATAATAGACTCCAATTGAAGTACGGACCAGATAGTGGCTTGTTTGTCTCACGCAGCAAATACGGAGGATTGAGAGTAGAACTGATAGTTAAATATGAGAGTAAGGAAGTGTGATTATGTATAGATTACTAATCGTAGATGACGAGCCTGTGATTGTGAATGGATTAGTCCAACTGTTTCAGGATAACTCAGAATTTGAACTGGATATACGAAAAGCTTTCTCCTCAAGCGAAGCTCTTGAAATTGCTAAGAAAACGAAATTGGATATTTTGGTTAGCGATATTCGTATGCCTCAGAAGAATGGTCTCCAGCTCGTGGACGAAATCGTCTATTATTGGCCATTATGCCGAGTGATTTTCCTTACAGGATACAGTGAATTTGATTATGTATACGAAGCGATTCGTAAGAATGTGGACAATTACATTCTGAAAACGGAAGGAATTGAACCTATTTTCCAAGCTGTGAAGGCAGCAATCGACAAGCTAGACGAGGAGAACCGTCGTAGACTTCAATTGGAGAAGGCACAAATGCACTATCAAATCGCTAGTTCCTTCCTAAAGAAAGAGCTGATGGAGCGGGTGCTTAGCGGGGAGTCTATTACTTCTATACTCAATAATGTACGTTACAAGGATGTAGAGTTCGGCATTGCATTAGATCGTCCTTCGTTCTTTCTTGTTGGTATCTTGGATCGACTAGATGATCCTAAATTTAAAATGCCTCCGTCTGTTCAGCGTATTTTCCATGATCACCTGCCTGCATCTATTGCATGTGAAGAAGTGATTTATGATGATCGTGTATTCATATGGCTGCTTCAACCAGATGAAGGATTGCTGAATCGCTTTCGTAGTGGCTATCCAGATCAAGGGGTGAATTGGCCTGGAATCGTTGCTTATATGAGAGGGATATTAGAGCCTGTACAGAATGAGTGTGATGAGCTGCTAAGTGTCTGCGTTTCATTCGGAATATCGGGGGATTTACTTAACCATTGGGAATCAATCCATCTTCAAGTTGAAGCAGTGCGCTCTATGATTCTTAAGAGAGCTTTATTAGGTCAGCACATGCTTATCTTAGACCTTGAGAAACTAAGTCAACTTGAGGATACGATGCACAAAGCTGGAGGAATCGAGCAGGAAGATTTCAAGACGCTAATCATCGAACAAATTCACCAATTTGTGCAGGAGAACCTATCTGGAGATCTATCGCTTACCTCAATTGCTGCAGAGGTGCATCTTAATCCGTCCTATTTATCTCGTTATTATAAACAGACGACAGGTCAAAATTTATTAGAGTATATCCAGTCGACGAAGCTGCATGTTGCTCTGCAACTGATGAAGAATACAACTCTGAAATTAAATGAAATCGCCATCCGGGTCGGTTTTGAATCACCATCCTACTTTACAACATTCTTCAAACGCAAAATGGGTTTATCTCCACAGGATTATCGAAATTCAAAATAAGTAAATAAAGTGAAAGTGATGTAAAAAAAGTGAAATTGAAAGCGGTTTCCTCTGTGACTAAAATAATAACTAGGAACACTGATTAACAACAAGAATTGCAGCAAACAAAGGGGGGAAGCGTTCAGATGAAAAAAATGAGACCATGGAAAATGATTTTGTCAGTAACGATGATTCTTTCATTATTGTCAGCATGTGGAAGTCAAGGGAATGGAAATGCGAATGCACCATCTACGCCTAAGGAAGAGACTACGAATAGTGCGACAGACAGCGCCACAGCACCTGATCCACTAGGGAAATACCCGGAAACGGTCACTGTTACAGAAATACTAGGATATAATCCACCAGAAGATCCAAGAACTCCAAGCGGAATAACACCGGAACAAAATGCCTACCTGAAAGATCTCAAAGAGATGATGAATATTGAAGTGAAATACAAATGGACCGTTCCCTCTGCCCAGTTTGAGCAGAAGTTCTCGCTTGCCATGGCATCGGGGGATCTACCCGATGTGATAGAAGTTGATCAGAAGAACTATGAGAAACTTAAAAAGCAAGATATGCTTGCTGATCTGACAGATGCCTATGCACAATATGCGTCACCAGCTCTTAAGGCTTATATGGACTCAGATGGTGGATTCGCGATGAAAACGTTCAGTGCGGATGGTAAGCAATTAGGTATTCCTGCATTTGAAGATCCCTTTTTATCCACGCAGCTACTATGGATTCGTCAAGATTGGCTTAATAATCTAGGTTTACAGGCACCGAAGACGATCGATGAGCTTGAGAAAGTTGCACAAGCATTCACACATAATGATCCAGATCAGAATGGTAAGAATGACACCTATGGTATCGCCATGCAAAAGAATCTCTTCTTTTGGGGATTTGATGTCAGAGGTTTCTTTAATGGATTCGGTGCTTATCCTTCCGTTGGTGATAAACAATCGGCTTGGATTAAAGGCGGCGATGACAAATTGTTACCGGGATTGATTCAGCCTGAAGTGAAGACTGCACTTGGTAAGCTACAAGCATGGTATAAAGATGGAATTATTGATAAAGAGTTTGCACTAAAGGATGAGAATAAGGCTGTAGAAGATCTGACTGCAGGTAAAGTGGGTATTTCCTACGGAGAGTGGTGGTATCCGAACTGGCCGCTTAACTCCAGCATAGACAAAGATCCAAAGGCGGATTGGATTGCAATTCAGCTTCCAGGGATTGATGGTCCAGCTAAATCACTCGTTCCAAAAATCCGCAGCAACAAAATTTTCGTTGTGAACAAAAAGATGAAGAACCCAGAAGCAGCGATTAAGATGCTCAATTTCTACATCGAAGTTGGTAATAAAAAATACAAGGATAAGAACAAAGCGGCAGATGGTTATGTATACAACTGGTTTAACCCACGGATTGCCAACCCTGTTGATATTGATACGATTTACAGGGAAGTAAACAAAGCGCTTGATGCTAATCAGACTGAAATTACAATAGACGATGCAAATTATAAGACCGTTGCGGATACTTTCAAAGCGACTAAGGACTTCCTGGCAGGCGACACATCTAGCGCTACCAAAGGTGTAAACTGGGGTCAATATTATAGCCGGGCTGCAAAAGACGGTGGCTGGGGCTTAACACGACAAATTAAAGAAAATCAACAATTTGTATACAACGAGTTTTACGGTCTTCCTACACCAACAGTAGTGGAAAAGGGCGGTCAGCTGGATAAGTTGATGCAAGAGTCCTTTACCAAGATTATCATGGGCGGTTCTCTTGATGATTTCGATAAATTCGTGGATAGCTGGAAGGCACTTGGCGGTAATGAAATTATCGATGAGGTCAATGAATGGTATAGCACGGAAGCTACGAAATAAATCATAGGGACAAGAAAGCGGGTGAGGTGAGTCGGGTGAGACGACTCACCTCCCGTTTTTAAAATGAGTAAGTTGGTGAGGAGGGCATCTATGAAATCACTGAAGAAAGAATTTCCGCTTCATATCATGTTAATACCGGGTGTGATTGTTACACTGATTTATGCCTACGGACCGATGGCCGGCCTGGTTATGGCGTTTCAGCAGTTTGAGCCGTTATCCGGTTTCTTTAAATCCGATTTTGTGGGATTAGATAACTTCCGTTATGTATTTAATTTACCGGATTTCAAGCAAGTACTTTGGAATACGCTAGTCATAGCTATCATCAAAATGGTATTGTCTCTGCTTGTCCCGCTCATTCTAGCTTTATTATTAAATGAGCTTACTAAGAAATGGTTCGCAGGTTTTATTCAATCCGCCATTTTCCTCCCGTTCTTCCTTTCATGGACTGTACTTGGGGGTGTCATTATTGAATTATTCTCTCTGAATGGGCCTATTAATGGCTTAATTTCCGCTATGGGCTTAGAACCTATCATGTTCATGCTTGATAATGGTTGGTTCAGGGGGATTATCATTGGCTCGGATGTCTGGAAAGGCATGGGCTACAATATGATCATCATGCTTGCTGCCATCACAGGAATTAATGCGACGCTGTATGAAGCGGCAGAGGTAGATGGTGCAGGGAAATGGAAGCAAATGCTTAATATTACGCTTCCAGGTATAGCACCGATTATTATTTTACTTAGTGTATTAGGTCTCGGTGGTATTCTTAACGCAGGTTTTGAGCAGATATTGATTATGTATAACCCGACTGTATATGCAGGCGCAGATATAATAGATACATTTGTCTATCGATTGGGGATGTTCAGCCAACAATTTGGACCTGCGGCAGCAGTGGGTCTCTTTAAATCGATAATATCTTTATTTATGGTATCAACAACTTACTATGCAGCTTACAAATTTAACAATTACCGCATATTCTAGGAGGTGGAGATGGTGCTACATAAACAATCATTCAGCAGAAAGTTATTTATCGTGTTCAATACGCTGTTGTTAACTTTCATTACCATACTCGGCATTATCCCATTTGTACACTTACTCTCCATCTCACTAAGCTCGAATACAGCTGCGATGGCTGGAGAAGTGAAGCTTTGGCCCGTCGGTTTTTCCTGGGATGCTTATGTATATTTAGGAGAAAAGGTAGAGTTCTTTCGTTCCTTGGGAGTCTCCGTAAAACGAGTAGTGCTCGGTTCAGTAGTTAACTTGTTTCTAGTATTTATTACTGCTTTTCCGCTTTCCAAATCGAATGATCAGTTTAAATTTAGAACCGTATATGTATGGATATTCGCGATTACGATGTTTTTTGGAGGCGGCTTAATTCCGACGTATATCGTAGTGAAGAATACAGGCTTAATCGATTCCATTTGGGCACTTATCTTACCAGGTGCATTGAATGTATGGAATATGGTTCTGATGCTTAACTTCTTCAGATCTATTCCAAGAGAATTGGATGAAGCGGCTACGATTGATGGTGCCGGACATTGGAGAGTACTTTGGCAAATTTATTTACCGATATCCCTTCCATCCATCGCAACGATTGGGTTATTCACCATAGTTGGGCATTGGAACGCTTGGTTTGACGGTATCCTTTACCTGAATTCACCTGAGCATTATCCGCTACAGACCTATCTTTCTACCTTGATTATGTCTATCAATGCCCAGATGTCCTCGATGTCCATTGAGCAGCTCAAGGTGATGGAGAACCTGAGTGAGAAGACGATCCGAACGGCGCAAATATTCATGGGCGCATTGCCAATTATGGTAGTGTATCCATTCTTACAAAGGTATTTCGTAAAAGGAATGACGGTTGGTAGTGTTAAAGAATAAAGAAAATAGAGTACAGACATAGCATAAAGTCTCATATGAAGGAGCAGATTGCGATGAAGAAAGTTACTGTTGCTTTAATTGGAGCGGGCCTGCGAGGAATTAATTATTCAGAATATGCGATTCAGCACCCCAATGAGCTTCAAGTTGTAGCTGTTGCAGAGCCGAATGCGAAGCGGAGAAATAAATTTAAGGCAAGACATAAGCTGGCTGATGACGTGTGCTTTACCCATTGGGATGATTTTTTTGCCTCCCCGAAAGTAGCAGATGCGGTATTTATCTGTACCCAAGACAATCAGCATTATGTGCCAACAATGAAAGCACTGGAGGCAGGGTATCATGTACTATTAGAAAAACCGATGTCCCCTGATGCCAAGGAATGTGTACTTATGGGGGAAATGGCCTCTAAAGTGAATCGTGTCTTCTCGATATGTCATGTATTGAGATATACCAATTTCTTCTCTACGATCAAGGAACTGCTGGAAAGTGGTGCGATCGGACAATTGATGTCCATTCAACATAATGAGAACGTGGGTTACTGGCATCAAGCTCATAGCTTCGTAAGAGGGAATTGGCGCAAAAAGGATGAGTCCAGTCCGATGATTCTCGCTAAGTCCTGTCATGATCTGGACATTCTTTCCTGGTTGACAGATTCAGAATGTGTTCGAGTGTCTTCCTTTGGCTCACTGTCCCATTTCAAATCTAGTGAAGCACCGGAAGGAGCCCCGTTACGTTGCACAGATGGATGCCCAGCAGCAGATAAATGTCTCTATTATGCTCCTAATCAATATTTGACGGAGGATACGGATTGGCCTACATCGGCAATTAGCGATGATCCAAGCTATGAAGCCCGCCTGAATGCTCTTCAGGAAGGACCTTATGGACGATGTGTCTATCATTGTGATAATGATGTCGTCGACCATCAAGTGGTAAATCTAGAATTTGCTAATTCCGTAACTATAGCTTTTACAATGAGTGCGTTTACCAAAGATGTAAGTCGTACCCTCAAGCTGATGGGTACCACGGGGGAAATTCGCGGTGCGATGGAGAAGAATGAAATTGAAGTGATCCATTTTGGCAGCGGTAAGGTAGAGAGAATCTCGTTCGAGAATGCAGGTGGTCATGTTGGTCATGGCGGCGGCGATATGGGGTTAATCAAAGATTTTGTTAAGCTGGTTCGAGCGGAAGGGAAGATTCAAGGTCTTACATCAGCAAATCATTCCGTTCAAAGTCACCTTATGGCTTTTGCAGCAGAGCAATCTCGCATCGAGGGTAACAGTATTGTTCTGAAAGAATTTGCACAAAGTGTCTGTAATGATGAAGAGGTGAAGCAACGATGAATACCCCGCAGCCATTTCAGACGATGTTATTAAGTTCGTTGGTTAAGGTATTTGCTGATGAAGTGCCGAATCATGAATCCTATCACAGTGCAACCGCACTTGTCGGAGAAACATTTTCGTTCCAAGTCGCTTATACCTCAGATACACTTCTAAAGAATATTGCAGTAGAGATAAAGTCATCTCTTCCAGATCTAATATGTATAAGATCCGTTGGACTTGTTCCCTCAGAAATGCCTTGTTTCAAAAATCATGATGACGATGTGCTAAGAACTACGCCGGGATTATATCCAGATCCATTGTATACGCTGGATCAACAATCTATTTCATCGATCCCGGGACAATGGCGATCTTTATGGGTGACGATAACCTTGGATGAAACAATGAGTACGGGGCTTCGCTCTATTCAGGTCCTCTTCCAATCATCTGAAGGGCAGATGTTAGGTGAATCGGATGTATTCGAGTTAACCGTTATCCCTGCAACACTACCGCCGCAACAGTTAATTCATACGGAATGGTTCCATGTGGATTGTCTTGCTACAAAGTATGGTGTCGAAGTATTTAGTGAAGCGCATTGGGCCCTTATAGAACGTTATGCAGATACGATGGTTAAGCATGGCATGAACATGATCTTAACTCCGTTGTTTACACCGCCTTTGGATACAGCCATTGGTGGAGTACGTCCAACCGTTCAATTGATTTCCGTGACTAAAGCGGGAGATCGTTATGAATTCGGATTTGATCTGCTTACTCGTTGGGTATCGATGTGCCGCCGACTTGGCTTCAAATACTTTGAGTTCTCTCATTTATTTACTCAATGGGGTGCAAAATGTGCACCAAAAATAATGGTAACCATTCAAGGTGAAGATCAGCAACTATTCGGCTGGGATACGGACGCATCCTCGGCGGAATACCGTAGTTTCTTGGATCAATTTTTACCTTGCTTAGATCAATATTTGAAAGAGCAGGGAATAGACCAGCAAAGCTGGTTCCATATTTCAGATGAACCAGGAGAGGAACATTTGGAATCGTACCGAGCTGCAAGTGAGATCATTTATAAACATTTATCAAGTTATCCGATCATGGACGCTTTGTCCGAATTGGAGTTGTATGAACAGGGCCTGGTGAAAAGGCCGATTCCTGCGAATACGCATATTGAACCGTTCTTAGAACATCAGGTTCCAGACCTTTGGACGTACTATTGCTGCGCTCAAGGTGAACAAGTATCCAACCGGTTTTTCAACATGCCGTCTGCTAGAAATCGTATAATCGGGTTTCAATTGTATAAATTCGGATTACAGGGCTTCTTGCATTGGGGTTATAACTTCTGGTACTCGCAATATTCATTGAATCAGCAGCTGGACCCTTATCGTACGACTGACGCTGAGCATGCATTTCCCTCAGGAGATGCCTACTTGGTCTATCCAGGAGAAGAAGGCCCGATTGAATCCATTCGACTGGAAGTTCTATATGAAGGGTTGCAGGATTTGCGCGCACTAGAATTACTTGAGCAGAAAATTGGCAAGAAAGCAACGATAGCCATTATGGAAGAGGGTCTGAGTACATCGTTGACCTTCTCTGTATACCCGAGGGATCAGGGAACATGGCTCTTAGAGGCAAGAGAGCGGATCAATCAAGCGATAGCAAGTTATTCTACTTAAGTGATCATACCATTACGAGGTGTTGAGAATATGGCAACTTTTCATTATTCAGGATCTTCCTTTTATTATAACGATCAGGCGATACGGCTTATCTCAGGGGCCATCCATTATTTTCGGACTCTGCCGGAACATTGGGAAGACCGTCTTATCAAATTAAAAGCTTGCGGCTTCAATACGGTTGAAACCTATGTGGCATGGAATTTACACGAGCCGAAGAAAGGCCAACATAATTTTGAAGGTATGGCAGATGTAGTCCGGTTTATTGAATTGGCAGGAGATTTGGGTCTGCATGTCATCGTTCGTCCCGCACCTTATATTTGTGCAGAATGGGAATTTGGTGGACTGCCATCTTGGTTGCTAGCTGATTCGGATATGCGTCTTCGATGCTACCATAAGCCATTTCTAGATCATGTAGATGCGTATTATGATGTATTGCTCCCCAAATTACAACCACTGTTATGTACAAATGGTGGCCCGATCATTGCTATGCAGATTGAGAATGAGTACGGAAGTTACGGCAATGACAAGCGCTATTTGACTCATTTAAAAGACAGCATGATTTCCCGTGGGATAGATGTACTACTATTCACTTCCGATGGACCTGAAGACGCGATGTTACAGGGAGGTATGGTCCCAGGTGTGCTAGAGACGGTGAACTTTGGATCACGTCCAGTAGAAGCATTCAACAAGCTCCGTGAATACCAACCAGAGGCTCCAATCATGTGTATGGAATACTGGAACGGTTGGTTTGATCATTGGCGTGAGGAGCATCATACGCGTCCGGCTGAGGATGTAGCGAAGGTATTGGATGAGATACTTAGTTTAGGCGCATCCGTTAATTTCTATATGTTCCATGGCGGAACTAACTTTGGGTTCTACAACGGAGCGAATGGACATACGTTTGACAGCTATGAACCAACAATTACTAGTTATGACTATGATTCCTTACTGAGTGAATCCGGTGAGCCGACAGCTAAATATTATGCAGTTCGTGAAGTGATCTCCAAATATGTAGATCTCGGACCCATTGAGTTGCCAGCTCCTGTCGCTAAGAGAGCATATGGGAGAGTAGAGATGAAGGAGCAGACTTCACTTACCGCAAACTTGAATCGTATTTCTGCACCTATTCACTCTGCATACCCTGAACCGATGGAGAAATTGGGTCAGGATTATGGCTTTATTCATTATAGTACGTTCCTTACAGGACCTCGTCCCAAAGATGAGTTCTTCATCCAGGATTTACATGATCGTGCATTAGTCTTTCTGAATGGAGAGCTCACTGCAACCTTAGATCGTGTAGAGCCAGAGGTGAAATTAGAGTTCAAGGTTCCGGCCGAAGGGCTCCATGTTAGTATACTTGTGGAGAATTTAGGACGTGTCAACTATGGTCCTTTTATGAGAGATTGTAAAGGGATTACCGAAGGGGTACGTTATGGACGGCAGTTTCTGTCGGAATGGACGACTTATACGTTGCCATTAACGGATTTATCTGGTCTGCAGTTTGAAGGTTTATTCAGGCAAATGGAACCTAGCTTCTTCCGCAGCACCTTGGTTGTGGATGAACCTTGTGATACGTTCTTGAGCATGGAAGGATGGACTAAGGGCGTCGTGTTCATTAATGGGTTCAACCTTGGACGCTATTGGAATATCGGACCACAGAAAACAATGTATGTGCCAGGTCCTCTATTGAAACAAGGCGACAATGAGATTGTCATCTTTGAATTGCACAGCACTTCAGATACCGCTGTTACCTTCGTAGATCAACCGGAACTAGGATAATAGGGCATAGCTCTGCCAACAACATGTTAGAATTGCGGCTTATTGAACAATGTGTGAATTTGCTTCGGACAAGTTTGTTAATCTTGCGTAATTCGCTAGCTTCGTTAACTAGCTGTTTCAAACGTAGCAATTAATATATCGTAACAACAAAGACACCCGAATAGATCCGGGTGTCTTTGTTAAATAGAAACTATTTCTTGCTGCGTATTCTAAGGTTATGTAGTTCCCATTGTTCATACCAATCTTGAACAACGGCAGGAAGACCAATACTTAGATCGCCTTTCAATAATTCCGTCAGATTCTTGTATTGTTCTTCCACTGCGGATCGTTCCCCAATACTGTCGTAGACCTTCATTAATCCTAAATGTCCTTGTTCAAAATAGGGCTGAAGCTGTACTACCTTTTGATACACAGTGACAGCTTCGGGAACTCTGTTGTTGTCGATATAGAACTGGGCCATTCCCATAGCATGGTGTAGCCAAATGGTGCGCAGACGTTGTCGTTCACCCTCCGCCCACAAATAATCGTAATCTCCAAAATAATCCCCTGAATAAAGCTCAAATAAGCTTTGATGTTCTGCACAATTGTCCTCTCCGATGGATTCGAGTGCAAGAATGTTGTGCTCCCACTGGGCTGCATCGATTAGAAGCGGCCCGGTCTCAAGCGTATACCCTTCCCCGCCACTGACGTTGCTGATATGCAGATCTACCTCACTCTGCTTTAAACATTGTCGTACTTGATAAATGGTTGTGTAGAGATGGGTAGAAGCCTTTTTAAGGTTGAAATCTGGCCATAGTAGGTCAATCAGGGTATCTTTACTGACGAATCGATTGCGATTATGAAGCAAGAAAGCAAACAATTCTTGTGCCTTAGAAGTTCTCCAACGGAGATTGTTTAAAGGTTGTCCTCCTCGTTCAAAACGCAGCGATTGAAAACAACGAATCGTTAGTTCATGTGCTACCTCTGTGCTTTTTGGTGCAAACCTCAATCTGTCCTCCAAGCGTTGTACTGTTTTGAATAAACGGTCATGTCGCACGGGCTTCAAAATATAATCAATCGCATTTAACTCAAAGGCTTCCACTGCATATTGGTTATACGCGGTCACGAAAACGATATTAGCGTTTGGACAGACCTCTTGCAGAATTGCGGCAGCTTGAAGTCCGCTCACTTCAGGCATTTCAATATCAATAAAAATAACGTCAGGCTCCAAGGCTGGAGCTTCTTGTATAGCTTGAACAGGATCTGTATAGGACGCGATGATATGAACAGCTTCCATTTCTTTTAACATGAATTCTAACTTTACGAGGGCAAGGCGTTCATCGTCCACCAATACTGCTTGAATCATTGTTATTTCACCACTCAATATAGTATTTTTTAGCAAAAAACAATAAACTCTTCTTTATTTTTCGGTTCGTTATAGTCTGTCTGTGACTAGGTATTTTTGTGATTCATATTTCTTTTTTCAGAAGGGATTATGAAACTTACTGAAGTACCTAGCCCTTCCTTGCTTTTAATTTGCAAACCCTTAGCATAGACACGTAACAAGCGTTTATGTGTATTAAGAAATCCAATCCCTCTTGTTACATTAGACTGACTGCTCAGCAGTTGCTGAAGTTGCTCGGAAGTCATACCTTTACCATTATCAGCGATTGTAATCTCGATGTCATCAGCTAGTTCTTTGATGGATATTGAAAGCGTACCTCCTTTGGAGCGGCTTAATATACCATGCCTAACGGCATTTTCAACGAGTGGCTGAATGGTCAAGGGAGGTAACTGAAAATGTAGATTTTCTGTTAACTCCCAGTTGATGGTCATCCTGTCCTCAAAACGCTCTTTCTCTATGTACAGATAGGCACGGACAAGCTCAAGCTCGTGTTCAATCGGTATCATCGGCTCAGCGTTCAAGAAGTTAAAGCTTAAGCGTAAATAAGAGCTAAAGGCATCAATAAGGTGACCCATACGTTGTGTATCAAAAGATGCCAAAGCAGATATAGAATTTAATGTGTTGAATAAGAAATGTGGTTGTATTTGCGCTTGAAGATACGCTGCTTCCAGACGAAGCCGTTCATTTACGGACTGTTTTAAGTCTGTTAAGGAACGTACCCGTCCTCTTAGCTCCATAGCGTTCATGGGTTTCATTACATAGTCGTTCGCGCCCGAAACAAATCCGGTGTAGATATCTTCCGGCTGGCTACGTGCGGTCAGAAGTAGAATAGGAAGCTCAGCTATAGTAAAACGTTCACGAATTCTCTGTGTTAATTCATAGCCGGACATCTGGGGCATCATTACATCTGTAATGATTAAATCCCATTGATCAGTATCCAGTTTTATTAAAGCATCAATTCCACTGGTTACCGTAACCATTTCATAGTCTTTGATGGATAGTACGCTAGTAAGGATTTTCAGATTAACCGGGTCATCGTCGACAGCCAAAATCTTAGGTCTTCTTCCATCCGTTGAAGTAGCAGATGTAGTGTTAAATTCGGATAGCCTAATATGAGATAGTTTGTCCGTGTATTCAGTCACTGTTGAGAATTCTAAATTGAATTTTTGAATGTTTGAATCGGATAGAGGCATAGTAAAAGTAAAAGTAGAGCCTTTGCCAAGTGAAGATTTTACGCTAATCTTTCCACCGTGAAGTTCAACTAACTGTTTACAAATACTTAAGCCCAATCCAATTCCACCACTTATTGCTGTCAGGCTTGAATCACCCTGTTCATAGGGTTGGAAGGCTCTAAGCTGTGTTTCCTCGTTCATTCCAATGCCAGTATCCGTAATATGGATGCGCGCCACACCTTTATGAATATCCGCATGGACCCTAACTGAGCCTACACTCGTATATTTCACAGCATTTTGAAGCAGATTGAACAAAATCTGAATGAGTCTTTTCTCATCTGCCACAATAGAAGGAAACGAGTCGGGAATCTCCGAGATTAGTGTAATGTGCTTACCTTCCGTTAGGAACTTGAGCATATCGAGTACGCCAACAGCTACGGATTGAATGGGAACATTTCTTAACTGTAATTGAATGTTGCTTTCACGAAGCTGTGATTGATCTAGAAGATCGTTTATCAGTAAAGACATACGTCTTCCGACGGTAATTAGCAGTTCTAGATTACTTGCGTTCTGATGCATTAAAGAGTCTCTCTCACTGTCTAAGACGGTCTCAGCAATATTAATGATGCTATGTAGGGGGTTTTTCAGCTCGTGAGAGGTATTAGCTAGGAAATCATCCTTTTGCGTAACGGTTCTTTGCAGGCTTTTTGCCAGGTTTTCAGTCTGCTTAGCATTCCACAAATAGCGCTTAAACCCAAAAGTCGCAAAGCATAAAAAGGCAATAATCAGGTCAAAAGGATAATAGGTAACGTCAACCAGATCGAAATTTTTAAACAATCCCCAATGAGTGCTGTTAATTATGGCTAGGATAGATAGCAATAGAAAGATAGAGCCATCGTTGTTTTTAAGCGCAGATTTCAGAAAGAGAACTACAACTTCTAATGATAGAACGATTATATTGATGATAAAAATAGGTGTAAATAATTCGTAATAGCGGACAACGGGACCGAGCATTATGAAAAGGATATGTACCAAGGATAAGCTGGTCAGGATCCGAACACTTTTGATTTTTAAATTCTGGAACATTAGATGCTTGCTTGTCAGTAAGATGAATAAAAAAGCCATAATATTAGATATAATTAATAGTTTTAAGCTCCATTGGTAGTTTAAGGGAAGCATATGCAGCAAAAGCTTGTCATCATCAATGAGTACTGTAGTTATAGCGGAAATTACCAACAGAAAAAAATAGATCAACATCTTTTGCCGCGGACCAATGGTATATAATATTGCTGCATAGACTGCATGAAGTAGAAGTACTACACATAATAACAGTTGAAGGCCTATGGAAACGATCCGCTGATGTGCTAAGGTTTTTTCGTTACCAAATAAAATGGGTTTAAAAATACCGCCTGTATGAGATAAAGAGTAGTTGGATACATGAATCACAATTTCAATTTCAGTCTTATCCGTTGTAAAAGATACGGAGTAAGGTAATACACGAGCAACATAGTCTTCTTTATTGGCAGATGGAGAACCTGAATTTCCTAGTAGTTCACCATTGATATATATTTCCGAAGAAGTCCGAACCCCGGATATGAGTATGCCATAAGACTTCTTTTCGTTTTTATCTACAAGAATCCGTAACCGATAGGAGCCGTAGCCAAAAGCAGACTTTTCGCTATTATGAATGGCATCGTTCCACTGATCCGGGACTTGTATATATTTTTTAGGGGGAGCTTTGTTTAGAGTTTCTTTATTGAAAGTGGGAAGCAGCGTATTAGGATAGAACTCCCATTGGCCTTTTAAGGTAAGGAGCTTGTCTTGATTTAAGACTTTATTCCGTAAATCGAGAACTCCTTTGACTAATTGTGGTTGTATGGCATGAGGCGATGCCCAAACCCATAGGAAGCGAAATCCAGTAAGTATAGTAAGAAATAGCACGATAATTAGAAAGAGTTTTCTTTTAGTCATAGTAATTAAACATTATTCGACAAAAAACAATATATTCCTTTCCCAAAAATATTTCAAAAATTAAAAAAAAGTTGCAGGGGATTAGAATTGGCAGGCGTCTAACGTTATGTAGGTGAAGGAGGGGAGAAAGCTGGAAGAGGCGGAATGGATTTCTGCTGTGCTGAACGGTGAGCATCAGGCCTTTGGGCATTTGGTGACACGTTATCAAGGCATGGTATACAGAGTGTGCGTCAAGATTACTGGAGAAGCTGAATCGGCCAAAGATATGGCCCAAGAGGTTTTTATAAAAGCATACAAAGCGCTCCCCTCCTTCAGAGGACAGTCTACCTTCTCGACATGGCTTTATCGGATAGCTTATCGAACCTGTCTGGACTGGAAACGGGCCAATGATAGGGAGTGGAGGCATCGGAGTGCAGCTGATTACACTGAGAATGATTGGGTAACGTCTCAAACACCAGAGCAAGAGGTGCTAGAGCAGGAACAATCAGTTGAGCTGGGTGAGAATGTGAACAGCCTTGCGGAACCGTACCGGTCGGTCGTACAGCTGTACTATTTTCAGCGAAATTCTTATCAAGAGATAGCGGAGCAAAAAGGTGTTTCCGTTAAGACTATCGAATCGCAGCTTTATCGTGCCAGACAGATGATGCGTAGACAAAGGGAGGAATTGCGATGAATTGTGCAATAGTGAAGGAATGGATGCCACATTACATTGACGGCCTACTGTCTCCAGATATGGAGCTGAGTATCCGGTTGCACATACAATCCTGTCCTGATTGCGCGCAGTGGCTGGAGGAAGCTAAGGAAATGTCCGCTCTTTGGTCAGAAATGGAAACGGACAGTGAATATCAGCATGAACAGATGGACTTTCCAGATCTCGCAGCAGGTGTTATGGCCCATATCGAGCAGCTCGAAACAGGACGCAGAGAGCGAGCGGTTAAAGCGACAAGCGTAAGACGTCGTTATGCTCCTAGAACATCTTGGATGCATTATGCGGTGGCTGCCTGCTTGAGCTTCTTATTGTTACAGTTTGGCGTTTTTGAGAATTTGGCTTATGGGATTACTGAAATTAATGGTCATGTGTCGAATTCGGTGACCCAATGGTTCGGTGGCTTTAGAAAATAGTCATTAAATAATAGATGGATTCAGGTAAACTGAAAAGTTATGCTATCCAAATTTTAGGAGGATGTATTATGATTAAGAAGAGACGTTGGCTCACTTTTATGCTAGCTATGATTCCTGGTGTAGGTCATTTGTACTTAGGTTTCAAAAAGCAGGGGCTGCAGTTTATGATCGGGGCTTCCTTATGTATTATGTTTATTCCGTCTGAGCCCATGATCTTCCCTTTTGCGCTAGCTGCACTATGGTTTTATCAATTGTTCGATGCCCTGCAGAAAGCGGCTTGGATGAAAGTAACTGCTGCCGAACACGAGCGTATGATGTTCCATCCTGACAGCTTCGGAGAACCTTGGACGATGGGGATATCCTCTATGCCCGGTTACCCACATGAAGATGTGAATCCGGCTTGGGTTGGTGTTGGATGTGTTGTTGCTGGGTTCCTTATGCTGGTGATCTCAGCATTTCCGACGCTTTGGAGAATGTTAATTGAGATTAACATTGGTACGATCTTGCTATCACTGGGTCTGATTGCGTACGGTCTGAAGATGCTAAGAAACAATACGAGAGCGTAAGAAACGGGGATTTGACTATGGGGAGATGGAAAATCGGGAGTTTTACTGCAGCTATAGGCTGCATTGCACTTGGCGTCATTATTGTGATGGCTCAGTATAATATGATCAGCTATGAAGTACTTGGTTATTTATGGCCAGCACTCTTGATCCTGTTCGGACTCGAGATGTTGCTAAGATTGTTTATCAAATCCGATGCCAAAAGTCGTGTGAGCGGTTGGGCAATCCTATTGATCATCCTGTTGGTTGGAGCAAGCAGTGCACAGAGCGTAATGGCCGGCGGCTCACTTAGCAGTTTAATCGGGAATACACATTTAACTCCACTAAGCGGCAATGTCGAAGTGAAAGACAATATTACGACGCTGAAAATCGTACTTCCAAGTGGAAAAGTAAAGGTCGAGGGAATAGATGGAAGCTCATTGGATTATGAGGGAAGCTTACTCCTACCTGGAAAATCACAAAGTGAAGCCGAAAGTGCGTTGGAAAAGAAATGGAAATTAAAAACTGAGGGAGATACACTGATTATGGAGCTCGATACAGATCATAATTGGTTCTCTAATATTCAGTTTGGATTTAATACTAAAAGTCCTTATTTAAATGTAAGTGTACCTAGCAGCCTTGCCGTTGAGGTAGATACTAGTGACGGGTCAATAGAAGCCTGGGATTTAAAGTCTGGCTTAGTGGTTGACACTAGTAATGGGGTTATAAATATTCATGATGTTGCTGGCGGAGTTGAGGCACACACCAGCAATGGATCACTGACTGTTCAGAACATCCAAGGTGGAGCGCAGCTCAAAAGCTCTAATGGTGCGATTATATTGGATAATATAGATGGAGCGTTGACCGCAAAGAGCAGCAACGGCAAGATCACTATTAATTCAGCAGTGACTGGAAAATGGAAATGTTCGTCTAGTAACGGAAAGATTACGGTGGGATTGCCAACTGTGTCCGATGCGAAGATTACAGCGGATACTAGCAATGGCTCACTGAAGGGGAATGTCCCTTGGGATCTAGACGGGGACAGCTTTGGCACTGCCATTCTTGGTAAAGGAACTTATACTGTGGACCTAAGTACGAGTAATGGAAGTGTAACCGTGGATACAGCTGAATAAGTACGAACAAGAAAGGGAGTTAAGGCTTCAGCGATTGGTTCTGCTGAAGCCTTAGCTCCCTTTTTCAAATTATAAGAAACCTACCAAGCGTAAGCTTTAGGAGCTTCTCCGCCCGGTCCTGGGAAGATCTCATCTAAACGTTTAAGGACAGATTCATCTAGCACAATCTCAAGACTGCGCAGTGCACTCTCGAATTGCTCTAGTGTGCGTGGTCCAATAATTGGTGCGGTTACAGCAGGATTGGCTAATAACCATGCTAGTGCTACATTATCTTGTGGTTCCCCAAGCTCCATACATAAGCTTGCAAAAGCCTCAAGCTGATCTTTGTATTGCTCTACGCGCTCAGCATTTCCTCCACTGCGGCTGCCTTCTATTTTCTTAAGTGCATTGCGTCCAAGAAGACCTCCATCCAGTGGGCTCCAAGGAATAACGCCTAATCCATGATGGAGAGAGGAGGGTAATACTTCAAGTTCAGGAAGGCGACAGGTGAGGCTGTATTTATGCTGCTCAGAAATCAAACCTAAAAAGCCACGTGCCTTCGCTTCTTGTTGGGCCACAGCGATATCCCATCCCGCAAAGTTACTGGAGCCGACATAACCAATCTTTCCTTGGTTTACAGCAAGCTCGAAAGCCCCCCACAGCTCGTCCCAAGAGACACTACGGTCAACATGATGCATCTGGTATAATTCAATATGATCGGTCTGGAGACGCTGCAGAGACCCCTCTAGATGGCGGCGTATAATATAAGATGATAGTCCACCCTCATCATTAGGGCCATCGAGCTTATCGCTCATTGCACCGTATACCTTGGTAGCTAACACGACCTTTTCACGTCGCCCACCACCTTGCTTAAACCAACGACCAATAATCGTTTCTGTTAAACCGGAATTCTCACCCCAACCATAAATGTTAGCGGTATCAAAAAAATTAACACCTGCGTCGAGTGCAGCGTCCATAATACGGAAGGCTTCTTGTTCATCTGTTTGTGGGCCGAAGTTCATTGTTCCGAGACATAGCCGACTGACCTTCATACCGGATTTACCAAGCTTAGCATATTGCACTTCGCATTCACTCCTTAGGTAGATGATTTCAACTTAATTGTAAACATCTTCAGAAATAAGAGCAAATAAGAGCAAATAAGAGCAAATATGAAGCGGCAATTTGGATAAGTTGTCTTATCTCATTGGATTATAGGCTATGCCTATCAACTCAATAGAATCTATATCTTTGTCCTTTACGACTGGGTATGATACAACAATATAAAGAAGAACTATGTCTGTTAGAGCAGACCACTTGAGGAGTGACTGAGATGAGTGAGGTTAAAAAAATCGCCGTAATCGCAGGGGACGGTATTGGACCTGAAGTAGTAGCTGAAGCAGAAAAAGTATTGAAAGCAACGGAAGAAGTATTTGGTTATGCTTTTGAAACGGAGCACGCTCTTTTTGGAGGCATTGCAATAGACGAAAGAGGCACACCGCTGCCGGAAGATACACTGGAAATCTGTCGCAGTGCTGACGCCGTATTACTGGGAGCTGTAGGCGGACCGAAGTGGGATAACAATTCTAAGGAGCTTCGTCCTGAAACCGGATTGCTTGGCATTCGCAAAGCGCTTGGATTGTTCTCAAACTTACGTCCAGCAGTCGTATTTGATTGCCTAAAGGACGCTTCGACATTGAAGCCAGAAGTGCTGGAAGGTACCGATCTTATGGTCGTTCGTGAGCTGACTGGTGGGATTTATTTCGGAGATAAACTGCGTCGTCAAGGTGAACATGGTGAAGAAGCAGTGGATACCTGTGTATATAACGTAATGGAAGTGGAACGAATTGTGCGTCAGGCTTTTGAGATTGCTGGCAAGCGTCGCAATAAGCTGGCAAGTGTTGATAAAGCGAATGTACTTGAAACTTCACGGTTATGGCGTGAGGTCGTAAATAAGATTGCTCCAGAATATCCTGAGGTAGAGGTTGAGCATGTACTCGTTGATAACTGTGCAATGCAGCTGCTGCGTCGTCCAGCTAGCTTTGATGTAATCGTTACCGAGAACATGTTTGGTGACATTCTGAGCGACGAGGCTGCGATGTTGACAGGCTCTATCGGTATGCTTGCTTCCGCTTCGATGGGCGATGGTAACTACGGTCTCTACGAGCCCGTTCACGGCTCCGCACCTGATATTGCCGGACAAGGACTTGCGAACCCGATTGCAACAATCTTGTCCTTAGCACTAATGTACCGTTTAACCTTTGGTTATGAGGATGCGGCTGCTGCGATAGAGGCTGCAGTAGCTGAAGTATTGGATGCAGGACACCGTACAAGTGATATCGCCGTAGATAAGAGCAAAGCGATCAGTACATCTGAAATGGGCGACCTGATTGTTGCAGCTATCCGCAAAGCATAATAATTTCTAATTTCTAATTACGATTATAGGGGAATTTGTCTAAGATTGACTTTGATTTTGTACGATGATACCATTTGATATGTAGACAAGATGTAAATTATTCCAGCATATCACGACAAGAAATGGTTGGTTTCTTACATAATCAAAGGAGGATTTTGGCAATGGCTGAGCGTTTAGTAGGTAGACCAGCTCCAGATTTTACTATGCAAACCGTATCAGGTGATGGTAAGGATTTTGGTAAAGTAAGTCTGTCCGACTATCGTGGCAAATGGCTGGTATTCTTCTTTTATCCTCTGGACTTCACTTTTGTATGTCCGACTGAAATCACAGCTCTCAGTGAAGCAGCTGCGCAGTTCGAAGCGCTTGATACAGAAATTCTCGGCGCAAGTGTAGATTCGATCCACAGCCACAAAGCATGGATCAATACACCTAAGGATTCGAATGGTCTTGGCCGTTTGAATTTCCCGCTTGCTGCTGATATTACTAAACAAGTTGCTAAAGACTACGGCATTCTGATTGAAGAAGAAGGTATTGCATTGCGTGGATTGTTCATCATTGATCCTGAAGGTGAATTGAAATATCAGGTTGTTAATCACAATGATGTAGGTCGCAGCGTAGAAGAAACACTTCGTGTCCTGCAAGCCCTGCAATCTGGTGGCTTATGCCCTATGAACTGGAAACCAGGTGACAGAAACCTTTAAATGTTGTTCTGCTATTATCTGATCTTTGATATTCTGATTTCGACCTCCTTGCAGAAGTTTTTCTGTATGGAGGTTTTTTGCACCAAAAAAGACTTAAATAAAAAATGGATTTGAAAATAGGCGTGAAAAGTTATATTATGTCCTCGAGTGGAGGAATCTCCATTGGGGTAATGTAATACAATAATAAAAACTCAGATGGGTTAGTTATTCTAAGGAGGGTGAACAAATATGAGCTTTTGCTGTGGAGCGAGTATGGTAGGAACAAAGGGAACCCTTAAACATTATCGCACGCAAGTCCATAATGTTCCCCTGCTTTTTTGTCCGGTATGTCATCGTGTAGAGGTTCACTATAAGGTCGAAAACGAGTATGAGATCTTGGCGGAATACGCACATGGAGACGGTGTTACTGATGTGGATTTTCAGGACTATGTCATGGAAGACGAAACTGCAATATTCGAGAATGTCATTAACATCGAGAGTGAAGAGCCTCTAGCTATTGTGCGGAGTCAGATCGATATGGCGCTTGACCTGCTTGCTGTAGCCAAACAGATTGAGGATACGAAGTGGGAACGGGAATTGAAGAAAAGATTAGCTGTGATGAGTCAAAGACGCCTTCGTCTGCAACAGAAAGCGTAAGATTATTTACAATTTGGGTCTGACCCATTTCTTTATCAAGGCCTTCGCAACTGCGAGGGCTTTTAGCTTTTTCTAAATTTTTCTTAAACGTGTTTAAATCAATTGAACGAATTAATAGTAATAAATATAATTAGATGTGATTTTTTATATGTCTTTGGAATCATTTTATGAATTTTTTTATCATTCGACAGTTTCTCTGATTGCGTTGTCTACTTCACTTGGATATGATTGGAATATAATTGAACCGGTTGGAAAAAGTGCAACGATTACCGAATGTTCTGGCGGCTTCGTCATATACTCAAATACATAGTAATTTGATGTCGCTTTAGCGTCTTCGTCAAATGCAGTAAAAGGGGGAACTTCGTATCGTGATTAGCCAATATCAAGAAAGTCTTCTATTACCGGGAAGAACCTATCAATCAGGACCTGTGGATACTACATACGAGGATGTACTAGAGAATATTGACAGCGGAATCATGCTTTTTGATGAAGAGGGAGTTATAAGTTTTGTAAATAAGCAAATGTACGGGATGCTTGAATTAACCCGTCACTCCCTTGTTGGCTGTACAATATCACACCTGTTATCTAACGTTAGACTGAGCCGCTTTAAGAAAAAGCAAGTACTGCAAAGCTATAGAGAGATGGTATACAAAGGAAAATCAAATTATGAGTTTTTAGACGAGTATGGCCGGTACTGGAAGGTTACACTATGCTGTGGAGAACAAATGAAGGGTTGTTATTTGTTTACAGTTAAAGAAATCTCCGATTATAAGTTGATTGAGCAAACGGCTTACCAGAACGATAGTTTGGCTATGCTAGGTAAATTATCTGCATCTATTGCCCATGAAATCCGGAATCCCTTAACCGCAATTCGTGGATTTATTCAATTGCTTCACCCGCATCTACAGCAGCTTGGGAAGCAGGAATACGGCAAGATTATCTTGGCGGAGATCGATCGTGCCAATGATATCATTCATGAATTCCTTACTTCCTCCAAGCCGTCAGTTCCTCAAGTGGGAATGATTCCTGTGTCAGCTTTACTCAAGGAAGTAGTGCTGCTTACAGAGAGCGAAGCCCTGATGAAAGGTTGCCAGATCAATCTACATCCTTTTCAGGAGGGAGATATGATGATTTCTGGAGATGTAAAACAAATGAAGCAGGTAGTCCTCAACCTGATTAGAAACGCTATGGAGGCCGTTGCGGATAGAGCAGATGGTCTAATGGGTATAATAGAGGTTGGAGCCCACAGAGAGGGTTCTGAGGTCCGTATGTTCATTTCTGATAACGGTAAGGGCATGGATATCCGTACACTGGACAGGTTATTCAATCCATTTTTTACGACAAAAGAGAATGGGACAGGGCTAGGGCTTTCCGTGAGTGACCGAATCATCAAAAATCATGGCGGATGCATTTCTGTCAGTAGTAGAGTTAACGAAGGTACTCATTTTGTAATCTCATTGCCATTAATCCATTAGTACATTCGAATAGAATATATAGTGTTTAAGAGGCTGATCCCTGCGGATAATACAGATGCAGAGATCGGCCTTGCTTATGTTACAATGGGGGTTGGTTTTGGGAGACAAATGGAGGTAGACACAATGAATATAGAATTTAATAGTGGCAGTGCCATTAATGAAATACAGGGTGATGCCCTTATTCTTATCATCTCTGAGTCGGAAGCCCAACATGGCGGCCTCTCAGAGAGGTGGAATGACAGAATTCGATTATTAGGAAAGTCAGGTCTCTTTAGTGGGAAGCTGAATCAGACTTATGTACTGCCGTTAGATTATCCATCTGGTTGTCCTGTAGCTATTTTAGTTGGAAAAGGGGACCAATTACTTAGTACTGAAGACCTACGTCAAATGGCGGTTCAGATAGCACGTGCAGCACTTCGATTGAAGGCAATACAGCTAGTGTTTCAGTTGCCTGAAGGTGTTCAGGAGCTAACAGAAGATAAGGATATCGTATCTATTGCCTATGCGTTGTCTGAGGGGTTGTCACTTGGTTCCTATCGTCGTCCCACCTATAAGCAGGAGCAATCTCAATATACAGGTCCAAACTCGGTTATTTTTACTATCGAGAAGAAGCCAGCGGATACTTTCGAGCGTGACTGGAATCTGGGCATGCAGAGAGGGCTGGCTTTTGGTGAGGCTACGAATCTGGCACGGAACTTGACGAATATGCCCGGCAATCTGCTGACTCCATCTGACCTTGCTGTGGCCGCTATAGAAGTTGCTGAACGTTATGGATTTCCTTCCGAAGTGCTGGATGAACGGGAAATTGAGCAAAAAGGAATGGGCGGATTGCTCGCAGTCGGAAAAGGAAGTGTAAACCCTCCTCGAATGATCGTCATCCGTTACCAGGGAACGGGGCACTGGGATAATGTAGTGGGGCTGGTCGGTAAAGGGATTACTTTTGATACGGGGGGGATTTCCTTAAAAAGAGCCCCAGGCATGGAAGAGTTAATCAGTGATATGGGAGGCGCAGCGGCTGTGCTTGGAGTCATGGAGGCATTAGGCCGATTACGTCCACGAATTAATGTCGTAATGGTCATTCCATCCGCTGAGAATATGCCATCTGCTAATGCCTTTAAACCCGGGGATATCATTACATCAATGAGCGGAAGAACCATAGAAGTATTGAATACCGATGCAGAAGGGAGACTTGTACTTGGGGATGCGCTGACCTATGCCCGGGAATGGGGAGCGAAACGAGTTATTGATGTCGCTACGCTGACAGGTGCAGTGTTGTCGACATTAGGAGATATAGCTACAGGTGCTATTACTAACAACGAGGAATTTATGGAGCAGTTTCTGACAGCAGCTAATGTTTCGGGTGAAAAAATATGGCAGCTTCCGGCTTACCCGGAATTCCGTGAAATGCTAAAGAGTGAAGTTGCCGATATCCGTAACACCGCAGGAAGATTCGGGGGAGCCACTACCGCTGGGTTATTTGTAGGTGAGTTTGCGGAAGGTCTGCCGTGGATACACCTAGATATTGCTGGAACTGCATTTCTTTCTAAAGAACGTGGAGTTAATCCTAGAGGCGGTACAGGAGTCATGGTTCGCACATTGGTTCAGTGGTTGCTCAGCGAAAGCGAATGATTAGCTCTTCATAATCAACAAAAGAAACCTCGCCCTAGGACAATGGATGGAAGACCGACCATTCCCTAAGGCGAGGTTTCTTTGCTTTTGTAATAATGCTGAAGATTAAATATTGCCACTGGATTTTTTAGCCTTCGATTGAGAAGTAAAGGATTGAATACTGTTCATAATTTTATCGCGAGTTCCCTTATTCTTCAGTAAATAGGCTACGCCCAATGCGGCTGTTGTGAAAAATGTTTTTTTTGTGTTCATAGTGATTACCTCCTTAGGTATAGTCTGTAGTTGCTTATAACAAACATACCCGAAAGCAATGAAAGCTAAACTATGAACCCTTTCATATAACGGTTAGGCAAGCCTAATTCTTCTTATTAACAGGTGTTGAGCAGCAGGAGAGGGGAGAATCTAAAGACGCTGCAGAACAGGTCTTGCCCTTATCACAGCCAGCGCAAGCGCCTTGCTTGCCCTTTTGCACATGTCGATAGATGATCCAGCCTGAATAACCGAAGATCAGAGTGACGATTAGAACATTTACCATTACGGTGCCCCACTTTCATTAAGAGAATCAACGAATTACAAGTTCTACGACCAGCCTAATAATCGCCCACCTTGGAAAATAACAAAAGATACGATATACGCCAGAGCAAGAGAATAGCCAATGGAGAAGAAAGTCCATTTCCAAGAGGCTGTTTCTTTTTTGATAACCCCTACAGTGGCCAGACAAGGAATATATAACAGGATAAAGGCCATAAAGCTGATTGCACTTAGAGGTGTAAAGACTTGTGAAATTTGATTCTCTAATCCAGCGGTATCTGGTGCGTGATAGATGATATTCATCGTAGCAACAACAACCTCTTTCGCTAAAAATCCTGGGACCAAGGTAGAGCCAGCCTGCCACGTTCCGAAACCAAGCGGTTCCAGCAGCGGTGCAATCATGCCTCCGAATTTAGCTAGATAGCTATGATCCATTTCTACATCAAATCCGCCAGGACCAGCATAAGACATGAACCAAATAATGGCTGATCCAGCTAGAATAATCGTTCCCGCTTTACGAAGGAACCCTTTGCCCTTCTCCCAAGTGCTGCGCGATAAGGTCTTGATCTGCGGCATACGGTAAGGAGGAAGTTCGATGATGAAGACGGAGGATTCATTCTTGAATAAGTATTTAGAGAATACCTTACAAAGAATTAGGGCAAAAACAATACCCATAACATACATAGAGAGAACGGCAAACGCTTGTTGTTCAGGGAAGAATACAACTGCGAATAATGCATAAACAGGTAATCTTGCAGAACAAGACATCAGCGGCATTAACAGGGTTGTCAGCATGCGGTCTTTGGGCTGTTCGATGCTTCGCGCCGCCATAATGGCCGGTACATTGCAACCAAAACCAATGATAAATGGAATGAATGCTTTACCGTTCAGTCCCATACGTTCCATGGTGCTGTCCATCAACAAGCAGACCCTTGCCATGTATCCGGAATCCTCTAAGAAGGAAATGATCAGAAAGAGAATGAAGATTTGCGGAACAAAGACCAGTACGCCGCCTACACCGCCGATGATGCCATCCACAATCAATGCATGCGTGAAGCCTGAAGCTCCAATGGTCTGAAGCAGTGAGTTCGTTCCATCACTAATAGGGCCGGATATCAGTCCGTCTACGATATCCGATAGGGGGCCGCCAACCCAGTCAAATGTAGTCTTAAAGAGAGCATACATAAAGAAAATGAATAAGGGCAGTCCCCAAAATCGATGAGTCAATACCGAATCTAATCTTTCGGTTATGTTATGGGGCTTCTGAGCTGTCGTATCAAGGACTTCGACACAAATATTGCGAATATACTCCATACGGTTCGAGCGAATCCATTGCGGGAGTGTCAAGGCGAGTTTTTTGATTTGTAGCTCACTCTGACAAGACTCACAGATATTTAGCAGTCCCGTAATATCTATACGCGACTTCAGAAACTGAAGTATAACCGGATTCTGCTCCAATAGCTGTAGAGCGACCCAACGGTGATTGGGCAGATCTTTTATAGAACGTAATTCCTTTTCTATAGAAGATATCGCTCGCTCTACGACCTCACCATAATTCAGCTTGAACTTTACAGCAGGAATAGCTGACGATTCCTCGAGGATGCTGAGCATCTGTAGGCTGCCTTTACCGGTTCTTGCTATAAGTGGGAGGACAGTGACACCCAATCTTGATTGTAAAATGGTTTGATTAATATGAATACCACGCGCATTAGCGACATCAATCATATTAAGACCGAGTACAGTAGGCTTGCCATACTCAAGTAGTTGAAGCGTGAGCAGCAGATTACGTTCCAGCTGGGATGCATCCACGATATTGATTAATGCTTCAGGGGATTCTTCTATCAGATATTGGGCTGCGACCCCTTCATCACGGGAGAGTGGGTGCAGAGAATAGATGCCGGGCAAATCAATGAGCTTGCCTGCCCCGTTCTTCAGATTTCCGATCTTTTTCTCAACCGTGACGCCTGACCAGTTACCTACATATTCGTATGAAGTCGTTAATGTATTGAAGAGGGAGGTCTTACCTGTATTGGGATTGCCCACAAGAGCTATAGAACTCAAGATACGTTCACCTCAATCAGAGAAGCTTCTTTGCGGCGTATGGCGAACAGCTGACCGTTACATTCTAGCGTAATCGGTCCCCAAAAAGGTCCCTTTCCTTTAAGACGGATGTTCACACCCTCTGACACTCCGAGATCAGCAAGACGACGGCGTAGAACGGGGTTCATTCCTTCTATTTTATGAATATTTCCAGCAGCGCCAGGTTGTAATTGCAGTAAGGAACAGCAGGTAGAAGTAGCTATTGTAATCCCTCCAAAAGAGACTGATAATCAATCTCAACTGTTTAGTTGTAATGTAGCATTTTTAAGTGTTTGTATACTGTGATATTTGTCGCAGACATAATGTGATAATAACATCTATGAGTTAAAGGTGAAATAACCTTTACAATTTATTCTTCATTAAAGTATGATTGAACGATATAAATTGCATAGTAAAGCTATGCTAGCGGTTATAATGATTGCAATAGCACATACGATGATTGCAGGAATTGAAGGGAGATAATTATGAAGACTAATCAATGTAAGATTGTTGACTGCACCATTCGCGATGGGGGGCTCGTTAACAACTGGGATTTCAGCGTGGAATTTGTGCAAAATTTGTATGCCGGCTTGAATGAGGCTGGTGTTGACTATATGGAAATCGGTTATAAAAACTCCCCTAAACTGCTCAAAGGAGCAGAAGGTGCTGGACCATGGCGTTTTCTGAACGATGACTTCTTACGTAAAGTTATCCCGCAAAAGGGACATACGAAGCTTTCCGCTTTGGTTGATATCGGTCGTGTGGATGAGAATGATATTTTACCTCGCAGCGAAAGTATGCTGGATTTGATTCGGGTAGCTTGCTATAGCAAAGATGTGGAGAAAGCCTTACAGCTGGTACAAACCTTCCATGATCTAGGCTATGAGACAACGATCAATATTATGGCTTTGTCGAATGTAATGGAGAATGAATTATTAGAAGCTTTCGAAATGATTCGTGAGAGTGTAGTTGATGTGGTATACATTGTGGATTCATACGGTAGTCTAGATCACAACGACATCAATTACTTAGTTGAGAAGTTCAAAACTCATTTGCCAAACAAACGCCTGGGCGTACATACCCACAATAATCTTCAACTCGCGTTCTCCAATACGTTGATTGCTGCTGAGAAAGGTGTAGAGCTGCTGGACGCTTCCTGTTATGGAATGGGACGTGCTGCGGGGAATTGTCCTACAGAGCTGCTAGTGACCCATTTGAAGAATACACGCTACACATTGCGCCCTGTAATTGATATCATTGAACGCCTGATGATTCCTTTACGTGAAAAAGAAGAGTGGGGCTATATCATTCCTTACATGATCACTGGAACGCTTGATGAGCATCCACGTTCAGCAATGGCGCTTCGCGCATCGGCGGATAAGGATAAAGCGGTTGATTTCTATGATAAGCTTACAACACCAGAGGTTAACTTCGGAGATAAATAAATCTGTTGTTCAGAAGCACTGAACCCGTTCGTAGGGGGAAGTGCTTTTTTTTGAATAAAAATAAAATTTCTATAAGTTTCTCTGATAAATGATTCTAATATTTTTCGCTAAAATACTTACCGTTCTAATAAGAAGCCTGAAGGTATTTTTGCTTGCCTGCTAGAAGAAAATGGTTTATATTTATGCAAGATTTATGAATAATCGCTATAAAAATACGACCTCATAAAAGAAATGTAACTTTAAAGACCGATCTAACCGATATTTATACATAGGACAAGACTATACATAGTTGCTTAATAATCGACATCATTTTCAGACGCGAGGGATCTATGAGACAAGAAGAGAAAAAGACAATTCAAGCGGCTATTGTAGGAGCCTTACTGTTCCTATTCATTCAAATTTTCCATACATCGTTAAACCGATTGGACAATTGGGATATTATTTCTGCACTCTATCTCATTGTCGGCTGTTGTACTGTTGCTTTTGGATTTGCGATATTTGCACAGGGCTGGTTGTTCTTCTCTAGCAGATTATCTAAAGGAAGATTATATGTCGCAGCTCTTTTTGGTGGAATATGTATTATTGATTTCTTGCATACACTCGGCTTTGTAGCATTTCCATTGATTTCATCGTTTATAACCCCTGAGGAATCAAAGTGGCTGCTTACCTTTTCACGACTATCCAGCGGGCTAGGTATATTGTTTATTTTTAGTAGAGAAGACAAACCTGTGACCGTTACCGAAAAAAGAAATGTATTCAGAATCGCCTTCATGTTGATCGTACTCTTCATCGCATTATTTGTATTTATCCACTCGGCAGTGCCTGAGTTATTTACTAAGCCTTGGATGAGTACACTTAAACAATTCGTTGATCTGGCAGTACTTTTTGTTTATTTAGCAGGTGTTGCTGTCATCGTATTTCCTGGGAATAATGAAAAGTCAGCCTCGCTGCTTGTTATTATTCGGGCACTTATCTTTTTCTCGCTAGGCCAGGCTTTTTTTATGACTCCCATAAGTGGCGGAAATATTGATGATCTCTTTGGGATGTTATGTAGCGGAATTGCTTATTACCAGTTGCTTACCGGCGTGTATCGCCTGACAATTGAAGAGCCATTTTACGAGAAACAGCTGGCCGAAGAACGGATCAATTATTTGGCGTATCATGATGATTTAACAGGACTTCCTAATAGACGTCGGCTGACACAGCGTGTAGAAGAAATGATTGATGCTGGAGAGACGGACACAAATGATCAATTCTCAGCTTTGGCCATTATGAATATTAATCATTTTAAGAATATAAATGACTCTCTGGGTCATTATGCCGGAGACCTTTTATTGAAATTGGTGTCTGAGCGTCTCAGTAATGAGGCTAGATCCAGTGAAGAGCTGTATAGTATGGGAGCGGATGAGTTTGCTTTTCTAATGACAGAAAGAGCAAGTCTTGGAGAATGCTTGGCACGAGCTACAGAGTTGCTCAGATTATTTGAAGTCCCCGTTAACATAGAATCTGGCGAGTACCATATCTCACTCAGCTTGGGGATGAGTATTTATCCCGGTGACGGGGAAACTGCTGAACATCTCATTCAAAATGCGGATACTGCTGTTCATAATGCGAAGGAACAGGGCGTGGAGATTCGTCGTTATATCCCAGCCATGCAGATGAAGGCAAAGGAACGCCTGAAGCTGGAAAATGACCTTCGAAGAGCGCTTGAGCGTGATGAGTTCTATCTCTTATATCAGCCAAAGGTGCAGCTGGAGACAGAAGAGATTGTAGGTATGGAAGCTTTATTGCGCTGGAATCATCCTAAGCGTGGTATTGTCTCACCTAATGAGTTTATTCCATTAGCTGAGGATAGCGGGCTAATTGTTCCAATTGGGGAATGGGTACTGAAGACGGCGTGCCTGCAAAATAAACAGTGGCAGCTAGCAGGCTACCAGCCGATATGCGTCTCTATCAACTTATCTATGCGTCAATTCCTTCAGCCAAACCTGGCTGGTAAAATTAATTCCATTCTGACCGATATTGGTTTGGATCCATGTTATGTTGATCTTGAAATTACAGAGAGTATGACCTTGGATAAAGAAACGGCTTTTGATCAGCTGAAGCGCTTGAAAGAGCTAGGTGTGTTCATTAGCATCGATGATTTTGGTACAGGTTATAGCTCATTACACTATTTGAAGAATATGCCGATCGACAGGCTAAAGATTGACAGATCGTTTGTCTCCGAGGTTATGGAGGATAGTAATAATGCGGCTATAGTCTCCACGATTACTTCTATGGCGCATCATTTGAAGCTCAAGGTTACCGCAGAAGGGGTGGAGAACAAGGAGCAGCTGCAGTTTTTGCGTGAGCAGCATTGCCATGAAGCTCAAGGGTTTTTGTTCAGTAAACCTATTCAAGCAGCTGAATTTGAGACCTCATTTTTGAAAAAGGCTCCTCTCGGCGCTTCCTTGTAAAATATAAGAAAGTATAAGTTTCACACCATACTCTATGTCTTATATTTCGCATAAACGCCTTCGGCGTCCTTATAAGGACGCCGAAGGCGTTTATGCTTGAACAAAAAAATGTTGATTTTTATTTATGGGGGTGATACAATATCTCTTGTACTCACTTTCCAATGCGGGTGTAGTTCAATGGTAGAACTTCAGCCTTCCAAGCTGATAGCGTGGGTTCGATTCCCATCACCCGCTCCATAATTTAAACTTTCAAATCCTTGCGATGCAAGGATTTTTTTATGTTTTGGTTGATGGTTTTGTTATGAACTATTCTTAGATATCAAAAAGCCAGGCTCCTCAATGAAGAGGAGTCTGGCTTTGTTATACTACCTGATTCTCTTAAACAGTCTTCAAGAACTCAACAATGGTGAGCAGTCCCTTATCAAAGTTCTCCAGGTTGAAATGCTCATCCGGTGCATGCAGGTTCTCATCATCAAGGCCAAAGCCCATCAGGACCACTGGTGCTTCAAGTACACGGGAGAAGCTTTCCATGATCGGAATGGAGCCACCGTCTTTGGTGAAGAGGGCACGGGTTCCGTATACTTTGCCGTAAGCGTCTGCTGCAGTTTGTAGAATAGGGTTCGATGGATCGATGTTAAAGGCACGTGCCTTCTCCATTTGCGTCACATGCACTTTCGCTCCGGTTTGAATATTAGCCTTCAGATGCGCTTCAACGGCATCAAGAATATGCTGTGGATCCTGATCGCCAACGAGACGGCAAGTAATCTTGGCATGTGCTTCTTTTGGAATAACTGTCTTGCTTCCTTCGCCTTGGAAGCCGCCATAGACACCGTTAAGTTCAAGTGTAGGGCGAGCACCAATACGTTCTACAAAAGAATAACCTTCTTCGCCGTATAACGCATCGAGTCCAAGTCCTTCGCGAATCTTATCTTCATTCACGCCTTGCTTCACGAATTCCTCACGAAGCATTGGAGAAAGTTCAGGTACACCATCATAGAAGCCTTCTACAGAAACACGACCTTTGTCGTCATGAAGGGAGCTGAGCAGGGACACGAGAGCGTGCAGTGCATTCGGAACACCACCACCGTAAGAGCCGGAGTGCAGGTCTGTAAGAGCTGTAGTTACGCTCACTTCAAGTGATCCTAGGCCACGTAGTCCTGTGCAAATTGCAGGGCGACCACGTTCTAGCAGGGAAGTATCGGAGACTAGCACCGCATCCGCAGCCAGCTTCTCTTTGTTAGCTTCCAGGAATGGAGGGAGATTTGCGCTGCCGATTTCTTCCTCACCTTCGATACAGAGCTTGATGTTAACAGGAAGAGTACCTTCTTGTTTCAGGATTGCTTCAATCGCTTTGAGGTGAATGAATACTTGTCCTTTGTCATCCGTTGCTCCACGTGCATACAGCTTGCCGTCACGGATCTCTGGTTCAAACGGAGGTGTAGTCCACAGGTTTAGCGGATCTACTGGCTGCACATCGTAGTGGCCGTATACAAGAATGGTTGGCTTACCCGGAGCATGAAGATAGTCAGCATATATGACGGGATGTCCCGCTGTCGGATGAAGTTCAATGTTCTCAAGTCCGGCTTTCTTTAGTGTGTCTGTCAGCCAATGGGCTGCAGCTAGTACATCGTCCTTATGCTCAGACAAGGCAGAAATACTTGGAATCTTGAGCCATTGTTTTAGTTCTTCGAGATGTTCATCCCGGTGTGTTGAAAAATACGTTTCATATGACATAGTGTGTATGTACCTCCTTAAGTTTTGCTGCGCAAAACCGGCTATGAGCTTAATCGCCATGCGTGACCGTCTTGTTTAGCATTCTATAGGAATCATTATACTGGAGAACTCACTATGGATCAAAAGCGATTAGAAAGACGTCTTATCTGATCCTCGTGACCGGAGCTTTTTTTCGTAATTAATAGTTCCTTTCCGGTTGTTGATTACTAACAGTAACCATGATAAGCTGATTAAACTTAAGGACAAGAAGGCACTATTACATGCTTGAGTTCCTATGGAGGTAACCACTTTGGAACATTCAATGGACGAACCCATTCGGCTAATGCCGACGCTAGAGGATTGCTCCATCACCCGCCAAATTCTCGACAGGGTTGGGGACAAATGGAGTGTGCTCATCATTGTTAATTTGGGTGCAGAAGCATTGCGGTTTAAAGAACTGCAGCGGCGTTCTGGTGGGATATCACAACGGATGCTGACCCAAACACTGCGTCATTTAGAACGAGATGGTATAGTTTGGCGTAAAGCTACGCCTACGGTACCTTTGACTGTTGAATATGGTCTGACGAGTTTAGGAGAGTCCTTGCTGGATCCTTTAACTTCCCTAGTGGAGTGGGTCAATAGAAACAACGTTGAAATCGCCAAAGCGCGTATAGGGTATGATAGCCAGCACGAAACGCAAGAGTAACAAGCTAGGAATACAATTTACTGGGATAGAGGATGGATTATTTTGCAAAAGAAAAGTGGAAAGAACACATTTATATATACGTATACCTGTTCAGAGGATGAGTTATCTCTATGTAAGATGGAGCTTCGTTGTCTTTTTGGAGAGGAAGTGCCTTCTTCAATCTTTAAGAGTGAGGTAGAGGTGGATGTAAGTCGTAGTCCCTTCATTAAAGAACGAATTGATGTTATGTACGAGGGAGACAGCTTGCCTGAGATTTATGATCAAACGGAGCAGGTGGAGCTTGGTGGTAAGACATTTAAGGTTATTTTTGTGAAGACCAATGATCTGTCCCCTGCGGACAAAATAGAATATGATGAGCGAAGAGTGATCGAGCGGGAAATTGGGCTGCGTATTGAAGGGGAAGCGGATGTAAACCACCCTCAGTTGGTATACGGTATTGTTACGCTGGGCGGTCGCTGGTACTTTGGATCATATCATAAGAACAAGGCCACCTGGTTCCGTCAAATGAAAAAGCCGCGCAGCTACTCTATCGCGCTTAGCACACGTGTAGCCCGAGCTGCGGTCAATATAGCCGTTCCGAATCCAGAGGGTGTACGAGCCATCGATCCTTGCTGCGGCATCGGAACAGTAATGGTAGAAGCCCTCTCGATGGGAATCAATATGGTAGGACGTGACATTAACCCTCAAATCGCGATCGGTGCCAGAACGAATATTGCTCATTTTGGATTCACAAGTGAGGTTACGCTTGGAGATATTGCTGACATCACAGAACATTACGATGTAGCTATTGTAGATATGCCTTATAATCTATATTCTAGTATTACACCTGAGGAACAGTTTGCGATTCTAGTGAATGCGCGCCGGATTGCAGATCGGGTAGTTATCGTTGCGATTGAACCGATGGATGAGATGATCACGGAGGCTGGATTTACGATTATAGACCGCTGTGAAGCTAAAAAAGGTTTGTTCTCCCGTCATTTAATGCTTTGCCAGTAATCCTAATCAAGTTATTTAAAGGGGTGCAGCAATGGAGCAGAAATGGTTAGCCTGGGCTAAAGAAATACAGGCCATCGCACAGACTGGACTAACTTACGCTAAAGATGTCTATGATATAGAACGGTATCAAGCTTTGCGGGAGCTAAGTGTAGATATCCTCGCTAATTATACGTTCGAAAGCAAGGAGAGAATAAGACTCTCCTTTGCTAGTGAGGGTGGCTATTCTACGCCGAAAGTGGATATCCGCGGTGTTGTTTTTCAGGATGACAGAATCCTGCTTGTCCGCGAGAAATTGGATGGAAAGTGGGCGCTTCCCGGGGGCTGGGGAGACATCGGTCTGTCGCCGAGTGAAGTCGTTGTTAAGGAAATTCAAGAAGAATCAGGATTTGAGACAGAAGCAATTCGCTTGCTGGCTGTTTTAGATAAGAAATTTCATAACCATCCTCCGGAGCCGTATCACGTGTATAAGTTTTTTATTTTGTGCAGAATTGTAGGCGGCGAGGCGCTGCAAGGGGTGGAGACGAGTGAAGTATCCTTTTTTGCTGAAGATGAACTGCCTGAGCTCTCAGTAGAGAGGAATACAAGTGAACAGATTGGAACGATGTTTGAATATTTACGAAATCCAGAAAAAGTAGTAATATTGGACTAAGAATTTGCATATTATGTATGACTTCTGTAAAGTGATGTTTTTAATGATGTAAATGATGGGTAATAACTATTATGTAAGCACTTACAATGTTGGCATTCTAAGCTTTTAGGTCGAGCGGTCTACATTTTTTCCTCTACTGTGACGATAAGAATTTTAGGAGGGGATCGCATGGAACAAGAAGAGTTGAGCATTCCATTGAAACAGGAAAATGTGGTGCGTCCTGCAGAGGGCAATATTGCCACTGGGCTGGTTTGGGGTATCTTAATCAGCATTCCGTTATGGATCTCTGTGATTGGCTGGATTCTAGGGTTTTGGCGCTGAGCCTTATTTTAATAATTATCTAACTCTATTAGTTGTATAGTATACATCAAAGGCGGTCTCTTCGTAACTGAAGAGGCCGCCTTTTTAGTTTCCTGAGTTTCTCAAGATTTCGAATATACCAGTCTAAAGTTCTCGCAAACTACCTTCATCTTTGGATCAAAAGGCTTCTTCAAGAACGCTAAGGATTCTCTGGAGAAGAACTTCTCATGCTCATGGCGCCACGACTCTAACGTTCTGTCATCCTCGCCTTCGCTATAGGCAAAGTCAGCGCCTACCTCATCAAAAGGTGTAATTTGCACATCTGTCGTAACGATCACTGCTTGCGGATTACCACGACCGTCCAGCAGGATACTATGTCGGCCGATTTCTGGTAAGGTCTCGTCACAAACTGCATAAATTTCATAGTTCGAAGCGGTTCCTGTCTTAATCCTGCGGATCACCAGATCTAGCAGTTCATCGGCCATTTGAGGACTGTCGCCAAAGGCCCAAGCCTCGTAGTTATCCGCTGCTTGTGGATGAAGCTGGGTGTATTCTTCCCGAAAAAGCTTAATCTTCGTTTCGTTGCTCATATCCTTATCTCCTCATTTAATAATTGTTAGTGTCCCGCAGTTTCCATCCAGCCCGCATAGAGCTCATCTAGTTGCTCTTGCACTGCATCGCGTTCTTTCTGTAGCTCGGCGAGCTCTGCCGCATTGCTACTGATCAGTGGGTCTAGCATTTTGGCATCGATTTCCCCAAGCTGATCCTCAACTTCGGCAATAGCCTTTTCCCAATCAAAGTGGATACTCTTCTTGCGGGAACTGGACGAGTTAGCCGTGGTGACATTAACATTCACGGAACGGTTAGATTGAGGCTTACCGGAGCGTGCAGTGGTTCCATCTGAAGAGAAAGGCTTAGGCTGATCAGGAATAGAGACTGGTGCTGCTAACGCCTGTTCAGCTTGCTTCTCCTTGTAATACTCATAGTTGCCGTTGAAAACTCCAAATCGTCCACTTTCAATGGACCAGAGCTTATGGAACAGACGATTAATGAAATAGCGATCATGTGAAACGGCCAGCACTGTACCTGGGAATTCTTCTAATGCTTCCTCTAGCGCTTCCCGGGAGTCAATGTCTAGATGGTTCGTTGGTTCATCCAGAATTAGCAGGTTTGGTTTACGATGCATCAACACAGCGAAACGCAGGCGGGTCCATTCCCCTCCAGATAGATTCGTGATGTCTTTGAATACATCGGCACCATAGAATAGGAAACGTGCGAGCTGCCCGCGCGCTTCACCTTCTTCTAGTCCAGCCTCTTCACGGAAGTAGCGGAGTACGGATTGTTTGTTATTGTCAGGGACAGCCTCTTGCGCGAGATAGCCAACAACGGTTCTTGAACCAAGCGTGCAGCTTCCGGTGTCTGGCGTCTCCTGACCTAATATAATTCTTAAAAGCGTACTTTTCCCTGCCCCGTTACCACCGATAAGTGCCGTAGTCTCTCCGTAGCGAAGAACTTCGTTTGCGTCTGTAAACAGGCTTCGCTCTCCATATGCCTTACCGATATCCTCTAGTATGACGACTTGATTCCCTGAGCGATCATTTTGCTGTAGCTGCAAATCCATCGATTTGCGCTCTAGAATAGGACGTTTAACCTTTACCATACGATCCAGTGCTTTTTGCATGGAAGCTGCTCGCCGGTAAAAGGCAGGGTTTGGGGGAGTTCCCCGATTCCCAAATTCGATGAGGCGTTTGATGCTCTCCTGCATTTGCTTTATTTTTTTCTGTTGTTCTTGATAATCAGCAAATTGTTGAAGTAGACGTGTTTCCTTCTCTATTTGATAGCCGCTGTAGTTGGTATGGAAGGTAAAAGCCTCGCCATCCTCAATCTCAATCACTTTTTTGACTACAGCGTCGAGGAAGTAACGATCATGGGAAATGGCTAGCACTGTACCGTCATAGCTCTGTAAGTACTGCTCTAACCACTCAATGGCGTTCATGTCTAGATGATTGGTTGGCTCATCGAGTAGAAGTACATCAGGTCTACGCAGCAGCAGTTCTGCGAGTCCGACTTTAGTTTTCTCGCCGCCAGAAAGAGAGGAGAAGAGTCGGTTATATTGCCCAGTTCCGATTCCTAGACCAATGGCAACTCGCTGAATGGTGGATTCAATTTCGTAGCCTCCTGCGGTCTCAAATTTATCCTGAAGGCTACCATATTCTTTCAGTAGCCGATTCCATAGCGTTTCATCCGTTCCGGTATTGAAGGTGGACATTTCAAGCTCCAGCTCTCGCAGGCGTTGTTGCCATTTCAAAGGTTCAGCAAAGCTACGCTGTAGAACTTCATATACGGTTTCTTTTTCGTTAACCTCTTGAATTTGAGCCAGCATTCCGACTACACTACCTTTGCGAATTGAGATTTGCCCTTGATCGGGGCGCTCTTCGCCATTCAGTAAGTGGAAAAGTGTAGTTTTACCGCAGCCATTGCGGCCGATTAGACCGATTTTTTCTCCTTGGCGGATATCGAAGGTGATGCTATTTAGTACGAGCTGTGCACCGTGGTATTTTTGAACATTTTGGCATTGAATAATCATATATATTCTCCTTTAAGAATGCCCTTTGCACCGCCAGAACCCTAAATCGAAACTGGAATTCTGTAAAAAACCATAAAAAAGACCGTAGGGAAATTTCCCCACGGCCTTATCATTCTCCGGTTAACTGATCCGTCCGGGTGATGGCAGGAAAGGCATTTCACAATTGTGTAGTGTTATTAAATTCATGGAAATGGACAGACTTCTCCCGTTATCGCCATTTACATGAGCAATGCCAGCTATCGCTTTAGGTAGCCGACTCATAACACTGTTGGTCCAATTGTGATCCATTCCTTCCACACCCCTTTCTTAACAAATTTAATGACAGTGTAAACAATAATCGGAAATTTAGCAAGTAAAAAGATGGCAGAGCGAAGTTTTACACTGCATAGAATATGAATCGTTGAATAATATGGTTCTATGTGTGGGGAGATGTGCCACTAAAAAATAACAGATGAAAGGGGAAGTTATATGGCGATTTTTGACGGATTGATGGGTAATGCATCACAAGTAAATCTAGCGGAGGTACAACGGGAATATGCACAAATCCTTGCCCCTCAAGAGAAAATTGAACGAGCCTACAAGCTGATTAGAGATATGTTTATTTTTACAGACAAACGACTGATTCTAGTGGATAAACAGGGATTGACGGGGAAAAAGACGGACTATCATTCCATCCCATACAAAAGCATCTCGCATTATTCCGTGGAGACGGCAGGGCACTTTGATCTGGATGCGGAGCTATGTATCTATATTTCCAGCAGCACTGTGCCACTCAAGAAGACCTTTAATAAATCCGTGAATATTTATGAGGTACAGGCGGTATTGTCACAATATATTTTAAAATAGATTAGTTAGACCGTGTAGCGGAGTACCAGACCACCATAGGCAAAAGCGGCTAAGATGACAAAGGCAGGATGCAGCTTTTGCCGCTTGATGGCCCAGAATGCGATTGCGGCAATGAACAGTGTTTGCCAGATTCCGATAGAGTTCGTAGGACCTTTGACTATTGTCCAAGTGAGCACGGCCATCATAACTGCAATAACCGGTTGAACAAGCAATGTCATCCCTTTCACTACGGGGGATTGCTTGTGTTTTTGCATGACCTCTAACAGGATAATAAGCGCTACTGCGGAGGGCAAGACGGTTGCTAACAAAGCTACGATGAGTCCTAACCAGCCGTAGACATCATAGCCGACGTAAGCTGCGATTTTGGTAGCAATCGGGCCAGGCAGTGCATTGCCAAGTGCAAGCATGTTAGAGAATTGTTCATCGGTCAGCCAGCCGTAATGGGAAACGATTTCTTGATACATCAATGGAATAGAGGAAGGACCACCGCCGTATCCAAGCAAATTCGCCATGAAAAATCCGTATATGAGCTCTAACCAGTCCATCAATTTGATCCTCCTTGTTGTTGCTTCGCGATGATCCGGTAATGAACGGCTCCGTAACCTAGAAAAAGTACGATTACGATAGCTGGATGTATGTGAAGAATCTCCAACAAAAGCAGTGCCAGCAGGATAAAGGCTGCACTGAGATATTTCCCCAGTCCTTTATAGGCTTTTTGCGCAAACTCATATGCCATTATTCCTAACATGACAGCAATGACAGGAGATACCCCCGCGATCATTCCAGCTACTACTTTTGAGCTACTTAAATAATTTACAGCCGATAACAGTATGATCATAGCCAGGCAGCTAGGTAAAATATGTGCCAGAACTGACAGTATCGCCCCCCTAACTCCTCGAAGTTTATATCCAAGATAAGCCGCCATTTTAGTAGCAATAGGTCCCGGTAGCGCGTTGGCAATCGCCAATGTCTCCCCGAATTCATCATCGCTCAGCCAAGTGTAGCGAGTTACCGCATCATGCCGGATTAATGGAATTACGGAAGGTCCTCCGCCATAGCCGACAATCCCAGTTCTGAACATGGCGATAGCTAATTGTACATAATCTTTATGGATGGATATCACGTGAGACCTCCCCTTGTTTTTAGAGCCCATTCTATACAATTCATATGTCTGAATCTACGAGGTTGACTAGAAATTAGCTAATCTTTGTGCATGAATCACAAAAAGAGGATGGTGATTTTGAGGTTTGGCGTAATCGATTGACAAGGGATTTTTATGTAATGTTAAATGACATTAATTAAGCGAGAAGTTAATAGGGAGATGGGGAACATGGCGGAGAAACCTGTAATAGGCACAAAAACAATGGTCGTCAGCCCTCATTATTTAGCTTCGGCTGCGGGTGCGCGCATTTTGGAAAAAGGGGGAAATGCCTTTGATGCGGCGGTGGCGGTTAGTGCGACGCTCGCTGTAGTCTACCCGCATATGACGGGGCTTGGTGGGGATTCGTTCTGGTTGACCTATAGCACAGAAGAGGCGCGTGTCCGGGCGTATAACGGAAGTGGACGGTCGGGTTACGGAGTTCGCAGAAGTTGCTATGCCGGAGAGGGAGCTATTCCGAGGCGGGGGATTCGCAGTGCCATCACCGTGCCGGGGATGGTGGATAGCTGGGATGCCATGCTCAGCAAGTATGGCCGCTTAACGCTGGCAGAGGTGCTGGAGCCAGCCATCGGCTATGCTCAGAGTGGGTTTCCGCTGTCGCCGGACCAGCGAAATAATACGCTGTTTGCTGGAGCGGCGTTGTCGGCGGAGGCATCCGCGATTTATATGCCGGGCGGAGTGGTTGTGTCTGCTGGATCGAGATTTCAGCAGATGCAGCTGGCGACAACCCTGAGGACGTTGGCTGCGGGTGGACGGGACACTTTTTATAAGGGGAAGATTGCTGAAGATATTTGTGATTATATGCTGACAGCTGGGGGCTATCTAACACGGGATGATTTTGCGGATCATCAGGGGGATTGGGTTGAGCCGATTCATGCGGAATATCATGGGCATAGGGTGTATCAAGTGCCGCCAAATTCTCAAGGGTTTACGGGGCTGATGAGTCTTAATATATTGGAGCATTTTAATTTCGGAGAAATCGAGCATGGTTCTTATGAATATTACCACCTGCTTGTTGAAGCGCTGAAGCTGAGCTTTCGCGATCGGGATAGAGTGCTTACAGATCCGGATTTTAGTGCTATTCCTTTGGCGCAGTTGCTGGAAAAGAACTATGCGGGGCAACTAGCCTCTACAATCTCGATGCAAAAAGCGGCACAGCTGACAAGTCAGCCTATAGGCAGTGATACGGCTTATGCTGCGGTTGTGGATGAGGAGGGGAATGCGGTTTCCTTTATTCAAAGTCTGTATTTTGAGTTTGGCTCAGGTGTGGTGGCTGGGAATACAGGGATTCTGCTTCAGAATCGGGGTTCGTTTTTCTCGCTTGATGCGAACCATATCAATACGCTTGAACCGCATAAACGCAGCTTCCACACACTGATGCCAGCCATGGCCTGCCGCGAGGGCAAACCTGCGATTCTATATGGTACGCAAGGTGGTGAAGGTCAGCCGCAGACTCAAACGTTGCTACTTACACGGATGCTGCATTATGGGATGAATCCACAAACGGCTGTAAGTGAACCACGTTTTGTATGGGGGAGAACGTGGGGGGAACCTACTCAGGAGCTGAAGGTAGAGGGGCGGGTAGCGGATGAGGTGCTGGCAGATCTGGCGGGAGCCGGTCATATTGTCCGGAAAGTGGAAGCATATGACGGGAGCGTGGGTCATGCTCACGCGATATCAATAGATGACAATGGATATCGTATTGGGGGGACAGACCCGCGCTGCGATGGCGCGGCGATAGGTTGGTAGGGTGAGATGCTCTCTCCAAATCCCCCCAAATTGCTCCTTCCGTTATTTGATAGGAAAGATATCGTGAGACGATTCTCGGAAAGGCAAATGGGAAAATCCTAGTTTAACGGAGCGAAAGGTTCTTAAATAGAAATGACGGATGACGGGTTGATTATGATCAGAGAAGGAATGGTGAGGGGAGGAGGAAGGTGAAATGGTTCTGGATAATCGGTATGGCGCGTTCATAGATTCTGAGCTAACAGTCGGACGTTTAGGGAATGGGATTTTGGACGGAATGACCTTTGCTGTAAAAGATGTGTATGCGATCGCAGGGCACAGCTCTTCTGCAGGTAATCCGGATTGGCTGCGGAGCCACAATCCCTCTACAGAACATGCGGCAGTAGTACGCCAGCTGCTCCAATCGGGAGCGACGCTTCGAGGAGCGACTCATACGGATGAGCTGATGTACAGTCTGGGTGGTGAGAACCATCATTATGGAACGCCCATAAATCCCCGTGCCGCAGGTTGTATCCCGGGTGGTTCTTCTAGTGGATCGGCAGTAGCGGTAGCTTCAGGTAGTGTTGATTTTGCGCTCGGAACAGATACAGGTGGTTCTATTCGAGTCCCTTCCGCCTATTGCGGGGTGTATGGCTTTCGCCCGACGCATGGTGCTGTGAATATGGAAGGTGTGATCCCGTTATCACCGCAATTTGATACAGTAGGCTGGATCGCTGATCGTATGGATGTGCTCCAGAAAGTGGGGGAGGTTTTACTTGGAATTGGGCGCATGGATGAAAAAGTAACGATGAGCATAGATGGAAATTTAGAATTGAATCTAGATAACGGTGGGGGGGGAAATGAAGAGGAAGAATTGGAGAATAATATACAAAAAAACATAGAGGATCAGATACCAAAGAGCAAAGGAAATCATGTGGAATATAATTCGAGAAAGGATAAAGAGGATGATTCACAAAAGAAAATGGGGGCTGTATTTGTCGCTACGGACTGTTGGGATTTGGTCGATCCAAAGGATGGGAGTGTTCTAGTGGACGGATTGAATCGCTTGCGGACTGGTGCTGATCATTTCCTCAAAACTGAAATAGCTCGAGAAGGTTTAAAAGTCTGGATGGATGTCTTTCGAGAGCTACAAGGCAATGAGATCTGGACAACCCATAGCGCCTGGATTGAGAAGGTGAAACCAGTTTTTGGGCCTGATATTGCAGCTCGGTTTTCTTGGGCTGCTAACTTAGCTGGCAAGGACAACAGTATCGCTCTGAATAAACGAGCGGAGATTTCTACCCAGTTGAGCCAGCTGCTGGGAGAAGATAATTGTCTTGTGATTCCGACAGTACCTGGTCCTGCACCGCTGCGTGGTGGGGATTTACGTCAATTGGAGGAGAATCGTAGTGGGGCGATGATGTTGAGCTGTATAGCTGGACTGGCAGGCCTGCCTCAAGTAACGTTACCTATGCTCTCTGCAAATGGACTGCCGCTGGGATTGTCGGTTATCGCCGGACATGGTCAGGATCTTCGGTTACTCTCATGGGTTAAGGAGGTTTGGCGGCGGTCTTGAGATGACGGGACTTGATGGGTTTTGAGATGATAGGTGAAATTGGTTTTAAAAAAATGATCTCAATGTGATGAAGTAGGTTCAATAATGGTGTGTTAGAGTAAAAAATAAATTCAGCGCTCAAAAGTTGGCTTAAGACCAGTGTTTCAGTAAACACCTCCACGTGAAGAAGAAGAACGGTATAAATCCCTTAGAATGCGCGAAATTGGCTCATATTGCGGGGAAGAAGGGCAAAAATGCCCCGGAATCCACTAATTCCGGCGATATCCGAAAAGAAGGGGATAAATGCCCCACACCACAAAGGTCAGCCACGACACGCTCGCGTTTCATCTGAACACGCAAACAAAGCACCTTCTGTGAAGAAGGTGCCATGCCCCGTGCCCCATCCGAGCTCTATTCTACGAATGCTTCGACTTCTATTTCTACTAACAATAGTGGATCAATAAGCGCTTTTACCTCTACCATGGTTGCTACAGGCTGAATATCTTTGAAAAATTCGCCGTGTGCTTTGCCGACTTCTTCCCAGCGTGAGATGTCTGTCACGAACATTCTTGTTCTAATTACATGCGACAAATCAGCATCTAGCTGGTTTAGCGCTTTTTCGATGGTATGTAGAATGAATTTCGTCTGCGCGTATGGATCTCCTACACCGACTATTTCCCCGTCTTGCATGGCTGTTGTTCCTGCGACTTCGATACGATTGCCGATTCGGATGGCACGAGAATATCCAACCACCGACTCCCAGGGTGAACCTGTAAACACTTGCTTTTTACTCAAAAGATCCCCTCCAAATCCATCCTAATATTGTCCGATCTAATTATACTACTCACACAAGTGATGTGAACTAAAGATTAATGATTCATCAGTTATGTTCATTTTATGTTATATTAACTAACATAATAACCATTAAATTTTAATTTTACTCTATCCAAGGAGGTTCATTTTAATTATAATGTTACATAAAATAACATTATAAATCAGAAATGGTTCTATTGATCCTAATAAGGAGGGGTGGCATGCATCTTACGGTTGAAGAAGCGTTGTCCATTTATCCTTTGTCCGAGGCGAAGCTTATCGCTGGGTCTAAAGGGAAACATCGAATTGTGAAGTCAATTAATGTGATGGATGCCCCCGATATCTCGGATTGGATCAAAGAAGGCGAGATGCTGCTAACGACAGCCTATTTGATAAAGGACAATATGGAGGAAGCCTCTGCCTTGCTGCAGACTTTAAATCGCCGGGGATCTTCGGCCTTAGGCATTAAGCTGGGGCGGTTTTGGGATGAAGTACCAGAGCAACTGGTCGCAGAAGCGGAGAGCCTTAACTTCCCCTTAATCCAGTTGCCGTTCCAGTTCACTTTTTCGGATCAGATGAATGGCCTGTTTCGAGCCGAGCTTAGCCGGAGCACTCATGTTTTGCAGAGCATAATGGAGAAGCAGAAAAAGCTGATGCAATTTGCCCTGCGATCTGTCCGCAGCCGTCCATTGTTTGACTCGGTGTCTGATGTGATTGGCCATTCACTTGTAGTGGTTAGCGCACGCGGGGATGTAATCTATAACAATTCTGAATACCAGACCTCACAGTTGCTGGAGGGATGGCCCTGGCAGAAGCGTAATCAACGTTTTCGTGTAGAGGATCGTGCAGGTTATCGCACACCACTAATACAAGGAGAAAAGTGCTCGGGATATTTATTGTATTGTTCCATCGACCCTTTATTGCTCCCGGTGGAAGAGAGCTTGTTCGTTCAGGGGGCTGAACTTATTTCATATCATATTCACTCAGGATACGAGGATTATTTTGAACAGGCAGAACATAGGGAGTTCAGTGGATTGTTGAGACGTTGTCTAAATGGTAACTTATCTTACGCTGATTTAGCACAGGCTACGCTCGAATTGGAAATTGAACTGCTTCAGTCGCCATTTCAACTAGTATTAACTGATATTGTTGCGACTGTTGAAGAGCGCCAAAGTGAGCTGCTTAGATTAAAAGAAGAATACACTGAACACCCCGTACTGCGGGATTTAAAGGCCATTCATGTGATTGTAGACCAAGGATTATTGTCCATCTATCCGGCAGCTCTTCAGAGTCCTGAGCAATTTCGGGATGTAATCCAGGCTTGTTTTGACAACCTGAAGTTTGATAAGGGGTATTATCCACGAGCTGCGATAAGTAGTTGTAAATTGAAGCCAGATGGACTGAAGGAGGCTTTTGCGGAGGTAAAGGAATGTATGGAGATGCTTCAGTTTGAGGGAGTGCATGGGAATGTTGTGCATTATCGGCAGCTTGAGCTTTCCTTGCTTCTTGGGCAAATCCGGACAGAGGTCATGGAGAAATATTGCAATGGAACGCTTAGAGGACTGCTTAGTCGTGAGCCGGAGTATGTGCGAGAAATGCTGCGGACGCTGGAGGTTTATCTAGAGAACGATGGGCATGTCAATGAGACAGCCAAAAAGTTGTTTATTCATCGGAACACGGCTACCTACCGGATCGAGAAGCTTAGTGAGCTCTTGGATGTCGATTTTAAAAAAATAAATGATCTAATGAGGCTGAAGTTAGTGTTCATGTTTCGGAGAATGCTTGGGCGGGACTAAGGTCTGGGTTGAAATGCAAACACGGAGGAGGGAGCCTCGTGAATACACATGAGATCGCAATGCATATTCAAACCCATCAGGCGCCTGCGGTGCTGGCAACGCTGATAGAAGTGGAGGGACACTCGTATCGTAAACCCGGAGCGGTGATGTTGTTTTTTGAAGAAGGTACGATTGGGAGCCTGAGTCCAGGTTGTCTGGAAAACGATCTGCAGCTGCGAACTTCTGAGATCTGGGAACGAGGGCTGCCCGAGATTGTGGAATACAATATGTTGTCTTCGGATGATCTTTCCTGGGGTGAGACTGTCGGCTGTGGAGGCAAAATCAAAGTGGTGCTTGAACCCGTGCAGGGTCAGCTCTACAAACTTTTAGTGCAGGCCAGTGACAGATTGGCTAGGGGAGAGAAGCTAATTCTGTTCCGCGAAGCAGTGGAGAAAGGTTTTGCCTATAAGCTGGAGCCGGATACAGACATTGTACTGCCACAGAACAAGCAACAACCGAAATTATCCCGCTCGGCAAAAGAAAGCCTAGCGGTAGGTCGCTTTATGGCCGCTCCAGCAGAATTGACAGCATTCCATACGTCTTTCGTGCCTAAACCCCGGCTTGTGATTTTTGGCGGGGGACGTGATGTGGTTCCAATTGCGGAACTTGCTGACAGAGTTGGCTTTCGGGTTGTGGTAGCCGATTGGCGTGAAGGGATTCTGCAAAATGAGTTCCCTCGCGCGGAACGAATCATTTGTTCTCCTACAGAGGTTGTTCAACGCTTGGGCGTAGCTCAGCGGGATTATGTATTGATTTGTAGTCATCAGCTTGGGCGGGATAGACAGTTCCTGGAGAGTGTGATTCCGCTTGCTCCTCTATATATAGGGATTATCGGTTCGAAGGCGCGGATAGCTCTTTTACTGGAAGGGCTTGAGGCTCCTGCATCTTTGCATGCACCTGTAGGGTTGCCGATTGGAGGAGAAGGTCCGGAGGAGATTGCGGTCAGTATTATAGCGGAAATTATTCAAATTAGAAGGGGAGGCTCACGAGAGCTGCCCAAAGGAGTGGATAGTATTGAAGGTAGCAGGAATATATTTGGCAGCGGGGCAGAGCAGGCGGATGGGCGTGTCCAAGGTTTCACTGAAATTGTCGCAGGAGGTCTCGCTCGGGAGCGTCGCGCTTAGTGAATTGGATCGTTGCAATCTAGAACCGCTAATCGTGGTAGTGCGTGCGGATGACAACTTGGAATGGCTGCCACCCGCGATTGAACCGCAAGGATCCAGACGTACCGAAACTTGCTTAACCGCACATCTAGGATTGTCTTTTTCACTACGCTGCGGCCTTAATGCGGTATTACCTTTACAGCCCGATGCAGTAGTTGTGGCGCTTGCAGATCAGCCATTTATTACTTCAGCATTAGTGAACCGTCTAATACAAACGTTTGAACAATCTCCGGAGATGGACTATGTCGCTAGCGTCAGCAATGGGTCGGCTATGCCCCCTGCTTTGTTCTCGAAGACATTGTTTCCAGCACTACAGGGATTAGATGGAGATCGAGGAGCGGCGGGGATATTGCGTTCACCTGATTATAAGGGGATTGTTCTGGAATCTGAGTCTGCCCATTATTTCATGGATGCAGATACAGAAGAGGATTTTGGTGAGATTCAGGAGCAATGGATTCTGAGAAATGGAAAGTGAAGTAAAGAGTAGTCTGAAAAGTAGTCTAAAAAGTAATCTGAAATAGTGTTCCTTTTTCACTTCTGGTCATATAATATGACACGAAACTCACCTTTCAAAAAGCAATTAGTGCATTACACACAAAAAAAGTTCTGATTCTTATATTCATATACAAACGTATGTTATATAAATTTACGCCAAGGCCACCTCTAAGTATAGTAGAAGTACATTAATGGTTGCAGCCATGATGAGAGATGATTTGGAGGAGGAGAATTATGAAAAAAAGGGGTCAGTTCATAACATCTTGTCTTGCATTAATGGTTCTAATGACGGTGGCTTTGGTGGGGTGTGGCAGCAATAATAATACTTCTACAAATGCAACGGAGGCACCAGCGACAACTACAGCGGCAACAGAGGCAACTGCAACAACAGAACCGGCTGCAAAGAAACCGACGGTTGCTTTTGTTTATATCGGACCTCCAGGGGATGGCGGCTACACGTACCAACATGATCAAGGACGGCTGTATATGGAGAAGGAGCTTGGGATTAAAGCTGACTTTGTAGAAAATGTCCCTGAAAGTGCTGACGCCGAACGAATCATCACAGAGCTTGCGCAATCACACGACATCGTGTTTACAACGAGCTTCGGATATATGGATTTTACATTAAATGTAGCGGGCAAATTTCCCAACGTGAAGTTCCTGCATGCTTCGGGTTACAAAACCGCAGAGAACATGGGGACCTACTTCGGGAAGAACTATCAGGCCAGCTATCTGAGCGGCATTGCGGCAGGGAAAATGACTAAAAACAATCAGCTGGGTTATGTCGGCGCTTTTCCTATCAGTGAAGTGATTTATAACTTGAATGCTTATACCCTTGGAGCACAAAGTGTCAATCCTGATGTAAAGGTGAACGTCGTATGGACGAATACATGGTATGACCCGACGACCGAACGTCAAGCGGCAATCAGCTTGCTGGATAAGGGTGCGGATGTGCTTTTGGCCTATCAGGATTCACCTGCAACACTGCAGGCTGCTGCTGAACGAGGGGCTTTTGCCGGGGGAAATGACTCGGATATGAGCAAATACGCTCCGGACAATTATTTGACGAACCCGGTATGGAATTGGGGGCCGTATTACGTAAAAGCTGTGCAGGCAGTTATGGATGGAACCTGGAAGAGCGAGCAATATTCTGGTGATATGGCTGATGGTATGGTGGAGCTGGCTCCTTTCGGGAACAAGATCCCAGATGATGTGAAAAAGCTTGTCGAAGACGCCAAAGCCAAAATTATCAGTGGTGAGCTTGAGGTTTTCACAGGTCCGATCTCAGATAATCAAGGGAATGTGAAGTTTCAGGAGGGCCAGAAGCTGACCTTGGAGGAAGTACTGGGCATGAACTGGCTCGTAAAGGGTGTGGAAGGAACTATCCCGCAATAATGTTTAAAAATAGGGAATAAAATGTGCACAATCTATGGGTGGGGTGGGTTCCGTTAAGTGGAAACTTCCCCACCCGTACTACAACTTGAAGGAAGGAGGGGTTCAGGCCATGCGGGGAACTTCAGTTGAAATGCGGGGGATTGTGAAAAAATTCGGCTCGGTAACCGCCAGTGATCAAGTCGACTTTTCGGCAAATACGGGTGAGATTCATGCGTTGCTTGGGGAGAATGGGGCCGGGAAGAGCACGGTGATGAGCATGCTGTCAGGGGTGTATAGAGCAGACGAAGGAGAAATCTTCATTCATGGGAAAGGTGCTCAGATCCGTTCTCCTAAAGATGCTGCGCAGCTGGGTGTAGGTATGGTGTTTCAGAACTTTAGGCTGGTGCAAAGCCTCACAGCAGCAGAAAATATCGTGCTTGGCGAAAAGTCGTCTTTCTGGCGCGGCCGTAAGTGGATGAAGAATAAACGCGAGGAGATCGAGGCATTAGCGGAACGGTTTGGACTGAATTTCCCGGTGGATCGCCCGATCTGGCAGTTGTCCGTGGGTGAGCAGCAGCGTGTTGAAATCGTTAAGACGCTGTATCGCGGGGCTGACATTATTATTCTGGATGAACCAACCTCTGTACTGACCCCGGGAGAGGTGGAACAGCTATTTGAAACGCTGCGGGTCATGAAGCAGGCAGGAAAAACGGTCATTATGACTACTCATAAAATGAAAGAGGTTATGGCGTCCTCCGATCGGATTTCCGTCATGCGCAAAGGGAAAATGATCGCCACACTGACCACGGCAGATACAGATGAACTGGAGCTGGCACGTCTGATGGTGGGCAAGGAAGTAACCATCACCCGTCAAGAACGGGAAGCCACTGAAGGGGATTCTTTATTAGAAGTGAAAGATGTGGACGTATATGCCGATCACGGGCGAAAAGCACTGGATCACTTCTCTCTGAACGTATGTAAAGGGGAGATTGTAGGCGTAGCTGGGGTAGCTGGCAATGGACAAAAGGAACTGGCTGAAGTGTTAACAGGCCTTAGAGGCTGGAAAAGTGGTGAAATCACGTTTGATGGAAAGACGGTGAAATCGGCTTCGGTTAGAGGGGCAATTGATTCAGGAATCTCCCACGTGCCGGAGAACCGGATGAAGAGCGGTTTAGCTGGACGCCTCGGATCGGTGGATAATCTTTTGTTTAAGTCTTACCGCTCAGAGGAGCACTCCAAATTTGGTTTCTTGAAGTCCGCGAAGAACCGTTTGTGGTCACAGGAGCTGGTCCAACGCTTTAACGTCAAAACACCTGAGCTGGAGACGCCAGTACAACAGTTGTCAGGTGGTAATCAGCAGAAGCTGCTCTTTGCACGTGAAATCAGTCATCGGCCTAAGCTGATGGTCGCCGTTCATCCGACACAAGGGCTGGATGTAGGTGCCACGGCTGGTGTTCACGACCTTCTTATGGAGCTGCGTGGTTCAGGTAGTGGCGTGTTGTTAATTTCGGAGGATTTAGATGAATTGCTTCAGTTGTCCGACCGGATTCTAGTGATCTATAACGGCTCAATTATTGGTGAGAGTACACATGAGGAAGCGAATCGAGAGAGCATCGGACTACTAATGGCTGGTATTCATAATAGAGAGGAGAGCGCCGTATGAGCCTGGAGAATGGAAGAAATACCGCAGCAGCAGTACTGGAACCCCTCCCCTCCCACTCCGGAAAACGATTCTCTCTACGTTTCGAATACGATGCCAGCCGCATCCGTTCTCCTTGGTGGACACCTATTGTATCTATAGTTTTAGCGCTATTGTTGTGTGCCCTATTTATTGCGGCGAATGGTATGAATCCGGTGCTGGTCTATGAAAAAATGTTCCGTGGCGCATTTGGCACTGCGTATGGGCTCACGGAAACGATGGTTAAAGCGATCCCGCTACTCCTATGTGGGCTTGGGATTGCTGTGGCTTACCGCATTTCGGTATGGAATATTGGAGCAGAAGGCCAGTTAACCGTTGGGGCTATGGCGGCCACAGCGGTCACGATTTATTTTCCTGACTTACCTTCATTCTGGTCCCTGAGCTTAATGCTGCTGTTCGGGATTGCCGCGGGTGCGCTTTGGGGACTGCTGACAGCTATTCCGCGGACGCATTTTGGAGTGAATGAGCTAATCACTTCATTAATGCTGAATTATGTTGCCCTATTGGCGCTCGATTACGTGGTATTCGGACCCTGGAAAGATCCTAAAGGATTTAATTTCCCGGGATCACCTATGTTTACTGCGGCTCAATCGCTGCCCGTTCTCGGAAGTACAAGATTGCATATTGGATTGTTATTTGGACTTATCGCCGTTGTGATTTATTACTTAATGATTCGTTTTACCAAGTGGGGTTACGAGCTCCGGCTGATTGGGGCCAATCCTGTTGCAGCCAGATACGCGGGGGTTCCTATCAAGCGCCATATTATTATCGTCATGCTGATCAGTGGGGGGCTCGCCGGGATCGCTGGCATGGCGGAGGTCTCCGGTGTTACACACAAGCTGATGCAGGGCATTTCACCGGGTTATGGATACACCGCCATTATTGTAGCTTGGCTGGCCAAATTGAATCCACTCGGTCTAATCGTTACTTCTATTCTATTCGGTGGCTTAATTGTTGGCGGATATAGTGTTCAAACCATCGGGCTGCCCTCATCGATATCAGAAATGCTGCAGGGCTCCATCCTGTTTTTCTTGATTGCTGGCGATATGATCTACCGTTTCCGCATTCGCCGTAGCCGGGTTCAGCTGAAAGGGGGGAGATAGGCAATGGATTTTACAACACAGCTACTTATTGCCGCTATTTCCGCAGGGACCCCGCTGCTGCTGGCTACGCTGGGAGGCATTTTAAATGAACGAGCCGGCATTATACAGCTTGGGGCTGAAGGTCTGATGCTGATGGGAGCGGTCACCACTTGTATCGTGTATATTCGCTCCGGAAACCTGCTGCTGGCTCTGCTGGCTACTGTAGCTGTAACGGTTATGCTTGGTTTGCTGCATTCTTTTCTCTGTGTGACCTTGCGGGCGAATCAAACGATGTCCGGTCTTGCGATGACCCTGTTCGGCAGTGGGTTGAGCGCTTATCTTGGTAAACCGATCAGCGGCATTCCTTTACCGGGAACATCTCCTAAGCTGCATCTGGCTTGGCTGGAAAATGTACCGTTCATCGGAAAAATATTCGGCAACATGGACTACCTAACCTGGTTCAGCTTACTGCTAGTGCTTGCTCTACATCTGCTAATTCACCGCACTTCATGGGGCCTGCATTTGCGGGCAGTCGGAGACAGTCCGGCTACCGCAGATGTGATGGGGATCCGTGTACAGCTTATCCGCTACAGCTATGTGATCACCGGTGCTGCTCTCATCGGCCTGGCCGGAGCGGTTATGGTATTGGCCTACGCGCCAACCTGGAATGAAGGGCTGACAGCCGGCCGGGGCTGGATTGCGGTAGGGCTGGTGATTTTCGCCAGATGGAATCCGCTGCGTGCCTTGTTCTGCGCCTACTTTTTTGGGGCATTGGATTCACTTGGCTTCCGTATTCAATTGCTGGGCAGTGCGGTTCCGCCCTATTTTCTCAAAATGATTCCGTACCTTGTGACCATTCTGGTCCTGATGTACCTGGGGTACCGCAATCGCAACAAACCATCCGGTACACCGGAGGCGCTCGGAGTTCCTTATATTCGGGAACAAAGGTTTTAAGGCAGGCTATACGAGAAGGGAAGCGGCAATCTGGTACTCAAAAAGGGAGGCGGAGTGTATGGGAGTTATACGGGAAGAGGAAGGAAGGCTACCTGAAGTAATTCAACCCCGCAGCCTGCACGAAGCTTGGGAGAGAAAAACGGCGTTTGGAGACAGTGCCGAATATGTTGCAGGGGGAACACTGCTGAGAACAGGGTGGGAAAATGGAACGACTCATATGCCCAAACAGCTGATTGATCTTCGGCAAATTTCAAATCTCGCGGACATTACCTTAACGAAATTTCACTTATCTCTGGGCGCTCTTGTTCCACTCTCCCAGTGCCGCAGTAATGAGCATTTGCAGGCCGTGGCTCCTGCGCTGCAAGAGGCTGCACGTTGCATAGCGGCTCCGTCGGTGCGTAATCTTGCCACGCTCGGGGGCAATATCGCTTCTGGCTTCGGAGATATTCTACCTGCGTTACTGGTCTATGACGTGGAGTTAATCTCCTTTGACGGCAAATTTATGACGGCTCTACCTTTGATAGAGTGGCTAAATAATCACTGGAGCGGGATACAACCTGCGGCAGATCTTGTGGCTGAGATTCGCATCTCACCTACTCGTTTAGAGAGTCCGTTAACGGATAGGCTAGAAATTTTCCGTAAGGTTGGCCGCAGGGAAGCGTTCACCCCTTCACTTGTAACGGTAGCAATCTCAGTATCGATCGATGAGGAAAACCGTTTCCGTGAGGTGCGTATCGCCGCAGGTGGGGGCTCGGGGCGGCCGCAGCGACTAAGTAGAGCTGAAGTTATGCTTGAAGGTGTGAGGTATACAGAGGAGCTGTTGGCTTCTTTATATGAAGTGGTTGAGAACAGTTTTGAGACGTATAGTGATCCCTTTGCCACAGAACTTTACAAGAAAAAGACTGCTGGGAATTTGGTTGTATCTGAGCTGTGGAAGGCTATGAATATACGGAGTTAAGAGGTGAATAACCCGACGAAAGGAGAGAAGGGAAATGCTGCTGAATAAGGAATCCAGCGGTAGCCGCTGGCGTACACGACCCGATGGAGAGGGCAAGGTATCCGGTAAGCTGCAGTATTTGACCGACATGAGGGCAGAAGGAATGTTGATCGGCCGTGTGCTCCGCAGTGAGCAGGCACATGCTCGTATTTTGTCCATACGTATTGAGAAGGCCATTGAAGTCCCTGGTGTACACGCTGTAATCACTCATGAGGATGTGCCCGGACTTAACGGCTTTGGCATAGCTTTGCCGCATCAACCGGTATTTTGCAGTGACCGTGTGCGTTACACTGGCGATGCGATTGCGGCAGTCGCGGCAGAGACGGACGAAATTGCGGAATACGCCTTATCTCTTATCGAAGTGGATTATGAGCTTCTACCCTTACTCGAGAATCCGGAAGAGGCGATGAAAAAGGACGCAATTCTGCTGCATGCCGAGGGAAACGTGCTTCATCATACGGAATATCGGAAAGGGGAGCCGGAAGCGGTATTTACGGATTGCTGCCATGTGGTAGAGGAGACTTACTATACACCACGCCAAATGCACACCTATATGGAGACTGAAGGTGGACTGTTTATCCCAGAGGATAACGGACGGCTTACCGTATATTCAGCTACACAACATGGGTTGATGGATCGCCTGCAGCTATCCAGAATTCTGGCTATTCCTCAAGAAGATATTCGCGTCATCTCGAGTCCTATCGGCGGGTCCTTTGGAGGAAAAGACGAGTTGAATGTACAGCCGTATGGAGCGCTGCTCGCCTTGCGGACACTCCGTCCGGTAAGACTGCATAATTCGAGAGCTGAATCGGTACGTGCAGGACTAAAACGCCATCCCATGAAAATCACCATGAAGACTGGCTGCGACCCCGAAGGAATCATCAGGGCACATCAGGTCAGAATTATTTCGGATACGGGAGCTTACGCAACACTGGGGGCGGAGGTGCTCAACTTTGCGACAGAACATGTGATGGGCCCCTATATCATCGATCATGTGGATGTGAAGGGTTTTGCTGTATATACCAATAACGGTGTATCTGGTGAATTTCGCGGTTTTGGCGGCAATCAGGCGATTTTCGCTTTGGAGGGACAAATCGATCGGTTGGCTGAGCGATTGCAGATCGATCCATGGGAAATGCGCCGCCGCAATTTGCGTAAATATGGAGATCTGGGGCCGCTGGGTCAGGAAATTGCTCAGACCGATGGTGCCTTTCAGGTGTGGGAAGCGCTGGCGGGTTCGCCTCTTATGACTGAGGCCGCATCTACAGACAGTGATTCAGGTGTTGTGGAACCTTGGACCGTAGCTGGAACGGGTGCTGCTATAGCTATGCATGGTGCAGGACTTGGCTATGGTATTCCCGATCCGGCAGGTGGCCGGCTCTCTTTGACGCTAGATGGCAAGATTGAGGCGGTGTTTGGTTACGAGGAGTTTGGTCAGGGGTTAATCGCAACCATGGAACAAATGCTGATTGAACAGTTTGGCTTCGCAGCAGAGGATCTAAGTATCGTCATTGGCGATACGGATGTTGTGCCCGATAGCGGATCTAGTACGGCTTCGCGATCAACAAGCATGATGTGGATGGCCTTGAAACGGCTGCGTCCAGACTTCACCGCTCGTGTGCTCCAGGCAGCTGCGACGATAATGCCAAAGCTGGATAGCGCTGAAATGAAGCTCGGCCCTGGCGGCATTTGGCTAAAAGACGGCGGTCTGCTTCTGACTTACAAGGACTTGGCACAGCGTATTTCAGAACCCATTGTCTGTAATACAAAATTTACTTATCCAACCACACCCTTTAAAAGAGTGGGGGCACATTTCCTATACACCTATTCTGCAATCGCAGTCCGTGTGGAAGTTAATCTGCTTACAGGACGTGTTCGTGTACTGGATCAATATCATGCGGTAGCGGCGGGGCCGGTGGCTAATCCGCAAGGTTATCTCGGGCAGATCGAGGGTGGCAGCAGTATGGCGGTAGGCTTCACCTTGTCAGAGGATGCTGTGATGTCGGGCGGCAGCTATGTCACCAAAAATTTAGACACCTATTTGGTGCCGACCATTGCCGACATGAATGGCAGCATTCAGGTGCAGCCGATAGAGGAGTTGCCGGATCATGACACGTACGGTCCTCGCGGCATTGGAGAGGTGGGTTCCGTCAATGTAGCTCCGGCAGTCGCGTCAGCCATATTTCAGGCTGTAGGGAAGCGGGTAACCAAGCTGCCCATTGATCCCGAATGGCTGCAGTCTACACCGTTTATTCCACAAAAGGTGGTGAACATCCATGCCGAGCCATAATTCAGATCCCAATCTAGATGAAGATAACCTTGCCCCCTTATCGTCTGAGGAAGCTTTTGCAGAAGAGAGGTTCACCTTTAATTGCAATCTTAATGGGAAAGCGATATCCACGGAGATTCCACCCTCCCGCCGGCTTTTAAATGTCATACGTGAAGATTTGGAGCTGACCGGCACAAAACGTTCTTGTGAGATTGGCCGCTGCGGGGCATGTATGGTGCTGGTGGATGGACGTCCAGTGAATTCATGTCTGGTTATGGCCTATCAATGCTCAGGTGCGGAAATTACAACAATTGAGGGTCTTAGTGAAGTAGGCCTGCATCCCGTTCAGCGGGCTTTTTTAGAAGAGGGGGGGTTCCAATGCGGTTATTGTACACCAGGGATGGTTATCTCGGTGGTTGCTCTGCTGGAAGAGAACCCGCATCCTACTCAGGCTGAAGTGGAAGAAGCTTTATCGGGTAACATTTGTCGCTGTACGGGGTACGGGGGCATTTTACGAGCTGTTAACAAAGCTATTGGAGGTTGAGTGGATGGTCGTTTCTGAAGGCAGGTTTACGTTGGAAGAGATAAATGCCATGAGTATAACGGATTTTGTGAAGCATCTAGGCGGCATTTTTGAACATTCACCGTGGGTAGCAGAGGAGGCGTATAAGCAGATTCCGTTCCAATCTTTAGAGCATTTGCATAGCACAATGATGCAGACCGTACTGAGTGCTGACCGGAGCCGAATGGAGGGACTATTAAAAGCTCACCCAGATTTGGCGACTAGGCTTCAAGTTACGGCTTTGTCTGCATCTGAGCAGCAGGGAGCTGGACTGGATCGGCTAACAACGGAAGAGTTCAATCTATTAAATGATCTGAATCGAAAGTATACGGACAAATTTCATTTCCCTTTTATTCTAGCTGTTCGTGGCAAAAACAAAGATGACATTATCGGCGCCATTGGAGTGCGAGTAGAGCGTTCCCCTCAGGAGGAATGGGTTCAAGCCTTTTCTGAAGTCGGTACAATTACGAGATTTCGCTTAAGTGATTTAATTATTTAATTATTCATTCACTCATTCATTCATCATAAACGGGGAGGGTGTCAGCCATGCTGGAGCCAATTAACGGACGTACAATGTTTTATGGAAAAAGTGATGTGTTAACTTATCGTACCTATGCTAAACCGCTGGCCGTTACCCCCGTTCCCGAATCTTCCTTCACGGGCTGCGACAACATTATATTCGCACATAATATTACATTCGCGGTCACGGGCGAAGCGTTTCTTCCTTCTTTTTCAGAGGGGGACAATTCCATGGTTGTTGCTACCGATTCTATGAAAAATTTCATCCTTCGTAATACCGCAGACTACACTGGGAGCACAACGGAGGGGCTAATGCAGCTTCTAAGCAGCCGTTTTCTCGATAAATACGATCATGTCACCGCAGTTTCAGTTTCCGCAGACCGGTTACCTTTTGAACAGGTGATGGTGCCTGGGGTTGAGGGGCTTAAACAGAGTCATTTAGTACTGCGTCACTCCAATAATGAATCTTATTCGGCTTCGTTAACTATAAAACGTGGAGAGAATGGGACTGAGGTTATCGCTCATGAATGCCGATTGAAGGATCTACAGCTGATAAAAGTGAGTGGAAGCTCGTTTTATGGATTCGTCCGTGATGAGTACACAACATTGCCGGAGAGCTTTGACCGTCCGCTTTATATTTTTCTGAATATTAACTGGACCTACAGTGGTGTTGAGCATGCTCTGGATGGAGATTTAGGCCAATATGTGGCTGCGGAGCAGGTTCGCGATATCGCCCATAGCGCTTTTCATGAGCTGAACAGTCCATCAATCCAATCGTTGATTTATCAAATTGGGCTGCGCGTATTGTCCCGTTTTCCACAGCTGGCTACTGTTTCATTTGAGTCCAATAACCGGACTTGGGAAACCATTGTTGAGCCTGAAGAAACTAAAGGTGGAGTCTTCACCGAACCTCGTCCACCCTATGGTTTTCAGGGCTTTTCTGTTAGCCGTGCAGATCTGGTCGGAGAGACAGCGTAATGAGCGGGCGTCTTACCACCCATGTGCTGGATCTGTCGCGGGGGATTCCTGCCACAGGTTTGACGCTTCAGCTCTGGAAGCTTACGGATGGGATGAGCAAGCTTCTGTGTGAAGAAGTCACGAACAGTGACGGGAGGCTGGATGCTCCGCTGCTGGAGGGAAACGAAATGAAGGCTGGATGTTACGAGCTGCTGTTTATGGTTGGTGATTACTACCGTAGAGCTGATGCCAAAGCGTCAGCAGCTGGCATAGGAGTAACAGAAAGCTCAGTAGATACTCAACGTGAGATGTCTTTTTTTCTAGAACAGATACCTATTCGCTTTCATATAGAGAGCTCCATGCAACACTACCATGTACCCTTGCTAGTAGCTCCTGGTGGATATAGTACGTATCGGGGAAGTTAGGAGTAAGTTGACGACCGGAGGAGGTGGCAGCTCATGAAGGAATGTTATGAACTTGTGATTAAGAACGGGAATGTAGTGCTGCCCGATCAGGTACTCAAGCTGGATATTGCAGTATCAGAGGGTAAGATTGTCGCACTTGGAGAGGAACTTTCGCTTGCGCCGCTGACCAAAGTCATCGACGCAGATGGGTTCTATGTCCTCCCCGGTATGATTGATATGCATGTCCACTTTAATGAGCCAACGTTTGGACATTGGGAAGGCTTTCGCAGCGGTTCTGCGGCGTTGGCAGCTGGTGGCTGCACAACCTATGCAGATATGCCGCTTAACGGCAATCCACCTACTGTGAACGAGGCTGCACTTCATCAAAAGGTAGATGCTGCGGCTGGAAACTCTGCCGTTGATTATGTGCTGTGGGGTGGGCTCGTTCCCGGCAATCTGGATGATTTAGAAGTTTTGGCAGCCGCTGGCGTCACTGGGTTTAAAGCCTTTCTCTCCAATCCTGGAGGGGAGGGCGAAGGCAGATTCCGTGAAGTGGATGAGGATACACTCTATCAAGGGATGCAGCGAATCGCTTCTCTGGGCGGGATTCTGGCGCTGCATGCAGAAAGTGAGGCTATCACGGCGGTGTTAACCGCAGATGCAGTGCGAAATGGCAGAACCAGCGCGCGTGATTTTGCGGCTTGCCGCCCTGCTGAAGCAGAGGTGGAGGCAGTGTCCAGGGCGCTGCTGTACAGTGAACGTACTGGCTGCCGGTTGCATTTTGTTCATATCAGCACGGCCGCCGCCATTGAGAAAATCTATGAAGCTAAGCTTCGAGGTCTGGACGTTTCGGCAGAAACCTGTCCACATTATCTGGTCCTCACTGAAAATGATATGGAGGCTTTAGGCCCTGTGGCGAAGTGTGCGCCTCCGCTGCGAAGTGCGGTGGAGCAGGAGAAGTTATGGGAGATGTTGGCCCAAGGCAAAATCGATCTGATTGCTTCGGATCATTCCCCCTGTCCAACGGAATTGAAGGTGAAGCCGGACTTGTCTTTTTTTGCAGCTTGGGGTGGGATCTCGGGTGCGCAGAGCAGTCTGGAGCTTATGTTCCATGAAGGCGTGAATGTGCGGGGGTTGGATGTTACATTAATTTCCAGTCTGCTCGCAGGGCAACCCGCAAAACGTTTTGGAATAGAGCATCGTAAAGGCGCTATAGCCCTAGGTCTAGATGCCGATCTAGTTCTGCTGAATCCAAATACAACCTATACGCTGACTGCGGAGGATTTATTGTATCGCCACAAGCACAGCCCCTACATCGGAAGAACTTTATCCTGCAAAGTAGTTGCTACGATCTGTCGCGGGAATGTGATCTATACCTCTGAAGAAGGAGTGATTAGTGAGGGAGGTGGACAGTGGCTGCGAATTAGGAAGGAGCAGTACAGCTTATGAACGATTCCAGCGTTCAAACATCGACCGAGAAGCTGCTCGAGCTACTGGAGGAGCTGGCGGCATTCAGCACACCTGGGCCAGGAGTTACTAGACTGCTATATACGGAGGAATGGAGTCAGGCGCAGATTTTTTTGCAGGAAAAAATGGCTGGACTCGGCTTAGAAGTTTCCATAGACAAGGTTGGCAATGTATATGGACGATTGAGTGGATGCGATCCGCAGCAAAAGGTTATTTTAACCGGATCGCATATCGATACTGTAGTCAATGGCGGAAAATATGATGGTGCGTATGGGATCGCTGCGGCTATGATTGCGCTTCAAGATTTGCAGAGGAACTTTGGCCAGCCGCAGCGGACGCTTGAGGTCGTATCTTTTTGTGAAGAAGAGGGGAGCCGATTTCCGCTTGCTTATTGGGGTTCGGGCCATGTCACGGAAAGGTATGACGGAAGCGAGGCCGAGACCTGTATAGATGCAGAGGGAGTGACGTTAAAAGCAGCAATGGCACAATCCAGATTCTTACAGGACATAACGGAGGAGAAAGCTTCTAAGCGGACTGGAGTCAGAAATGATATTGGTGCTTTTGTAGAACTGCACATCGAGCAGGGGATTATTCTGGAGAAGACAGACACTCAGATAGGCGTAGTTCAGGGGATTGTTGGTCAGAGACGATATGTGGTCAAGGTCAGTGGTATTGCTAATCATGCGGGCACGACACCGATGTTTATGCGGCAGGATGCACTGGCTAGTGCGGTTGAAATGCTGTACGTGCTTGAAAGTTCTGCTAAAACGGCTGGTGAACCTCTTGTAGCAACCTCGGGTAAGCTTGAGGTGTACCCGAATACGCCAAATGTGATCCCGGGTGAGGTTCTTTTTACATTAGATATCCGCCATAGTGAAGAGGACGAACTGGAACGTTTCTGTGAGAAGCTTCTTGCGGAATGTAATGAAATTGCTGTTAAACGTGGGGTGATTCTTGAGGTTACATCCGTGCTCCACACAGTCCCTGCGCCTATGGATACGAAGCTATCTGCAATGCTGGAAAATATCTGCCGCCAACAGGCGAAGACGTACCGCATGATGGTAAGTGGAGCGGGACATGACGCCCAGCTGTTTGCGCCGCGTTGCCCTACTGCGATGATATTTGTGCCAAGCCGAGCTGGCATCAGCCATTCTCCGGAAGAGTATACTTCCCCTGAGCAGCTCGTTGCTGGGCTTGAGGTGCTGACTGTGATGTTATATGAGTTAGCTTATTAAAAAGAGTTCGCCGAACTTTTAAATATAAGGAAGTATATGTTTACTCTATACTTTATCCTTATATTTCTCGCTGAAACGGAGCCCGTCCCTTAAAGGACGGCATAGCCGTTTCTACTTGAAGGGAGGATCATCATGAAGCGTTACGAAGATTTGTCGCCGTCCCAACGCTGTATTATGACTCCGGGTCCGGTCGAGGTAGATCCGCGTGTACTGCGGGCGATGTCTTTTCCGGTGCTGGGTCAGTTTGATCCAGAGTTCACCTCTATTATGAATGAAACGATGGAAATGCTGCGGGAGCTGTTCGCTACCCGAAATGCATGGGCTTACCCTATAGATGGGACCTCTCGCGCTGGTATTGAGGCGTTGATGGTCAGCTTAATCCTGCCGGGGGAACGTGTGCTGATTCCGATCTTTGGCCGCTTTGGACACCTGCTTCATGAGATTGCCGAACGTTGTGGTGCTGAGGTGTTCGTGCTGGAAAAGCCATGGGGGAGTGTGTTTGAGCCGGAGGAAGTGATAGCAGCTATGGAGACTTTTAAGCCACATGTGGTGGCAATGGTTCATGGGGAGACCTCTACAGGACGTGTGCAGCCACTCGCGGAAATTGGTAGAGCTTGCCGCCTGATGGATGCTTTATTCATAGTTGATGCAGTTGCAACCATTGGGGGCATTCCTGTCGAGACAGATGCTTGGATGTTGGATGCCGTCGTTGGAGGTACGCAGAAATGCCTGTCCGTCCCCTCCGGTATGGCACCAATAACATATAATGACCGCGCTGAAGCTAAGCTTATGTCCCGTAAACGAGTAGAACGTGGGATTAGAATCAGCGATGTTCAGCCTGGTGAGTTGTCTTTTGTCCGCAGCAACTATTTCGATCTCGGCATGCTTCAGGATTACTGGAGTCCACAACGTCTCAATCATCATACAGAGATGACCTCAATGCTTTATGCACTGCGGGAGGGCTTGCGGCTTACCCTTGAAGAAGGGCTGGATGCCAGATTCGCCAGACATATCCTCCATGAAAAAGCACTTGTAGCTGGATTAACAGCTATGGGTTTAGAACTATACGGGGATCCTTCCTGCAAGCTTACTGTTGTTACCTGTGTGCTGATCCCTGAGGGGATAGATGGGGAATCCGTACGCACGCTGCTGCTGGAGCGGTTCGGCATTGAAATTGCCAGCTCCTTTGGACCTCTGAAAGGAAAGATCTGGCGCATTGGCACGATGGGCTTTAGCTGCCGTACGAATAATGTGCTGCGTTTGCTTGGAGCTTTGGAAGCAGCGTTGCTGCGACACGGATTTGAAGTTTCTTACGGACTTGGTGTTCAAGCGGCACTTGACGTATATGAGGAAAACGTAAGATAATCGTTGGAATAGATGCTGGCGGGTGAGTTCATACCAGGGGCATGTCCGGAGTGTTGGACAATCTTTGGATTAAGAAAACGGCTATCATCTATAGGGATGACGGAGCCGTTTTTTCGTACAATATCAGATTTGCCAACTATGATATCAACACAGCCGATGGTTAAGCAATCCTCTATTATTATGAATCTATTCACTACATCAAGAACGCACTTGGATACTAACGGGGGAGAGATGAAAATGACAACTTTTACAAGAAAGCCTTTAGCAGATTGTGTACCTGAGCTTGTGGCTACGGCAAGAGGAGATAAACCGGCAACACTAGTAATTACAGGTGGAAAGCTGGTTAATGTATGCTCTGGTGAAATTTTAGAAGGAATGTCTGTTGGTATACAAGGTGGACGTATCGCTTATGTTGGTAAAGATGTGACACATATGATTGGTGAAGGAACGCAGGTTATTGAGGCGAACGGTAAGTATATAGCTCCGGGACTACTTGATGGCCATTGTCATATTGAGAGCACACAGCTGACCGTTACTGAATTCTCCCGTGCGGTTCTGCCGCTGGGTACAACAGGTGGTTTCTTTGATGCTCATGAGATTGCTAATGTATTTGGGCTGAAGGGGATTCAATTGATGCTCGATGAGATGCGGGGGACACCGTTAGCGGCTTACATGCAGGTGGCTTCTTGTGTGCCTGCGGCAGGTGCGGAATTCGAGACAACGGGAGCTTCTATTGGACCAGAAGAAGTGGCAGAAGCCTTTACTTGGGGACCCGATGTGATTGCGCTGGGTGAAGTGATGAACTTTCCTGGCGTTGTTTATGGCGATGAGAAAATGCTTGGGGAAATTCAAGCTACGCTGCGGGCAGGCAGATTTGTAGATGGTCATTTCACATGGCCTTCCAGCGACTGGAGACTGCCCGTGTATGCTGCGGCAGGTGTGACTGGCGATCATGAGTGTGTGACGGCAGAAGATGTGATTGAGCGCGTTCGACTGGGGATGTATGCCAAAATGCGCCGGGGTTCCGCTTGGCATGATGTGGCTAAAACAATTACGGCCCATACAGAACACGGCATAGATACACGCCGAATGATGCTGGTAACGGATGATCGTAGTTCGGAATCCTTACGAGATGAAGGGCATATGAATTTCGTCCTGCGTGATGCTATTGCTCAAGGTGTTAAGCCTGTAACGGCTATCCAAATGGCCACCATTAATACTGCTGAACGCTTTGGTTTAGCGCGGGATATCGGATCTATTACTCCGGGTTCTTTTGCAGATATCATCCTTTTAGACGGGAATTTGGCGGATATTAATGTAGTGCTGACAATTGCCGCAGGTGTAGTAGTTGCGGAGAACGGAGTAATGACGGCTGAGCTTGCAAAATTCACTTATCCGGAGGAAGTGTTGGCTTCGGTTCATTTGCCACAGCGTCCTACTTCAGAAGATTTCATCATTGCTGCTCCAATTCAAACAGGTGAACTTACTACAAGAGTTATTAAAGTAAGAGAAAATCATGTGGAGACTATTGAGCGTATGGTTTCGATACCTGTAGTGGAGGGGCAACTGGATGTAAATGCTATAGAAGGTTTGTGCAAAATTGCAGTGCTCGAACGTCATAAAGGTACAGGTAATAAATCAGTGGCCGTTGTCGAAGGCATTGGATTTAAAGAGCCGGCTGCCATTGCAATGACTGTTGCTCATGATAGTCATAATGTACTTGTTATTGGTAATGATGATGAGTTAATGGCTAAAGCTGCAAATGCGGTTGCGGATGCCCAGGGTGGTGTTTGCATGATCACATCCAATGGAGAAACATTATTCCCGTTGGCTATTGCAGGTCTAATGTCCACGGAACCCTTCGAAATTGCTGCTGCAAAATCAGCTGCGATCAGCAAAGCGCTATATGATGCTGGCTGTACTTTGAACTACGCATTTATGACTTTATCGCTGCTTGCATTGGCGGTTATCCCGACGCTACGCATCACAGATAAAGGACTTGTTCGGATCTCACCTGAAGGAATACAGTTAGTGCCATTGTTTGTTTAAGTAAATTAACCGAAGTATAATCCTAATGCAAAAAACTGTTCTGAGGTCGTAATGACCATTCAGAACAGTTTTTTGTTGTGAAAATAAGAAAGACTAAGTTTTTAAATATACATATTAAACAGATGGACAAAGATTGAAACATTTTTCTGTGGAATTAATGAAAAAATATTAACAAAGCGTAGTCAGTTGACGATAATAATGTTAAATTAGATAAAAATTAAAGTGATTGGATAGAGTTAATTTTACATTATTGGCATTTAACGAAATTATAGATATCATCAGGTTTCAGGTAACCCAACTAAGAGGGACGAGGTGCATGAGAGATGATCAGACTAGAAACGCAAGACATTCTGAATATTAGCATGAAGCAAATTGCTACTATTTTTAAAATGAAGCCGCTTGAGCTGAGATTTGTCACTGATTTTCAGGGTGAGAAATATCTCTTAACCAATGATAAGCTACACCTCAGCAATCAGCAGTACTGGGCGAAGGTTATGGAATGTGTCTTTGATGATCATGTTAGACCTGTGCTAATGTGTGAGGTGTTATATTTCCTGCGTAACGAATTTCTGGAAAGTGATATCAAGATATGCTTCTCTTATGATTATGCAGAGAATGGGAATGGAGAAGCCACTGCAACCGCTGAAGTATCTTTTAATGATTCAGCTGATTTGCAGCCAAGTGAGATTGCCGAGCTGATCGACTTTGCATTGACCTTACAGGACAAGCAATGGTTCCATGAACTGACTACTAAATATAAGCAGCTTACAGCATAAGCATCTTAGTGACCCTTAGATCCTATGAACGGACATAACAAACCGTCTTATCTCAGCAGAGAATATCTGCGGATAAGACGGTTTTTTTGTATTACCAGCCCATGGCATTTCGTTCAACATGCTGAGCTAAAAAATGAAGCCAGTCCTCATGATTATTCAAGCAGGGGATTGCAGTGAAGTCTTCAGCATGTCCTCCTCCAGCCACAAATTGCTCGCGCCCTTCTATGGCTAGCTCGTGCAGCGTTTCTAGACAATCCGTTACAAGTCCCGGTGAGAAAATCAAAGGTTTATGAATTCCGCGTTCCGCTAGCTTTCCCAAAACATCTGCTGTAGAGGGACCTACCCATTCTTCGCGTCCGAAGCGTGATTGAAAAGTAAGCTGCCAGCGTTCAGGCTCCCAATTCATAGCTGAAGCGAGAAGACGCGCAGTTTCCATACATTGCTCCGGATAGGGATCGCCTGTATCTGCATATCGTTTGGGGATCCCGTGAAAGGTCAGTACAAAAAAATCAGGATTAGAGCTCAGAAGTTCCATTTGCTGCAGTAAATGCGACTTCATGGCTGAAATATAATCGGGCTCATTATAATAAGCATCCATAAATCTGAGTGCAGGAATAAGTCGCTTTGTTACCGGTCCAGTGGAGCTTTGGCGTCCTAGTGCAGCAAAACTCGCTTGATCGAAGACAGATGCCGTCGTAGTGGACGAATATTGCGGGAATAGCGGCACAATGATGATGCGTGTGACTCCATTTGCTTCCAATGTGCTCATCGCTTGTTCCATACTTGGTTTGCTATATGCTAAGCCAAGCTCTACTTGATACCGTGAACCTAGAAGCGCTTGCAAACCAGATCGCTGAGCTAATGAGTGGAAGAGTAAAGGTGATCCTTCTGTTGTCCAGATTTGTCTGTACAGCTCAGCCGACCGCCGAGGACGTGTACGCAGAATAACGCCTCGCAGCAAAGGTTGCCAGAGCAGTGGTGAATAATCTATGATTCGGCGGTCGGATAAAAAACGTTTCAGATAAGGACGTACCGCCTTTGCAGTAGGTGCAGTAGGTGTGCCAATTTGGGCGAGAATAACTCCAATAGGTGGCTGTTTGTTCAAAGCTTTGAACTCCTTTCCCATGTTAGAGATCGTTCTAAAATAACATATCTATTCTTGGATACACAATAATCGAGATCACGTTATCTACTTTGGGAATAGGAAGTGGGTGTATTTGTTTGGAAAAAATAATGAAAAATCACATTTATGAGCAAATAGTGATGTTTCTTATAGGGTATGTGATTTTAGATACAGAGGAATTGCGGAAAAGTTTGGTAGTATCAAACCAGAAATTGATTGAAAAAGCGCCTTCATTTTTTTCTGATATGATATGTGAATTATTTCACCTTTGATGCGGTTTATTGTAAAAAGGAATGAATAGATTTAAGGCATTATTTTTTTGGAAAGTGATGGTTCTCGCATAGGCATGAGAGGGGGGATGGGTTCTTATGAAGAGAGATGTAATGCTTCATAAGAAGAGAAGGGGCGCCGTGAAAGGTAAGTTTGGTTAAGAAAAGCTATATATCACTGGGGATTTGGTAAAGGAGAATTTTATTGAAAAAACTAATTTCTTTAACGGTTAGCGCGGCAATATTGTTAGCGCCATTTGCTTACACACTTAATGTGCCTGCTTTGAACTTGAAGGTGGATGCAGTATCCGCAGCTTCTGAAGAAGCGGATGCACCAGCAGCTAAACCAACAGCAAAACCAGCAGCAACAGCAAAACCAGTAGCAACACCAAAAGCAACAGCAAAACCAGTAGCAACACCAAAGCCAACAGCAAAACCAGTAGAAACACCGAAAGCAACGGTAAAACCAGTAGCAACACCAAAGGCAACAGCGGCACCGGCAGCAACGACAAAACCAGCTACAACGCCAAAAGCAACCGCTGCTCCAGCGGCTACAGTAGTTCCAGCAGCGACTGTTAAGCCTGTACCTACAGCATTGCCGGTTACAGTTAAGGAAAATGTATATCAAGATGGGGTTTACGTAGCTTATGGCGATGCTTACTCCAAAGGTACCGAAGGCGCTAAGATCGAAATTAAAGATGGAAAAATTACTAGCATCGATCTCCTGAGAACCAGCCCTAAGCTGATCGATAGAGATGCTCGTAACAATTATAGCGCTTTATGGCAAGCTTATGGATTGATGGAGAATAAATTGATTGGCAAGACAAGAGATGGAGCAGCTGCAGTAGATGCTGTTTCGGGAGCAACACGCTCTAGTAATGGATGGAAATTGTCTGTAGACAGAGCGTTTGAAAGAGCTCTAACAGTGAAAGATACAGATGCTATTTACTTTGATGGTGTTCATATGGGCATAGATCCTACAGGTAAATATGCAGTATTTGCAACCTACGAATCCAATAAGCTCACAGCTGTTAAAGTGTACCCGCTGAACAGTGCCGGTGATTTCGTGGATGAGAAGGCCTACACAGCTGAGCAATCCGCAGCAGTTGCAGCTATAACACCAGCATTGCTGGCTCAAGGAACAGCTGCAGAGCCTGTTGCAGGACTCGAAGCCGACTTTAAGGCTGCGATTAATGCTTTCTGGGATGCTGAGCAGAATGCAAAGATTAACAATACTTCTGCTTATGTAGACGGATTCTATTCCTCTTATGGGACTGCAAGAAGTGTTGGTGTTGAAAGAGCTGACATCGTGATCCGCAACGGTAAGCTAGTGGACGTGAAGCTGTTCAGACTTGGGAACAACCTCATTGACAGAGGTGCAACGGCTTATGCAGAAGTTGTAAAAGCTAATGCTCCGATGACAGCTAAATTGCTTGCTAATGGATCTTACTTCGCTAACTATGATGAGAAAGTAGATGGAATTTCTGGCGCTACAGAAAGCAGTCACGGTTGGAACCAAGCCGTAGAAAGAGCTTTCGAGAAAGCACTGAAAGTTCCTGGTGAAGTTAAATATTTTGACGGAAAATTCGCAGGTGTGGATAACCAATCTAAAGTATTACTGCTTGTTGATGTTGCTTCAGATACAGTTACAAACATTAAATTAAGCTTGTTCGGAGCTGACGGCAAGCTGATCGCTGATGACAAACTAAGTGCAGAACAAAAATCGCTGGTGGGTACACTTACTTCAGGATTGCTTGAAAAAGGTGTGCAAATGTCCGATATCACAGGTCAAGAAGAGCTATCCGCAGCTGCCAAAGCGGCTCTGACTGATGCTTTGACTAATGCATCCAAAGTTCAAGGAATCTATAAAGACGGAACCTTCACTGCATTTGGTGATGCCTATGATAAAGGAACAAACAGAGCAGACGTTACACTGCGTAACGGTAAGATCGTTAATGTTGCTTTGTATCGTGTAGGAATGAATCTTGTGGATAGAGGCAAGGCTGCTTACCCAGAGGTGGTAAAAGCAATTCCGCAATTGACTACTAGCATCCTTGCAGCAGGTACTAGAGAAGCTGTTCAAGATGTGGACGCTGTTTCCGGTGCAACTAGCAGTAGTGTAGCTCTTAAGACTGCGGTGGATAGAGCATACGGGAAAGCTGAGATTGTTGAAGCTAATAAAGCGGCTTACTTCGATGGAATCTTCATTGGTGTAAGTGCTGATAAGCTTGTAAATGTTATGACGTATGTTGAACATGGCGTTCCTGTTAAAATGCTCGTTTACTATCTAGATAAAAACGGAAGCACAAGAGCGGTTAACCAGTTGACTGACGCTGAGCTGGCTGTGAAGAGCGAGATTGAGTCGACTTCAACAGGCTATAGCTTACACAAGTATGGATATCGCGCAGCAGCTTTCGGAAATAATGATGCCGAGAAAGAAGTATCTGCTAAAGTGGTAGAAGCTATTAAATCAGCGCTTGAATCCGCTGGTAAATAAGCAATTTTCAATCAATAGTTAATTTATAAAGGGGGTTATTCTAGAGCCATATTATGGCCTGTGGAGTAACCTCCTTTATCTACCTGTACATAAATATGAAAATAGATCGTATAGTGATTTAAAGGGATTTTGGAGGTGAGTGTCTAAAGTTTAATATAGAGAGCAGGTACAAAGCCTGTTATTAATAGGAGGCTTCAACATGACACAAATTAAACAGCTCGCTCCACAGGATGAATTTGTTGGCTTTTATCTCTTAAGAGAGCTGGCGATCAAACAAACGAACGGTACTCCTCCAAAGGATTATTTCGACCTAGTCTTGGGAGATTCCAGTGGACAATTGTCCGCGAAATATTGGGATGTCAGCACAACCGATAAAGAAACTTTTTTTCCTATGGCACTGGTGAAGGTTCGCGGGATTGCGCACACTTATCGTGAGAAATTGCAAATCAAAGTAACCAAAATCAGATTGGTGAACGATGAGGATGGCGTTGCGCTAACGGATTTTATTCGCTCCGCTCCTATTCGTCCAGTAGACCTTATTCATACGATTAAAGGGGTTATGGCAAGCATCACAGATCCGGAGATTGCCTCGATTGTCTCCTTTTGTGTAAGCAAAGTGGAAGAGAAATTGATGCATTATCCGGCTGCCAAAACGCATCACCATGCTTATTTTGCCGGACTTGCTTATCATATGGTTCGCATGCTGGAGATCGGGGATTTTCTGTGCAAGCAGCGTCCGTTCCTGAATACAGATTTAATGAAGGCTGGAATTATTCTGCATGATATCGCGAAGCCGGAGGAGATGATCTCTCAGCTCGGAATTGTCTCAGAATATAGCGTTCAGGGTAAGTTGATTGGTCATATCTCGATGGCATCTAACTGGATTACAGAAGCGGCCATCCGCTTAGACATTGATTTGAATTCGGAGAAGGTTCTGGCGTTACAGCATCTCGTATTATCACACCATAACCTGGGCGAATGGGGCAGTCCTGTTCAGCCGCAAACGGCTGAGGCCGTAGCGCTGCATCATATTGATGCGATGGATGCGAAGCTGCAGATGGTCGAGGATGCGCTGGATACCACACCAGAAACGGAAGAATGGACGCCATTCATCAGAGGACTGGAGAATAAAGCAGTTTATCGGATGAAGATCTAGCGGTACCATGTACAACTGGGCGATCTATAGGTAAGCCGATGATATGTTGCGCTGGTTGGGGAGTAGAAAAGAATTATACGGAATTCTTCCCTATAATTAACCTGTAAAGGGTGTATTTGCAGGGATTATGCGGAATTTCTCCGTATAATCCCTAAGAAACGCTTCAATTACGCCTAAATCATAAGAAATATAGGGATAATTTCCCTATAACTTATTTAAATTACGCTTAAGCAGAGAACTACAGGGAGAAAATCCCTATAATTCATCCGCGAGGATAGCGATCTTCGCAGTTAATCAATTGCCGGGCATGTATTTCGATACGAAGATGGTATTAAACACCCAACCAGCTATAATGAGCCTGTTGGGTGTTTTTTTGCTAAATAACTTAATAGTTTCTTACAAATAGAAGTTTTTCGTTCTTTGATTGTTCACAGGTTTCTTAGCAGGTTTACTCTTTCGAGCAGAAAAAGGAGTGTATCCACCAGCAAACATTGTTCCGCTAGTATATCCTTGGCTGCTGGAGAGCAAAAGCGGGTCAAGGTGTGATTCTCGCTCCATAAGCATTAATAGAACCAAGGCAGCTGCGCGCGCGTCATCGAGAGCGTCATGGTGCTTCAGCTCAATGCCGAAATGCTCGGATACTACATTAAGTTTATGAGAGGGAAGCTCGGGCAGCATTTTTTTGCCTAATAAATAAGTACATAAGTATTGAAAGCTCGGATAGCTTATGGACATCCCATCGAGGCAATACCGCAGTACACTCATATCAAAAGCGGCATTGTGCGCTACAACAATTCGTCCGTGCAGCAATGGTTCAACGGTGGGCCATAATTCGTGGAAAGTAGGCTGACCGATTACCATGGAGGGGGTGATGCCATGTATCGAAATGTTCATGCCGTCAAACCGCTGCTTGGGATCGATCAGCCAAGAATGTTCTGCTGTGATTACGCCATCTTTAACTTCCACAAGTCCCAAAGCACAGGCGCTGGATCGACTGGAATTCGCCGTTTCAAAGTCAATTGCTATAAAGTCCATTCGTAAAGCTCCTCATCTATCATATATACATTCATATTAAAGTAGTAAAATGATAAATACAATCTAGTACAAGTTACATATAGTAGTTGAGTAAAAATATGAATTCCCCATATGGCTAAAAGCAGCAAAGGAAAAGCGAATTATTCGAGCATAAATAATGAAAAAATCTAAACAGAATAATCGAATACTATACATGGAGCCATAACCATCTACCCGAGTAGAAATGTTGTGGCTTTTTCAAGTTTCGTTATCTTGCTATCCTATTCAAGAATCCGTACACTGCAAAATAGATGTTATATATTATTGTTAAGCTCAGATACGGGAGGAAATACTTTGGGAGCTGTAATCACTAAATTTTTTGAATATGGGCAAGCAGAAGTCGATTACCTCGGAAGTGTGGACCCAGTGCTAGGTGCGGCGATGGTGCGAATGGGGAAAGTGGAACGTGTGATTATTCCGGATCTTTTCACCGCGCTTATCTATGCCATAGTAGGTCAGCTAATATCAGTCAAAGCAGTTCGAACTATCTGGACAAGAATGCAGGCTCAGTTCGAAGAAATAACTCCACAGCAGCTAGCTATACACACAGCGGATGAGATTCAGGGTTGCGGCATGACGATGAAAAAGGCGGTTTGCATTCATGACATTTCCAAGCTGATTGCTGATGGGGAGTTTAAGTTGGAGGAATTATATGGATTGTCCGATCAAGAGGTTATTCAAAGACTCATGAAGTTAAAAGGCATCGGTATGTGGACAGCAGAGATGATGCTAATCAATTGTATGGAGCGCCCAGATGTAGTTAGTTGGGGAGATATCGCCATTCGTCGCGGCATGATGAAGCTGTATGGGCTTGATACGCTTACCAAAAAGCAATTTGAACAATACCGTCTAAGGTACTCACCACACGGTTCGGTAGCTTCCATATATTTATGGGAGATTTCATTTCAATAATTAATACGTAGGGGGCACTATAGTGGACAAAACAATAAAGGAACAGCTAGTGGAGTTGGCAGATGCGGATTACCAGAAGTTTTCTGCGGCTTTACTTCCAACGATCAATAATGTGATAGGAGTCAGGCTGCCGGAGCTGCGTAAACTTGCCAAAACCATTGCAAAAGGTGACTGGAGAGCCTATTTGGAGCACGCCGACTCTGATTTTTTTGAAGAGGTAATGCTGCAAGGTATGGTACTTGGTTACGTAAAGGCAGATCCTGAAGAAATTCTGCATTATATTGCGGACTTTATTCCTAAAATCGATAACTGGTCGGTATGTGATAGCTTTTGCACGGGGCTGAAGTTTACCTTGAAGAATAAAGAGCAGATGTGGGACTTTATAGTGCCGTATCTGTTATCTGACAAAGAATATGAGATTCGATTTGCGGTAGTAATGATGCTTAATTTCTTTATTGAAGAAGCGTACATCAGTCGGATTCTACAACTACTCGATAAGGTCAGACATGAGGGGTATTATGTGAAAATGGCGGTTTCTTGGGCGCTATCGATGTGTTATGTGAAGCTGCCTGAGGCTACGATAGATTATTTGAGAACTAACACTTTAGATGATTTCACCTATAACAAGGCTTTGCAGAAAATCACAGAGTCTTACCGAGTAGATCCGGAATCGAAAAAAATGATTCGCGGGATGAAGAGGAATAGAAAAAACAAGCCCCTTATATAGCTCAGTAGCTGAGAAATAAGGGACCTGTTATTATATTTATTTTTTGTCGGTATTGATTTTCCGGTTGCGGATACGTTCAATTTCATCATCAACAGCACTACGAAGGTTGGGATCAATGGACGAAGCTACGCCTGCACCTGAGTTAGATTTATACTTGGAGTTTTCCGCCAGAGCTTCCCACTCGAAAATTTTCTCTTCCATTCGTTCGAAGCCACGTGAAGCGTTACCCACATTCGGTCCTTTTACACTGTTGCTATGAGGAGCCGAGCTTAGTGTTTCTGTAGCTTGCTGAGCACGAGCGATAAGTTCAGTTCTTTTCGCTTTAAGATGTTCTCGCTCTTCTTTAGCTCTAGCGATGTTGATCTCCAGCTCTGCCAGGGATTGCTGAGTTTGTGCCTGACTATTGATACTCTCATCCAGCTGTTCTGTATACCGCAGCTTGGCCATGAGTGCAAGGCGTGCTCTTTCTTCATTTCCTTGCTCAACCGCTTGAACGGCTTCAGCTTCGCTTTGTTCTATCAGCTGAGTATATTCTTGCTTGCGGCGTTCCAATACACTCGCTGTAACCTTTAAATCCCGCTCATTGCGTTCTGCCGTAGCTATTTCGTTCTCAAGATCGCGTAGATACTGACCCGTCAGTAGCACTGGGTTTTCTAATTTGTTCAGACCTTCGTGTAGGGCAGCTTTAGTGAGGGTGGAAATTCTTTTGAATAAACTCATGTTATATCTCTCCTTAGTATGTTTGATTGATATTAAATGACGATTTGTTAATAGAAATCATGTCCATCCGAAAAGCTGCCAAAAGGTTCTTTAGGGACGATGATGCTGGCGATAAAGTAAAAGATAAGTACGGTACCGAAGCTGAAAAGTGCTGCGGCAACAGTTACGAGACGGAGAATTGTGGCATCGATGCCTGACCAACTGGCAAGACCTCCGCATACACCACTAATCTTCTGGTCACTTCTGGAACGATATAATTTTTTCATTTATTATTGTCATCCTCTCTTATGGGGGTGATTGTGTTTAAATCTTGCAACCCGCTTGCTTATGTACTCATTGTATAGCCTTTTTAAATGCGGCAAAACGGCCTGAAGGCGGTTTTATATACCAGACCTGAGTCGAGGTACGTTCCCGCAGGAAGGCGGGGGAAATAAGTTCATGATTGTGGATGAACTACAAATCCCGGTTGAAGTTAGGTACAATAAAGAGAGGAATACTTGTGGTGGTGTCGAAATATGCTTATATATGACTACTACGGAATAGGGGGCTGAATATGAGCTTTTTTAACAAGGTAAAGGCAGGCGTGAGCGAGGCTGGCAATAAAGCAAAGACAGTGGTGGAGATCAATCGTTTGAAATTACAGAACAATAGCAAGCAGAATGACATTGACCAGCAGTATCAGGTAATGGGTAAACTGTTGTTTGAAGCTGTAACACAAGGAGCAGGACCATTGCCGAGTGAGCAGATTGAGAAGAATATTTCCCGTATTCTTGAACTGAAATCGGAGATTGAGGTCAATCTGCAGCAAATTGCGGGGTTGTCCGATGTGAAGCAGTGTAAAGCATGCGGTGGCAATGTGGCAATCGAGGCTCGCTTTTGTCCGAGTTGTGGATCAACTTTTGAAGTGTCAAATGAACCCATTCGTGATGTAACACCATCGTCGATTACTTTGGATAAGAAGGAATAAATCTACTGCATGTAAGAAATTCATGAACAAAAGGACAGCTCAATAGCTGTCCTTTTTTATTTTTAGGAGAGAAGTCGTTTAAACCTTGGCAGCAAAACGTTTTTTTAAATAATACACAATTAGCAACATAAGCGGCAGAACAAATGCACAGGTGAAATCCCAATCTACCCAGTAGGTGGGGATTTCCTTTACATAAAAAATGATGTCTTTGGCAATCAGTTGTGACATACCAAATAACAAAAATCCAGTGGGTAGGATCAGAGGACGGTGGCTTTTGAGTTTAAACAATTGGGCTGTACCTAATGTTAAAGCATAGTAATAAATGGCTGTTTTAAAGTACGTGCTGATAATCCATGCTGTAGCCATAAGCGCTTCAATACGTTGCAGAGAATTAGCAATATTAATTTTTTGAGCAAGAATATAAGCGGCATAAAATTGATGTTCAGAAGCGTAAACACCAAGAACGGTAAGGGAAAAAAATAAGATGAGGTTAAGTCCCAGAGCCCCGATGATCAGGGCTATGAAAATATCCCGGCTTGTTTTGCTATTCTTCTGAGCATAAGGATATACCATAAGAAACACGCATAATTCACCAAAAGGATAAAAAACACCATACATCAAAGTATGGAGCATGTCCGGTACTGGTGTGTTCATAATGGGGTATAAACGTTCCATTTTGACATCGGGAGTCAGCAGAAGCAGCAGACCGATCAAAAAAACTGCAAACAAAGGGAAAAAAAGCTGAGCTGCCCGTCCTAATGTTTCCAGACCCAGTCGTACACCATATACCAGTAGGAAAATGGCCATGAAACGGATAACCCCACCGGGTGTTTTCTCGTAAATCTGTGTACACATGAAATCTTCAATTTCTCTTATGTAAGTGGAAGCGGCAATCAGGAAGAACACTAGATAGAACAAGGCTACAGCAGTTCCGGCCCATTTTCCTAGAATTTGTAGGCTAAGCTCGATAATATTCTTGTTTGGTTCAATGTCTGCTAAACAGAGCAACAGTTTTATGGTCGCTAGGCCCAAGGGAATACTAATCAAAGCAGCAATCCATGCATCTTGCTTCGCTCCTGATATCATTAACGCTGGATATACAAGTGCCATATCCCCAATAAATGTGAATAGCCCGAGTATAATCATTTGATTGGTACTAATTCGATCTTTCTCCAAATGCATATACCCCCTCAAATTTATTGGACTAGTTTTAGTATGGTTGTAGTTACCAGAATTATGCCATTCCGAATTTTAATCAGAAAGGAATAATTATCAAAATTAACATCAAACTATACTTATTAATCTAAGTGAAGTGGAGGCTACATCGTGAAAAGTTCGGAGACGGGTACACTATCAAACCGATTGAAAACCAATATTGATCAGTTGAACGGATTGCTGGGCGGAAGTTCTGATGTAGTGATAAAAGAGTTGCAGATAGAAGAAAATACTAATATTTCTTTGATTTACATAGATGGTCTTGTGGATACTCAGGTACTGCATAATTCAATTTTGTATTCTTTGCAGGAACATATTCCTTATGAACAGCTGGGAAAGCTTGAGCCCGAGCAGAAGATTGAGATTATTAAGAAACAGATATTAATAGCCGGTGATCTAACCGTTATCGTTGATTACAGCCAATTTGTACACGAATTGCTGTCCGGTAGTGTAATGCTGCTGCTCGATGGGACATCCACCGCTCTCCGGATCGGCTTACCAGGCTGGGAAGATCGCAATGTAGGTGAGCCCAGTTCCCAATCGGTTGTTCGAGGTCCAATGGAAGGATTCACTGAGAATTTACGGACGAATACGGCACTGGTTCGGCGGAAAATAAAAGATAGCCATTTATGGCTGGAAACCGTTCAGATCGGAAGGGTAACTCAAACCAGCGTATCCATTATGTATCTAAGCAACATCGCGAATAAGGAGTTGGTGCAAGAAGTAAAACGCCGTCTGAATAAAATTGATACGGACAGTATTCTCGAGAGTGGATATATTGAAGAATTTATTCAAGAGACGGTATTTACACCATTTCCTACCGTATACAACAGTGATCGTCCAGATACGATTGCAGCAGGTATTTTGGAGGGGAAAGTGGCCATTCTTGTTGATGGAACACCTTTTGTATTGTTGGTACCCACATTTTTTGTGGCATTTTTTCAGTCTGCTGAGGATTATTACCAAAGGGCCGATATTGGAACATTGCTAAGATTAGTACGTTTTATTTCGTTTTTTATTACTTTGCTTGCACCTTCAATGTATGTTGCAATTACTACTTATCATCAGGAGATGATACCGACCAACCTTGTAATTAGTTTAGCCGCCCAGCGGGAGAGTGTTCCTTTTCCTGCTTTTGTCGAGGCACTAATCATGGAAATGACTTATGAGATTTTGCGGGAGGCCGGGGTGCGGATACCCAAAAATATCGGACAGGCGATATCCATTGTCGGAACATTGGTAATTGGGCAAGCAGCGGTTGCAGCGGGTTTTATTTCATCTGCAATGGTCATTATTGTATCGCTTACAGCCATTTCTAGTTTTGTTATTCCGGAGTCAGGAATGTCCATAGCTGCGCGGATGATACGCTTTTTGCTTATAGCTTTGGCCGGTTTTATCGGCTTATATGGAATTCTATTCGGTATTTTTATCATCGTACTGCATTTGTCGAGTTTACGTTCTTTCGGAATGCCTTATATGAGTCCACTCGGACCTTATAATTCGAAAGATTTAAAAGACTCTATTTTTCGCTTTCCGTGGCCTTTTTTAAAGACAAGACCTGCTGAGAATAAGACGCAGGACCTGTTTCGTCAAAGTACATCCAGTGATGAGGAATCAATAAAATGAATAAGAAAATAGTTAGAGGCGTTCTCCGATTGATGTTAGCTCTTCAATTTACGGTGTTGCTAAGTGGCTGTTGGGAAAGAAAGGAGCTGAATGAGGTAGCCTTTGTCCTGGGGATTGGGATCGACAAGGCTGAAATTGGCTATACAGTTTCGATGCAGGTCGTTATTCCATCTGCGATTTCCTCGCAAGCGAGTGGAGGTGGGGGAGGAAATGGTGTCCCGGTGGTTGTTTATAAATTTACGGTACCTACGTTTTATGATGCACAGCGTAAGTTGAATCTGGATAGCTCTAGGACGAGTTATCTCGGTCATATCAGGGTGTTGGTTATTGGGGAGGAACTTGCCCGCTCAGGAGTGGGCGAGATATTGGATGTATTTAAAAGAAGTCGGGAACCCCGTATGGATTTCTACGTTATGGTTGCCAGAAATACAACCGCCAGCGATGTCTTGAATGTCCTTACACCTATGGATAAAATACCAGCGAATAAATTATTTAGTTCCCTTGATAATTCTTATAAAGATTCAGCAAAAACAGTCGCTGTCACGCTGGATGATTTTATTGAAAATTTATTGTCGCAAGGTGATAATCCTGTGTTGACCGGAGTGGAAGTCATGGGGGATCCCAAAGAGGGGGAAGATAAAAGCAATGTAGAGCGAACTATGCCTAAGGCGAGATTGGAATACCATACAGTAGCTGTGTTCAAAAAAGACAAACTGATCGGTTGGCTAAACGAGAAAGAAACGATTGGTTACAATTATATCAACGATAAGGTAACCTCACATTCTGGTCCGATAGCAGGGGAAGACGGAAAGCCCATTGTTATCGAAGCGCTCCAGGCTTCAACCAAACGCAAAGTAAAAATTATTGATGGGGAGCCACATATTTACCTTAGTGTTAAGACGCTTTGTAATATTGAAGAAGTGCAAAGTGCAGAGAATTTGGAATTGGAAAGCACTATCAAACGTTTGGAAAAGGAAACAGAGGAACGGATTATAGAGCGGATGCAAAACACAGTGGAGCAAGTAAATGAACGCTTCAATATTGATATTATGGGATTTGGACAATCGATCTACCATGCCAATCCTAAAGCTTGGGCAAAGCTGCAGCAAAAAAAAGGCGACAATTACCTTAAATCATTACCCATCCATTACAGTGCCTCAGTAGTAATTAATCGCGTAGGTTTAACTGATAATTCTTTTCTTGAAAAAATCAAGGAGTGAGTCAAATGGTGTTATTGTTTTTGTTGGTGCTTGCTGTAGGTTGTATGGCACTTGATTTGCCTATATTAATGCGAAAGCGCCGAGTACGTGATCTTAGCGTATATTTTATATTTTGGATCTTGGGACTTGGCGCGACCGTATGTACGTTGTTAAAATTGAACATCCCGAGTCCTCTGTTTCTGATTATTCTTATCTATAAGCCAATAAATAATTTATTTGGAGTATGGTTTCATTGACAACGACGGATTTACAAATGATCAAACCCCTTAGAATAAGCATCGGATAAAACTTCTGGTTTATCTGATGAAATTCTAAGGGGGGTTTTTTTTATGACGATCAAAACCAAATTCTCAATTGTTGTAAAAGCAGATTAAAATATTCATTGCTATATACAATTAAATACAATAAAGTTGTCATATAGAGGATAATTTTGTCGATTTTTCTGCAAAAATGTTCCAATCCATATTGCATCAGGCGATATTAGGGTCTATGAGGTTCGAATCCTCCTCCTGAAAAAGACATAAGAAAGTGGTGCGCATATGAGTAGCAACAGATTTGAGAACAAAGTAGTTATTATTACAGGTGCAGGTACCGGAATCGGAAAAGCTACAGCCTTAAGAGTAGCAAGAGAGGGCGGTACTGTAGTAGTTGCCAATCGATCAGATGCCGGCGCTAACACAGTTGAGGAAATTAAGGCTCTAGGTGGGGAAGCGATGTTTGTTCGGTCAGATGTTTCTCTCGAAGCAGACTGCAAAAATATCGTAGATCAAACATTAGCAGCTTATGGAAAAATTGATTGCCTATATAATAACTCAGCAATTACAGGAGACAATACGGATGTTATAGACTATGATCCGTTGTTGTTTCAAAAAGTGATTCAGACAAATCTCACTAGCCAATTCTACATGTTGCATTATACATTACCTCATATGAAATCTGGAGCTTCCGTTCTAAACTGCTCCTCTTTGCATGGTATTTTTATCGGGATGGCCAATGATGCAGCTTATTCAGCAAGCAAACATGCTATTGTGGGGATGACTAAATCGGTTGCCAAAGAAGTGGGTCACCGTAACATTAGAGTAAATGCCCTTTGCCCAGGACCTATCCCTACACCAACTATGAACAGATATGAAAAGCTGTTGTCTGATGATGTAGAGATGCTTCAATCTCTTATCGCTTCTGGAACGGCTCTGGGTAGATATGGTACGCCTGAGGAAGTAGCTGCGTTTGCATGCTTCCTACTAAGTGATGAGGCTTCATTTATTACAGGTACAGCACATGTGATTGACGGGGGCTATTCCGCAACAAAGTAATCACGGATTGATTTACTTATATAACTACTAAAATATACTATTAGAGGCTTTGCGGCGTATTCTGATTCCAACAACCTGAAGGATGACTGGATTGGAATCGGAAGTCGCACGCAGAGTCTTTTTTAGTTGTCTAAAAAACAGATTCTTCGTATGTTGGCAAATTGAATGGTTGCAAGAGACAGTAGATACACAATAATGAACGAATTAAGGAAAATATGACCATGAATATGTTGGAATTTGTAGAAATTTGTATTTTAATATAAATAAAAAAAGAAATTTGTCGATAATAATATAGGTAATATGTATTAGTTATTATTCTAGAAAGGGTGTTGTTATAAAAACGATACAGGAAGTAGATGTCGTCGCCCTGAAAAAACATGGGGCGGGTATTTTTTGTCTGTGAAGTTACATACATTTCATCTCTATTATTAAAAAAATAACGTTAAAACTTGGAGGAAAAATAATTATGTCATACACAATTAAGTACAACCAAAATGAGAACCATATCGATGTAGTATCTATTGATTTTTCAGCTGAAGATGTTCCAGGATACCTGAAAGATTTTGAAAATATCATGAAGCTTGTTAAACCTAAATTTACAGGAACAACTGATGTAACTGATTCTAAAAGTGTACTTACTCCTGAGGTTGCAGCTATGCTAGCCCCTACTGGTGCGATGGCGAGTGAAGCTGGTCAAGCAGGATGGGCTTATGTAACTAAAAACCCAATTTGGAAGATGCAATTGAAACGTATTTTTGGTAGAGATTTTGCAGATGCTTACGATACCTACGAAGAAGCTAGAACATACCTGAAAAGCTTGCAATAATCTAATCTTACAGTTAGCAAAAAGTGCGGAGAATTTTCTCCGCACTTTTTTGCTTTATCTATATTTAAAATTGAAAATCTTCATCTTTCAGCGGCTCCACGTTAAGCGCACGGACGTATCCGTTACCTTTTTTCGAGAAGAAATCATGCTGCTTGGTGTGGGTACTGATGCCATTCTGAACAATCGGGTTGATCTCTTCCTCGTCGAATAGCGGATCATGGCCCAGATTCATCATGGCTTTGTTAGCATTGTATCTAAGGAAGGTCTTGACCTCGTCCACCAGTCCGATGGGAGCGTAGATCTGCTCGGTATAACGTTCTTCATTCTCATGGAGCAGTCTAAGGAGGTCTACCAGCTTCTGGTGTAGCTCGCGCTGCTCGTCATCTGGTAGCCCGTCAAAGATCTCCTGCGCCAGTACACCGACATATACGCCATGGATGCTCTCATCCCGCAGAATAAGGTCGATGATCTCACCGCTGCATGTCATTTTGCCTTGGCCAGCTAGATAAAGCGGGTAGAAGAAGCCACTGTAGAACAAGTAGCTCTCGAGCAGCACTGAGGCTGCCATGGCAAGGTACAGATCTTTGGGTGAATCTATATTTTTGTAATATTGTGATATGGTTTCTGCCTTGAACTGCAGATAAGGGTTCTCTTCAACCCAGCGGAACACACTGTCAATCTCCTCTGTGGAGGACAAAGTGGTGAAAATGCTACTGTACGATTTGGCGTGAATCTGTTCCATCATGCCCATAAAGCCAAGCACAGCCTTGCGCTGAAGACCTTCGACATGCTCCATAATCTGCGGCATACCTACTCCGCCTTGAATCGTATCCAGCAGCGTGAGTCCGCCGAGTACCTTCATATAGGAGTCCTTTTCTTGCTCACTGAGCGTGAGCCAGGACATTTTATCATCGGATAATGGAATTTCATCGTCCGTCCAGAATTGCATAATGTTCTGATTCCAGAACATCAATGAGAAATCGTCGTCAGGACGGTTCCAGTTAACGGCTTGGATAGCGGTCATAATATGGCAATCTCCTTTTCTGCGGCTATAGCCTTCCAGTTAGATCGAGCAGGTGAGGCATTCCTCAACGGACAGCTTTTTGGTCCGGGTGTAATATAGCGACTTCAGGCCTTTATGCGCCGCGTACAGATAGGAGCGGGCCAGTTCTCTGGTGGAGACATCACTGTTCACATGCAGAACGGTCGAGATGCCCTGATCGATGTGGGGCTGAATTTCCGCGATCAAATCGATCACCTTGAACTGATCCATTTGGTAAGCCGATTTATAGAAAAATACATTGTCTGGACGCAGGTACGGCATCGGATAGTAAGTCGTTGAATTGGCATAAGTCCGGGTCTCAATCTGCTCTACAATAGGCATAACGCTTGAAGTAGCATTTTGAATATAGGAAATGCTGGCTGTCGGCGCAATTGCCAAACGGTAAGCATGGTACAGGCCATTTGCTTTTACTGCATCCTGCAGTTGTTCCCAATCCGTAGGGGATGGGATGAAAATATCTCCGAACAACTCTTGTACTCTTGGCGTTACAGGGCGGTAATCCGTAGTCAGGTAACGCTCAAAATAAGCTCCTGTAGCATAATCAGAAGCCTCAAATCCATGGAAAGACCGGCCGGTTGCAGCAGCGATCTCCATGCTTTTCTCCAGTGAATGGTAGTTCATGGTCATGAAGAAGGTCCGGGCAAAATCGCGAGCCTGTTCACTTTCATAAGCGATCTTATTCTTGGCCAGATAGCCGTGCAGATTCATGACGCCGAGACCGACGGAGTGCATCTCTTTGTTAGCTTTGGCTACGCCTGGGGCATTAGAGATGCTGGTCATATCGCTGACTGCAGTCAAGGCGATCATGCCCTCATGTACGGATTCACGGATTTTGCCATGCTCCATCACGTTGACAATGTTCAAGGAAGCCAGATTGCAGCTTACATCACGGCGGATGGTATCTTCCTGTCCGTAATCAGCAATTTCTGAGGTCTCCTGCAGCTGGAAGATTTCCGTGCAGAGGTTGGACATTTTGATCTGTCCAACGTTTTTCAGGGCATGGGCCTCATTGGCGTTGCTCTTGTTCATAATATATGGATAGCCAGATTCCAGCTGGATCATGGCGATTTTGGTCAGCATATCCCGTGCGCTCATGGCCCTTCTCTTTTTGACACGTGGATCGGCTAGCAGCTTATCGTACATTTCATCCAAATCCATGTCATCAAGATGCGTTCCATAAGCCTTGTACACACTGTAAGGGGCAAATACATGGAGCGGTTCATTGTCCTTCGCCAGCTTATAGAAGCGATTCGGAATGATCAGGCCGATGGACAGGGTCTTGAGTCTTGTTTTTTCGTCGGCGTTGATCTTCTTACTGTCAAGAAATTCAAGAACATCCCATCCAAAAATGTTGTAGTAGGCGGCTCCAGAACCTTTACGTTGACCCATCTGGTCAGCATAGGAGAAGCCGTCTTCCATCAGCTTGAGCACAGGAATAATGCCCTTAGCCGCATCCTCGACACCCTTGATTGTCTCTCCGCGTGAACGAAGCTTGGACAGGTTGACAGCCACGCCACCGCCGATCTTCGATAGCTGCATGCAGGTATTGAGCACATAGTTGATCGAATTAAGCGAGTCGTCCATTTCGATAAGGAAGCAGGAGACAAGCTCACCGCGACGGCTCTTGCCGGCGTTTAAGAAGGTTGGGGTCGCTGGCTGCAGACGCTGCTCCATCATCGAACGGGCAAGCATGCCGGCAGTAGCGGCGTTCCCGCGTCCTAGGTGAAGGGCAACTGCCGCCACACGGTCCGGATAATGCTCCAGATATTGCTTGCGGTCATTGCTTTTTACAGCGTAATCCGTATAGAACTTCGAAGCAGCCATATAGGATGGAAAGCTGAAGTTGTAAGAATGGGTAACTTGGTAGACATCTTCAATCTCAGCCAAGCTGTACTGTTCGTAAAAATTTTCGTAGAAATCCTGTTCAATCATATAATCAACCTTGGCTTTTGTATTCGCAAAAACCAGGCTCCGTCGTTCTACATCCCGCATAAATTCGGCTACTGCCTCAAGGTCTTTATCCAATTGAAAGAAACCACTTTCGTCTCTCTTCATCAACATGTTGTTTAGTTCAATATGCCGCAACTCGGCTCACCTCCTGTTTAATTCGTTCCACATCACCAAATGTGCCCGATAGCTCAAATTTACCGATAACTGGTACATTGTACCGATCTGCAATCAAGTCTGCGCTATGCGCGAACAGCTCGCCCCAGTTCTTGTTGCCGCTGGCGGCGATGCCTTTCAAATTGGAATAATTGTTCTTCAAGAAAGTAGACACCTTCTCTGGAATCTGTCCAAAGCCGGTGGTATATGTAATAAGCACATAGGGCTCGTCAATGGTCATATGCTCTTCAATCTGCACAGCTGGCAGCTTAAGCTTACCAATGAAGCGTTTGACGTTTCCGGTTTTTGAATCGTATGCGACTAGCATGGAGTCTCTCCCCCTGTATATATTACTGTAAAGATAGAATAGATAAGCTATAAATACTGGAAAATCATATGCATACTATATTTAGTGTGCGTTGTTTATTTTAATCACTATATGTTGAAAAGTCAACATGAAAAGTGCTTCCTAACTAGTTGGGAACTGGTCTAGTAAACGCTCTATTAAAGTGTTAATATCCCGGAAATACGCAGGTTGGAGCGGTTTGCTTAGGCAGCTGTACTGTTTTTCGTGCTGGACCTTGCTGCATCTTTTTTATCATGACAAATTAGCGTCACTCCGTTGAGCAGAACTGGGAGCAGATGGATGAGGACATTAATGAAGCTAAAGCGGAGAGACTAACAATGGGTTTGTACAATTTCCCCCGTACATGCACTTCTAGGCATCTACCCACATACAATAAGATGACCATGAACCCGTAAGGCTAACAGATCGGTTTCATTGTACAAGTGCGGGAGGTGTCGCCAAGTTGCCTGGATTCTTAAGTACGATCGCGTTGCTAATCAAAGAACTGACGTTGCTGGTATCCTACGTAAGGAACAACGCATTTCCACAGCCGCTCTCGGAGCAGGAGGAAAGCAAATACTTAGGCATGATGGCTGAAGGGGATGCTAAAGCCCGAAATTTGCTTATCGAGCACAATTTGAGACTTGTCGCCCATATAGTAAAGAAATTCGATAACACCGGAGAAGACATGGAGGATTTAATCTCCATCGGCACCATCGGCCTGATTAAAGCCATCGAGAGCTATCGCCCGAACAAAGGGACAAAACTGGCTACTTTTGCTGCCCGTTGTATTGAAAACGAAATTCTGATGCACCTACGTTCGCTCAAGAAAACACGTAAAGACGTATCCCTTCACGATCCAATTGGGACGGACAAAGAGGGGAACGAAATAACACTTATCGATATCCTTGGCTCCGAGGCTGATGATGTCATTAAAGAAGTGGATCTGAAGATTGAGAAGAGCAAGATATATCGCAACCTAGATATTCTGGATGATCGTGAAAAGGAAGTTGTGGTTGGGCGGTTTGGATTGGATACGGGTGGAGAAGAGCGGACTCAGCGGGAGATTGCCAAGGAGCTTGGAATCTCGCGGAGTTATGTGTCGCGGATTGAGAAGAGAGCGCTCATGAAGCTGTATCATGAGTTTTATAAGGCGAAGCGGTAAGTTCAAAATAGTGTAATTTAACTTAAATCGGTAGAAGCTTGATGTTTTGAAAGCAACTTTTCTACGGGAAAGTTGCTTTTTCATTATCATATTAGGAAAGTACTTATATAGTACATAAGAACAAGAGGTTTAATAACTTTCTAGCTATTAGAGGAGTGCTACAATGAGATACAAAGAAATTTATGACCTCCATGTTCAACTGTTACATGTATATGAAAATAATGAGATATATCAAGGTCCATATCAGACACAAATAAATTATTACAAGAGACAATTTTATATAGCTGAAGATATTGTTCAACGTATTTTTGTTTTAAATCAGCTATTGAAAATCCAAGAAAAAAGTAGAGAAATAAAGATAAAGTGGTGTTAAGAAGAATATTTTAAATGATGTCTGGATTTACTGTGAGAAAGATGAGGCTACGAAAATTCTAATCAAAAAACATTAAAGAGAAGTTGGGGGGGGCCAATGCTTACAATTTTGCTAAAGAAATAGATTCAATTCATAAAGCCGTTAACAAAAAAAATGATCCATCTGAACCTAATCAGATTGTTATAGGTCATTTGAAAAATCGAATAAAGTCAAATCTGAAATAAGCCTTGAATTAAAAGCTTGAATATGAATAAGTAAGTTATCGCCCTTTTCGTATTAGAGAGGGTAGTTAACATGTTAAAAATACTTAGTACACCCAAGTGGCTTTATAAATGCGACAAGCGATGGCTAGATTACTGGTTATGAAATACAACTGCGTATTCCTTAATACAGAGAAATCCCTGTGTGAGGTGAATTATGTTGACTATGTGATCCAATTGTTCTAAATGAGAATTAGTTTGATTAGGATTTATACGCGCTATACTCAAAATATTTATTTGAAAAATAGTGTTTTTTATACAGCTAATAAATGCTTATTCCATCGCGCTTATTATTATTTGGGATTTCATTATACAATCAAATGCTAATGCTGCAAAAATACGAATAGCCTATTCCGCTTACGTGAACTTAGAGGTGAGGTGTTTTCTATGATTTAGCTTTTTCTCGTTTGTTGAACTAACTGGCAGGATAGTTGACTAAGGTATTAGAAAACCAGATTGGAATGCCGACATGTTGGGAAAAATATATACGTAAAAGAGTCGAATTCTTTGCTTATAAGAATTCGACTCTTTTACGTTACATCAGAAATTTTATGGATACAAGGTCTGCAGTTATATAGGCTTATTATTCTATTTTTTCTCCGTATTTCTTCCCTAAATCCCCCATCAAATCAAGGATAGGAATAAATTCCTTCCCTTTTGATGTTAATGAATATTCAACGCGTGGAGGTACCTCTGGAAACACATTACGTTCAATTAAACCGTCAGCTTCTAGCTCTCGTAGTTGTTTTGTAAGTGAACCTTGTGAAATATCCCATAAAAAAGCTTTAATTTCATTGTAACGATATTCTTTTGATTTTAGAAACCAAAGGATGAGACATTTCCAACGACCCGATAGAATACTTTGAGTATAAGAAATTCCATAGACTTCTCTATTTTCTTTAATAAAATCCTTTTCAAATTCATAGCCATCCTTACAAATTCTAGCCATCATATCACCTTTATGTTCTCTATAGTACGAAAAAGTGTACTACAGCAATTTTTATTGCCTACTTCAAAAATTAGAGTATTGAGCTTAGTATATGATCTATATTTTAAAAACACAATCTGGAGGAATAATAATGAGATTTGGAATTATAGGTGCAGGACCAATAGGAACAACGATAGCTAATAAACTATTTATGAATAGACATGACGTCAAAATTGCGGATGCTCGAGGAATTGAACGTTTAGAAGGAAAAGAGATTGCTGGAACACCTGTGAGTGTAGAAGATGTAATTAAAAATATTGATGTTCTGATCGTATCTATCCCTTTTCATGCAATGCCAAGCATTCGTAGTATTGTAGATAAAGCTGGTGAGGAAGTAATTGTTGTAGACACTTCAAATTATTATCCTTTTAGGGACAATAAAGTTGAAGAAATTGAGGCCGGGAAGGTTGAAAGTGTGTGGGTTGCAAATCAATTAGGTAGACCTATTATCAAAGCTTTCAATAATCAATTAGCTTATACTCTTGAGAATAAAGGAACCCTCGAAGGTACTAGTGATCGCATTGCCATGGCGGTTGCTGGTAATGATCTATCACAAAAACAAATCATTATGGACGTAGTAAACGAGCTAGGCTTCGACGCAATAGATAGTGGTTCTTTAAGTGATTCGTGGAGACAACAGCCAGGAACTCCTGCATACTGTACAGAACTAACAAAAGAGGAGCTAACAGAAGCTTTGAAAAGGGCAAACAAAGAGAAATCCCCGTTCCTACGGGATAAAGTATTAGGAAATTTCTCAGCTGAATTTACACATGAAGATATTGTGAAGCTAAACAGAGAAACATATAACTCCTATCTGAGGGGGAACTCGAACTAGTCAAGAGCAATATAAACATTGATATCTATATCAAGTTGGAAACGTTTCAAAAAAAGATATTGAAACGTTTCCAACTTGATGCTATTATAATTTTTATAGAGAGTTCGGGGGTGTTAAATGACAAGCATTAAAGATGTAGCTAGCTTAGCCGGTGTTGCTGTAGGAACCGTGTCCAGAGTCATTAACAACTCTGGCGCTGTAAAACCCAAGACACGCAAAAAAGTGGAGGACGCCATACAAGAACTGAATTATTTCCCTAATGAAGTGGCCCGGAATTTCAAGATGCAGAAATCTAAGATGGTAGCACTACTGCTTCCGAGCATCTGGAATCCGTTCTTTTCTGAATTGGCTTATTACATCGAGGATGAATTGGACCTGGAAGGCTTCAAGCTTATGTTATGCAACAGCGGCGGCAAACCTGAAAAGGAGCTGTATTATCTAGAAATGCTCCGGCAGAATAAAGTGGCTGGTATTGTTGGCATAACGTACAACGATATCGAGAATAATGTGAGTAATGACATTCCGATTGTAAGCATCGACAGACACTTTAACAAGAAGATTACCTGTGTGACCTCCGATAATTATGAGGGAGGACGTCTTGCTTTAAGGGAGCTTGTGAAAGCGGGAGCCAAGAAACCAGCTTTTATGGGAAGTGTTACTTCTGTTTTTAGCGAAACCATGAACCGGAGACAAGGATTCATTCATGAAGCGGAAGCTTTGGGTATCGATTATGTGATCTACGAGAAACCAGATCCAATTGTGGATGACAGTGCCTATATTAATGAGTTCCTCAACAAGCATGGCGATGTAGATGGTGTTTTTGCCATTACCGATATGCTGGCAGCCAACTATATAGACAGAGCACGCAAGCAGGGCATTCGTATTCCAGAAGATGTGAGGGTCATCGGTTATGATGGTATTCAGGATAATCCTTATTTTCACCCTATTTTATCAACAATCAGGCAGCCGGTGGAAGAGATGGCACGCATGACAATCAGACTGCTCTATAACAAGATCGAAGGCATACCTTTAGATAAGCAAGTGTATCGTATCCCTGTTATATTCAAGCAAGGTGAAACTACATAATCCTATTTGGATCAAAAACGTCAGCGCATCCTGCATAAGTAATCTACTATCTGATGTTTTTCATTCTAAATTGGAAACGTTTCAAAAAATCAAAATACCCAGATCTTCTAGAATATACAGGAAATATCGGCTCATCCAGTTGATTATTGGCATAGACCTACCAACTGGAGTTTTTCTAGAACTAAAATTGGAAACGTTTCAAAAATGATTACTTGTACACGAAAGGGAGAATAAGAGTGAGTTCAACAACTAGCAGGGCGGATCATTACATGATCAAACCAAAGCGTAAATTTTGGAGCAGGCTCAAACGCGACTATCAATTGTACCTGTTTTTACTGCCGATCATTATCCTTTACCTTGTATTTAAGTATTATCCGATGTATGGGGTGCAAATTGCATTTAAGGATTTCTCTCCAAGTCAAGGGATCTGGGGAAGTGAGTGGGTAGGGCTTCAGCACTTCAGAGATTTTTTCGATTCCTATAACTTCTGGAACATTATCACGAATACGCTCTCACTCAGTTTCCTTTCGTTGCTATTTGGCTTCCCGGCTCCAATTATTATCGCAATTATGCTAAATCAAATGCTGGGTAAGACCTACAAGAAATTTGTGCAGACAGTGATTTATGCTCCGCACTTTATATCCACCGTTGTGCTGGTTGGTATGCTGAATGTTTTTTTGTCTCCAAATAGCGGAATTGTGAATCACGTGATCACCTTCTTCGGAGGGGACCCAATTCTATTTATGGCCGATTCAGGCTGGTTCCGCCCTCTGTATATATTGTCGGGAATATGGCAAGAAACAGGATTTGCCACGATTATTTATTTAGCTGCTCTTGCCGGGGTTAATCCCGAACTTCATGAAGCTGCAATTATGGATGGAGCGAGTAAATGGAAGCGTGTATGGTACGTGGATATTCCTAGCATTTTGCCGACGATCGTCATTCTGTTAATTCTCGCACTTGGAAATATAATGAGCATCGGTTTTGAAAAAGCGTTTCTGATGCAGAGTGATCTGAATTATGCTACCTCCAATATCATTCCTACCTATGTGTATGAAATGGGGATTCAGAAGGCCCAATATAGCTTTTCTACGGCAGTCGGTCTGTTCAATTCCCTGATCAATATTATCTTGATTTTCACCGTTAACCGAATCGCTAAAAAAATGACAGAAACCAGTCTGTGGTAAGGAGGAATTTATTTTGAACAAATTAATGAAGCGAAAGAGCAGTGGGGATGCATGGTTTGACATTATCAACTACTTTTTGTTGACCATCATTATGCTGCTTGTATTATACCCGTTGTATTTTGTGCTGGTAGCATCATTCAGTGACCCTAATTATATCTACTCAGGTGAGGTCTGGTTGTTTCCAAAAGGCTTCACTTTGGATGGTTATGAGCGAATATTCAGTGATTCCTCCATATGGATCGGATACGCAAATTCAATACTTTATGCAACAGTGGGAACATTAATTGGCGTAGCTGTGACGGTATTCGCTGCTTATCCGTTAGCCCGTAAGGATCTGGCCGGAAAGTCTGTGATTATGTGGTTTTTGTTGGTCACGATGTTCTTTAGTGGCGGGCTAATTCCAACCTATTTGCTGATTAAGGATCTACATATGCTGAATACGATGTGGGCATTGGTTATTCCAGGAGCTGGTGGTGTATTTAACGTCATCATTGTAAGAACCTTCTTTCAATCCTCCATCCCGGATGAGATGTGGGAAGCGGCTTCAATTGACGGATGTTCCAACACTAGATTCTTCTGGAGCATCGTACTGCCTTTATCAAAATCGATTCTAGCGGTTATGGTGCTGTACCATGTGGTCGGCTTCTGGAACGGATTCTTCGACGCATTGATTTACCTGAATGATGGAACCAAATATCCGCTGCAATTGGTGCTTCGAAATATTCTTGTTCAGAATCAGGTCAGTTCAGGCATGATGATCGATGTGGAATCCTATGCTGCCAAGATGCGTGTTACAGAACTGATTAAATATGGTGTCATCATGGTATCCAGTCTGCCGTTACTGATTTTGTATCCGTTCCTGCAGAAGTACTTTGTTAAAGGCGTGATGATTGGCTCAATTAAGGGATGAGATAGACAGGGTCTTGAAAGGGGGGATGTACAGGATCAAATGATTTATGCAGAAAAGAAATATTTGATTTTTGAATGTGGAACGATATAAGGGGAGGTTATGTATTAGTGAAATCTTTATTCAAAGGTGCTGGAATTGTAATGCTGGCTGGAGCGTTTGCGGTAAGCGGATGTTCTGGAAATGGGAACGGGGCAAATAAAGCGGTTGGTAATCAGAATAAGGAAGCGAAATTCAATCAAACTGGTCTTCCGATTGTTAACAATGAAGTGACTTTAAAAATGGTATCCCCGAAGTCTGCATTGGCACCGGAATACTCGGAGCTAGAAATTTTTAAACGTCTTCAAAAAGACACCAATGTAAAAATTAACTGGACCAATATTCCTGATACCGATTATACAGAAAAGAAAAATTTGCTACTTGCGAGTGGTGATTTGCCGGATGCCTTTTATGCAGCCGGATTCACTGATTACGAGTTAATCAATTATGGTAAGGATGGAACCCTTATTCCCCTAGAGAATTTAATTGAACAATATGCACCTAATTTGAAAGCGCTTCTTGATCGTCGACCTGATATCAAATCCTCGATCACAGCACCGGATGGGCACATCTACGGGCTACCGTCCTTTGAAGAAAATAACCTGGGGACCAATCCCTTCTTCCACGTCATCAATAAAGCTTGGCTAGATAAGCTGGGGCTTAAGGTACCACAAACACTAGATGAATACACGGAAGCTCTGTTGGCCTTTAAAACACAAGATCCGAACGGCAATGGAAAGCAGGATGAAATCCCGTTAAGCTTCATGCACATGCAGTGGTGTATGGATATTGCTGGACTATTCGGGGCTTTTGGCCTTCCAGATAATCTGGAGCACCGGGTCGTCCGTGATGGGAAAGTTATTTTTACCGCGACTCAGCCTGAATATAAAGAAGCTCTAAATTATTTCCATGAAAAATGGTATAAGACGGGTCTGATAGATCCGGAATCTTTCACCCAAGATGCCGCACAATATCTGGCTAAGGGTAAAACAACCGATGAAACGCTAGGATCTTATGTTTGGTGGGAAATCGAAGAAGTTGTCGGAACCGAGCGAGGCAAGGATTATGTTCTTCTGTCTCCGCTCAAAGGACCGGATGGGAATCAAACCATCGGACGTGCCAATGGCGGTGGCCCAGGACGCGGATCTTTTGTAATCACCAAAGCGAACAGCAATCCGGAAATAACCATGCGCTGGATCGATCAGCAGTTTGAACCTTATATGGCTGCTCAAATCCACTGGGGTCCGCTGGATATCGTGTACAAGAAGGACGAAAACGGGAAACTGGTAAATCTACCTCTTCCTGATGGAGCCTCTGCAGGTGAATTCCGCCAAAAAGTTGCTCCGGGATCGGGCGCACCTGGTGTCATTACTTTTGATGAATTCGGAAAAATTGTAGATATGGAGCCTCGGGCCCAGCAGCGCGCTAAAGATTTGGAGCAATATTACAATCCATATATGGAAAAGGAAAACTATCCGAGTATCTTCTTTGAACCGGAGGAATTGGATAGAATCAATAAAATTGAGCCCGAACTGCTTAAGTATGTAAATACCCAAAGAGGAAGATTCATTGTTGATGGCGGCGCAGATGCAGAGTGGGACAAGTATCTGAAGACACTGGACAAAATGGGTCTGAAAGAACTGATGGAAATTTATCAAACCGGTCTGGATCGATATAACGAAAATCTAAAAAAATAAATAAATAGATGATAGGTGGAGAGAAACTGTGCTTGATGTTATCGCCATAGGAGAACTATTGATAGACTTTACTCCGGCAGGGCGTTCAGCTGGGGGGAATGAGCAGTTTGAATGCAATCCGGGAGGAGCTCCCGCTAACGTAGCCGCTGCACTATCCCGATTAGGATCCCGAACAGCATTGATAAGTAAGGTCGGTGAGGATCAATTCGGTTCCATACTGCACCGAACACTGCTAAGCAGTGGTGTTGATATATCTGAAGTATCTTTCACAAATGAAGCGAATACAACACTGGCTTTTGTCCATCTGGATGACCAGGGAGATAGAACGTTCAGCTTCTTCCGAAAGCCGGGAGCAGATACCTTCCTGCACTCGAAGGATATCCCGCTGAGCCGGATTGAAACCTGCAAGACTCTGCATTTTGGCTCATTGTCCATGACCCATGAACCATCCCGTACCGCAACAAGGACAGCAGTTCTCAAAGCCAAAGAGGCAGGAGTTTTGCTCTCGTTCGATCCGAATATCCGGTTTGCATTATGGGAGAGTAAAGAGGAAGCCAGGCAAAATATTTATTGGGGCATGAATTATGCCGATATCCTGAAAATTTCGGAAGAAGAGCTTTCTTTTATAACTGGTACCAGCGACGTTGAAAAAGGCACGCTGGAGCTCCAGCAACAATTTGAAGTCGCGTTAATTGTCGTGACTTTAGCGGAAAAGGGCTGCTATTACCGTGTAGCTGATCATGATGGATATGTACCGGGGTTTAAGGTCAAAACCATCGACACGACAGGTGCCGGCGACGCTTTTCTAGGATGTCTGTTATATAAGATCCTGGAAAACAGAAGTTCTTTGCATGATCTAACCAGCCAGCAAATGAGCAACATGCTGACCTTTGCCAATGCCGGTGGAGCGTTAGTTACAACACGGAAAGGGGCTCTTGGGTCTATGCCAACAATAGAAGAGATTAACCAGATCATTGAGTCTGAGTCCAATACACAGTTTAATGCCGATCGTTTCAGACCGGGGTTTCATTTCTCACCTCCCACGAGCTGGGCGAATGATCCGAACGGATTAGTCTATTATGAGGGAAGCTATCATCTTTTCTATCAATATCATCCTTACAGTAATAAATGGGGTCCGATGCATTGGGGCCATGCTATAAGTGAAGACCTGATTCACTGGCAGCATGCGCCGATTGCATTGTTCCCAGATGAGCATGGGGCAATATTCTCCGGCTGCTGTGTAGTTGACTGGAATAATAGCAGTGGTTTATTCAAAGATTCCCATGGACTCGTCGCAATCTTTACGCATGCGGATATCCATCCGGAGACGGGGCAACCGCGCCAGCGTCAGAGCCTGGCTTACAGCAGTGATAAAGGCCAAACCTGGCAAAAGTATAACGGGAATCCGGTGCTCGCCGAGAATGATTTGATAGACTTCCGGGATCCGAAGGTTTTCTGGCATGCCCAAAGTAAGCGGTGGATTATGGCTATTGTCGCGGGAGACCATGTACGTTTCTATGCATCCGACAATTTGCGTGAATGGTCACTGACTGGTAAATTCGGCAGAGAAGAAGGCTCACATGACGGCGTTTGGGAATGTCCAGATTTGTTTCAGCTACCGGTGGATGACACCGGGCGATCCAAATGGGTTCTTATCATCAGCATCGGTGATAATCCCAATTGTCCAGAAGGCTCGCGTACGCAATATTTCATAGGAGAGTTCGATGGAAAGACGTTCATTAATGACAATCCGTCCGATCATATCCTGTGGCTGGATTATGGTAGAGACAACTATGCGGGAGTTACCTGGTCAGATATTCCTGAACAGGATGGACGTCGCGTAATCATTGGATGGATGAGTAACTGGAAGTATGCAAATGAGACGCCTACCGGTTCCTGGAGGGGGGCTATGACCCTCCCCCGCACCTTGTCCCTGACCAGCAAGGACGGAAGTGTCGTGCTTACCCAGATGCCTGTCCGGGAAATAGAGCAGCTGCGTAAAGAATTAATGGTTTGGAATGGAATCACCGTTACTCCTGCATCCCCTTTCCTGCAGAAAATGAATGAGGATCTGCTGGAAATTGAAGCAGATATCGATATCCGGTTCGGTGAAGAGGTTCATATAGTGCTGAAATCCTCTGGGTTGAGTGAGCTTGTTATCGGATATGATCCTGTTCAGCAATGGCTGTTCATCGACCGTTCGAAATCAGGTGTGACTGATTTCCATCCTACATTCGAAAACAAGCATGGTGCAAGATTAGTCTCGAATGGCGGGAAGATCAAGCTACAAATCTGGCTGGATCGCAATGCGGTTGAAGTGTATGCAGATCATGGCTTGGTTACATTGACAGATCAAATCTTCCCTGATGCTCCAATGGATAGAGTTGAAGTAAGTACTCCATCTGGGCAAGTTGTATTGGATTCGCTGCAGATCCATACGCTTAAATCCATTCATATACCGGATGCTGTCTCAGAACAGAAATAAGGGAGGAATGCTGCATGCGTCTCATAAACAGCGAACAAGGACTGATGATGCACTGGGCCTTTGATGAAGGCACCGGAGCAAGTGCTCTGGAGAGTGTATCCAAGATCCGTGATGATATTGAGTCCGTATTTAATCAAGCGGAATTTACCGAACGGATGGGTCCGCAGTGGAGAGAGGGCGTAATGGGAAGCGGACTTCTGTTCGATGGTTACTCTACTTCTATTACCCATTCTTTTAAAGAAGAAGACACAAACTGTGATCAAAAATTCTTGTCAGCACTAAGTATTGGGGTATGGGTGGCACCGCGTTCCTATGACTTAGGTCATGAAGGTAAGCTGACTGCTATTGTAAACCGTCACAATATGGACCGCAAGCAGGGTTATCTGCTAGGTATGTTCCGGCACGGCTCTTGGTCCTTCCAGATTGGGCTAGAAGGAGGAACCTGGCAGGAGCTTTGGTCTCCTGAAGGCTATGAATTGCCCAAGAATGAATGGTCATACGTGAACGCTGTATTTGATGGAACCCAAGGGAAAATTAAACTGTTTCTCAACGGCACTGAAATCGCCTCGACTGACGTGCCGAGCGGTTCCCGTCTCGCTGAGGCAGCAGAGACGGATCTACTCATTGGCAAGAATAATCACAGTAGCTTGCTGATCGAAGTGTTCAGCCTTCAGATGTTCAGTGGGATTATTGATGATTTGAAGATTTATAACCGGGCCTTAAGTGCTGAGGAAGTAGCCGCTTCTTATCAGCATGTGCTAGATTCTACGCACGGAGGCGTCAAGCCACAACTGCATGTTGACGAAATCAAGCTGGACCGGACACCTCTGCTGAGAGATCGACACAGACCGCAGTACCATGTTACTCCACCCGCACATTGGATGAATGAACCTCATGCGCCGATCTATTTTGAGGGCCAGTATCATCTGTTCTACCAGCATAACCCGTTAGGACCATTCTTTTATCATATTCATTGGGGCCATTGGGTGAGTGAGGATTTGGTCCATTGGCGTGATCTTCCCGTAGCCCTGGCACCTGAAAAAGATCAGCTGGCACCGGACGGAATCTGGTCGGGAAGCGCTACTTATGATGCAGACGGATTGCCTGTCTTATTCTTTACAGCGGGAAATGACTGTGCTTCACCAAATCAGAGTGTTGCTCTTGCCCGGAGCACTTATTCTCAGGATAAAGACCCGGATCTGATTCAGTGGGTCAAACATCCGGAGCCGCTCATTGTACAGAAGAAGGGCATGGGTGCATTCGGAGATTTTCGTGATCCTTTTGTCTGGAAGGAAGGTGACAGCTGGTTTGCACTGGTCGGGTCGGGGATCGAAGGTGAAGGTGGAGCAGCGCTAGGGTTTGCGTCACCCGATATGCTGAACTGGACGTATAAAGGGCCATTCTTTCAAGCGGATATTCAAAAGTTCCCTTATCTTGGACCTATTTGGGAGCTTCCTGTGCTTCTCCCTCTGGGAACAGACAAAGCGGGCCAACATAAACATATCCTATTGGTCAGTCCAGTAGGAAAGGGAGCAGATGTCGAGGTATTCTATTGGATTGGGCAGCTCGATAAACTCAATCTTTCATTTATTCCAGATCAAGAGGAGCCGGAACTGATTGACGTAGGTGATTTCCATTTTACCGGCCCGAGTGGAATGGTGGATCCGAAGACTGGACGAAAGATCATATTTACCATAGCTCAAGGCGACCGGACGGCTGAACTCGAATATCAATCGGGTTGGGCTCATAATGGTGGTTTGCCTCTAAGTGTCTATCTGAGGGAAGACGGACGACTGGGAATTGAGCCGATTCAGGAACTTCAGTCCCTGCGAGGTACGAAACTGCTGTCGATTCGGGATAAGTCTTTGGCTGAAGCTAATCTATCACTAAGTGATATCCAAGGGGACATGCTTGAGATTCAAGTGGAGCTAGAACCCTGCAATGCTACACAACTAGGAATCAAAGTTCGGTGTACACCGGATAGAGAAGAAGAAACACTTCTGTATTATGATTTTAATGAAGCCAATCTCTTAGTAGACCGTACGAAAACGACACTGCACCCTGGTGAAAAGTGTAGCGGAATTCAAGGTGGTAAGCTGGAGCTGCAAGGGGAGAATCTGAAGCTACACATCTATTTAGACCGCTCCATGGTCGAGGCCTATGCCAACGGGTTGAAAAGCCTGACGACCCGGGTGTATCCAAGCCGTAAGGATGCTTTGGGGTTAGAGATATGGGGAGATCGAGAACCCTTTGTCAAAAATTTAGAAATATGGGAGATGCAATCCATATGGTAACAGAAGCGCCTTGGCGCTTCTTGTCATTTGGCTCAAAGAATGAATGATTAATAAGATTTGCAATCCTCTGACTGAAAGCGCTTTAATTAATTCCTCTCCCTTCATCATCATTGACTATTCATCCTTGCACAAGGGAACATCGCGAAAATAGGTATCGAAGCGGCATGAATAAAAAATTATGAAGGAGGTTTTTGAATGAGAGAAGTTAAAGACAGAAAACCTTGGATATACAGGTTGCTGATAGGGGTTATGGCACTTCAGCTTGTTGCTCCTAGTATCTCGGCTGCAGCTGAGCCAGGTCCTACTGTGGTAGAAGAAACTATTTCAAAAGCAAACATAGAATCGTCCGTTACGGATGCAGTCTATCAAATTCAGAACCCGGGATTTGAAAATGGGGATATGTCAGGCTGGACAGTTGTCAGAGGTCAAGCGTTTGGTGAGAACAGCGTATCGGACGAGACCACCTGGTGGGCAGAACAAATCCCATATAATCAAGAAGGCGGTTATCATCTAAATGGTTGGAAGTATGACGAGGCTACTACAGGAGTGCTCCGGTCCAGCACTTTTGAGCTGGGCGGCAGCGGCTGGATAAGTTTTAAGCTTGGCGGCGCAAAAAATCCTGACAAAGTGTATATAAATATCGTGGAAGCGGATACAGGTCAAGTGATTGCTAGATATGGCAATAAAGTATTTGCAGACGTAGGTTTTCCGAATCCCGCTCAGGGTATGCGGCTTGCCAATATGGAGCAGTACAAGGCGAATCTATCCAATTATTTAGGTAAGAAGCTGTATGTGGAGATCGTAGATAATGCGACCTCGGACTGGGGATTGATTTTTGCAGATGCTTTCTTTATGTATCATGAATCCGAACCTGCCCAAGGCATCAATGCCACAGATATCAAACCGGATTTCCACCGATATCAAATCGAGAATCCAAGCTTTGAAACTGGGGATCTGAACGGGTGGACCGTTGTGGATGGCGAGGCGTTTGGGCCAGACAGCATATCAGATGAAAGTACCTGGTGGGCGGAACAAATTCCGTATAACCAGGAAGGCGCTTACCATCTAAATGGCTGGAAATACAACGAAGCGGCGACAGGAGTGCTTCGTTCCAGCACATTTGAGTTAGGAGGAACCGGCTGGATAACCTTTAGGCTAGGCGGAGGCAAGCATACAGATCAGGCATTTATCAGCATCAGTGATGCGGATACGGGAAACTTGATTGCCAGATATGGAAACAGCGAATTTAACGATTCTGGTTTCCCTGATCCTGCACAGGGCTTGAGACTCGCGAATATGGAGCAGTATAAAGCCGACCTGTCCAAGTATATCGGTAAGAGGCTATATATAGAGGTCGTCGATCATGCGCTATCGGATTGGGGGGTGATTTTTGCGGACGCCTTCAACACCTTCAATGAAATTGTACCAGAAGAGGGTATTATGGCCGATAACATTATCCCAACCGAAATTGCGAATCGCGGCTTTGAGACCGGAAACTTTGAGGGGTGGACGGTTGAGGGAGATGCTTTTCAAGTGACCGATGAAGGTGGTTCTGGTAAAGAAGGCAGCTTCTATGCCAAGTCTAGCAAGGAAGGGGAGGGCTCATTAACTTCCAGTGCCTTCACACTTCAAGGGAATGGGACGATAACTTTCACCGTTATAGATATCGTTCATCCGGAGGATGCCTATGTCGCGCTATATGATGCTACCACCAACGCCCAACTTGCAAAAACTGGGGCTGTCGGTTCCAATAAGATTATTTCTTGGGAAATGCAAAAATATTATAATAAGGGGCTTTATATCAAGGTTGTCGATCAATCTGATCAGGCAAGTATCTCCGTTGATGCTTTTCAAGCCAACGGTGCGGGTAACATTTTTGTTATGAAATTCAATGAAGGTGTCGGAAAGAAAGCGCTTGAAGAAATGCAAAATCTTCAACATGATGTGAATTATGTGTTTAACAATGCAAGATATATGTCTTCCAAGGATCCGAGATGGACTCAGCGCGGTGTAAAAGGTGGTGCACTTCTGTTTGATGGATACTCAAATTATATTGAAGTCAATCCAAAGGATACGATTCCAGTAAGCGATGCGCTAACGATCGAAGCTTGGGTTGCTCCTCGCAGCTATGAATGGGGAGACGGCAATAAGCTGTCTGCAATTGTGAATCAGTCTGATCAGGATAAGGCTGAAGGCTTCTCCCTTGGGATGTACCGGCACGGCACGTGGTCCATGCAGGTAGGGATTGGTGGCCAGTGGATTCAGGTATGGGTTAATGATCATCCGCTCGAGAAATACAAATGGAATTATATAGCTGCTACCTTCGACAAGAAGGTTGGACAGATTAAATTGTACCTAAACGGTGAAGAAGTAGCTTCTCAGGCAACCCCCCTCAATGTTCCAATCACATCATCTACAGCGAGTCTGGTTATCGGAAAAAATAATAAACCAGTAGAGCTGGCAGGTCTGTTTTCTTACAATATGTTCAGTGGACTTATTGATGAAGTTAAACTGCAGAATAAAGCACTCACAGGACAAGAAATCCTTACTGAATATGAGAGTGTAAAGACGCTTCACGGTGGCACAGTTCCGTTAATTCCGAATGAGGATATTGATGAGGACCCTAGTGTGTTTGAGGGTGATCAGCACCGTCCGCAATATCATGCAATGCCTCCGCAAAACTGGATGAATGAGGCTCACGCACCGATTTATTATAACGGTCAATATCATTTATTTTATCAGCATAATCCGCAAGGCCCATACTGGCATCAAATTCATTGGGGACATTTGGTGAGTGATGATATGGTGCATTGGGAAAATGTGAGACCTGCGCTTGCGCCAGAAGCGGGTATCCTTGATCCGGATGGTGCTTGGTCAGGCAGTGCAGCATATGATCGTAACGGAAACCCTGTTCTTTTCTATACCGCCGGTAACGATTCTTTGTCGCCGAATCAAAGAACGGGGCTGGCAACTCCAGCTGATTTGTCAGACCCTAACTTGGAAAAGTGGGAGAAATATCCTGAACCTGTAACTGAGCAGAACGGAAACGGTATTCATAACGAGTTCAGGGACCCGTTTGTTTGGTATGACAAAGAAACGGACAAATGGTATCAGCTTGTAACATCCGGTCTTAAAGACTTTAGCAGTGGTACAGCTTTGGTATATGTATCTGACGATATGTACAACTGGGAGTATAAAGGACCTTTATACGTAAGTGACAGAAGCTTATACCCGGAATTAGGCACGGTATGGGAACTGCCGGTACTCCTACCGTTAGGCAAGGATAGCTTGGGCAAACAAAAGTATATCTTCATGATCAATCCACATGAAAAGCCAGAGCAAGTACCGCCGACAAACGATGTACAAAGAGATGTTGAAGTCTTTTACTGGATTGGAACCTGGGACCGGGATAACTATAAATTTATACCTGATCAGAACGCACCTTCCAAAATTGATGTAGGTGACGGCTACTTAACTGCAGAGAGCGGTATGGTCACCCCCGACGGAAGAACGGTTGTTTATTCCATGGTGCAGAATGTAAGAACGCCTCAAGCTGAATATCAAGCTGGATGGGCTCATAATCTGGCTCTGCCGATATCCCTAAGCCTGGATGATCATGATGAATTACGCATTGAGCCGATTCAAGAATTGCAGAGTTTACGAGGCGCTAAATTGGTTGATTTTGCAGACAAAAATTTGCAGACTGCCAATCAATTGATCCAGAATGTCAAAGGTGACATGCTGGAGATTGTGATGGAAATTAATCCTGGTGAAGCCCAGAAATTCGGTCTTAAGGTGCGACGCTCCGATGACGGCCAGGAGGAAACACTGATTTACTATGATAAGACGGACGGGACCTTCAATGTGGACCGGACTAAGAGCAGCATTGATCCGGATGTTCGCGTGGATGGCATCCAAGGCGGATATGTGGATCTGGACGGAGAGAACCTGAAGCTGCATATCTTCCTGGACCGTTCAGTGGTCGAAGCCTTTGCTAATAACAAGAAAAAACTGACCACACGTGTCTACGTAGGAAGATACGATTCCTTGGGGTTGCAGGTCTGGGCCGACAACAATATTACGGTCAAGTCGATGGAAGTATGGAATATGAATGCCTTGACGGGTGAACTGGCTGCTCCGGTCGATGTACCTGACAATTGGGATAACTCCGTGTATACCGATATTACGGAACTGACTAACCATGACTTTGCCACAGGCGATTTAACAGGCTGGACTGCAGAAGGAGACGCTTTCCAGGATGTTCATGTGACCGATGCCCAATTTTTCTGGGAAACGATCTACTTCAATCCGTCGCATAAAATTCCAGGCGGCTATCATTTGTGGGGCTTCAACGAGCAAGCTGGCGGTGAAAGCTTAACTGGAACGCTGAAATCGCAGAATTTTATTCTTGGCGGGAATGGAAAGATCAACTTCTTAGTCAGCGGAGGGCGTGATATCGATAAACTGTATGTTGCGCTGGTCCGGGCATCAGACGGAAAAGAACTATTTAAAGAAACTGCAACTAATTATGAAGAGTATCAACGGAAGATCTGGGATGCATCACAGTATATTGGTCAGGAGCTTTATATCAAGGTGGTTGACCAATCTACAGGCGGCTTCGGACATATTAATGTTGATGATTTTAATGTGCCGGTTAAGATGCAGAATCCGACGAATCCGACGAATCCGACGAATCCGACGAATCCAACGAATCCAACGAATCCAACGAATCCAATCGATCCTCCAAGTCAACCTGTGATTCCTGCAAGCAAACCGGATAGTCAGCGCAGCTTGTCATTCGAGTTGGCAAAGGGAGAATGGAAGGTGCTCTTTCCGGTAACCTTGGCAGCAAATGACGGCAAGAATGCTCTTAAGGTTAAAAACGCAGATGTGGAAATTGAAGTTTCCGCAGAGATTTTAAAGGAATTACAGGCACTAGTTACAGCCAAAGAGCTTGAACAGGCGAAAATTTCTTATGAAATGAAAGCTTTATCTTCAGAGCAAAGCAAAGAACTGCTCGAACGAGCTGGACGCAAGAATCACGCAAACATTTCTTTAACCGGAGAGATCTACGGTTTTAAATTATCTATTGTTAAGGCCGATGGAACGGTGTTTACGCTTGAAAAATTGTCAAAGCCTGTCACCATTAAGATGAAAGCAAAGAAGAATTCTCGCCAGGATCTGACGAGTATTTATTACATCACTGATGACGACAGACTAGAATTTTTGGGTGGAATCTTCTCAGGCGATCAATGGACGGCGAATGTGAGCCACTTCAGTAATTTTGCCGTTCTTACTTACGACAAATCGTTTGAAGATGTTAATGCCTCTTACTGGGCCAGTGATGTAATTAAGAGGATGGCTGCGAAGAAAATTGTTTTAGGTGTAAGTGAGACTTTATTTGCACCGAAGCAAAATGTGAGTAGAGCTGAATTCTCTACCTTGATCACTCGTGCACTCGGAATAAAAGCATCGGGTACAGCTACATTCAAGGATGTGAAATCCACGAAATGGTACGCTTCTTCCATCGCTGCTGCATATGAAGCAGGAATTGTTACCGGAAGAAGTATAGATACTTTTGCGCCAGAGGAAACCATAAGCCGTGAAGAAATGGCGGCAATGATTTACAAAGCGTATCTGTTTCATACAGGACAGAATGTTGCAATTAACCGCTTGAGTAATTTTAAGGATGCCGATACGATCAGCGTCTGGGCTGCAAATGCAGTCGCTGCCGTACAGGAGCTTGGCCTAATCAACGGACGTGGGAACCAATTATTCATGCCGCATGAAAATGTAAACCGTGCAGAAAGTGCTCAGGTCATCTCGCTATTCCTTGATATAGTAAATAAATAACTACTAAAGAAAAGCCGGGGAAGCAAAGTGATGTCAGCCTTCGCCATGACTCCGGCTTTCTTTGAAGTAATATGAATTAATATTTTTATTTTTCTCAATCGCCTAAGAAGTTGCCGTCACAACTCTTTAGCTAAATGACATCATATCGTGTCCATAACCTCAAGAAATTCGATAACACTGGGGAAGACATGGAGGATCTGATCTCCATCGGAACGATCGGGTTGATCAAAGTGATTGAGAGTTATCGCCCGAACAAAGGCACAAAGCTGGCCACTTTTGCTGCCCGTTGTATTGAAAACGAAATTCTGATGCACCTACGTTCGCTCAAGAAAACACGTAAAGACGTATCCCTTCACGATCCAATTGGGACGGACAAAGAGGGGAACGAAATAACACTTATCGATATCCTTGGCTCCGAGGCTGATGATGTTATTAAAGAAGTGGATCTGAAGATTGAGAAGAGCAAGATATATCGCAACCTAGACATTTTGGATGAGCGGGAAAAAGAGGTTGTGGTTGGGCGGTTTGGGCTGGATACAGGTGGAGAAGAGAGGACGCAGCGGGAGATTGCTAAGGAGCTGGGGATCTCGCGGAGTTATGTTTCACGGATAGAGAAGAGGGCGCTCATGAAGTTGTATCATGAGTTTTATAAGGCGAAGCGGTAAGACTGATGACAATTACACAGTAATAAACCATTAATAATAAAACTTGAAAAGCGACTTGTCTACGGATGAGTCGTTTTTTGTGTGGATAGAGTTCGCCCTACTTATGATACGGTTCATCGTACTATCTGTAACGGCAAGTTATAAGGCCATCCCTTTCGGGATGGCCCTTCCTGTAAACGTGGTTACTCGAGTACTCTGTCATTTTTAATTGAATTTCTTTTAATTAATAGTTCCTAGTAATCTGGAAACAATTGCTGCAAACTCTGCTCTAGTAATATCTTTTTCAGGCTTAAATGTACTGTCTGCGTATCCTCTAATAATATTATTGGATGCGAGTGCATCAATGGAATCATAATACCATGTATTTCTTGTAACATCTTTGAATGATGTGTTTCCAGTACCTGTTAGCTTAAAAGCTCGAGTGATTAGTGCCGCTAATTCACCACGACTAATCTTCTCATCTGGACGGAATCTTCCGTCACTATATCCGTTCATCAAGCCTGATCCAGCAGCTGCACCAATAAACTTATTCGCCCAATGAGTTGGAGATACATCTATAAAGTTACTTTCTTGTCCTTCAAGTCCCATGTAAGTTGCAATTACTTTAATTGCTTCGGCACGAGTCAAACCTGAATTTGGACGGAATGTTCCATCGGAATAACCCGTCAATAATCCCTTAGCAATTAATGCGTCAATGCTTGCATTTGCCCAATGATTCATTGTATCTACAAAACTAACAACTTTCGGCTTATCTGCTGGTGTTATTGTTTCTGCAGGTGCCGTTGTTTGTATAGGCGTTGTTACTGCTGGAGGTGTACCTCTTCCAGTATTTGGATTGGTTGGTCCATTATCTGTATTTGGATTAGGATTAGTAGAGTTTGAAACATATTGAAGTGCTGGAGCAAATGTTGTAAGTAGTCTAGCTTGACTTTGTTGCTCAAGAGCGTAGCCCATGCCTAAAATTTTTGCATCGTCCCATGCTCTACCAACTAGTTGCATAGAAATAGAATATCCGCTGTCATTCGTTCCTACAGGAACAACTACCGTAGGGAGACCCACATTAGAGGTTAATACGCCCGTGTTACGGTCAGAACTTAATTGAGAAGCTGATGCGTCATTGTTATATACGTCACTAATAAAACCTGCATAAACAACAGCATCAACGCCATTCGCGTCCATCCAGTTTTTAATAACTTCCTTATAGTCGGTTCTATACTTAATGTAATCTTGTACAGCTTGTTCAGTCATACGAGTTGGAGTACTATATCCTCTTTGATTATAGATAAGTACCTTATCTGAAGCTAGTACACTTGCTCCATCAATATAAGGGAAGTCCTTATGAAGCTCAATATAACGTGCCCAACCTTCAGTAGATCCATTAATACCTGAAGGACGACTAGGGCCTGATGGTACAGCTGACATTTCAATCATTGTCGCCCCCGCTGCTTGAAGCTCTGAGAACTTATCCATCACTGCCCGTCCTGTATCATCATCAGCATATGCAGATACAAAGGATGCAGGGATATATCCAATTTTCTTTCCTTTCAATGCATTAGCATCCAGAGATTCCTTCCAATCCACTGGACGCTTATGATCTGCATCAGCAGTGACTGTGAAAATATCTTGTGGGTCCGTACCCGTTGTAGTATTCAATATAATAGCTAGGTCAGTTACTGTTTTAGCAATGGGACCTGCATAATCTTGTCCCCAAGTGAGTGGAAGTACTCCTGTAGTACTTGCCATACCGTCTGTACCCCGGAAGCTTTTTAAGCTAGCGCCTGTAGTTGGTGCATAGAGAGATACCCCTGTTTGCGATCCCATTGCTGCTGCTGCAAAATCAGCTGCAACAGATACTGCAGACCCGCCGCTTGAGCCAAAAGATGTTTTTGATGGATAGAGTGCATTCCATGTTTGCTGCCAGCCGCTCTCACTAAAGCTTCCGCTGTTAGCAAACTCAGAAGTATTTACTTTACCAATAATTACAGCTCCAGCTTCCCGCAGCTTTTTCACTTGGAATGCATCGGAATCAGGCTGCCAGCCTTCAAGAGCTTTACTGCCACCTGTAGTAGGCATATCCTTTGTGTCATAAATATCTTTTATCGCAATTGGAATACCCAATAAATCACCTTTTACACCTTGTGCACGGGCATCGTCAGCAGCTTTTGCTTGGTTAAGCGCAGTTTTAGATACATGCAGGAATGCATGGAATCCCAATTGTCCCTCATCGTATACCTTAATTCTATCTAAATAGGCTTGAGTAATTTGTACAGAAGTAGTTTTACCATTAATCATATCCTTCTGCATTTCTGCAATTGATTTATTCTTAACATCATACGGCGATGAAGTTATTAATTCTTTGGCCGCAGGAGCATTTGGAATATCCAGATGATCTCCAGTATCAAGTCCCTCTATAGCAGATATATCCCAGTTGCTAATTGAACGAATTTGTGCTTTTGTTAATCCTGTTACATCCAGCAGACTATTAAGTCCATCTAGCATAGCAACCAGATTTTTCAACCCTTCTTCACCAGCTTCTCCAACTTGTACATAATTTACTAGGGACTTCGATTCGCCCGGCCCAATATTTAGTGAATTAATGAACCCATAGAAATTCGCTTCATTTCCATACTCAGCTAAGGGTACTGTGAATGGATCCTGTTGCTGATTCCCTAGACCTGTTAATCCATTATCAAACGGTTTTGGTGATCCCACTGCAACGCCTAGCGGCTTATTGTTTCTGGCACTGCTATCTACAACAATCCATGAATCATCTGTTGTTACCTTTAGATCGCCTGAGTAGGTTGCCTTAACTACTGAAGCATTTGTTGTTGTACCATATCCTAAAGAGCCACCGAATGATACATCAACTTTTATAGCGACATCATTTTTATTAGTGAATGTATCAAAGAATCTCGTTCGATTATGAATAGTATCCACATACACCTCACGTGTTACAGTTACATTTCCTAGATTTACAGATTGAGCCGAAGTAAACTTATTAACGCCATCGTATTTCAAGTCAAACCCACGCATCATTTGACCATTCATCAGTGGAGCTGAAGGCGAGGACACTTTAACAAAGATATTGCCGAAACCTTGTACTTGTGTAGCACCAACTGTACGTAAACTTCCTGTGTCTAAGCTAGGAGCAAAAACATCGTGAATCTCCCATACTGTGCCACTTTCTGAAGTAACTCTAGTTAAAGCGTCAGCTGTTTGGAACGGAATTATACTCGTAGCAATAACAGATAACACAATTGAAGTAGCTATAAATTGCTTTTTACTCCAATTTTTTTTTGCTGGTGAATATTCAGATCGGGTGGAACCAGAATGATCTCTTTTTGTTTCACGTAGACGTTTGAACTTATTCATGTGCGTAATCTCCTTTTCCTTTATGTATTTTATTATTTAATGTTAGGAAATATAACACTTGTATTTGTTTCAGTCAATAAATATTATGAATTTAATATATTTTGAGTTTATAAAAAGGAGAAAAAGGCTTTTTTAATTATTACGTGTAATGTATGTGTAAACTATTTTGTTAAATAGATAACGTTATATGATAGGTTTTAGGGTCCGTAGGATATTGAGTATCATCATCCGGCTGCATCATCAAAAACCTTGAATTTCACGAAATCCAAAAGAAGAGGAACAGCTAATAATTAACGGAGAATATTATGTTTTTCATTTCATGAAAGTGGAAGATTTCTATATGGGAGAATGGCATAAAGCAGAATCACTGATGATTCCAGATGCACTAGCCCGCAAGATCAATAATGGGCATCCTGAAAAGAGTAAATTATCTGCTGGGAAAGAAGCCATAAGAATAGCCAGGTAGTATATCTGGAATAAGTGGGATTTCATTGTGGAAACCACTTTAGCGGGTGGTAACGTTATAAGGCAGATGAGGGATACAAAGGAATAAGGCTTTGAAATTATTGTGTTTTATGTGGGACTAGCAGATGTTCGGCTAAATATTGAATGTATTGCTCTACGTGTGAAAAACGGTGGCTATCATATTGAAACCGAGGATATTGTTAGACGCAATTTAACGAGTATGAATAATCTCACTTAGAGTTGATTGATCAATTAATTGTTATTGATAATAGTAAAGCTGAAGGCGAGTTTATTCTTGAAGCAGTTAAAAGCGGGATAAAGTGTTATTTAAATGGGTTACCCGGATGTACACAAGAAATCAATCGGAAACTACAAATTAAATATAATATGCAAAAGTAAACCAATTCGAATCAGAATCGATCGTAATTGGTTTATTTTTTTGACATCACATCGTGTCCATAACCTCAAAAAATTCGATAATACTGGGGAAGATATGGAGGATCTGATCTCCATCGGCACCATCGGCCTGATTAAAGCTATCGAAAGTTATCGCCCGAACAAAGGGACAAAGCTAGCCACTTTTGCTGCCCGTTGTATCGAAAACGAAATCCTGATGCACCTGCGTTCGCTCAAGAAAACACGTAAAGACGTAACCCTGCACGATCCGATTGGAACGGACAAAGAGGGTAACGAAATCACGCTCATAGATATCCTTGGCTCCGAAATTATTTTTAGGTCTACCATAGTTTCGTGTAAGTAAACTCATTCCAAATGAAGCGAACGATTCAATATTTCTGAAGGTGACTCCCATGATCGTGCTTCCAAGTTGCCCCTACTGCGGGAAAAATGCGCTAAATCCATAACCACGGCAACCGGATTAAGCAGACCCATCGCAGGATGATTCTCATAATAAGCAAGTAATTCTTTCGATGTCCTGCCTAGAATGATGTCCAGCAAAGAGTCACCACGCAAATCATGTAACCCCGTATTGCAGGTATGACCTTCCCGGATAGCAAAATCATCAATACCTAACACCCCTCCAAGTTTCACTCGTTCCTCATGATAACATCAGTTTTTTTTGAGTGTCTACTTGAAGGGCAAACTACCACTTGTCGGTTTTCTTATAAGATTAATATATAAAACAAGTCGAATACGTATACCCCAAAAGTGCTTTGATTTGCTGGTTGAAAACAAAAAAAACGCTATTCAGATTCTTGATCAGTTTATAGAAGCGCTCTGTAAATAAGTCTCAGTATATTCTGGTACTAATAGCGTTTGTTGGTTGAGCTTTCTCTTGAACTCCCCAGGCGGCATTCCCATTTCTGCTGAAAAAACAGTGGTAAAATAGTGAACTGTTTTAAAACCTGACATTTCTGAAATTTCTTTGAGGGTAAGGTCGGTATCTGAGAGGAGGATGCTGGCTTTTCTCATTCTCTCTCTTTTAATATAATTTGAAAACGATTGGCCTAATTCATCCTGGAAAATACGTGATAAGTGTCTTTCTGAAATGTGAATAAAATCCGCTACATCGCTCATTTTCAATGATTGAGATAGGTTGTCATGGATGTATAGCTTCGCTTGATATACTAAGGACGAATAAATACGAATTTCTTTATTCTTTTTGTATTTAATTTGTTGTTCATTAAATAAACCAACAATACTTGAATAGAAAGAAGAACATAAGCCTTGAAAGCAGTCGTTGAACAATAGGTAAAAATCACAGGCCATAACGAGGATCGAAGTCCATAGTTTTACAACGGGAGATTGGCTAGCATTATTAATAATGAATTTTTTCGTTTTTTCTAGATTAGTGAAAAGTTCTATTAATTTCTTTGTTGATTTTGTTTTTATAATTTCAAATCCAACAAAAATAATTTCCAATCCAGTTTCGCTTAAAATTTGGTGTTTAACGAAGGGGCGGGAAAGGAAAAGGGACCCACTCGTTATATGAAATGAATGTCCATCATCCATATACTCACCTTCACCGTTGACAATATAACACAGTTCAAAATAAGAATGTTGATGTGGCTTGTTATTGTAATGATCGGGTTGAGCACCCCAATAGTGAATTAGAATGGAAACATCACTTCCATTGACTTGAATAGATTCCTGATTAAGAGCAATTGAACCATCTATAAACAAATCAGTCCATTCCATGGCTGTCTTCCCCTTTCAAAATAATGATGAACCACATTAATGTTCCCGCTTTGATAGTAGCATATTTCTCCACGAGTGTATCACGAATGTCTCGATTTTATAAAAATATGACTGGTTTCTCAAAAGATTAAGGAGAGAACAAGATTTATACTAAAATTAAATATTGAATGATCCAATAAAAAAAGGGTATTTTGCCAAAAAGGGATGTGAAGAGTTGTAATGAATAAATATTCGATCGCATTTGATGTCGGAGGATTGTTTATAAAATCAGCTGTTTTAAACGACGATGGGGAAATAGTTCCTAACTCGTATGCCATCTTCCCCTCGAAATCAAAAGAGACTAAAGAAGGTATCATTGAACATTTGGTGTTCATCATTAAGCAGCAAACAAATGGAATTTTGGATAAAGACTTCGAAATAACTGGAGTTGGCTATGCATTTCCAGGTCCATTTGATTATGAAAGCGGGATAAGTTACATCAAAGGTATCGATAAATTTGAAGAGATATACGAAGTGAACCTTCGTGATCTATTAATGAATCGTCTTAAACAAGAAAGTTCTTTTCATTCAAAGACAAGTAATGATTTTCAGATTGTTTTTGATAATGATGCTAGCCTGTTTGCTTTAGGAGAATATGTATCCGGCAAGGCTGGAGGTTACAACAAATCCATCTTTTTAACGATTGGTACGGGGGCAGGATCGGCATTTATGGAAAATGGAAAATTGGTAAAAAACAGACAAGATATACCGGAAAATGGATGGATCTATAATCAACCATTTAAGCAATCCATAGTCGATGACTATATTTCTAAAAGAGGTATCTTAAAACTGGCAAATGAATTAGGCCTTAGTACATCAGACAACGAAGTGGAAACATTAGCCGCTATGGGCAAAAATGAAGACCAGAGGGCAAAGATGGCATTCCGAATGTTTGGAGAATATATAGGAAAAGCTTTAAATCCATATATAAAAAGTTTTAAACCAGATGCGATCATTCTTGGCGGTCAAATTACAAAAAGTAAAGATTTGTTTATGAATGGGGTTTATGAAACGCTTGAGAACAAAACGGTAAACATTGAATGTTCTGAAGAAACCTCACTGAGTACATTTAAAGGTGTAGCAAATCTATTAAAGCAATCTATTAGAAGGAAGGAATAAAATAATGGCTAATTTTAATATGTACCCAGAGATACTAGTATCCAATTCAAATGATCATGCTTGGCAAGATTACGGAAACATTAAGAATGAGCTTAATCGGGCAATAATCAGACTAGGAAAGCAAAAGACTATCGTTACCGTCGATTGTTATCCTGGCGTAAGAATGGAAGAACTAAAAGCTAATCTTGTTTCAGTAATGGAACCTGCCTATACAATTTTTGCAGATGATTTATATTATTCTAGCGATAAAGTAACGGATATGATTAAATTTCATCTAACAACGGATAGAGTATTTGGGAAGATATCGCTTCATAATTTTGGGGATTTTTTAGATGATGAACGTTTGGAAGAGGCTAGAAGTGCTATTAGTAACATTGATAGCGGTTTAATCATTATTTATGGTTCTGGTGCTACTCTTGTATGTGATCCTGATATTCTCATATATGCTGATTTGGCAAGGTGGGAAATCCAGAAAAGATATAGTAATAATGAAATTTCAAATTGGAGAGCAGACAACCATAATGAGGATGCGGTTAGAAAGATTAAAAGAGGCTATTTCTTTGAATGGCCAGTTGCGGACAGACATAAAAGGAAGTTGTTTGAAAAAATAGATTATCTATTAGATACGAACTGCAGCAATGAACCAAAGCTGGTAGAGGGGGCAACCTACTTAGCTGGATTAAAGCAAACAGTCAGCCAGCCTTTTAGAGTGATTCCTTACTTTGCCCCTGGAGTATGGGGAGGGCAATGGATGAAAGAAAAGCTTGGTCTTGATCCGTCAGTTGAAAACTATGCTTGGAGCTTTAATGGTGTACCAGAAGAAAATAGTCTTTTTTTAAGATACGGGGACGTAAAAATTGAAGTCCCAGCTATTAATGCTGTTTTTAGACATCCAGTTGATCTTTTGGGTGAAAAGGTATATGGACGTTTTGGCGCGGAGTTCCCGATTCGATTTAACTTTTTAGATACTTTTGGGGGCGGAAATCTTAGTTTACAGGTTCATCCATTGGTTGATTATGCGCAACAAACGTTTGGGGTGCATTATACGCAAGATGAAAGCTATTACATCGTTGATGCAAAAGAAGATGCTATCGTTTATTTGGGTGTCAAGGATGATATAAATTCCAATGAAATGATTCAAGATTTAAAACAATCATATGATGAAGGTAGTAAATTTGACGACCAAAAGTATATTAATCAATTTCCAGCTAAAAAGCATGACCATTTTTTAATACCAGCAGGTACTATTCATTCGCAGGGTAAAGATTCTTTGGTATTAGAAATAAGTGCAACACCCAATTACTTCACGTTTAAATTATGGGATTGGGGACGGTTGGGGATGGATGGGGTACCAAGACCTGTCCATCTTGAACACGGAATCAATTCTATTCAATGGGAAAGAGACGAGAAGTGGGTCAGTGAAAATATAATCAATTGTCTAGAACAAATGGGTGAAGGCGATGGATGGATCGAAGAAAAGACAGGCTTACACGACAGGCAGTTTATTGAAACTAGAAGACATTGGTTCTCAGGACCAGTCATCCATAACACTGATGGCGGTGTCAATGTTCTCAATCTAATAGAGGGGGAGGAAGCTATAGTCGAAAGCCCTACAAATGCCTTTGAGCCATTTGTAGTTCATTATGCTGAAACATTTATCATTCCTGCAATGGTTGGCAGCTATTCGATACGCCCTCATGGTAATAGCGTAGGAAAAGAAATGGGGACAATCAAGGCCTATGTTAGAACATAGCGGAATTTTCGATTAAAGCTGAAGTTTATGAGAGATCATGATTCAGAGTCCGAATTGGAATGGCCGAACCTTGTAGAAACAAAAGTGGAGTAAAAGCCTGAAATCAATTATTTCACGACGTATTATGACTAAGAAAGGCGTGATTATAGAAATGAAAAAAATCTATGTGGTAAACAAAACTCATTTTGACATTGGTTTTACCGATTTAGCGGAAAATGTCTTGCACAAGTATTGCCATGATTACATTCAAAACGCAATCACTTTAGCTGAAGACTTAAGAAAAGAGGGCAAAGACTTTGTTTGGACAACAGGTAGCTTTATTATTGAATATTACTTCAAAAACATGGATGAAGAAGCTTGTAAAAAGCTAGACGACGCCATAAAGAAAGGTTACATTCGCTGGCACGCAATCCCGTGTACGTTTGAATCTGAAACTATGACACCTCAAACTTTACATTACATGACTTCAATCTCAAAGAAGTTAGATGCTCGTTATGGATACAAAACAACAAGCGCAAAGATGACTGACGTCCCAGGACATACTATCGGGATTGTTGATGAGTTATATCGTCAAGGAATTAAATTCCTACACATTGGTGTAAATGGCTCGAGCTCAATTCCAGAAGTTCCAGATACATTTCTATGGAAGAATGGCGAAAGTGAGATAATTGTCTCTTATTCAGACGACTATGGTGGCGTAATCGGAATTGATTGCATAGATAACAAGCTGGCGTTTATGCATACTCATGATAATAGTGGTCCAGGAACAAAAGAGAAAATTAACGTCTTTTTGTCAAAAATGGCGAATGAGTATCCAGACTATGAGCTTGAATTGACTTCAATGGATCAGTTTGCAAATGAAATTTGGGAAGTACGTGACCAACTGCCAGTTATTACAGAGGAGATTGGGGACACATGGATTCATGGAATGATGTCTGATCCGAAAATCATTCGTGATTATCGGATTTTAACTAATTACATGTTTGATAACAAAATAGAAAATGATGATGCTAATTTCTATGCGATGTTAGTTCCAGAGCATACTTGGGGAATGGATATCAAACGCTATTTCAGTGACTATATGAATTATGAAAAGAAAGACTTCCAACGAGCGCGTAGTTTAGACCAAATTACGGATCTTGATTTAACCTACGCTTATGGAATTGTTAAAGATGAAACTGTTGGCGAAATGCAATTCACTTATAATGAGTGGACTGATCGTTCGTACAAATTTTATGAGTCTTCATGGAAAGAACAACGCAAGAACGTTGATCGTGCAATAGCTTGTTTGGAGCCTAAAGATCAAAATAACATTAAAAAACTTATCGAAGTTCCATATCATATCTTTGAAAACCAAGGTATTGAATGTGGTTTGGAAGAATTGATTTCGGTAAACGGGTATCAAGTTATGTTTGCTAGCGATGGTTCAATTAACCACTTAGAAAAGGATGGAACACTTTACTTTGATCAGGACAACAAACTCGGGGTTCTGAACTATACAATTGCTGGGCAAAATGACTATGATAACCTACGTTACAATTATTTGCGTGAATTACAACATAATTGGTGGGCAATTGACTTCTTAAAGCCAGGAATGGAAATTCAAAAACGAATTCAATTGAATGAAAATTTCACACCACATGTTGTGAAATTAGTTATGGAAAATGATTCGATTATTGCAACTTTAAAGTATAGCCAAAGAGCTGTGGAGGAGTATGGTGCTCCAAGAGTTGTAAAGGTTAAATATCAATTTGGAGATAAAGTTGAAATTGCACTATTATTAAAGGATAAAGATGCAATTCGTTATCCAGAAATTTATTCTTTTGACATTACACCACGTTTGAATTCGCCGTACTTAACTAAGATTCGTAAAATTGATACCGTTATTTCACCTTTTGAAGTGGTAGGTCACGGAAATAAGTTGCAACACATGATTGAAGAGTTAATTTACGATGGCAGCGATAAAAAAATCAATATTAAACCTATGGATGCCCCTCTTTTGGGAATCGGAACAAATAACAATCTAAGTTATAACAACAAATACCATCAAGACAACAATAAATTTACGTTTACACTATTGAACACAACATGGGGAACTAATTTCACGATGTGGTATGAAGAAGATATTTTTGCTCGTTTTGAGTTAGTGTTGGGATAACAATTTCCTGCGAACATAATGGGCATACGCCGATGCCTCTTCATCAAAAAAAACAGTTTATTCTCTTATCTAGGCTGTTTTTCAGGTGCATTTAGACCGTTTAAGCGATATTCCTTCAAGATGTGTTTGATAAAGTATTCTCAGGCTAGGTCATCATCACGCTAACGGGACACGATAGCTCAATAACGACACAAAGGCAATCGATCAGTGGATCGGCTGCCTTTGTTCAGCTAACGGGCAGGATAGTTCAATAGGACACGACATCAATTTGTTTAACCAGACATCTTCATTTAGAATAAAAGAAGAGATAGAAGGGAGTGTCGCAAATGGAATACCTATCAATTACGATATCACTTGTGTCCTTAGTTGTATGTTTAACTGTGTATAACAAAGTAAGTGCCATGGAAGCTCGTATCAAAACAATGCAGGTAAACGTTGACCAAATTGCCAAGTCTGAAGGTCTGCCCCCACATCTTGTTCAAAATGAGGTTCTCCAGCTCGTACGTAACGGCAAGGAAGTAGCAGCTGTTAAAAAAGCGAGAGAAGTGCTTGGTTTGTCACTATTAGAAGCGAAGCAATATGTGGATGCCCTAAAGGAATAGCTGCAACAATGCGTCCATTCAAATAATAGCCCAAAGAAGACTATCGACAAGTCCGTTCGATAGTCTTTTTATGATATATTATCAAAAATTAAACAGGAGTAGTAATATTGCTGTCGATGGTACCTTTGCGGTAATGGCTTTAAGCTAATGGGCAGGTTAGTTAAAAGGGCGTTTTATTGAAATTAACCGAAGTAAAGGAATAGTGAAATGTTTACGGTTCTTCTTAAACTAACGGGACACGATAGCTCAATACCGACACAAAGGCAATCGATCAGTGGATCGGCTGCCTTTGTTCAGCTAACGGGCAGGATAACGCAACAAATTTACTGTTCCTACGTATAGGATATAATTGGAAAACCAACTCTATGAGAATTGTAGCCAAGGGGCAACAATTTGCAGGGGAGCGAAATGAAGTGACAATAAAAAGATCATTTGGTACTGGGTCATTTGCAATAGTTGTTCTTATTTTAGGTTTTTTATTTAATTTTAAATTTCAAAACGACTTCATGTTGAGCCATTATCTTTTTAATTTATTCAATTGGAATATATATACGAATGAAACCGAGGGGTATCACATTCCATTTATGGCTGCTATCGTATTTTGGTTACCAGCAGTGATAATTTCGAAAAAATATCCAAATAATTTTGGAACTACTTTCTGTTATAGGGTGGGAGGAGTTATGTTGGTTCTTAGTATTACTGTATTTGCAGTTTATTTGTTTGGGACTCTTGTATAGAAACAAGCGATGATTAAGGTTCGACGTTTGGTTAAGCTAACGGGACACGTTAGTTCAGTGAACTAAGAAAATGAGGAGATATTTTAAATGGGACAAGGATATATTTTAGTCAATAAAAGCAAAGGAGAAATAATAAGCTTTGCCCATCTCCCAGCAAGTAAAGCAAAGGAATTAACCGGAAATCCCGTAACAGGAGCTATGACGACCTGGTACCTTTTAAGTAATATAGGCGATCAAATTAGTTTTATTGAAGAGGAAAATGTATTGGACGATTATCACGATGTAACCGATCTGCTCATTGACGATTTGATTAAAAGACAGCTTATGAAAGACGACGGGATTGAGGCGTTTGACCCAAATGAACCTGAGATATTCATTCGGCGGCTGAGGAACACGTGGATGGATTGTGAAGCTAACGAGGAACGTTAGCTCAAACACGATCGGCTACCTTTATTCAACTAACGGGCAGGATTGCGGAACAAGGGCTTAAATGAAATCTGAATAGAGGAGGTAAAAAAGTGAAAAGACCTTTAGGAGTGACTTTAATTAGTTGTTTTTACATAATTGGTGCATTAGTATTAATTTTCACAGCAATATTCTTTAATGCAGATGGATTTGGCATAGCCTATAGGTTTGGTTTACCAAAATTTCCAGAACAAATATTTAGGGTTATATTGGCTGTTGCTTCCCTTATCCTCATCTATGGTTATATGGGTTTAAAAAAATGGGGATTTTGGTTATGGAAATATATATTAAATAATGCATCCAGACTTGAGTGAACACAAATTGCACTTTGCTGTTCTTTACTAAGCTATAAGATAAAAAGAAGCGTTTATATAAATGATGAATCTTACGCAGGATATTGCTAAGCTGAAGGACAAATTGTCCAAGAATATAGCACAGATGAAATTGAGAAAAAACGAATAGGAACTTAACGTATGAATGAGACAATTGCACCGATGTTTGTGTTCCTGGAAAATTGGGAACGATCGTATTTGGTATGTTTTTTACATCGTATCGTGTCCATAACCTCAAGAAATTTGATAACACCGGAGAAGACATGGAGGATCTGATCTCCATCGGCACCATTGGCTTGATCAAAGCCATCGAGAGCTATCGCCCTAACAAAGGGACAAAACTGGCCACATTTGCGGCTCGTTGTATTGAAAATGAAATCCTTATGCACCTTAGATCCTTGAAGAAAACACGGAAAGACGTATCTCTGCACGATCCAATTGGGACAGACAAGGAAGGGAATGAAATCACGCTGATCGATATCCTTGGCTCCGAGGCTGATGATGTCTTTAAAGAGGTCGATCTGAAGATTGAGAAGAGCAAGATTTATCGAAATCTCGATATTTTGGATGACCGAGAAAAAGAAGTTGTAGTGGGTCGGTTTGGGCTGGACACAGGTGGGGAAGAGCGGACGCAGCGGGAGATTGTCAAGGAGTTAGGGATCTCGCGGAGTTATGTTTCGCGGATAGAGAAGAGGGCACTCATGAAGCTGTATCATGAGTTTTATAAGGCAAAGCGGTAGGATCTTAGATAATAGCTAATGATTCACTATAGACTGTGTTAAAAGCGACTTGCCAACAGGGGAGTTGCTTTTTTGTTAATTCAAGTAGTTGGGCTAAATGAACATATAAAAACATATTCAGAAAATTATCTTTTTAGCTGCTGAGGGCGGGGGGGGCGAACCCGTACGGTACTCACATACCGCAAGATTTTAAGTTCTGCGCTTATACCTACTGCAATTCACCGTGATCCCGATCAGTTTGGTGGTCGGATCAGCCTCTTTTGCCATCCGGTGGTAGACGCCGGAAAGCAGAACGATAAGCTGCCTGGGGAACACCGTGTAGGTTCGCTCCTCCAACGCAATGGCATACATAGAGCAGCTCGAAAAATTGTACAGCCTCCTTCCCGGGAACAAGCGAGGCGCGACCGTCTGGAACTGCGCGTAATGGTTGGACAGGGGGCATAGCGGGACAGTTCCCATACATAGTATTAGACGGAATAACGGAATAGTGCAAAAAGTAACTTTCTTAGCTAAATAAAACTATCCATCATTCTTATATAATAAAGGTAACAAGGCATCATAACTAGATAAAAGTTATTCTGTAGTAATTCGGTATAATACAAATGTAAGAGAAGGATATGCATGAAGAATGGTAAGTCATCAATGCCCTAGAAGACTAGACGCAGTAGGGAGACTTCGGTTTCTCCCAACAAGGAGCTTGGATTAACATAAAATAACCTCCGCGAGTGAGAAGGATAGGATGGATGCATCATGAAAAGGTACGGGGCGGTCGTGATAGGCTGCGGTTATATGGGCTCTCTCCACTTGGACGCGATATCACGACAGGAGCGGGTCCGGTTGATCGGCGTGGCGGATTGGAACCGGGACAGGGCCTCCTTAGTGGCAAGCCAATACGGAGCTGAGTGTTGGAGCACGGATTACCGGGTCTTGATCGAGCGTGACGATGTGGATCTGGTCATTATCGCCACGTACCCGTCCTCCCATCTGGAGATCGCAAAAGATTGTCTCGCTGCAGGGAAGCATATCCTATGCGAGAAGCCGATGGCGGGTAATGCACGGGAAACGCAGGAATTCATGAAGCTTGCCCGTGGAGCCAAAACCAAGGTCCTGATCGGTCACATCCTTCGCCATAACACCACGTACCAGGCGGTTATGAAGATGATCCGGGAGGGCGCTATCGGCTTCCCCTTGGTCATCCGGTTATCCCAATTGAAGCCCTCCAAAAATTGGGCTTCCCAATTGTCCCTGCTCCGGGACGTCTCGCCGATCGTGGATTGCGGCGTCCATTATATCGATGTGATGCGTTGGGCTACAGGGGCGGAAGTGGTAAGCGTCAACGGGATAGGGCAGCGTCTCTATGAAGAAGTCCCGCCGTACACTTACAATTACGGTCTCATGACCCTCCGTTTGTCGGACGGCTCCATCGGCTACTTTGAGACGGGGTGGGGTAAGGGGCTTCCGACTGATAACCGGAAGGAATTCATCGGACCGGCAGGCCGGATCCGCATCATCTACAAGAATGATCGACCGCGAGAGGATCAGCATCTGGGAAATCTGGTCGAGGTCGAAGACTACCGGAAAGGAACGGTCCGGATGATCAATATGGACTTCTCCGTGAAGCCTACGGGTGCCCAACTGGACTATTTCCTGTCCATGCTGGAGAACAACTTGCCCGCTATACCGACAATGGAGGATGCATGCCGGGCGATGGATATCGCTCTCCTGGCCGACCGGGCGATCCATGAAGGAATTACGTTACCTTGCGCGAAATAAGTGTGGACCAACATGGTGATGGTAACAGGGGATGACCCGGTGTATGGTATACACCTGCTGAAGGACTATATCGTCCACATCCATGTGAAGGCCGGCATCCGACATCAGCCGGTCGATCCGAGGGATGTGGACGGTGCCGTCGGATACCAACCGCTGGATCATCAACGATCACAGATATTATAAGATCGGTATTATATTCCATGAGGTTCAATTGGGCGAGGGGATCGAGACTGCGTATTGTGTTAGCCCCAGTGGGATTCCGAACAGAAGGGAACGAACCATGGAAAGAAAATTGGAAACCTTAGTAATTTCCCGCCTGACAAATCAGACGGATGGTTCAGATACAGAAGAAGTCCAGATCATCAAGCAGTATCAATGGCTTAAAGGGTATAACCCGGTCGTTACAGCAAGATTAAATTACAGTCAGGAGGATCTGAAGCTTCAGTTTAAGGTTTACGAAAAGAATCCAATACGAACATATAGAAACATGAATGATCCCGTGTATAAGGATAGCTGCATCGAGTTCTTTTTTCAGCCTACTCCTGATTCGGACCAGCGCTATATGAATTTCGAATTTAATGCGAATGGCGCAATTCTCTTGCAGATAGGAGCGGATCGGTATGATCGCTTCCCAATCACTATCAATCCGGCACTTTTCCACGTCCTATGCACCACGGATCAAATCAATGATAAAGGAGAAGTGTATTGGGAATTAAGCTTTTCGATCTCATGGGCTTGGGTACAATCTTATTTTTCGGATTTTCGGGCAGTACCGGGAAAAAGGATAAGAGGTAACTTTTACAAGTGCGGCGATGATACGACCTATCCGCATTTTGGAACATGGAGCAAAGTTCATTCGAACAAACCAGATTTTCATAGAAGCTGTGATTTTGGGATTCTGTACTTAGAGTAACTGCGAAATGCAGCGTCAATGAATAACTTCCGAAGCCGCATATACGGGGTTGGAGGTTTTTTTATATTTTTTAGGAAAATTATTCAAATAGAAAAAGATTGATATCATGTAAAATTATACATAGGTTTAGAGTTTCAAGATACAAACTACAACTACGATTTGTGGAACACGAGTCTCGTTTCAACAGATTTTCAGCGATCCTTCCATCCGAGACTGCCGCCTCACAGCTTGTTCTGTGAACATATTTACGGCGTATAGTCGCTTTAATACCGAGGTCCCGCATGAGTCGTAATACCTTTTTGTGATTCACAACAAGACGATATTGAAGGTACAACTCATCCTGTATAAGGCGGTATCCTACGGTGCTGTTACGGTGCTCATAAATGGCTTTGATCTTACGTCCGTCAGTATCCTTATCCTTGCGTTTCAGATAGGCATAGGCTTATGGTTTACTTGTGCTTAAGCTCGCCGATGACGACATATCTCTTCTTCAACCCTCCCGATTCAAGATTTTAACCACTTTTTCAGGATATTTACCTCCAATTTCAAACGACGCATTTCTCGTTCATGCTCGGTTTCAACCCTGTGTGCATCTCTACGTCTATCCTCAAATGAGGTAGCCCTTTGATCCGATACTTTCTCCTTTCTTTGTTGGCATAAAAAATGTACATCCTAGAATTACTTCACGTTTACCCATGGTTTTTCCAATGTCTATTTTAAGGGGAGCGCTTCAAATAAAACCTGCAGAGTTTTTGGTGTGCAACAGTTTTACAAGTACGGGTTACCGCTTCACATAACGATTTATCCCCGCTGTCTAGACTTCGATCAAATGCTCAATCTTGATACGTCTTCAGTGCATTGGAAATCAACTGTTTCGTTAATTTTCGTAAAAAATCATTGATTTATGTAGATGAATGTATAGTAAGGCTATTTTCCCGGCATATAATAGCTTTGCGAAACAAACACAAAGAAATCTCGAAACTCTGTTTCGTTCATTCCAATGAATAAAATTTTCTGGGAATTCATCGGGAGTGGACGCGATTCGCTGATGGTGAAGTGAAAATAGAAGAAACAAAAAGAAACGGAGGCTAATTATGTTAAAAAAAATCTTTACAGTTTGGTTAACGCTGGCGCTGGCTATTTTGCCGCTGGTGGGTACGAAGGTGAATGCGGCGGGTGACTACACTGCTGGCATAAGTGAGACCGGCTCCACAGGCACAATTTGGTTTCAGACCAGCTTAACGCTGAGATTCCTGGATGTACATTACACTATCACATCCGGCGGTCAAACAGGTGTTCAGCAGAATATCTCCATGCAAAAAAATGCAGCTACAGGCAACTATGAATATAAAATTCCCGTTACATTAGCTGCAAACGATGTCATTAAATACTCATTTACCTATTTTAATGAAGCAACCGGAGGAGCAACCGACACAGCACAGGTTTCTTACACCTACGGACAAGGCGGAGGAGAAAATCCGGCAACATTATCCGCTCCAACGTTCAGCCCAGGTGCAGGCACTTACACCTCAGCACAGAATGTTACTATCTCTGCTGTACCAATTGATGCCGCCATTTATTACACCACCGATGGCAGCGCACCCACCCGCCAGTCCGCACTATACACCGGAGCCATCCAAGTATCGCAAAGCCAGACCCTCAAGGCCATAGCCGTGAAAACGGGTTATTTTGACTCTCCAGCAGCGATTTCGGCATACAGCATTAATACGGGCGGAGGCCCGGATGTGCCGGTCGGAAGCAACCGCTTGACTATCCAGATTAAAAATGACAGCAAAGGCCAATACACAGATAGCCAGGTTTACTGGCAGATTGTCGGCAAATCCTATCAAACGGGAAAATTCGTTCACGTGGAAGCAACCGGCAGCCTAGTCGAAATGAAACGAACGGACAATACCTATTACAAGAATAACCAAGACGGCAATAATACGAATGATTATTACACCAACTACTTCCATAAGCTGAGTGACGCAAGCTGGGTATCCATCCCGGATATCGAATCTGCAAGGCTCTATTTGAGCTATGGTGAGCCTGTATTAATCCGTACGGTTGACGCTCTGGATGGCGCCGGAAATATCGTCGGCCTTGGATATCAGGGACCGGACATCAACTCCCCAACGGACGCCAACCAGAAGGTTTATTTTGATTTTATCGAATTCAATTTGGGTCCAAACGGATTCCATGGCAACACAACAAGAGTGGATCAATTCGGGTTCCCGCTAAAAATGCAATTGATCGGACACGACGGTTACAACCGTACTGTCGGCGAAACGGAATCTCGCGCTGCCATTTACGCTGCCTACAAGAACGAGGTATCCGACAAGTTCGTTTCCTTGGCAAACTCTCCATACCGGATTCTGGCTCCGGGTAAAGGCTCATTTGGACACCCAGTGAACGGTGAAGACAATACGCACTTTTTTGATGCCTACATTAATGACATCTGGAATACTTACCGCAGTAAAGAACTGGTATTTTCCGTCCCTGTCGGCGGAGGCAATCTGGTAACCTACAGCGGGCATGTGGTGCCGGGAACCGACAAGCTCGTATTCAAAAAGGATGCCAATAACGGCAGTGGATTCACACCGTACCAATATTATGTGGATAAACCGACAACTCCTGACGCATTGGAAGGCAAAGGTGCCTTTGACAGAAGAAGTGCTGGCCAACCTGTGTCGATTACCGATGTTGAACTGGCGATCCAGGCCCAACTGTGTGCGGCAATCAACAGACACCTGCTGCTTACGGTTGACCCAACAAACTGGGGAAATGAAAGTTATTTCTTTAAAACAGCACCTTCCAACGAATTTGTGAAGTTCTGGCATAACCATAGTATTGATCGGTTGGCTTACGGCTTTTGCTATGATGATGTCCGTGACTTCAGCCCATCGCTTCATACTCCAAGTCCTAAAGCAATGGTTGTTACTGTAGCCTGGTAAAAGATAAGCACCCTTTCGGGTGGTTTTCTGGATGAATGAATCCATGGATGCCAGTGGGGTGCTACCCTACGCCCTCATGGATAGCTGGTTTACCATGCGCCGCTCATTCAAGAAGTCATCCGTCGCTGGCTACCCTTGCCGAATGAACTCAACCAAATAACACACTTAACCCATGTAATACCACTGCAAAGACTTTAATCATTTATTTAAGACTGTGCTAGAAACTGCATGGAAATCATGTCTTTGTTTTCTTTATAACTAATGAGATTTTGTTTGAATTAATAGTGGCACTGATAGGATACTAGCTGTTCAGATAGATAAATTTGAAAAGAGGCAAACACAACTATGTGCCTGCCTCTTTTATTATTGAGATGAGTATGGAGCAACGCTTTCAGCTAATCCAACCATAGTCTTTAGTGACAAGGGCTTACTGGTGGAAATTGAGAAGGAAAAACCGTTTTGTGACCATGATACAACAGAAAATAGGTCGTTGTTTCCTTTAATGGTCAATTTACCATGGTCTGAGGGAACAGTCTTGATTTGTCTATATTCAGTAAAATCTCCGCTCTCATCCAGCTCTCCTTCTGTCATCTGGAACTTAATTCTGTCAGTATTGCTTGAGTAAATCAGCTGGGCGGTTCTCTCAAACAGAATCGAACTGGATTCCAGAGTATAATCTTTAGATAAACTCGAAGGCATATAAAGCTGAAAGGGAAGATTTTCAGACAGCTGTGACGGGCACTCATAATCTATAACGGGTGAGGTAGTTAGTAAAGGTGGTATAGGAGTGTCCGGTTTCATTATAAAAGGCTTAACCGTCATAAAACAAACCACAAGGGCTAAACAGGCTGCAATGGAAATCACAAACTTAAGAGAAATATGGGGCATAACGGGCTTTTTCGCCTCGGATATACTTTGCTCTGCCTGGGCTAAATGAGCCAAAACCCGTTGTTCCATATCTGGTGTAACATAGATCATTTCCTGCACCTGCCGATACTTATTCTTCAAAATCATACACCTCTTTTAATTCATCTTTCAAATAGCCCCTAGCCCGGTGTAGTAGGGAACGAACAGTAGACTCTTGCTTATCGAGTAGCTTGGCTATCTTTTTGGTAGTCATATCCTCCTGATAAAATAGGTGGATTACTTCTCGATACTTAACTGGCAACGAACCGACAGTATCCCACACAAAGGAGAGATCCTCCGATATCTCACAAGAGAGTGATTCAGACAATTCCTCCCAGCGTCGTCGCTGGTTATATTTAATTTTATTTTTGCATAAGTTGATGGCTACCCTCAATAACCAAGCCTTTTCGTGCTCCAGGCATTCAAAAACCGGCGCTTTCCGTAGCATCTGGAGTAAGGTCTCCTGCAAGATATCCTCGGCATCAGATATATTATGAAGATAGGAATGGGATAACCGCAAGAGAGCATCACCATGTGCTTTTAATGCAATCTCCACTCGCAGTATATTAGCGCCTCTGACTTGTGACTGCATCGCATCAGAATTAAGTCTTGGCTGATTGCTGGCTGCACTACTAAGGTTAATATATTGGCCAAAAAAGAGACGACATAAATAAATGATAAAATTTAATCCTGTTTTAATCCTGAAAAGGTATTTAAAGGACGGTTGTAGAAAGACGGGATTATTCGTCATTATACCCTCACTTTCTCTAAAATCATCACAAACAAGCGACCCGGAAAATTAACTATTTCCGGGTTGTTGTAATTGCATAGAACTGGAATTATATGATGCTTTTAATGATGGCTTGTAACTCTTCAACGGAGAGTGCACTATCTGGCATCAAGCAATAGTTGAAGCCATTTGATTCCCAAGAAGCTATGGAGACAAGTCCTTTATTTCCTTTCAGTGTAATCTTTAACTCTCCTATGGCGACAGTTTTTGTGGTCTCATACTCGTTGTAATCACCGCTAATGTCACCGGAGTTTTGCGATACACGATAATACAGTTTATTATCCCCATTCTGATAAACAATCTGTGCCATTTTAATCTCAGTGTCATTTATGATAGAAATAACGTCCTGCTTGTAATTCTTCGGAAGCAATGAAGGAACCGCAAAATCTACACCCATTGCCTTTCGTGCATCCTCCACAGTATTATAGCTCACATAGGGATTTGGAATCTCTGTTCCCTTTTTGTCGGCGTCTTTGCTTACTTTATCACCATTAATACTGATGCTACCGTCTTTTACAACGACGGCATTTTCATTACCGAGTATAATACGGAACAGTCCCACAGGCACATAAACGGAGCCACTGATTGTAACGGGAGCCGTACCAAGGGAAGTGGGTGCAGTCATACCAAGGGAATGAGTGCTATAGGCAAAAAAACTGTCTGTTCCAATAACGAAATCAGTTTCTCTCTCTCCGTTTTCAGCATGGAATGCCTTCTTTTTTTCATCCCATTTGACAGTAAAGCCAAGGGCTTCAAAAACTGCACGAGCAGGCACCATGGTGACATTATTGATCACTTTCGGCTGTAGTTTTATCACTATTTTATTCCCAGTAATGTGATACTCCTGATGAGTGGCAGTCAGCCCGTTCTTCGGTGCATTAGCGGCAAGACCCGTCATCGGAAATGTAAGCGCAAGTGTGCAGGCCATAATGGCTGTAGAAAGTTTATTCATAGTTAAGTTCTCCTCTCGTCTTGAACCGCTTATTTGGTTCTACACTGTGTAAACAACTGGCATAGAGGAAATGTTGCATGAAGGATGAAAATTTATCAGGGCAGCAGCCATTACCACTATGTTCATCAGAATATAGCGCATCCACAATCTGGAGAGGAATTGGACTTAAGTACGAAACTGTTACGCAATTTGCTTCTGAGGACGAACAAAGTCTCTGGATTAGATATATCGTAAGTATCATTAATTAGTCGGAATTGAGATTGACATTATTTTCAAATAAACTTATAATCAATTCGGAAATCGTAATAATTACTAATAACTTTGAGTTTTTTATGAGTATAGATATAGCTAAAGTATTTGAAATACTTCATATGGAATACAAGATATTTCAGCTGCAACTCAAGAACAATTTGCATCAGGAGATGAAATATCTTCTTCTAGTTTATTGTTGTCACAAATGAAGATCGTCCTGAAAGAATATCAAAAATTTAAGGCTTAAGTTAACAATAAAGAGACCCTAAACGAGGTCTTTTTTTATTTAAAGAAGCATGGATAAGTCAAAAAATATTGCAAAGTATCCAAAAGATATAAAAGCACTGCAGCTATGGATTTTGGTATTAATAAGTACATTTCCAATTTTAAAATGGAACTTAAGGCTAGCATTCTTTAAATAATAAATATAGTTTTCACATGATTAATTACACTATTTTATTGGGTTATATAAGCGATTTCAAGAGATTATCATGAAGTCAGAGAAAAGGAGGCAATATAAATGGAAGCGTTAACAGCAGCGAAGCCACTTAAACCCCGGGGGAAATCGGGTAAGTTCTGGAGGACTCTTTTTCAACAAAAGTATTTGTATTTTATGTCCATACCTTTTGTTGCTTGGGTATTCGTATTTAACTATATCCCGATCTGGGGCTGGACGATGGCATTCCAACGCTATCGGCCGGGTAAGTCTTTCATGAAGCAGGAATGGGTAGGGCTTGATAACTTCAGGGAATTGTTCCATGATGAACGGTTTTACATGGCACTCAAAAACACGCTGGCTATGAGCTTTATGGGGTTATTCGCAGGATTTACAATTCCTATCCTATTTGCCCTTTTGCTTAATGAACTGCGCCGTCAAATGTTTAAGCGTATTGTGCAAACCGTATCGTACCTGCCCCACTTCGTATCCTGGGTTGTCGTAGCTGGGATCATCAACAAGATGATGTCCATCGATGGCGGAATCAACGGACTACTTATGAATCTGCATATTATTGCTGAACCTATTCAGTTTTTGGCGAAAGCAGACTGGTTTTGGGGAATTGTGACAGCTTCCGATGTCTGGAAGGAGACAGGTTGGAATTCGATCATCTACTTGGCTGCAATGACGGGAATTGATCCGGAACTGTATGAAGCAGCCAGAGTAGATGGGGCGGCCCGGATTCGACAAATGTGGCATATTACGCTTCCGGGAATTCGGACAACAATCATCATTCTGTTGATTATGTCCATCGGAAACTTGATTAATATCGGTTTTGAAAAGCAGTTCCTGTTGAGCAATCCGATTGTTGCTGATAAGGCCGAAACCTTGGACCTTTATGCCTTGAATTACGGTTTACAGCTTGGGCGTTATTCCTTTGGTACGGCCATTAATATATTCAACTCTGTAGTTGCAGTGATCCTACTGTTTACAGCGAACACGATATTTAAAAGAACATCGAAAGAAAGCATTATGTAGGAGGGCAGGGATATGAACAGACAAAGCAGAGCTATTAACGCTTCTAGGTCCGATCAGATATTTGACATCGTTAACTGTTCCTTTATGACTTTGGCGTTTGTCATTACGCTTTACCCTTTTCTAAACGTACTGGCCATATCATTAAATGATTCTATGGATACCGTCAAGGGAGGGATATACCTTTGGCCGAGAAAGTGGACTTGGGCAAACTACGATGCCATCTTCTCCTTCAAGGGATTGATTACCGGATTTAAAATCTCATTGCTTAGAACTTTTATTGGTACGTTACTAGGATTGCTGAGCTCATCCATGCTCGCTTTCGTCCTTAGCCGGTCCGATTTTCAGGCAAGAAAGTTGGTTTCGACTTTTCTGGTCATGACAATGTATGTATCCGGCGGATTGATCCCGGGCTTTATCCTGATCCGTCATCTTGGAATGATGAATTCCTTTTGGGTTTATGTACTGCCCGGTATGGTAAGCGCTTGGAATGTATTTATCATCCGATCTTTTATAGACGGACTGCCCAGTGCACTTCAGGAATCTGCCAAGCTGGACGGTGCCAATGACTTTACGATCTACTGGAGAGTGATCCTCCCTCTTTGTAAGCCTGTGTTGGCTACTGTTGCTCTCTTTTTGGCAGTAGGTCAATGGAATTCCTGGTTTGATACGTTTCTTTATAATAGCACGGCGCGCCATCTAACTACTCTGCAATACGAATTGATGAAGGTGCTGCAAAGCACGCAGATCGGTTCCAATGATATTCATGATCCGAACATGTCACAACTAATGAATAGGATTTCACCGGAATCTGTCAAAATGGCCATCACCATCGTTGTAACTGTACCCATTCTGATCGTCTACCCCTTCCTGCAAAGGTACTTTGTGAAGGGGATGACCTTAGGTGCAGTGAAGAGCTAGTTTCGGTATCAACAGGGTTACCTGTTATACATATACAATATCTTTCAGGGGAGGCAGTACAGATGAAGGGGAAAACAGGTAAAATGATATTATCGCTAATACTGGTCCTATCTTTAACAATCACAATGATCGGTTGCAGCGGCAATAACAATGAAGAAGCCAATAATTCAAACGTCAATTCTAGCAAAGGAGCAGACAAAGGAAGCAATGACAACCAAGGTTCAGAGAAGCTTGAACCGATCACCTTCTCTTTTTTTGCAGAAGATCCAAATCCGAACTGGGTAGACATGCGGGATGATATCGGGAAAGTCATCACAGAAAAAACAGGTGTATCTCTGGATGCAGAATTTGCTGTAGGTGATCCTTCCCAAAAAGTATCGCTTATCGCAGTCAGTGGCGAGTATCCTGATTTGATCAGTGCAAAAAACGATATTAACAAGATGGTTGATGCAGATGCACTCCTTGACCTGACCGATCTGATAGAGAAGCATGCCCCTAATATCAAAAAGCTATACGGGAAATATATGAAGCGCCTGCGTTATAGTGAAACAGACAATAGTATCTATTCACTTCCAACTTATGCAGGCGTGGATGGTATCGGGTTTAGCGCAACCGGCGGTTTCGAGCTTCAGCATCGTGTCGTGAAAGAGCTTGGATACCCGAAGATCAGAACAGTTAAGGATTTCGAGAACGCTATCAAAACCTATCTCGACAAGCATCCGACCAATGAAAAAGGCGAGAAAAACATCGGTCTATCCCTGCTCGCGGAAGACTGGAGAATTTTGATCTCTGTTACAAATCCTGCATTCTTTACTACCGGTGCCCCGGACGATGGAGAATATTATATCAACCCTGAGACCTATGAGGCAATGTATCACTTCAGACGTCCTGAAGAGAAAGAATACTTCAGATGGTTGAATCATATGAACGATATTGGTCTGCTGGATCGAGAGTCCTTCATACAAAAATTTGACCAATATAAAGCGAAAATCGCATCAGGCAGCGTATTGGGCTTGATCGACCAAGACTGGGAGTATGGTGACGGTGAGAGAAGCTTGAAGGCAGAGGGGAAATTCGATCATGCCTACGGTCATTATCCGGTTACCCTGAATGAACAATTCAAAGATCATTCTTTCCAGTCAACTGGCTTCATGGCAGGTTACGGTATTTCGATCTCTAAAACTTGCAAAGATCCGGTTCGTGCCATTAAATTCCTTGATTATCTCGCCTCCGAGGAAGGCCAAGTTCTTACCTATTGGGGTGTTGAGGGTATGCATTACGTTGTAGAAAACGGTGTGCGAAAAATTCCTCAAGAAATCAATGATCAAAAAATCAACGATTCCATTAATTTCTCCAAAAAAACAGGTATAGGCTTTTATAATAACATAGGTCCGCACTATGGCGACGGCGTAAAGGATTCCACAGGCAACTATATTACTACTAACTTTCCGGAACTAATTGAAGCTTCCTATAATGATGTGGAGAAGGAAGTGTTAACAGGCTACGGCATCAAAAATTGGAAGGAGTTATTCCCGGGTGAATCTGAATTCCCGGTTAAGCCTTGGGGTGTAGCATGGAACATTTCTGCTCCAGCTGACTCCAAAGTCAGTGTGCTAGCTGAGAAAATGAAGGATATTACCTGGAAGCGTATACCTGAAGCGATTCTTGCAAAACCTGAAAAATTCGACGCCATCTGGGATGTTTATATGAAAGATATCGAGAAGGCAGGCGTGAAAGAGATGGAGAAGGAATATACGAAGCTGATTCAAGCACGCGTGAAGCTTTGGAATGAATAATTAAACATTAAAATTAGCCTGTATAAAATACAGGCTCTTAAATTTAGACAGACAGAAATGATTCGCGATAAACGTTAGCTGTAAAAGTTACTAATAATGCTTTTAATAGGAGTAATGTATGCCATAATGAACCTCTTAAATAACATGAGGATACGGAACAAATTGATATTATCCTTCATCATTGCTGTATTTGTTCCGGTCATAATAGTAGGTTTTTTTTTAACGTTAGAACTGCGGAAAATGGCATTGAATAACGCCTTAGATCAGAGTGTAAAGAATGTGGAACGGTTGAAGAAACGGACGGAGGATTTATTGTATTCTCCTTCCGATGTATCTTATCGTCTGTTATTTGACCGTCAGCTGAGTAGGGTTGTCACCGCTCAATATACATCCGTATACGATGTAGTCAAAACGTATAACGAATATAAAAAATTTCAAGAATACGTGGATTTATATAAAGAAATTGAATATTTTCGTTTCTTTATCAAGAATCCTACGATGTTAAATAACTGGATTTTTAACCAGCCAACACCGGAAGTCATGCAGATGCCATGGTATGTAGATGCGATGAACGCCAGGGGACTAATTACGTGGAGTTTCATTGAGGATATTAACACGCACAAGAAACAGTTGTGTCTGATCCGACGAATAGATTTTTTGGAAACTCATAAAACCGGAGTGTTGGTAATTGCTATCAGTACAAATGAGTTGGAATCCATCGTAAGCCAGGAGCCTTTCGAGACCATGATTGTGGACAGCTATAACAATATCGTGGCAGCAAATCATGAAAACCTAACTGGAAGGTCCTTGGAGGACATTCATTTGGATACTGAATTAATGGATCACGGCAAAGGAACCTACGATGCTCTTGTGGATGGTAAGAAATCAAAGATTGTTATTGAAGAGCTGATGCCAAGATCAAGTCTAAATGGAATGCGTATTATTTCCATTTATTCCGTTGAATCCATTGTTAAAGATGCCAATCGGATCAAAATGCTGGCTCTGTCCGTGATCATCGCCAGCTTGTTTGTGGCAGTTTTGCTGGTTTACTTTTTCTCCATGTTAATATCATCACGCCTATTGCGCCTAAGCAAACATATCAACAAGGTAGCTTTGGGAAATTTAACGATAACAATGCAGATTGAAGGTAAGGACGAGATTGCCCAACTTTCCCGTCAATTCAATTCGATGGTGGGCAGTATCCGCGCGTTGATGTCGGAGATTCAAGAATCTAACCAGCAAAAAAGCTTGCTGCAGCAAAAGCAAACTGAAATCAAACTGAAAATGCTGGCAAGTCAAATCAACCCGCACTTTCTGTTTAATGCCCTTGAATCGATCCGGATGAGAGCGCATTTGAAGGGAGAAGCTGAAATATCCAATACCGTACAGATGCTTGGAAAAATGATGCGGAAGAACCTGGAGGTCGGCAGCAGGAGCATCCCGCTGAAAAGTGAGATTGAAATGATTCATTGTTATTTGGAAATCCAAAAATTTAGGTTTGGAGACAGATTAACCTACAAGATGGATGTGGAACCTGCTGCCCTAAACGTGCCGGTTCCACCACTGATCTTACAACCCTTGGTCGAAAATGCAGTCATCCACGGATTGGAAAATAAGATGGAAGTGGGTTGTATTTTCATAAGCGTGACACGCCTTCGAGATGAACTTCAGATCGAGGTTGTTGACAACGGAATAGGCATATATCAAGAAAAGCTCGAAGCATTGCAAAGCTCCCTGGAAGACGTAGAGGATGAAAAAAATAGGATTGGTTTACGAAATGTACATCAGCGTCTTGTGTTGACTTACGGCAATACATATGGGCTTCACATCGATAGCAAAAGCAATCAAGAAACGAAGGTGAGTTTTCGAATTCCGCTTGGAGGAGATAAGCATGTATAAGATTCTTATCGTAGATGACGAGCAGTACATTCGGGAAGGATTGAAAACACTAATTCCCTGGGAAAACGCTGGTTTCCAAGTCTGTGATGCGGCTTCTAACGGAATAGACGCCATTGAGAAACATAAAACAATGCTGCCGCATCTCATGATCATTGACATCCGTATGCCAGGCATGAATGGATTGGAACTGATCGAGAGGCTCCGAAAGGAGGATCCCGATGTTCATTTTCTTATATTAAGTGGATATGCGGATTTCGATAATGCTAAAAGAGCCATGACCTATACAGTGGACAGTTATATTTTGAAACCTGTGGATCAGGATGAATTATTGGATTACCTGCATCGTTTAAGGAGCATCCTTGATGGGGAGCAAGAAGATAGACGGGAGAAGATGAAAGTAGGTTTGATTCAAGCTTTGCACTTGGGCGCAGTCACCCCGGAACTGGCGGAGCATGCCATCCGGTATAACCTGATGTTGAAAACCTGTCAGGTGTTGGTGATTGAGTTGTCCAGCGAGAAAAAAACAGCCGAAAAAGCGCTATACCGAATGGAAGCGTTGCTTAAGAAACACTTTGAGGCTTCCGGACGTGGAGAAGTAGTTCCCATGGGTTCCTACACGGGGATTCTTCTAAATGAGGATATAATCCAGGAAGAGGATCGAAAAGCCCTACATTCGGAGCTTATTCAATTACTTGGTTCAGAGCTTGATTTCTGTGCCGCCATTGGCAGTCCAGTACATTCATTGACTGATGTAGTACATTCTTATCAAAAGTGCATAGACCTTTTGGCCTTCCGCTTTTTTATGCCAGGTGAAGACTTGCTGCATACCGCTCCCGACTTTCCATCATTGGAGCAGGAGATACCGCTTGATTTGGAAGAGTTTTCCCAAACATTATTGATCGCTCTAGATGTCGGAGATATGGAAGCTGCACAGAAATGTATTATTTCAATGGGAGATGAGATGGTTCAGGCCGGGTACAGGGAGCAAGATATGAAGCTCGCATATGCGCAGATCATTTCAACGACCATAAACAAGTTGTTACTCTCTCTACCAACGAAGCACGATGTCATACAGGATGCTCGTGGTAGAATCGTTCAGTTGTATCAGCAACAAAGTAGATTTGATCTCAACAGGTTTGCGATGCGGTTGTTATCTGATTTAAATAGACAGATTAAATCAAGTAATGGAGATACTTCATTGAAGCAGTTGATCGAGTTTATTCAGCGGAATTACCACAAGAATCTCAAGCTGGAGAGCCTAGCGGATTCCTTTAATTATAACAACGCATATTTAGGTAAAATTTTCAGAAATTATACGGGAGAGCCCTTTAGGACTTATTTAGATAAAGTACGTATGGATCGCGCCAAATCCTTGTTGGAGCAGGGATATAAAGTATATAAAGTAGCAGAGTTGGTTGGTTTTCCAAACGTTGATTACTTTCATTTTAAGTTTAGAAAATATGTCGGTTGTTCCCCTTCCGATTACAGGAAAGCCCATTCTTTACAGTAGAAGCGCTTAAGGTAAGGGTGAGTGAAGGCTCGGTCTTTTTGACCGGGTCGATTGTTTTTGTAATGTGCCTTGCGTTGAATTCAGCAGTATCATTCAAGTCCTAAACGGGTCAGGCCAGTGTTTACCCTAGCCAAGCGCGGGGGAGTCCAGTGTGAGGAGGAATGAGCCTATAAATTTTATATGAAATTTAGTAGTAGAATGTTGGGTATTAAAAAGTATTTGTATATTTTATAATCAAATAGAAATGTAAGCGGTTTCTTGTTATGGAGAAACCTGCTTGAGAACGCATCTTGTGAATCTCAATTTAAATAACTATTATACTCGATTGATAATACCTCTTAGATCTGACCCTTTCGACCTCTATATGCCTATCAACTAAACTATACCGATTTGACACGCTACTTTTTGGTAGCCATGTGCTTTTATTACGCAGTAGTCAGCCTATTTATTTGTAGATGAACCGTTGTCCATTATAATGCAATTTCACCAGAGTACACCTACTTTATATTCCTTCAACGTTCTAGCCAACATTACCATCGGCTCTTAGTTTGGAGCTTCTTTCTCCTACCTATCCATCCCTCAAGTTATTTATTTTATCTCTTTACAACATTAAATCCCTATGGATTTTTATTATGTAAGGCATCCATAAAGATATTAATTATCCGATTATCTTTACAACTTAATGCGTAATTCGCTAAATGACAATGAGACACCAAGAGATACCATATAGATAAGCGAGTGATCCTTTGATAAAGGGGGGATTAACGGGGAATTGCCTAGACGCTTCAATTCTTGTACAGCAGAGAATGGTGCGGACAACCTCCATCTGAGCGTCCACTGACCATCAGGTATATGAAGGTTTCGGTAAGCCGAGAAAAAGTGCAACAAACAATTTAAGGAGGTAGTTATACATGTTGAAAAGAATGATTGCGGTTTTTTTTGCATCTCTTATCACCTTCATGGCCGTATCCTTCGTCCCAACTGAAAAAGTTAAGGCCGAAGAAGTTAATTCGGTAGTATCCAAAAACGGCCAATTGCGAGTTTCTGGAAACCAATTAGTGAACCAGGCAGGAGAAGCGATCCAATTAAAGGGTATGAGTTCACACGGCTTGCAGTGGTTTGGACAGTTTTCGAACTACGACAGTATGAAATGGCTAAGAGACAATTGGGGTATGACCGTGTTTCGTGCTGCGATGTATACGCAAGATGGCGGATATATCAATGACCCTTCCCAAAAAAATAAAGTGAAACAAGCTGTACAAAACGCTATTGATCTTGGCATCTATGTAATCATCGACTGGCATGTGTTGGGTGAGCAAGACCCGAACGTCTACAAACAACAAGCAAAGGGATTTTTTAGTGAAATGGCCTCCTTATATAAGGATTATCCGAACGTGATTTATGAAATCTGTAATGAGCCTAATGGGTCTGCCACTACATGGAACGGTAAAATTAAGCCTTATGCTGAGGAAGTCATTCCGGTTATCCGTTCCATTGCTCCGGATAGTATTATTATCGTAGGAACCGGAACATGGAGCCAGGATGTGCAGGATGCGGCGAACAATCCGCTCTATTACAGCAACATTATGTATACAACGCATTTTTACGCTGGTACTCATGGTCAATGGCTAAGAGACCGTATAGATTATGCGAGAAGCAAAGGTGTAGCTGTATTCATCACGGAGTGGGGAACAAGCGATGCCTCTGGAGATGGCGGTCCATTCCTTGCCGAATCTAAGGTTTGGACGGACTTTATGCAAGATAGAAAAATAAGCTGGGCCAACTGGTCGTTATGCGATAAATCGGAGGTATCCGCTGCACTGGTGCCAGGCGCAAGCCCGTATGGTGGGTGGTCAGATGCACAGTTAACTGCATCCGGTAAGTTTGTCAAAGACCAAATGTATGGATCCTCGCAACCGCCAAGTGATGGCATTGTTTCAGGTAAAATCTACAAATTGGTTAACGTAGGTAGCGGTAAAGCATTGGATGTAACTGCTGCAGGTACTTCAGACGGTACAAATGTACAGATCTGGGATGATAACGGAACCGGTGCTCAGCAGTGGGTAATCACAGATGTCGGCGGCGGGCTGTACAACGTCATTAACGTCAATAGCAATAAAGGTTTGGATGTAGCGGGTACAGTTAGTGGTTCGAATGTACAAATATGGAGCTATGGTGCCGGAGCTAATCAGAAGTGGAAAATTGTCAAGGTTGGGAGCGCTTATAAATTGATTGCCAGCCATAATGGTAAAGCTTTGGATGTAGCTTCCGCAGGCACTGAAAACGGTACGAATGTTCAAATTTGGGATGACAATGGCTCGAACGCGCAAAATTGGAATCTGTATCAATTAAACTAACTGTCAGTTATGGAAAGAACTGATATAGCAGCCACTCCATATCGATCAAAGGTTGGATTTATAACTTTAAAATCGAATGGCAATGACAATATGCATTTGTTACATGAAGGACTGGATATTATTGAGTTGGAGAGCGATAGAGGATTTAATCTCCATCGGCACCATCGGCTTGATTAAAGCCATTGGGAAGTGTAGGATCTCACGGAGTTAAGCTAACATTAAAGTACTAAAAGGCGACTTGTCTGCGGATAAGTTGCCTTTTTTAGGAAAGTTGATTAGATAACAAAGTATCCCGGATCCTGGAATATTATAAAACGGGATACCTCATTAGCTGTAATAATATCGGACAGGGTCGCCCTGCAAAGCACCCACGATTTCTTCCAGCTTACCTGTTGCTCCCATATCGCCAGCCAGGCTTGAATCGGGTTCGGTTATGGGATCAACACCCGGGCCGCGTCCGTCAAGCGGAGCTTTCTTGTCGTCCTTCATTTAATCGTCTCCTTTTTGTGTAATCTTTGTATTTCTTTCCAATCGAAATCAAGAAAATATGATATAATGACGTCGTTATTGTAAGTTGCATTTTTAATATGAAAATAGGATGGACAATATGAGGGCATATATTCATAACGTCGATAAAAAACGATTGCTTATTATGATTATCGGCAATGTATTTCTGGGCATGGGAATTAGTATTTTCAAGCTGTCCGGTATGGGGAATGATCCCTTCAGCGGTATGGCAATGGCACTTGCAGAGAGCGTCGGTATAACATATGCGAATTTTTTGATCTTACTGAACCTTGTATTGTTTGTAATCGAATTCATAACAGGACGAAAGTTTATTGGATTCGGGACTTTCGTAAACGCAATTCTTTTAGGATATATTGCTACTTTCTTTCATAATAATTGGCTATCTCTGTTCGGCGAACCTCAGTTGTTATGGCAGCGAGTGGTTATCGTAGCAATTGGTGTGGTGGTATGCAGTTTTGGGGTATCTCTGTATCAGACATCGAAGGTGGGAGTAGCTCCCTACGACAGCTTGTCCCTGATTATGAGAGAGAACTTCCCTAAAATATCTTATTTTTGGCACCGGATGTTTACGGATGCTCTTTGTGCTCTGATTTGTTTCCTGGCAGGAGGCATTGTGGGCTTAGGAACTTTGGTGTCAGCACTTGGTCTGGGACCCATCATTCATTTTTTTGATGTGAATTTTACGGAGAAGCTTCTGGCAAAAAGGCGTACCAATTAAAAAGTTTATGAATTAAAGAAAGGCGGGGCAGATCAATCTGCCCCGCCTTTACTGTAATTTGAAGGTACATTCCTAATGAGCAGATAAACTTTTTATTTTATTATTTTTATGGATATCTTCCGTACCACTATCCAAGGCAGTCTTGTAGTAGAAGCATTTGTGTTCTATGACTTCCATCGTTTTTTTCAATTCTTCCATCTGCGCTTCTACGGAAGCTTTCCGCTCCAGGAACATATCATATCTTTGCTGTAAGGTGGAATCCCCCTCTGAGCACCACTCAATGAAATGTTTTATTTCTTTAATTGGCATCCCGGATGACTTCAGGCATTCAATTACCTTTAAAGCGTCCATATCGGATTGTTTGAATATACGTTTACCGCCGGAGGTTCTTTCTATAGAAGGGAAAAGACCTTCCTTGTCATAGTAACGCAGGGTATGTGGCGTCATGTTAAAGGACTCTGCAACTTCACTTATGGAGTATGTCTTCATCATCTATCTCCAATCTCAAATATATTTTGTGCTTGACTTAGAGTTAACTTTAAGTAATAACATATGTTTTGTAAAGCTGACGTTTAGATTTTATTATTAACCAGAAGAGAGGTTTCACTATGATAAAAGTTAATGCACGCGCTACATTCAGTCAGGAAGGTCCATTCAAGCTAACCACAATCGAACGCAGAGATCTGCAGCCGCACGATGTTCTTATTGAGATTAAATACGCTGGCATTTGCCACTCGGACATTCATACTGCCCGGGGGGAATGGGGACCGGTCAACTATCCACTCGTTCCGGGGCATGAGATCGCCGGAATTGTCAGCCAGATTGGTTCTGAAGTCACAAAGTACTCAGTGGGCGACCGGGTAGGTGTAGGTTGTATGGTTGACTCCTGTGGAGAGTGCAGTAATTGCCATAAAGGTGAGGAGCAGTATTGCCTGAGTGGAAATACGGGCACCTATGGAGCTATCGACCGGTACGGGCAGTATACGCAAGGCGGCTACTCCACTCATATCGTCGTAACCGAGAATTTTGTGGTTCGGATCCCTGACAGTATTCCGCTTGACGCTGCTGCACCGCTTCTGTGTGCAGGAATTACCACCTATTCACCTCTGCGTCATTGGGGAGCAGCTCCCGGTAAAAAAGTAGCTGTAGTGGGTCTTGGCGGGCTTGGACATATGGCTGTGAAGATCGCTCATGCCATGGGGGCTGAGGTTACTGTTTTATCACAGTCCCTGAAGAAGAAGGAAGACGGATTGCAATTAGGGGCGGATCATTATTATGCCACTAGCGATCCGGAGACATTTAAACAGCTTGCCGGTTCGTTCGATCTAATCGTAAATACTGTAAGCGCGCAGATTAATATCGATGCCTATCTTTCGCTCCTGGCGCTGGATGGTACATTAGTCAATGTCGGTGCGCCCGCTGATCCATTGGCAGTTAACGTATTCTCGCTGATCGGCCACCGCCGCTCGTTTGCCGGATCGATGATTGGCGGAATTCGTGAAACGCAGGAAATGCTTGATTTCTGCGCTGAACATAATATTGCATCTGAAATCGAGGTCATTTCTGCTGATCGGATTGATGAAGCCTGGGAGCGTGTCCTTGCGTCAGATGTCCGTTACCGGTTTGTCATCGACATCAGCACGATGGGGAATGAATAAGAGACGCCCTCTTTGTTGACATCACATCGTGCATCGGCTTGATTAATGCCATTAAGAGCTATCGTCCCAATAAAGGGAGTAGACGGGCATTCTTGTAGTCTAACAAACATAAAGAACCCAAGCGATTGAATTTCAATCGCTTGGGTTCTTTGCTTCATTTTCATAGGTTGTCTTTTCATCTCGAAATTATGAATTCATCAACTGATATTAGGTGTAGAGTCTCTTATGATGAGTTTGGTATAAATATGAGAAACCTGATAGGGTTGCTTCGGATCATGAATTCGGGAAAGTAGCATTTCGGCTGCTTTGACACCCATCTCATTACTATAAATATGAACCGTAGTAAGATGGGGTTCTACAATGCTTGATTCAGGACCGTTATCAAAACCACAAATGACGATGTCGTTAGGAATGGAAAGTACATTTTTGAGTGACTTCATAAAGGTAACCGCAATATAATCGTTAGCACACACGAAAGCGGAAGGGAGCTCATGTATTTGACTTAGTCTAGTATCTGCCCACTCTGGACTTGAGAAAAATAGTTGATCGTCATCGAGGATGCATTGTGTGAGATCAAGCTGAATCCCGGATTCTATTAGTGCGCGATTAAAGCCCACCCATCTTTCATTAAAACTCCTACAGTGATTATAGTCCCCGATGAACCCCAGTGATTTGTAACCGCCCTCAATTAACTTTTTGGTAAGTTGGTATGTGCTGTGTTCGTTCTCCATGAGAAGTACATCTGCTTGGAATTCAGGGTAACAGACATCTGCAGAGCAGTCGATGAAAATAGTTGGAATACCTAGACTTGTAATCAACTTACTATATTCCGAATTGAACAATTCAATACAAATAATTCCGTCTACATTGGAGACATCAAAATTATTAGGAAGAGACAGGGACTCTTGATCAATGTCTCTAATAATGTGCATGGATAAATTATATCCCTCTGCACTGATTCTTTTTTCCATGCCACTGATCAGTTTCGACCCAAAATGGGAAGTGTTAGGTAAGTTTTCTGTTAATAAAGCGATGTTTCCAGAGTTTCTGGATTGAACACTCTCGGTGTCCATAAAAGCAAATTGTTTATATTTCAACTCTATTGCTTTCTTAATTACTTTGTTTCTGGTTTCATCAGGTATACCGTTCGTTCCATTTAGGGCTTTAGAAGCTGTATTTCTGGAGATTCCTAAAGCATCCGCGATATCTTGTATGGTTACTTTTTCTCTGGCCACCTATGTAATTCACCTCTATATTCTTGTTCTTAATATTCGCCACAAATAGTGTACTATTTGCCATTATTCCAACTCTCTTTAATGTATATTAGTTTGCTAAAAATAGCAACATTATATTTACAAATGCACAATTTAGTTTACATTTTGTTAGGTTGTATATGTGCAAAAAAATAGCTTTGTTTTTATGTTATTGAGAAAATGATGAGATTAAAGTATATATCCTTATTTAAATTGGCTGTATTTGTAATTATGTAAAATAGTATGCGTCATTTATGAACAGAATAATTTGTCATATGCACATAAATATTTTTACAAAATGTATTGACGAACGATTAAGTGTTTGGTAAATTGTAAAAGCAGCAGGACATAAGTGAGATTGAAAGCCCTTACTGCATCAAGATGTAAACATTGATAAGAACGGAGGTAAAGGCATTGCATAACCCAATAGAAGCCGAACACGGAATAACGGTGACGCGACATAAGAGTTCCTTAATGGATTATTTAAAGAAGCACTACTTTCTTTATATTTTGCTCGCACCAGCTGTGATTCTGACCCTTATTTTTAAATACGGTCCTATGTATGGTGCGATTATCGCCTTTAAAGATTTCAGCCCAATCAAAGGAATCATGGGGAGTGAATGGGTAGGTTTGTACAACTTCGAGAAATTCCTTTCTTCTCCCAATTTCGAAGTAATCTTTTTGAATACGCTTAAATTAAGTTTCTTCGGATTAATTCTGAGTTTTCCAATTCCGATCCTGCTTGCCTTGATGTTGAATCAAATTCGCCGTGCAGGCGTCAAAAAGAACATTCAATTGTTCTTGTATGCACCTAACTTTATTTCTGTTGTCGTTGTGGTCGGGATGTTGTTTATCTTCTTGTCCCCAACGGGACCGATTAACCAGTTTTTTACCTGGCTTACAGGTGAACCAATTATGTTCATGTCTCGTCCCGAGTACTTCCGTTCGATCTACATTTTATCTGATATTTGGACCGGAGCCGGTTGGGCATCCATTATTTATGTAGCAGCGCTTGCTAATGTCGATCCTGAGTTACATAATGCAGCCAATCTCGATGGCGCTAATCTTCTACAAAGAATACGCCATATCGATCTGCCAACCATTCGTCCAATTATGGCTATCGTATTTATCCTTGCAGCTGGTGGGATTATGTCCATTGGCTTCGAAAAAGCCTACCTCATGCAAACGGCGATGAACTTGCCAACCTCAGAAATCATTCCGACTTACGTTTATAAAATTGGTTTGCAGTCGGGCGATTATGCCTATTCAGCCGCAGTAGGATTGTTTAACTCTATCATCAACATCGTCTTGCTCCTCACAGTTAACTTCACCGTGAAGAAACTGAATGAGGGTGACGGTCTTTACTAAGAAAGGAGCAACAAGCTATGCCTATTAAACATTCCGGATTAGATCGCTTTATCGTCGTGCTGAACGCGATCTTCCTGACACTGGCCGTACTTATCATCGTACTTCCTTTGATTTATGTAGTGATTGCTTCTTTTATGGATCCATCTGTGCTGCTCAGTAAAGGATTATCATTCAATCTTTCGGACTGGTCATTAGAAGGGTATAAAAAAATTCTTTCTAATCCGGCCATGATCCGAGGTTTTGGAAACTCTGTTTTATACTCTGTTTCATTTGCTATGATTACCGTTCTCGTCTCAATCTGTGCCGGTTACGCACTGTCCGATGACAGGCTCAAAGGAAAAGGGTTTTTCATGACCTTGTTTATTATCACCATGTTCTTTGGGGGTGGACTCATACCTACATATCTGCTCGTTAAGAACCTTGGTCTGCTTGATACAGTATGGGCGGTGATCATTCCAGGGGCGGTCAATGTTTGGAACATCATTCTCTCTAGAACTTTCTTCAAAGGAGTTCCGAATGAAATGAAGGAAGCCGCTAATGTAGACGGAGCTTCGGAGATGCGGATTTTCTTCAGTGTCGTATTACCGCTCTCCAAACCGATTGTTTTTGTGCTCGCTCTTTATGCCTTTGTTGGCCAGTGGAATTCCTACTTTGACGCTATGATCTATTTAGATAATCCGAATCTTCATCCACTGCAGCTCGTGTTGCGTTCCATCTTGATCCAGAATCAGGTAGATCCGGGCATGATCAGCGACCAACTCGCCATGGCGGAAATGAAGCGATTGTCTGAAATCATCAAGTATGCTGCCATTGTTGTTTCCAGTTTGCCACTCATTGTTATGTATCCGTTCTTCCAGAAGTACTTTGAAAAAGGTGTTATGGTCGGTTCCCTTAAGTAGGAAACAGGCTGCACATAGATAAAGATTAATTCATTCATATCTAATTTGGAGGTCATACCCTATGAAAAGAATTAAGAAATCAAGAGTTTCGACGAAAGCAGCTTCTGTAACTGTACTTGCTTCACTTATGTTCCTTAGTGCATGCGGTGGAGGAGGAGGGGGAAGTGCAGCTAGTAAAGAACAGGACGCCAGCGGTAAAGTAACTTTGAACTTTATTACGCAAAGCTCTCCACTTGCACCAACTGATCCAAATGAAAAACTGATTAATAAACGTCTTGAAGAAAAGACGAATGTTCATATTAATTGGAAGAATTTCACGAAAGACGTATTTGTTGAAAAAAGAAACCTGGCTGTGGCAAGTGGTGATCTTCCTGATGCTATTTTTAATGCGGACTATAGTGACTATGAGCTGCTCAAGCTTGCTAAAGATGGTGCCATCGTCCCGCTGAATGATCTCATCGAGAATAATATGCCAAACTTCAAAAAGGTGCTGGAAGAAGCACCAGAATATAAGAGTATGATTACGGCACCAGATGGCAATATTTATGCCTTTCCATGGATTGAAGAGCTGGGTAGCGGTAAAGAAAGAATCCAGGCGGTAGATAGTATGCCTTGGATCAATGTGGAATGGCTTAAAAAGCTTGGCCTTGATATGCCTAAAACAACAGAAGAATTAAAGGAAGTATTAATTGCATTCAAGACAAAAGATCCAAATGGCAACGGTAAGGCTGACGAAATTCCATTGTCCTTTATTAACAAGCCGGGAGCAGAAGATCTGGCATTCCTATTTGCTTCGTTTGGATTGGGTGAGAACCCTGACCATGCGGTTGTGAGCAATGATGGGAAAGTGATATTTACGGCGGCACAAGAAGACTACAAGGAAGCAGTTTCTTTTATTAACGAGCTGTATAAAGAAGGACTCATTGATATTGAAGCCTACACACAAGACTGGAGTACTTACCTTGCAAAAGGAAAGGATCAGAAATACGGACTTTACTTCTCATGGGATAAGGCCAACATCACCGGAGATAATGACAGCTACGAAGTTATGCCTCCACTTGCTGGACCCGATGGTGAAGTTAACGTAACAAGAACGAACGCGCTTGGTTTGGGAAGAGGTAAGATGGTTGTCACAAGCGCCAATAAGAACTTGGAAACGACAGCGAAATGGGTTGATCAACTCTTCGATCCGATTCAATCTGTACAGAACAACTGGGGGACGTATGGAGATGAAAAACAGCAGAATATTTTCGAATTTGATAAAGAAAAAGGAATGCTGAAACATTTGCCACTGGAGGGTGCAGCTCCTGTAGAACTACGTGAGAAAACAAGTGTCGGTGGACCCCTAGCTATTCTTGATTCTTATTATGGGAAATACACAACCATGCCGGATGATGCCAAAAGCAGAATGGATATTATCAAGAATATCATGGCGCCAAATATGAAAGCAGAAAACGTAATGCCGAGTGTATTCCACTCCATTCAAGAGCTTGATCGCCTTACGACAATTGAAACGGATCTTTTTGCCTACGTGCTTAGAATGCGCACGGAATGGTACCAAAACGGTAAAATCGAAGCGCAGTGGGATGAATATCTGAAAGAATTGGACCGTCTGGGCTTGCAAGAATGGCTTGAAATTAAACAAGGCGGATATGATAGAGCAACCCAATAACAAATGATTAATATTGTGGGGTGAAGGCCGTGTTCCATGCAGTTACACTGCTATACACGACCTTCATCTATATAAAGAGAGATGATCTTAGAGCTAAGATCTTATTACGGGAGTAAAGGAGAAAACAATAATGTCTACGATTGCGAAACAAAATTACCGAGGTGTGTATCATTTTTCCCCTAAGGAAAAGTGGATGAACGATCCAAACGGAATGGTTTATTTTGAGGGTGAATATCATTTGTTCTTTCAGCACCATCCGGGTGGAATGACCATGGGAGCTATGCACTGGGGCCATGCGGTTAGCAAGGATCTTGTTACATGGGAGGAACTGCCTATCGCTCTCGCTCCAGATGAATTAGGTATGATTTTTTCCGGCAGTGCTGTAGTTGACTGGAATAATACGACTGGATTTTTTGAAGGTAAACCAGGTTTAGTAGCGATTTTTACGCATCATTTGGATATGCCTGAAGGCAAGCCAGCCATTCAGCGTCAAAGCTTGGCCTACAGTAAAGATAACGGAAGAACCTGGACGAAATATGAAGGAAACCCGGTACTTGAACATGATACATTCATTGATTTCCGTGACCCCAAAGTATTTTGGAATCAAGATACGAATCAATGGGTGATGATTGTAGCTTGTGGTCAAACGGTGTGTTTATATCATTCTCCTGATCTAATTAACTGGACATATGCCAGCGAATTTGGTAACGGAATCGGTTCTCATGACGGGGTATGGGAATGCCCAGACTTGTTCCCACTTGCTATTGATGGCGATCATTCGAACACGAAATGGGTGATGCTTGTGAGCATCGGTGCGGATCCCGCTTTTGTGGAAGGGTCAAGAACTCAGTATTTCACAGGGGATTTTGATGGAGAAGTGTTCACGCCAGATGAAGATTCGATAAAAGTTCGCTGGATTGATTATGGAAGAGATAATTATGCAGGTGTAAGCTGGTCTGATATACCGGCTGAAGATGGAAGACGACTATTTATCGGCTGGATGAGCAACTGGATGTATGCTAACAAGACGCCGGCAGAAGAATTCCGCGGCGCGATGACGATTGCAAGGGAGCTTCAACTCGAATCAAGACAAGGGGAGATCTTTCTTGTGCAGAAGCCGGTACAAGAGTTGGAATCTGCTCGTGTACAAGTCCTTTCTGTGAAAGAGGCAACGGTGCAAGAAATCAATACTCTTCTTAAGGAGATTCACTTGGAATCTTATGAGATTATAGCTGAGTTCACTCGAGGTAAATCTGTAGGCTTCAAAGTAAGATTAGGTGTGGACAGTCAAACAGTGATCGGTATCAACGGTGAGACAGAGGAGCTTTATGTAGATCGGATGGCTTCAGGTCAGCATGATTTCCACGAACATTTCGTAGGACATCATTCAGCCAAGCTCGAAGCGCTTGATGAGTCAAATGATCTCCGTATTTTTGTGGATCGTTCTTCAGTTGAGGCGTTCAGTAATGGTGGTCAGGCAGTGATTACGGATCTTATATTCCCTGGACTAGAATCTAAAGGTATAGCTGTGTTTGCAGAAAATGAGAATGACTTGCTGATTTCCCTGGATATCTATGAGCTTACTCCCTCTGCTGAGCAAGACAAGAATTAGTCACCGAGAGGAGTCATGTATATGCGTATAGGAGCGATTGAAGCTGGCGGGACGAAGTTTATATGTGGCATTGGGAATGAAAATGGGGAAATTGAAGATCAGATTAGTTTCCCAACAGAACATCCTGAGGTGACGCTGCCCAAAGTTATTCAATATTTCCAAGGCAAGCAAGTAGAAGCTATCGGAATTGGATCGTTCGGTCCGATCGATATACGCCCAGACAGCCCAACGTATGGTTACGTTACTACAACACCAAAGCCAGGGTGGGGAAATTACGATATGCTGGGCACTTTGAAAAGAAACTTTTCGGTTCCTTTTGGATGGGACACGGATGTCAATGCAGCGGCATTTGGTGAAGCCAAATGGGGCGCTGCCCAAGGGTTATCCAGCTGTTTGTACTATACAGTTGGCACGGGTGTTGGTGTGGGAGTGTATTCAGAAGGTAAACTCATTCATGGTCTTGTGCATCCTGAAGGGGGTCATGTTCTTACGAGACGCCATCCTGACGATGTATTCCCAGGGGGATGTCCCTATCATGGGGACTGCCTAGAAGGGATGGCGGCAGGTCCTGCTATTGAAGCAAGGTGGGGGAAGAAGGGCCATGAACTTCCTATGGATCATCTTGCATGGGAAATGGAAGCATTTTATATTGCACAGTCGATTACGGGTGCTATATTGCTTAACTCTCCTCAGAAAATCATTCTGGGTGGTGGTGTTATGCAGCAGTCACAATTGTTTCCACTGATCCGTCAGGCTGTGCTTCAGAACCTGAACGGCTATGTCAGCTCAAGTACTATTTTGGAACACATAGATGAGTATATCGTTCCACCAGGGTTAGGCCAACAGGCGGGATTATGCGGTGCTCTGGCTCTTGGACTCACAGCACTGGAAAGTCAGATTTCTGCTCAATTGTAAAAGAATATATAGAGGAGGTCAGTGCAGTAATGAATTGGCCTCCTTCTTGTTTTTCAATATTAATGATAGAAAAAGAGGGCAAAGAAGATGAAAAATAAAGGAAAAGTCGCAATATGCTTTCTTATGGCAATAGGACTTGTAATGACTTCAGCAGGCATTTATGTAGCAAATCCCGGGACTGGATGGGCTGCGCTCGCTGAACAGGAGGTAAGCAAACGAGCTAAGGAGGGACTTTCTATTTTTGAAAGCGTAACCAATACAAAAACGAATTTGACAGGTTGGCAAATAAAAGGAAAAGGTAACTTGGTGGATACTCCTGAAGGAATCTTACTGACTTCCGATCCAAAAGAAAATGTAATGGCAATCTCCGAAACGGTGTCAGAGGATTTTATCTATGAAGCTGACGTCATGATCAAGGATATGCAAGCTGACGCGACCTTATTGTTCCGTTCTAATGAAGATGGCTGGGGTTCCTACATGCTCCAAATTGTTCCGAATGCAGGTATGATCCGCTTACGAGACGCAAGTGATGGTGAAGGGAAATTAAAAGAGGAGCGGAAGGTTACAGTCAAGGCAGGCGAAATCTATCATCTCAAGGTGAAAGCAGAGGGTTCATCGCTGAAAATATATTGGGATAATGCATATAAACCTGTGATTGAGGTTCAGGATAACGCGTATCGTACAGGTAAGCTAGGACTCAATGTATGGGATGGTTCTGTTTTGTTCCAAAACATAATCGTAAGTGATCTGAAAGGAAATCTTGGTGCTGTGGTTACAAATCAAGGACAATGGCAGCCTAATATCAGCGGCAAAAAAGGAATGGTAGCAAACCAGAGTAAGTCACTGCAAATATATAACAAACAAGCTGCTGATTTTGTATATGAAGGTAATATATCTCTTCGTCCTGATTCTGTTGCAGCGCTCGCCTTTCGTTCATCGGCTGATGGATCAAAGGGATATGAAGCTGTCCTTACGAAGGAAGGAAATCAGGTCCGTGTAAGCTTGACGAAAGCTAACGGAACAACCATTGCAAGTTCACAGCATACCTATCCAAGTCAGATCGGAGCAAAACATCATGTAGAGATAAAGGCAAATGGAAACAGAATTCAGGTCTTCCTAGACGGATACACGCCGGCTGCAATCGATCTAACAGATAAAACCTACACCGATGGATATGCAGGAATCGTCGTTAAACAAGGAACGGCTTACTTCCAGGATACTTATGTGACGGATGCTAGCAGTTATTATAATGAAAAATATCGTCCTCAATATCACTATACGCCAATTCATGGTTCTGCAAGTGATCCGAATGGACTGGTCTACTTCGAAGGAGAATATCATCTATTCCATCAGGACGGAGGCACATGGGCACATTCTGTCAGTAAAGATATGCTGAACTGGAAGCGGCTTCCGATTGCGCTGCCGTGGAATGATTATGGACATGTCTGGTCTGGATCGGCTGTGGCAGATTTGACGAATGCATCAGGCTTGTTCGGGGATTCAGGAGGTAAGGGGCTAATTGCCTACTACACTTCCTATAATCCCGATGGCCCGAATGGGAATCAGCGTATCGGTCTTGCATACAGCAAGGACCAAGGTCGTACTTGGGAATATTCCAAGGCGCGTCCAATGGTTATCGAGAATCCAGGCGATAATGGAGGGGAGCCCGGAGGTTGGGATTTCCGTGATCCGAAAGTGATTCGTGATAACGACAATAACAGGTGGGTCATGGTTGTATCCGGTGGAGATCATATTCGTTTCTTTACTTCAACGAATCTACTTGATTGGACCCTGACAGATAGTTGGGGATACGGGGATTATGTTCGCGGCGGTGTATGGGAATGTCCAGATTTGCTTCAACTTTCGGTAGACGGAACATCACAGAAGAAATGGGTTCTGATGATAAGTACAGGAGCGAATCCAAAAACAGGCGGATCAGATGCTGAATATTTTGTGGGTCATTTAACAGCGGAAGGTAAATTCGTTAATGATAATCCGGCAGGGAAAGTATTGCGAACAGATTTTGGAAAAGAATTCTACGCTTCGATGTCTTTTTCGAACATGCCAGATCATCGCAGCGTAATGATGGCTTGGATGACAAACTGGGACTATCCGTTTGCTTTCCCAACGACCCATTGGAAGGGCGTACTGTCAATCCCAAGAGAAGTCTCATTAGTGACGACAAAAGATGGGATTCAGCTCGCTCAAAGTCCGATCAAGGAGTTGGAATTGCTGCGTAGTCAGCTGTATTCTACTGTTAACAAAGAGGTGAGTCCTTCTTCTCAGAATCTATTGAAAGGGGTTACCTCTGGTGCATACGAGATTGAAGCTGAAGTAGAAATTCCAACAGGTAGTCAGGTTAGTGAATTTGGTTTTAACGTTCGTGTAGGTGGAAGTCAGAAAACGGTAGTTGGATATAAACCTAGTGAGAGTCAGATTTTCGTGGATCGGTCTGCAGCTGGTTTGTCAGATTTTTCGAGTTTATTTAGTACAAGACATGAAGCGCCAATGCAAACGGAGAATAAGCGTGTTAAGATGCGTATCCTTGTAGACGAGTCTTCTGTTGAGGTTTTTGGCAACAACGGTAAAGTCGTTTTCTCTGATGTCATTTTTCCGGATCCAGCCAGCAGAGCTTTGAGCTTTTACACCAATGGAGGCAACGTAAAGGTCGTATCTCTGAAGGTGAATCGGTTAGGCTCTGTATGGAATCAGGAGTCCAATTCTGCTACCAAGATAATGATGGATACAAATGATCGTGAACTGAGCAAGGGGCAAAGCGACACACTCTTTGCAATGGTAGAGAATGGAACAGGCAATGGTACACAGCCGCTGAAATGGAATTCCAGTAACAAAGATGTAGTTGAACTAAACATGGCAGATAACTTACAGGCAACCATTGTAGCTAAAAAAGAAGGCGAGTCGATCATTACTGTCTCTACTCCAAATGGGAAGATATCAATAAGCGTATTAGTTAAGGTAACTGATGGTGAATTTCATACGAACTTAGGTGGATGGACTAAAGATCTTTCTGCAGCCTCCTGGGTCATTAGTGAAAATGGAATTCGTGGAAATTACTTGAGTGACGCGAATTATATCGCAGAGAAGCAGGCTGGAGACTTTACTTATGAAGCAGATATGATGTTAGGGAAATCCGGGGGAGCAGGCTCTATGTTGTTCCGCGCCAGCGAAGATGGACGCAGTGGATACTATTTAAATCTGGATCCGAATATGAAGTCCGTACGTCTCTTTTATAAAATCGAAGGCCGTTTTGAAGAGCGTCAAATACTGGCGAAAGTTCCGACGTTCATTCAGCCGGGTCAAACCTACAAAGTGAAAATCGAAGCGAAGGGCCCACATATCGTAGTTTATGTAGATGGGCAGAAAGTGATCGACCTCCAGGACGGCACATTTGCCGAAGGCCGCTTTGGACTACATGTATTTGGCGGAAATGTTTCATATCAAAACGTTAACGTGAGCGGAGCAACACCGGCTAATTTGACCACATCCAGTCTAGTAAATGCAAAACTACAGAAATCTCTCTATACAGCAAATCTCGCAAATGGTGAAGCTGTTACCCTGAAGGATGCGAATGATTCTACGGATCAGAAGTGGGTATTCGTGCCGACGGGGGACGATTCAGGTTCCTATTCTATTCGTACAACAGCCGGTCAGGCGCTTGATCTAGACACAGGGCAAAATAAAATTCAGTTATACCATTATCTCGGATATAACAATCAGCGTTGGATTTTTCACAAAAATGATGATGGTACCGTAAGTATTATTTCTGCTCATCATAAGAAAGCGCTGGAAGTATCAGCGGATGGGTCGACACTGTCTCTAAGCGAGCTTGATCCTACTCTTGATCGACAAAAATGGGTAGTTACGAATTAAAATGAGAATGATGGAACTAATGGGAGAGCGGCTAAAATTGGCGGCTCTTCTTCTAAATCATTAAAGGTCCTTTTTGTTAATCCGAGCCAGGTTCAATTCTTTGCAATTTAGTTTGATGGACCCCGAGATATAATAGTTAACACTGTCGTATTTAAGGTATGAAGATGAAAACTAGACGACATTAAGGTACAATCATACTTAAACGGAATACCTGATGAATTGATCCCTACGTTCATCGAGCAGGGGGGCTTATGAGAACAGCAAACGCCAACTTAATGAAGGAAATTAATCTTAACAACGTTCGTCAAGTGATGAAACGTATAAATACAGCCACCAAACCCCAGCTGGCAGCACTGACCAAACTGAGCGTCGTAACAGTAAACTCATTAGTCAAGGAACTGCACGAGTTAGGTGAGCTGTTCGAAGACTTGACTGTACCATCAAACGGCGGTAGGCCAGCACAAACTTATCGCTACAATTACAACTTCAGCCTCGGGCTGGTTATTTATCTGAAGGATAAAGAGGGACAGGTACTGATTTCAGCCACCGTTGTGAATTTGGAGAACGAGATTCTGGCGAAGGATGAACATATCATTCCAGTCTTCGAAAGACAATTTTTTTGTGATATTATTGAACACTCTATAGCCTTGTATCCTTCTATCAAGGTTATTGGCATAGGCATTCCGGGACAGGTTGTCAATGGTGAAATTAAAGTCAGCAGCCACCATGAGCTGACTGGCTCACGGATGATTCAAGAGATTGAGCAACAATTTGAGTTGCCTATCTTGGTTGAAAATGACGTTAATGCAGCTATCAGCGGATATTGCATGAACCAGGGAGAGGGAGAGGAACAGTACTTGCTCGGTCTTTACTTTCCAAACAGGTACCCACCTGGCATGGGTATCTATCTGAATGGAAAGATCCTTAAAGGTAATCAGGGCATGTCAGGGGAAATAAAATTCCTGCCCGACATGCCTGACTGGAGTCTCGAGATGGGCAAGGACACGTTCATCGATACTACCTGCCGGATTATCCAAACCCTGAATGCTGTTCTTGCTCCGGACAAAATTGTAATATATCAGGATAAGGTGGAATTAGAAATCTGGACATCTGCTTGGGAAGCTTATCAGCTTCGACATCCAATGCCCATTTATCCACAGATTGTTATGCAAATTACATTTCAAGAAGACTTCGAGGCCGGCCTGCGCTGGTTGACATTGAAGTCATTGGAGCCGGATTTGGTTGAGCTCCATTAAGAGGTTGTCCCATAAGTCATGAGATGAATGACTTATGGGACAAGCCTCTTTTTTTAGGTAATCAATATGAGTATTGATCCAATTGCTGATATGCACTGCACACTGATGATACAGCTCCAGATCAGTGAATAGGTTGCTTGACAAAGGAATGCTTATATCGCATACTTCATACATAGACTTTATAAAGTATGTTTATTAAGTGTATAAATGTATTTCTTTACGCGTGCAACGAATCATTTTTATCACGAGGGGGAAGCATGCTTATCTACCTGGTTTTTGATTATTATATATCTGGCTTTTATCAGTTTAGGACTTCCTGACTCTTTACTCGGCTCGGCAGGTATCATGTCCATGATCATTGCGGGAGGGACCATTAGCATCCAGTCTGTTCAGCAACAGGATGGTCGAGCGTCTGGGTACGGGTAGAATCACATTGTTCAGTTGTTTCCTTACTGCGGTTGCGCCACTTGGATTTTCCATCGCTCCATCGATGCTCTGGTTCATAGTATTTGCCCTACTAACATTGATGATTTTGAGTACAGAGACGATTAATAGATTGCTGATAAACCCACGCAAGGGAGGGGATAAAGAGATGGTTTATATCATTTTATGCGCAATCATCTGGGTAGGAGTGTATTTGAATCTAGCCGCCTCGAAGGAATCGATGGATGTGAAGCCTATTCGTTCCGTGAATGATCTGTTTGAATAACCAAGGAGCAACGTAAAAAGCATTTGATCCTGGATCAAATGCTTTTTTGATAGTACAAAGACTACATCGTTTCAATTGCATAGTTATACTAGAATGAGGAAGGTTAGTCTTTTGAAGGTAAGTAGGGGCTAACAAGCTCCCCCTTGGTTATATAGATTTATCATACAAGTAATCAACACCCCAAATCATTCCGTTACAGGCGGAATAGCTTGGGGTGTTGCATTTTTTATAGCGCTTATAATTATTAATTAAGTAAAACTATTGGTTTTGTGAAATATAGTGACTTACTGTTACTTTTGAAGCAGGAAAATATACATATATATTGAATACAAAACAACAAAGAGGGAGGATGAAAATGTCATACAGAGCAAATGCATTACGTTCGTCATTAACCCTAGCTGTTCCAATTATTTTAGATAGGCATTATCATTCTATAACTATGAAAAATATCGAATCCGCCTGGTTTATAGAGACGCATAAGGAATTGTTAGATTCAACATTCAGCACGATATTAATCAGTATGATAGAGGCACTGTTCTTGGATTCCTTTGGTTACGACCAATACCTAAACCTACTAGAAAAAGAGGGGGTGGAGCGAGGGATTTATACTGCAGAAATATTCGGTGATCATTTTAATATCTTACTTGAAATGAGCAAGGATTTAAACTTAATCGCTCAGAATATGATGTTTAAGATCATTGAAGAGATAGAAGATGATTCTACGACTCGATTGTTTTTTTATAATCGTTTAATGGAAAGCAACTGGACCGGTTTTACGGGCTTTGCAAAGGGGTATTTATCTAATAAAAATCAACAGATTGACAATTTGCACGAACAAAAAATTGCTGTTATGGGACAAATGGCAGCTGGTATGGCACATGAAATACGGAATCCGCTTGCTTCGATTAAAGGATTTGCCCAGCTTGTAAATAACAGGCTATATGAACCGGTGATCAAGGCGGATGAATTGCGTGCGTATCTGGATATAACCATCAAAGAGATTGATGCTCTGAACGGATTAGTAACGGACTTCCTAGTACTGGCTCGAAAAGGAGATAGTTCGAAAAATAACGGTGTAGTATATAACGTTATCGAGGTTATACATAGAGTTAATAACATCGTGAATCAACTCATACTTAGTGATGATATTATTCTTTCCGTGGAGTATTCTCTAGAGAAAGTAATGACGTATGGAAACGCCTCTCAACTAGAACAGGTAATCCTTAACATTTTAAAAAATAGTATCGATTCATTCACAGCGTTTCGAGGCAGAATAGACATTACAGTTAGCACCGCTAATGAGACTAACGAAATTATACTTATTTTTAAAGACAATGGGGAAGGAATTCCTCTGGATAAACTAAATCGAATATTTGACCCTTTCTTTACAACCAAGCAAAAAGGGACAGGGATTGGATTATCAATTTGTAAACAATTAATAGAAATGTATGGGGGACAAATTAAGGTAGACTCAGAAGTTCAGGTAGGTACTAGCGTGATGGTTATTTTGCCTTGGGTAAATGATTATCACATTTGAGGCTACGAACAATTTGAATGATTGAATGAAGGATGATAAATGGATCATCAGCTTCGGAGAGCTGATACAGCAAAAATAAACAAGCCTGGCACAGAAGCTCTTCAGGCTTGTTTGTTTTTTTTCATGCTGAAAAGGATCCTCCAAACGATACACAGTATCGCTATTCAAAAATACGCGTTCCTTAGAGGACGGTACAGCCTATTCTACTTAACGCTAAGTTGTATCTCTTTTTCTTTTACAAACTTCTCCAGCACTCTAAAATCCTCGGTAACCTTTTTAAATGGTAAAGATTCCAATGCCTTATCCCGGTAATCCTTTTTCGCAGCAGCAGACAGACGGGAATCAAGTATGCTGAGTACACCAAGGTCAGTCTCACTACGGATCAGTCGCCCGGTTCCTTGTCTTAACCGAAGCAGCATGTCCGGTACAAAAACGTCATTTAAGGGATCCTTCGTCAAAGATGCCTTATATTCATAGACAGGATCGGAAGGAACAGGGAAGGGCAGACGGAAAATAATTAACTGCGACAAATCAGAACCTTCGATGTTCACGCCTTCCCAGAATACACCGGTACTAAGAAGGACGCCTTTACTGCCACGGAATTCAGCGATCACCCCGTCCTGAGACGAACCTTCTCTTTGAACATGCACCGCCCATGCTAGCTTCTCGGATTTTAACTTATTATGAATGTACTTCATATCTTCCTTCGCTGAAAAAAGAACCAATGTCCGTCCGTCCGTTAAATTACAGAGCCTCAACATTTCCTTGTATGCCGCTTCAAGATAACCTACCTTGCTCTGATGGTTGTAGTAAGGGATGTCCTTAGCAATATACAGCATGGTGTGGTTGTCATAATCGAACGGAGAAGCCTGACGCTCCATATAATCTCCCTTGTAACCGAGCGACTGCGTCAGATATGCATATTGTTCCTCTAGTGTTTCTCCGGTCTGGCACATGGTTGCTGACGTTAAAATAACAGATGTTTTCCCGTTAAATAAGCTATATCTTAGGAACTGGCTTATGCCTTTAGGACAGATACTAATAGTGGCCTCACGCTGGGTATTGCTTCCCCAAATCAGGTAGTTATCCTGGACTCCGGTGAGTACATCAAAGAGATCTATAAGTCCATTCATAGCTTCAAAAAGATTATCGATCTCTCGCTCATGCTTGGAAGTTAAGACGGATAAGCTGAGACTAAACTCTTTCAAAACCTGAGCCCCCCGCTTTAACGGAATCCCTGTGATCTCCGACACTTTTATCCGGTCATTATCCTGCTTGGCTGTTTGCAGCAAATCCGCTTCTACCTGTTTGAAAATATGACCCACGCATCTTTTTAAAAATTTAAATTGCGGCAAAAGGCCGTTATCTGCGGATTGCTTGAAGAGAATCTGTAAGGTGTCATCCAGAATACGGCAGGTTCCCCGGTATGTAAACTCGAGCGTTCTAGCATCTCTAACCTTTGCTTCCAGATTATGAGCTTCATCAATTACGATCAGAGCTGGCCGTTCAGTGATTAATCCCTTCGTTCCTTCTTTTTTCTTGATCAAATCACGGATGAGCAGGTCTTGGTTGACGATAATAAAATCCATGTCGCTGGCGTCGGCGTTAATCTTCGCTCTCATCTCGTAAAATGAACATGTACTTTTATAATGGCATCGTTCAAATTTACAATCATTCACACAAACATTAGACCATACTGCATCACTAACTCCGCCCTTAATATCTGCTCTCTCATCAATGTCATAATTCACAATACGCTGGGCAAGCGTAGATAGAGGAGAGCTTGAATCATCAGGTTGTAACAGGTCTGTTGCCCTGTATCGGCAAGCATATTGCCCCATACCTTTTCCGACTACGGAGCGAACCGATGTAAATCCGAGCCGGCTTCCGATGAATCTCAGATCTTTATGGATCTGTTCTGAAAGTTGTATGGAGGATGTTGCAATAATGATCGGTTGTCTTGAGACTTGGTTAATGAGCAGGCTGGGTATGAGGTATGCAAAGGACTTACCGATGCCGACTCCAGCTTCAATCATTGCGTTTCTACCATTAATATAAGCATCAGCGATATCCAGGGACATATCTTGCTGGCCGATTCGCTCTTTAAGTCCAATCCTGGGAAATCTATCATACATCCGAAAGATGGCATTGACTAAAGAGGGTTCGATGTCCTTTTTTAGCTCCCGCTTCTGTAATTTATATAGATCACTTAACCAGCTAATAACGACCGCCCCTTTTCATTATCAATTTTCTTCCAGTCCCAGTTTTTTGGGTGAGGTTGTAATTATCGTAGATGAAGCGCTAACAGTCAAGTGTCAGAATATAAAATAATGATTTTTACCCTTGTTCTTCCAATCATTAGGGATAGGAAGTGCGTAGGATCACAAAGCATTTATTGGATACGTTTATACTCAATATATTAATTAAATTTGAAATATAAATTACATAAGAATTTGGAGGCTACGGGCATGGATCATTTTACTTTTACAGATATGAAAAAAATAAAGAGAGAAAATTTGGGTGATGCTGTACCCTTAGAGCTTTTCAGAACGATTAGACTTATTGGATTATACCAAGCGTTACCCATGAATGGTAAGGGCACAACGTTGACCATAGGAAGAAAAATTGGGGAAGAGTTTGGTGTTACCTCCGTTAATGAACTATTCGGGTTATTCGAACAAATGAAGATAGGGATCCCAATAATAACCCATGAAGATGACAAGGGAATGTCAATTGCAGTACACGATTGTTTCTGCGAAGGGTTACCTATTATGGAAGGGAAAATGGTATGTGACCTAGAGGGGGCCATTATCGAAGGAGCACTTAGCAAAATACGTGGGAAACGAGTTTCCGTCCGGGAAGTGAAATGTAATGTTCATGGGGATGAATGTTGTGAATACATAGTCAAATATTAAAAATTCACGTGATATTTCGATCATAATACGGATGTTTGAATCAGATCTGAAAATGACAGAAGAACAGCGATTCTCCATCCTTGGAGAATCGCTGTTTTGATTTTTTGTTCAATTGTGATTAAGAAGCTGATTTAGGAGTAAACGCTCTACGAATAACCTTTGTCAATTCCATTAGGATGACGGCGCCGAGTGCCAGACCGCTTGCAATCAGCCAATCGGACATTCCGAATGAAGCTGGAATCGAGAAGATTTCTCTAACCCCTGGCAGAACCGCAATCCCGTAAAAGGCAAAGCAGACCAAAACGGCTCCGATGACGTATTTGTTGCTGAAAAACCCAGCTTCAATAGCTGTTTGACTGTTCGAGCGAGCGGCAAAGGTCTGAAGTGTACGAGACAGGATCAGGGTTGTAAATGCCATAGCCACGCCCATATCAGGGGAATGCTGGAGTCCGATATACAGGGATATAATTACGGCTATACCTATAAGTAGACCACGGGTAATAATAGCCTGCATCATTCCTCCGGCAAATATACCTTCCTTCAGTTCCCTTGGATTTCTATTCATCACGTTAGGTTCAGGTTTCTCCATACCAAGGGCAATGGCGGGCAGTGAATCATTCGCCAGATTGATAAATAGAAGCTGAATCGCTGTGAAGGGATTAATCCAGTCGAAGATCAGGGCAAACAGAATGGCGATAATCGCACCCAGGTTGCCTGAAAATAAATAGGCGATCGCTTTTTTGATATTGTCGAATACCGTTCTGCCCACAGATACAGCATTCACAATGGATACAAAATTATCATCGGTCAAAATCATGGCAGCCGCGTCTTTAGCAACGTCGGTTCCACTACCCATGGCAACACCGATATCTGCTTGCTTCAAGGCAGGCGCGTCATTTACGCCATCACCGGTCATGGCAGTGATTTTGCCTTTTCGCTGCCACGCCCGGACAATTCTGATCTTATTCTCCGGAGAGACTCGGGCGTACACACCAATCTGCTCAAGCTTATTATCCAGTTCTTCGTCGGACATGGCATCAAGCTCTTGACCGGTTAAGGCAATTTCTTTTTCGGTCATAAGGCCGATATCACGTCCGATCGCTTGTGCGGTTGTCTTATGATCACCAGTAATCATGATAGTCCGAATTCCAGCCTTCTTGGATTCTGCGATCGCGCCATAGACAGCCTCCCGAGGGGGATCAATCATAGCTGTCAAGCCTACGAGCACCAGATTTTGTTCATCCTCAAGACCCACTTCAGTGACTGTATTTGGTACAGTTTTGTAAGCATAGGCAAGTACACGTAGTGCTCTGCTGGAAAATTCCTCATTGGCTTCAATGAAACGATCAAGAACTTCAGGTGTCATCGGCACTTCTTGTCCACTTAGTAGTACATGCGTACAAAGACTAAAGAGTACATCTGGTCCGCCTTTAGTGATCATTGCTTTTTGTCCGTTAAAAGTGTGTAAGGTCGTCATTAGCTTGCGATCAGAGTCAAAAGGAAGTTCGGCTTCACGAGGGAAATTGTCGCGTATTTCCTTGTAATCTTTATTCATGCTGTTACTGAAGGCAATAAGTGCCACCTCAGTTGGATCGCCTAGTTCTTTACCATCTTCATTAATGTTAGAGTCGTTACAAAGCACGGCAATGTGTAGGAGGCGCCGGGCTTCCTCAGACCATTCTTCGGGCTCTTGATTGAATTGATCACGATCACCTTCCGGTAAAAAGTAATCTACAACCGTCATTTTATTTTGGGTCAGAGTACCGGTTTTGTCCGTACAGATGACACTGGTTGATCCAAGTGCTTCGACGGCTGGCAGCTTACGAATAATCGCATGTTGCTTAGCCATTTTGTTCGTACCTACGGATAAGACAATCGTTACGATCGAGGATAGAGCTTCAGGAATAGCGGCGACTGCCACAGCGACTGCAAACATTAGGGCATTCAGGATGGCTTCCGTGGTATCCACTGTATCATTCGACAGCCAAACACGTCCGGCTTGGATGGCAAAGATCAAAACGGACAGCACGATAATCGCTACACCCAGCTGCTTGCTAAAGGTTTCGAGCTTACGCTGTAGTGGCGTCTGCTTGGCTTCGGCGCTCTCAATGAGTTCAGCGATTTTGCCGATTTCGGTTGTCAGTGCAGTTCCTGTCACTACAAGAGTTCCACGGCCATATACAACCAAAGAACCGCTAAACGCCATATTACGACGGTCTCCGAGTGGAGATTCCTTCGCGATGGTATCCGTATGCTTCTCTACAGCTTCGGATTCTCCGGTCAGCATGCCTTCATTGATCTTCAAGCTTCCCGATTCTATGATACGGCCGTCGGCAGGTACGAAATCTCCAGCCTCCAGTAATACGATATCACCGCGAACAAGCTCTCTGGCAGGGACGGTTTTTAAGGCTCCATCCCGCAACACTTTAGCCTCGGGTGCCGACATCTGCTGCAGGGCATCAAGTGAACTCTCCGCTTTACGAGTTTGGATGACACTTATAACTGCATTGAGAATCAACACGAGGAAAATGATAAGCGACTCCATAACTTGACCCATAACAATCTGGACAATGGCCGCAATAAGCAGTACGACCACCATAGGGTCCTTGAAATTTTCAAGAAAAAGCTTCCAGAGGGGATCTTTTTTCTTTCCTTTTAATTCATTGTAACCATCACGTTCCAGTCGTTTGTCGACTTCTGCCGACGTAAGCCCGTTAGTTGTACTCTGCACTTCCTGTAAACTGTCTGTTACATTCTTGCGGTAATACTCCACTAATGATAGCTCCTCTCCGCTGTGCTGTGTCTTTTTTTAGGTCTCATAAGCTTCGATTTACTGCATAAGTGCACATAACTGCGTGTTCTACACAAGTATGGTATATCAGTTCGTCAAATCAGTAGACTTCAGGACCTATCTTCAAACTTACGATTCAACTTGGCGCAAGTTTCAAAATATGGAGCTTAGTATGCGCATATCTAAAAAAAGATCATTCGTAATCGTCCATATTGTGAAATCTTTTTAATGAATAGTATTGGATTACCTATGAAGAAGTCTTAATACATGGGAAGACATAGGGGATTCCTGGATCTTTCGTGTGTTTTCCTATGATTATGGGGGGTAACACCTTTAGTATTAGTATAGTTGTGGATAGAATCGGAAGGTAAAATAATGTGAGTATACATGTAAGCGTTTACAAGGCGGGGGGCGATTAATAGCAAGAAAAGATGTTTCTGCAATGAGTGCAAAGGGGTAGCACTGTTTCGTATTTTGTGATTTTAGACCGGATTGAGGGCTGTTACAAGGAATTGTAGGCAATTCGCTAATGCTAAAGACCAAAATTAGGAGGAATGCTGCAAATGAACAAAATGCTTAAACAAGTCATCTCGATCTTACTCGCAATCGCGATACTTATACCGTCAGGTTTGTTTGCTCCGGTTACGGAAGCTGCGACATCTGAAATTCCTGTACTATTGTATCATCGTATTGTCGATACAGCGACGAATGAATGGACAGATACAAGCGTAGATAAATTCAAGAGCACTATGAAATATCTTTATGATAACGGCTATAATACATTGACTGCGGATCAATATGTGAACATTAAAGCCGGTGTCGAGGCAGCTCCTGCCAAACCGATTTTACTCACTTTCGATGACGGGACTCCTGACTTTGTTACCAAAGCTCTTCCGGTATTGGATCAATATGATATGAATGCGGTGGCATTTATTGTCACTGGATGGATTGGTGCTGGCTACAGCATGTCGCATGCGCAACTGCAAGATTTAGCGACCAACCACCCGAATATCAGTATCCAGAATCATACGCTTAACCATGCAGAAGGTGTATGGAAGACTATGACAAAGGCGGAAGCTTCCGCAGAATTAGCTGAGGCCAATAATTATCTTAAAAAAATCACGAATAAAGATCCTATTCTTTTGGCTTATCCTTATGGGGACTTCAATTCCGATGTTCAGGCTGCAGCTGCGGCGAATGGCATTAAGTACTCCTTTAAAGTAGGTTATCCGAATCAAGGGGACCATGCTAGTGGACGTTATTACGTACAAATGGGTACAACATTATCCGACGTTGCGAATTGGATTGGTGGACCTGCACCTGATACGACAGCACCTTCTACTTCGGTAACCGTTTATCACGAATCCTTTTCGAATGGTAAGGGAGTTGCTACACAATCAGGGAACGCAAGCTTGACGACAGTCACGAACAAGGTTTTTGCGGGTAATGAGGACGGCACAGCATTATACGTTAGCAACAGAGCTAATGACTGGGATGCGGCTGATTTCGATTACAGCGGGATGAAGCTTGTAAACGGTAAGACTTATACGGTAACCGCATCCGTTTATGTTGATGCTGATATAGCGATCCCTAGCGGTGCCCAAGCTTATTTACAAAGCATAGACAGCTATGACGTTGTTGCAAGCGCGAATTATGAAGCTGGTAAAGCAATCACTTTAAGTGGGAAATTTATTGTTGATACGAGCAAAAATACGAAACTACGTATTCAATCAAATGCGAGCGGAAAAGAGGTTTCATTCTACATCGGTGATCTATTGATTACCGAACAGGTCACTACAGAAGAGCCAACTAGAGAACCGGCGTTACCTTTTACCACCGTTACTTTTGAGGATCAAAAAGCAGGCGGTTTTGTAGGTAGAGCAGGTACTGAAACGCTGACCGTATCCAACGAAGCGAATCATACGGATGGTGGTTCATACGCTTTAAAGGTAGGGGGCAGAGCGGATACATGGCACGGTCCTTCATTACGTGTGGAGAAAAATGTTGATAAGGGACAAGAATATAAAATTTCACTCTGGGTTAAGTTGATCGAGCCAGCAAGCTCACAGCTTAAGCTTTCAACACAAGTTGGTAATACGAGTGCTAGCTATAATACACTTGCTTCAAAGACCATCAGCAATAATGACGGCTGGGTTCAGTTACAAGGTACCTATCGTTATAGCTCAGTTAGTGAAGAATATTTAACCATCTATGTAGAAAGCTCTGACGCAATAGCCTCTTTTTATATCGACGATATCCGTTTTGAAAACACCGGTTCAGGTACGATTGAAATTGAAAAAGATTTAGCTCCGATCAAGGATACTTATAAAAATGATTTTCTGATTGGAAACGCAATATCGGGAGGAGATCTTGATGGTCTTAGATTGGATCTTCTCAAGATGCATCATAATATCGTTACAGCAGAAAACGCAATGAAGCCGGATCAGGCTTATTCTTCACCAGGCGTATTTGATTTTACTGCGCAAGATAAGCTTGTTGATAAAATTTTGTCTGAAGGACTTAAACTGCATGGACACGTACTGGTATGGCATGCGCAGACCCCTGATTGGTTGAATACAACAACAGATGCAAATAATAACAAGTTTCCATTAAGCCGGGAGGAAGCTCTCCAGAATCTGAGGACCCATATCAAAACCGTTATGGAGCATTTCGGCGACAAAGTAATTTCCTGGGACGTTGTTAACGAAGCGATGAACGATAACCCATCTAACCCAACAGATTGGAAAGCCGCATTGCGTACAGCCCCTTGGAAAAGCGCCATCGGAACAGACTATGTAGAGCAGGCGTTCCTGGCGGCAAGAGAAGTATTGGACTCGCATCCTGAATGGAACATTAAGTTATATTACAATGATTACAATGATGATAATCAGAATAAAGCACAAGCTATTTATAGTATGGTCAAAGAAATCAACGATAAGTACGCGTTAGAACACCCCGGCAAACTTCTTGTCGATGGTATTGGTATGCAGGCGCACTACAATATAAACACGAACCCGGAAAATGTGAAACTGTCATTGGAGAAGTTTATATCTTTGGGTGTAGAAGTAAGCATCACTGAGCTTGATATCATGGCCGGAAGTGACTCTAAGCTAACCGAGCAGCAAGCGATTGCTCAGGGGTATCTGTATGCGCAGCTGTTTAAAATTTACAAGGATCATGCAAAAAATATTTCGCGCGTGACCTTCTGGGGTCTTAATGATGGCACAAGCTGGAGATCTGAAAATAATCCATTGCCGTTTGATGCTAACTTGCAGGCTAAACCAGCTTATTATGGTGTAATCGACCCAGATAAATTTATTGCAGAGCATACACCAGAAAGTGTAAATGCTAATCAGTCAACCGCTAAATATGCAACACCTGTAGTTGACGGGACTGTTGATGCCGTTTGGAACGATGCGGCCCCAATGCCGATTAATCGCTATCAGATGGCATGGCAGGGCGCAAACGGTGTAGCAAAAGCACTTTGGGATGATGAAAATCTTTATATTTTAGTCCAGGTCAACGATACGCAGCTTAACAAAAGCAGTGTCAATGAATATGAACAAGATTCCGTCGAAATCTTCTTGGATCAAAATAATGCAAAAACAAGCTTCTATCAAAGTGATGACGGGCAGTACAGAATCAATTTTGACAATGAGACTTCATTTAATCCCACAAGCATCGCAGCTGGTTTCGAGTCGGCGACTCACATTTCCGGAACAAACTACACGGTTGAAGTGAAGATTCCGCTTCATGGGGTAACTCCGGATGACGATACAAAGCTTGGTTTCGATGTACAGATCAATGATGCTAAAGACGGCTCACGTCAAAGTGTTGCGGCTTGGAACGATACAACCGGTACTGGATATATGGACACATCTGTTTATGGTGTACTTACCCTCAAGGGGAAATCAACTGATACGGAACCAACACCAACACCGGATCCAACACCAACACCGACACCAGCACCAACCAATGAACCAACTGGTAGCAGCAATACTGGTAGTGCAGTAACAACTCCACAGCCTGTAGCCATTGCAAACAAAGAGGGTGTTGTTACGATTACACTGGAGGTGAAATCCGATAACGGGCGTGCCATAGGCACGATCTTCAGCGACAACTTGAAAAAAGCGCTTGAACAAGCTACAGCAGCGGCAAACGGCAAGAAACAAATCGTGATCGAAGTACCAAAGCAAACGGATGCGAAAGTGTATGATATACAATTGCCAACCCAAAGCTTGATGGGGAAAGAAAACTTTGAACTATTGCTTAAGACGGAAAATGCTACAATCCAAATTCCAAGTAATATGCTGCCCGACTTAACAGACCTTGCTGAGCAAGTGTCCATACGCATAAGTAAAGTCTCTGCGGACAGCCTGAGTGCAGCTAACCGCAATTTGATCGGCAGCCATCCGGTTATTGATCTAAGCGTAGTATCAGGCGATAAAGTCATTCCGTGGAATAACCCTAACGCGCCTGTAACAGTATCCATTCCTTACACACCGACAGCGGAGGAACTAAGTAATCCGGATTTAATCGTTGTTTGGTACATCGATGATAACGGCAACGTAGTACCGGTTCCGAACGGCCGATATGATGCTGCAACCCAAACGGTTGTATTTCAAACGACCCATTTCAGCATTTATGCAGTAAACTTTGTAAAGAAAAACTTCGGAGACCTGCAGAGCGTATCTTGGGCAAAACAAGCCATAGATGTTATGGCAGCTCGCGATGTCATCCAAGGCACCAGCATGAATAGCTTCTCACCTGCAGATTCTATGAAGCGAGCGGATTTCATTGCTCTTCTCGTGAGAGCGCTTGAACTGAAGGGGACGGGCAAAAGTGCAGCATTGTTCAGCGATGTCCAAAAGACGGATTATTATTATGATGAACTGGTCATCGCGAAGGAACTGGGAATTGCCACAGGCTTTGAAGATGATACGTTCCGACCAAACATTGAAGTCTCTCGCCAAGATATGATGGTGCTGACTGCGCGTGCGCTAGCGGCATCCGGTAAGCAAATCAAGGCGAGTGGAACTTTAAATGCTTATCTGGATGAAGCAAGCATCTCCAGCTATGCGAAAGACAGCGTATTATTGTTGGTCAAATTCGGAGTTGTGAACGGAAAGAATGATAGAATTGCGCCTAACGACACGCTTACCCGTGCTGAAGCAGCAGTTATCTTGTACCGCATTTGGAAGCTGTAGGCTCAGCAGCAGTACTCTTTAAGATTTGAAATAGTTCGTGAAAATGAACACCAGGCAGCGACTCTCCGGTTCTTGGAGAGTTGCTGCCTGGTGTTTTTGTTAAGCGGATTATAGTATTCTTAGCGCCAGATATTGCTGTGATCTGCAAGACAACTGCATTCTATGCAGCTATTTCGTATGCAAAAGTATTATTCTGACTTTAATTGTATTCCATACAATTAAAAACTACAGAAACGACCTATAAGGGTGAAAGTCAAGAAAATAGGTGTATGAAATACAGCTATTTTCATTGGTCGAATGAATTAAAGTATTATAGCTGTACGAAATACAGTTAAATACTTAAAAAATACTAATTACTTCTATATATTAAGCTTCTTTGGTAATCATTTTTATGAGCTTCACCTTGAGTTCTTGCTCCGGATCAGTCGTAAACCGTTACATCAACTGCATTATCGGGATCTCCCGGATATGTTGGAAAAGATGGCGGATGAGATGGTGGAGGACATTCTACAAGTGGTGAACAACGATGACAACCATAACGAGTCGGTTGATGAAGAGAATTTAAGGATATTAGAGAGTTTGATGGCGGAAATCATCTCTGCACACCAGGAGAAAAAGGAGGGTGCCGCTGATCATTCCAAGATGCCCATACAGAAGGACATTGCCGTTTGGTACGGTTCAGCAGCATTAATTGGCACGGTTATTTCTTGGCTTCGAGATGACATGCCCTATACGCCAGTGTATCTTGCCAGACAGATTAGTATGCTGCGTGCGAACTAGTCAAATGAATACGAGCAAAAGAAAAAGCCGCGCATCATTGCGCGGCTTTTGATGTACAAAGCGGGTTACTCACTGAACACTGAGATTATCCCAGTTGACTTGGAATTCCTTCAGCATGCCTTCTTTGGTCAGCTTGCCACCGAGATAGCCTTGAATGCTGCTGGATAATTCCTGCGGCATCCCGTTTGGCAGGCGGGTCCAGTTCCAGGTCAGCGCTTGATCCTTATCGGTATAGGCCAGCACCTCGGCGCCCAGCGCTCCAAGATCTTCTTCGGTGCCCTTAATGCTGTCGAGCGCAGGGATGAACTGGAATTCCTTAGTGATATACTTTTTCCCGGTCTCGGAGGTGACCAGCCAATCCAGGAAGACCTTGGCTTCCTGCTTGACGGGAGAGTTTTTATTGATCACCCAATTGCTTGGCACGCCTACATACAGCTTGTCATTGTCTTCGGGGGTGTCGTCAATGGGCATCGGTAGGATACCCAGATTTAGATTAGGATCGATGCCGTCGATCTGTCCTTGCGTCCAGTTGCCCTGCTGCATCATCGCAGCTTCTCCGCTCGCTACCATCGTGACTTGGGTATTATAATCGGTCGAGAGTGGATTCTTGTTGCCGTACTCTACAGTTAGGTCCAGCAGGTCGATCCATTTGGAGAAAACCGGGTCTCCAGCGAAAGTTTTGGTGCCGTCCGTAAGCCCGGCGATAAATGCTTCGGGATCTGGCTGCTGGGCGAAAGCTACGTTCACATTATGATTGCCGAGCACGAACCATTCCTGATATCCATTTGCAAAAGGTATGATGCCCGCTGCCTCTAACTTCTCGGAGGCTTCGCGCAGAGCGGTTAGAGTAAGGGGTTTCTCGGTGATGCCTGCTTTCTTAAACAGTTCCTTATTATAGATGAAGCCGTATCCTTCGAGATTCATCGGCATGCCATAGAGCTTGCCATCTGCGGTCATCTGTTCTGCAGCTAGGGGCTTTACATCCTTGGCCCAAGCTTCACCGCTTAAATCCTCCAGATATTCCATCCACATATCACGTTCATTGTTGCCGCCAATGGTGAAGATATCAGGTTCATCTCCTGATGAGAACTTGGCGCGTAGGGAGGCGCCATAATCGGTCCCGCCACCCACGCTTTGCACCTCCAGCTTAATATCGGGGTGTTCCTTCTCAAATTCAGTCTTAAGCGAAGCTAGTGCTTCAGATATTTCAACCTTGAACTGGTAGATATGCACGGTTTTAAATCCATTCGCATTGTCGCTGTTATCTCCGCAGCCGGCTGTCAGGGCAGCCAGCAGCAGGGAGCATGCGAGGAGAATTCCACGTTTGGTTCTCATATTCATTCATCCTCTCTGGCTGAAAATAACATGTATCGTTAGCCCTTTACGGAGCCTTGGGCAATGCCTTCAATAATATATTTTTGCATCGCTAGGAAAAAGATGACCACGGGCGTAATCCCGAGCACAAGTCCCGGAAGTGCCAAATCCCACTGTTTCGTATATTGTCCGAAGAAGCTATAAGTGGCGATGGGAATGGTGCGAAGCACCGGGTCCTGCAGAATAAGCGAAGGCATCAGGTAATCGTTCCAGATCCACAGGGTATTCAGAATAATGACAGTGACAATAATCGGCTGCATGAGCGGAAGCACAATCCGGAAAAAGGTACCATAAGGACTGTTTCCATCTACTCTCGAAGCCTCCTCAATATCAAGAGGTACCGATTTGACGAAGCCATGGAATAGAAACACAGTCATCGGGGCGCCAAATCCAAGATACGCTAAAATCAAACCTGCGGTTGAATCCATGACGCCCAGACCGCTAACAACTTGCACCAGCGGGATCATGATCGCCTGAAACGGAATAACCATAGCGGCCACTAAAGCAATATAAAGTATGCGGTTATATAAGCTGTTATTGCGGACCATTTTGTAAGCGCACATAGAGCAGAGGAACGCTAGCAGAATATTACTAATCACCGTGATAATAAAAGAGTTCATAAAGGCACGAGGAAAATTGATAGCTTTCCAAGCTTCGGCGTAGTTGCTCCACTGGAATACGGAGGGCAGCGCAGCGGAATCCGAAAGAATCTCACTATAGCTTTTAACCGAGTTAGCAAGCAGAAAGTAAAACGGTACTAGGAATAGAAGGCCCAGCAGGATCACAATTACTTCGACGAGAAACAGGGGCACATTGAATTTCTTGGCGGTAGTCTCCATTACAGCTCCACCTCTCTTTTCTTGGTTGCTCTAACCTGTAGCAGGGAGATTGCGGCCACAATGATGAAGAAAATCATCGCTTTCGCGGAGCCCATCCCGAATCGGCTAATAGTATAGGCCTCATTGTAAATATTCAACGCTACAGATTCGGTAGCTTTGAAGGGACCACCCTTGGTCAGCGACAGGTTAAGGTCGAACAGCTTAAACGACCAAGAGATAGAAAGGAACAGACAAACGGTTACAGCTGGCATAACCAGCGGGATGGTGACATGGCGTAAAGCCTGAAAGCGTCCGGCACCATCCACTTTTGAGGCTTCAATCAGGCTTTTGGGAACGTTGTTGATTGCAGAAATGTAGATGACCATTAGGTACCCTGCATTTTGCCAGACAAATACGATCACAATCGCCCAGAAGGCTGTCCCTCCGGTGCCCAGCCACGGAAGATTAAAGAAGGACCAGCCCGTAGCCTGTCCAATCGAGGAGAATCCTCTGACAAAAATAAACTGCCAGATGAACCCGAGCAATAGCCCACCAATGACATGAGGGACAAAAAATACCGTTCTCAGAACATTGCGCGTGAACAGCTTACGGGTCAGCACATAAGCGAGTGCGAAGCCGAGCAGATTGGTCAGTACCAGGCCAAATAAAGTGAACTTCGCTGTGAACCAGAATGAATGAAGAAAGGAAGGGTCCTTTGTGAAGATATGTAGGTAGTTCCGGAGCCCGGTCCACTCCACATGACGCGAGATTCCGTTCCAACTTGTAAAAGAATAATAGAGTCCTAAAAAGAAAGGAATCAGCACAATCATAAAGAAAAACAAGGAAGTCGGCCCGACAAAAACAAACTGCTGCATCAGGCGTGATCTTTTTCTATGGTCCATCGTTCCTCACCCCTTTTGGTTAATGTAAACTTTTCATTCTATAACCGGATTGGTGATTAAGCGAAACAAACATAATTGAATTATCGCTGCTCAGAATGATTTCATTACAGGCTTGACAGCCCTTTCAAAGAATCGGTATGGTGGACTTGTCAGACAATAGGAGGTTGATGCGCATGTCAGGATTGCTAGGCAATCATTTTGTTACGCAGATTGGAATATTGGTGAATGATGTGGAGAAGGTAAGTACGGCATATGCGGAGTTTTTTGGACTCGAAAAGCCGGAAATTATCGTTACAGATACAGAAGATGTTGCACAGACACGGCATAATGGCGTGGCTACGCAGGCGCGGGCTAAGCTAGCTTTTTTTGATATGGGCTCTTTGCAGCTGGAATTGATTGAACCGGATCATGAGCCGAGTACGTGGCGGGATTACTTGAATGAACATGGTGAGGGACCTCATCATATTGCTTTTGTAGTTGAAGGAATGAAAGAAAAGATAATGCTGCTAGAAGGCAAAGGCTTCCCACTCCAGCAAAAGGGTGAGTATACCGGGGGGCGTTATGCTTATATGGACACTTTCAAGGAGTTAAAAGTAATTGTGGAGCTGCTAGAGAACGATAAGGATAACGGGGAGGAATAACTATGAATATTATCATTACAGGTGCTGGACGTGGACTGGGTTATGAACTGGCGGCCGAAGCGCTGAAGCGGGGCTATGGAGTTATTGCTGGGGTTCGCCGTCCCGATCAGGAACAAACAGCGCTATCGAAGCTTGCTGAAATCTATGGAGAGAAGCTAACCATCGCTGCGCTGGACGTGACGGACGAGGCAGGAATCGCGGCAATGGCTGCGAGTCTACAAGAACAAGGTCGGACCCTCGGTGCCATTATTAATAATGCGGCGGTGCTCAACGCTCGGGATACATCGATTGAAGCGTTGGATTTCCAAGATATGCTTACAACGATGGATATTAATCTGTATGGACCGATACGAGTGGTTAAGCATTTCCTGCCGCTACTTACGGAACCCGAATGCTCGATCATCAATATATCATCGGAAGCAGGAAGTATCACCAATGCTTATCCGAACGACTATCCTTATGGCATTTCCAAAGCGGCGCTCAATATGTTCACACAGCAGCTGCATGTCTATGTAAAAGAACGTGGGATTCAAGTGCTCAGCGTGCATCCGGGGTGGATGCAAACCGATATGGGCGGGGCAGAGGCACCGACAAATCCAAATCAAAGTGCCGAGGGGATCCTTGACCTGATCGAGAAGCGTACTACACCAGAAGGTCATTTCATGTTTGTAGATTATACGGGTAAGGATATGAAGATTTAGGTGATATATAGGCTGAACTAAAGTTGCGAACAAAAAGCTCAGTAGTCACTGCGGTGAATCATTGGACTTCCCGCCGTTGTTGTCCCCAGATTTCTTGATTGAACCGCTCGTTGCGGTGGAAATCTGGGGACAAAGACGGTCGCTAGCGCTCCTGCAGTTCCAATATTCCCCTCCGATCCTTCTCGCTATTCGTTATAATCTTTTATTCAGCCTATATAAATAGGAGTGGCAGTAGAAAGAACCTCGGTAATTGTGCCGAGGTTTTTTTGTCTAAAAAACTGCTTATTTCTTAAGCAATAAATAAGCGAAATAAGGTACGCCGATTAGCGACACCATGATCCCTGCCGGAATGCCGTCAGGATCGACGAGATTGCGGCCAACGGTGTCCGCGATCAGAAGTAGCCAGCCGCCCAGCAATACAGCGACGGGAATAAACATCTGATTACGCGGGCCGACTAGCGATTTCGCAATATGTGGAGCCATCAGTCCGATGAAGGCGATCCCGCCTGTGACAGAAACCGCGGAGGCGGAAGCTGCAACTGCCGTGAGAATCAGAACGATACGTTCACGTTCGAGATTCAGCCCGACACCAATGGCAGAGACTTCACTTAGGCTGAGCAGGTTGAGTCGCTGTGATTTGTACAGGGTAAAGGGAACTAGTAAGATCAACCAAGGCAGTAAAGCCCAAATGAATGGCCAATCTGTACCCCATATATTCCCTGCGATCCATTTTGCAATAAAATCCACCTTGGCACGATCCGCGGACGAAATGATCACGATCATAACGCCAGACAACGCTAGGGAGAACCCTACCCCAACGAGCACCAACCGAACAGGATCAAGCCTCTTAGTCCGACTATATGAAAATAGATAGATTAACGCTGCCGTAAGTAATGCCCCTATAAAAGCAAGCAGCGGCAGCGCATAAATGAATGATCCAGAGCTAACCGGGAAAAAAAGAAAGAAAACAGCGACAGCCACACCCGCCCCAGAGTTGATACCAATAATACCGGGGTCGGCTAGATCGTTTCGTGTAACGCTTTGCAGAATGGAACCGGATAACGCCAAGGCCATGCCTGCCAGCAGTGTAATCAGAATCCTCGGCAATCTTACAGAGAATAATACAAAGTCCTCTTTAAAGGTTCCATGCCCGAACAGAACCGGAAGCAGTCTGTCAAAAGATAGGGAAGAGTATCCGATTCCCATGCTGACGATTGCTGTTAGCAGAATCAAACCGGTGCATAGACATAGGATAATACGTTGCTTTCGCACGGGTGCAGAGGAAATCATGAGAGTGTTTTACCTCCTTTCCGAACAACAAACAAGAAGAAAGGTAGCCCAAGCATAGCTACGACGGCGACCACTGGCGTCTCATAAGGTGCATGGATTGTCCGTCCAATTGTATCCGCGAGAAGCATGAACGATGCACCCGTAAAGATCGATATCGGCAAAATATACCGGTAATCGGTACCGACAATCTTACGGACAATATGCGGAATCATCAGCCCTACAAAAGCCATATCCCCAATTAGAGCGACCGATGCTCCAGTCAGCAGAATAATAAGAGTGAATAGAATCCCTTTAACCACAGCAAGATTTTGTCCTAATCCGATGGCTACCTCGTCACTTAAGCTAAGAATGGTTAACTGGTTTGAAAATATTAATGCCACCACAATGCCGATGAGAATAACGGGTGCGATAGCCTGAAGCTGGCCCCAGGTTGTGCCGATCAATCCACCCGCTGTCCACATGGATACATCCTTGGATATTTTGAAGGCAATGCTTACACCACTTGCGATAGCATACAGAAAGGCAGATACCGCTGCACCGGCGAGTACGATTCGAATCGGAGAGAACCCACCTTGGCGCACAGAACCGAGAACAAGCACTAGCACGGCTCCTAGGGCAGCGCCAAAAAAACAAGCGATCATGGTACCAAAATAATTCAGTCCCGGCAGAAATACAAACGTAAGAGCCAGCGCCATATTCGCGCCCGAGGTCAGACCGAGCAGGCCTGGGTCGGCTAATGGATTGCGTGTAACCCCCTGCATGATAGCACCGGATACGGCAAAGGCTGCACCGATCAGCATGGCGGCGAGTTCGCGAGGCAGCCGGATCTCACGCAGAATAAGGACATTGTCTGCCTTTGAATTTGAGGTGATGGCAAGCCACAGATCATTGAAAGTGGTTTCTTTAGCCCCGAATAGCATAGCAATCACGAGGCATATAACCATTACCAGCACGCTACCAAGCAGCTTATATAAAAATGGAATGGAAGTTTGCTTCGTAGTCATTATCTTTATTTTCCAAGAAATTGTTGTTCAAAGAATTCCAACTGGTACTCAAGGCTAAGCGGATCGTTAAAATAGAATGCTTTTGCATCAGCCTCGAAAATACGATTGTTTTTGACGGCAGGGATGCTCTTGTAGATTTCTGTATTCTGGAAGGAATTATCTTCATCCGCATTTTTACTGAAAATAACGTAATCGCCCAGATAATCCTTCAGCACTTCTGTCGAGACAGCAAAGAATCCATCCGTTTTGGTGCTTTCTTTTACTGTTTCTGGCATGCCAAGCTTGAAGTCTCCATAGAGGAGCTCAGTTCCGCGGCCAAAGTTATACCCGTATACATACAATTGCTTATTAAAGGTCTCAATAACAGAGACAGTTGCATTATCACCGATCTTCGCTCTGATTTCTTCACCCGCTTTTTTGGTGCGGGCACTAAAATCATCGACCCAAGCTTGAGCTTCTTTTTCTTTATTCACCAATTTGCCGACTTCCAGCTGTTGGGTTAAGTAATCCACTTTATTATAAGTATAAGTAACGGTTGGTGCGATTTGCTTGAATTTATCGATATTCTTAATATCGGAGAGCCCGATGATCAGATCCGGCTGCAGTTCAATGATTTTCTCCAGACTTTCATCGCTAACCGCTTCTACGTCTTTTAGTTGCTCTTCAAAGCGTGGGTTAGTTTTGGACATTTCATCTACGCCCACAACAGGTACACCCAGTGCCATGACATTACCTGTTAAAAAACGGGTGAGTACAACAACACGCTGAGGATGTGTTGGAACCTCAACAGGTCCATCTTCGGATTGATAAGTAAAAGTCGCACTTTCTGACTCCGCAGCAGGAGTAGAAGATGGGCTGTTTGTAGGACTAGCATCATTCTTCGCCTGATTTCCCCCACAAGCACTAAGTGCAATCCCCATAATAAGTACAAACGGAATAAATATCTTTCTCATTAAATAATTCTCCCCTTTTTTGTATGACAGTGTTACTTTGAACAATTCAATCAGTGTAAATCAATCTTCAGCCTATGCCTTAGAGTGATTATGAGAATCATTCGCATTTGTAATCATTATAGGGATCACTTATGTGCCTAACCATGCCTTTTTGTTGGAAAAAAGACTTGGACTATTATTTGCCTCCGAATAAAGCTACCGCTCGTCCTAGTTGTAAGCGAATCGAAGCCGGGTTATAAGGCACCCAATCATCCAGATCAAGTAAATGGACTTTCTTCTGCTGCACTGCGGGAAGCTGGCTCCAATAAGGGGATTGAAAGATCGCTTCAGTATGCGCAGTAGAGCCTTTGGCATCGGGAAATACAATGACTAAAATTCGGTCTCCTGCATAATCTGCAAGATCTGAAACCCCGATTGAAATCGAATGGAACTGATCTCCCAATCTTTTTATCTCGTTGTCAATCAAGGTCGGTGCTCTAAGTCCAAGGGATTGGTACATCACATAACCTACATTCCTTGCTCCGTAAACGAGTAGCTCCTCAGGCTTGATTACCAGAATGGTGATGATATCGTTAGCTACTGTGCTGTGCTGTACTATTTCTCGGGCTTCTAGCTCTTCTTGTTCAAAATCCTTCAGCCACTGCTCCGCCCGTTCACTCCGCTGAATGGCTCGGCCGATAAGGCGTAGCTGATCTTTCCAGCCGATTTCGTTCCAAGAGATTTCCATAATAGGTGCTACAGCCCGCAGCTGCGCAGCACTAAATCCGTATTCTACCAGATGTTCTTTGGCCGCAATAATCAGTTCAATGTTGGCATCGAGTAATAGCGATCTGATCTGTTCTGCAGAGCTATTGGTATTGATAAACTTCATCGCTTGTGGTGGCTCCTGATCCGAAAGATTCAAATATTCACTACTTTCAGAGATGGTAACCGTAGGTTCTAAGCCAAGTAGTAATAAATGGCTAGCATAAGGGGTGAGCATTACGGCAACTCGCTGGAAAGAGCTTCGGCTGTAACCAGAAGGAGATGCGCCTGTCTGCAGTTTAAAGCGACGACTGAGATAAAATTCGTCCTTGTAGCCTACCTTTAGCGCAATTTCCCTAAGCGTGCCTGATCCGTTAAGCAAGAGTTCCTTGGCACTATGGACCCGTAACCGCGACAAATATTCGCTCTGGCTGAAGCCTGTCACCTGCTTGAACAGCGTTGAATAATGCGAGCTGCTTACACCCGCAATGGCGGCCAAGTGCTCACGTGTTATTTTTTCGCTAAAGTGATTCTCCAGGTAAGAAATGCTCCGTTCCATCGATGGCTGCTCATGGACGGTATATCTGGCTTCCTGCTGTTCTAGCAATTGTAGAATAATCTGATGAAAGAGCATTTGATTCTGTACATGGCGTGTTTCTCGATCTGGCAGTCGGTGAAGATACAATTCCTTGACACTGGATACAATGGTAGGCTCATAAGGAAACAACAGTATATTTGAACTCGAAGCCATTTCGCTTTTTCGTATCATCGCACCGCCAGGTATAGCCTGAGTCTGCTCTTGAATCCAGATGGTGAGCTTATAGGCATGAAGCGGCTGCTGGAGATTTGTAATTAAAGAGGCATGAGTATTAGCGGGGAGAAGGATTACGCTTCCTTCCGTAAGCTCATAAGTCAGATTATTAACCTCAAGGCTCCCTTTACCAGCGGCAACGGCCAGTAATACGGTTAGATTTTCATGAATCTGAACTCTTGGTAGATTTGAGGTCCCATACATTGATTGAATGCTGCCAGCGCTATATAAAGGAAAATGAGATTCGGCCCATTCCGGGATAACGTTAATCAAAATAAGGCCTCCGTTACTTGAATATATTTTCAAACTATAATGCTATGGATTGAACTGTATTATTGACGTCTGCGGAACTAATTATAACATCTTCCCTTTTTAGATAAGCCTGTTAATTATTTGCCCTATATATTCTTTTTAAAAGATTCGTCTGTCCAAGAGAACGCATATTGGATCGAATATACATACTACCAGGTATTCTTTATCCATTATAAAGAGGTGATTAAGATGAAAAAGCAGATAACCTCCACTAAGAAGCGAGAGCTTCTCTCCATACCTAAGCCCAAAAGTAATCTGAATCCTAAAGCAGCAGCCCAGACTATTAACTTCGCGGTTATCGGGGATAGCCATGTGGGATATGGGAACAGCGCAAGCATTTTTAGAAATCTTTTGCCAAAGGCTGTAGGGAGCGGGAATAAGAGGTTTGTTATTTTTGGAGGAGATAACACGCAAGCGGGAGCGAATCATGGAAATAATGCAAATGCCTATTACAAGGACTTCAAGGATACAGTAACTAGCGCGCTCGGAAGTATCCCCTATAAAGCATCGATAGGAAATTGGGAGGCAAGTACCCAGTCCTTATTCACGCAATATTTAGGTGCAGTAGAAGGGCAAATGAATTTCCCTGGGACACAGGGTAAGGTGAAGTACGTGTGGCTTTATTGTGCTCTGGGTCTGTTCACTCCGGGAAGTATAAATATATTGAAAAATTTAGATGATCAGCATTTTTATATTATTGATTTTCATTGGCCTTTAAAAGTGAGCGGGATCACGGTCGATCCTAGCCATGTATTAAGCGCGGCGGAGACTGCTAAGTTTTTTGCAGCTATTCCTACGAAAGTGAGGGATAAAGTGCTAGCTATTTTCACACATCATGGACATTTGTTTTATCGAAAGCTTACTAATATATATCCAGGTTATACAAATACAAAGTTCTTTGTGTGCGGATGTTCGGGTGATTATAAATGTAAGCCGAGTGGTGATCGCGGTTATTACAACGCCACATTAACCATCAATGGGACGGCATTAAATGTCGATGCTTTTAAGGTAGCGGTCACTTAGTGAAGAAGTGGATGCGGTTAAAATAAAACGCTAATTTTCGGGAGATAACCGAGATTAGCGTTTTTCTTTTATTAAGAGTTGCCCATTAACCATGGAGTCACAGGTAAATAGTAAGTAAGCAGGATTATTTAACATATTTGTATAATAGTTTATATATGTATTGAATAAATTTATTTAGGAGGGCTACCCATGAAAGAACTATTATTTCATTCTTTAGAACAGGCGGGTGTGTCGGCTTACGGTGTAGAGCGCATACGTATAGCAGCTGCACAAATGGTTGAAGACAACATCACACCGGCACAAGTTATTGTTGCTGCGAGAAAGGGGACGCTACTGGTCCATCAAGCGAACGGGAAATTCGGTCCGGAGCTAGGCGCAGCGGAATTAACTGTAGATGCTATTTATCCACTGTGTTCCATAACAAAACTGTTTACGGCAACCGCTATAATGATGTTAATGGAACAAGGGAAGATTGGTCTAAACAGACCTGTTTCCGATTACATCCCCGAATTTACAGGTGAAGGCAAAACTAAGGTATGCGTACATCACTTATTGACACATACCTCTGGCCTGGAGGGTGAGCTAATTTGGCAGAACGGACAGTTGAAAAAGGAACAAGGAGAGTACCCTCCACATGAACCTAATCAAGATCCAGATCAGCATAAGTACTTATATGGCGGTTATGATACACCGCTTAGTAACGAACCTGGTACGGTCATGTCTTATTGCGGGTATGGCTATGAGCTGTTGGGTGAAATCATCCGGCGCGTTAGCGGACAAGCTTATGATATATTCGTAAAGGAAACTATTTTTCAACCGCTTGGCATGGAAAATACATATTATCGTGTACCCATGGACGTGCGGGACAAAGTAGTAAGACGTGCACCAGAAGCAGCGTGCGCGGAATGGGTGGACAGCGAGTATAATTTGAATTCCGTATCTGCGGGGGGCGGCGCTTACTCCACGGCTATGGATTTGGCTGTCTTTGGCCAGATGTTTCTTAACGGCGGGATATATAACGGAGTACGATTTCTTAGTCCGGTAACCGTAAAAGAAATGACCCGCAACCAAATTCCAGGCGTATCCTCACAATATAGAGACGAGGTTTTTCCAGAAGCGTATTGGGGGTACGGATGGGCGATTAACGGCTCGAAGCGTGACGGTGGAGATTTGTTCTCTCCAGAAGCCTATTCACACTGGGGCGCGGCAGGTCCTTTCCTCTGCGTTGATCCGATTTATCAGACAGTTACGGTGCATTTATCCGTAGAGCTAGATCACCAGAAGCCATTTAAAAATATGTATGTGGATTACTTCAATAATACTGTTCTGGCAGCCATCACTGATCTTTAATCCTCTTTTTAGTTTTTTTGTCGTGTCATCTATACTTAAAGCGTGCTTTCCCAGTTTCTTCTGAATTGTTTAGGGGTGGTGCCAGTATATTTCTTAAACACTTTGGTAAAATAGCTCTGGTCATTGAAATGTAGCCTCGTAGCGATATCAGATAAGCTAATGCCCGGTAATTCGATTAATCGTTTGGCTTCTGCAATCCGCTCGAATTGAATAAAATCACTGATCGTGAATCCTGTTTCCTTCTTAAATAATAGGGAGAGATAGCTTCTGTTCAATCCAGCGACTTCAGCCAGCTTATCAAAGGAGAGTTCCTCATATAAGTGATTAAAAATATAGTTCTGACAGAGGGCCACGGTGCGCGAAAGTTTCGCCATCCGGCTCTCTTTGACATGGTCGGCGAAATCGCAAAGCGCATTAAGAATAGCATGATCTACAGCCGGAACATCCTTTAGTTCTTCGATATGCTGGATATGAAAGTCGCTGAGGGTATAAGAAATCTCCCAATACAGTCCTCCATCTATAGCTGCACGAGTAGCGAGCGTAATACAGGAGATCGCCAGATTTTTTTTGTTGCGTAAATGGCTCTTCTTGGAGAGAACTCCATAATTGTCTTCAGAGAAGGTTGCTTGTACACGAAGTAGCTCTGCTTTATTTCCATTTTTGATATGGTGAAATAGAGCTTTTTCCAGCATGGGTTCGTGGTGCAGCCATGTATTCTCACGTCGATAGGAAACATCCAAGTCCAGACTGCCTGCGGGAGGCTGTTTATGGTCAAGAGTTCGGGTGTCGAGTAGCAGTTCGCTAAGAGATAACGTCTTTCCGGTGACGAGCGAGTACATCAGCATAGCGGTATGGTAGAGTCTCATTTTATTTAGCACGGTCAAGCTGCGGTAGTATTTCATCCATTGCTCTTGAAGCTTTAATGGAACTTCATGGTCACGCATCAGACTTGTCATATTGTCTTCTGAAAGGTGAGTATAAAGTGTAGGACCGATCACAATGCTTCCCCCGTTACTGCTGCCTGAGGGCAGATGGAGAAGGATGTAGTTCTCTAGGAAGTTAGTGGTGCGAATGATGGGTATAGAGGCATTTGAGCTATCAAGGTTAGAGTTGTTCTCGCTTTTAGTAGAGTCTGCAATTTCTGAAAGGAGCTCATTGAGGTTATGAACCCACGGTGCGCTCTCTGAAGAGGAAGGCAGCGCTAGCTCGATTCTCCGATTGGTATCTAGCAGAAACACAGGAATTTGCAGCGATTCATACAACACTTTACAAATATATTGAGCTCCTTCATGACCGTCCAAATGATTCAACATTCTTTCAACCTCCTCGCCCAACCAGAATACCAAAAATACAATGATAATGCCATAAATCTAACATGAAGTAGATTAAAATGGGGATAGTATACATTCAGAGGAGGTATTTTTATGAAAACCAACATTCATGAACTCATATCACAAATGACCCTTGAGGAGAAAGCAGGACTCTGCTCAGGGCTTGATTTCTGGAATACAAAGGGCATTGAACGACTCGGAATCCCCTCTTTAATGGTAACGGACGGACCCCATGGTTTACGCAAGCAAAAAGAGAGCGCCGATCACCTCGGACTCCATAACAGTGTACCCGCGACTTGTTTTCCTTCGGCAGCAGGGATGGCTTCTTCCTGGGATCGGGAGTTACTCGGTCGTGTAGGTAAAGCACTCGGGAAAGAGTGTCAAGCAGAGAACGTTGCTGTTCTGCTCGGACCGGGAACGAATATTAAGCGCTCTCCACTGAACGGCCGTAACTTTGAGTATTTTTCGGAAGACCCTTATCTTTCCTCGGAGATGGGTGGGAATCATATCAAAGGTGTGCAAAGTGAAGGGGTAGGCACCTCGCTTAAGCATTTTGCTGCTAATAATCAGGAACACCGGAGAATGTCTGTAGATGCTGTGATTGATGAGCGGACGCTACGAGAAATTTATTTGGCTAGCTTTGAAGGCGCAGTTAAGAAGAGTCAACCATGGAGCGTGATGTGTTCTTATAATCGAGTGAACGGTGAGTATGCTTCCGAAAGTGAATTTCTTCTGACTAAGATTCTTAGAGAAGAATGGGGCTACGAAGGATTCGTCGTGTCCGACTGGGGTGCGGTTAATGAACGGGTGAAGGCTCTACAAGCAGGACTGGAGCTGGAAATGCCGTCAACCGGAGGCATTGGCGATGCCAAGATTGTCGCAGCAGTACAAAGTGGCGAGCTGTCTGAAGAAACGTTAGATCTTGCAGTGGAACGGTTACTCACCTTTGTTTTTAAGGCGGTGGAGAACCGTAAAGATAATGCCTCATTTAATGCTGATGAGCATCACCGTCTGGCTCGTGAAGTGGCGCGGGAGAGCATGGTTCTCCTTAGAAATGAGGAAGGCATTCTGCCGCTGTCAAAGCAAGGAACGATTGCGGTCATTGGCGAGTTTGCTAAAAATCCGCGTTATCAGGGCGGGGGCAGCTCACATGTGAATCCGACGAAATTGGACGATGCTTTTGAAGAGATGAAGACCCTTGCAGGTTCTGCCGAACTGCTATATGCGCAAGGATATGAACTGAATCATGACGGGATTAATGAAGCTTTGCTACAAGAAGCACGGGATACAGCGGCAAAAGGGGATGTAGCCGTATTGTTCCTTGGACTTCCGGATAACTATGAATCAGAAGGTTATGATCGCAGTCATTTGTCGCTTCCAGAGAGCCATAAAGCGCTGATCGAAGCAGTGTCTGAGGTGCAAAGCAATATCGTTGTCGTACTCAGCAATGGTTCACCTATAGAAATGCCTTGGATTCATAAAACGAAGGGTATTCTTGAAGGTTATCTAGGCGGTCAGGCTTTTGGCGGTGCAGTGGCAGATTTACTGTTTGGAGAGGTTAGTCCAAGTGGCAAACTGGCAGAGACCTTCCCGATGAAGCTGAGCGATAATCCATCCTTTCTTAATTTCCCGGGTGAAGGGGATACGGTAGAGTACAAAGAAGGCTTGTTTGTAGGCTATCGTTATTATGATAAAAAAGAGCTTGAACCGCTGTTTCCTTTCGGCTTCGGACTAAGCTACACAGCGTTTCAATACAGCAATTTAACAATTTCCAAGAGCAGTATAAAAGATACCGAGACCGTTCAAGTTACGGCTACCGTCAAAAACACGGGTACTCACGCAGGAAAAGAAATCGTTCAGCTCTATGTTAGCGATGTGAAGAGCAGCGTGATCCGTCCACTTAAGGAGCTTAAGGGCTTCCAGAAGCTAGCGCTGCAGCCTGGTGAAGAGCAAGAGGTTTCTTTTGAACTGGATAAACGCTCCTTTGCTTATTACAACGTCAACATTGGCGATTGGCATGTGGAAAGTGGAGTCTTTGAGATTGCTATCGGTTCATCTTCACGAGATATTCGTCTGACTGCTTCGATTGAAGTAGAATCGACAGTTCCGCTTGCGTTACGTTATCATCGCAACAGTACCGTTGGTGATTTGCTGGACAATCCACGCACGGCAGATAAAGTGAAGAAGTTCAGCAGTATTTTTGGCATGGAAGGTGCGATGGACGATAATCCAGAAATGTTCATGGCGATGATGAAATATATGCCGCTACGGGCGCTGGTTGGGTTCGGTCAAGGGAAATACACAGAAGAAGATTTAGCCAAGGATCTGCAAGAATTTAATGCTTTGGCTGTAGAGTAGGAGATCAGAAAAGGCCAAGTCTGGTCCGAGAACTATAATTTATGGGAATTTAATATAAGTAAGCTAGTGGTACATATTAGTCAAATATAATATGCACCACTGGTTTTTTTTGAAAAAATTTCTTGTTCGGCTACCGTGATTCGTAAACTTGATGATTGTCGCATGATTTCATAGGTGTGCCTCAACGCTTCCTTGAAGGAAATCCGTATTCTTTAGCGCGCCACGCTACTAGTAGCGCAAGAATCAATAGAATAAACAGTACCCACGGGAAGGAGCGGACACCAACTGTTTCAATAAGAATCCCACCCATCACGCCGCCACCGCCGATAGCTAGGTTCCATGCCGTCACTAACATCGACTGGGCCACATCTGCACTTTCGCCAGCTGCTTCAGCAACTGCTGTTTGTAGCAAGGTAGCCGCTCCTCCGAACGTCAACCCCCACACAGCAACCACTAGATAGATCACTACGGGTTGGCTGCTACTAATGCCTAGTGCAATGGATGACAAGGCGAAAGCAGCGAGGCTGATTAGAAGCAATGGACGTAGTTTACGGTCGATCAAAATACCGATGAACCAGATGCCAATAAGCGCAGTAATGCCGAAAATAAGCAGTACCAAGTCAACGCGCTGGGTAAGCCCAGCCTGAGTAAGATAGGGTGCAATGTAGGTATACAGGATGTTATGTGCTAGCACCCATGCCAAAACGACAAACAGTATCGGCCGTACCCCCGGAATAACAAAAACCTTGTAGAGAGGGAGCTGCTTATCAGGAGCCTCCCCTGGATAGTCCGGTAGCTTCCAAAGTACCCAGCCGACTAGCATCAGAGCCAGCAGCGACATGATCCCGAAGATGGAGCGCCAGCCCACAAGAGTGCCAAGAAGTGTTCCAGCAGGGACACCGAGTGCCAGAGCGAGAGGTGTGCCAACCATCGCTACCGCCATTGCTCGTCCCTTGAGTGACTCCGGCACCATACGCCGGGCATAACCTGCTATCATGCCCCATAAGACTCCAGCGGATACGCCTGCGAAGAACCGAGCTGTCAGCGTAAGTAAATAATTGGAAGAAAAAGTGGTGACGGTGTTGAATACGAGAAAACCAAGGATGCACATTAGTAGCAGTGGTCGCCGCCGCCATCCACGCGTCACGGTAGTTAAGGGAATCGCGGCCAACAGTGAACCCAGGGCGTACAAAGTGACAAGTTGACCCGCAAGGGCCTCGGAGACACCAAGCCCATCACCTATTTGGAGCAACAAGCCGGCCGGAATGGTTTCGGTAAGAATACAGATAAACCCCGTCATAGCAAGGGCGAGTAATCCTGCCCATGGTAGATGTTCAGAAGAGGGAGTACTGGAGGCACTTTGTGTGGCAGAAGTTGTGTTTTGGGTCATTGGAGAAGCACCTCTCTTTATATAATTGTAGAAAACTTAATGATATACACTCGAATAGGGTTTACTAGACAGAGAGCCTAGGCCAGTTCATTCCGGACCAAGGCTCCTTGTGTTCATGCTCTATTTATTACGTCTATCATAAATGGCATCACAAAGGTCTACAGTAAACTGACCCGACATGCCTTCCAATGCGGTATTAGTGAAAGCCACGACACTGAGGCGTTGCTTGGGATCTACGAACCACGAATGACCATAAGTACCACCCATGCGCCAAGTACCCGGGGATTCCGGAGTGTCTGCGGCGACTGGATCCTTTAGTACCGTAATGCCTAGGCCAAAGCCTCGTCCTGGCCAGAAGGCCATTGGCAGATCACCGATCTGGTTGGTCGTCATATCGTGAACCAGAGACTCTGGTAGCAGCGGTGCACCGCCCTTACGTAATGTTTCCAGCAGTTGCAAAAAATCTCCGGCGCTGCCGACCATGCCAGCTCCTCCAGAAGGATAGGCAGTAGTGTCAAGTGCTCGGCCAGGGGCAAGCAGGAACCCGGCCGTTCCCTCCACAAAGGCAATACTGTCGGGATCAAGTAAGGGCCGTGGCTCTGGAGTATCATTGGTATAGGAAGTGGCTAGCCGTTCTCGATCGACTGCAATAAAATCCGTGTCGCTCATGCCAAGCGGCTTTGTCACGAGTGAATGTACAGCCTCACTGAGCGGTGTTTCTGTGACCTTTGCAATTACTGCTCCTAGCACATCTGTCGCGATGGAATATTTCCACTCGGTACCTGGCGTATAAAGCAGGGGGACAGAGGCAAGACGACGCAGGTTCTCTTCCAATGTGATGCCGGACTGATCCATACCATCTGATACTCCTGCTGACTGATAAGAACCCTTCTCTTCTTGAAAAAATCGGTAAGACAGGCCTGCGGTGTGCGTCATCAAATGACGAATCGTCAAGATCGCAAACTCGCCATTCTGCAAACACGGCTGAAACTCTGGAAGCCAACGATCAACGCGGTCGTCGAGCTGTAGGCGACCTTGAGCAATTAATACTAGGGCTGCCGTTGAAACGATAGGTTTGCTAACCGAGGCGAGCCTGAATAAGGCGTCTTCTCGCATAAGTCGGTTCATCTCGCGGTCGGCAAGACCGGCAGCGCGGCTATAAACCAGTTCCCCATCTATCGCCACTTTAATGACAGCACCGACCAGGCGCTTGTCAGCAAGGGTTCGATCAATTACTTCATCGATGCGACCTGATAACCATTCTGTATTTATTTTGTTTGAATCCAATATACTCAACATTCTTCATCCCTTCGGAATAGTTAAAGCCAGGAACACTTTACTATTGTAGGGTTATTATATATAACAAGTTATCTTGATTACATAAGGCAACTAAGTTAAATTAGCCTTATAACGGTTAATTACAAGCTAGTTTATAGGGGGAACCTTAAATTTAAAGGATGTGATTTTGATGGACCATATTGATAAGCAAATTCTTTTTCATCTTCAAAATCAAGCGAGAATTTCTATGACAGAGCTGGGAAAATGTGTCGGTTTATCGCAACCTGCAGTTACGGAAAGAGTTAGGCGTATGGAGGAGAAAGGCATCATCAGCGAGTATCGCACCATCATTTCCCCTGAAAAGATTGGAAAACATGCTGCTGCCTACATGTTATTTCATTCTAGGGATTGTAACGCATTTCTTGATTTCTGCCGCTCCAGTCCTGATGTCGTCGAATGTTACCGTATAAGTGGGGAACACAACTACTTATTGAAAGTAGTAACCGACTCTACACGAGCCCTCGAGGATTTCGGAAATCAATGTGACAAATACGGTACCTATACGATTCTAATCGTGATGTCATCCCCAATCGATCATAAATTTCTTATACCATCGCTTGAAGAAGCAAGCATCAACTTGCTGAGTTAGAATTGAACATTACTCTGCTAGCTCTTAACGACCAAAAAGACTCTTCTATATGAATAGAAGAGTCTTTTTGGAACCTGCAGGCCATTGGCTATCGAGGATGGGCTACATTCCATAAACGGGTTAGAACAATGGTTAGTCTAGACCAAATATAAAGTGAATTAAGTAGTCAAGCTAATGCCAGTATCGCCTAGTTTCCAACGGCAAGTCATTATCAGCTTCTCACCCTCCAGTTCGGCTGTTAGCGTGCCACCCATTTTATTCATCAGACTTTTGGCGATGGAGAGACCCAGCCCGGAGGCTTGAGAAGATCGGGTACGGTCTGCGGTATAGAATCGGTCGAATAAGAGGTTAACATCGCTTCCGGCTAGTTCCTTCGCATCGTTTACTATCGTTAAATCAGCTGTTTCCTGCTGTCGTTCGAAACGGATTTCCACATACCCGGTCGCATGTTTGACCGTATTGACAAGTAAATTCTCGACAACTCTCCGCACAGCGGATTCATCGGCGTATACGGATACATTTTCCTCAGGTAGCCGTATATCCGGTGTAATATTGCGATAGTTGAAGGAATCGTAAAATCCGACCAGAATTTCCGAGAGTAGGGTCGTCATCCCAAGCTTTTCTGTATGTAGAGGATAATCTAGCGATTCGATTAAGGAAAGCTCAAAAAAATCATTCAGCAGTGCCTGCAGCCGTTTCGTCCGATTTTTAACGATGGCAACATATTCAAGTTTTTCATCAGGGGTAATTGACTCATCCTCCAACAGTTGAATATAACCGAAGATGGAGGTGAGGGGTGTACGGATATCATGTGAAATATTCGCTACAGCCTGACGGAATTCTTGTTCGACACGTTTTCGCTGGGCTTCCGCTTCGACGATTAAATCAGATTGACGATTGATTTGTCCCGCAAGCGCCTCAAGCTTCTGGTCGAATAGAGCCACATCTATTTTTTTGCCGGTTGCTCGCTCGTTGTAGGTATGCAATTGCTCTGTTATCCGCCCTAGCTCTCGCCTTAACATCAACAAACGGAAAAGCAGGAGAGCTCCTGCCGCAAACAATATGATTGTCAGAATAAGCAAGACTCTCCTGCACCTCCTATTTATTATTTAATTTCTTTTCTGTGGAATACGAGAATACCGAGTACCCCGGAAACGGCTATTGTCAACAACGGCACGAGTAAAAGCGCTGGCCAATCTCCGCTGTCGATCCTGGGCTTACCGATATCGCTCACCCGTTTGAAGATGGAATAATCGTACAAATTACTAAAGAAAGAGATCTTCGAACCTATACCAGCCAAAACCGTATCGATCATAAGGAAGAAAATCATGGAGAAGCCGATAGTTTTGCCGCTGTCGGTTAGGATTACGGTGAACAGCGCCCCGATGGCTGCGTAACCAGCCGTGTACAATAACGTTAGCCCGAGGGCTCGCGGTATGAAAAGTGTAGTGCTTCCTTCCGGCAGATGACCGAAGCCCGAAAGCAGCGTGACTTCGACTGTGCTGACAATAGGAAAGACGAGCGAAATCGCCATGGCTCCAACTGCGAATACGATTAGTTTTGCTGCGAACAGCCGGCCTCTGGTGTTGCCCGAAGATGCGATCGTCTTCATGACCCCTGTGGAATATTCGTTAGAGATAAAGAATCCAGCCAGAATGGCTACGCCGAATTTAATAATGTAGGCATTGCTTGAAATAAAGGTAGTCAGAAATTCAGCGCCGGTGATCTGAGGTTCCCCATTGGACTGATGATCAAAATAATATAGCAATGGGTAAGCAAGCGAGAGTACGGAAAGTGCCAATAGAAAAGTCCAAAATGATCTATTCTTACGGAGCTTGAAAAACTCCACTCTGATCAGATTATACATTTGGATTCCCCCCAATTCGCTTCGTAAAATAACTTTCCAAGTCTTCACCCATAGGCATAAACTTCTCGATCTCGAGGCCGGCAGAGAATAACGCTGTTGATACTTTGCCTGGCTGCTCAATACGGCTATACAACTTGATGGTTCCATCCTGCATCACTTCAAAATCGGCCGTACCCAGCTCATTCTGAATGACGGCTGTTGCTTTGCCCGGATCATCCACTTTGATAAATAAATACTGCTGACATTTCTCGTTTAATTCCTCCGCAGTGAGTTGTTCAAGCAACTGACCGCGATGAATAATGCCATAATGACTTGCCATTAAATGCAACTCACTTAGAATATGACTTGAGATCATTATCGTAATGCCAAGCTCACGGTTTAGTCGCTTGAGCAGTTCGCGCATTTCGACGACACCCATCGGATCTAACCCATTGGTCGGCTCGTCCAGAATCAGAAATTCTGGATCTCCCAGCAAGGCGATGGCAAGACCTAACCGCTGCTTCATTCCAAGTGAGAAATTTTTGGCTTTCTTCTTGCCGGCGCCCTGCAGTCCAACTTGCTCTAGCATTCTAGGAACGCAATCTTTGCCGGGAATACCACGTAGAATCCGGTTTGCTTCTAAATTTTCGCTCGCAGTCATATGGGGGAACAAAGCGGGACTCTCGATAATCGAGCCGATTCGCTTACGAGCCTGGATCAAGGCCTGCTCTTCACTGGCTCCGAACAGCTCGATCGTCCCCTGTGTCGGAAAAGCAAGTCCGGTTACCATACGGATTAATGTTGATTTTCCGGCTCCGTTTTGCCCAATAAAACCATAAATAGAGCCTTTACGGATTGACAAATTGACTTTGTCTAGCGCTGTATGGCCCTTGAACTTTTTGGATAGTTGATTTGTTTTTAATACATACTCGTACATCTCGTCTTGGCCTCCTTTTCGTGATAGACCAAGTATAGAATTGAAAACATAAGAAGAGCTAAAGCCAAATCTTAAGAATGTCTTAAGGCTTGAGCCGATAACCTATGCCCCATACTGTCTCGATAAATTCGCTTCCTGGTGCGGCCTTGGTTAGCTTGCTGCGCAGATTGCTCATATGGACATTGACCGTATTGTCATCCCCGTAATATGGCTCGTGCCAGACCCTTTCGTACAAATTCGCTTTCGTGAACACCTTCTTAGGGGCCGACAAAAGCAACGAGAGAATCTCAAACTCTAGAGCTGTGAGCGTCAGTTCCGCTCCATTTGCCGTAACCGACATCGCATCTCGATGAAGTACAAGACCCTGATGCTGGAGCACGTTAGGCAAAGCCGATTGCGCAATCCGCGAATACAAACGTAGATGAGAATCGATCCGTGCAGAGACTTCCTCAACGTCGAAAGGTTTCGTAATGAAATCATCCGCCCCCGCCCGCAGGGCAGATACCTTGGTCTGGGGCTCACCCTTGGCTGAAATGATAATTACCGACATATCGTCCCGCCCGGCAATCTTCTCAAGTAGTTCCTCTCCCGACATGCCAGGCAGCATCAGATCCAGTAGCAACATGCTCCATTGACGTTGCTCCAGATAGAGAAGTGCCTCCGTTCCCGAGTAAGCAGGTTGGGGGATGTAGCCGCTTTTCTTAATAATGTTGCACAGCAATCGGTTGATGTCGCTGTCGTCCTCAGCAACGAGAATATGTATCGGGTTATTCATTTAATCTCCTTATTCCACCTAAAATAGGTCATTATTCGGATGAATGCCTATTAAATAGGATAGCAGGTTTTAGATTCTGTATCCAGATCCAGCCAATTTCTGCATTTTGGTTATTCAAATCTATATCACCGATTCTGGTGAGTTCATTTTTATATAACAAAGAGACTCTTCTATATAAATAGAGGAGTCTCTTTGCGGTGTTAAGGTATTTAGATAAATAGATTATGACTAGATTGATCGGCTTGACCGAGGTAATAACCTACGCCGCCGATCCCCACGCCGTCGATCAGTTCTTCACGGGTGATGCCCATAAGATCCATGGACATTTGGCAGGCAACGATCTCGACGCCTTGGTCGACAGCCATTTGAATCAATTCTTCCAAAGAAGAGACATTATTGTTCTTCATTACAGAGCGGATCATTTTGGAGCCCATGCCCATCATGTTCATATTCGAAAGCGTTAGCTTCCGACTGCCGCGGGGCATCATCGCTCCGAACATTTTACCGATAATATTCTTGTTCACAGGCACTTTCTCATCCTTGCGGATAATATTGAGACCCCAGAAGGTAAAGAACATCGTCACTTTTTTGCCGCTGGAGGCTGCTCCGTTGGCAATGATGAAGGAAGCGATCGCTTTATCCAGATCACCGCTGAATACCACCATCGTACTTGCATTACTAGTTTGGACAGGCTGTGCTCCTGCTAGTACGGAATCCGCGGTAATGCCTTTGCGCAGATAAGCTTCAATCATACCAGTAGGCAGCTTCGTTAATTGCAAAAGCGTGTGCTTAGACATGCGAGCCCATGCCTTAATATCTTCATAGAATCCCGGATCGGAAGCCGTTACCTTCAAGACTTGGCCGTCCAAGAGCGGGTCCATGCTCATCTTGACTTGGATCAGCGGCCCAGGGCAGCATAGTCCGCAAGCATCAAGAACGGAATCAGGTGTTAGATCGGATTCTTGTTTGGCAGGGGTGGATACAGATGCGCTGGAGTTGGCTGCGAAAGCTGTAGCATTGGTATTGGCTGCAGCTTTCGCAGTGCCAGTTCCCGCCGGTGCTCCCGTTGCTGCGATTTCTTTACGGGCTGCTGCTGAAATACCTGCGTTTGGCGTCAGACTATCTTTTTTTTTAGGCGAATATTTACTCAGTTGATAAGTCTTATAGCCTCCGGTCAGATTCTTCACACGGAAACCTTTTTGCTGCAAAATCCGAGAAGCTGTGTAGCCTCTAAGTCCTACTTGGCAATACACCCAAATTTCTTTACTAGGGTCAAGCTCGCTTAGCCGACCACGCAGATCATCCACAGGGATGTTAATGGAGCCTTCAATATGGCCGTTGGCATGCTCGATTTCCGAACGTACGTCAACTAAAATCGTATTGTTGTTGTCACGACCTTCTAAATCCTTAGGAACGAATACTGTAGTCATGCCTTTTAAAATATTTTCAGCAGCAAAGCCAGCCATATTCACTGGATCTTTAGCGGAAGAATAAGGAGGGGCATAAGATAGCTCCAACTCCGTCAAATCAGTGACCGTACCTCTAAAGCGAATCACTGTAGCGATATCGTCGATACGTTTATCTACTCCACTGTAACCCACAGCTTGTGCGCCGAGTACTGTACCTTTTGGATCAAAGATCAGCTTCATTGATATTGGAGTTGCCCCCGGATAATAAGTTGCATGAGAGCTTGGATGAACATAAATCACGTGATACGGTAAGCCCAAACGCTGTAATGTTTTTTCGTTATTGCCGGTAGAAGCACCCGTGACTCCAAAAACCTTAATAATAGAAGTCCCTTGTGATCCTTTGTAAGTAGTGCCTAGACCGCTGACGTTGTCCGCAGCAATCCGTCCTTGCTTATTGGCAGGGCCTGCTAATGGAATGGCGGTTTTAGTTCCGTTTACGAAATCAACCACCTCGACCGCGTCACCAACTGCGTAGACCTGATCCAAATTTGTTTCCATGCGCTCGTTGACTAAGATATGGCCGCGTGGACCGAACTCTAAACCACTATCCTTCAGGAAAGAGGTATCCGGCGAAACGCCTATAGCCAGTAGAACCATATCACTTTGAAGCACCGTACCACTTGCCAACTGAACCTCTATTTGTTCACCAACTTCTGCAAACCCCTGGACCATATCGGAAAAAATAAGATTAACGTCATGCTCGTCGAGCTCTTTTGCCAAAATAGAAGACATTTCAGTATCGAACGGAGCTAAGATTTGTGGACCCGCCTCGATCAAGCTTACTTCTAGACCTGCTTCTCTGAGGTTCTCAGCCATCTCAACACCGATAAACCCACCACCGATCACAACGGCGGAACGAGTGCCTTCGGCTGCGACTTTGGTTTTGATTTTATCGGTGTCGGGAATGTTGCGCAGCATGTGTATTTTGGAACTCTCGATACCAGGTAGATTCGGACGAATCGGTTTAGCGCCGGGTGATAAAATAAGCGCATCATAGCTCTCTTCATAGGAGCCTTTTTCTATACTTTCTACTCTTACTTTCTTATTCACAGGGTCGATAGATACCACTTCGCTTTGAATCCGAACATCGATATTAAAACGTTTATACATCGCCTCTGGTGTCTGAACCAGCAGCTTGGAGCGATCCTGAATGGAACCTCCGATATAATAAGGTAGTCCGCAATTGGCAAAAGAAATGTACGGATCACGCTCAAACATGATGATATGAGCCTCTTCATCTAATCTCCGAAGTCTGGCGGCCGCTGATGCGCCTCCTGCAACTCCTCCGACAATCAGTACTTTTTTACTCATGATGATTTATTCCTCCCCTAAAAATAGCTGAATTAGATGTTTGATTTTCTCGTCTTTAACAGAATAGTTAATTTCCAGTCCATTACGTTCGGTTTCGACAATGCCTAGAGCTCTAAGCTTCTGCAAATGCTGGGATACCGTAGATTGTGGAAGGTCGAGACAGTCCTGCATGAAGCTAACGTTGCAGCTGCCTTTTTCAAGCAGACCTTTAATGATGCACAAGCGAACGGGATGAGCGATAGCCTTTAAGGTCTCGGCGGTTTGGTTATAGGCTTTGAAATTTTTGTCCATGGTTATGAACTCCTCGCTTTACAATATCCTTATATCGTAATATTATGATATAGTGATATTAAAATCAAGTTATTTTTAAAAAAGAGAAGGAGAGATGCTCGATGTCTTTTAAAATTCCAAAGGAAATTACCCCTCAGCAAGTGGCGGAACGTCTGAAGAATGGAGAGGCTCCTACGCTGCTAGATGTACGCGAACCCGCCGAATGGGTGGAGGGACATGTGATCGGTGCGAAGCATATTCCGCTTGGGCAGCTGTTAATGCGTATAGATGAACTAGATCCTAATGGAGAGACGATTGTGATGTGCCTAAGTGGTGGTCGAAGTGGACTGGCGTGTGAGTTGCTGAGCGAAAAGGGATATAACGTTGTGAATATGATGGGCGGATTAAGCGCTTGGACGGATGATTTTTTGGTACGGGGGTAACAGCATGAACATGATGTTTAGGATCCTACTGAGTATATTAATTGTCTTTAGTATTGTAAGGTTCTTACGTTCCGCTTGGCCAGTCCGTTCACTCGCCTATGTAGAAGCCCGTGACGTTCGCGAATTAGCAGATCAAACACTGGACATGAAAATGCTCGATGTTAGAGATGCCGTAGATTATGAGAAGGATAATATCCGTGGCTCGATAAATATATCGATCGGGCGGTTAGCCTATGTCTGGCAACACTGTCTATCTCCTGACGATTCGGTTCTAATCCTTGCTGATAGTTACTATAAAAGAAACAAAGCTGCGAGAATTCTGTATAAGCAGGGCTTTCGAAAGTTATATGCGGTAAATGGTGATTTTTTAGGAAGTAAAAGAACACTCTCCGACATTTCGGTGAAAGGTTGTTGTGAAGGATAATGGATATAAGCTCATTAATGTCCCGTCTCGGAATTGGTAAAAGCGCAAGTGTAAGTGTAAGAACGCTAAAGGTGTCAGAGTTTCGGAGCGAAATGGAGCAATCCAAAAATAGGCTGCTGATCGATGTCCGCGAACCGGATGAATACAAGAGTGGATTTATTCCGGGGGCGAAAAACATCCCGTTGTCTCAGTTGGAAAAGCGGCTCGGTGAGATCCCTAAGGATCGGGATGTGTTGCTCTATTGCCGCAGCGGTATGCGAAGCAAAAGTGCAGCGCGGATTCTGAGTAAGCAGGGGTATACTCGGCTTGCACATTTGCAGGGCGGGGTAAGTAGCTGGAATGGGAAGTTGAGTCGACGGTAACTAAACTAATTCCTCTGAACAAACTCTAATATAGCTAACTCCAAATGAGCTTACTAAAGCTGGCTTTGCTTTAACGCAACGTACTTAAACCAACTAGCATTTTTGATGGATTAGTTATATTTAGCAGGATCTAGCATTGAATGTAGAGTGTTTATTGACAGCATCAAAAAGCGAACACTATACTTTTGAGTAATAGGACGAAGCACGTCCCGTACCCATATTGGGTGCGGGATTTTTTTATGCCAAGAAGGAGGGTGACGTATGGGATTTACGGAGGAGCATCTTAAGTGGGTAGAGGATCATATTAGTAGAAGAACGTGAGAACGGCGGGGGAGATTGGAGCGTGGACATGGCCATGGTGAGCGGATGTTTTTGGAGAAGGTATGGTGGCCTATGATGGGGCATTTCAATAATATTCATCCTGAATATGAAGTGTTGGATTGGCGTAGCAAGCCCTACTTTGTTGATTTTGTGTGGAAGCCTGGCCAGGTTAAGTTTGCGTTTGAAGTTAAAGGCTACGGCCCACATGTGCAAAATACAGACCGAACGCGCTACAGGCAGGAGCTGAATCGAGAGACCTATCTGCAAATCGCGGGTTATCGGGTCGCACGAATGGGTGCATTCGTCCGGTTGATTTGGTGAGGGAGCTTGGGATTGATAAGCGTACGGCTCGAAAAGGACTGAGTGCTCTCAGCGAAAAAGGAAAGTTTTTCCCCATAGTTTCTCAGGAGAGCGGTAGAGTCTGCAAATATGAATATATCCATTCCTTAAAGGATATTCAGTTATGGTAAGGCAATTAAAATACCCCAGATCCGACCCAAAAGGCTAGAATTGAGCAAAAGAGGGGTAAAAATACCCCAGATCCGACCCAAAAGGCTGGAATTGAGCAAAAGAGGGGTAAAAATACCCCAGATCCGACCCAAAAGGCTGGAAATGAGCAAAAGAGGGGTAAAAATACCCCAGATCGGACCCAAAAGGCTGGAAATAAGCAAAAGAGGGGGAGAAATACCCCAGATCCGACCCAAAAGGCTGGAAGTGAGCAAAAGAGGGGTAAAAATACCCCAGATGCGACCCAAAAGGCTGGAATTGAGCGAAAGAGGGCCGAGAACGCCCCGTTATCATCCACATCTCACTTCACCAAGGGAGACGGGTGAGCGAAACACCCGATAAATCTCTAATTTTGACCTGATTTTCACTTAGATTGTTTAGGTGTTACTTATCAAGCTAATCTTCTATGATTAAGTTGATAGACCAGATTTGTGTTAGACACAGACAACTACCTCGAGAACATATGAAACCGCTATCAACTTGAATCGAAGGAGCGATTATGATGGAAACAGTGACATCTAAATATCCATTTCAACAGATTGATTTACCCTTAAATGACCGAGTGCAGGATTTGATCTCCAGATTAACGCTTGATGAAAAAGTAAGCCTGATTCCCCAGTATCAAGCGGCCATAGAGCGTTTAGGCGTTGGAGCCTATAAACACGGTACAGAAGCGGCGCACGGAATCTCCTGGCTTGGAAAAGCGACCTCTTTTCCTCAGCCAAGCGGACTGGCTTGTACTTGGAACCCAGAGCTAATGAAGGAAATCGGCTCGGCCATTGGAGATGAAGCAAGAGCATTTTACAAAAAAAATCCAACGGTGAACGGGCTGACGTTATGGGCACCAACTGTGGATATGGAGCGTGACCCACGTTGGGGTAGAACGGAAGAAGCTTACGGTGAAGATCCAAAGTTAACTGGACAACTCAGCACATCACTTGTGCAAGGAATCCAAGGCGATCACCCGGTGTATTTGAAAGCGGTCGCAACGCTTAAACACTTCCTAGGGAACAACAACGAGATCGAACGCGGAAATTGTTCCGCCAGCATCGATCCAAGAAATATGCGTGAGTATTATCTGGAAGCATTCAAGCCTGCTTTTCAAGAAGGTGGCGCGCAGTCTATGATGACCGCCTATAACTCGGTGAATGGTGTACCTGTTATTCTTCATCCGGCAGTGATGGAGGTGGTCAAAGGCGAATGGGATATGGATGGCTTTATCGTCAGTGATGCTGGTGATTTATTCGGAATTGTGAAGGATCATAAGTATTATGAATCTTTTGCACAGTCGATGGCGGAATCCATCAAAAACGGAATAGACAGCGTTACAGAAGAAACCGAAGAGACGATCAAGGTTCTTCATCAAGCACTGGATCAAGGCTTATTGGCAGAGGAAGACCTAGATCGTGCACTAACTAATACATTTAGAGTTCGTTTCCGTCTGGGAGAGTTTGACCCCGCTGAAGGTAATCCATACGCAGCCATCGACGATTCCGTAATTCTTAGCAAAAAACATGCCGCACTTTCCTTGGAAGCTGCCAAACAATCCATTGTGCTGCTGAAGAATGATCAGGCAACATTGCCACTGAGCAAGACTGAATTAAACAAAGTGGCGATTATTGGTCCACTTGGCGATGAAGCTTTCAGAGACTGGTATTCCGGCACATTACCTTATGGAGTGACCCCGCTGCAGGGTGTTAGTAAGAAACTGCCTGGTAAACACGTTACTTTTGAGAGCGGTGCAGATCAGATCATTCTTACTTCAGCATCAAACGGCCAAGCCATCGGAATCACGGGTGAGGACGGAAGACTGGCTGTACAGCATGACATAGCAGAGCACGGAGAATTGTTCCAACATACAGCGTGGGGCTGGACCAGCAATACTCTGAAGGCGACCAGTCGCGGTCAATATGTAACTTTAAGCGAAGCGGAGACACTCACAGCTTCTGCGGACGAAATTTACGGGTGGTTTGTAAAAGAATCCATTAACATCGTACCTGAAACCAAGGATACGGTATCTTTGCGGACCTGGAATGACAAATTGATCTCCGTCAATCCGGAGGATGGCACGCTGCAGGTTGCAGATCAAGACGCAAGTGCGGACGCTCGTCTTTTCAAAAAGAACATCGTTACAAACGGACTGGACGCTGCGGTAGAAGCTGCCAAAGCAGCTGAGGTAGCAGTGGTTTTTGTCGGTAATCATCCACTTCTTAACGGAAAAGAAGAAATCGACAGACCTGATATTGTACTTCCCGAAGAGCAGGAACGTTTGGTCAAAGCAGTCTATGAAGCGAATCCGAATACAGTGGTAGTTATTGTCGGCAGTTATCCGATTTCTTCCACTTGGATTGACGAGAATATCCCGGCAGTTTTGTATACATCCCACAGTGGACAAGAGCTTGGCAATGCGGTTGCAGAAGTGTTGTTCGGAGATTACAGTCCTTCTGGCAAGCTGAATATGACTTGGTTCCGTTCTGTGGAGCAGCTGCCTGAGCTGATGGATTATGATATTATCAAAGGTAAAAGAACCTATATGTACTTTGACGGTAAGCCATTGTATCCTTTTGGTCACGGCCTAAGTTATGCTGAAGTGAATTACAAGAATCTAAATTTGAGCACAAAGGAACTGCAGCAAGACGATACGCTTAACATTTCCGTTCAAGTGGATAATACTGGAGCAGTCGATGGGGACGAGGTTGTTCAGTTATATGTGCAAGCTTTGAATTCCCGGGTCAAACGTCCGATTAAACAGTTGAAGGGTTTTGAAAAAGTGAGCATCGCCGCAGGTCAATCGAATACTATAGAGTTTGCATTACCAGTTACAGAGTTAGTATTCTGGGATGTTACACGCGAACAATATTGCGTCGAAAATGGAGAATACGCAATTCTGATCGGCCGTTCTTCTGCTGATATTAAATTATCTTCAGTAGTAACGGTGAAAGGGGACATCATTCCTTCCCGTAATTTATATAACAACACCAAAGCAGAGAACTATGATGACTACGAAGGCGTATATCTGGACGAATGCAAAGCAGGCGGGGCTTCGGTACATCCGGTAAAAGAGGGCGCTTGGATCGCTTTTAATGACGTATTGTTCGATCATGGAGCAGTAGCAATTGAAGCTCTGGTCTCCTCTGCAAAAGGTGGCAGTATTGAGATCAGAACCGGAAGCGCAGCTGGGAAACTGGTTGGAACCGTGAACATCCCTTCTGGTGGAGTTCTGCAACAATGGAGCACATTGAAAGGCGAAGTATCCGTGGAGACGGGTACTAGCGATGTTTATGTAGTTTTTAACGGTGAGGTGCTTCTCAGCCGGTTTCAATTTAATCAATAATAGAGATGACCTTTGATTATGGGATGGAGTGTGCTATATGGAGTGTTTGGGGTGTCGGATTGCTAACGGAATTGAGCCTAACGTAAAAATAGTATATGAGAATGAATTTATTACTTGTGTGCTAGATATCGCTCCGTTTAACGAAGGACATCTCCTGATCCTTCCTAAAAAGCATTATTGGGATCTCGAAGACATCGACTCAGAGACTTCCTATGCGATAATGGACGCATCAAAGAAGCTGTCAATCGTCTTGAAGGATCTATTCAAACCGGATGGCATAAGCATATGCCAAAATGGCGGGAAGTTTAACGACCTGACCCATTACCATATGCACCTCATCCCAAGATACGAAGGCGATGGATTCGCTTGGAGTGAACCAATACACCCGCACGGTGCTGAGAATTTTTTAAATCACACGCAAGCAAAGATTATTGGTGTTTTAAAAAAGTAACAATCATAAAAAGGGCATTCCTGAAGCAATATCAGGGATGCCCTTTTCCTTTTGTTATAGAGTAACGCTCTAATCACATCCGCCGCCACCGCCACCAGCATCTCCGCCACCGAAATCTCCCCCGCTGCTGTGCCCGCTATCCCCGCCCCAGCTATGACCGCTGTCATGTCCAGAATGGTGATGGGAGTCGCTCCCGTGATGGTGTTGATGGTGATGTTGGTGATTAGAATGATTCGGGTTATTTGGATCCAGCAGATCTGGATGGCTAGCTGCCATAAAAGACATGCTGGCGGCGTCATCTCGTCTATTTCTCTCAAATCTGTTACTGTTCGAGCTTGAACCATTACGAACTACGGACTGTATGATTATAAATACAACGACTCCAATAAACAGTATCCCAAAGACCATTATCGATCGCCCTCCCAGTTGTTCATAATAAGCTGTATTTTTTTAAATTGTACCATAATATTGTATTAATGAATTTGAAGAAATGGAATTAGCGGTTAGCTGCTTTGGTCAGAAACTCAAGATTTCGATAAAAGATACTATCAAATTTCCAGTGAAGGTACGGCTCAGGAATTTCAATATGACTCACATCCATAACATCATTATCGAGAATCATCTGTTTACTAATGCCAATTAAGTCATTTATATATTGTTTGATTTGTTGGATATAATGACTAGAAGTAGTAGGCCCATGTCCAGGGACTATCAGGTCTACTTTTAAACTCTCCATATAAGTAAGTGTCTCCAACCAGGATAAGGGGTCACCATCTATTAAGAGTGGATGATTATCAACGGCGACAATATCTCCAACGAAAGCGATAGAATCCGAAGGTGAATAAAGAATTGTATCACAAACCGTATGTGCTGCACCCACTGTTAAGAGTTCCACGCTTCTCTTCGATCCATGGAGGGTCATTTTTCGATCAAAGGTTAGCTGAGGAAGCGTTACTTTAAGCGTTAGAATAGACTCTTTGATTTCTAGTAAATAACAGAGTTCAGAAGTCAGTTCTTGTTGTTTCGACTCATTATGTTCGTGATCAAGGGAAGTGTTAAGCTTAAAGATATCTTCATTAAGGTTAGGGAGAAGGTTCTTCATACGATTGAGCCAATCAGGTTGAGTCTTCATCATGAGCTCTCTAGTAGTACTAGTTGATACTATTATTTCTTCCATGAAGTGTTGGTTTCCTCTAACATGGTCTCCATGCCAATGACTGTTGATGATGTATTTTATGGGCTGATTAAAAAAATATAAAGCCGCCTCTCTAAGATCTTTACCTGCTTGTGGTGTATTGAACGTGTCGAAGATTAAGGTGTGGTCGCCCATATCTATTAATCCTGCATTACTCATGGCTCCGCCTTGCTCCTTGGCTTCAAGGACATAAATTCCTTCAGCTACCGGTTCGCAGTTAAAATGTCTGGAATGAAACATAAATCATCCTCTTTTCTTAGGGAATCAAGCATCAACTTTTTTGTGATTTTACAATTTTATGGAATTGATAGCTATGAAATTGCTCATTTTTTTTATTTAAAAAGGTTGATTTTATCACCCCGATTTGCTACCATACGATGTAACTTAATAGTTATTGTTTTCTAGGGTTCCGCAGCTGGTGCACAGGTGGTCTGGTCCGAGGGAAAACGCACGAACAGCATCGTTCGTGTCTACACGGAGGGATAAAAGCCCGGGAGGTATCGTTATAAATGACGATGACCTTCCGGGCTTATTTGTTTGTTTCGTGGGCAATTATAAAGTTAGTGAATTGAAGGAGGGCTTGGAATGAAGAACAATTCAGAGTGGTTAAAGGTAGTTGGTGCAGCTGTTTTCGAGGTCATGTGGGTCATCGGCTTAAAACATGCCTCCACGATGTGGGAGTGGCTGATAACTGTGGTAGCTATAATAATAAGCTTCTATGTGATGATTTCAGCCAGTACCAAATTGCCGGTCGGCACGGTATATTCCGTGTTTGTTGGTCTAGGAACTGCAGGGACAGTAGTTGCGGACATGGTTTTATTCGGAGAACCGTTCAAGTTGATGAAGCTGGTTCTAGTGGTTATTTTGCTGGCAGGCGTTATAGGATTGAAAATGGTGACCAAAGAAGCCGAAGTAAAGGGGGAGTCTTAAATGGCATGGGTATTTCTGGTCGTTGCTGGTTTATTTGAAATGTTTGGAGTAGCTATGATTAATAGGTTGAATAAACACCGGAATTTCCTGTCGTTCGCGCTGCTCTTTCTTGGTTTTGGAGCAAGCTTTCTGTTCCTGTCTTTAGCTATGAAGAGTCTGCCGATGGGAACAGCTTATGCTGTATGGACGGGGATAGGCGCATCCGGCGGAGCGATTCTGGGGATGATATTGTATGGAGAGGCCAAAGACTGGCGCCGGATCGTCTGTATTATTATGATTCTGGGGGCCGCTGTGGGACTAAAGCTGATAGCTTAGTTAGGTATTCATTCTTTACTTTTTCTCTTCAAAAGAGAGATTAGTTATAAATTGGACACGATTCAGATGTTTAGAAAGGTTCTTATAGGTCGTATAAAGTAAGTATACAATACTTCAATAAGGGGATTTTTAATATGACTAAGGATTCAATCGAACATTTGGCTGAAATCGCAAGAATGAACCAATCTAACCGCATGCTGCTTCCAGATGGAACGTCACTTCCCAGAATTGGGCAGGGAACTTGGAATATGGGTGACGACAATTCCCGTAGGGAGGAAGAGATTTCTGCCCTGCGATTAGGCGTGGAGCTAGGCATGGATTTAATAGATACGGCTGAGATGTATGGGGACGGACGCTCGGAGCTTTTAGTAGGTGAGGCTATTCAAGGTATTCGGGATCAAGTTTTCTTGGTGTCAAAAGTCTATCCACATAATGCCGGGAATGAGCACCTTATCCGCAGCTGTGAAGAAAGCTTGAAACGCTTGAATACGGATCATCTGGATCTTTATTTGCTGCATTGGCGGGGAGATATTCCACTAGAAGAGACTGTTGTAGGTATGGAGAAACTAGTCTCTCAAGGAAAAATAGCAAGATGGGGTGTATCCAATTTCGATGTCGACGATATGAAAGAACTGCTTGGTATTGCTGGGGGAACTCATTGTGCAACCAATCAGATTCTATATCATTTAGGGTCCAGAGGAATTGAAACTGAACTGCTGCCATGGCAGAGAAGTCACAAGATCCCGGTAATGGCTTACTCACCGCTTGCTCAAGCTGGTTCACTCCGAAAAGGAGTCATCGAGAGTGAAGTCGTTCAGGAAATCGCCAGTGCACATCAGGCAACTCCGCTTCAGATTATGTTAGCTTGGACGTTGCGTGAAGAGGATGTTATTTCTATCCCAAAAGCTTCTTCTCGTAAGCACGTCATTGAGAATGCTGCTGCAGGCTTGATTACGCTAAGTAACGATGAAATTTGGAAGCTGGACGAAGCTTTCCCAATACCTTCTTGGAAAGTACCGCTAGATATGATTTAAATCCGTTCTATTCACATAAAGAGAAGCCCTCAATCACTGTAAAAGTGTTTGAGGGCTTCTTCTGTCATTTCTTGTGCGATTAGCTGTTCTCAATAATTGTCTGTAGTGTAGTCCGGTCAAGGCCTTCTACCAGCTTGATCAGAAGCTCTTTAGCAGCATCGTAGTCATCACTGTGAATCACTGATGAAGCTGTGTGTATGTAGCGGGAGCATATTCCGATTACTGCGGAAGGAACGCCAATTCCACTAACATGAACCTGACCTGCATCTGTTCCGCCTTGGGATACAAAATACTGATATTTGATCCGGTGGGTATCCGCTGTATCTTGTACATATTCAATCAGACCGCGATGTGTAACCATCGTAGGATCAAAAATACGTAAGAGAGCTCCTTTGCCCAGATGGCCAAACGCTTGACTGTCACCAGTCATATCGGCAGCAGCGCTCGCGTCCAGACCGAAGAAGATGTCTGGTGACAGGAGATTAGCCGCAGTACGCGCACCCCGAAGACCTACTTCCTCTTGTACAGTGGCACCAGCGAAAACGGTATTCGGCAGCTTTTTACCGTGCAATGCTTTAACTAGTTCAATGGCGAGACCTACGCCGTAACGGTTGTCCCAAGCTTTCGCCAAGATTTTTTTGGGATTAGCAAGGGGAGTAAAAGGACAAATCGGCAGAACTTGTTGGCCTGGTCTAACGCCAAAGCTTTCTGCTTCTTCACGGCTGTCTGCGCCGATATCAATATACATTTTGCTAATTTCGCCAGTCTTACCACGTTCTTCGTTGCTTAGCAAATGGATAGGCGTACTGCCAACAACTCCGGTCAGCGTTCCTTTAGGTGTAATGATATGTAGGCGCTGGGATGCAACAGCAGAGGCAAGCCAGCCGCCAAGTGGTTGAAAACGGATCATACCGGTGTTAGTAATTCCAGTTACCATGAAACCTACTTCGTCAAAATGCCCAGCGACCATAATCTTTGGCCCGTTCTCTTCGCCGCGCAGTACGCCGAACAAACTACCGAGACGATCCTGTACGAACTCTTCAGTATAAGGAGTCATAGCATCCTTGACGTAAGCGCGGAGTTCGCGCTCAAATCCTGGGGCTGAGGGAAATTCGGTAAGTGTTTTGAACATGTCCAATGTTTCTTGATTCATAAGAATTCACTCCTTTATTAAAATATAAGAACTCATTTATACATCATTCTTATATTTCTACGAGAAACGGATGTTATCCATAATGGACCACATCGTTATTTCTTCCTGCAACCTAGTATGAACATTCTGGGCTCACTTGTCCATGACAAGAGACAATGAACACCGGGCACGAGCTCTATGAATACTATGCATTAGAGGCTTTGGTGGCAGGAGCCTTAGAAGGGATGCGAAGATGAATGAGGGTAGCGGGCAGCGTACCCCCAAGAAGGGTGCAGGGAGGATTATCAAGTAGGAGCCTACAAGGAAACGGAACGCGCAGACGATACTGGCGCCACAATCCAAGGGAAAGAGAAGCAGTACTTATTTTTGTGCTCTTTTTATTGCTGATTGTTGTGTTACTGTATTTTTCCTGAACTGGAGGGACATAACGAAGCGGAGGATGGCAAACAATAAGGAAAACTTCTAAGCGAAGAACAACTTAAGGGGCTTAAAAGTGAGTACTATGATGCTTGTCAGCCCCCTTCGCCTAACTTTCAGGAGGTGCCTCAATGCCGGCGAAAACTAAGAAATCGGGTGTCAAGCTGAAGCTTGACACCCTGACTCCACAAGATTACGAGAAATTGTCCAAGCCCTTTGTTCCTGCCAGGCCCGTATTCAAAAACTGCATACGAGCGTTTATTGCTGGCGGCATAATCTGTGTTATTGGACAAGGTGTTCAGGAGGCTTTTATGGCAATTTTCGATATGAGCTCCAAGGAAGCCGCCAGTCCGACAGTCGCGGTGATGATCCTACTCTCTGTAATTCTGACCAGCTTTGGCGTGTACGACAAAATGGCTCAATGGGCTGGTGCAGGAACTGCAGTCCCAGTGACCGGGTTCGCAAACAGTATGTGCTCTGCAGCTCTAGAGCACCGCGCTGAGGGCCTTGTACTTGGTGTAGGCGGCAATATGTTTAAGCTTGCAGGTTCGGTTATCGTATTTGGTGCCGTAGCTGCTTTCATTATTGGTATCGTCTATCTCTTTTTGGGCGTAGACGGGGGTGCACATACATGAAACAGCTTGGTAGTCAGACCTGGGAGTTCACGAACCGTCCCGTTATTTTGGGTTCTTCCGCTGTAGTAGGGCCAGAAGAGGGAGAAGGTCCTTTAGCTTCAGACTTTGATTTTATATTTGATTCGCTGGAAATGGACGAGAAGACATGGGAGAAGGCTGAGCGTGCTCTTTTCGAGAAAGCCTCCCTGCTGGCTCTGATTAATGCAAATATCGATAAAGAAAAGCTGGAGTTTTTTGTCGGCGGAGATTTGATGAACCAGATTATCAGCAGCTCCTTCGCGGCAAGAAAATTAGGTGTGCCTTATCTCGGAGTCTTTGGTGCTTGCTCTACTTCTATGGAGAGCCTTGCGATTGCCTCAATGATCGTTGATTCTGGAGGCGGTAAGTATGCGCTAGCGGGAACATCAAGTCATAACTGTACGGTGGAGAAGCAGTTTCGTTATCCAACGGAATATGGTTCGCAGAAACCCCCAACGGCGCAATATACAGTTACAGGTTCGGGTTGTGCTGTAGTGGGTCAGAATGACGGTTCGGGTAACTATCCAGTCGTGGTTTCGGCCACGCTTGGACGTATTATGGATCTTGGTTTGACAGATCCTTTTAATATGGGGACGGCTATGGCACCTGCGGCGGCGGATACCATTACTGCGCATTTTCGGGATACAGGTCTATCGCCCGGGCACTATGATTTAATTGTTACCGGCGACCTGGCATCCGTAGGGTTACCTATAGCCAAGACCCTATTGGCTAAAGAAGGAATTCCTATGGAGCAAACAACCTTTGACGATTGTGGTTTGCTTATCTACGACTTGGAGAAACAGAAATATGTGATCGCTGGAGGAAGCGGCTGCGGGTGCTCAGCGGTTGTAACCTATGGTCATATCCTTAAGCGGTTAAAAAAAGGTGAACTTAAACGGGTGCTTATAGTGGCAACGGGCGCACTTTTATCACCTTTGTCTTATCAGCAGGGAGAGAGTATTCCATGTGTTGCTCATGCCGTAGCCATAGAGAGCGGAGGTGAAGCATAATGATGATTTACTTATGGGCTTTTCTGATTGGAGGAGCCATTTGCGTTATAGGACAGCTGATGTTCGATGTATTGAAGCTGACGCCTGCACATACGATGAGTACCTTAGTTGTAGCCGGAGCGATTGCGGATGCTTTTGGTATCTACGACCCACTTGTGAAATTTGCGGGTGCTGGGGCAACCATTCCGATCACAAGCTTTGGGAACTCCTTGGTTCATGGGGCATTAACGGAGCTGGAGCGGGATGGCTGGATCGGTGTAGTTACGGGTATTTTTGATATTACAAGTGCGGGCATCTCGTCAGCTATTGTGTTCTCCTTTTTGGCAGCTTTAGTTGTACGGCCGAAGGGGTAAAGTTGATGCTACATGAAAAGGTTGTCGTCAGAAAAAGACGGCATCCTTTTTTTGTTATTTTAAAATTGTAGGATGTTTCATCTTATGGTTTTTTTTGTATCCTCACTTCGTGATCTTCAACAATGTACTTTGGGTCCCCTAATCATGTAAAATATAAATAATACTGCTTATTCTGGCTAGGAGGATCATATATGCCCGTACGTCAAGAATCGATGCACACTATGAATGCTGTACGCACTAATTTGGAATCCTGCATACTTGGAAAATCATTTGAAATACAATTATTGTTAACCGCTCTGCTTGCTGGTGGTCATGTATTGATCGAGGATGTACCGGGAACAGGAAAAACCCAGCTAATACGCGCACTTTCAAGATCAATGTCCGGTGAATATCGCCGGATTCAGTGTAATCCAGATATACTTCCGAGTGATATTACAGGTGTATCTGTCTATCATCCTAGGGATGAGATGTTTCATTTCCGGCCTGGTCCGGTGATGACGAATATTTTGCTAGCCGATGAAATTAACCGTGCTACTACGAAGACACAATCCGCACTTCTGGAAGTGATGGAGGAACGAAACGTTACCGTAGATGGAGAGACGTATCCACTTCCTCATCCTTTCATGTTATGCGCTACCCAGAATCCGATAGACTTTGAGGGAACCTATACACTGCCTGAAGCCCAATTAGATCGATTCATGCTGAGAATCAGCCTTGGATATCCTGATGCAGCGACGGAGAAAAATTTATTGCTGAGCCATCAGGAAGGCCAACCGGTGGACAGGCTTTCGCCAGTAACAAGCATGGAACAAATTGCAGGGATTCAGGAAGAAATTCGCGACATCTTCATGAGTGATCCTGTGCTGAATTACTTGTTAGATATTGTGCGGCAGACAAGAGAACATCCACTTGTAATGCTGGGTGCAAGTCCACGTGCCTCACTATCCTTTATGATGGCTTGTAAAGCTTATGCCTTTTTGCAAGGACGAGATTACGTTCTGCCTGATGACGTGAAGATCCTTACTCCATTTGCCTTGGGTCATCGAATATTGCTGCGTCCAGAGTCGCGCCTAGATAATATTAGCGTAGAATCTTTGCTTCAAAAGCTTCTGCAGAGCATTCATGTGCCTGTTACGATGAGGCAATGATATGAGACGTTATTTGTCGTCGGTTGCAGCCATCATTCAGCCCTCTAAGCTTGCAAGCATCCTTGTAATTTGGAATATTACACTCTTATATGTACTTTTTCAGGGCGGGAAAACAGCATTTATGTTGTTTATCATGGTCTCTGTACTTATTGCATATTTGATTGCTGGAGGTTTAGGAGGCGTTCGGCGAGCTAAGGGCACTCGCAGTCTTTATTCTGAACAAGACAAGGGAGATTTGCTCTCTGCCGGAGGGCATCTTCGTGTAAAACTAAAGATTACAATCCCCGGGATTTTGCCCTTGCCTTACGTTGTTGTAAGGGAAGTTCTTAAGCGGCATAATGGAGAATCGTGGGTATTTGAAGAAAGTGTGATCCCAAGCCTCAGAGGCATTGGGGAACTAAAGTTTCAGACACCAGCCTTAGAGCGTGGAACATACACATTCGCTAATACGGATATTATCAGCCAAGATATATTTGGGCTTGTCGAGCATAAGGGAACATTTTTATCGGAAGGACAATTTCAGGTTTTGCCTCGTGCGATCTACGTTCCGCGCTGGCAGTTATATGAGAGAAAATCTCGGCTATCTGGACCGCAGACATCCGTTGTTCAATCTCGGCGTGAAACCACACAGATTAATGGCGTCCGTGACTATGTATATGGTGATCGCTTGACGCGAATTCACTGGAACGCTACTGCTAAGACAGGCTCTTGGAAATCCAAAGAGTTTGAGCATGAGTCGATTCCCAAAACCATTCTAGTCCTTGATGGAAGCACATCAGCTTATATGAATACGAATCAATTCGAACTAGCAGTTTCGGTGACGGCATCACTACTCGGCTTCGGCATTCGGGAGAGAATTGGAATTGGACTGTGTTGTTTGGATAAGACGACGAAGGTGTTCGCACCAGTTGAAGGTGCTGCTGAGCGTCAGAAGATGATTCAATATTTAATCGATCTAAACGCTGAGGGACGCGGTCCGCTTATCTCCCGATTGGAAAAAGGATACCGTATGTTTCCTAAAGGCTCTTACTTCGTGTTAATTAGTCCACAGCGTGGACAGCCTGTACTTGATGCACTACGTTGGGCTGACAGCAGAGGAATGACTGCTTCTCACATTCATGTGCGAAATTCGGCAGAGGTAAATAGAGGTAACGATTGGATAGACGTCCTTAGATCTCGTGGCATAACTGGTTATGGTATTAGCTCGCTTCAAGAGCTTCCCTCAGTGTTAGGAGGGGAAGGTTGATATGAGAACCTGGTGGAATCAGATAAAATTCTCCTGGCACCGTTCCGTCGGCCTATTATGGCTGTTGATTATTGCACAGCAGTGGATTTCTTATACGGAACCCATCTGGCTAAATCAAACCACTGCTACTGTATGGGCTGCCCTATTAACGATCACTGTCATTGAGATTTTTATCCCTGTTAAAGTTCAATTCAGACTGATTATAGAAGCAGTAGCTATTATCTATATCGTTTATCGCAATATTACTAGTTATGGAATTTATGTTCCTGATCCATGGGCCACAACCCTTCTTGATAAGCTCCAAGATATTAGTGTGTATATGGTGCCGTATATCTGGTTTGCTCTTGGTGCCTCTGCCTTGCTGTTGCTGTCGTCTTGGTGGGTATCCTCGAAGAAGCGTATCTTATGGTTTATAGGAATGAACATTGTAGCGCTGGCTGCGCTTGATTCCTTTACATCTATTGTATTGTGGCAGGAAGTGGCTTGGACAGTATTTGCGGGTATGGGTTGGCTTGTCAGCCAGCACCTGAGAAGTTTTCAGCTACATTATCCGCGTGGATGGGTACATTTGCTGGAATATCCCTCGAAAATAGTCATGAATATCGCAATCGTCTTCTCTCTGGTTATTTTAATCGGTGTGAATATGCCGGATGTAAGGCCTACTTTGACGGATCCTTATACAGCGTGGCAAGAGTGGAATGGAATTGGGAAATCTTCTGGTAAGAGCACAAGTGGAACAACGAATTCCAATACGGGCTCAGGTTCCTCTGTTAACAATACTTCGTCTGGCTATAGTCTCAATGATGACAACCTGGGCGGGGGCTTTAACTTCGATTATACCCCAGTGATGACAGTGGTTTCAGATTTGCGTGTTTATATGCGAGGAGAAACACGCAGAATCTATTCTGGAAGTGGATGGTCGGATAAGGATCGATTGAAGCGAGGACCTATAGAAGAGGTGGAGACGGGGAAATCCTTGGAGCAAAGTGTGGCTTCTAAGGTCACTACCCGCACACTGAAACAGACGGTTAAAGTGCTTAACAATAATGAATTTCCGGTATTATTCGGTGCTTATTCTGTAACTTCGGTGGATTCATTAAATGGGGAGGCAGCCGGGAAAGGTCTTTTCTGGAGAGACCGTGATAGTGAGCTTCTATGGGATATGGATAAGAAGAAACTAGACTATCCTTCGACCTTCGAGCTGACTTCTGAAGTTCCCGTCATTCCTGTTCAGGAATTGACAGCAAAGACCTATGAGGAGCTATACAAAGGTAATGATCTGGAGGAAAGCTTCCTTCAGCTGCCTGATGACTTCCCTCAACGGGTTAAAGATCTGGCCGAGGAAATTACAGCCCAAGGAAGAACACCGTATGAAAAAACAGCACTTTTGCAACAATACTTACAACAAACCTTTCCATATACCAACAAGCCGGATATAACACGTGTTTCAAGTGAGGATTTTGTAGATGGATTTTTGTTCGAGCTGAAGGAAGGTTACTGTGATTATTATTCTACGGCACTAGTCACTATGGCACGTTCCCTAAACATCCCTGCAAGATGGGTTAAGGGTTATGCACCTGGAGAACAGCCAGAAATGCCTATGAATCTGGCGCAGCAGTTGGGTGCGGCAAATAATAATTACACGATTACCAATGCAGATGCCCATTCCTGGGCTGAGGTCTATTTTGGTGAGTATGGTTGGATTCCTGTTGAAGCTACACCGGGGTTTAATGCTCCTCTCCTGACTAAGAATGAGCAAATACCTGAGACAGACCCGGAAGATCAAGATGAAATGGCAGAACCAACACCTGCACCTGTGACTAATGCACAAGCAGATCAAGGCTTCCATGTGGGTTTATGGGTAATTTTGGCGGCAGTGGTTGTATTATTATCCTGGACTATTTTTAAAGTTTGGCATATTCGCTTTAAGCTTCGCTTCTTCGTTCAACAGATGCGAATGGGCCGACCTTTAACGCCTGATCAGAAAGTTGTGGCTGAAACTGAGCGTTGGGTAAGGTATTTGCATCGTAAGGGAATGATGAAGGAAGAGCATGAAACATTGCGTGAAGCCGTAGTCCGCTGGAGTCAGGAACGACCTGCTGTGGCCAATCATCTTTCTTCACTGCTAACGATGTTTGAACAAGCGAAGTATAGCCCTGATGTTATTGAAGACAAAGACTGGCAGAGCGTGTATACTGAAGCTTTGCGGCTGCGGAGAACGATAAGATCCAAGAAATAGCGTTTATGCAGTAAATCATTGCTATAGATTTATTTGCGTAGCGCATGGAGTATGTTATAGTTTTTTGTATGAAATCGAGGTGAACGTATTGTTTGAAATGTTAGTTCCCAAACTCTGGGTGAATACGGTATTCGATATTTCTCTAGAAGAGCTGTATCGGCAGGGATACCGTGGAATCATTACGGATCTGGATAACACACTGGTCGGTGCCAAAGCACCTGTGGCTACTCCGGAGCTGTTGTTATGGTTTGAGAAGGTGAAGGAAGTGGGCTTTAAGCTCATCATCGTATCCAATAACAACATGGAACGGGTGTCACGCTTTGCTACACCGCTTAATATTGAATTTGTGCATCAGGCTCGTAAACCGAGTAATGCTCCTTTTCTCAAAGCGATGAAGCAGATGGAGTTGCCACCGGAGCAGACGATTGTGGTGGGAGACCAAATGCTTACAGATGTATACGGCGGCAATCGGCTTGGCCTGTATACCGTATTGGTGCTGCCAATCTCCGTTAAGGATGAAGGGTTCGGCACAAGATTTAATCGTCGGGTTGAGCGAGTTGCTCTGACACGGCTTCGTAAAAAAGGATTGTGGCACGAGGAGGAAAAATAGTAATGAACGAACAAAGTGAAACACAGCGTACTGAGAAGTGTAGCGGTTGTGGTATCAAGCTTCAGACGGAGCATAAGGATCAACCAGGATACCTTCCGGAAGTCGCACTAGATCGGGACCCTGTGATTTGCCAACGCTGTTTCCGGATTAAGAATTATAACGAGGCTTCATCTGTTTCTGTGAACCAGGATGAATTTCTTCGCTTGCTGAGTGGAGTAGGGGAGAAGAATGCACTTGTTATTCATATTGTTGACATTTTCGATTTTGAAGGCAGTTTGATTTCCGGCCTTCAGCGGTTTGTCGGTAATAACCCAGTTATTCTTGCAGTGAATAAATGTGATCTGCTGCCTAAGGTTACGAACTGGAATAAACTGCGTAACTGGATGCAACAACGCTGTAAAGAAGAAGGATTGCGGACAGCTGAAATCGTACTTTGTAGTGCGAAACGTAATCAAGGCTTTGACCGTTTACTGGAAGCCGTAACAGAACTGCGTGGTGGGCGTGATGTTTATGTAGTCGGTGCTACGAATGTAGGGAAATCCACGCTTATAAACCGTTTGATTTCGGACTATAGTGATTTGGAGCAGGAGTTAACCACCTCGCGTTACCCTGGTACAACACTCGATACGGTCAAAATTCCACTAGATGATGGCCACTATATTATAGATACGCCAGGGATCGTGTATCCATGGCGTTATAGTGAACTAGTTGAGCGTCAGGATCTGGATGCAGTTATGCCGGCCAATCCGTTGAAGCCTGCTGTCTATCAGTTGAATGAAGGACAGACGCTATTCTTCGGTGGACTGGGACGTTTTGATTTCGTGCAAGGTCCGCATCAATCGTTCACATGCTTTATTAGTGGTACTTTAAAAATCCATCGCACCAAACTGGAACGTGCAGATTCCCTTTATGCGGACCATCGTGGTGAAATGTTGTCTCCTCCAGGAAGTGACCGGATGGACAAGCTGCCACCATGGCAACGTCATGAGTTCCGAATTAATAAAGGCAGTCGGAGCGATCTATATATTTCAGGTTTGGGCTGGATTAAGGTCAACGGGACAGAAGGCGCAGTAGTGGCTATCCACGTTCCGCGTGGTGTGAAGGTGCTTACCCGCCCTTCGATGATCTAACGGGAGGCTATTACAGTGTCTTTGATAACTGCAACCGAGGGCTACAATACCGGGAATATTTTACTGGGCGTAATGGGAGATCCTATTATACAATCCAAATCTCCTATTATGCATGAAGCAGCACTGCAAGCACTGGGAATTCCGGGTGCTTACGTGCCGCTTCATATCCTTCCAGAGAATCTGGAGGATGCAGTGCAAGCGATTCGCACGCTTGGATTCCGTGGCGTAAATGTGACGATTCCGCATAAGGTTGCGGTGATGGCTTATGTGGATCTATTAGATGAAAGTGCGGTAGCCGTTGGTGCAGTCAATACGATTGTTAATAATAACGGGATACTCACCGGATATAATACGGATGGAATCGGTTATGTACGTTCGCTTAAAGCGGAAGCCATTTCTGATTTGTCAGGTACGAAGATTATGGTGATTGGAGCCGGTGGAGCAGCAAGAGGAATTGTTGCCGCACTGCTTCAGGAGAAGCCTTCTGCTATCCTTATCGCTAATCGCAGTGTTGATAAGGCACAGGACTTGGCTGCAGAGTGCCAGAGCAAAGGGAATGTGATCGGGATTAGCATGAATGAGGTAGCGGAAATGCTAGATGGTGTTGATGTACTGATCAATACAACCTCCGTAGGAATGTATCCTTATATGGATGAGACACCTATAGATCCTGAACTGCTTCGTGCAGGGATGGTCGTAAGTGATCTGATTTATAATCCACTGCGCACGCGTCTATTGTTAGAAGGACTTGAACGAGGCTGTACGATTCATGGAGGCCTCGGGATGTTTGTCTATCAGGGGGCTTATGCATTGGAGTATTGGACAGGGCAGCCTGCTCCTACGGAAATCATGCGACAGACCATACTCCATTGTCTGGGTGGAAAAGAGTAAGAAATGGATTCATCAATTTAGGGTAATAATATATGTTAATTAAGGAGTTATTCATTTATGTTAACTGGTAAACAAACACGGTATCTTCGTTCATTGGCGCATCACCTCGATCCTATTTTTCAAGTGGGCAAAGGTGGAGTAAACGATCACCTCGTACGCCACATTGAAGAAGCTATTGAGAAGCGTGAACTTATGAAGATTAGTATACTGAGCAACAATATTGAGAATCCCAAGGAAATCGGTGCGCAACTTGCCGAACAATCGGGTTCTGAGCTTGTACAAGTGATCGGAAAGACCATTGTCTTGTACAAAGAATCGCGTGATAACAAAACCATTGAGCTGCCCCGCTAATACCTGAAAGCATACTACCGAGGAGGTCGTCCTCTTGAAAGTTGGAATTATGGGAGGTACCTTTGATCCTCTTCATATTGGTCATATGATGGCAGCGGAAGCAGCTAGAGAAACTTATGGACTTCAAGAAGTATGGTTTATGCCTTCACATATTCCGCCTCATAAACATGAGGCAGGGGTATCTGGAGCAGATCGGCTGGCAATGGTGCAGGAAGCGATACACAATCATGAAGCTTTTCGCACATTAGATTGGGAAGTTGTCAGAGGTGGCGTTTCCTATACGTATGAGACCATAAGACGGCTGCAAGAGGCGTATCCGCATTTCGATCTTTATTTCATCATCGGAGCGGATATGGTCCAGTATTTACCGAAATGGAACGAGATTGAAGAACTTGTGCAGCGGCTTACATTTATCGGCGTAGGTCGTCCGGGAACACCTCTTGATCTAGACGCATTGCCAACTTATATAGCAGAAAAGGTACTGCTAGCAGATATGCCTCTGGTTGATATTTCGTCAACGATGTTAAGAGAACGGGCTGCAACTGGAAAATCCATTCGTTATATGGTACCTGAGGCAGTGTTCAATTATGTTCAAAGGAGTGGATTGTATGGCATACAGCCGCGAAGCTCTGATTGAGGCGGTCTCGACACAAATGCCTGCTAAGCGCTGGAAGCATACACTGGGCGTCATGGAGTCATCCATTCAACTAGCGGAGCAATATGGCGCTGATCCTGAGCGTGCGGAGACAGCGGCAATTCTGCATGATGTGGCCAAGTATTGGCCTGTGGAGAGAATGAAGGAGATTATCGAGCAGAATCATCTGAACTTGAATCTTCTGAAGCATGACAAGCAGCTGTGGCATTCGGAAGTAGGTGCCTTTGTAGCAGAGCAAGATTATGGGATCACAGATCCGGATATTCTTAATGCGATCCGTTTTCACACCTCAGGTCGTGAAGACATGAGTTTACTTGAGAAAATTGTCTGTCTCGCCGACTATATCGAGCCTGGCCGAGATTTTCCAGGGGTTGATAAGATACGTAAGCTGGCTAAAGTAAGTTTGGAAGAAGGACTAGTCGCTGGATTTGATTCTACGATTAGTTTGCTACTGGAAAAACGCCGAGTGATCTTTCCGTTAACGGTACTGGCGCGTAATGATTTAGTTAGAATATTGGAGGATAAAATATGAGTGTACAACCAAGCAAGCTGTTAGAACTGGCCCTTAAGGCTGTGGAAGATAAAAAAGCAATGAACGTAGTGGCATTAGATCTGCGTACTGTTTCACCGATTAGTGATTACTTTGTTGTATGTCACGGTAATTCGGATACCCAAGTTCAGTCCATCGCTACCGAAGTCCGCAAAGTGGTCCATGAAGCAGGCGGCGTAATTAAGGGGATCGAAGGAATGGATTCAGCACGCTGGGTGCTGATGGATCTTGGAGATGTTATTGTTCATATTTTCCACCGCGATGAACGTGAATACTACAATATTGAGCGTCTATGGTCGGATGCGAAGGTAGTGGAGACTGTATGAGCCTGATTGCAGGAACTACAGTTACACTTAATGTAGTAAGAGAGGTATCCCCATACGGGTTTTTCCTGAATGCAGGAGATCAGGATGTTATGCTGCATTATACTGAGCTTACCGAGAAGGTTAAGACAGGCGATAAAGTTGAAGTCTTTATCTTCTTCGATACCGAGGATCGTCTAGCAGCAACGATGAAGAAACCGTTTCTGACATTGGGCGAAATGGCCTTATTGGAAGTGGCTGATATCCATCCGCGTCTAGGTTGCTTCTTGGAAATGGGTCTCGGACGGCAGCTGCTGCTGCCCATTCGTGAGCTTCCAGAGCTTCCAGAGTTGCGCCCTCAGATCGGCGACTATGTGTATGCGATTATGGAGCATGATAAACAGGGGCGTCTTCGTGCTAAATTAGCTGGAGAACAGGAACTAGCTCCGCTAGCTCTTCCTGCGCCTGAATCCTGGATGGGACAGACTGTGACAGCCCGGGTGTACAAACCGCTGCAGATGGGGACTTTTGTTCTTGTAGATGCTGGGGTTTTAGGCTTTGGTATTATTGGTATGGTCCATTCCTCTGAACGGAGTCGTCTACTACGTCTTGGAGAGCAGTTCGAAGCACGTGTCTCCCATATTCGCGAGGATGGTCGTGTTAACCTTTCTATGGGTCTCCGTAAAGAAGTAGGCATGGATGTAGACTCTGCCACGATTTTGGAATTCTTGCATGCCCGTCCGGGTGGAGCGATGCCTTATTCGGATGCTACACCACCGGATATTATCAAGCAGCGTTTCGGAATTAGCAAATCAGCCTTTAAGCGTGCGCTTGGAAAGCTGATGAAGGAAGGCCATGTTACCCAAAAAGAGAATTGGACGTATCTTGCTCCTAAGGAAGAGGAAGGTTCAACCGAGGGAAATGAAGAAACAACCGAATAATTAAAAATATAAGAAAGTATAAGTTTCACACTATACTTTTCCTTATATTTTTCGTATAAACGCTCACCGTCCTTGTGGGGACGGCTAGAGCGTTTATGCTTGATGGGTCAATAATAGAATCATATTAAATGTTGTAATAGAAAGCGGTGTACTAGTGTCTTCCTATGGGAAATTTGCTTATGTATACGATGAGCTCATGGCAGATATGCCGTATCCTGATTGGATCTCCTTTGCTGAAACCGCATGGTGCAAATACGGTAAGCCTGTAACCGTGGCTGAGCTTGGCTGCGGCACCGGGAGTATCACTATTCCTTTGGCGGGTTCAGGGTATCATATGACCGGAATCGATCTATCTTCAGATATGCTCTCAGTGGCACAGCGCAAAATGGAAGAGCATCCCCAGGGACGGCGTTTCTTGCGCGAAGGTAGTGTTCGTTGGATTAGACAAAACATGAAGGAATGGGAGCTTCCAGAGCTTGTGGATTCTGTGATTTCTTTCTGTGATTGTCTGAATTATGTGCTGGAAGAAGACGATATCAGAGCTGTCTTTGCTAGTACCTTTGCAGGACTAAAGCAAGGCGGCACCTTTCTGTTCGATGTACATCATCCAAACACACTGATCCGTTATGAAGAAGAGCAGCCCTTTATTCTGGACGAACCATCGGTGTCTTATATTTGGACTTGTGAGATGGATGTTCCTCGCCGCGAAATAGAACATCATCTGTCCATTTTCGCTCGCGAAGAGGGACGGAGTGATGTATATCGCCGTTTCGAAGAGACACATATTCAACGTGCCTACGATCCCCAGTGGATGAAGGATGAACTGCTTAAGGCTGGCTTTAGTGATGTGAAGACTTACGCCGATTTCGAGTGGATAGAGGCGGATGATGATGCGGAACGTTTATTTTATATTGCTATAAAATAAATATTCAACATAAAAAGAAGGGCTGTCCCAAAAGCTATGAAAATAGCTGGTGAGACAGCCCTTCTTTTTATGAGTTTGGTGTGGTTCCTGCTATTGAAAACGAGAGGCTAAAAATAAGCAAATAACGTCATCTGAGTCCGTATGCTTCATGGAATGTTGGATTCATGATTCATGATTCGTGTATGAAGAAGTAGCTGTAATTGCGCCAATATGTATATCAAAAAAACCGGGCAGTGTTTAAGCCACCCGGCATCTTCCAATCCTTACCGATGCTCAAACAGATCAATGGCACCCAATACGACATGAGCCAGACCAAATCCAAGTACGCCTGTTGCTGCCATCTTATACTTGCTTCCAAGAAAAGCGGCGCTAGAAGCGGTTACGACGGTTCCAAGAACAGCGGGAATTAGACCTTCACGCATTCGAAACACTCCTTCTCGGTGGTTTGGGAGACAAGGTTATTATGAGTCAAACTCAAAAAAATATACAAAGCAAAAGAAGACCTTAGACCAGTTATTGCTGGTTCTAAGGTCTTTTTGTTTAGGGAATGTTTTACTCTGATAAGGTAATGGCAGTACGAGAAGCGCCAATTTCTACTTCATGAACATCATATAGTACACGCGCCAGTAAGTCCTGGCTATAGTTGCCGAAATGTTTGCCGTAAATGGTGAGCCCGCGTTTGTTTACAGGCTTGTCCGTTACGGCTATCCGGAAAGTAAGCTCGCTCTTGTAATCAAGCTGAATATCATCCAGGGTCACGTCAGAAATCCGGCAACCGTCAATAAAGCTACCTTCATTATTAATACGGATCAGTTTGAGCATACCATATTGGTTTAAATGTGGAGGCCACCAGTCTGGATTAAACGTTCCACGCGTGTCTCCGAAATCTCCAGGACTAGTCCAGTAGCCGATTTCAATTCCATTTAAGTAGAAATAAAGATCGGAGGGATAGTTATCGTTAGATCCAGGGGCCTCAGAGCCAATCTCCATCGAGAATTGGATTTCGCGGAATGTTTGATTAGCTTTAAGATAGTTCGGAATTCTATATTCGAGAAAGCCTTCAGCCATCCAAATGATCTCAGATTCAATCCGCTGAGGATCTGCGAAATAGCGCGGTTCGTCGAAGTCACCGATAATGCTGTCTTTGGTAGCAAGTCCGCAGGTCGGAACAGCCTGATAGTTGCTATAATGTCCTACTTGGATTTCTACTTCATAGAGATTATCAACATCCTTGCTGCGAAGATCAACAATAAGCTTATCCTTATTTAAATAACAGACCTTCTGAATACCGTGTTTACCCACGGATGTGTTTATCTCGATGAGACCGCTTTCTTCTAACTTTTTAATATGCATCGTGATTGCGCCATTGCTGAGGTTCAGCTTCTTGGCAATTTCATTCAGATTCAGTGCTTGATTGGTAGCTAAAAGTTCGAGTATGAGGATTCTGATTTCAGAACTAAGCGCCTTGAATATTTCAAGACCACTCATTAAATCTTTAATATAGATCATTGTATCAATACCTTCTTCCAAATGGTCATAAATGAATACTGTTTTATAAAATTATAAACTAATATAGCATATAAATAAAGTAACCTTCCTTATTTTGTAGAATAATAAAAATAAGGGAGATTTTTTCCTGTTTTTGCATTTAATCTAATTTAATTTAAAAATTAATGAAACTAATTCACAAGATAAGATGGTTTTACAACGAAATCATGTTATTTTTACTATTTATTTTATAAAAGTATTAAAAGGTTTAAATAAATATATTTACAAGTCTTTTTCTCTATGCTATTTTTAAACTGAAAGTCTTAGAAAAGGACGTGAAAATCATTATGTTAGCTGCAACGCCCCCAATGGGCTGGAATAGCTGGGACTGTTACGGAGCTAGTGTTAATGAAGAAGAGGTAAGAGGCAACGCCGAATATATGGCTGCTCATTTGAAGGAATTTGGCTGGGAATATGTTGTTGTGGATATTCAGTGGTATGAGCCTGAAGCGAACTCTTCGCAATATCGTAACTTTGTACCGCTGGTCATGGACGAGTATTCCAGACTTCAACCGGCAGAAAATCGTTTTCCTTCCGCAAAGGGAGGCAAAGGTTTTGCCCCACTCGCTGAATATGTGCATGGATTAGGGTTGAAATTCGGCATCCATATTATGCGTGGAATCCCTCGACAGGCCGTTCATGCGGCAAGTTCCATTCTAGGATCTGAGCAAACCGCACGTGATATCGCACATCCCAATTCTATATGTCCGTGGAATACAGATATGTATGGAGTAGATGCTTCTAAAGAAGGCAGTCAGGCTTACTATGATTCTCTCTTCCAGCTGTATGCCAGTTGGGGTGTAGATTATGTGAAGGTGGATGATATTGCCGCTTCACGTATTTATGGATACCACAAAGACGAAGTTGCCATGATCCGTAAGGCTATCGACCGCTGTGGTCGTGAAATGGTGCTTAGTCTTTCACCTGGACCTGCTCCGGTAGAAGAAGCTGAACACTTAGCTGAACATGCTAACCTGTGGAGAATGACCGACGATTATTGGGATCATTGGCATTTGCTGCGTGGAATGTTCGAGCGCTGCGAAAAATGGGCTCCTTACGTTCAGCCAGGCCATTGGCCAGACTGTGATATGCTGCCGCTAGGTCATCTTGGGATTCGTTCCGTTGATGGCGGGGGAGACCGATTTACAAGGTTTACTCCTGACGAACAGGTTACCATGATGACGCTTTGGACTATTTTCCGTTCGCCTTTAATGTTCGGGGGAGAGCTTAGAGACAATGATGAGTGGACATTATCTTTGTTAACTAATAAGGAAGTGCTTCATCTGCATCATTTTGGTAAGGGTGGTAGACAAGTAGAGCGGAACGAAGAGTATGCAATCTGGACTTCTGAGGATGAACAAGGTAACCACTATGTAGCGTTGTTTAATCTCAGTGACAAAGAGTCGACACTTCAGGTATCTTACCAAAAGCTAAATGTTTCAGTTCCAAAAACGATACGTAATCTGTGGCAAAACCATGACCTGGAAGTTACTAATGAAGGGGTTACGCAGTTTCTTCCACCGCATGGTTCTGCATTGTTAAAGCTTTTATAGAGGAGAGAGAATATGGATACGAGTAGAGCGTACAACAACCCATTGGTGGAGCAACGTGCTGATCCATGGGTATATAAACATACGGATGGATATTACTATTTCACAGCTTCTGTTCCAGAATACGACCGGATCGAAGTAAGAAGATCGACAACCATCGAAGGATTAACTACTGCAGAACCAGTTGTAGCATGGCGCAAGTATGAGACGGGGCCGCTTAGTGCTAACATTTGGGCGCCGGAAATTCATTACATAGACGGAAAATGGTACATTTACTTTGCCGCAGCACGGACTACGGAGACGACGGATGGTTTGTTCGATCACCGTATGTTTGCGCTCGAGAATGCATCTGCTAATCCCTTAGAAGGAACATGGGTAGAAAAAGGTCAAGTGAAGACCGCTTGGGAATCGTTCGCTTTGGATGCGACAACGTTTCAGCATAAAGGAAAACTGTACTATGTATGGGCTCAGAAGGACCTGAATATTGAGGGTAATTCTAATCTGTATATTTCTGAAATGAGCAATCCGTGGACACTTACAGGTCCTCAGACTATGATTGCTACTCCAGAGTATGACTGGGAAATTATAGGGTACAAAGTAAACGAAGGCGCAGCAGTACTGAAACGAAATGGTCGTATCTTTATCAGCTTCTCGGCGAGTGCTACAGACTTCAATTATTGCATGGGACTATTAGTAGCGGATGAAGACAGCGAACTTCTGGAGGCAGCTTCATGGACTAAACTACCAAATCCAGTATTCCAAACGAATGAAGAAAATGGACAATTCGGTCCAGGCCATAATAGCTTCACGGTCAATGAAAATGGGGAAGATGTGCTCATCTACCACTGCCGCAATTATAAAGAAATTACTGGCGATCCTCTTTATGATCCAAACCGTCATACTCGTGCTCAGATCTTCCATTGGAATGAAGATGGCACGCCGAATTTTGGAGTTCCTGTTAGGGATGCGCAATAAAAATAATCCATTTTGCAAAAAAAGAGGATTACCCCTAAGCCACGTAAATGGCCGCTGGGTAACCCTCTTTTTCATATGTTACGTGTTGCTGCTTAAGGTATATATTGTTGCACGATGGAAGTGATTACGCCGTCCTGAATCGTAAGGTGATAAGGGAACTGGCTTAGATCGAAAATATCCGTTTTATTAAATTGATCGATAAATTGCTGTAAGGTAATAGCTTCGTTCCACTGAATGTCTAAGTCCTCAATGTTACCAGTGTGATCAAAGATCTGCATGGTGACTTTTGCGTTATCCGCGATCGGATAGGTTGTCAGTGTATCAACATCATTAACAACATAATATCCGTCTGGAGCTCCGCCAATTTCTGCTGCACCTTCTGGGTCTCTCTCAGCAAAGATTCGGTCAGCATCAGCACCCTGATACCAGTTTATTTCATCGGCTGTAATGGAAAGCTTGCCATTCTCGGATTGAATAGTATGGATATATACCGTCTGTTGCTGAGTCTTGCCACTATCTTGCGCATCTACTCGTGTTCCAACGGTACTAGCAGTAGTAATTAGGGAAAGAAACAATAGAACAACAACCGGTAACACATACGCTGACTTTTTCTTAAACATTAGAAATCTCCCCCTTGAGATATGTAAAAAGGTTGTATATATCTTATTACCCGCTACGTTTTTTCCTAAACGGGCTATATACTTCTATTACGTTAAACGAGCAGGTTTTGTTGCAATTTTTTAAAAATATTTCTGAAAAACGATGCCGGTCATGAATCCGCTAAAAATGATAGTAAAAGTTTGTCTCCTCGGGCATATTAAAATGTCAAAACATACAGATTAGGGGGAGCAACGAATGGGTGGAATACTACGGATTTATAGGAACGACTGGCGCAACGTATTTAAGGTTCCTGTGGCCGTGTTCCTGATCGCTGCTTTGGTGGTGTTACCTTCTGTGTATGATTGGTTTAATGTTGCGGCGGTGTGGGATCCCTACAGTAATACCTCTGGCATTAAGATTGCTGTAACCAGTTTGGATGAAGGGACCACTGTGAAGGATAAGAGCTTCAATATCGGCAATGATGTCATGGAAAGTCTTCGGAATAATAAAAGCTTAGGCTGGACCTTCGTAGATGCAGAAGCTGCGCACAATGGTGTGAAGCGTGGAGATTATTATGCGAGTATTATTATCCCTGCTGATTTCTCCAAAAGAATGACAGGAATCCTCGAAGGCAGGATCGTGAAACCAGAGATTGAATATACCGTCAATGAGAAGATAAATGCGATTGCCCCTAAAATCACAGATAAAGGTGCCTCTTCAATTACAACACAGATCAGTGAGAATTTTACGGAAACCATTAGCGAAACCGTATTTACGGCTTTAAAGCAAATTGATTCAAAGTTCCAATCTGAATTGCCTATTATACGCAAGGTTGAAAAAGGGTTGTTTAAGTTAGAGGCAAGTATCCCCGAGATTGAAACGGCAGGCCAACATGTATTGAAAATTGAGGAGCAATGGCCGCAAATTCATGCATCGGCAATGCGCATCTCTAAGCTGGAGGATAAGCTGCCTGATGTGGAAAAGGCAGGATTGGCTTTAGAAAAAATAGCTGATCATTGGCCTCAAATTGCCAACGTTGCAGATCATTTAGGGGAGCTGCAGGATAAGCTACCCAAAATTGAACAAGCAGCACAGCTAATCGTTCAACTTGATAATCATTTTGGTGAAGTTGAACAAATCATGGACAAGGCGTCGGAAGGTCTTGCGGAAGCAAATAAAGTTGTTAACACTGCTCTAACTGCGCTACCTAAGGCCGACAAAATTGTAACTGCTGGAAATGATTTTGTTCTAGAGCTTCAACAGTTCTTAGAGAAGAGCAATGCTGCATTTGAAGCGGTACCTGCCGCCCTCAAACAAAATATATACCTGCTGCAAAAAACGGAGAACGCAGTAGTTCAGCTTGCTGAACTGCTGCAGGGAGAAGATATTGACCCGCAAGCGGTACGCGAGCAACTTGAGTCAGTTTCCTCTCAGCTGGTGTCGGGAAGTAACGTGATGGATCATACGCTTTCTTTGTTATCGGCACTGAATACATTCTCACCAGGAACAGTAACTAATGCTGAGATTGGCACCTTGAAGGCTGTAAACAATGCCTTGAGCAGACAGACTTCTTTGGTAAACTCACTGGCGACGGATCTAAAAAATGAGGGTCAGCCTGATCCGAGTAATGTTAAGCAATTGGGTCTTAAATCTGGCGAAGGGAACGTAGCCATTTTGAAGCTTATTTCCGAATATGAAGCGGCAACTATCCCTGCTATAAAAAATACATTAGAGCAAATATCCACTGCTGCTGAGACTACAGCCACTGCCCTGGATCAAGTTCCGGATCGTCTGTCGGCGCTTGGTACCCTTCTTGAGGAGACAATGGCAGCGATTGAGTTCGGACAATCAAGCTTGGCTAGTCTACAGCAGGACTTACCAGCTATTCGTGAGGCGGTACATACAGCAGCTAGCGGTGTCGCAGATAAGACACAGAGCTTTGGTACTTTTGTTCGTGATACACTTCCGCTAATTCAGAGCAGCTTGCCTGCTGCAGGAGAAAAAATACAACAAGCTGCAAATTTCGTCCGTCAGGATCTGCCGGCTGTCGAGGAACGGGTGCACCAGATTTCTGATCTGATACGTACAGGTCTCCCCCGTGCGGATAAGGGAGTAGCGGTCGCAGCGGATATGGTGCGAAATGATCTTCCGATACTGGAAGATTCGATTCGTAAAGCGGCAGCTACCATCCGTCAGATCAAAGATGAGGTGGATCTGGGAGAGATTGCTGAGCTGCTCGGAGGGGATATTAAGAGCAAAAGTGATTTTTTAGCCAATCCGGTAGTATTAAAAGAGAATAAGTTATATCCTATTCCGAATTATGGTTCGGCTATGACTCCTTTTTATGTTGTACTTTCCTTATGGGTAGGTGGCACACTCCTAATCTCACTTCTCCGAACGGGAGTGGATACTGAGGGAATTGTGTACAAGCGGTATCAATTGTATTTTGGACGTTTGCTGACGTTTCTTACGGTTGGGATTCTGCAAGCGTTGGTGGCTGTACTTGGTAATATCTTTATTCTGAAATGTTATGTGGTGGACAAGGTGTGGTTTGTCCTTTTTGCAGTATTGATTAGTATCGTATTCGTGACGATTGTATTTACGCTTGTCTCCGTATTCGGCAACGTTGGGAAGGGGATAGCAATCGTATTCATGGTGCTTCAATTCTCAAGCTCTGGCGGTACGTTTCCAATCAGTACAACAGGTCATTTTTTTCAAATGTTGAATCCGTTTATGCCATTTACTTATGCGATTAGTTTGATGCGTGAGGCGGTAGGGGGGATTCTGCCGGAAGTGGCGATTCGCGATTGTCTTTATTTGATCCTATTCGGTGTAATAGCACTCTTACTGGCGCTAACGCTCAAGAAGCCGCTGGAGCGTTATATCGAAAAGGCGGCTGAACAAGCCGAAAAATCCAAATTGATTTCTTAAGAAAAAAAGAGGTTGTACCTAAGCCAATTGCTGTGGCTTTCGGTACAACCTCTTTTAGATTATCTCGCTGGAGCGAAATCGGCTACTGGCTTTAGAATCTCTTCAATTCTCTCCAAAGTATCTAGAGATAGAACGGCATCAACAGCTTTGGCGTTCTCTTCCACCTGTGCTGGCTTACTGGCCCCAATAATTGCAGAACTTACACCAGGTTGCCGTAGGGTCCAAGCTAACGCTAGTTGCGACAGCTTCAAATCAAGACTGTTAGCTAGTTCATCCAGCTGTCCGACAACAGTCAGTACATCATCGCGGAAGTAGCTGCGAATGACGCCATTTACCGAATCATCAGCTGCGCGGGTTCCTGCCGGAGGCTGTTGTCCAGGTTTGTATTTACCTGTCAGAATACCTTGGGCGAGTGGGGAAAAGACCACTTGACCGAGGCCCTCACGCTGAGATACCTCAAGTACCTCATCTTCAATGTAACGTTCGAACATGTTATAGATAGGCTGATTGGAAATAAGCGGACGCAGATTTAGTCTGCGTGAAATGCCGGTGGCGTCAGAAATTTGAGCTGCGCTCCATTCGCTCACTGCTGAATACAGAATTTTACCTTGTGCAGTTAGGTCGTCCAGCGCGCGTAAAGTTTCCTCCACAGGCGTCTCTCTGTCAAAGCGATGACAAAAATAAACATCAATATAATCGGTTCCTAAACGGCGAAGGCTAGCTTCGCATTGCTCCATGATGTGCTTGCGTGACAAGCCGCGATTATTCACATCATCCCCCATGGGGAAGAATACCTTTGTACTCAGCACATAAGATGATCTTTCATAGGCGCGAAGAGCAGCGCCCATTGCTTTTTCGCCTTCACCACGGTTATAAGCATTAGCAGTATCAAAGAAATTGATACCGCATTCAAAAGCTTTGCTGATGCAGGCGTCTGCTGCTTTTTGCTCTGCTGCTGTTCCATATGTAAGCCAGCTGCCTAAGCCGATTTCACTGACTTTTAGTCCTGAATTGCCTAGTCTTCTGTATTTCATTATTTTCTTCCCTCCTTGAGTTGTATATGTTAACTTTACTTGTATCCTATGAAACATTCAACTTGAATGTTTCATGTAAAAAACGAGATCAAGGAGATGAATCGTAGTAATGACTATTCCAACTTCTAAAGCTAAAAAAGTGATTTTGTTTCAGGGTGATTCTATTACGGATGGAAATCGTGGTCGTGATGAAGATCCCAATCATATTCTAGGACATAGCTATGCATATATCATTGGCGGCAAGCTAGGCAACGAACGGGCTGAGCAGAATCTCGTGTTCTATAACCGTGGAATTAGTGGGGATCGGATCTCCGATTTATATGCACGCTGGAATGAGGATGCGATTTACCTTCAGCCGAATATCATCAGTATTTTAATTGGTGTTAATGATCTTTGGAGAACAATGAAAGGGGAACCAAGTGGTATAACGGACCGTTTTGAACGTGCGTACCGTCATGTGCTTGAAGAAACCGGGGAAGTACTTCCGCAAACGAAGCTGGTCTTGTGTGAGCCTTTTATTCTAAATACCGGAGCACCGGCAGAACACTGGGATGAATGGAAAGAGCGGATTACTCATTATCAGGGTGTTGTTAAGCAACTTGCGGAGGAATTTAATGCTGTGTTTGTTCCTTTACAGGAAGCATTCGATACAGCTACTCGTAGAACCGATGCAGCCTACTGGCTGTGGGACGGCGTTCACCCGACAGCGGCTGGGCATGATCTGATTGCTGGGGAGTGGCTGAAGATCGTAGAGAAAAGCGTTCTTTTAAACGACTAGTGAAATAAAGTTTCCCCCTTATCTTTATTTATGCACCTACTGATTACTCAGCGGGTGCATAGATAAGAGATATATGATAGTTATTCAGAAACTCGATCCATTCCTCAGAAGGCTTCTCGTCTGTAACGATATAATCCACTCTATCGAAACTAAATAATTTAATGAACGCAGTCCTGTCGAACTTAGAGTGATCTGCGAGCAGAACTACTTTATTGGCCTGCTGTTGCATAAGAATCTTCAATTCACTTTCTTCTTCGTTCGAATCGCTGAGCCCGCCAGTCATAGACAACGCTTTACAGCTGAATATGGCTACGTCCACATTATATTTTTGAATAGTCTGTGAGGCAGTATGTCCAACGAAGGAGCTAGTCTCGGGGCCTAGTATTCCACCAGTAGAAATTAGCTTTTGCCCAGAATGTTGAAATTCGGATAATACAACCAAAGAATTCGTAATAATCGTCAGATTGTTTTTCTCCTCTATAATTCTCCGTAAAGCCTCAAAAACGGTTGAACTCGTATCCGTCACCAAACTGTCCCCATCATTAATTAATTGGAGAACATGATCAGCTATCGTACGTTTGGCCTCTATATTTACCTGATGTCTACTCACATAGGGAGGGTCCTCATTCGTGTGGGCATTAAGAATTGCACCGCCATAATTTTTCTTGGCAAGTCCTTCCTTGTCCAGTTTATCCAGATCCCGCCGAATGGTCTCTTCCGAGACATTGAATTTTTGCGCCAGCTGAGCGACATGGACTTTCTTTTGTCTATACAGCTCATTAATGATTAGATCCCGCCGTTCAAATGCTTTCATCCGTTCACTCACCTCTATCATCATCTACTTCCTAGTTTACTACATTGTTGTATAAATCAAAGAAATAACCTCATATTCACATAATACCACAGTAAAATAATATTAATACCACATAAAACCACATAATTTATCTATAAATATGTTGTTTTATGTTGACTAAAGCGTTTCCATATTTTATGATGAAGGAGAAATAGGTTCATTACCGATGATACTAAGATGATCTTGAGGAGGAACAGCAGTGATAGAAAACTATCCGAAAATTGGCATCCGCCCGACCATTGATGGCAGAAGAAGAGGGGTTCGCGAATCGTTAGAAGCTCAAACCATGGGTATGGCTCAGCGGGTAGCTAAGTTTATTGAAGAGAACTTATTTTATCCGGATGGCCGCCCCGTAGAGTGCATCATTGCCGATTCTACGATTGGTGGTGTTAAAGAAGCTGCTGCTGCGGCTCAGAAATTTGCTGGGGCTAATGTTGGCGTATCGATTACTGTGACCCCTTGCTGGTGTTATGGTTCTGAAACGATGGATATGGATGCCTCGATCCCACATGCGGTTTGGGGATTTAACGGAACGGAACGCCCAGGTGCGGTATATCTAGCTGCTGTTCTCTCTGCTTATGCACAAAAAGGAATTCCGGCGTTTGGTATCTATGGTGAGGATGTTCAGGAGTCTAGCAGTGAGGAGATTCCAGCGGATGTGCAGACTAAATTGCTGCAGTTCGCCAAAGCTGGGTTGGCTGTCGCTCAAATGAGAGGGAAATCCTACTTATCGATGGGTTCTGTTTCGATGGGGATTGCTGGATCGATTGTGAATGAACAGTTCTTCCAAGAGTATCTGGGAATGCGTAATGAATATATAGATATGTCAGAATATGTACGCCGCTTTGAAGAGGAGATTTATGATAAAGAGGAATATAAGCGAGCACTCGCGTGGACCAAAGAAAACTGCCAAGTTGGTGCCGATAATAATCCGAAGCATCTGCAAATAAGTGATGATGAGAAAGAGAAGCAGTGGGAGACTTGTGTGAAAATGACATTGATCGCCCGTGATCTGATGATCGGCAATCCTGTTCTCGCTGAGCTGGGCTTTGAGGAAGAGGCCAACGGTCATAATGCGATTGTGGGTGGCTTCCAAGGTCAGCGCCAATGGACAGATCATTTTCCTAATGGGGATTTCATGGAAACGATACTGAACTCCTCTTTTGACTGGAATGGCAAACGTACACCTTATATCGTAGCGACAGAGAATGATAGCCTGAACGGAGTAACGATGCTGTTCAATTATTTGCTTACGAATACTGCACAAATTTTTGCGGATGTCCGAACCTTTTGGAGTCCAGATGCAGTTAAGCGAGTAACGGGTCATCAATTGGAAGGTGAGGCGGCACACGGAATACTTCACTTGATCAACTCGGGTTCGGCTGCTCTTGATGGCACGGGTGAGCAGACGATAGACGGTAAACCTGCGATTAAACCTTTTTGGGAAATTTCGGAGGATGAGGTAGAAGCATGTTTGAGCCATACCCAATTCCGCCCGGCTTCTCAAGAATATTTCCGTGGGGGCGGCTTCTCTACGGATTATTTAACTAAAGGCGGGATGCCAGTTACTATGGCACGGATGAACTTGGTTAAAGGGCTTGGACCTGTTCTTCAGCTTGTAGAGGGTCATACGGTTGAGCTACCTGAAGATGTTCACCATACACTGGATCAAAGAACAGATCCGACTTGGCCAACAACCTGGTTTGCGCCTAAGTTAACCAATAGTGGTTCTTTCCAATCAGTGTATGATGTTATGAATAATTGGGGCGCAAATCATGGAGCGATCAGTTATGGGCATATTGGAGCGGATTTGATTACGCTGGCGTCTATTCTACGCATTCCGGTCAGCATGCATAACGTTGAGGAATCACGTATTTTTAGACCTCGGGTATGGTCGTTATTTGGTACCGAAGATCTGGAAGGAGCAGATTACAGAGCATGTCAGAACTTTGGACCCCTCTATTAAAATCTTCCTGTGAAGCAGGGGTGGTGAACAATGGATGATACGATTAAGCTTCTAGCCATAGATCTCGGCGCCAGTTCCGGAAGAGTTATGCTGGGGATATATGATGGCGATAAGCTGCAAATGGAAGAAATTCATCGGTTTGAGAATACGCCGGTACAGGTCAACGGGCATTTATATTGGGATACTCTAAGGCTCTTCCATGAAATGAAGCAAGGGGTTCAAAAAGCCTTTAGGCAACATGGAGAACTGACGTCCTTAAGTGTGGATACATGGGGAGTCGACTACGGGTTTATTGATAAAAAAGGAATGATGCTCTATTCCCCCCATCATTACAGGGATCGGAGGATGGAGGTTCACCGTCTCAAATTGGAAGCGCTACTGTCACCGGCAGAGCAATTCCGTATGACCGGTCTTCAGCCAAGTGTCATTAATACGCTTTATCAGCTGTTCTCTGATTTTCAGGATAATGATTCTCTTAAGGAGACCGCGGATACGATTTTAATGATGCCAGATCTATTTCATTACCTGTTTTCTGGTATAAAAGCAGCAGAAAGCACGATCTGGAGTACAAGCGGCTTAGTGGATGCTGCCACGGGAGAGCTCTCCTCTGAATTATTTAACAGACTTGGGATTCCGAGTAGTCTAGTTCCACAACAGGTTCATGCGGGAACGGTTATTGGATCTATCCTGCCGATTATTCAAGAGGAGCTTAATATAGGCCCGATGAAAGTGATAGCCGGCGCTTCACATGACACAGCTTCAGCAGTAGCTTCGATCCCTTATACTCGTAAGGATGAAGCAGCATTTTTAAGCTGTGGTACGTGGTCGTTGGTTGGTATGGAGACGCCTGAGCCGGTCATTTCAGAGAAAAGCTATGAATATGGTTTCACAAATGAACGTTGCTACGGTAATTCTAATCGTTTGCTAAAAAACACAACGGGACTATGGATTCTACAGGAGCTCCAGAGGAATTGGGCGAAAGCAGGAGAGAATTTTAGTCAAAGTGAAATGGTGGAATTAGCCCAAACGATTAATGGGGCGCCAGCGATCATTGACCCGAATGACCAGCTTTTCAGCACACCTGGTGTGATGATGCAGCGGATTAGGGAATATTGTGAGCGAACGGGGCAACAGCCGCCTAATACGAAAGCTGAGTTTATACGCGTTATCCTTGAGAGCCTTGCGCAATCATACTGTAGAACGATTGAAGAAATGGAAGAGATCACTGGCAAGACAATCACTATCATTCATATGGTTGGCGGTGGGATTCAAAATGAGCTATTATGCCAGCTCACCGCTGATGCTACGGGTAGAGAAGTCGTTGCAGGGCCAGTGGAGGCCAGTGGAATTGGCAATATCATTGTCCAGCTGGCTGCCCTGGGGAAATTGGAAGTTTCTAAGGCGAAAGAGTTCGTGGCACGATCTTTTACCTTTAAGACATACCAGCCTACTTTGGTGAAAAACTCTAAAAAATAGGATACGAGGAGAGAACTTATGGATAACTTGGAACAAAAACTACGTTCGCAGATTTGTGATATTGGCAGAAATTTGTTTAATAAAGATTTCATTGCCGCCAATGATGGGAATATTTCAGCACGGTTATCAGAGAATGAAATTCTCACTACCCCCAGAGCGGTAAGCAAGGGATATTTAGAGCCACATATGCTTGTAAAAGTAAACTTGCAAGGTGAAGTTCTTGAAGCGGCGGAAGGATACAGACCTTCAACGGAAACCAAAATGCATTTGAGAATTTATAATGAGCTACCTGAGATGAATGGTGTGGTTCATGCACATCCCCCGTATGCTACCGCTTTTGCCATTAAAGGTGAGGCGCTCGATAAAATGATGATGCCAGAGTCGGTTATCATGATCGGTGATATTCCTTTGGCGGAATACGGAACACCTTCAACTGAAGAAATCCCGGACTCACTGATGCCTTTCCTTGGCAAAAAAACAGCAGTCCTGCTCGAAAATCACGGAGCACTTACTTGGGGAACAGATGTTATGGAGGCTTATCTGAATATGGAGAGACTCGAATATACAGCCAAGATTACCTTTATTACACGTATGATTGACGGAGAGAGAGAGCTACCACAGCATCGGATTGATGAGCTGGTTGCTTTGAGATCTTTTTATGGGAAGTAATGAGGTGCTTGGATGTTGAAAAAAATTCCTAAGCTACTATCTCCGGAACTGGTACGTGTGATGATGGAAATGGGTCATGGTGATGAGCTTGTACTGGCAGATGCTAATTATCCAGGACACTCCTTAAACTCAAAAGTACTAAGATATGATGGTATTGGGATACCTGATCTTTTGGATGCAATATTGGAACTGCTGCCCCTTGATCATTATGTGGAACATCAGGTAGCGTTTATGGCTGTGGTTGAGGGAGATCCTACGGTGCCGGTGATCTGGTCCACGTACGAGTCGATAATCGCCAAACATGACGCTGAAGCGATGATTAAATATGAGGAGCGGTTTGATTTCTACAATCGTTCTAAGCAAAGTTATGCTGTTGTAGTAACAGGTGAAGAAGCACTTTATGGAAATATTATTATCAAAAAAGGTGTAATCAAGGCTTGATGATCAGCGATTCTGCTTGCGGTATTGCAGCGGTGAGCATTTCGCGATTTGCTTAAACACCCGCCCAAAGTGGGCGATGCTGTCAAAGCCTGTATTCTCTGCAATGGCAGTGACTTTAGTGTTAGTGCTCTGCAAGAGTCGTTGGGCTTCCTTGATCCGAATGTAGTTTAGATATTCAACAATGGTGAAGCCAGTGGTCTGTTTGAATAAACGACAAAGATAAGTACTGCTGATGAAAAAAGTTTCGGATAGCCGCTCTAATGTAAGCTTTTCAACATAATGTACCTGTAAATAATCGATCATTTCGTAGACTTTAAGCTGCTTCTCACTGCTCTCAGGAGCGATGGGCTCGCGGCTTATTTCTTGTACTCTGTTCATTTCAATAAATAACTGGATGAGCAGTGTCTGAAGATAGGGGATTTGCTGTGATCGATGTTCTTCTTGTTCTTTTAGCATAGAGAAAAGGATAGATTCGATGGCTCCTTGTTCATGTACTCCTGGACGCAGAAGTAAGCTTTGTGTAGTTAAAAAAGGAATACTTAGGTCGTAGTTCGCCAATGTTTTTTGCAGAAAGTCCTCCTCAAAGTTAATCAATATTCGCTCATGGCGTGCTGAGCCCTTAGAAGTGGTGCGATGGAGTTCATTTTTGTTAATAAATATCAAATCACCTTTGCGTAAGGTATAAATCAGATTGTTGATATAATAGCTGCGCTCACCTGCGAGTAAATAATAAATTTCATATGTATCGTGATAATGGTCGGAATCCATGCTGAATGGGCCGGCTCTTTTGATTTGTTCAATGATAAATGGAGGCTCTAGCTCCTGTTCCATTGTAGATTTGCCCCTTTCAGATAATGAAGCTAATATATGCAAAGTTTTCGCTATTTTTGCTAATAATCGCTTAGATTTGAATGTATTTTATACTATAAACTATAAGAAGAAACGGCATCTAAATCAATAGCGATGGAGTGATCCTTGTGTCGAAGAAGAAATATGTATTCGTAGGTACCGGTGGCCGAGCGGAGTTCTTCTATGGTGAGATAACTACGAATTATCGTGAAACTTCAGAAATTGTAGGCTTTTGCGATGTGAATGGGGCAAGAATGGATTATGCGAATCGATTACTGAAAGGGAAATATCAGTATCATGCGGTTCCTACTTATAAAGCTCATGAGTTCGATCGTATGATTGAAGAGACTAAGCCGGATGTAGTTATCGTTACGAGTATTGACCGCACACATCACCATTATATTATCCGGGCGATGGAGCTTGGCTGTGATGTGATTTCGGAGAAACCAATGACGGTAGATGAAGAGAAATGTCAGGAAATTCTTGAAGCGATTGAGCGGACGGGGAAAAAGCTGCGTGTTACGTTCAATTACCGCTATGCCCCGCACAATACCAAAATCCGTGAATTGATCATGGATGGGGCGATTGGAGAAGTGTTATCCGTCAATTTTGAGTGGCTGCTAAATACACAGCATGGAGCGGATTACTTCCGCAGATGGCATCGGGATAAACGGAACAGCGGAGGGCTGTTGGTTCATAAATCAACACATCATTTCGATTTGATGAATTTCTGGTTGGGCTCTCGTCCGGATACGATCTATGCCATGGGAGATTTAAGGTTCTATGGCAGAGAGAATGCGGAGAAGCGCGGGGTGACAGAGTTTTATCAGCGTGCCCATGGTAGTAGAGCAGCGGAAAATGATCCCTTTGCGCTTCATCTAAAAGACAACGAGCAGCTTAAGCAAATGTATCTGGATGCCGAGCATGAAGATGGGTACCTGCGAGATCAAAGTGTATTCGGTGATAATATCAGCATTGAGGATACGATGGCAGTCATGGTCAAATACAAAAACAAGACGATTATGAACTATTCACTTAATGCTTATTTGCCTTGGGAAGGCTTCATTGTAGTATTTAATGGGACGAAGGGGCGGATGGAAGTTAAGGTTGTTGAACAGTCCTATGTAAACGCCGGGGGGAAGAAAGAAGATGAAGGGGCACTAAAGGACAAGCAAATCACTGTATTCCCTCATTTTGCGCCGCCTTATGAAGTTGAAATTGAAGAAGGCGTAGGGGGTCATGGTGGCGGAGATCCGGTCATGCTGCGTGATATTTTTGAACGACCTGTGGAGGATCGATTTAATCGGGCGGCTTCCCATGTGGATGGGGCGTTGTCTATTATGACCGGGATTGCAGCTAATCGTTCGATCGCTACTGGACTTCCGGTGAAGGTGGATCAGTTAATCAAATGGTAGAAGGATTAGCAGTTGAAATTGGTCTTTAAAGGCGAACACTGGCGTTTCTCCAGAATCCCTCCACCCCTCCGCTCTGTCTTCACGTCAATTTACTACTATTTTTAGAATTGAGCCCAAAAGAGAAGTAGAAATAATAAGGCTGCCTCCAAAGTCATTGTAGATGACTAAGAGACAACCTTATTTATTTTGACACTAGTATTTATTGTTTGACGACGTTAAAGCCGTCTTTTTGCAATTGAGTCACAATCCCATCATCACCCAGCATGTGTAGTGCACCAACAACGACAAGATAAGTCGCTTTTTTATCACTATTCAAATACTCTTTTACATGCTTCACCATGTTGGCATTCCGATCCGAAACGAGGCCCTTATAGTATTCCGGCTCCTTAGCGACCGCTTGTGTCATAGCTACGAGGGTTTGTTCATCCCCCTGCATCCACATTTGGGATAATCCATCCAGCGAAGCCGTTGCTGCAGCTTTGTCCGTTTGCTTGAGGCTATCGAGTGTATCAAGGAGAAGCTTTTCTTGCAATCCATCTGAGAATTGATTGAACATGTTCAGCTGCAATTGCATATTTTCCAATTCAATGATAGGTTTATTCAATTTGCCTGCCTTCTGTGTGAAATATAGGTCGATACCTGTATCCGGTGTATAATCTGTTGTTTGCATTTGTAGGCTTGAGATACCTTGAGTAACGACCCATGGCTTATAGGAATCGAATGCATTTCCTGCAAGACCATTCGCTTTCAGAAGCGCAACAACTTTGTTATAGGTATCAGCGGATACGTGATCCTTGAGCTTGGTCCCATCTGTATAAGAACCTTTCTCCGTAAGGAACTTTTGCATCTCCGTTTGATCAACCTTTGTTAAGTCAACTTCGACCCCGAGATATTGAGATGCTTCAAAAGCAGCTTCGATTTCCGGGCGTAGCGGGTACATTTTGTCATTAGCCACATGGATAGAGCCAAGTAGATAGACGGTATTTCCGTTGTTCTCCACTTTCCATAAGAATCCGGTGCTGCCTGCAGCCTCGTTATTAGCTACAAAGGTGATGGTGCGCTGCGCCGCATTCCATTCTACCTTATAGCCGATCGTTTCACCGATAAAGCGGACAGGAACATAGGTGACATTGTTGATGGTTTTAGGAGCCACCTCTAGTTTTTTCTTCTCCCCGTTTACCGTTGCTGTGGTGCTGCCGATAGTCAGTGAGAGGGCTAGTCCATTTTTGGTCCCCGTTACGGTTTGGGTCTTTTTATTCCAATTCATATTTACATTAAGCTTCTCTAGGAGTGGACGCATAGGAACCAAGGTAGTTCCTTTTTCTACAACAGGGTTAGAATTGCCTAACTTTACTTCTGTTCCATCAATCCACACACCGACAGGCTTTTCAGCCGCATGGGCAGTGGTAAAGACAGACATAACCATGAAAATGGATAAAAATAATGCACCTAGCTTTTTCATTAATAGGACACTCCGTTTCTAAAAAGAATGAAAGTTGTAAGTCACTTTCTGATTTTAACGTATTTTTCCATAAATAGTTATACGTTTTGTTACTTCGTACAAAAGTCAAAATAATGCACATCAAAGTAAAAATCGCCCCTATTAGATCCTGTTCACTCTCCTTATCATGAAACATAAGAAACGAAGAGCCCGAAGGGAGTAAGGAACTTATGTGGAGCAATGCGATTGAAGATGCGATTGAGAAGGTACGTAAGAATATAGACCGATTCGGGGGCAGATTCCCTCATGTGAGCATGAATGGAACTTACCAGCTCAATAACAATGACGACTGGACCAATGGATTCTGGAGCGGCATGTTGTGGTTGTGCTATGAATATACGCAGGATGACAGCTTTCGTATCGCGGCATCTCATACCGTAGAGGATTTCCGCCGCCGTTTCGCGGCAAAGACGGTGCTTGATCATCACGACATCGGATTTTTGTATTCGTTATCCTCCAAGGCCCAGTGGATTATAGATAAAGACGAATCCGCGCGTCAGTTGACACTGCAGGCGGCAGACTTATTACTGAAGCGCTGGCGCACAGGCGGCGGTTATATTCAGGCTTGGGGACCTGTGGGAGATGCCCAGGAAGGTGGGCGCATCATTATTGATTGTCTGTTGAATCTCCCTCTTCTGTATTGGGCGGAACAACAGACCGGTGATTCCCTATATCGGCAGGTGGCGGTCATGCAGGCGGATAAAACGAAACGTTATCTGGTGCGGGGAGATGACAGCTCCTACCATACGTTTTTCTTCGACCAGAAGACCGGAGAGCCGATTGGCGGTGCTACACACCAAGGTTATACTAACGGATCGACTTGGACACGCGGGCAAGCCTGGGGCGTCTACGGTTTTGCATTATCTTACCGCTATACTAAGGATCCGTTGTATTTGGAAACATCCAAGCGGATGGCCCGCTATTTTCTGGAGCATTTGCCACAGGATCATGTCGCTTACTGGGACTTTAATGCTCCAGTGTCTGCGGATACGTACCGGGATAGCTCGGCCTCTGCAATTGTTGCGGCTGGACTACAGGAACTGCTGGAGCTAATGGAGGAGGAAGATCCCGAACGGGCTTATTTTCAGCAGGGGTTAATACAGTCGATGACTTCACTTGTGCAGAACTATTCCACGATCGGTGAAGACGAGGAGGGGCTGCTGAAGCACGGCTCTTACCATGTACGCGGCGGTCTGTCTCCGGATGATTTCATGATCTGGGGAGATTATTTCTACCTCGAAGCGTTGCTGCGGCTGCAAAAAGGCACTAGGGGGTACTGGTATGAACGCTGATTGCCGATCAACCTCTCCCTATGCTGTCTTTACGCTACTCGACCTTGAGTTACCCGCTCTAGCTTCCGTGAAGGATGCGCTCAGTCAAGTGCGGCAGGACGATGCGCTGACTGAATTGCATCGGTATTTGACTAGTCGGAGCACGCCGGGCTGGCGGGCAGAGGACAGCCGGAAACAGCAGCATATCGATTATATACAGCAATATTGCGCAGATGAGCTGGAAGTCGTAATGAAGACGGCGGATGAAGTTATGGAGCAGACGTTTCTTTTTCGGTTTCCCTGGGATATGGAGCGCAGCCGCATTCCGGTTTCCTTTGAGGAAGAAATTGACTGGCGTTATATTCCGGATAAGGATGTAGAATGGGCTTATATGCTGAATCGCCACCGCTACTGGGTGGCATTAGGACAAGCGTATGCGATAACAGGTAATGAGGAGTATGCGAGAACATTTTGCTGTCAGCTTGAAGATTGGATGGACCGTAATCCTGTTCCAGACATGCCTACGAATGATACGTTGACTTGGCGCACAATTGAAGCGGGTCTTCGCTGTGCGAACTGGATCAAAGCGCTATCCTATATACAGGATAGTCCGCTGCTCACACCGACGCTTCTGGCGAAAGTGATGATATCCCTTCATGAACACAGCGAATATTTAGCTTTATCGTTTACGGGCTGGAAGAATATCAGCAATTGGGGCGTTCTGGAGACTTGTGGCTTATTCCAAACCGCGCTCTACTTCCCTGAGTTCACTAGGGCTAAGATTTGGCGACGGCTCGGTGAGGAGAGATTAGGGGAGACGGCTAGAATCCAGGTCATGGCGGATGGTATCCATTGGGAGCAATCGCCCACCTATCACCATGAGGTTCTGGTATGTTTTCTCGACTGCATCCGCTTGGCTCGCATGAATGGACTGGAGCTACAGGATGAACTTCAGCAAAAAGTTCATCAAATGGCCGTCGCTTCCTTGTATTGGGCCAAACCGAATCATCGGCAGCCGATGCTCGGGGATAGCGATGACAGCGATGTCCGTTCGATTTTGACTTATGCAGGTTGGTTGTTCCAGGATTCTGTGCTCCGCTTTAGCGGATATGATCATATGGATTATGACAATGCCTGGTTGTTCGGAATGAATGGAGTTGAAGGCTACGAGCAGCTGATTGCGGAGGAACCGCCTTACTTGTCGCGCTCTTTCACACATTCCGGTCATTATATGATGCGAACGGGTTGGGACGAGCAGGACTTGTACCTATATTTCCACTGCGGACCGCTTGGTGGTGGACATGGTCACGCGGATTTGCTACATTTCGATCTGTATGCTTTTGGGCGGGATATGCTTACCGATCTGGGCAGATACAACTATAGTGATCACACACCACTCAGAAAAGCGTTAAAAGAAAGCGCTGCCCATAATACGACTACTGTTGACGGAATTGGATTCACTGAAATCACGGATACATGGTCCTTCTCCCAAATTGCGAAGCCGACAGGCAGCAAATGGATCAGCAATCCGGACTTTGATTATGTTGAGGGCAGCCATGATGGCTACCGTCATTTGGATGATCCGGTACACCTGCTAAGGAGGATCATATTCATCAAGCCTTATTACTGGCTTCTGGTCGACAGCTTTAGCTGCCGTCAGGAGCATACGTTTTCCCAGCATTTTCATTTTGCACCCGGAGCGGTTCAGATGGAAGACGAGACATTCATTTGCCGTACAAAAAATGAGCAGGAAGCCAATCTTTGCATCATTCCCGTTAATGTTAAAGGACTTCAGGGCAAGATTGATGACGGGGTAATTTCCCGTGAATACAATCTGCTGGAACCTAATCAGCATGCCGTTTACGCCCGAACGGGAAAAGGAACGGTATCGATGATGCAGATGCTGTACCCGCAGCCTTCCGGTGAGCCGTTCTGTCCACTGGTTGAACAGGTGCCGATTTACCGCCATACGGGTGAACCTGTGGATGCCGTGCAGGCGGAGGCATGCCGCATCAGCTTCCCTGAAAGGAATGAGGAGCATATTATCGTGATCAGCCATGAGGTTCCATCCAGCCACTTGGATTCCTATGTAGTGGAAGGTATACAAATATTTGGTGAAGTGGTGCTTATAGTTTTCGCAAACGGTCAAAAGAAAGTCACGGTAATCAGATAATGCATGTATACTGGATAACGGGCTGATAGAATAAAAGAAAAGAGCATGAGAGAGGCGCGGAGAAAACATGTTCAAATTCACTTACTATAGACGTATCCAGGTTTCATTTCTTTTGCTGATTTTTATTCCGCTGATTGCAGTATCGATCATCTCCTTTGTGCTTATTCGGGATACGATGGTAGAGAAGTTGCAGCTCAGCAACGATAACTTTCTGAACGTTATGATTGACGAACTAAACAAGACCATTGATGATGTGACATTTGCATCGCATTTTATTGTAAACGATACCAATTTTCGCGCCAATCTGAAGGTCTTTGCAGATACCGAGCGATTGAACACCTATCAGGATTACGTACATTTTACGCAAATTCAGGATGTGTTTTCGCTCATCAACTCTAAGCCGCTAAATAATAACATTCGCATGTATTTGGTTAACCGGAAACACTTTGTGATCTCCTCTGGGACTGAGAATTTATCCGTGATTAATGCCAACATGGACAAGCTGATGGGACGTGTCAATATTCACGAACCGGAGACCTTGCAATGGCTTGGGATGGCTGACAGCGGTTCCGGTAAAAGCAGTAGCTACTATATTGCCAGAGTAATCTATGATAGCCGGGAGAAACAGCAGGTGTCCGTGCTTCTCATCTCAATTCCCGATGCCTATTTCAACAAATTGCTCGGTCCGGTCGAGTTTGGCAAGCTGGCGTTGTTTGATTCCAGAGGAGGTCTGATCGCCGGGAACTCAGAGCTAGCCCCAGATGGCAAGGAAGCTAGAGGAAGCGTGCGTACGGCCAGAGCCATCGACAAATCCAATTGGGAGCTGGTCTATGAAGCTTCAGAGAAAGAATGGTCGGGCCAGATTTCGCGAACTTTTTATAGTGGTATTGGTTTAGTGCTTCTCTTGTTTATTGTCTTTTCGGCCACTTCCATGCTGATTGCCAAAAGATTGCATAGTCCGATCATGAAGCTGCAGCGTGTTGTGCGCCAGTTCGGGATGGGGAATCTTGATGTCAGGCTGGAGGTCAAGGGCAAGGATGAAATCGCTGAGCTAGGGCAGACATTGAATACTATGCTGGATCAACTGCAAGGATTGATTCACGACATCGAGCTGGAGCAAGAACAGAAGCGAGTGATGGAACTTGAGGCGCTGTTTATGCAGATTCGTCCCCACTTTTTGATCAACACGTTGAATTCGATCAAATGTAGCCTTATTTTGGCTAAAGATAAGCTGCACAGCGGGATCATTGATTCGCTAATGAGTCTTCTCCGTGCCTATCTGAAGGTCAATGAACCGGCTACCTTACGGGAAGAATGCAGACTGCTTGGTCATTATATCGACATCATGAAGATCCGCAACGAAATCCCTCTTGAACTCGAGGTCGATCTGGAAGCGGATACAGAGAAGCTCATCGTTCCTAAACTTATTCTGCAGCCTCTCGTAGAGAATGCTATCGTTCACGGTCTAGTAGACCACCCGGCACCGCGTATTGTCGTCCGTGCGCGAACGATCCCTGATGGGATTATGATTGAAGTCGAAGACAATGGCTGCGGAGCAGGGGCAGAAATTCTGGCAGGACTGAACCGCAGATTGCTCTACAAGGACGATGAACAGGATGGAACTTATCAAAGGGTCGGTTTAATCAACGTGGTTCAAAGGCTGAGGCTGACCTATGGTCAGGATACCCGCTTGTCGCTGCATAATTTGCCGCAAGGTGGGGTGTCCGTTTCTCTGTATTTGCCGCAAGGCAATCATCAGGTTAATCTGTCGGAGAGAGAGGGATATTGATGTATAAAGTGATGCTCATAGATGATGATGTTCCTATGCTCAAGGTGCTTCAGCAGATGATTGACTGGGAAGCACATAGCTTGCAAATTGTCGGCAGCACCTATTCCAGTGCCAAGGCGTTATTAATGTTTGAGGAAGTGCAGCCCGACATCGTGATTACGGATATTGGCTTGCCGCAAAAGAACGGGATTGAGCTGGCCGATTACTTTACCCGGATGAAGCCGGAGGTCAGAATTATTTTCCTGACCTGTCATGAGGATTTCCATTATGCTCAGCAAGCGGTAAAGCTGAAGGTGGATGACTATTTAATCAAGGACCAGCTTACGGACGAGCAACTGGAGAAAAGCCTTGCCAAGTCTGTACGCTTGCTTAAATCGAAGATCGGGTTAATCAAGCATGGGGGGACGGGCTACAACAGCCAGTTATTCCGGCAGAATCTGCTGCAAAGGGTGATTGGCGGCGCCCCGCCCGAAACCACGCTAGCCTATGCGGCGCAAATCGGCATATCCTGGACGTACCCGTGGTTCATGCTGGGCACGGTCAGCATTCACTTTTCCAGTTTCGAGAAGAGGTACAAGCAGAGCGAGTATCCACTTATTTTATATGCCATCTACAATATAGCCCTAGAGCTGTCCGAAGCGTGTGAGGGGATTACGCCTTTTTTGGAACAGAAGAATATTGTGCTTCTGTATAATTACCGTGTAAATCTGGCGCAGAATGCCAGTCTTTATTTTCATGATTATTTACAGCGATTGTGTTCCGAGTGCTCCCATCTCCTTAAGATTCAACCGGGCATCATCGCAGTCACTGAGAAAATAGAGCTGCAGGCGATTGGACAGATTCATCGGCAAATTGTCCAGGACAAGTGCGAGTTCTATGCGAGTGCGGAATACACAGTTCTGGATACTCTGCAAATCGCTACCCCTCGCTTCCAGCCTGCTCCTCAAGGATTTCTGGATAGTTATATCCCGCAGATGGAACGGGCCGTGATTAAAAATGATCTTGAAGCCATACGTGGCACTCTTCAGGAAATCGCTAGGACTGCAAAAGTTATGGCTATCCATCCCGGCGATTTCGTCCGGGATTTATCCTTTATGCTCCGCGGTATCGAGCTGATGTTCACTAGCCTAACATTCGATGAGGATCTGTTCGTCTATCTCGTGCAAACCCGCACACTGGAGGATACGATGGAACTGGTGGAAAGAAAGCTTGTGCAGATTACAGGCAACAAACAGCAGGTGGCGGGAACTCCCCCGCAGGAGCCCAAGCTGCAGCTTATCCAGCAATTTATTGATCAGCATCTTGGCGATAACATCACTTCAATCGATATGGCACGTTATCTCTTTCTGGACCCGAGCTATTTCTCGCGTTATTTCAAACGCATGACAGGTCTGACTTTTACGGACTATGTACATCAGCACAAGATGAAGGTTGCGACCAAAATGCTGAAAATCTCCAGCCAAAACCTGGAATCGCTGGCCGTTGGTCTGGGATATTCGGACAGAACCTATTTTTCAAAAGTGTTTAAAAAATACGTGGGAACAACACCGAGCGAATATAAATCCAAACACTCGGTACGCTGAGAAGCGCAATTCTCAACCTACCGAATAGACCCGCCGCCCTCTTGGGCGGTTTTTTTGTTGTCGAAAGACAAAGGTCAAAATCTTGCACATCTCGGGTCATAATCACTCCTTCATACGGAAGGCGGATATATTACTATAATGACAAATCAAATTGTCGAGGTGATACAACATGGAGGCTGCAAAACAACCTGTGCCAAAAATTCTGCAGGAGAAGCGGAAGTTCTGGACTCCGCAGCGGAAAGAGGCTTTGACCGGGTGGCTGTTTCTAGCTCCGGAAATTGTCGGAATGCTTTTTCTTAATGTATTTGCACTTGGATTCTCACTTTATTTAAGCTTCTCGAAATGGGATCTATTGTCGGGGGTTCAAGGGATCGAGTTTATCGGATTGGATAACTATATCAAAATGTTCCATGATCCGAGCATCATTCAAGCTTTGAAGAACAATGCTATTTATATGATTATGACCGTGCCGATACCGATTGCGATTGCTTTGGTGCTGGCGGCATTGATTCAAAATAGTGTATTTCTTAAAAATTATTTCAAAGTTGCCTTCTTTATCCCTTATATTTCTTCGATTATTGCAATTGCCGCTGTATGGAGCGCATTGTTCCATCCATCCCTTGGACCGATCAATCAGTTCTTGATGGAGCTTGGAATTTCCAGCCCTCCAAAATGGCTGGTGGATCCAAAGACCTCGCTGTTATCGATTGCCATTATCAGTTCTTGGGCGAGTCTGGGTTACACCATTATTATCTATATGGCCGGCTTGACGAATATTTCCGATGAAATCTACGAAGCCGCCGAAATAGATGGAGCCAGCGCACTGAAGAAATTCTTTGCCATCACGGTTCCGATGCTGCGTCCAACTACGTTCTTCTTGCTTATAACCATGCTGATTGGCTCGTTTAAGGTGTTCGACATCATCGCGTTTTTGACCGAAGGTGGCCCGAACAATTCTTCTACCGTGCTTGTGTTCAGGATCTATGAGGAAGGGTTCAAATACTACAACATGGGCTATGCTTCTGCGATTTCCTGGCTGCTATTCGCCGTCATAGGCTTGATCACCGCAGCTACTTGGAAAATGAGAAATGAAGAATAAAGGGGGGAGATTAACATGCAACTGATTAGAAAAAATATGTCCAGAGTGATCACTACCTGCATCATGGGGGCTTTGTCCATTGTATTTCTTATTCCTCTGATCTGGATGATTTCCGCAGCCTTTAAATATGAGAAAGATGTTATGCGCTTCCCGATCCAATGGATTCCCGAGAAGATCAATGTAGCGTATAATTTCAAGATGGTTTGGATGGGACGAGTACCTTTTTCTCATTTCTATTTAAATTCCTTTAAAGTTGCGATTATTACAACCTTAATTACACTTATCATTTCATCTATGTCGGCGTACGCCTTGACCAAAATCAAGTTCAAAGGACGAAATATGGTGTTTCTGGCGCTGCTATCGTTCATGATTATACCTGACCAGGCCACACTGATTCCGCGCTTTCTGCTGATTCGCTGGTTCGGTCTTTATGATACTCATGCTGCAATCATATTAATGAGTATGTTCTCCATCTACTTCACGTTCCTGCTGCGGCAATTTATGATTGGTGTCAGCGACGAATATATTGAAGCGGCGCGAATTGACGGTGCAGGCCATTTACGGATATTCTGGTCTATCATTATTCCGCTCTGCAAGCCGGTGCTCGCTACGGTGGCGATCATCAAATTTATCTGGACCTGGAATGATTACCAGAATCCGCTGATCTTCTTACTAAATAAGAATTTGTACACTATTCCACTCGGTATGACACTGTTCCGGGACGATTATTCGAACAACTATGCGATTATGATGACGGCAGCTGTTTCGGCGATCATCCCGCTCGTCATCGTGTTCATCGCCCTGCAAAAGCAAGTCATTAACGGAATCTCCCTTGGTGGCGTAAAGGGCTGACCTGCGGGTGTACGATAGCTAGTAAAAGTCAAAAATGTGATCCTACAACAGCAAAATTGTGCACTTGGCCAGTAAAGCGGATGCCTATAATAAGAAATGAACAAGGCACTATACTTAAAATTCAGTGCGGGGGGAAGTAAAATGAAAACAAAGAGCAAAAAAAGATTATCCGTTGTACTGGGCTCCATGCTGGCGGTTTCCTTAACGCTAAGCGCCTGTGGAAATTCCGGAAATTCGGAAAAGAATGGGAATGCTGAAGCTGGTACGAATGCCGGGAACACCAAGGTGGACAAGCAAGTCGCCATCAAGTATTACAACTGGGATAATGAAGCCCAGTCGGCTGGTACCGATGCTATGCTGCAGGAATTTATGGATCAGAACCCAGGCATCAAGGTAGAGCATGTGACACTCGTTCCCGGTGATTCTGTGGAGATGCTGAAGAAACTTGACTTCCTGATTTCTTCCGGCGAAGCGATTGATGTTGTTCAGGTGCCAAGCTTGGGAGGCGTGCTTGAACGGGCGACTCGGGGAGCACTTGCCCCGCTGAATGAATTCTATGAGAAAGATAACCTCGTTCCTGAGGATGAATATTATGTGAATGCTAAGGTCGACAACAACTATTATGGGTTGCAATATACGAAGAGCAGCAACTACGTGATGCTGAACAAAGATGCACTGGATGAAGCGGGTCTGCCTGTACCTACTTTTGGCTGGACATGGGATGACTACCGCGACTATGCCAAAAAACTGACCAAAGGCGAAGGCGTGGACAAACGTTACGGCACTTATTTCCACACCTGGGAATTGTACATGAACGCTCCAGCTCAAACGATGATGAAAGACCCGTTCGTATATGATGACGGGACGACAATCTTCGCGGATCCGACATATAAGTATTTCTTCCAGCTGCGTAAAGATATGGAGTCTGCTGATAAATCTGCGAAATCTTATGCAGACGCTCTTGCCGCTAAGCTTAACTATCGTACCGAATTCTTCAATGAAGAAGCCGCTATGATCTTGGCTGGCAACTGGACGATTGCTGATCCAGGTAACACCGAGCAGTATCCGCATGAATTCAAGACAGCCTTTGCTCCGGTACCGGTGCCTCCTGCAGGATCGGAACCGAAAGACTATGAAGGCAAATACTTCACCAGCGGCAACATGCTGGCGATGGGCGCAACTTCAAAGAACAAAGAGGCTTCCTTCAAATTGATGAGATTTATGTCTACGGCTGTTAGTGATAACAGACTGGAATTCTCCGGATATAAAAAAGCTGACAATGAGACCTTGCTGACTAAATTGGTCGCTGGCAAAGAAGATATGTATGATATGGATTCACTCAAATACACACTTTTCGATAACGAAATTCAATTCCTTGACGGTGCGCAGGTGATGACGACGGCAACGTCCGAATTGACCAAAATTATCGATGACGGCTTCAGCAGATTCATGCTTGGAAATGAATCGATTGATAAGGTGCAGCAATGGATGGTTGGTGAAGCAACGAAAATTATCAACGAAAAAGGTGTCATCAAGTAAATAGGCAATAAGCGAGGTATCCCAAGTTGGGGACGGGGCTTTGGAAGGTCATCAACCGGCTTTCCAAAGCCTTATTTATACATTGGGCTTACACAAATATACGGGAGAGTATAAAAATGATGGAAAGCATTTCTTCAAAGAACAAGTCCGAAGAGCAAGCAGCGTTGCCTTCTAGGGAACAGATGGAGTGGCAGGATCTGGAGCTGGGGATGTTCTGCCATTTTGGAATGAACACGTTTTGCGATCAGGAGTGGGGAGAAGGCAGCGATTCACCTACGCTTTTCAACCCGCTTCATCTGGATGCCCGCCAATGGGTTAGTGCAGCTAAAGAAGCTGGATTCCGTTATTTTATACTGACCGCTAAGCATCATGACGGCTTCTGCCTGTGGCCGACTGCAACAAGCACTTATTCTGTTGCCTACAGCCCATGGAAAGAAGGGCGAGGCGATGTTGTCAGGGAGTGCGCGGAGGCTTGCCGTGAACTTGGGCTAGGCTTCGGCATTTATTTGTCTCCATGGGACAGACATGAGCCATGTTATGCGGATCCGCAAGCGTATGATGATTTCTATTGTCTGCAATTGCAGGAGCTACTTACGGGCTATGGCCCACTTACGGAGATTTGGTTCGACGGTGCAGGATCTGAGGGCCGTAATTACGATTGGCGGCGAATTATGGATCTGATCAAACAATATCAGCCAAGTGCTATGGTGTTTAATATGGGGGCACCAACGATTCGCTGGGTTGGCAATGAGGATGGCCTTGCTCCTTATCCATGCTGGAACACTGCGGATTCCGCTCGGGGTAGCATGTTCAGTGAAGCTTCATTGAACTGGCTTCCCGGAACACCGAGCTGGGTGCCTGCGGAATGCGATGTGCCCATCCGTAAAGACCGCTGGTTCTGGCATCCTCAGGAAGAGCATCTGCTGCTGTCTCTGGAGCAGCTAATGGATATTTATTATCGTTCGGTCGGACATGGGGCGACTTTGCTGCTCAATGTGGCCCCTGACAACCGCGGGCTGCTTCCGGAGGCCGATGTGCAGCGACTGCTGGAATTTGGTAAGGAAATAGGGCGTAGATTCGGCAAGGCACTAGCCGTAACGGCAGGCACTGGAGATCTTATTGAGCTGGAATTGCCTGCTGCAGCTACTGTGATTGACCACGCTGAGATAATGGAAGACATCGCTTATGGCGAGAGAGTGAGCGAATATGTGCTGGAAGCATTCAGTGACGGAGCGTGGCTGGAGTTGAAACGTGGCAGCGCGATTGGCCATAAGAAAATCGACGCCTTCCCTCCGGTATGCGCAGAGAAGATACGACTACGTGTGCCAGTAGCTGCCGCAAGCCCCAAGATCAGACGGCTTGCCGTCTACCACTGTGGGGAATCGTTAGAATAAATGCTAAAAAGGAGGTCGTCGATAATGAGCCTACTCACTTGGAACGACGGACACTATTTGCTGGACGGACAGCCTTACCGGATCGTCTCTGGAGCCATTCATTATTTTCGGGTTGTGCCTGAATACTGGAAAGACCGGCTGCTGAAATTGAAAGCCTGCGGATTCAATACCGTGGAGACCTATATCGCCTGGAATATGCATGAACCCAAGGAAGGAGAATTCGTATTTGATGGCATGGCCGATGTGGTCTCTTTTATTGAATTGGCCGGAGAGCTTGGGCTTCATGTTATTGTCAGACCGAGTCCATTCATCTGTGCGGAATGGGAATTCGGTGGTCTGCCGGCCTGGCTGCTGGCTTACAGTGAACTTCAGCTTCGCTGCTGTGATCCTCTTTATTTAAGCAAGGTGGACCGGTATTACGATGAGCTGATTCCTCGGCTGGTTCCGCTGCTCTCCACACATGGCGGGCCGATTCTGGCCGTCCAGGTAGAGAATGAATATGGCAGCTATGGCAATGACAGTAGTTACCTGAGATATATGCGTAATGGACTCCTCAGCAGAGGGGTCGATGTATTGCTCTTTACCTCCGACGGACCAACCGATGAAATGTTGCTCGGCGGAACACTGGAAGATGTGCATGCTACAGTTAATTTTGGCTCCTGTGCAGAGGAATCCTTCCGCAAATACCGGGAGTACCGATCTGAAGAGCCGCTGATGGTGATGGAATATTGGAACGGCTGGTTCGATCATTGGATGGAGGATCATCATGTGCGCGATGCCGAAGATGTAGCTGGCGTTCTGGATGATATCCTGACGCACGGCTCCTCACTCAATATGTACATGTTCCACGGCGGGACCAATTTTGGCTTCTATAATGGGGCGAATCATATCGTCGCCTACGAGCCGACGACTACAAGCTATGATTATGATGCCCCGCTCACGGAATGGGGAGATACGACAGCGAAATTTGAAGCTGTTCGGTCGGTACTGGGCAAACATGGATTTGCACCGACTTGTCCGCTCCCTGAGCCGATTCCGAAGATCTCCTATGGGAAAGTTGCCTTGATGGAAAGAGCGGAACTATTCACAGCTTCCAATCTGGAGAAGTTATCCGAGCCGGTGAACAGTGTGTGTGTGCAGCCGATGGAAAAGCTCGGACAATCCTATGGTTTTATAATGTACAGCACTTATGTGCAGGGACCACGGTCCAGGCAGAAGCTTTACATCGAGGGTGTGCGTGATCGTGCGCAGGTTTTCCTGGATGGACAGGTACTTGGGGTCATTGAACGCTGGAATCCGCAGCCACTTGAACTTTCCATTCCTGCCGGTGGAGCGCAGCTGGATATTCTCGTCGAGAATATGGGTCGGATTAATTATGGACCGCTCATTCGTGATCCGAAAGGAATTCTGGACGGGGTTCGAATCGATAACCAGCTGCAATATAACTGGACGATCCGTACACTTCCGTTAGAACCGGGAACGATGGCTTCACTTGAGTACAAGGAGCAGACGGTGGAGAAGCAAGAAGCTGCGGCACTTTCGGGTTTGCCCGGATTCTACCGGGGCTGCTTTGAGGCGGAGGAAATTGGCGATACTTTTCTACGGTTCGATGGATGGAATAAAGGGGTTGCCTGGATCAACGGATTTAATCTGGGCCGCTACTGGAATGCAGGACCGCAAAGGGCCCTATATATCCCCGGTCCATTGCTGCGCAAAGGTCGTAATGAACTGGTTCTTTTTGAACTGCACGGCTGTGCGGAGACTTGCGAAATTGAGCTTGTGAATTGCCCTGATCTGGGAAGAACTTCGGCCGTCGACGATGCCGTGCTGAATTTTGTGCAGGAAGATAGCTTGTAGACATTATTAGCGTTGCCGTCATAGAAATCATTCCCCTATCCTCTCAGCCATTAGACACAAGAAACCTGCGTTTTCTTTCATTATTTTACAAAAAAATGAAGAAGAGCAGTCAATATAAGAATACCTGAAAGGCACTCCTTCGGGCGTGCCTTTATTTTTCGATGCCACATGGTTTTGTAGTATGATGAGCACAAGGCAGCTACATGGTTGTTCATAGGCTGAGAAGAAAGTGGGTGTCGCTATGTGGTTTTGTATGATCGCGATGGTCGTGATCTTGATCGATCAGGTCTCGAAAATTTGGATTCGGATGAACCTGGATATCGGAGATAGCTTGTTCTTCGGACGATGGGAGATTACACATTATGAGAATAGCGGGATGGCTTTCAGTTTATTCCAAGGTTATGCGTGGTTATTCGGGGTGATCGCCATCTTGTTCGTCATCGGTGTGTTCTATTATCGCAGCATGGGTGCCTGGAAAGGCCGATTGGCGGATATGATCGCTGGTTTCTTGGTCGGCGGTGCGGTTGGCAACGGGATTGATCGACTGGTGTTCGGGCAGGTCACGGATTTTATCATGTCTCGATCGGGGAGAGGCATTCTCAATTTAGCGGATTATGCGATCAACATCGGGATGATCATGCTCGTCTTAAATATGGCAGTGAGATTCGTGAAGAAGCGGGTCTGGCACGCGCATTGAGGATTTATTCTTTTATCTTTATAGATTCCTTAGAAGTTCCTGTTACGATGTCTCTGCATGGTAAGAGAACGACGTAATAACAGATTTCGAAGGAGGAGAACATTCAACATGCAAGCAACGAAACGATTAACAGGTATCATTTCCCTGGGCCTAGCATTTTCACTATTACTATCGCCAGTGAGCGCCTCGGCGACCGCGCAGAAAATTACGGGGTCGAAGGAGAATATTCAAGAGATTAAATCTTTGACGTCATCGGACTATAAAGATTTAGCGTTTCTGAAGCCGATCTTGAAAGATAAGACGGTCATTAGCCTTGGCGAGAACTTTCACCGTGTCGCAGAATACAGCAGCATGAAGACAAGGTTGATCAAATATTTACACGAAGAGCTGGATTTTGACGTGATTGCATTTGAGTCGGGCCTTGGGGATTCCTTCATGACGTATGATAATGCAGGAACATGGACATCGCAACAAATGATGGAACGTTCAATTTTTCCCATCTGGCATTCCAAGGAGACTCTGAATTTATTCGATTACATCAAGAAGAAGCAAGGGACGAACGATCCCTTATATCTAGCAGGTTATGACATGCAGTTCACATCAGGGTACTTAACGCAATTTATTGCCGGTTGGATTGCCAAGGTAGACAAGGATCAGGGCGAGAATTATTTCAACTTCGAAATGCAAGCGATGACGGATTTCTATAAGGTGCTCAACCAATATGGCATGGACGATAGTCATCCGGAGGCGAAAGCAGAAATCAAGAAGGTGAAGAATACGTACGAACCGAAATACAAGGCGTTGATCCAATTCATCCAAGAGAACAAAGAACAACTTGCAGCCGCCTACCCTGCGAACCCGCGGATGGTGGATATCGCTGTCAAGACGTTGGAGGATCGGGTCAAATTCATCGAGATGGGGATGTACGATACGAAGGAAAGCTATGAATTCCGTGATCGAATCATGGCTGACAACGTGGAGTGGTTAATGAAGGTGATGTATCCCGGCAAAAAAGTAATTTTATGGGCGCATAACGATCATCTGGCGAAGAATACGTCCAAAATCGAAACGAAAGAACAAGGGAAATGGATTAACAGCTTTACAAGTATGGGAGAATTGCTACATAAGAAGCTAAAGGATAAGGTCTACGTGTTGGGTCTGTACATGAACAGCGGTAAGGCGAGCACGATTACGACACAGAAGATCTTCGATATTCAGCCGATGCCGAAGGGGAGTCTGGAACAACTGATGATGCAGAGCGGTTATAAGATTGCGTTTGCGGATCTATCCAAGCACAAGTCTCCGAACAAAAATAATGCTTGGATGTTCAAACCGATCTATGCAGCCGAGGATGGCATGACGTCCGAGATCATTATGCCGATGTCGATGCGATTCATTCCAAAAGAGCAATATGACGGGATCATCGTCTTCGATAAAGTCAAAGAACCGACAACGAAGCTCTAACTCGGTTATACCTGAACATTTAATTGTTCCCCTGTCGTGAACACCGTGTGTGCCGCTACAGGGGATTTTTGGCGCACAAGAAGGTACAATGAGGGGATAAAGCTGCTAGATTGATAGACGCGAAAGGAAATTCAAGAGATGAGAGAAAAGATATTAATCGCCGATGATGAGCGAGAAATCGTCGGATTTATGCGCGATGCGCTTCAGGATGATGGGTATGAGGTATCAGTGGCTTATGACGGCAAGGAAGTGTTCGATCGACTGGGAGAGACGCCTGACTTAATCATCCTGGATATTATGATGCCGCATCTCGATGGGCTCGAAGTATGCCAAGCGATACGTGACCGGGTCTCGTGTCCGATTCTGTTCTTAAGCGCGCGCTCCAATGAAGCGGATCGGATCCAAGGACTCGCCGTCGGTGGCGATGACTATATCGTGAAGCCTTTTAGCATGCAAGAATTGAAGGCAAGAATAAGAGCGCATCTTCGTCGGGAGCAGCGGAGCCATCTTGATCATCAACCGAAGCTGCTGCACCATGGCGATCTCACGATGGATCTGGACAGCCATCAGGTATTCTACCAGAACCTTCCGATTCCGCTGACCAGCCGGGAGTTCGAATTGTTCCGGCTTCTCTTCATGCATCCGAATCAAGTATTCTCGCGGGAACAAATCTATGAGAAGATCTGGGGATTCGATGCGGAGGGTGAAGCAGCCACAATTACCGAACATATCAAAAATATCCGGGCGAAGCTGGCGTGCGCAGCACCGGAGAAGACCTTTGTTACAACGGTATGGGGGGTAGGATACAGATTCGAAAGGAAGTAAAGGCAAGTCGGAAACCGCTGCGCAGACAGTTTATGGGCGCATTTACACTCGTTCTTTTCTATAGCTTCATCGGCTCGATGCTGGTTTGGGGCAGTACTCTTTATGTTTTGATTAATCAAACGGACAAGAGCATTCTACCAGCCAATTATTATGAGCAGCAAATTCCCCAGATTCTAGGTTATGTAGATCAGCAAAAAGACGCCTTATTATCTCCTTCAAAGCAGAATGCGTTGGAACATGTTATTCTGACGAAAGGCATGCAGTATCAAATCGTGAATCTGAAGGGGCAAATCGTCTACGGCTGGAAGGGGCAGACTTTCGTCAACAGCCCGGAGGAAGTGCTAAGCAAGCTGAACCGTAGCGAGAAACAGGGCGGGAAATATATCAATTACCACCCGATCCTTGATTCGCAGAAAAAATTAAAGGGGATGCTGGTGCTACGATACAGTTTAAGTGTATCCTCCAACAACCCTGGAAACGGGCTGCTCGTTATGCTTATTTTGTGCAGTTTGATCGCACCGTTCTTCTTCATCGTCTTGTTCTCTTTTATTTTCGCGAGAAAATTGGGTAAACGGCTCGAACCGTCGATCGCACGGATCATCGGGGGAGCTAGACGAATCCAGCAGAATGACCTGAATTTCTCCGTCGCAGGAGCAGGTGGGTCGAAGGAGCTGATCGAGCTCTCCGATGCCTTCGAAGAGATGCGGATCGCGCTGGAGCAATCCTTGAAGTGGGAGTGGAAGCTGGAGCAGGAGAGACGCGACATGATCTCTGCGATTGCCCATGATTTGCGGACGCCGCTGACGATCATTCAAGGTCATGTAGACAATTTAATCGAGAGCGGTGCACGCCGTCCCGAACGGCTGGAGAAGTACTTGTTAACCATTCAGAACAGTACGCAGCGTGCGGACAAAATGCTGACGGAATTGCTGTTCATGAATAAAATCGACACGCCTGATTTTGTCCTCCAGTATACGAGAGCGGATTTACTCGCCTTCTGTGAGCGGAAAAAAGATGAATACGCATTGTTATGCCGTGAGAAGTGGATTGCTTTTGACTTCTCTTATGTGAATAGGCGATGCGACCAAGAACAGCAGTTTCTTGTGGATACATCACGGTTGGAGCAAGTATTCGATAACGTGATTACCAATAGCTTGCGATTTACGCCAGTGGAGGGAAGGATCGAGTGGACGGTCATCGTAGAGGAGACGCAGATTACCTTTGACATGAAGGATACGGGGAAGGGGTTCAGCGCTCTTGATTTGCGGCGAATGTTCGATAAATTCTACATGGGGGATCCGTCTAGATCTCTAGACAAAGGTCATTCCGGGCTTGGATTGTATACAGCACAGTTGCTCATTACAAAGCACGGAGGGCATATCGAAGCAGGAAACCGTGTCGAAGGCGGCGCACAGGTGATCATAACGGTGCCATGTAAAAAAGCCTGAAGAAACTCATCATACGAGTCTTCAGGCTTTTGCTGCAATAATTCGATAAATTTATGGAACGCGCTTGTCTTGAAATGATCCCGTCGATAGATGAACTGTACGGTCACATGGCGGTAATGATCGGGATGGTACTGCACCGAGCCTTCCGATTCGGAATCAGACGAAGCTGTATGTTTCTGAAGATGCGTATGTCAATGGAGAATCGAAAGCTGCAGTCAATTATAGTTCGGTCAATCCTAAGCCCTTGGACTTATCGAGGGTCGAAGTGAGCGGCAATTCGATCCGGGAGGCTCAGCAACTCGAGCTGAAAGCGCAATGATTCTGCACAATCTGCTTGCAATCAAGACTGAAAAATAAGCATTCGTAGCTAGGGCTTTGGGACGGTTCAGTAGAACCATTCCAGAGCCCTTTTGACGTTTACAGAAGTCTCCGGATGACCTCTTAAAATTAAACCGATTGTAATGACGTTTCATTTCACCTTGGTTTGTGAATAATAGGGGATTGAATAGAAAGGAGCATTAGAGATGCAGGCGCATATGGATATTGTTCTTCGTACTGTGGTCGCTATGATCATGCTGCTAGTGATAGCTAAGATATTGGGGAAACAAACGATTTCTAATTTGACGTTTCATGATTTTGTGACAGGCATTATATTGGGATCGCTTGCGGCAAATTTGGCTTTTAATAAAGACCTGAAGTCGTCATATATGATCGTGGCGCTCATTGTTATAACTGCTACGTCTTTTCTACTATCTATCATAGCTATAAAGAGTCGTAAAATGAGAAGCTGGATCTCTGGTTCACCTACGGTACTTATCGAAAACGGGAAAATTCTTGAAGGGAATATGAAAAAGGTAAGGTATTCACTAGACTCCTTGGATCAGGCACTGAGGGAAAAAGAAATTTTTAATCTAGAGGCAGTAGAGTATGCCGTATTAGAAGATAACGGAATGGTATCCGTCTTAAAGAAACAAGAGTATCAATATGTTACTCGAAAAGATTTGAAGCTTCTTTCGGTTCCTCAGAGCTTTCCCGTTGAGTTAATTATGGATGGCGTCCTCATTGAAGAGAATCTTGAGAATAATGGACTGACCAAAGAATGGCTGGAGAATGAATTAAGACGTAAGGGAAAACGAATCTCCGATGTATTTTACGGGGTAAGAGGAACGCAGCGGCAGCTCGTTTTTGATTATTATGAAGACGGGATAAACAAACCGATTGATAAAGAATAGATTCATTCATATTGGAGATTGACGGATCGCTGAGGACCGCTCTATAATGTTTGTATAATTATTAATTAGTTAATAAAAATATAAATGTTGAAGGGCGGAATTTATTCATGGCGGATCGCGCAATCCTTAACACAGACATTCGCAAAGGTACGATAAACAAAAATATTTATGGACACTTCTCTGAGCATCTGGGACGTTGTATTTATGAAGGCATTTGGGTCGGAGAAGATTCACCGATTCCTAACACTAACGGTATTCGTAATGATGTTGTGAAAGCGCTTAAAGAAATACAAATTCCAGTACTTCGCTGGCCGGGTGGATGTTTTGCAGATGAATATCATTGGAAAGATGGTATTGGTGATCGCGAAGCTCGTAAACGTATGATCAATACGCATTGGGGCGGCACGGTTGAGAACAACCATTTTGGTACACATGAATTTATGGAATTATGTGAGATGCTGGAATGTGAACCTTATATCAATGGTAATGTGGGAAGTGGTACGGTTCAAGAGATGTCCGAATGGGTAGAGTATTTAACCTTTGGCGGTGTCTCACCGATGTCTGAGCTTCGCCAGCAGAACGGTCATCAAGAGCCTTGGGCTGTCACTTATTTTGGCGTTGGTAATGAGAATTGGGGCTGCGGCGGGAATATGCGTCCAGAATATTATGCAGATCTTTATCGCCAATATCAGACGTATGTACGTAATTACGGGGACAATCGTATTCACCGGATCGCTTGTGGTCCTAACGTGGATGATTATCACTGGATGGAAGTTCTGATGCGTGAAGCTACACGCTTTATGGACTCGATTACCCTTCATTATTATACGATTCCTGGTCCAGCATGGGAGAATAAAGGGGCAGCAACAGGCTTTGAAACTAGTGAATGGTTTAGTACTTTAGAGAAGGCCCTTCGCATGGATGAGCTGATTACTAAACATGGTGTTATTATGGACAAATATGACCCAGATAAAAGAGTAGGCCTTATCGTTGACGAATGGGGAACTTGGTATGATGTTGAGCCGGGTACGAATCCAGGATTCCTATATCAACAAAATACAATTCGGGATGCCCTTGTAGCTGGCGTAACCCTGAATATTTTCCATAAACACAGTGACCGGGTACGGATGGCAAATATTGCGCAGACCATTAACGTACTTCAAGCAGTGATTTTAACCGAAGGAGAAAAAATGCTGCTAACGCCTACCTATCATGTATTCAATATGTTTAAAGTCCATCAGGATGCTGAGTTGTTGGATTTAACAATCGATAGTGGGACTTACAGCTTTGAGGGCAGCGAGATTCCTGAAGTATCTGCTTCAGCTTCCGTAACAGACGCAGGGATCATTCATGTCAGTCTATGCAACTTGAATCACGCTGCATCAGCTACTGTACCCCTCGAGCTACGTGGCCTTTCCGGGCAGAAGGTTGAAGTGACAGGCACTACGCTCACAGGTAACAAGATAGATGCTCATAATACATTTAGTCAGCCAGATGCTGTCGTACCGCAAGCTTTTACAGCCTTTACACTTGAAGGTGATCTTCTTAATGTAGAGCTGGCTCCAATGTCAGTAACTGTGCTGGAGATTACGCCGAAGGCATAAGGTGGTGTTATCATGTCAACAACATCTGCATGCAAGGGGTGCCGCGACGATTATAAGGTTACCGATGCACAGATAGAGCGAATCCTGTCATCATCCATGTTTAAGACAGAGCTTTGTGTTCCAGATGAGGTTTATGCTGAACGGATTTCTCTTTGCGGGACTTGTCCTAAGCTGCATGAGAGTGTGACTTGCGTAGCTTGTGGATGCATTATTCCTGTTGTAGCTAAGCTTAAGGAACGTGGCTGTCCACTGCCTGGTGGCGGATTATGGGGACCCTTCATTGAACATGAAATAAGGTAAAATAAGAGCCGCATTCGACTCTCCAACGGGAGATGAATGCGGCTTTATTCATGGGTATCTGTGTAGAATAGCTCAACGATTAGATCATCATTATAGTTGCCAAAGCCTTTGCCAAAAAGGGTAATGCCGCCAATATGCTCGGCCTCTTCATCGACGGAAAGCTTGAAAGTCCATTGCTTGTTGCGAATGTTCACTTGATCCAGCGTAACGTCGGACAGTTTCAGGCCGTCCATAAACGTGCCTTTAGATGTAATGCGCAGCTGCTTAAGAAGGCCGTATTGATTCGTGAGTGCTGGCCACCAAGCTGGCGTGTATTTACCACGTCTATCTCCGTAGTCACCCGGACTTGTCCAGAATCCAAGCTGTACTCCGTTCAGTGTGAAAGTGATGTCGGAGGGCCAATTATTATTAATGGAAGGCGCTTCGGAGGCAATCTCCATCGTAATGATTAGCTCCTCGGGCTGTTGACTGGAGAGAAGGAAGTTAGGAATTTTATATTCGATATATCCTTTGCCGAACCAGAGAATACCAGCATTCATACGCTCGAGATCCCAGAAATAACGGGGATCATCAAAGCTGCCAATCACTTGCTCTGTAGTGGCAAGACCGCAGGTAGGCTCGATCATGAAGTCGGAATAATGTCCAACAGGAATCTCCTTGCGGTAGCTTTTGCGCTCATTAATTTGTCTGCCTGGAAAGGTGATCTCGGCACTTTCAGCAGCCAGCGTACAGATCTTTTGCAGACCACTTCGTCCAGGTGCCATATGTGTCTGGATAAGTCCTGCAGCTTCTAGCTTACGCACATGCATTGTCATAATGGCGCTGCTCAAATTTACCGCTGCGGCCAATTCCTTGACATTCATTGGGTTCTCGGCAAGCAAGCGCAGCAGGTGCAGACGAACTGAACTGGCTAAAGCTTCGTAGACGGGAAGAGATTCTTCCGACAGGTCAAGTTTCATAGATGGCCTCCAATTTAGTTCAAGACGTATAGTTAATGATTATATTATTTAAATGCTTGTTTTACAATACGAAGGTGAGAAATTTCCTAGACGCTCATTCACTTTGATCGCGTGACTTAAGATAAAAAGAACGGAGCCTGAGGCTCCGCTCTCTTTCCAAATGATGATTCTCTTAATTTACATTTGAGTTATATTCGGTCAGTATTTCGTCTGATTTGAGTGCTCTGCTGTAAATCTTCAGTTCATCAATCATTCCCTTATAAGGTACGTCCCAATAGTTTACGCCAAGAGCGAACACACCATTCTTGTTCTTAAACACATTCGGGAAGCCCTCACCGGAGAATTGCTCAACTCCGTCGAGGTATACCTTCACGGTACCGTTGTTAACCGTAAATGCTACATGCGTCCATTTATTCTCTGGAATCTTCATAGCGGAAACAGCATCATACCATGCCTCGCCAGACCATAGCAGTGTTTTACCTCCGCCGTTCTGTGGAACGAAGCTAATCCAGCTGTTTATCGAAGCAGCACCGAAGAAGGTTGTTGTTGCATCAGTAAGCTGCTCAGGGTTTAACCACATAGATACGGTATAGGTATTGCTGTCTATTAATCCATTAGGTAACCGGATTCCGGAAACACCGTCAAATACTGCTGCTTGAATAGTGATACCGTTACCGTAAGTGATGTTACCTACAGTTGGAGCCTCGATTTTTATTCCCGTAACCTGTCCAGTACCGACCAATTGGAGGGAGTCATCAAGGTTTCCATCAAAAGCATAATAGGCTACTTTTCCATCCGTAACGTTTACCTTATAGTCTGCTGAGACACCACTACCATCAGCCGCAGTGGCTGTAATCACTGCTTCGCCACCTACCGTTAGCGCTGTTACAGTTCCGGTTGTAGCATCAACTGAAATGGCGCTAGGATCACTAGAACTCCAAGTAAGTTTCTTATTTCCTGCATTGGTAGGCAGTACTTTTACTTGAGGGGTAAAGGTATTACCCACAGCCACATCCATTTCAGCATCATGGATGGTTATCGTACTTACTTTTACATTACTGTCAGGCTCACCGTTTACCAGCAAGTCTACAGCTTCAGCGGAAAGTGCACTTTCGTAGATACGCAGGTTATCAATCAAACCTTTGTAAGGGATATCCCAGTAGTTTACACCCAGTGCGAATACTGCATCTGCGCTGTCAAATACATCCGTAAATCCTTTTCCAGTGTACTTCAATACTCCGTTCACATACAGCTTCACAGCACCAGCATCGTAAGTGAAAGCTATATGCGACCATTGGTTAACTGGAATCTGCATGCCTGCTTCTGCATCGTGGAAGGTTTGGCTACCAAACCACATCCGGGTAGTAGCTCCACCGTTTCCATAAGGCAAGAGACTAATCCAATTCGTATCTGTTGTAGCACCAAAGAAGGCTGTAGTGAATTGAGTCAGTTCTTGTGGGTTAAGCCACATGCCTACTGTGTAGGTGTTGCCTTTAATCAAACCATTGGGTAGGCGAATACCGGAGCTACCGTCGAATTTAGCTGCAAGACCAACTTCACCTGTCTCATAGGTGATGTTCCCGCCAGTATTGTTAATCCGATTGCCGGAAATTGTACCCTTATCAGTACGATCTCCGTTCTCTGAAAGATCTCCTTCAAAATCATACGCTGCCACCAAACCGTCTTCCAGTATATTTCCAGTCAGTTCCATTACAATGATAGTAAAGGTCTTAGTTGCAGTAGACTCACCCAGCGCAATCGTAGCAGTAAGTTCAATCGTTGCGTTTCCGAGTCCTTTTTCAGGACGAACAACTGAACCATCGTTTCCTACTACGGCTTCATTGGAAGACGACCACGTAATGACTGTTCCTCTTACGGCCTCAGTTGGGAGCGTAAGATCTTTGTATACTTTACTTGTGTTGCCCAAGCTTAAACTATCTTTAACATTGGATACAATTTGATCTGTGCTCAGCAGTTCAATTTGGCTGCCCCAGACGGTAACACCCTTATTGGACATGGCTGTGAAAGTCATAACATTGCTCTGACGAGTGGAATCCCATTGTTTTACGAATACACCTTTGTAGAGATTTTGTACAGTAGCTCCGTCTTCTATTTCATTGATGAGCAGGTCGGCGTAATACTCTCCTTTTAGCTCCCAAGAACCGGTTACGGACCCTGTAATGGTTCCATCACCTCGCAGTTCGATAGCTGTTGTGGATTTAATTTTAGCAGAAGTATCTTTCCCGTGATTCACGAACTGATAAGCTCCAATAACATCCTCCTGCATAACAGCTGCGATAGTTTCACCAGTGTAACGATGAGGAGAAGTGAGCGGCCATCCATCTTCGTTGGTGAACATTTGATGCACACGAAGCTCATGTGTTTCACCACGCTGCGGGAAACGAGTGTGGAAGAAGTTGAATATTTTACCCGTCTCTTCATCATAATTCACTGAATTATGGCCTGATGCAGCATAGCCGTAAGTTTGGAAGTCTGGGTCACTATTCACGTTCGTGAACATGAAGTTACCAAGAACTTTGTTGCCAATGGCCGAATGGTCATTGCTCGTTGCCAGCACTGCACTTTGTCCGGCAGCATCCAAATAAGGACCATCCGGATTCGTTGAACGGAACTGACGCATATTGTATCCACCGTCGGACGCAAGTCCTCCATAAGTTACATATAAGAAGTAGTAATCTGTATTCTTGTCGTAAACGATATACGGACCTTCGCCCGATTTGGTCATACCGCCAGAAATATGGGTACCGAAATACCGGTCGATTAGACGTCCATCAGCGGTCGTTCCGTCTTTACCCGGATATTTAGGCTCGCCGGTAGCTGGATCGATTTCTAGAATAAATATACCGCCTGACCATGATCCATAAGTCATCCACAGCTTGCCGTCTTTATCGTAGAATAACGTCGGGTCAATTGCGTTTGTATACGTTTTGTTCTTATATGAACCGCCTGCGTCAAACCAATCTGGGTTGGCATCTTCTAATGTTCCGTTATCAATAAGCTTTTGAATATTTGTGTTTGTCCATTTTTTATTAATTTTGCTGTTAGTATCGTAATCTTCTTCCTTGGTGAAGCCGGAATAAATTACGGTATTTCCATAGGTATAAGGACCTTCAATATTTTGCGAAGTGGCAAAGCCAATCGCTGAGCGGATGTAAGTGGAAGAAGCACTATAATACATCATATAAGCGCCAGTGGTCCCGTCCGCATTCTTATAATTCTCATTCCAGAAAACGTCTGGAGCCCATATGGAGAATCCGCCTTTACTGTCAGAATCGTTCTCTCCAGCCCATTTAAAGGATTCTGCCAGATTCGCGGAAAGATCACCAAAGAGTACGTTGCCTGGTGTTGTATAACCATTTGTGAAACGAGTCCAGTTCAGCAGATCATCCGATTTGGCCGCATCGATATGAGACCCGAACACATAATACGTTCCTTTGTCTAAAGCCACCGAAGGATCATGTACAGAAACATTGGTGAGTGCTGGTGCCGTTGCTGACGGACCCGGCGTAGCAGTAGGAGTCACTGTAGCTGTTGGAACCGGAGTAGTAGTAGGTGTAGCAACAGCGCCGCCGTCCGATCCACCAGAACCTGAACTACCAGAACCAGACGTTGCCGTAGCTGTCGGAGTAGGTGTTTCAAATTTGATTAGGTTATTGTATTTACTGTCAAAGCCAACCTTCCCGGTGCCTTGGATAGTAATCATATCGTTTATACCAAGGATAAGATTCTTGATTGCTGCACCAGCATCTACACGTAGCTTGGCTAATTGGTTCAATGTAACTTCAGTAATATTGCCTGCAGCTAGATGTAGTGTAGGCACTCCTAACGCTCGTACCTCAGCAGAATCAAAGTTTCCTCTCAGCCTGATGATTGAATCGTTCGGGAGCGTATTCTCTATAACGACCCGGCCGAAGCCTGCACCCGTCAAAGTAGTATCTTCCTCAAGCATTACACCGGTATGTACACGTACACTTGGTACGGCACTCGTTCCTTTAGTAACGACGCGGAGTTTCCCATTACGCTTATCTACAACCATGTCACCTGCGTTAGAGTTACTAAGTACGATACTATTTTCGCCGCCGCCGGATACGAATATTGTTCCTTTAACAGTGACGTTATTCAGCGTGATATCGCCTTCTGCAATACCTTCGGTAAGGTACAGGTTTCCGGAGATGGTGGAGTTGTTCAACTCAACACCCGGGCTACTAATTACCATATTCTGAGTGGTAATCCCCGTATAACTGCCGCTCTTAGAAGTGATTTCCCCGGCCAACTTCTCAATCATACGCAGTGCTTCCGCTCTTGTTACGGCTTTTGCGCCTTTAAAGCTGCCGTCACTATAACCATTCAAATAACCTTCACCAAATAAAGATAATACAGCTTCTTGGCTCCATGAGGGTAAATCTTCAACATCTTTTGGTGCAGAGGTATTTGCAGAAGAATTGAGCTGGAATAGTCTGTGCAGCATAACCGCGGCTTCTTGACGACTTACTACCTGTGTTGGTCGGAAGGTGCCATCGCTATATCCTGATACATATCCTGCAGCCGAAGCTTTCTGGATATCGCTGTAATAAGCACCTGACACTAGTACATCCGTGAAGGCAATTTCTGATTTTTCCTGCAAATTAAAGACCCGATTGATCAATGTGACCCATTCCGCGCGGGTGATCTCTTGATTCGGTTTGTAAATTCCATTTCCATAGCCTGAAATCAAGCCCTTATCCACCCAGGATTGAAAATCTTTCTGTGCCCAGTGGCCCGAATAATCGACAGCCTGTTGTTGCGTGGATGGTGCGATTGTTTTGGAATCGCTTGCAGAAGCTGCTGAAATGAATGGTGCAGGTACTAGCAGCGTGAGTGCAAGAAGTGAAGCGGTTAGCTTACGAGTTGTTTTCCTCAAATTCATGATCCTCCGATTCTATTGATTAGAGATTGCGGCGGTACGAAAAATGTAAAACGCTTACAATAGAACTACTAAAAAAACGTTTTTCACAAATCAAAATGGATTTGTTTTATGTTTATACAAACCATATCGTGGAAAACGTTTTATATTGATCCCATTTTAAGCATGATATTAGCATATAGTCAAATAGAAATTTATGAAACGATGAATCTATTTATATTTTTATTGATAAAAGGGTAGTTGGGTTTGGATAGCGTATGAAAAGTACTGCAGATTACTACTGGAGTTGTGGAAAGTGAAAGAAGGTGGGAGAAGTGGGCGATAAAGAGATGGATAGGGGAAAGTGATAGCTGGTTCATATCACAGTACAGATAGGGGGGGCTAAGGAAGAATAAATACTAATTAGTTGTTCGCCCCCATGAAAGAACCAACCTTGATACATGTGCGTACTAGAAGAGTTTAAAGGTAATACATTTTGAACATGATATCTTGATCATGATTTCCGAATTTTTTTCCGAAAATTGTCGCGCCTCCGACGTGTTTTGCATCTTCCTTCACTTCGATCCGGAAAGTCCATCGGTCACAGGTCGTATCTAAATCCTCAATCGAAACGGAAGACATGGGGTCACCGTCAATGTATGTTCCATTGTGATTAGTAATTCTAATCGTTTTTAGTAATCCATACTGGTTAATATTGTGCGGCCACCACTCAGGTGTGAATTTACCTCTTGCATCAGCAAAATCCCCAGGGCTTGTCCAAGTACCTAATTCCAAGCCGTTCAATGAAAAGGTGATGTCTGAAGGCCATACGTCATTGGCAAATGGAAATTCGGAAGAAAGCTCTAGGCTAATTTCAAATTGCTGCAAGGTTTCATCTTTTTTCAGAAAATTGGCAATGTTGTATTGAACATAACCTTGGGTAAACCATAGAATCTCTGCATCGACTCTTTTAGAATCCATGAAATACTTAGGTTCGTCTACTCTGCCGATAAACTCTTTCTCTGTGGCAAGTCCGCATGTAGGCTTCAGATCATAATCCGTATAATGACCAATCGGTACCGATGTCTCATAGGAGGCAAAGGAATGAAAGATTTTTTTAGGGAAGTTAATCTCAATATGGTCGACTCTAAGAATTGAGATTTTTTGCATTCCGGATTTACCAGGAACTTTTTCTGTTTTTATGATTCCTGCATCTTCTAACTTTTTAATGTGTTTTGTTACGATGGGACTGCTTATTTTAAGTTCTTCTGCCAAATCTTTGATGTTCATCTTATTTTTGGAGAGTAACTGAATGATTTTTATTCGTACTTCACTTGCCAAGGCTTCATAAACAACGAGAGAGGACTTGTCTATTTCCAATTGCATTTTATCCACTTCTTTCAAAGTAATTTCATATACTGTAAAGTTTATTAATCTCTATATAAAGTAACACGAAAGGTAACTGAAGTAAATAATATATCGCTTTCATCTCGTCTTAATGAACTAAAAGGTTAACTAAGTTTTAAAAAAATCTATTAAGTTTATTTAAAAGTTATTGACTACGCTTTCAAAGCAACTGTATACTAAGTTTAAGTTAATCGTTTCCAACAAAGTTAATGTGAATGATTATCTTAACATTACAGCTGCAGGGGGAGAGAGTAATGAAAAAGAGATTTGGAGTAGTATTAGCAACGGTTCTAATGTTAACGACAGTGTTAGCAGGATGTGGTGGTAAAGATGATAGTAAGACGATTACGTTCTGGACACCGCTGACTGGTGATGATGGTGCTTATATGGATCAAATCGTTAAAGACTACAATGCAACGAATCCAGAAGTTAAAGTGAAGCACGTTATTACAGCTGATATGTACACAAAAATTTCTACCGTTTTGGCTTCCAGCAAAGGTGTCCCTGATTTAGCAATTATCCACGCTGACCGTGTACCTGGGTTTGTTAAGCAAGGTGTCTTAGAATCCATGCAAGATACTGTATTGCCAGCACAACCTGAACTAAAAGCTGAGAATTACTTACCACAAGCTTGGAACACTGGTAACATCGACGGAACGCAATACACAGTACCTCTTGATATCCACAGTAACGTAATGTATTACAATAAAGATTTGCTCAAGAAATATAATGCTGAATCTTTCTTGGATGATAACGTTGTTACGATTGATGAAATGCTTTCCTTACAAGGTAAATTGGATGAAGGCGACTATGTAGTTAATGATGCTTTGCTCGGATGGGTTATCCTGGCTCAAATTCAAAACTTGGGCGGAGATATTCAGGTGGATGGCAAACCTGCTGTTAACTCCCCAGTATTTAAACAAGCCTTTGAAGACGTTAAGAAAATTGCTGATGCTGGTTTGATGACTCCATTTGGTGAAGACGGTTACTTGATGTTCCAATCCCAAAACGTACTCTTCTCCACAGACGGAACTTGGAGTTCTACCGCACATGCTGGAGTTGAAGGCTTGAACTTTGGTGTGACTAACATTTATTCTCCAACCGCTGATAAATTCACGAATAGATCTTCTTCTCACTTGTTCGCTATGCTTAAGAACGATAAGAGAACAGATGAAAAAGAAGTAGGGATTGCTAACTTCTTAGAATATGTGCGTACAAACTCAATGGAATGGGCAAAAGCTGGTCAAAACGTCGCAAGTAACGTAGTTAACCAAAGCCCGGAATACCAAAACTACATGCAATCCTTCTTTACTTCTAATGAAAAGGAAATTGAATCCCTTTACATTTACACATATGAGTACTACCCATACATTGCAGAAGCAGTAGATACTTATTGCGCAGATATCGTTCGCGGTAACGTTGATCTAGATGAGACCTTGGCAACCATGCAGAAGTTTGTAGAAGATAAGATCGCAGAAAGCAGCAGTGCAGCGAAATAAAGCGAAATAGAATAGATTGTACGAAGTAATGTGCCGTACTGTGGTGCATTACTTTGTGCAAAAGGAGAAATGAAATCCTATGAAAAAGAAAATAAACTGGGCACCTGCCTTCTTTGTAGGTCCGCACGTCATTTTGTTTGCTATCTTCATTTTATTGCCAACGATTTATGGGATTTATGCTTCATTTACAAAGTGGAATTTAATGAGTGACCCGGTATGGGTAGGCTTTGATAACTATAAGGCCATTCTTTTTGATGGCAAATCAACGTTTCATACTCAATTTTTCAGAGGTCTGAAAAATACATTGATCTTTGTGGGTCTCTCTGTTCCATTATTAATAGTTATCCCATTAATGGTTGCTGTTGCACTAGAACATAAAAAAGTTAAAATGAAGAGCTTAATTCAATCTATTCTCTATATTCCAGGCTTGATTTCGATTTCTGCAGCTGCACTAATCTGGCTTTTGATCTTTAATAAGCAATTAGGGATTACTGGTAATCTATTCGGATCACAAATTGCTTGGCCTGCAAATCAGCCGTATGCGTGGATTATCATCATTGTAATCACACTATGGGGCGGTATTGGGGGCAACATGATTATTTATCGTGCTTCCTTAAGTGGCGTTGCGCAAGAATTATATGAATCAGCCGAGCTCGATGGTGCGGGTTCAATTAAAAGATTCACAAGTATCACCTTGCCATCTATTCGTTTTCCATTAATCTATACCTTTGTTATGACAACTGCCGGAGCCTTCAATGTATTCGGCCAACCGTTAATGATGACTGATGGCGGGCCTCGACAAAGTACACACGTACTCATGATGTATATTCGTCAATTAGCTTTCGGTAACGGTGAATCCATTGCAGGGATGGCATCGGCGATGGCAGTGTTATTGGGATTAGTAATCTTGGTGATCTCAGCGCTGCAATATTATGTAATGAACCGAAATGCTACATAAGGTTCTCGGGAACTAACTGATTAACAAGGAAATGGAAAAGGTAGGTGTACTATAATGTCAAATCAGGCGGTAAATGGCCTAGATAATCGTCCAGTTGTAAATAGAACAGGCAAAGTAAAAGGATCATCCAATGTCAGTATTTCAAAATATGTATCATATGCTTTTTTGCTTATCCTTTGTGTGATTTGGATTATTCCAGTAATATTCGGGATTTCCACGTCTTTTAGATCACAAACGGAAGTGGTTTCTTCAGGCTTTAGACTATTTCCTGAAACATGGGTCTTTGAGAACTATGTTACGATTCTGAACAATACTTCTACAGCCCCAATTCTACGTTGGCTAGGCAATTCATTGTTTATTGCTACAACCCACACAATCCTGGTGGTTATTGTGATTTCGATTACAGGCTTTGGTTATACCCGTATTAACTTTAAAGGAAGAGACACACTGTTCTTTACTTTGCTAGGGATCTCCTTTTTCCCGGGTGTAGTTAACTTAATTCCTTCTTATAAAATTATCGATTCCTTGGGCTGGGTAAACACTTCTTGGGCAATGATCATTCCCGGTCTTGCGGGTATGGGGAATATCTTCTTGGTCAGACAGTTTATGAACGGTATCCCAAAAGAATTAGATGAGTCTGCAAAAGTTGATGGTGCTAGTGACTTTAGAATTTTCGCGCAAATTATATTGCCGTTAGTTAAGCCGATTCTGATTGTTTGCGGGTTGTTCTCCTTTACGGGATCTTGGAATGACTTCCTCTGGCCGGTTATCGTGTACACAGATGTAGACAAAATGCCAGTCACAGCTGGGTTGCTCTTGCTACAAGATATCTACGGAAACTATCGTATGATCGGGCAATTAATGGGGTCGGCAATCTTGGCGATCGTACCAACCCTACTGTTATTTATATTTGCTCAAAAATACTTCGTTCAATCTATTAACTTGAATTCAGGTATTAAAGGGTAGATCAAATGAACATAGCTTAAATACACCTTGCCTTCTTATAAGGAAGGGTGTGTTTTGGTGACCCATAAAATTAAAAATAAAGAGAGATATAGGAGTTGTCATCATGAGAGAATTCAATGCGAAAAATCCGCTTATTGAGCAAAGGGCAGATCCATGGATCTATAAACATACTGATGGTTATTATTATTTCATAGCTTCGGTTCCGGAGTTTGATAGAATCGAGCTTCGTCGTTCTGAATCCATTCAGGGATTAGCTGAGGCTGAGGGTAAGACCATTTGGGTTAAGAATGAAACAGGCTTAATGAGTGCCAATATTTGGGCGCCCGAGATTCATTATATTGATGGAAAATGGTACGTGTATTTTGCAGCAGCACATACTTCCGATACGAAAGATGGCTTATTTGATCATCGCATGTTTGCCATAGAAAATTCATCCGTAAATCCATTAGAAGGTGAGTGGGTGGAAAAGGGTCAAATCAAAACGAAATGGGAATCCTTTGCCCTGGATGCAACCACCTTTGAACACAAAGGGGTTAGATACTACGTATGGGCACAAAAGGATCCCGATATCCCTGGTAATTCTAATATGTATATCTCTGAAATGGAAAACCCTTGGACGTTAAAAGGAGAGCAGGTGTGCATCACCACGCCTGAATATGATTGGGAAAAAATCGGCTTCCTGGTGAATGAGGGTGCGGCAGTTCTTAAGCGAAATGGACGTATTTTCATGACTTTCTCGGCAAGTGCAACAGATCATAACTACTGTATGGGGTTGTTAACCGCTGATGAGAATAGTGATTTAATGGATCCGAAATCATGGGTCAAAACACCAGAACCTGTGTTTACAACTTCTGAAGAAAACGGTCAATATGGACCGGGACATAATAGCTTTACAGTCTCAGAAGATGGCACACAGGATATCCTAGTGTTCCATGCTAGAAGCTATAAGGAAATTGTGGGAGACCCGTTATATGATCCTAATCGGCACGCGCGTGTGCAAGTGATCCAGTGGAATGAAGATGGAACGCCAAACTTTGGTGTCCCTAGACCGGATACGAAATCTTAAAATAATGCTTCTCTAGTGTGAAGAAGCTTATTATATTCTTCTATATGAAAGAGGGACGCTCCAGTAGCCACATGCTATTGGAGCGTCCCTTAATCTTATAATGGAAGATCCCGTCGTCTGAACAGTTCGATCCCTATGGCAAAAGCGAGAACACCGATCAACAGTAACCAACTAGAAACCTGAATAATCTCCACGTTTCCTTGAACGATTTTACCAGGCTGATAGAAGGAGAACAAGGTCAGGTAACGTAACCCCTCCAGTTTATCGCTTATTTTGCCTAGCAGATCCAGAGTGAAGAATCCGAAGGTGATAGCGCCGGAAATTCCAAGCGCTTTTTTCTCATCATTACAAACCGAGGATACGAGAAAAGCAAGTCCCCCCACGGCAAAAAACAATAAAAACGCTACGCTATTCAGCTGAGCGAATCGGCCGCTATTAAATTCATATTCACTGCCGAGGAACCATGCTTTACCTAATAAGCCGGCGAGTGTGGTTACACCCATAATCAGGAGCAACGCTGTTGTGAGTACAAGCGCCTGCGTGGTAGCTACTTTTCTCCGCGTAGTTGGTGCTATCAGAAGATAAGCCATAGAGCCACGATCCACAAGTCGAGCCATGAGCTGTGTCGACATTTGTACACACACAATGGATAAAATCAGTACCAGAATAAGTCCATAATATTCTCCTGAGATAAAAGCCTCAGCACTGGTGAATCCGCTGTTTAACCCAAAGGCTTTACCTACACCTTCGGGCATAGCTTTAATGAGGTCGTCAATGGCTTGTGTGCTTCCGGCGATCCCTGGATATAGCCAGATCATAAACAGAATATAGAAGGCAGAACCGAAGGCGTAATTCATAATGCCTTTGAGGTTCACCCTCATCATTTCTTTATAGAGTGGAAGATTCATTGCATGGCCCCCTCACGGTCATAATAGTCCATGAAAATGTCCTCTAGATTCTGCGTGAACACATCCATACTGCGGATATTATATTTCCCGGTCTCCTGAATGAATCGATCGTAATTACCCTGAACGGCAATGCGGACCATATTCCCTTCACGAGCCTCGACTTGCAGGCCGGAGGCGGCGAATTGTTCTGCATCTTCGCGACTCGCGAAAACAACCTCAAACAGCTTCCGCTGCATCGATTGTAATTCGTGGATATTTTTTACAGTGATGATACGTCCGTCTTTAATGATTGCAGCTCGGTCACAGGTGCGCTCAATTTCTTGAAAGCTGTGAGAGGACATTAGAAATGTGGTTCCGGCTGATTTTTCCTCCAATACGAGATCTATAAATACCTTTTGCATAAGCGGGTCGAGTCCCGAGGTTGGTTCATCCAGAATAATAACTTCAGGATTGTGCATGAAAGCTGCGACAATACCGACTTTTTGCTTCATTCCCTTTGACATTTTGCGGATCGGTGTTGCGGCATCAAATTGCAGTCGATCAATCAGGTGGTCACGTTTGGTAGTGTTCTTCATCCCTTGCATGCCAGACATGAACTTAAGGAAAGAAATGCCTGTCATCCCGTCAAAAAAGTTGATTTCACCGGGTAGATAGCCGATATGCTTCTGGACCGTACCTTGTGCTTTCCATACATCAAGTCCATGGATGCTCGCATAACCTTTGTCCGGCTTCATAAATCCCATGATATGTCTTATGGTCGTAGATTTACCCGCGCCATTAGGCCCCAGAAACCCAAATACCTCACCTTTATTTACGGTAAACGTAACATCTTCGATTCCCTTGTCATTCGAAAATCGTTTGGTTAAGCCTTCAACTACAAGCATGTCGCCACCCCCGCTGCAAAATAATGAACTATTACTAATTGGATATTTCATATGTTATATTATTCCTAGTGAATAGTGAAGTTAATTGAATTATGAAATAATTTATAATAAATATTTCATTAAATTTAAATAAGCGCACTATATAATGAAGTTAAGGGTGGATAGCATGAATGGATTTGAGAAAAGAGCCGCTCAAATAAAACTCAAAATTATGAAGACTACGATGGAGATGCTCAAGAACTGCGAGCCCAAACGTCTCCGGATCGCAGACATTGCGAAAGATGCAGGTGTCTCACAGGTGACGATATATAATTATTTTGGCAGCAAGGAAGCACTGCTTGGTGAGGCCTTTAAGGATTTTATTGAGAAGGCCATTCGCGAATTTGAAGATTACATTCATGGAGAGCATTCTCTAAAAGAGATTATTGAATACATTATGACGATGGAGAGAGAAACCTACAGTTCATTATCTCCCACGACTGTGAAGGAGCTTATGATTGAGGATCAGGACATGTTTCATTATCTTGAAGAACGGTATACAAACGACGTTTTACCATTGATGGTTAAGATGGTGGAGGATGGCAAAGCACGAGGAGAAATTTCAAATAAAGTATCCACCAAAGGGATTCTTTCATTTATGGGAATGTACATGCGAAGTTCGGGGGAAATGCTAGATGAAGCCAGCAAACAAGAAGACATAGATGCCTTCCTGGAGGAAGCCATCCATCTCTTCTTTTATGGGATTTGCGGGCGGGAACAGGAGTAGCGTGAGCTTTGCAGCCTGTTCCCTCTAATTCATCATGGAAAGAGCGGATTCCCTGTCATCCCTACCCACAGCTCGGATTGTTCAAGATGGGCTGCAAGCTGAAGCAGTAAATCTTCCCGGCCTTTAGCAGCCATTACCTGTACCCCCAACGGTAGACCCTCTTGCGACATATGGACGGGAACGCTCATAGCTGGCTGACCCGTCAAATTGGCGAGCTGGGTGAACGGTGTGTAGGTTAGGCTTGGTTTAAACATAGCGTAAATCATTCGCTCTTGTTCCTCTTTCGGCAACTCATGTACATGCAGCAGTTTTTCGATTTCAGCAGAGCTATGCGTTAACTCGCCAATCTTAGGAGCTGAATCCGCATTTGTTGGTGTGATATACAGATCGTAGCGGTTAAGCAGACCTGCCATTTGAGCGGCTGCAATATCCCATTCATCCAGACTATGCACAAATTCTGCCGCAGAGACTTTTCTTCCGGCTTCCCCAAGGACCCAAGTAACGATATCGACTTCACTGGAAGTAATGGAACGTCCCATCATTTTTTCCAGCGATACGAACATCGCTGCCACTTCGCCAGTATTCATCGTATAGTAATTCTCCATCAGCCTAACACCATTTACTGGACTTAGCTTTTCTTCAACTTCATACCCCTCAGCTTCGAGCCATTTCACAGTTTTGAGCACAGCAATGACTGCTTCATTCGTTACAGGAGTGCCTACTGGAGAAGCTGTTGTGAACGCTATGCGTAGTTTTCGCTGTGCTGGTTTGAATAGATCGTCTAAGTAGACGCCCGGATATAGAGGTGTTTGAAAAGCAGCCTCTGGCTGCACAACCTGTAGTAGATCCAGCATGGCAGCACTATCGCGTACGGACCTTGTCAATGCAAAGTCAATAGAAGCGCCTTGCCATTGACGACCGACACCTGGTCCTACTGGAGTACGTCCACGGGTGGGCTTCAGTCCGAACAAGCCGGTGAACGAGGCAGGGATACGGATCGAGCCGCCACCATCACTAGCACCCGCTGCCGGAACAATACCAGAAGCTACCGCCGCAGCTGCACCACCACTTGAACCGCCGGGGGAATATTCAGGATTCCACGGATTACGTGCCGGGCCATGAAGGACGTTCTCGGTAATGTTTTTGAGACCGAATTCTGGTGTATTCGTATGTCCAAGCGGAATGAATCCTCCGTTTCTGATTCGTGCTACGTAGTTCGAGTCACGTCTGGCAATATTGTCTTTCATAAGCAAGGCACCCGAAGTAAGAGGTTCTCCAGCGATAGCTTGGGAGATATCCTTGAGCAGAAAAGGAACGCCAGCAAACGGGCGAGTGCTATCATGAACAGGCATATCGTCAGCTTCCTTAAGAGCAGCTTCTCTACGAGTACGTACGACCGCATTAAGAACTGGATTAACTTCATCGAGCCGAGCGAAAGCGGCTTCGACAAGCTCACGAGGGGAGACTTCACGTGCTTTGACAAGCGAAGCAAGCCCTAGAGCGTCATATGTAGAATAAGAAAAGGACATGATAGATAACCTCTTTCGAATAGGCGTGAATTGCCTGTATTTTATATATAACAATGTATCATTTATCGTCAGTAAAGGACGACCAAGCCCTTTCTTCTGATCCCATTATACATCTCGATAGTAATGATTTGAAAATGGATATCTGACATCTATCAATTCTTTTTTAAGCCCGATTAGGCTATACTTAGTGTTAAATGGATCTTATGGGGTGTACTGATGAACGAAGATAAATATCAGAATGTTGATGGACTAATGGAAGCTTTCCAGCAATTTGCCAGGATGAATTGGCGTAAAACTACAGTCTGGGGTTTGAAGCCAAGTGAGGTTCGGATGTTGGTTTCTTTAAAGCTCGGCAAGGAACGGGAAGGGAAGAAGGGCCAGACCGTATCCGATATCAGCAAGTTTCTTAAAGTCACTTCTCCTACGGTTACACAGATGGTCAATAGTCTGATTGCACAGGGATATGTAGTGCGTTCTGCCGATGCCCAGGATCGCCGAATCAGTGAGATCACGCTTACGGAAAAAGGAGAGCATTTGGCCGAAATGGCCGTGACGAAATCCCGAAATACCTTTAAAGGCATGATAGATTATATGGGTAGAGAAAAGACAGATTCGTTAATGGAGCTGTTAAACGAAGTCTACGATTATTTCGAAGAATTGAACGATCAACCAACCGAATCCTAATCTCCTTCACATAAAAAAGAGATGCCGCACAGCCAAAGCTGTTTACGGACATCTCTAATGTATATTTATTTGTGATTAGTGTGCAGCAGGTACTGACTTTTCAAGGTTTTTGCCTTCGCTTTTTCCCTCTGCAGTTACCTCTGTTTTTTTCTCACCACTTCGTAACGGAATCTCTTTAAGGAACAGGACAAGCAATGCTGCAATGACTAACAGTGCCGTGCCGCTTAAGAATACAACCGTCAGGGAATCGCTTAGTGCGTTTCGCAGCATCTCAATCAATTGATTGAAGAGCGGCTGGATTTGCTCTGGCAGCGTTGTGTGCAGTTCCTTCAGCTTAGGCTGATCTAGCAGCATTTGCGGATTCATAAATGCGGAAAGCTGTTTAGCGGATTCAGGGTCAAGTTTGGTTAAATCTGGACCCTTACCAGAGGACACTGCTGCCTCTAGTTTATTCGTTAATGTAGTGTTCATGATGGTACCCATAATAGCGATACCAATGGTTCCGCCTAAATTACGGAACAAAGTATTTGTAGCAGTAGCAACCCCTAGCATGGAGGGAGCTACAGCATTTTGCACGGTTAAGGTAAATACAGGCATCGATAGTCCTAAACCAATCCCGAAGACAATCATGCTGACTACGGCCATCGCAATGTTGCTCATAAAGGCCATTATGATCATGGCTACAACCATAAATGGCATACCCATCAGGGCATAACGCTTGTATTTACCTGATTTGGAGATCCATCTTCCCACTAGCGTACTAAGTACAATCATTGCTAATGACATCGGCATATTAATGAATCCGGAGTTGGTCGGGGAGACACCTTCTACACCTTGGACAAAAAATGGCAGATAGATCATTGCGCCCATCATACCAGCATTCATCAGGAAGCCGACAACCATGGAGATGGTTACGATGGAATTCTTAAATAAGGATAATGGCAATACTGGACTTTTAGCTTTTCGTTCAATCAGAATTAAAATAATAACTCCGAGAATAGATGCCCCGAACAAGCTGAGAATCTCTGGGGAACCCCATTCATATTTTGTACCCGCCCATGAAAAGCCGAGCAAGAGTGCAACAATGGTAAGGGAAAGGAAAATAGAGCCTAAGTAGTCAATGGATTCTGAAGTGGAGCGTGCAGTTTTAGGGAACATTTTCCAAATCATAAAGAAAGCCACGATACCGAAAGGCAAGAAGATCCAGAAGATCCATTTCCAAGCCATGTGATCTACCATGAAGCCCCCAAGGGTAGGACCAATTACACTAGAGAATCCAAATATGGCCATCATAATTCCAGTCCACTTGGCTCTCTCTCTAGGAGCGAACAAATCACCTACAGCGGTTACGGTAGCCGACATTAGAATCCCGCCGCCAAGACCTTGAATCCCGCGATAAGTGATCATTTGGAAAATATTTGTCGACAATCCGGACAGGAAAGCGCCTATAATAAAAATAACGATCCCCGCTAAGAGGAATGGTTTTCTTCCATAGATATCGGATAATTTGCCGACAAGTACGGTAGCGATTGTAGAGGTGAGCATATAGATGGTAATTACCCAAGTATAATGTTCAATGCCTCCTAACATCGCAATAATTCGGGGCATTGCAGTACCCACAATGGTCTGGTTGATTGCTGCGAAAAACATAGCCGCCATTAAAGCAATCATAATTGTAACTTTTTTCTTTTGCGTAAGATGCTCCAGAGCTGTTCCTCTCCTTTAACTTCTATATATTGTAGTTTGGGAATTCATGTCTTAATAATTAGGTAGCCAAACTATCATTTATGTATAATACACAAATTCATCATTTAGCACAACTGTTTAATTATTTAATTTTTATGGAAACAGAATGTGATTTGGACTTGATTTTTTGGAAATAGGTAAGTAATCTAATTAGATTGAGTTAAATTGGAGGTGCCCTATGGATACTCAAAATAGTCAAGAGCAAAAGCTAATTATAGCCTTTGAAAATATTAAACGTTTGACCTCTCGTCCGTCCTCAAAGGAAGTGATTTCGTATAGAGAATTTATGATGATGTATGTCATAAACAATTTGATGAAGCGAAAGAAGCTTTCAGACGAAGTCGAAGAGCAGCAGGGAGTCATGATTTCTAGATTAAGCGACTTGCTCCAAATTAGCAGGCCTACTGCGACACAAATGGTTAACAGTTTGGAGGAGAAGGGTTACGTGGTGCGAACAACGTCCGATACCGATCGGCGGGTTGTATATATTGGTCTGACGAATAAAGGGGAGCAGATTTATGATTCCCAGATGGCTACTTTTTCAGGTATTTTAAGTGAAGTTACGGAAAAGGTGGGTAAGAAAGAAATCGACCAGTTGATTTTTCTGTGTGATCGTTTTCAAGAAGCGGTGCATGAAGTCAGAAGCCGCCAGCTTTTTACTCAATCCGATGAAGATCCGCTCGTTATGGATTCCGTATAGCGACCATTACAAAAAAAGATATTTCGGTGCCTCTGCCCGGAACGTCTTTTTTTAATTATAAGAAAGTATAAGTTTCACGATATACTTTATCCTTATAATTCTCGCATAAACGCTCACCGTCCTTTAAAGGACGCCGAAGGCGTTTTAGCTTGCAGCATCCAGAGCAAGGAGGAATTACAATCAGAATATTAGCGATTAGCGACATTCACGGAAGCTATTCCGAATTCAACGCATTATTAAAAAAAATAAACTATCGGCCATCCGAGGACAAGCTCATTCTGATGGGGGATTATGTGGATAGAGGTCTCAATAGTAAAGGAATTGTGGATCAAGTTATGGCCTTAAAGCGGGAATGGGGCGTTACTGTTCTAAAAGGCAATCATGATAAAATGGCCTATGACGCGCTCACCAGCGAGGATGATAAACTGGATACGCATTGGCTAAACAACGGTGGTTTGTATACATTGATGAGCTATTGTGAGGCGGATTCTGACTTTTTTAAAGCGGATTTTGGCTGGCATGATTATATGCTGCTGAAAGAAGAAATTAGACAGAAATACAAACATCATTTGGACTTTCTAAGTTCATTGCCACTTTATCATGAGACGGAAGACCATATCTTTGTCCACGCGGGCATTAATCCATTAATAGAGGATTGGAAGCAGCAGGATCCATATGATTTTATCTGGATCAGAGAGCCATTTTATACGAATCCTGTAGTTAGCACTGACAAAACGGTTATTTTCGGTCATACCTCGACGATGGATCTACATGATTCGGAAGACATCTGGTTTAGTCCGCTGGGCGATAAGATTGGTGTGGATGGTGGATGTGCCTATGGTCAACGTCTGAACTGCTTAGAGATTTCCGGAGGGGCATACATCACACATTTTGTTCGGAATGGGGAGAAGCCTTGAGCTGTCTCTCTTTTTTTAAAATATTAGAAAGTATAACGCTGAAGGCGTTTATGCTTGTTCATGAAAATGTAGAATAGCACTGTATTTAACGCCAACTATGTATAAAATAAAGAGAATAGGGGGTGTAATAGATGAATGCAAACAACAAATATCATATCCTCATGCAAGGGACTATCAGCAACAATGTGAGCGAAACCTGCAAGGAGTTTGGCATATCCCGGACGATCTATTATCAGTGGTGTAAAGCTTATCAAGAGCAGGGGATGGATGGACTGGCAGAGAAGGAACGAAAGCCGGTAATGCCTAATAAAGTGGATAAGCGAACGGAAAGATTGATCTTACAATACGTTGCCAAATTCCCTGAAGATGGACCCAAGCGAATCTTTTACGAACTGCAGGATGAGGGTGTGAACATAGGGGAGTCAGGTATTTATAATGTGCTGCGTCGAAATGGACTTAGTAAGAGAATAGAACGGGAGGCTTACGCCAAAGAAGTTAAAGCAAAGAAGCGGGACGGCGCGCAAGCGGCTAACAGCAGAGGGTGTAAAGTGAAACCCAAACCTCTGGACTATAGGATGAAAAATCCGGAAAATGCTCATCCCGGGTATATGTGCCAACAGAGTATTAGCTATATGGGAGTGTTCCCAAGGGTAGGAAAGGTGTATCAATACGTGGTCTACGATGCCTATTCCAGATTAGGCTTAGTTAAGCTATATAATCGGAAGTCCGCCATTCATTTTATCGATTTTATGGATTTGAAGGTCATCCCATTAATGAAGACCTTAGAATTCCAAATTAATAATCTGGTTACGAACAAGAGTCGTGAATTTACTACGAACTGGGATAGAGGTAAACATAAATACAGCGATTTTTTACATAAGAACAACATAAATCAAGTGGCTATTACTGCAGATCAGACAGAAGTATTTCAACCCTTACAGCAATTTGCAGCGGTGTTGACGAAAGAGTTCTATCAGCAGGCTTGGTTGGATGATACGATTGATTCCTTTGAGACTTTAGAAAAGCGCTTACACGAATATTTGAGGATCTATAACTTCAGCAGGGTGATCACAGACGGACCTAATCAAGGTAAAATACCATCGGATGTCGCACTTGAGTATGCAGGTCAGCGTGAGACCTTGCCATTATGGTTATTTACAAGGAGATAACGGATGATGACTAATATAAAGTATGAAGACAGAATAGGGATCATCGGTGCAGGGATTTCTGGGGTTACAGCTGCTTACCAGCTCGCGAAAAAAGGATATAACCATATCACTCTCCTTGAGAAGTCAGACCGAGTAGGTGGCAAGTGTCATTCGATTGAATATAAAGGGAAAACCTATGAAATGGGAACCCTAATCGGCTTGCCAACTTATAAACATACGATTGAACTCATGAGGGAGTTTGATCTTATGGATAAGGGGCCACTCTTGGAACGGGGATTTTTTGATACAAATGGGCGAAAAACTACTCAGATTCCTATGGACCAAATTCAGATGTTTACCCAAGAATTCAAACGGTTGCCGGAAATTTTGAAACGTTATAAGTCACTACAAGAACCGGGTTTTCTACACTTACCGGCAGATCTATGTCAGCCCTTTTCAGATTGGTGTACGGAGAATGAGCTATCTGTAATTGGGCAGGTGTATATGCATTACTTCAATACTTTTGGTTTTGGGAGTATTCAGGATGTGCCGGCCGCCTACGTATTGAAATTTCTTACTTATGATAATTTATTATCCTTTATTGAGATCACTCACATGATAACCTGGCCTAAGGGAGTCACTGAACTCATTAGAAGAATGGCCGATCAAGTAGAGGATCTGCGTCTGACTTGTGAAGTGCTACATATGGAGCAAGAGGAAAATGGTCAAGTTCGGGTGGAAACAAACCAGGATATCTTTTATTTTGACAAGGTTATTTATACTGCTTCCTTAGAGCATCTGGGCGATATGATTCACTTATCTTCGGTAGACAGAGCATTATTTGAGTGTATAATCTACGAACGGTTTCGGGTATATGCCTACAGAGTGAAGGGGTTGCCGGAGCTTTCTGGGTATATCCCCTGCAATATGAATCCTGAACGCAAGGGACATATGATGGCATGGTATTACAGGTGGGCAGATATAGGAACAACGGATCTAGTTACGGTTTATGTAGCGGAGAATGATGAGATGACAGATCTCGAGATGAGGGAAAAGGTAGAAAATAAACTTCGCGAGCTTGGTGGCGAGAATATCCGTCTGTATATGATGAAGCGCTGGAAGCAGTTCCCTCATGTGGATTCTAATGCGATCCGTGAAGGCTTCTATGAACGGCTTGATCAGATGCAGGGAAGAGATAAGATCTATTATGCTGGAGAAATCATGAATTTTCCTACATTGGAGAACTGTATCGTATATTCGAAATACTTAGTTGAAAGATTTTTTTAAAAATGCGTGAGTAGTAAGCCTTGTCCACAAAGAAATTTGTCGGCAAGGTTTTTTTATATTGCATCAAGTATATATTTTGGGCCTCCTGCAAAGTACCTGAGTAAGCATTAAAGCAAAACTCCACTTTGTGGGGGATATTTTACGTTCGAGTTAGGTTTACAGTCTGTAGTTCTGTAGACATAGTTTCTAATAGATTCCCTTACTTGGGGTAGGACCTTGGATGAATTCCAGTCCTATTCATGTGTAAACTCAACTCGAAATGAGACTATGAAAACCTTGATAAATCAACGTTTTGAGCGGTTTGATCGTTCGAAGGAGGATGGGATATATTGGACTCAAGACATAGCTTATATACAAAATATGAAGGAGGAATACATTATGTTTTTATTCGAATCGATTCCTTGGTACTCTGCTCTAATGTGGTTAGTGGTACTTGCAGGATTAATGATTTTCAACGAAATAGCTCGAAGAAGCAAGTGGTTCTCAATTATTCTGTTTATCGTTGTCCCTATTGTTCTTACCATAGCGGTCTGGCCGAATACGGCAGGCGAAGGCTCCAGTACTGGAACATGGTTTCACTGGGTAAAAGTATATTCTGCCTTGGCAGGATGTATAGGGTTTATGGCTATCCGTTATGTTAAAGGATGGGACAAAAATAAATATATATTAATGTTCCCGGCGATTATCCTTGCAGTTAACATTCTTGAAGCAGTTATCCGTGATTTCCAAGTGTACAGCTTGCAAGGCATGGTGGATGGCGTAATGATGGTAGGTGGTCCTTGGAACATTATGAACGGGATCGCAGGTATTCTGAACATTATTACGATTTCTGGTTGGATGGGTATTGTTATTAGTAAAGACAAGAGTAAGGATATGTTGTGGCCGGACCAGCTGTGGTTCTGGATCATTGCTTATGACATTTGGAACTTTGCCTATGTATATAACGCAGTTTCTGACCATTCCTTCTATGCAGGTGCAGCTCTCCTGATCTCTTGTACAATTCCAGCATTCTTCTTCAAAAAAGGAGCATGGCTACAGCATCGTGCACAAACCTTGGCGATTTGGATGATGTTTACGATGTCGTTCCCGGCGTTTGTTGGGGATTCAAAGTTCTCCGTACAATCTTCTCACAGCGAAACGGCACTTTGGGTTGTGAGTGCATTATCTTTAGCAGCTAATATTGCAGTGTTTGTCTATCACTTTTATAAAATTACCAAACATAAACGCAATCCGCTTAAAGTGGAAGTGTATACAGATTTAGCGGCTTATAAGACGATTGCCGAGAGTGCAAAATAATAGAAGGCTTAATAGTTTCTTTAAGAATCCGCGCCTAGCGCGGTTTTTTTTATGGAATAGAATTTATAAAATTTCGAGATTGCTGAGAAATGTGAAACGAATTTATAGGATGGCCTATATTCAACTGGTGGCCATGGGGAGCCCTGTTTTTAATTAAGCACACGCCTCTTTGGGATGTATAACGGACCGAGTGGACCTTATATCCTTCGAAATGCATGTTTTAGTCGAGCTCACGGACAAATGTATGCGAAAAACTGAACACAATGTGCCGACGGTAACGTAAGCGAGCCAAATGTATGCGAAAAACCAAATACAATGTGCCGACGGTAACGTAAGCGAGCCGAATGTATGTGAAAAACCGAATACAATGTGCTGACGGCAACGTAAGCGAGCCAAATGTATGCGAAAAATCGAATACAATGTGCCGCCAGTAACGTAAACGAACCAAATGTATGGGAAAAACGATTACAATGTGCAGACGGTAACATAAGCGAGCCAAATGTATGCGAAAAATCGAATACAATGTGCCGCCAGTAACGTAAACGAACCAAATGTATGCGAAAAACCGAATACAATGTGTTGATGGTAAAGTAAGCGAGCCAAATGTATGCGAAAAACCGAATACAATGTGCCGCCAGTAACGTAAATGAGCCAAATGTATGTGAAAAACCGAATACAATGTGCCGACGGTAACATAAGCGAGCCAAATGTATGCGGAAAACCGAATACAATGTGCCGATGGTAACGTAAGCGAGCCAAATGTATGCGAAAAACCGAATACAATGTGCCGACGGTAACGTAAGCGAGCCAAATGTATGCGGAAAACCGAATACAATGTGCCGACGGTAACGTAAGCGAGCCAAATGTATGCGAAAAACCGAATACAATGTGCCGACGGTAACGTAAGCGAGCCAAATGTATGCGAAAAACCGAATACAATGTGCTGATGGTAACGTAAACGAGCCAGCGCCGTTATCCGCCCCAAGTCACCCGGGAATAGGTTTATTATTAGGGAATAAGTGCAATATGGTCCGTCTCTCGGAAACTCACTACGAAGGTGTATATAGATACGATTATGGAATTACGGATGTACTCAGCTTGTAACTCTACTCTACTTCCAAGGAAGCCGTCAGGCGTTTTTCTTGCGTAAATGCAAAGATCGATCATAATCATCAAGCATAACGCAATCCGCTTAAAGACTTTTACCAATACTTTTGATGAACGATTGATTCTATGTTCTGAAGCTGCATAATTCTGATGAAGTTTATGTTCTCCAAATATGTGAAGGACAGTTGCTGTTTTTTGACTCCTGATTAAAGACTTAAAAGTGTATCTATAGTAAACTGAATGTAAAGTGCCCACGGTATAATGGGTATAATTTGTTGAAAAGCTCTTCGGATGAAGAGTTTTTTCCATTTTACAGAAAAGAATGTGATATGTTATGCAGCTACGCGCGAGTCTTCAGAAGAAAAGATTGCTGGAGAAATATCTTTCTGGGGAGGGGATGGATTATCGGCAAATTATAGCTTTGTTTATTCCAATTCTGATTGACCAGGCCTTCATTATTGGACTTAATCTGGTAAATACCGCAATGATCAGCTCGTCCGGGATGGCGGCGGTCAGTGCAGTGAATATGGTGGATTCGCTGAATATTTTTCTGATCAATGTGTTCGTGGCGGTTGCAACCGGGGGGACAGTGGTAGTCGCGCAGTATAAAGGGAGCGGAAACGACCGGATGGTGTCCCAGGCTACGGCGGCTTCGGTCGCCTCGGTATCGCTGATCGCTTTGGGAATCGGTCTGCTCCTGATGGGCTTACATACCCCTATATTGAACCTTTTGTTCGGAACCGCCTCACCCGAAGTGCTGGACAATGCCCGCATCTACCTGATCGGCAGCAGTATTTCATATCTGGGCATCGCGGTGGTTCAGGCGGTATGCGGAGCTCTGCGAGGTGTGGGCAAGACACGCGCTTCTTTGATGCTGTCGCTCATCATGAACCTGCTGTATGTTATCCTGAACGTGGTCTTCATTAACCTGTTGCACATGGGTGTGCTGGGGATGACGCTTGCGATTAATATCGCGCGGTATGCAGGTATGGTTTGTGCCCTGGTGTATCTGTTCAAGGTGGATACGGCCCTGCGGGTGCGTTTTCGTGACCTATTCCGAATCCCTCTGACCATGCTGCGGAGAATCATGTTCATCGGCGTGCCGTTCGCGGCAGAGCAGATGTTCTTCAACGGGGGGAAGCTGCTCACTCAGGTGTTTATTGTCAGCCTAGGCACTTATGCCATTGCGACCAATGCCATTGCCGGCTCGCTGGCTCTGGTGTTTCAAATTCCAGCCAGCGCGCTGTCGCTAACTATTGTAACGGTGGTTGGCCAATGTATCGGGCGGGGGAATGTCTCTGAAGCCAGAAAGTTTATCAAGTCCTTTCTCTGGATCGGGTCCGGCTCTTTGGCGTTGATCGCCTTGATTCTGATGCCGCTATTCCACCCGCTGGTATCGATCTTTTCCCCACCTTCCGAGATCATTGATGATCTGTTTGTGGTGCTGCTGGTGAATTCCATTGCCCAAGTTCCGCTATGGGCCGTCAGCTTTATTTTGCCGTCCGCACTGCGGGCAGCGGGAGATTCCCGCTTCACCTCAATTACCTCAATGCTGACGATGTGGCTGTTTCGGGTGATTTTTGGATACATCCTTGGGATCGTACTGGGCTACGGCGTCATGGGTGTCTGGCTGGCGATGAACTGCGAGTGGGCCGTTCGCGGGGGCATTTTTCTTTGGCGCTTCAGGGGCGAAAAGTGGTTTGCACACAAGCTGATTTAGAATTGTTGTTAAGGATACGTACTACCTAAGCCAGCAGACGGAAACGTTGCTCTTTTATATTAAAAACGTAAAAATACAGCACAGGGCAGCGGTTCTCATATTTACTAGAGAATTGCTGCCCTCCGTTTTGGTTATCGACTGCTTGCTTTAGCTGATTATGTTTACAATTGGGTCAGTCGCGATTCTAGAGAATTCTCCGATCCCATTTATTCAGCTTGGCACTGCTCGGAATTCCTTCCTTTTGAAACAAATTAAAAGACAAGTCAGTAATAACACACAGATTAACGTTGCTGTATGAGTAAAACTACTATTCCAAAACATAATCTGAACATTCATTAAGGAATGGACGCCAATCACGAAAAATAGATTCTTGGTTAAGACATAGAGTAATGAGAATATGACCCCTAGAATTACTAGTACGATAAAATCATAAACAAAATCCATTCCGACTAATCCTGAATAGATCCGATTTGGGATATGTATAGCGGCAAAGATAGATTGTGAGATAAGCATTGCATAACCAATGCGTGAAGTATTGTTATTGACTTTTTTTAATAAGAGATAGATTTGAACTAGCAGAAAGCCCCGAAACAAAACTTCTTCCAGTAAAGCATTTCCGAAAATCTGACCCAGGAATTCACCAAAGACGACGTTCGAATTCGTAAAGATATCATTATTGAATGTTAAACTTGTGTGAGTTAGTAATGTCATACCTAAATCAACAATGTTTATAGCGAGCCAAAATAATAAAGTACCGAAAAGTCCTGCTAATAACTTATTTTTTGTTAACCCCAAATCCTTAGGTGATAATTTAGCTATTATACATAAGAAAATAACCACTTCTAACATAAGACCGAACAGATTTGCAGCTAACGTTTCGTTGATCCATCCGTTTGTGCTTTTGGCAATAACGCTTAAAGTTCCATTTGCAAAAAGGACAAGGTTAACCGTTAGAGTGAAGAGAATATGAATAAAAATGAGACTGACGATAAAGCGTATTGATGTAGGCTTAACTTTAACAATCGATAGCTCCTCAGTTACTTTATTGCGCAGCATGATTTGTAATCCTCCTTAGGTTTACCCGAGCATTGCGTATTCTAGAGCATTATTTATAATACATAATTTTCCAAATACTATCTGAGATTTACTATATTCTTTAAGTGCCCGAGTTCACCATTACAAAAATCATATATTCTCACGTTATCCTTAAATCCTCCTCAGATTGACAGATGAAGGGGCACTGGCTATACTTGAAATGTTAAAATGTAAATCGGATAAAACGTTGATGAAAATGAAGTACGCCGGAGGATGGCTTGATCAGAGAACAGGTTCCTTTACGAAAGCATTTCGTAATGGCTGTGAGAACCTTGAAGACAGGCCGGTGGAAAGCTAATTTCGGAGTGTGAGATCACAAACTCACCGGGGGCACCCGTTATCAGCCGCGACAAGGCGATCGCCCTTTAACTTTCCCGTAAATTGGGTCAAGGCGATAACCAGGGTGGTACCGCGATATTAATCGTCCCTGAATTATTCAGGGGCGTTTTTTTGTTTTTATTTTTTAGAAAATTTGTACAATCTGGCGCATGAGCCGAATTAAAAAGATGAGACGGGAGCTGTAAACAATGAAAGCAAGTGAAATTCGTTCCAAATGGCTTAAGTTTTTTGAAAGTAAAGGTCACAAGATTGAACCTAGTGCATCTCTCGTACCGCATAACGATCCTTCGCTATTGTGGATCAACGCAGGTATGGCACCGCTGAAAGCATACTTCGATGGCCGTGAGATTCCTGAGAATCCGCGCCTGACGAACTCGCAGAAATGTATTCGTACCAATGATATCGAGAATGTAGGGAAGACACGCCGTCACCATACATTCTTCGAAATGTTAGGTAACTTCTCTATCGGCGATTATTTCAAAGAAGAAGCTATCACATGGGCTTGGGAATTCTTGACTGGCAAGGAGTGGATCGGCTTCGATCCAGAACGTATCTCCGTCACTGTGTATGCTGAGGATGAAGAGGCATTCAAGCTGTGGAATGAAAAAGTGGGCTTGCCAGCAGAACGCATCATTAAGCTGGGTGATGAGAACTTCTGGGATATCGGCGAAGGCCCTTGTGGTCCTTGTTCGGAAATCTTTTATGACCGCGGCGAAGCTTACGGCAGCGACATGAGTGATCCAGAAATGTATCCAGGTGGAGAAAACGAACGTTGGCTTGAAGTATGGAACCTTGTGTTCTCACAATTCAACCATAACAAGGATGGCAGCTATACGCCGCTTCCGAACAAGAACATTGATACCGGTGCTGGACTGGAGCGTTTTGCATCCATTCTTCAAGATGTAGATTCCAACTTCGATACCGATTTGTTCCAACCGATTATTCAAAAAACAGCTGAGCTTGCTGGTGTAACTTATAAAGATAATGTTGAGCAGGATATCGCGCTTAAAGTTATCGCTGACCATGTGCGTACCGTTACTTTTGCCGTAGGGGATGGAGTACTTCCTTCTAATGAAGGTCGTGGTTATATTATCCGCCGTTTGCTACGCCGTGCTGTTCGTTACGGAAAGACCCTGGGTCTGGATCGTCCGTTCCTGCATGAGTTGACCGAAACCGTTGGTGAGATTATGGGTGTATATTATCCATCCGTTGTCGAGAATCGGGAATATATCGCCAAGATTATCCGTACAGAAGAAGAACGTTTCCATGAGACATTGTCTGATGGATTGGCTATCTTGGGTGAGATCAGCGCTAAAGCAAAAGCAGATGGGCACAGCACGATTGCTGGAGCTGATGCATTTAAGCTATATGACACTTACGGATTCCCATTTGACCTGACTGAAGATTTCGCAGCAGAGCAAGGATTAACTGTAGACCGTGAAGGCTTCGATGTCGCTATGCAAGAACAGCGTGATCGTGCAAGAGCTGCACGTCATGACGGTGGCAGCATGAAGATCCAAGGTGGTGCATTAGCGGATCTGACGGTTAAAAGTGAATTTGTTGGATATAATGACTCGGTAACAGAGTCGAAAATCATGGCTATTGTTGTGGGTGATGAATTGGTCGATACCGCTGGCGAAGGCGTAGAGTGCCAAGTAATTCTCGAGGCAACACCGTTCTACGCTGAAAGTGGCGGACAAGTGAGTGACACAGGTCTGCTTACTGGCGGTTCAGTTACAGCTAAGGTTAAAGGATTGTTCAAGGCTCCACATGGTCAACATGTACATTTGGTAACTGTGGAAGCTGGAGAACTGAAAGTAGGCGAATCGGTTCGCGCTGAAGTGGATCGTGCACAGCGTGAAGATATCGTGAAGAACCATACAGCTACTCATCTACTGCATAAAGCGCTCAAAGAGGTTCTTGGCGGTCATGTCAACCAAGCAGGATCTCTAGTAGAAGGTGCACGTTTACGGTTTGACTTCTCCCACTTCGGAGCGATTACACCGGAAGAACTAAGCGACATCGAGCATCGTGTGAATGCACAAATTTGGCGTGGCCTTGATGTAGTCATTGAGAACAAGCCAATTGAAGAAGCTAAGGCTATGGGCGCCATGGCATTATTTGGTGAAAAATATGGCAATATTGTCCGTGTCGTTCAAGTCGGCGATTACAGCCTTGAGCTTTGTGGTGGATGCCATGTATCCAACACGTCACAAATTGGAATTTTTAAGCTGCTTAGCGAAAGTGGTATTGGTTCCGGAGTGCGCCGTATCGAAGCAGTGACTGGACGTTACGCTTATCAGTTCACTGAGAGCCAACTGGATCTGCTCAAGCAATCTGCGGGTCTACTGAAGTCTTCTCTGAACGACGTTCCAAAACGGATTGAAGCATTGCATAACCAAGTGCGTGAGCTTTCGCGTGAGAATGAATCCTTGCAATCTAAGCTGAGCGCAACATTTGCCGCTGAACTAACAAGCAGTGTGAAGACGGTTGGTGCAGGTACACAGCTTCTTGCTGTTGCTGTTCAAGCGGGAAATATGGACGCTCTGCGTTCTACTGCAGATGAATTGAAATCCAAGCTCCCGGATGCTGTACTTGTTCTGGGTGCAGCCATGGACGATAAGGTGAACTTTGTTGTAGCTGTACCACAGGATTTGGTGAAGAAGGGCTTCCACGCTGGTAAGATCGTTAAAGAAGTCGCAGCAGTATGCGGTGGCGGCGGTGGCGGACGTCCAGATATGGCACAAGCTGGTGGTAAAGATGCCTCCAAGCTTGGCGAGGCACTGGCTAAAGCAGAAGAATTAGTGGCTTCCCTAGCATAAATAAAAATTACGAAACTATTTCTTAATTTAAACGTATTATGAAAAAACATAGCGGTACTGAGAGTTTGACATCAGTACCGCTACTCTTTATTAACAGGTGGTTAGATTTTCATGAATAGTTGTGCTTGACAATAGCTTAAAAGCCAAAAATATCATTATTTTTGTAGAGGAAATGCCAAAAAAAGCGTTATTCCACGCGCAGGATTTCCTCGTTGGGCTATGAATATGTTATGATAAAGGAAGCAAGTGAGCTGCACAGTAGCAACTTTGCGAAGCCGCCCTTTTAGGGTGATTTTGCAGAAGGAAGGTGTCACAAATGGACTCCATGGACAAAACGGTCAAATTCAATGTGAAGGGCGACGAAAAGGAAGCTTCTCCCCAGGAAATATTGCTCGCTGTATACGATGCACTGGTGGAGAAAGAGTATCATCCGATCAATCAGATCGTAGGGTATCTACTTTCCGGAGACCCAGCTTACATTCCGCGTCATAACAATGCGAGAAGTTTGGTCCGGAGAAAAGAACGTGATGAGCTGATTGAAGAGCTGGTTAGATTCTACCTCGTCAATCACAAGGTGGATAATCCCAGATGATGAAGAAGTTAGGATTGGATTACGGCGACCGTAGAATCGGTGTAGCCACAAGCGATGTTTTTGGATGGACGGCACAAGCTCTTGAAACGATTGAGCGCCGCGGTACTGGTAATGAGTTCGAACGTATTCGTGAACTTGTTACGGAGCACGAAATTGGAGAGATTGTAGTTGGTCTACCGAAGAATATGAACGGCTCAGTAGGACCCCGGGGCGAAATCTGTATAGAGTTCGCTGACAAGCTACGGGAGCAATTTGCAATGCCCGTACACCTTTGGGATGAGCGTCTGACGACGGTATCCGCAGAGCGGGTGCTGATTGAAGGGGACGTCAGCCGGAAGAAACGCAAAGGGATTGTGGACAAAATGGCTGCAGCCCTGATTTTGCAAAATTTTTTGGATGCTAACAGTAAAAGGTGAGGGGTGCGAGGATATGACAAACGAACAGATTGGCCAAGAGGAAGAACCGGAAATTATCTATATCCCTGATGAGGAAGGTAATGAAGAGGAATTCGAGGTCATTATGAAGTTTGAGGTTGATGGCTCGGACGCTAAGTACATGATGGTGGTTCCGCTTGATTCCGAGGACGAGGAAACCGATGAGGTTTATGCGTTCCGTTATGTGGAAGAAGGCGACGATCTTCAATTGTTCATGATCGATAATGACGAGGAGTGGGCGATTGTCGAAGAGACTTTCAACACACTGGTTGACGAGTTGGACGGAGGATCTGAGAATGACTGATGTATCCGCTGATCAAGCGGTATGGACTTCGCGGCTTAAGGAAGCCTATGGAGAAACAGTAGAACTGGAAGATGAGCAGGGCAAGTCTTCCATTTACGATATTATCGCCGAATTTGAAGTCGGTGGTATTGGCTATGCGGTGCTGAAAGGCACCGGTAAAGACGTGGAATATGAAATTCTGCGTATCGTTGTCTCTCCTAACGGACTTCCGGAACTAGAGAACATCGTGGACGATGAAGAGTGGGAAGACATCTCTGAGCTATATGATGAGATGACTTTTCCAGTGGACGATGCAGAATAAACTTTAAACATGTACGTTACATTTATGATGAGTACGGAAGAGGGCGGAGAATTCCGCGCTCTTTTTGCTTGGAATACGATCAATATAATTAATACAACAATCATGATCATGAAATATGTATTGAATTTTAAGTAGTACACTTTTATACTTTATAGTCGGAAAGTGAGGAACCTGACTTGAAATCCGCAATCCGTACTGTGCTTATTGTTATTCTTTTGCTGGTAGCAGCAGGAGGCGGAGGCGCTTGGTACATTTGGAACGGGATGCAGCCGGTAGAACCTGCAGGACCTGCCGTAACACTTACGATAGAGAAGGGCATGGGCAGCGCGGAAATTGCTGATCTGCTCGAACAAAATGGCATTATTAGGAACAGTCTTTTTTTTAAGGGATATTTGAAATGGACCAAAGAAGGTTCCAGCTTCAAAGCTGGTACTTATGTTGCTAATCCAGGAGACACCTATGACGAGCTCATCGAGAGGTTAAATGCGGGTGATGTTGTTAAGGAAGAGACCGTAACTTTTACGATTCCGGAAGGATATACTGCTGAGCAGATTGCCAAGAAGCTTGCTGAGGCTTGGAATCAGGATGCTGCTATTTTTCTCGAAATAATGGATACCGGTGCGGGCTTGAAGGGAATTGATGTTCTAGGTATCCCACAGAATAAGAACCTTCGTCATCGGCTTGAAGGGTATTTGTTCCCTGAAACGTATGAACTAGCCAAGGATAGTACGCCGCAGGAAGTTGTAGAGGCATTATTGGATCAGTTCCAGAAGAAACTGGACACGATTCCGAATTGGAAGCAAAAGCTAGAAGCACGTGGAATGACACTTCATGAGCTGTTGACAGTGGCCTCGTTAGTCGAGCGTGAGGTTGTGGTAGATAGTGAACGACCACTAGTTGCTGGCGTGATTTATAACCGCTTAAAGAAAGAGCAGAAGCTGGAGATTGATGCTACGGTTCAATATTTGCTCGACAAACAGAAGGAAAGACTGTTATATAAAGATTTGGAAGTTGACAGTCCTTATAATACGTATAAAAATATTGGGCTTCCTCCGGGACCTATTAGTAATCCGGGGCTGGCCTCCATTCAGGCGGCACTTGAACCTGAGGCATCTGAATACTACTTCTATGTGACTAAGAAAGATGGTACACAGGGCCATTTGTTTGCTAAGACCTACAAGGAACATTTAGCCAATATCGAAAAAAGTAAGCGAGAATCGAAATAAAATATTAAAATGAAGAGTGGTGCGGTTGAAATAACTGTACAAGTAGGAGGTACAACATGATTAACAAACCGGAATTGCTGGCGACAGCAGCATCCTTAGAAGAAGCTGCTGCTTTGCTGGATGCCGGAGCAGATGCATTGCTCATCGGGGATGACCGTTTTGGCATGCGTCTTGCCGGACATTTCTCTCTGGAGGATACAGCTGCTGTTGTAGAAATGGCACATGCGCGTGGCTGCAAAGTATATGCTGGACTAGGTGGACTCATGTCCAACCTTCTTCTCGAAGAGCTCCCTGCCTATGTGAAGGCTATAGGTGAACTTGGTGTTGACGGTGTTGAGTTCGGTGATCCTGCTGTGTTAACCACAGTGAAGAAGGAAGCACCGGGCATGAATCTGCATTGGAATGCGGAAATGACCTCTACCAATTACGCAACCGCGAATTATTGGGGGCGTAAAGGTGCTTCTCGCGTCGTTCTTGCCCGTGAGCTGAATATGGATGAAATGACGGAAATGGTTCCGCTTTTAGAGGTAGAGGCACAGGTTCAGGTTCACGGCATGACTAATATATACCATTCCAAGCGTAAGCTTGTAGAAAGCTATATGTCGCATCAAGGACGTCCAAGCGAGGGCGGCAGTCTTGGTAAGGAACGTGGTCTATTTTTGATCGAGGCAGAACGAGATGACCAAAAGTTCCCAATCTATGAAGACGAGAACGGTACACATATTATGAGTTCGGAAGATATTTGTATTTTGGAGGATCTTCATATCCTTATGGCTGCAGGCGTACAGAGTTTTAAGATTGAAGGATTGTTGAAATCAACAGCGTATAATGTGGCGGTTGTTAAGACTTATCGCAAAGCTATTGATCTCTATGTAGCTGATCCAGAAGCATATTCTTTCCAAGAGGATTGGATGGAAGCTATCAGAACGCTGCAGGATCCAGAACGGGAGCTAAGCTTCGGATTTTTCTATAAAGAGCAAGTATATTAAGTTTAATTTAATGAGAGTTTTTTAGTTCCCCGCAAAGACTAGGTGCAGTAAGCATGCATAGACATCACTTTGTGGGGCGATGGAGGGGAGAACAGGAATGGGAACCATGACAAAGCCGCAATACAAGGGCAAACGTTACCGTCTGGACAAACCGGAGCTCCTAGCTCCGGCCGGTAATTTGGAGAAATTAAAATTCGCAGTACACTATGGTGCGGATGCTGTTTATATCGGAGGGCAGAAATACGGTTTGCGTTCAGGAGCAGACAATTTCAGCTTTGAGGAAATGCGTGAAGGTGTTGAATTCGCCAAGAAATACGGCGCTAAGGTATTTGTTGCAACGAACATTTATGCTCACAATGAAGATGTCGCAGGGATTGAAGAATATCTGCGTAACTTATATGAAGTTGGCATTGCGGCTATTATCGTTGCTGATCCGGTCATTGTAGATACAGCACGCCGTTTAGTTCCTGGATTAGAGGTGCATTTGAGTACTCAGCAGTCTACACTGAACTGGCAAGCGGTATCCTTCTGGAAAGAAGAGGGTTTGCCACGTGTAGTACTCGGACGTGAGACGAGCCTGGAAGAGATCGCTGAGATTAAGAAGCATGTTGACATTGAAATCGAGAGCTTTATCCATGGTGCGATGTGCTCTTCATACTCCGGTCGATGTGTATTATCCAATCACTTTACAGACCGTGACTCCAATCGTGGAGGCTGCTGTCAGTCATGCCGTTGGAAATATGATTTGTTCGAGGATGCGCGTCCTGAAGGCACTTGGGTGTCAGAAGAAGATCAAGCTGAAGCAGAAGCAGAAGTACAATCTCCGTCACCTTTGCTTCCGGGTGTAACTCAGATTCCACTGCATCAGCAAGGAGATAATCCATTCTCCATGGGATCTAAGGATTTGTGCATGCTGGAAAGTATCCCTGAACTCATTGAAGTAGGCATTGACAGCTTCAAGATCGAGGGACGAATGAAGTCGATTCACTATGTAGCTACTGTAGTTAACGCTTATCGTAAAGCTATTGATGCTTACATGGCTGATCCGGAAGGGTACGAGTTGAAGCAAGAGTGGCTGGATGAGCTGAATAAAGCGGCGAATCGTCCGCTTAACACAGGGTTCTTCTATGATACTCCGGATCATGAAGATCATATCTATGAGCCTGAAGAAAAAGCCGCTCCTTATGACTTTGCCGGACTTGTACTAGAATACGATGCTGAGAGTGGAATGGCGCTCATTCAGCAACGCAATCACTTCAAGCCAGGGCAGGAAGTTGAATTCTTCGGACCCAATGATACATTCTTTAAGCAGACTGTAGCGGAATTGTGGGATGAAGCAGGCAACCCGCTTGACGCAGCTCGTCATCCTCTGCAACGTGTCCGCATGAAGGTAGATCAGCCGGTAGCATACTTTGATATGATGCGTAAGAGAAAATCTTAATAAGATACAGGGATGTTCTTTCTATAAGAGCATCCCTGTTTTTCTTTTGACAAAGCTAACAATAAGATATATATATTAGTAACTAACAAATAAATCCAAAAGGAGGGTAGAACGAAGGGAGTTTTTTTGTTTCAGAATACATAGGTTAAAAGTTATAAAAAAAGTATAGTAAAGCTAAGAAAAAAGGCCTAATAAACCGATATATAATATGGTTAGCGCTTTCATATGTCCTCTAATATTAGCGGGTAGATGATCATGATGGGGATCCTGATCAAGATAGTATTAGTGAAAAGCATAAAGAGGGAAGGTTAGAGAGATGAAGAAGAACAATAAAAAATCCGTAAATGTACAGAGCAATGAAGTAGGTACAGGAAAGACATTAAAGTTAGATGCTAAGAAAATGATGTTGGGTTGGGGAAGCCAAATCAAGAGAGTTAATCCTATCCAATCCGTCGGTGTGAAGTTATTTCTAATATTCTTATGTTCCACTGTAATCGTAGTTATGTCACTTGGACTTATATCTTATTCGAAGGCAAAAACAACGATAAAGAATAACGTATCCGAAGCCTACCGCCAGACTATTGTTCAGACTGCTGAGAAGCTGGATATTACCTTGAAGCAATATGAGAATACGGTATTGCAGCTCTTTTTTGATGTGCAGTTGCAAACGGATCTTAGATCAATGGCTACTGCACAAACTGCTTACGAGAAATTTGAAGCAACAAGCTCAATAAGTAAGAAATTGTCCAATCAGACTACAACAGATTCTAATATTCTCAGTGTCGCATTGATTCCCGAGTCACTTGAACAGGAAATTGTTACATCTGGCAGTGGTGGCATTTATTTTGATGGATTACGAGAACAAGAATGGTTCAAGAAAATTGTGGCCGATTCTAAAGAATATAATTCTTATTATTCAGACGCTAACAATAACGACTCTAAAAATATTTGGTTTTCAACCTCTCTTCAAGGAGCGGAAGAAAAAGATATTGCTTTGGTAAGATCTCTTAAAAGTCTGGGAGCAGATAAAGGATACATGATTATGCTTGTGTTGAAGAATACACTGCTGGAAGAATCTTTCGCAAGTGTGAAGCTGGGAGACGGCTCCCGTATTCAACTTGTGTCTCCGCAAGGTACAGTAGTGGCTTCTTCTAATCCGCTAGATGATGGAAAGTCATCGGAGTTTTCTTTTATCAAAGAGAGTAAGAAAAATAATAATAGCCTAGAAGCTAAAGATCCAAACGGAAAAGAAATTCTGGCGGTCTTTAATCCGATGATGCGGGCAGATTGGAAGCTCGCAGGTGTAGTTCCTACAGAAGAACTAGTGAAGGAAGCCCGTCCGATTCTGTTGACGACGTTCATTACGGCTGCCGGTGCGGCATTGCTTGCGATATTTATTGGGATTTGGATGGTTCGTATGATTGCTCGCCCTCTGGCACGATTGAAGGATCTTATGGTTCAAGGTGCAAGCGGAGATTTAAGTGTACGTACAGAATATGTGTCTAAGGATGAGATTGGACAACTATCAGCCTCCTTTAACTTGATGATGGAGCGTATTACTGAGCTTGTATCGCAAACTAGAGAAACTGCACGAGATGTGCTAGAGACCGCTGGTGAGCTTGGAGAAGCTTCGCGTAAGACAGCTATTTCCGCGAAGGAAATCGCAGCCGCTACGGAAGAAATTGCTGGAGGAGCAGGCAGTCTGGCACTTGAAGCTGAACGTGGTAATGAGCTTACAGATGTGATAGCTACGCAAATGCAGACCGTGATTAGTGCCAATAGTGAGATGGATGAGGCAGCACGCGGGGTTGGAGAAGCTAGTGCTCAAGGTGCCAAGCAATTAACGGATTTACTGGATCAAACTAGCCGTACTGGGGAAAAGACAGGTGCGCTTGTAGAACGTGTTAACAATTTGAAAGAAACAGTATTCTCAGTGATTAAGGTGCTGGATGTGATGAAGAGTATCACACAGCAGACGAATATTTTATCATTGAATGCGACGATAGAAGCCGCACGTGCAGGTGAAGCTGGCAAGGGCTTTATGGTGGTAGCAGGTGAGGTAAGACAGCTTGCCGACCAATCGAAGCAGTCTATTGCTCTTGTAGCCGGAATCACCGACAAGATCATAACGGAAATGAACGAAACGGAAGCTGTATTATCTGAAGTGGCACCTCTCTTTAAAGAGCAAATAAGCGCAGTGAAGGGCACGAGCGATATCTTTGTATCCGTAAAAGGACAGATGGATGAGTTCATTACTAGTCTGGAATCGGTGACAACAGCGATCAGTAGCTTGAATCATTCACAGGTTGTGTTGTCGGAAGCCATGGGTAACGTAAGTGCTGTAGCTGAGCAATCATCAGCGACTTCTGAAGAAGTGGCTTCACTCAGTAATGAACAGCAAAGTGTAAGTGATCAACTCGTTTCATTGTCAGGTAAGCTGGAAAGTGCTTCAGGACAGTTAAAGGACAAACTGTCATTATTCACGATAAAATAAGTGGGTCCCTAACTAATTTTTTTATGATTTACATAACAAAACCGCTTCTTCGTTATGAGGGAGCGGTTTTGTTATTGTGTAAAGAAGGACTTCCCCGTATAATAATTTTGTTAGGTAAATAATAATAACAAGTTAGGTAAAAAAGGGTTAAGGAGAAGGACCGTATGAAAGGTAAACGCATCTTTGGCTGGTGGTCCGTTATCGGGGACATGAGTATGGAACGCAAGCTGCTCCTCGTCTTTTTAATAATTATTACCCTTCCGCTTACCTTCATTAGTGTGTTTACTTATAAGAGTTATTCAGAATCTATTCAGGGCAACACCATTGCTTATTCTGAGAAGTTAATCGATCAAATGATGGATGGAGTAGATGATTATATCGAAGATATGAAGCGTATTTCATCTATGCCAGCCTATGTGAACGATATTAAACAAAATTTAATTCGTTCGAACCACTATCATGAGCAGAAAGAGATCATGGGTGGCGAATCAGGCAGTGCTACATTGTTACCCGGAGATTTTGATTTACTGTTGTCCATTCAGCGGGGCATAGAAGGCAACATTTCATTTATTAACAATATTAAGCGAGGCGCGAACACGGTTTATATTTTTGACGCGCATGGGAATGGTTATTATTCTGCCAAGGATGGTGGAGTACGGCTCGACCTCGATCAAAGCTATAAGTACTGGAGTCAGCAGACGAAGGATTCCAGCGGAGAGGCCCTTTTGTTTGGTACCCAATCATTTACGAGTAATTTGCAGAGCACTCGATATGCTTTTACCGTTGTTCGCAAAATCGTGGATGGTTTGTTAAATCCGATTGGGCTGATCGCGGTTGAAGCGAATATTAGCAATTTGGAGAATCGGGTTACGGAGCTGGATAAAGTAACGCATGGCAAATCTCTGATCGTTGATGAGATGGGGATGGTTGTGTACGACAGTGGCAAAAAACTTCTTGCCACGGATGTATCTGATTCAGAGCTATTCAAAAGGGTCGATGGGAAATCCGGGAGTTTCTATGATACAGTCAACGGAAAAGATTTTCTAAATATTTACTCAAGCTCTAGCAAGACCAATTGGAAGGCCATTATTTCAATTCCTGTAGATGTGCTAATGCGGGATGTGAAGGTAACCCGTAATACAACGCTCGCTGCTACATTAAGTATCATTGTACTTGCGTTAATTATCTCCATTATCCTTTCCTTTGCACTCACTAAATCACTATCGCAGATGATTCAACTGATGAAAAAGGTTCAGGGCGGCGATCTAGATGTGATGTTTAGGGTTAGACGGCGTGACGAGATTGGTCTGCTCGGGCATCAGTTTAATCGAATGCTGGCTCGGATCAGGCAGTTGATTCAGGATATCTACCGAATTGAAGAACAGAAGAAGGAAGCGGAACTTCACGCTCTGCAGAGTCAGATTAATCCTCATTTTATCTATAATACGCTGGAGTCGATCCGAATGACCGCTGAGCTCAATGATGATATTGAAGCTGCGGACATGATCTCAATTTTAGGTAAACTGCTACGGTATAGTACAAGTGATTTGAGCGGCAAAACGACAATGAAGCAAGAGCTTGGATATGTACGCAATTATGTTGAGCTGCTGAACTGTCGCTACCCTAATCGTTTCGTACTCGAGATCGACGTACCGAAGGAGCTAGATAATTACTCTATTATCAAGCTGGTCTTCCAGCCGATCATAGAGAATGCTGCTTACCATGGCTTGGATGATAATAAACCACAAATGCATTTAAGTATCCGTTGTGAGATGACTGAGCAAATGCTGTTCTTTCATATTAAGGACGATGGCTGTGGAATGGATAAGATCACTTTGGAGAGATTGAACGATGGGCTGCAGAAAGAAAGTCCTCCTAAGAAAAGTATCAATGGGGGCATTGGTATGAAAAATATACAGCAGCGAGTGCGCCTTCATTATGGAGCGGCTTTTGGAATTGAGGTATATAGTGAGCTTGGACAAGGGACGGATGTTATTTTGTCGCTACCGTTGCTGGAACCGGAAATGATTAGATTATCTGACTGAAATAAGAGGAGGCTGTCCGTTGATGGGGATGAGATTACACTGGACTACGCGTACCATACTGCTGCTTCTCTTTTTGTTAACGATTAGTGGCTGTGAGAACAACACCAAGCAGTTGGAATCTACAGTGCCTCCAGTTGGAAACGAGGTGAAGTCTGACTTATCCGGCACCATAGTCATGATGACCAATCGAATAGATCTGATTGAGAACGGAACCTTTCAAGGGTACGCAGACCAATTTAAGCAAAAGTACCCCGAAGCGAATGTTGAATTTGAAGGTTTATCCAATTACGCAACGGACATTCTGGTAAGACTGTCCACCAAGGACGCCGGAGATGTACTTTTGCTTCCTGTGAATCTTCCATCAAAGGAACTGGATTATTTTTTCGAACCGTTGGATGAAGAAACTTCGGCTAGTGAGCGCTTCACTTCTTTTGCTACTTATGATGGTAAGCGATATGGGCTATCTACGGGAACTACCACGGTAGGGATTGTCTATAATAAAAGGTCCTTCGAAAAAGCAGGAATTACCGCGGTTCCACAGACACTGGATCAATTCTACGAAGCTTGCGCTAAATTAAAAGAGGCTGGAATTATCCCGCTGTATATGAATTATGGAGCCGTCTGGCCACTGCGTGAATGGGGAAATAGTCTGGTCAATTATATGACAGGCAACCCTGAGTATCTAAATAATATGGTAAATGAGGATAGTCCATGGCAGCTAGATAATGAGTGGGGGAAATCCATTTCCATTGCTCGAACCTTAATTGCTAAAGGTTATGTAGAGAATGAACTTTTCTCGAACAATTGGGAGATCTCTAAGACTAGACTCGCTAAAGGTCAAGCTGGCATGTATTTACTTGGAAATTGGGCGGTTGGTCAAGTGCTTGATGTGGGGGCTTCACCAGATGATATCGGATTCTTCCCATTTCCTTATGATAATAGCAGTACTCACTATGCGCCGATCAATCCAGACTGGTTCGTGGGTGTTAGCAAATACAGTAAGAATAAAGAGCTTGCTATGGCTTGGTTGAATTTTTTTGTAAAAGAGACTTCGTATTCAGATGATTGGGGATTCCTTCCTGCTGATGGTAGTCTGAACCCTTTTATGCCGCAGTACCGTGAATTTTTATCTTATGAACCTAAGCTGGTTTATGGCACGGTACAAAGTGATGCGTTCATCGATCTGGCAAATGGAGCTAAGCTGTCCTTTTGGTCCGGAGATTATATTCAAGAGTTACTTGCTGCGCCTGATTTACAAAAGTCTTTTGACGAATTAAATGCAAAATGGACGGAAGCGCGGTTTGCTACACAGGTAACTTCTCAGCCTTAACTTTAGTTTAACATTAATTTTATTACAATCTCTGGAGGGTTTAATATGGCTAAAAAGGTCACCATGCAAAAAATAGCTGATCATCTCGGTGTATCCAAATTTGTTGTCTCCAAGTCACTTTCTGGTAAAGCTGGCGTTAATGAGACGACCAGAGAACGAGTGATTCAAGCGGCTTCGCAGTTAGGCTATTTTACGCAAAAAAATGCTTTTGTCCAAGGTGTCAAGCGTACTCCTCCGGTAGGGGGTAGTGATCGGAATAAGCAATCTGTGCTTGTATTAATGCCGAATATCCGCTCGCAAACTCAGGATTCCTTGTATTGGGGAAAAATTGTGGACGGTATTGCCCTTGCGCTGGATCAAGAAGGACTTGGAATGGTGATCATCTCTGAGAATCGTGCGGATAATTTTGTGAATATCTTGAACCCAAGCGGGATTCTTGGTTTGGTAGGTGTGGGCGAAATCTCCACTTCTTTACTACTTGAGGTACATCGCATCGGTCTGCCGATGGTGTTGATTGACCATGAAGATCCATTAATTCCAAGTGATACTGTATTCGCGAACAATGTGGATTCCATGGCTCGACTTACTAATCATTTGATGGGGACAGGCCATACACAAATGCATTTTATCGGGAATATTGGATTTTCACGCAGTTTTCGGGATCGGTGGATTGGCTTCCGGAGTGCGCTGGAGGAGAGTGGGATAAGACTGCCTTTGGAAGATGATGCGAATCTCTTTTTAGAAGGGGTGGAGGAAGATGTATTCCAAGAGGATTTTAAAAATTGGGTCATGAAGCGGAAAAAAGCTAAGACACTCCCAACCGCTTTGGTCTGCGCCAATGACAAAACAGCACTTACGGTCAGTGATATCCTGAAGGCAGAAGGTCTTAATATTCCAGGGGATATCTCGGTCACGGGCTTTGATAATATTGAGGATGCCTCAAGAGGCGTTCCGCCGCTTACTACTGTACATGTCCCTAAAGAAGCGATGGGCCGGGCGGCAGTGGAGAAATTGCTAAGTCGGATTGGGCATCCCTCTGCACCATTGGAGAAGATCCTGATTGCAGCAGACATAGTGCATCGTGATTCTGTGGATATACCGAGAGACTAGAAATCAGCCGATTAAAAATAATTGAAAGCCGTGGACTTTTGGTTAGGGGGAATTCAGTTATGTCAGAAGCAGTTGCAATACCAAAGATCGAAGGCGAAAATATTCATCTGCGTGGTGTAGGTGAGTCCGATCTGGAGGCCTATTACAAATTTTTACTTGATGATGAGATGGGTCGTCTAACAGGGTCGCAAGGGGAAATCTCTCGCGAGCAAACTTCGGCTTGGATTCGAAAGATTAGTGTTCCAGCAGAGGACCGTGTGGATCTTATGATTATCGTCAAGGAAACGGAAGAGCTTATTGGAGAAGTGGTTCTGAACGAAATAGATCCGGACAACCGTAGCGCAAATATTCGAATTGGGATTCGTAGTCATGAACATAGAGGGAAGGGTTACGGTACTGAGGCTATGACTCAAATGCTGCGATATGGCTTTGAAGCCTTGAAGCTGCATCGTATCCATCTGGGTGTATATCCTTTTAATCCAAGAGCCATTCATGTCTATGAGAAGCTTGGTTTCAAGCACGATGGTGTAGAGCGGGATGCTCTTTATGTAGACGGAGAATTTCATAACATGATTCTGATGTCTATGCTGGAGGATGAATATCGGGCTTTGTACAATTAAAAAAAAGTGAACCTATGGTGAGGAAGATGCTGCGTAAATTCCTCACCAGATTCACTTTAAATATTATTCGGTAATATTTCCAGCCATTTTGAGGCGTTTGGCAATTTCTTTAAAGTCTTCGGGGGAGATTCCTGGGGCGAACTCCTCTTCGACTGCAGGAGCTACGGGAATCGGGAAGCCTTTAGGTACTCCCTTAATGACTTCAAGCGGGAGGTTATCCTCTGGGTGGGTTCCCTTCCAAATCTGATCGATGGCGCCGAAGTCACTGTCACTCCAGGTGTACAGCTTTGTATGCACACCTTTCTCCTCATATTTCTTCGCTTCACTAAACGATTTGTTATTTAACGAAGGAACCGGCACGAGTTTCGTTACATTAACACCTGTTGCGATTTCGATGGCTTTAGCATAAGCGACCACATGGACACCACCGCGCACTAAGAGAAATCCGACTACAGCACGTGCAGCTGGATGGTCCGTCATTTCGTAAACTTTCATTTTATGTGTTCTGGCTCCACATTCGAGGAAGAAGTTATGTAGCAGATCTTCCACTAGGTTGCCGCTATTAAATACATTTGCTCCGGTCCATGGATTCCCCGTTGAATCAAAAGGCATAGCACCTTGAGCCCCCGCCAGAAAGTGATAGGATAAACGCGCATCTTTTACGGACCCTAGAGGGGTGGAATCTGGCTCTTTATAACTTGTTGACCCTCGAAGGCATTTGTTGATGGCATGCGAAACTAGCTCCACATGGCCTAGCTCTTCCGCTGTTATACTCATCACCAGATCATAAAAGGGTTTCAGTTTGTCTTTTGAACGGAAATTAAAGGATTGATAGAGATAATTGTTAAGGGTCGACATTTCTCCAAACTTTCCGCCAAGCAGTTCTTGTACAGCGGCAGCAGCATTGGGATCTGGCTTCTCAACTTCAGGAATCTCGATCATGATCTCATCCATACGTTTGAACATTTATATCTCAGCCTCCTTGGAGTTAGGGGATTACTGAGCTATTTTGAGCTTAATCTATAGGAATTAATCATTAAACGGCTAAAAAGTATGGATATTTATCAACAATAAGGGAGTATCCATGAACAGATTTACAAGTCGAAAGAGCATTAGTAAACACTATCAAATACCCATAGTAACGTGCTAGGGGACACAGAATGATCAAAAACGCAGAGCAGCGACCCTCCATTAAGGAGAATCGCTGCTCTATTGATTTTTAAGGACTCTGAACTCTTATTTACAGCGCTAAATTACGATCGATGAGGGCGATACGTTGCTCTACACAAGCATAAGAGCGGAGTGGATCTTCTGGTGTGTTCAGTACGTAATCTAACATTTGTTCAACCGTAGTTGTTGCTACATGGATGCGGGTGTCGGAGGAAGCGTAGTAGATATAGATCTCACCGTTATCGCGTGCAATTACACCGTTACAGAATACAACGTTGGAGACATCACCGACACGTTCTTCACCGTCTGGTGCGATGAAATGACCACCTGGTGAATGTGTGACTTTGTTTGGCTCCTCCAGATCAGATAAAAAGGCATAGAGGACGTATCTAAGCCCAGCGGCAGTGTTTCGCACACCGTGTGCGATATGCAACCAGCCTTTTGGTGTTTTGATTGGAGCTGGACCTTGGCCATTCTTAACTTCCTTGATGGTATGGTAGTGACGCTCATCCATGATTGTCTCACTTGTAATCACGGCATCCTCAATCGTATCCGAGAGTCCCCAGCCAATACCGCCACCGGAGCCTGCATCAATAAAGCCATCCTGAGGGCGAGTGTAGAAGGCGTATTTTCCATCCACAAATTCAGGGTGGAGCACGACATTGCGCTGTTGAGCAGAACCTGTCTTAAGATCGGCCAGACGTTCCCAGATCTTCAGATCCTTTGTACGGACAATACCACATTGTGCTACTGCGCTGGAAAGGTCACCGTGTGGAGCTTCTGGATCTTTGCGTTCTGTACAAAAGAGGCCATAGATCCAGCCATCTTCATGACTTACTAAGCGCATGTCGTAAACGTTGATGTCCGGAACTTCTGTCTCAGGCAACACGACTGGATGATCCCAGAAGCGGAAGCCATCCACACCATTGTCACTTTCAGCTATAGCAAAAAAAGATTTACGGTCATTACCTTCTACGCGGGCAACAAGATAGAACTTACCGTTAAGTTCTATGGCACCAGGGTTGAAAACGCCGTTGACGCCGATTCTTTCAGCAAAGTAAGGATTAGTGTCAGGGTTGAAGTCGTAACGCCAGATTAGAGGAGCGTGCTCAGCGGTAAGCAGTGGATAAGCATAACGGTCATAAATACCGTTTCCATAAGGAAGCTTTTCATTTTTACGGGTGATCAGCGCTTCATAACGTTCTGTTAGTTGTTGTTTGCGTTCATGAAATAACGATGACATTATACAGTCTCCTTTAGGGTTGAATTCAGTCGTGCGATCATTTCGAAGCAGGCTCTGCTGTTATGATAAGGGCATTTCCAGGCACTAACCTTGGTTGCGTGAGGGAGAGGCAGATGGTTCTCGTCCACGCCCCAGTACCATTCGCCTAGTTTGTGATCCACCATATATTTATCGATAAAAGTCCAGGAGGCTTGGGCAGCCTCGTTAAATTTGCTGTCACCGGTCAGCTGATAAGCATTATAGAATCCAACAACCGCCTCCGCTTGCGGCCACCAATCTTTGTCTTTGCTTAGCAATCCGCTCGGATCAGCTTCATTCCATATCCCGCCATCGGTATCTATACCTTCTGCAAGAACAGCTTCTGCCATGGAGATAGCGACGGTTCGAACACGCTGTAGCAGCTTTTCTTCGCCAAGTATTTCTGCTGCTTCCACAAGCAGCCAGCTGCCTTCAATATCATGTCCATAGGAGATAATATCTGACTTTACATTCCATGCCTCATCTAAGAAAAGATGAAAATGCTTGCCTTCGTTATCAATGATATGGTCCAGCATCGTTAAGATTAGCTCAGCCAGCGTACTCGCCAACTCCTCTGACTTCCATACTCGATAAAGTCCGGTATACGCTTCCAACACGTGTAGATGCGTGTTCATTGATTTTTTCTCATTCAAGTCCTTGCTGCTAAGACTGAGGTTATCCGTGATTTGCCATTCCCGAGATAAAGCTTCAACATAACCTTTATAAGTTGAATCATAGCCATATTTCTCAACAAGCCGGAATATTTGAATGGCCTCATCTAACACCTCAGGCCGTCCAGTCGCGTGGTAGAATTCAGCCAATGCGTAGATAGCAAAAGCTTGGCCATAGATCTGTTTTTTCTCCTGAGAAGGTTTGCCTTCAGCATTCACCATCCAGTATAATCCGCCATACTCCTTATCGATGAAATGATCCATCAAATAGGCATAGGCACGCTCTGCCATGGCCAGATATTCTGTCTTGCCGTAGATCCGGTAAGCGCTGGCAAAGGACCAAAGAATACGAGCATTAAGCACAAGGCTTTTCTCCGCGTCAGGTGCAATGTTCAGCTGATTGTCGATTTCACCAACAAAACCGCCATTGATTTCGTCCTTCGTCTGTTTCATCCAAAAACTAAGAATATTACCCTGTAGCTCATCCTCAAGCTGGGTCAACCATAATTCTGGTGAATTAATCATTGGTAAGTAGTCACTCCTCACATTACTTATTGATTTTCGAGGTGAAGTAATCGTTGATGATCCCAGCGGCTTGTTTGCCATACATACAATAATCATCATTGTGTTCTGCTTCATGAATTGGATAAAGATGAGTAGGCCAATCCCAAAGCATAAAGCCCTGAACCCAATCTCTGCGCTCACAGCCTTGAAACATTGCCTGATAGAATTTGCTTTGTTCTGCTTGACTTGGTTCACCCTTCAAGGTCCAATCATTAGGAATCGCCGCACTCCCGCTTCGGCTTGGGCAACCCGCTTCCATGAAAAAGAATGGCTTATTCTGTGATCTCACCACATGCTCAATCCGGTCGAGCTGAGCTTCCCAATCGTTAGCTGGATAATATCCACTTGAAGAAATCACATCGAGCGCATCCCACCAGGTCACGTTATCCTCCTGATACTTATCGCAATTATAAGTAAGAATTCCTGAGTAAACCTTCCGAACCTCGGCAATAAGCGTACGCCATTCGGTTTCTCGTCTATCCGTTTGTACAAGCTCGCAGCCGATACAGAACATCTCACAGCCTGTTTCTTCAGCTATAGCAGCATAATGCAGAATAAATTTAGTATAAGAGCTGAACCACTCAGACCATTTAGGCTCGCAAGGAACATCCTTATCGAAAAAGTTAATGTGAGCACGCCAAGTTCCGTCCGCGCAATTAACGATCGGCTTCAGGCATACCTTTAGCTGCAGTGACTTCGCTTTACTGATGGACTGTTTCACTTCTTCGTTGGTAACGGTTGGCGCCTCCCAGTAGGGAATTTCCGTAGAATGAGCGGTAGCTTGAAGCGCACTAAAGGCAATGGCCGTCCAGTTCGCTCCAGTGACTGAAGACATGAGTTCCATCGAACGTTCCGCTTCTTCCGTTTTCCATGAACCGCGTGTACCCGAGAAGCCCCAGGTTATGCCTGCAATGTATTCGTTGTTAAATATCATCGAGAATCCCCACCTTACATTGAAAATAGAAAAGAGAATAATTAGTAAAATAATTTTGTTATATAGTTATTATTAATTTGTTAGTTTATAATAACAACTTAATTTAGTTATATACTTTTTCGAAGATGATTTCAAGGACAATTTATAGTTGCAGCTGGGAAATTAGAATAACTTTCGTTATAGTAAATACAAGACTATAAAAGAGTGTAATCGTACATTGACGTAATACATAGGAAGAATTCTATTCGTGATGATGGAGCAATCATAATAACTGGCAGATACAACTGGAGGGAAGTGCTCAAATGATAAATGTTATGATTGCGGACGACGAGGAGGTCATTCGCAGGGGGCTCGAAAAAATCACATCGAGGATGGAGCTAGATGTACAAGTAATTGGATCCTACGGTAACGGGGTGGAAGCCTGGGAGCATTTTGAAAAGTTATCCCGAGATGACATTGATCTGCTTATTACAGATATCAAAATGCCTAGAATGGATGGCTTTATGTTGATTGAACAGGTTAGAGGACATATGGAGGATATACCTATTGCCGTTCTTAGCGGTTTTAGTGAATTTGAATATGCCCGCCGAGCAATCCGCCATGGGGTGATGGATTATTTACTAAAACCTATTGATAAGACTCAGCTATATGAATTGCTCAAGAGAGTAGAGGATACAAAGAAAAAGAACGTCACAGAGCAGGAGGGGATGTTCTCTCAAGCGGCAGATGGTGGAGAGCATTACGTAGTTGAACAGACTAAAAGCATACTGGAGAGGGAGTATGATCAGAACTTCGAACTTGAGCGTTTGGCGGAGACCGTCGGTATGAATGCGAGCTACCTCAGCCGGTTGTTCAAAATAAAGACGGGGCAAACCATCACCGATTATCTAATTCGAATTCGTATTACTAAGGCGAAAGAATTGCTGATCGAGCATCCCGACTTAAAAAATTATGAAATTGCCGATAAGGTTGGCTATAGTGATCCGGTTTATTTTAATAAATTGTTCAAGAAAATGTGTGGTATGACACCTAAGGATTACAAAAGTGGCTGTAAATTACCGAAAATGGAACGTGAGTTTTAGTCCTATATAGGAAGCTATTATTTAGGAGAGCGATAAGCTCTCTTTTTTTGTGGTTATTTTCAATAAATTAGATAATAAAAACATCATAACAAAAACAAAAATAACAAATACAAGACCAGAAAAAGCAATTCAAACCATCGTTTTGAGTTAAAAATAGATCTATAATGAGTTTGTAAGCGATATCATCACTTTTTTTTAAGAGTATTTCAGTGAGTTTGATAATGGTGATTACTCTATTAAATTGATGGTGATGATAAAAGTTATTATTTTTGTTATTAAACCAAATTAGAGTCGAATTGAAGAGAGGGGTCGTAAAAGCATGAAAAAAGGCAAAACAATGATGGGCTTGATGGCACTGACACTTATGGCAGGATTGTTTAGCGGTTGTTCCTCAAACAACAACACCAACAATGAAGGCGCTAAAAACACAGGAAGCAATGGATCCTCAACAGAGGCGACGGCAGCTCCGGCTGATGATGCAGCAGCCAAGGATATTAAAGGGGATATCACGGTTATTACGCAAAGAACGGATATTGTTGATACCGTATTCAAAGAGTATGCGGCTAAGTTCAATGAGAAATATCCTGATGTAAAGGTAAACTTTGAAGCGCTTGCTACTTACGAAGATCAAATTAAAATTCGTATGAGCACTAGTGACTATGGCGACGTTCTGTTGTTACCTACAAGCATAGCTATTAAAGATATTCCCGATTTCTTCGAACCACTGGGTTCACTCGAAGATATGCAAAAACAATATACAGGTGTGGAAGAACGAGCAGTAGACGGAATGGCTTACGGAATTCCAATGACTATCAACTTTAACGGTATTATTTACAACAAACAAGTCTTTAAAGATGCCGGGATTACAGAGGTTCCAAGAACTCCTGAACAATTCTTAACTGCTCTGCAATCTGTTAAAGACAAAACGAAAGCAGTGCCTCTGTACACAAACTACGCAGCTGGCTGGACATTGACCCAATGGGAAGCGGATCTGGCTACAGTAGCTGGTAACCGTGATTATGTGAACATTGGTCAAGTGGCTAGCGACGATAACTATGTTCCAGGTCAACCTCACTATGAGCTGTACAAAATCCTGTACGATGCAGCACAAAAAGGTTTGATTGAAGAAGATCCGACGACTACAGACTGGGAATCTTCCAAAGCGGATCTGGCTAACGGAAAAATCGGCACGATGGTTCTTGGATCTTGGGCAATCGGTCAAATCAAAGGTTTAGCAACGAATCCAGATGATGTTGGCTTTATGCCATTCCCTACGAATGCAGATAAAATCCTTGTACCACTTGCTGGTGACTACAATCTGGGTGTCAGCGTTCATAGTAAAAACAAAGAAGCTGCTAGAGCTTGGGTGGATTGGTTCATTAACGAATCTGGCTACCCAACGACTGAAGGTGGCGGTATGAGCCCGGCTATCGGTGCAGAGCTTCCAGAAATTCTGAAACAATATGAAGGTACTGAAGTAACCTTTGATACACTTGCAGCTGCTAAAGCCGGTGAAGAAGGCTGGTCTGATGAAATCGACAAACAAGCCGAAATCGGTGCTTGGCAACCAGACTTCAAGAAACGGATTATTGAAGCCGCAATTGGCAACAGAAAAGAATCCTATGATGACATCATGAAGGACCTCAACGACAAGTGGAAAGCCGCTCGCGCTAAAGTCACAGCACAGTAACAACTATAAGCTTTCTTAAATGCTATAGGCGGTAGTGGATGTGGGAGGGGATATGCGAACGGGCATTTCCCCCTTCACATTTAAACGAGTCATAAATAAATGAGGATGCTTTTCTGGAGGTGTATCGGGTGTTCAAGTTTTCGAATTTGAGTTACAAAAATCAACGGATTGCCATCATATGCTTGTTCTCATTAGTGCCGATCGTATTACTACTCACGTTTGCGTATTATCCAGTAATCAGTATGTTTCGGTACAGCTTCACCAGCTGGAATGGCCTAAGTAAAAATATGGAGTACGTTGGGTTAGAAAACTACAAAACCATTTTTACGAAACCGGAGTATTTTTCCGTATTTAAGGTCAGCTTGTATTATTTCTTCACTACCTTTATTCAGATGGCACTTGCTTTGTATTTTGCAACCATTCTGAGCTTTAGTGTTCGCATGAAAAATTTATTCAAAGGGATTTTGTTCTTCCCAACCTTGCTAAACGGTGTAGCGATCGGCTTTATCTTTCTGTTCTTTTTCAAACCAGATGGAACGCTAGATACGATTCTTAACCTGCTCGGACTCAGCGGTTTACAGCAGAAGTGGCTGCTCAATCCGAATTTGATTAACTTCTCGCTCGCGGGTGCGTCACTGTGGAGATACATGGGGATGAACTTCCTGATCTTCCTTGGGGCTATTTCCTCGATCGGTTCGGATATTTATGAAGCTGCTGAGATTGATGGTGCAAACAGATGGCATCAGTTTATGCATATTATTTTGCCAAGTATTAAACGTATTCTGCAATTGAATCTGATTCTTGCGGTCAGTGGCGCCATTGGTGTGTTTGAAATTCCATACGTCATGACAGGCGGATCTAACGGAAGTAGCACATTTGTTATTCAGACAGTCGATGTAGCGTTCAAATATAGCAAAGTTGGATTGGCGTCAGCGATGGCCGTAGTTTTGCTGGGTATCGTTATAGTAGTTACTATTTTGCAGCGCGTTCTGATCAAGGAGGAGAAATAAACTATGCATTCTGTAAAATATACCACTGCTAGTATATTCAAATATCTCACCTTGATTTTGGGAGCACTTGCAGCATTGATACCTATCGTAGTTGTATTTTTTGCCTCATTAAAAACAGGGCAGGAATACGCTTCAACCGGACCGTTAACACTGCCAGAGAATTGGTTGAATTTCTCCAACTACACTAAGGCTTTTGTTGATGGCAAAATGCTTCTAGGATTTAAAAACACTGTCATTATCGTTGTGATCTCTATCCTGGGTGCAACGCTGACGGGCTCAATGATGGCTTATATTTTATCCCGGTTTAAATTTAAAGGCAGTAAAGTTCTCATCAGTATGTTTCTGATTGCTACCCTGATTCCGGGTGTTACAACGCAAGTGGCAACCTTCCAAATCATCAATCACTTGGGCTTGTTTAATACCAGATGGGCACCCATCGTGATGTACCTCGGTACGGATATTATCGCTGTATATATTTTCATGCAGTTCCTGGATTCGATTTCCGAGTCACTGGATGAATCCGCGATGCTGGACGGGGCTTCGTATTGGACGATTTATTGGAGAATTATTTTGCCACTGCTGAAACCGGCAATTGTAACAGTAATTATTGTGAAGGGCGTAAATATTTATAACGATTTTTACACTCCTTTCCTATATATGCCGAAAACAGATCTCCAAACGATCTCCACAGCACTCTTTAAGTTTAAAGGTCCATACGGATCGCAGTGGGAAGTAATATGTGCGGCGATTATGATCGCGATAATTCCGACATTGATTGTGTTTACCGCGTTGCAAAAGTATATCTACAATGGATTTTCACAAGGTTCCGTGAAGTAAGCTTAGTAGTAGATTTCATAGCAGTACTAGATAAAATAGCATACTGAAAAGTTGCATACATTTGGAGGGAATACTAATGAGTGAAGTGAAATTGGTTGGAGCAAGTGCGATTAACATCCCGAACATGCCTTGGCAGGATAAGCCTGCTGGCTATGAGAATCCGATTTGGAGACATAATGATAACCCGGTTATCAAAAGAAATCCTGCAAAAGGAGTAGCCCGTATTTTTAATAGTGCGGTTACTGCGTTTGAAGGTAGTTTTATCGGAGTATTTCGTGTAGAAGATAACACAACGCGTCCACATTTGCGCATGGGACATAGTATTGACGGTCTAGATTGGAAAATCGATGATGAGCCGATCCGATTTATAGATGAAGAAGGTAACTCTTATCAGCCGCGTTATGCTTACGATCCACGTCTGGTTAAGGTCGAAGATACATTTTATATTATCTGGTGTACAGATTTTTACGGCGCAGCTATCGGTGTTGCTAAAACGCAAGATTTCAAAACATTTATCAGCTTGGAAAATCCATTCCTGCCCTTCAACCGGAACGGTGTATTGTTCCCTAGAAAAATCAATAATAACTTCGTGATGTTGTCCCGTCCAAGTGACAGCGGACATACACCATTCGGTGATGTATTCCTTAGTGAAAGCCCTGACTTTGTATATTGGGGTAAACACCGCCATGTCATGAGTAAAGGTGGCCAAGGCTGGTGGCAAAGTGTCAAGATTGGCGGCGGACCTGCACCGATTGAAACTACAGAAGGCTGGTTGATGTTCTACCATGGCGTTACTGGTACCTGCAACGGTCTTGTATATAGCATGGGTGCAGTTATTTTGGATATAAACGAGCCTTCGAAAGTAAAATATCGCTCGAAAAATTTTGTGCTAACTCCTGAAGAATGGTATGAGGAAAGAGGTTTTGTGAATAACGTTCTGTTCCCATGTGCCACTCTGCATGATGCAGAAACGGGCCGTATCGCCATCTATTATGGCGCTGCTGACACTTATGTAGGCGTTGCATATACAACTGTTGATGAAATGGTCAACTATGTCATCGACACCCATGAAGAGGTTGGCGATGATGCGGGTTTAGGTAAAATTTAATAGGGTGAACAACCTTTGAGGAACAAACTTTAGGTAGAGTGAAGTTGGGTAGATAATTGGTGGCTGAGCAGCGTTCGAAAAAAGTGTGCGGCGTGTAGTGTGCTGTATTTTGTGTGCTGGGTTCTGCACGTTGCGCGCTTTGTGTTATGTGTTAAGTGGCTTGAGCTTTTCATTGCATTCTCTGCAATAGAAACTCTCGATTTCGTCTGAAAAATAGAATCTATTGCACTCTCTGCAATGGATTCCCGCAAAAATCACTCTTATGCTCATTTTCGCTCGAACTGATTGCACAAAGTACAATAGAACACCGACTGATGCTCATATGGAGAGATTCTATTGCACAAAGTACACTTAAACTAACCTGTTTGGTGATGTTTAGTGTAAATAGCTGCATATTGTACACTTTTCTCAGGCGATTTGCCTCGTAATCCCTGCTGTGAGCAAATTTAGTTGTATAGAGTGCAATTAAATGAACAACACATATATTTTGCTGTAAATAGTTGCACAAAGTGCAACTAGCGAGCTCTTGTTATTAGTAGAAACTAACGGAAAACCCACATAAGCGGGTTTTCCGTTTCCATTGTTTTTTAAGTGAAAAAACCTTAAGGAGGACCTTAATATGGGAAACGACATGACATTGTCACAATTAAAAAAATATAACGGAAGCAGCCCAAAGCCAGTCGACTTTGACGCATTTTGGGAGCGGGCTTTGCGTGATCTGGATGCCCAGCCGCTAGATTATGAACTAGAGCCTGCGGAGTTCGTCAGCGAGCTGGCGGAATGTTTCCATCTGTATTTTACCGGCGTTGGCGGAGCAAGAATCCATTGTAAATATGTAAGACCGAAGAAAAGGGGTTCAGAAAAAGGTTCTGGTGTCGTGATGTTTCATGGATATTCCTGTGACAGCGGGGATTGGATGGAGAAGGTGACTTATGCGGCCCATGGGATTAGTGTCCTTGCGATGGATTGCCGGGGACAAGGCGGACTTTCCGAGGATAATCTTACAGTAAAAGGCACAACCATTCGTGGACATATTATTCGCGGCATTGACGATCCTAATCCGCACAACCTTTACTATCGTAATGTGTTTCTGGATACAGCACAGACTGCTCGAATACTGATGTCTATGGAAGAAGTTGATCCAGCACGAGTAGGTGCTTTTGGTTTATCTCAAGGCGGTGCGCTTACTGTAGCTTGTGCAGCATTAGAGCAGCGTGTGAGTATGGCCGTTCCTGTGTATCCGTTTCTTTCAGATTATAGACGGGCTTGGGAGCTTGATATCACTACGTCAGCTTATGAGGAAATTAACTATTATTTCCGCTTTTTTGATCCCCATCATGTACGTGAGGACGAGATTTTTAATAGACTGGGTTACATCGATATTCAGAATCTCGCGGAGCGAATTCAAGCCAAAATGTTGTGGGTTACAGGGTTATCCGATGTGATTTGTCCACCTTCAACGCAGTTTGCCGCATACAACAAAGTACTAGCGCCCAAAGAGCTTATGGTTTATTATGAGTACGGTCATGAGTATTTGCCATATCTTTCCGATCGGGTGTTACAAATGTTCATGACCTTGTAAACGATAAGCCAGTAGGCATAACAGACGACAATGGTGGTGAATGATTAGATGAAAGTACAAGTGAAAAAAGAAAAAAGACGATTCCAGCTGCATCCATCCAAATCCATTGGGGTGCGGCTTTTTCTCATCTTCTTTGTTTCGACGATGGTGCTCGTGCTCTCTCTCGGCTACACTTCCTATTCCGTAGCTGAGCATACGATCGAGACGAATGCTCTGTCAGCCAATCAACAGACAGTCGTTCAAACCGCTGAGAAGTTTGATGTGGAATTGTTACGTTATGAGGATGGTCTAGGAAGAATCTTGTACGACAATGAAATTCAAAATGCACTCAAACAAGGGAATAATCCCACTACAAGTAATGAGGAACGTAAGGTACTATCTAACCAGATTAGTGCGCAGCTAAATGATTGGCTCACGGCATCGAACGGTGTGGAGGCCGTATACCTTATTCCGATGAATGAAGGTTTTCCAATTTCTTCGGCGGGTACAAAAGATAGCGCTTTTATTGAGAGTTTCAGAGAATCCTCATGGTTTAAGCAGCTAGAGGAGAAGCCACAGAGTGTATGGATTCCACGTGAATTACAAGGCCAGGAAGGAAATACGTCAGGTGTTTTCCATTTGGCCAAATCGATTGCCGGTGATTCTAAAAGCTCAGGATACATAGTCATTAACGATATTAGAATTAGCGAATTAGAAAATCAGCTTCGTAAAGTGGATCTTGGAACAAGCTCCTACATGCAATTGCTAACGAATAAGGATGAATTGATTGCCTCCTCCCAGCAAGTGGGGACGGATACATATTTGAATCTGGGAGGCACGCTTTTGGGTGGTCTGCAGAATACAGCAGGCTCATTGCCAACAAAGGATGAGAAGGGGAAATCCATATTAGCTGTATACGGAACACTAGAAACCTCGGGATGGAGGTTACTTGGTGTTGTACCGGCTGAGAACTTGACGAAAGACGCGCTGCGTATTCTCAAGACTACTTATATTATTGTTGCTGTAGCTGCTGTTATCGCCATTTTAATAGGGTATTGGATGTTCAGAATGGTATCTCGACCGCTGACCAGACTTAAGAATTTGATGTCAGAGGGAGCCGAAGGGAATCTAGGGGTGCGTACGAATATCACCTCACGTGATGAGATCGGTCAGTTATCCAGTTCTTTTAACATGATGATGGAACGAATAACAGAGCTGGTTATCCATACGAATGAAACCGCTCGGAAGGTACTGGAAACCGCCGATGAGCTTAGCGGTGTTTCGCGCAAGACAGCTGATGCAGCTATGGATATTGCCGCGGCCACGGAAGAAATTGCGGGTGGTGCTGGCAGTTTAGCCTTGGAAGCTGATCGTGGCAATGAGTTGACGGGGCAAATTTCGGTACAGATGGATTTAGTCAATTCAGCTACTCACGAGATGGATCACACCGCACATAGCATCGGCGAACTCAGTGAGGAAGGCTTCAACAGGTTGAAAGAATTACTTAATGAGACGAATAGGACAGGCCTGAAGACGAATCAGCTTGTGATGAAGGTTAACGAGCTGACAGAAACGGCATCTTCCGTTATGAAGGTTCTTAATGTGATGCAAAATATTACTCAGCAGACGAATATCTTGTCTCTGAATGCCACCATTGAAGCAGCAAGAGCAGGCGAGGCCGGGCGAGGATTCATGGTGGTAGCCGATGAAATACGTCAGCTTGCAGATCAATCGAAAGAGTCTATCGCTGTTGTGGCAGAAATAACAGATACCGTTATGAGAGATATGAACGAGACGGTTGTGGTCCTTTCAGAAGTTGCACCGCTCTTTAATCAGCAAATGACTTCCGTGCAGAGTACTAGCGATATCTTCGTATCTGTGCAGGATCAGATGCAGCATTTTATCGCTCGTCTGAATGCTGTAACTGTGTCGATGGACAGCCTGAGTCAATCGCAAAAGGTTCTATCCGATTCGATGAGCAACGTAAGCTCAATAGCTGAGGAATCATCAGCTGCATCTCAAGAAGTTGCCTCACTTAGTGGAGAGCAACAAAGTGTAAGTGATCATTTGGTAGAGCTTTCTTTGAAGCTGGAGGATGCATCCTTGCAGTTAAAGGAGAAATTATCGAAGTTCAGCGTGTAGGGTAGCCGTAACAGAATACTAAATTAAAGAACCGCTTATTCCTTTTGGAGAAGCGGTTCTTTGTTTTGAGCGGTGACAAGCCAGAATATAAATTTTAGCTTCTGATGTTGCAATGAACATTTTATGGCGATTCTAATGGATGTAGGTAGGACATAATAGGTGTGGAGTCTGTTCAGGAGGGAAGACATTGCGTAATAACAAACATCGGCGTGTATTCAGCGGTCTTCTTATTTTATCTGCGGCTGTAGCTGTGTTGATCCTTAGGCTGGCGTGGGTTCAGCTAATTATGAAGGAACAGACGGTTCCTGGAACAAAATATACACTTGCGAAGATGGCAGAAATTCAAAGTGAACGGGAGACTGTACTAGACAGCGGTCGGGGACGTCTGTATGACCGCAAGAATGAGCCTCTTTCGGGGGAAACCATTTGGACGGCGGCTTTTTTTCCACAAGAGGAGATGGCTAAGAAATCTGTGACGAAGGTTGTTTACGAAGAAGCTAAACCCATGCACCGATTGGCGGAGATTCTGGGTGTCAGCTATGAACAACTGTTGAATAAGCGGTCGTCACTGAAAGAACCTTTGCTATGGCCATCTTCAGTGGGAAAAGGACCACTCGCGTTGTCTCAGGCACAGGCAGAAGAAGTGAGTGCACTGGGGATCGACGGAGTAGGCGTGCTCCCTTTCGCACGCAGATATGATGGGAGTTCTTCAGGTCGGCAATGGCTAGGCTATTTATCGGAAGCCACTATGCATGCTGGAGCTAAAGCTTCTCCTACGGGTCTTAGAGTTCCTATGACGGGAACGGACGGTTTAGAGAAGACATTAGAGCCTTTGCTTCAAGGGGTAGGACACACGGAAGCTTATGTTCAAGTGGATGCGCGTGGGAATCGCCTTCCAGGCAGTCCCATTCAAGTTAAAGCTCCGGGCAATCCTTATTTCCCTCTGTCGTTATATACAACGATTGATAAAAAGCTTCAGGAGGGAATTGAGGAGCTTGCGCTCAAATCCGGAATGAAGGAAGGAGCCATAGTGGTGTTAGATACCGGGACGGGAGATATTGAAGCCATGGTATCTTTACCCTTCTATAATCCAGAGAAGATTTCTCCGCAAGGCGGGGAGTGGAACAATCGGGCACTCCAGGCTGCCGTTCCTGGATCGATCTTCAAAATCGTTACAGCCGCCGCGGCCTTAGAAGCGGGTGTAACCTCCGCTGACGAGCTTTTTTATTGTTCAGGGCAATTCGAGAAATATGGATTGTCTTGTCTGACAGGAAAAGGACACGGACCCCTTACGCTGGCGCAAGGATTCGCCGTGTCCTGTAATACTGTATTTGCTGCTCTGGCAGAGCGCTTAAGCGGTATCCAGCTTCAATCAACTGCACTGGCGCTAGGACTCGGTAGAGATATCAGCTGGCAAGCCGAGAAGACGCTTGGGTTTCCACTTCTAAAACCACTATCCGGAGAGCAAAAGGGAACCATCTTTACTAGCTTACTGCCGGATGACAAGGGAGCCAGGGTACAGACTGCAATTGGACAGCGAGATGTACAAGTCACACCCTTACAAGCAGCTAATCTTATTGTAACGCTACTGCATGGAGGTGAAGTAAGGGCGCCGAGGATTCTGCAGCGAATCACATTTGCGAACGGGCAGAAGCTGGAGGAGCTGCCGGGACATCTGTCCCCTTCCTCATCAGGAAGGATTTCTGAGTCTACAGCCCGCCAGTTACTGTCCATGATGCGCAAAGTTGTGACGGAAGGAACGGGAACCCGTCTACAAAGCACACACTGGCCCGTTGCAGGTAAATCAGGGACGGCACAGACACTGGTTAAGGGCGTAGCACGCAACAATCAATGGTTTATCGGCTACGGTCCAGTGGATCACCCAAGATATGCCGTATCAGTTGCTGTAGAGAATGTCGCTCCGGACAGTCCGCATCTTGCTATCAAGCTGTTTGGTCAGATATTTGATTTATTATCGTCTTCTACAGAAGCTTGAGGCTCCGGAGGAGTAGCAGTGGCCTTACCCATAGATGAAGGGCCATTTGCAGCAAAGGGTGAAACGATAAACTCCTCTTGAGGCAAATAGATCCAGCTCTGAAGATATCCTTGTTGAATTAGTTCTTTGATCAGAATAAGCAGAATCGGCGACAGGATCAGACCGGCCATACCGAAAGCGGATGTAGACAGAATGACGAAGGACAGCATCAGAAAAGCAGACGATACGCCAATCGAATTCCCGGTAATCTTCGGTTCAAGCAGCTGTCTTACAATCAATACAATCGCCAGGAGTACGATTAAACCGATTGCTAATGAGGTATTGCCAACAATGAACAGATAGATGATCCAAGGGACTAAAATCGTCGTTACACCAAGGAGCGGCAAGACATCAAATACAGCACAGATAAGCGCCATAGTGATTTCGTTACCGGTCCTTAGTATGAATAAGCCAACCAGTACGATAACAAAGGTAATGCTGATCAGAATAAGCTGGGCTTTTAAATAAGAGCCGATGGCTTTAAAGACGTTGCCCTGCAAAAAAGCGTAAGCAGTTTTAAATGTTTTTGGCATTTTGTCATGGGCAATCTTGCGCCAATCTTTAATCTCCATACTAAGGAAAAATGCTAAAATAATGGCGATCCCAAAATTGGCCATGAAGGAGGAAAAGGATCCGAGCACACCGACCATATATTTTAGAAAAGTAACAAGCCATCCAGTAAGAACATTCGTGGCATCTTTAAAGTAGCCATTCACTTTATCGGTAATATCCGGCGGCAAGCTTTCAATTTTTTGCTGAAGGTAGGTTGTGGATTCCACGAAATGTTGTTGCACCACATATGTATACTTAGGAAGATTATCTTGAAAGTGAAGCGCTTGGATGGTGACCAATAGCCCAGCGCCAAATAACGTACCCAGAAGAACGATTAGGAACAGAAGCACTGAAATCGCTGAAGCGAATGGTTTGGCAAGCCCCCGTCGGTTCAAGAAACGGGCAAGCGGTTCAATAAGCAAAAATACAAAAAAAGATAGGAATACAGGTGCAGCTAACTGATACAATTTACTGAAGGCGAACATAACCAGATAGACCGTGAGGACAATTAATCCAATGTCGAAGAACGTGCGCCAATATTTTTTGTATAACGGCAGCATAGATATAAACAACTCCCTTTTTTAATAAGTTGATAGGTCAGCTTGAATACATTGTACATGATTTTACCTAAAAACCGTCTATTTCTTTGATACATGTGTTAAAATAGGGGGTAACGTATTTTTTATCTAACTTCACTTGGCCGTATCACAGGTTCTGCTTGCAGACGTAAGGCGAGCCAAAGTCAACTCTGGAAAAGCGAGGAATTCATATGCAGACTTTGCTGCTCTGGTTATTTTATATCTCATCTTTTTATGCTTTTATCCCGGGTATGATTAGCCGCATTTTTGGTTACCGTGTCTTTCGTAAAGGAACTGGGCGAAATGAGTTCGCGTTGACCTTTGATGATGGACCTGACCCTAGATTTACACCGTTACTTCTGGATTTATTGAAGAAGTATGATGCAAAAGCAACCTTTTTTGTAGTAGGATCTAACGCTGAACGTTATCCGGATCTTATTAGGCGGATACATGAAGAGGGACATCTTATTGGAATTCATAATTATGTTCACAAGACGAACTGGCTCATGCGGCCGGCAACCGTTCGTCGGCAGATTCAGCGCACGAATGATATTATCTACAACATAATAGGCGAGCGTAGTACTTATTACCGTCCACCTTGGGGGATTGTCAATTTATTCGATATTTCCAAACGTCGCCAAGTTGAAATTGTTCTATGGTCGGTAATGTTTGGAGATTGGCGTGAGAAGCTTGGTGCGCAGCGTCTCACTGAGAAGATGCTGGCGCGATTGAATCCCGGTGAAGTGATGCTGCTGCATGATAGTGGCACAACGTTAGGTGCCGATCCGGACGCACCCGAGAATATGCTTGTAGCCCTTGAACTGACGCTGCAGGAGGCCCAAAGAAGAGGACTGCGCAGCATTCGAGTGGATGACATGATTAAGATGGCGGAGAAATCACCGATTCGGCGTTTATCCTTTGGTAAACGAGTACTGGTCGGACTCTGGTTGGCTTGGGAGCAGGTATTCCAAGTAATGTTCCAGCTCAAGACGATTAACCCAGCCGATCCATTCATGCATTATCGAATGCGTAAATATCAGGGAGAGCCTGTTGAACTTGGTGATGGAACCTTGCTGAGTAAAGGTGATAAAGTCATTGAGCTGCATATTGATAACAGGCAATTATTCGAGTTAGGTATTCATTCTCATTCTTCTGCTCAACTTGCGATTCGAATGATCCGCAGAATGGAGAAAGGGTTGCCAATGCTGGCAGAAGTTATTGCCGAAGATGTAAACCTCGCGCAAGCCAAAGCACTTTATGGGGTTAGTATGATTAACCGTGGGCCAGAGAAATTCGGCTTTAGTGTACATGATTTGCCCGATGGCATATTCGCACGCTCCACCAAGTTTTACTTAAAGATCCTGTTAAGTGTGATTCATCCAGATGGTGGTGCTAGGCTCAAGGAGCGTAGTGAGGTCCTTGTACCGAAGCTAATCCTGATGCCTGTCTCAGAATTACTCAAGAAGATGAATAAGCAACTGCCTCATGATGAAAGGTCAGTAAGAAAACGTAAACCGCAGCAAGAAGAAGCGTTGTCACTTAATGATTCACTCACAGAAGTGGAATTGCCAGGAGCAACAGTAACGAATTGATTCATGATATTATTTAGTCTTATATAATGAAACATAATATAGATGCCTCACAAACCAGAAATGGATTGTGGGGCGTTTTTTCTTGTGCCCAATAAAAAAGAGCAGTCCGACCATAGATTATCTAAGGTAGACTGCTCTTGTATGCTAGGAACAACTAGAACTCGGATTTGCTAATTAAATCTTCAGTACTGCACCGTTACTTGCGTTGGTAACCATTTTGGAATAGCGAGCCAGGTAACCAGTCTTAACTTTAGGCTCAAACTCTTTCCAGCCCGTACGGCGAACCGCTAATACTTCTTCGTCAACCAGGAGTTCAATCTTGCGATTGTTGAGGTCGAGTTCAATGATGTCTCCATCTTCAACAAAAGCGATCGGGCCGCCTTCAGCAGCCTCCGGAGAAATGTGCCCGATGCTAATTCCGCGGGAAGCCCCCGAGAAACGTCCGTCTGTAATCAGACCAACCTTAGCACCAAGACCCATCCCCACGATTTGCGATGTAGGAGCTAGCATTTCCGGCATTCCCGGTCCACCCTTTGGACCCTCATAACGGATAACGACTACATGGCCTTCTTTAACCTTACCGTTAGCGATACCTTCGAGTGCGGATTCTTGGGAATCAAAGCAGATCGCAGGACCTTTGTGATATCCACCAACAGAAGCATCTACTGCACCTACTTTAATGATGGAACCTTCAGGAGCCAGGTTGCCGTAAAGTACGGCGAGACCGCCTCTTTCGGAGTAAGGGTTATCGATTTTATGAATGACGGAAGTATCTTGGATTTCATGTCCGGTTACGTTCTCGGCTAATGTTTTGCCGGTAACCGTCATGCAGTCTCCGAACAGAGCACCCGGTTTCTTAAGTAGTTCATTTAATACGGCACTAACGCCGCCCGCGCGGTCCACATCTTCAATGAAAATATCGGAAGCAGGAGCCAGCTTAGCCAGGTAAGGAACACGGTTAGCCACTTCGTTAATGCGTTCAAGCGGATAATCGATACCAGCTTCTTGAGCCAGTGCAAGGGTGTGCAGCACCGTGTTAGTGGAGCCGCCCATTGCCATATCCAGCGCAAAAGCGTTATCGAGGGATTCTTTAGTTACGATATCTCTTGGTTTAAGGTCTAACTTAATCAATTCCATCAGTTGAGTAGCAGATCTGCGTACAAATTCTCTGCGCTCATCAGCTACAGCTAGGATGGTACCATTACCTGGCAATGCCAGTCCAAGTGCCTCTGCCAGGCAGTTCATGGAGTTGGCCGTGAACATTCCCGAACAAGATCCGCAGGTAGGACAACCGAATTGTTCTAATTCAAGCAATTCAGCATCGTTGATTTTGCCTACTTGGTGTGCACCTACGCCCTCAAATACCGAGGTAAGGGAGAGCTTTTTACCTTTACTATCTACGCCGGCTTTCATTGGACCACCGCTTACGAACATGGTTGGAATATTAACACGCAGTGCGCCCATCATCATACCCGGTGTGATTTTATCGCAGTTAGGGATGCAGACCATGCCATCGAACCAATGCGCGGAAACGACAGTTTCCAAGGAGTCAGCGATGATCTCACGGCTTGGCAGTGAATAACGCATGCCGATATGTCCCATTGCGATACCGTCATCAACGCCGATCGTATTGAATTCGAAAGGAACGCCGCCAGCTTCACGAATCGCTTCCTTAACGATCTTACCGAACTCTTGAAGATGCACATGACCTGGAACAATATCAATATAGGAATTGCAGACCGCAATAAACGGCTTTCCGAAATCTTCTTCTTTTACTCCGGCTGCACGCAGGAGACTACGGTGTGGAGCACGGTCAAAGCCTTTTTTAATCATGTCTGAACGCATTTTCTTAGCTGCCATATTGACATTTCCCCCCTAAATAAATTGCAATGAAATATAGTGTCGCATTAACGCAATGAACTCCAAAGACCTGCGTATATACGGTTTATAGAATGAACGGGGACGAGCTTCCTAGAGAAGAAGGGCGAAGCCGATTCTATAAAAAATGCCGCTGTTTTGGTATAAACGGTTCCCGCCTATAATGAACGGAGAAGTCATTGTTATTAGTGAGTCTATCACAAAGAGCACGTTTTTTCTACCGGACAATATGAAGTTTCTCATGAGGAGACTGGCCTTAAATAGTATAAAAAAACCTATCCGCTAGGGGATAGGCCACTTATAATGAGCGCCTTAAGGCAACACGCTGCAGGGTGATCATCCAGCCAACGGGGGGCTCAACAATAGGATGCATCAGCCTTTTTACACTTGGTTGGGCTAAGAGAATGGTCAGTAAGATTGCAGAAAGCACCAATAACATGGCACCTATAGAATGGTTGATATAAGAGTACAGGCCAGAAACAGCGGCAAAACGAACGATAAATCCGTGAAGTAGAAAAACATATAACGTACGGGAGCCCCAGTCAGTCAGCCGGCTAAGCGAGTAAGGAATCCACCCCATAAACGCTAGTGCAGCAGTGATTTGTAGCCCGTAAACGCCCAGACGATAAATTCCTGCGTACCATTCTTGAAGCCCAAGCTGCATGTAGGTCATACTTCCGTAAAGCCAGCCTATCGGCAACTCTGATCCCCAAGATGCAAACAGAAGGAATAGAAGGATGGAGACTGCGGCAGCGGTAATTTTAATCCATTTTTGAAAAAAGCGAGAAAAGGACTGGAATGAAAAATGATAACCTAATACGAAGAATGGCAGGTATACAAAAGTGCGGCTAATGCTGAACCATACGCCATCAAGCTGTAGGTATCCAACGGCAATTCCAGCGGCGACAGCAAAAATGAATTGAGTGGCAGGCGCCCATTTACGCATCCCGATCATCAGTATACGCCAGAAGGCATGACTTGCCAGGAACCATAAGAGCAAATAGGGGGCGAAAAAGGAATGATGGATACCCTGCACCTGATATATGGTGGCGTCCAGCACAGAGTAGAGGCTTTGAAAAATAATGTACTGCAATCCGATTTGCATGATAATGCGACGGCCTTGTGTACCCGTAAGGTGTTTATTGGCAAAAAAACCTGTAACGAGCACGAAGAGCGGCATATGAAAGCTGAAGATCCACATATATAAGCTATGCAAGCTGCTCATTGAGCCTATCAATGGTTCTATGGCGTTTCCAACGATTACAGTAACAATGAGAACAAAACGTAAATTTAGAAAAAAGGTCTTTCCAGGCGTGTCTAGCGAGTTTTCCCCTACCATGACTTCCCCCCAAAGATGCTTGATGCTTTAATTTTAAAATACAAGATATTCTTCAATTGAATTGTGAATTAACTCACTATTGAAAGCGTTGTCATGAGTGCCAAATGTGGCGATGTGTTGAAGGTTGTTAGAACAGTGGGTTTCTACTATAATTTTCTTATATGCAGTAACATCCGGGAGTGGAGCATGTTGAAGAAAAGAATAACTAAGCGTCGTATTGGTTTAATTGTACTAATCATTCTTGTTGTAGCCGGATTGCTGTTGTGGAAATATTTAACTCCGTATGCACCGGCTGAAGAAGCCGAAACTGCACTGATTTCAAGTGGTGGAGTTACAGTTGAACAGAATGAAAACTGGATTTCGTTCGAACCCTCCATTACTAAGGGGGCCTCGATCATATTTTACCCTGGAGCTCTGGTGAAACCAGAAGCTTACTCCCCACTGGCGAAGGGCATTGCTGCTGCGGGGCATCCGTTCTACATCGCTAAAATGCCGCTTAATTTAGCAGTAACAAAGGGCGATGCTGCAGAAGAGATTATTCGTGTGCATCCAAAGCAATCTTTTGTTCTAGGTGGGCATTCGCTTGGGGGTGTCATGGCGTCACGTTATGCGATTGAGCATGCGGACCAGCTGGAAGGTGTGTTTTTCCTGGCTTCTTATCCAGATGAAAAAGGTAATCTGCGTGAGACTACTTTGTCAGTATTGTCGGTAGTGGGTACAGAGGATCAGGTTATTGACAGAGACAGCTACAACAAAGGACGTTCCTATTTGCCGGATAATACGGTTTATAGTTCAATCGTCGGTGGAAATCACGCTCAGTTTGGAAGCTATGGACCACAAAAAGGAGACGGGAAAGCAACCATTTCCGAAGAAGAACAGCAAAATGACACTGTGCGAGCCATGCTGGATTGGCTTGGGAATATCAGGTAGTCTTCGGTCTTTCCAACAAAGGGAGGATACTTATGCCAGAATTACAGATTAACAATGAATGCATTCCCTGTTCAGGAATATTGTTCGACAAAGATGGCACGTTATTGGATCTATTAGCCACTTGGGGGAATTGGGCCGAGCTTGTACTATGTGGAATGGAAAATCAGCTTGCGATTATGGGAACTGATTTTATCGTGGATCGGAGTAAAGTGCTAGGTACCCAGCATGATGCTGCAGGAAAGTTGATTGGTTATGATCCAGCAGGGCCGCTCACCATGGCTACAGAAGAAGAAAGTTATGGTGTGCTTGCATGGCAGCTGTATGCTGCGGGTGTTCCTTGGAATGAAGCGTTGACCCGTGTAAAGAGTATAGCTAAGGACGCTATGTATGAATTACGCAAACGCCGCACGGCACAACCTCTAGAAGGGCTTCTTCCTTTTCTGGAACAGTGCGCGGCTGCATCACTCAAGCTAGGGGTGGTTACCTCAGATGGCGCAAAGACCACTCAGGAGCATCTAGATTGGCTTGGTATTGCTCATTACTTCCATTCGGTAGTTACAAGAGACAGAGTGTTAAACGGAAAACCCGCACCTGAAATGGCTGAATTAGCCTGCCGGGAGCTGGGGCTGTCTCCTGAAGTGACGATTATTATTGGTGACAGTAATGCAGATATGCAATTGGGTAAAGGTGCAGGCTTACGCCTCGCCGTTGGAATTTCCAACATGGGTAATGGAAATCACTTGATTGACGCAGATGTGATTATTTCTAGCTATAATGAGCTAAGGATCACCTACTGATCAGCATACTAATGGAAAGGATGTGCTACAACATATGGATCAATTGCAGACACTTGCTTCTTGGATTAAAGACTGTGACAACATCGTTTTTTTCGGAGGGGCAGGTACATCAACAGAGAGTGGGATCCCGGATTTCCGCTCGGCAGCAGGATTATACCAGACTCAGCACAATTCACCTTATCCGCCTGAAGTGATGCTGAGCCGAACTTTTTTTATGTCCTCACCGGACATTTTTTTTGATTTTTACCGCAGTAAAATGATTCATCCTGATGCTCGTCCGAATGGCGCACATCTGCTGCTTGCAGAGTTGGAACGGCAGGGCAAGCTTAAAGCAGTTATTACGCAAAATATTGATGGCCTACATCAGCTGGCGGGTAGCCAAAAGGTACTTGAGCTGCATGGTTCTATTCATCGTAACTATTGTATGGACTGCTCACGTTATTACGGGCTGGAGCAGCTTCTAAGTACCACTGAGATCGTCCCTCGCTGCCCCGAATGTGGTGGCATTATTAAGCCGGATGTTGTGCTATATGAAGAAGAATTGGACCACTCGGTGCTGGTGAGTTCTGTCGAAGCGATAGCAGCTGCAGATATGCTTATGATTGGTGGAACCTCTCTTACGGTCCAGCCTGCGGCAAGTCTAGTCACTTATTTCCGGGGCAAACGTACGGTGCTGCTGAATGGCGACCCGACACCTTTTGATGATCAAGCTGATCTTCTGATTACAGATCGGATTGGGAAAGTACTCGGCAGTGTAAAGGATCTGCTTGGTTAGAAGGGATAATCTCATCGCTTGTCGGTTGCCAGATTATTATTGCGCTTAGTAGTTTAAAGATAAGGTAGTACAGAAACAGCGCGTAATGAGAGGCAGGGATAAGCAATGGTATATGTAGCAAATGAAGCACGATATGAAGACATGCGTTATAACCGTTGTGGGAACTCAGGTCTTAAGCTTCCGGCAATCTCATTAGGACTTTGGCAGAATTTTGGTGGAATTGATACTTACGAAAATGGCAGAGAAATGATCACTCGTGCTTTTGATCTTGGAATTACTCATTTTGATCTAGCCAACAACTATGGACCACCAGCGGGTTCAGCAGAAGAGCTCTTTGGGAAAGTGCTTGCAAGTGATATGGCTCCATATCGAGATGAAGTGGTGATTTCTACAAAAGCAGGGTACAACATGTGGCCCGGTCCTTATGGCGAATGGGGTTCGCGTAAATATATGCTGGCTAGTCTGGATCAGAGTCTGAAGCGGCTGGGCATAGATTATGTTGATATCTATTATTCGCATCGGCCGGACCCGGAAACACCTCTTGAAGAAACCATGCAGGCGTTAGACCATGCTGTGCGTTCCGGCAAAGCTCTGTATGTAGGATTATCTAACTATACCGCGGAGCAGACGCTCGAAGCGGTTAGAATCTTGAACAGCTTAGGAACGCCGCTCTTAATTCATCAGCCGAGTTATTCTATGCTCGATCGCTGGATTGAGGGTAGTTTACAGGGTGTGCTGGAACAGAGCGGAGTTGGCAGTATCGCTTTTACACCTCTGGCTCAAGGATTGTTAACCAATAAGTATTTAAATGGAATCCCAGAAGGATCAAGAGCGGCCAAACCTTCTGCTGCATTAAATGAAAGCCGAATTACCCCGGATGTGAAGCGCAAGATCCACGCGTTAAATCAGCTTGCTGTTTCAAGAGGCCAGAGTTTGGCGCAGCTTGCACTAGCTTGGACACTACGTGATGGGAAGATTACTTCTGCATTGATAGGGGCTAGCAGAATTAGTCAGATTGAAGAGAATATAGCTGCACTTCAGCATTTGGAGTTCTCGCAGGCAGAATTGGATCGCATTGAGACTATTCTTCAAACGGAGAATGGAACTTGATGAAGACGTAGGTGAAGGGATGAGCTGCATCGATGGAGTTGCTTCAAGATGAGAACAAGGTGAAAGAGTGGGCCGAAGCCAACTCGGAATCTATAGGCTTAAATAGGTCGAAGATTGAGGCTAAGTATATTTGGAATCCTGGAGGGTTTGTAAACCAATCTTATCGCATAACGGATGGTCAAACCTTTCGTCATTTAAAACTCTCGCAAGAACAAAAAGCAGCAGGACTTAAACAGTGGGTTAAGATCAGTGAACATTTGACTTATAATTACAAGGCACCACGGTTGATTAGGGAGATTACACAAGAAATAACATCTGGTTATTCCTATGGTTTAGTGTTTGATTTTATCGAAGGTAAACCATTAAGCTCCATTTCCGATCCACTGCCAGTGGTTGAAAAGGTTCTGAGGTCCCTTCATCAATTACATGCGGATAAAGGAATTAGGATGGCAGTTGTAAGTGAGGATGAGGACTACAATTATGCCGCCGCATTTACTGACGAATACATCAATCGATTTGAAGAAGATCTGCAAATTATTAGAGCGGAAAAGCATTTGCTGGACTTCGTAACGGCGGACACTTTAGATTGGTTCGATACAGAAGTGGAAGCTTTGAGAATTATGGTTAGTCAGCACCCTTCTTTTCAGAGAAAGGCGTCCGACATCGTACACAATGATGTGAATTGGCAGAATATCTTAGTCAATGATAATAATGAATTTTGGATTATTGATTGGGATGACCTTACGGTTTTTGGAGACGCTGCAATGGATTATTCCGTACTACTTTGGCCGCTCTATAAATCAAAAGATTGGACTTACTGTAGGGATCTAGTTATTGATTTAGCAGGCCTTGCAATATTGGAACGGATTGAGTTTTATTTTAGAGCGAAGCTCCTTGATGATGTGATTGATGTTCTTGCTGACTATGTTGAAGCGGAGCAAGTGCCAGAACTGAAGGAAATGGCTCAGAAAAGGGCAAAAGAGATACATCTTCGTGCTTACCCTGAATATCTGAGTCTATATGCAACATAACCGAAGCTAACTGAAAGATCAGCTTAATAAAGGGATTCACATATTGGACTTGCCTAATATGTGAATCCCTTTTTCAAAGGCTTCCCTTACTGATTTGTCTTTTTTACATGTCTAGTCGTTGTGAGACGGTAAGCGGTGGGTGACTGAGCACAAAACCGTTTGAATTGGCGTGAGAAGTATAAAGCATCGGTGAGCCCCACGGATGCTGCTACCTGTTCCACGGACAGCTCGGGCCGTTCACGCAGCAGCTGTCTGGACTTTTCAATGCGCAGCTTCAGCAAGTAGGTCACCGGAGATAATCCGGTCTCTTGCTTAAATACACGGGATAGATAGGCCCGGTTATAGCCAAGAGTATCACACATTTGTTCAATGGATACTGGATGAGCATATTGGGAGGCCATGTAGTGGATCATTTGCTTCACAGTACGCTTAACCTGCGATTCAGCTCCAGGAAGACGGGAGAAGGAAGAGAGTAAATCTGCGGCTTCACCTACAATGAGATAAAGATACCCTAGAGAAGTTAGGTGTGCACTTTCTTTGTTTGCTTTGAAGGCTTGCATAATACTGGAAAGGGCACCTGGGATGACGCTATCACCCGTTGTAGTCACCACAGGTTTTTGAGGTGTAAAGCCTGTCTGCAGCACGAGGCTATCAGCCTCACTCCCAGTAAAAGCTGCCCAGCGATAGCACCAGGGCTGATCTTTATCCGAAACATAACTGACCAGCTGTCCTGGATGAATAAGGAAGCAGTCACCTTTTCCCAGTGCATATTGATGATGTTCAGTACGGAAAACACCTGAGCCAGACTCTATAAAGTGAAGTAAATAATAATCGTAAATCTTAGGGCCAGCTTGATGCATAGGAATCGTCTGACTTTGACCAGCAAACAGTACATGGAGATTTTGTTTATCGTAATATACGGGATTAGATCCTACGGAATAAGTATGCTCCATTTGAGACAGCCTTTCTTGTGTTATTGTCATTTTATGGCTTATAGTTTAGGGTGTATCAATTATTTGTGTAATTATTATATTATGGGAAGTCACATTTATCCATACATTACACACATGATTGCATTATCAGAGGATGACTGATTCTATTATAATGAATACATAAAGAACGCTTTACTTATTCCCACTGGCTGAAGCAGCGAAAGGATGGAGTGGCATTAATGAGCACACAGGAACTTAAAAAGAAATTCATCGAAAAGTACGGGGTAAGCGAGCAAGAAGCTCAAGTATTTTATGCACCAGGCCGTGTTAATCTCATTGGAGAGCACTTGGATTATAACGGTGGATACGTGCTGCCGGCAGCTTTGGAATTCGGAACAACTTTGATTATGCGTCCACGCAGTGACAGCAAAGTGAATTTTGCATCTACTAATTTTCCTTATGAAGCATCTATTGATTATAGTGAAATTGGCAAGGCCAAAACTGGAGAATGGATCGACTATCCGGTTGGAGTAATGGTTGAATTGGAGAAGAAAAACACTCCAGTATCTAAAGGTTACGATCTGCTGTTCCATGGTGATATTCCGAATGGCGCAGGCTTGTCCTCATCGGCTTCTCTTGAAGTCGTGACTGCTTATGCTTTCCTAACTCTCGAAGGCGGCGACACGGATACCGTTGAGATTGCACTCTTGTCTCAGCGTGCTGAGAACCAGTACGTAGGTGTAAACTCCGGAATTATGGATCAGTTCGCAGTTGCTAATGGCAAACGAGATCATGCAATCCTGTTAATGTGCGATACGCTTGAATATAATCTGGTACCTTTCATCACTGGTGCTTACAAACTGGTTATCGGCAACACGAACAAACGCAGAGGACTTGTAGATTCCAAGTACAATGAGCGTCGTCAGCAGTGTGATGAGGCCTTGTCTATTTTGCAAAAAGAAGTTCCTTCACTAGCTTATCTGGCACAGCTCAATCGTGAACAATTCGAAGCACATCAAGATAAAATCATAGATGAAATTGTTAGACGCCGCGCTCGCCATGTTGTGGAAGAGAATCAACGTGTACTAGAATCCGTTGAGGTCTTAAAGAACAATGACCTGAAGCAGTTTGGACAGTTCATGAATGACTCACATACTTCCTTGCGTGATTTGTATGAAGTTAGCTGTGAAGAGCTAGATATTATGGTTGAAGAAGCACAGCGTATTCCCGGTACACTGGGTTCCCGTATGACTGGCGCAGGTTTCGGTGGCTGTACTGTATCCTTGGTACATGAAGATGATGTAGAACGTTTCATTCGTGAAGTAGGCGAGGCATATACCACAAGATCTGGTTTGGTTGGTGAGTTCTACGTTTGCGGCATCGGTAATGGTGTCCAAGAATTGAAGGGAGTGTAATCAAATGGCAATTTTAGTAACAGGTGGAGCAGGCTATATTGGATCTCATACTGTAGCAGAGCTGTTGGATCGCGGCGAAGAAGTGGTCGTCATCGACAATCTGCTAACAGGGCATCGTGAGGCGCTACTGGGTGGCAAGCTGTACGAAGGCGATCTGCGTGATAAGGAGCTGCTTGGCAAGCTCTTCGCCGAGAATGAGATTGATGCGGTTATCCATTTTGCAGCAAGCTCTTTGGTTGGTGAAAGCATGAAGGACCCAGTGAAATATTATGACAACAACGTATACGGCACACAATGCCTTTTGGAAGCTATGCAAAAAGCTGGCGTGAACAAAATCGTATTCTCGTCTACAGCTGCAACCTACGGCGAACCGGAAAAGGTGCCGATTGAAGAAACAGACCGTACCGAGCCAGCAAACGTATATGGCGAAACTAAGCTGACTATGGAACGCATGATGGCTTGGTTTGATAAAGTACTGGGTATCAAATATGTAGCGCTTCGTTATTTTAATGCTGCAGGTGCACATGCTAGTGGCAAAATCGGTGAAGACCATCGTCCGGAAAGTCATTTGGTTCCGCTGGTATTGCAAACCGCTTTGAAGCAACGGGAGAGCATCGCCGTATTCGGAGACGACTATCCTACAGAAGACGGTACTTGTGTGCGCGACTACATTCATGTTAGCGATCTGGCTGACGCCCATGTTCGCGCAGTAACTTATCTGCGTAGCGGAAGCAGCAGTAATATTTTTAACTTGGGAAATGGACTTGGCTTCTCTGTAAAACAGGTTATTGAAACTGCGAAGAAAGTTACAGGGCTAGAAATCCCTGTAGTTATTCAAGAACGCCGTGCTGGAGATCCGGCAGTGCTGGTAGCTTCCTCCGATAAAGCGCGCTCTATCCTTGGATGGAACCCTCAGCATGCTGACTTAGAGAATATCATTCAAAGCGCCTGGAACTGGCATTCTGCCAATCCGCAGGGGTACGGAGAATAAGGGGCTTTAGCATAGCTTAACTAGAGCATGAGACCCTACTTAAGGAGAATTGAAAATGCACAACGAGAATAAGGTTACGCCTGCTGGCCAGAAAGCCTTACATGCGATTGAGCAGCTAGTTCTGTTCGCACTGCGTGAGCAGCTCATTGCTCCATCAGATGAAGACTATAGCCGTAATGTGCTGTTAGATCAGTTCGGATTTAGTGAGCCGTTCGTCGGCGAGATCGATCAAAGTCCACTTACAGGTCCACAGGTTCCACTGGATGCACTGATTGATTATGGTTTTGAAATCGGATTGATTCCAGAGAATAGCGACACTTACCGTGACTTGCTGGATGCCAAGATTATGGGACTCCTAATGGCCCGTCCATCAGACGTAAATGCGGAGTTCAACCGTTTAGCTGCTGAAAAAGGTATCTCTGCGGCTACAGATCGCTTTTATAAATTAAGCATAGATTCCAACTATATCCGGATGGACCGGATTTCCAAGAATGTCTACTGGCTGCAAGATTCGCCTTACGGTGACATCGAGATGACAATCAATTTGTCCAAGCCTGAGAAGAGTCCGAAGGAAATTGCTATGGCCCGCTTGCTCCCGCCGCCGGTCTATCCAAAATGTCTGCTGTGCCGCGAGAATGTTGGGTATGCTGGTCGGGTTAATCATCCGCCGCGCCAGAACCTGCGTGTCATCCCACTTCAGCTGAATAATGAGAAATGGCTCTTTCAGTATTCACCATATGTTTACTACAACGAGCACTGTATTGTATTTCATCATGATCATGTGCCAATGAAGCTTACCAAGGATACCTTGAAGCGGCTACTTAGCTTCGTGGAATCTTTCCCGCACTATTTTATTGGCTCGAATGCTGACTTACCGATTGTTGGCGGATCGATTCTGACACATGACCACTTTCAGGGTGGACGTCACACCTTCCCTATTCAGAAAGCGCCTAAGGAAGATTCGTTCATGCATGCATCTTATCCGGGTGTCAGCATTAATATCGTAAAATGGCCTATGTCCGTATTACGTTTGAATGGTGAAGATCCAGCGGTATTGCTGGAGTGTGGCAATGCACTTTATGAAGCTTGGAAGGCGTATAGTGATCCTGATGCAGAAGTGTTGGCGTTCAGCGAAGTTGATGGTGAAGTGCAGCCTCATAATACCGTTACTCCAATCGTTCGTCGGGCAGAAGATGGCAGCTTCGAGATGGATCTCGTGCTGCGTAACAACCGGACTAACGAGCAATATCCTGAAGGGATTTTCCATCCCCATCGGGAGATGCACCATATCAAGAAAGAAAATATCGGCTTGATTGAGGTCATGGGACTCGCAATTCTGCCAGGTCGTCTGAAGGAAGAACTCGATTCTATTGCAAGCATCCTTACAGGAGATCAAGCACTATTAGAAGCGGTGAAGAATGATCCTAGTCATCCACTTGCGCAGCACACTGCTTGGGTTCAGGAGCTTGTAGAGCGTTTCGGAACGGCATTACAGCATGAAGAAGCCGTCAAGATTGTGCAGAACGAAGTCGGCATCAAGTTTACACATATTCTTGAACACGCAGGTGTCTATAAACGGACTCCGGAAGGGCAAGCTGCTTTCCGTCGTTTCGTGAAGAGCTTCGGCGCGATCTAAAGTTTGGAAAGGGGATGTTCTTAAGCCTGTAGGCTTAAGGACATCTTTTTTTAGGTTATATATTTGGGGTCCCCGTGAAGTACCTGAGTTTGCATCAAAGCAAAGCACCACTTTGTGGGGATATTTATGTGGCTTGAAGCTGATCCATTTGAATGCAGCTATTCAGAGGTTTATAATACGAGTGAGCAAAACATTCTGAAAAAACTAATGGAGGTTTACACATATGCGTAATTTTGATTTTTATAATCCTACCAAGTTGATTTTTGGACAGGGTACGCTGGAAGCGTTGAAGACTGAGGTTCCTAAGTACGGTAAGAATGTATTGTTGATGTACGGTGGCGGTAGTATCAAGCGTAGCGGTCTGTTCGATAAGGTCATGGCTGAGCTGAGCGCAATAGATGCTGTGGTTACTGAACTCTCAGGCGTAGAGCCGAATCCACGCCTTTCCACCGTACATAAAGGTGTAGAGCTGTGTCACAAGCATAATATCGACCTCATCCTCGCTGTAGGCGGCGGTAGCGTGTTGGACTGCGCTAAAGCAGTTGCTGTTGGGGCGAAATATGATGGTGACATGTGGGACTTTGTTGAACGTAAGGCAGCTGCTCAAGACGCTCTCCCACTTGGTACAGTGCTGACGATGGCAGCTACAGGATCAGAAATGAATAGCGGCTCTGTAATCACCAACGAAGTGACCAAGGAAAAAATGGGCTGGGGCAGTATTCATGCATTCCCGGCATTTTCGATTCTTGACCCAGAGAATACCTTCACTCTGCCACGTGATCAGACGGTCTACGGCATGGTAGATATCATGTCTCATGTTCTGGAGCACTATTTCCATACTGATGGCAACACTCCGGTACAAGACGGCTTCTGTGAGACTTTGCTGCGTACGGTGATCGAAACCGCACCGAAGCTTATTGAAGATTTGAATAATTACGAACTGCGTGAGACGATCATGTACTGCGGCACAATGGCGCTTAACGGTATGGTTAGCATGGGCTTTGCAGGAGATTGGGCGACTCACAACATCGAGCACGCAGTATCAGCTGTATACGACATTCCACACGGTGGAGGCCTGGCCATTCTGTTCCCACAATGGATGAAATATAATATCGATACTGATCCTGCCCGTTTCCGCAAGTTTGCTGTAAACGTGTTTGGAGTTGATCCTGCGGGTAAGAATGATAAGGAAATAGGACTGGAAGGAATTGAAGCGCTGCGTAGCTTCTGGGATTCCATTGGTGCACCGAAGACACTCGCTGATTATGATATTGATGACAGCGAGATCGGCAGTATGGCTGATAAGGCGGTTCGTTTCGGACCGTTTGGTAATTTCCGCAAGCTTGACCGTGAGGATGTAGTTGAAATTTATAAAATGGCTTTGTAAGTAAATTCTTCTACGAAAGAGCCCCTTCGTCTTTAGTCTAGAAGATGTTATAGAACGTCAAAGAAGTGATTCTTCCATAATGGATGAATCGCTTCTTTGCGTTTATGCTCTACTGTGGATTTCTCCTCGACATCGTCTCCGATCTCCGCTGCTGCTGACCGCATTTTTCGTGCGTTTATCCTCAGAATGGAACTTTTATGGGTAAATATCCATAGTTTGTGAAACCAATGACCTACTTTATTCGTTTAAAGTAATATGACAGTCCTGAATGAAGACAGGAGGAAGTAAATATGCAAACGCTGTATTTAGGCTGCTTGGCGCTAGGCGTCATATTTGCCATAGTCAGCGTCCTGGTGGGTGATGTGATCGGAGATGCTTTGCATGGAGTCTTTGATTTCGTATCCGTAGATTTTCTGAATCCCACCGTACTGGCAGGAGGAATAACCGTGTTCGGCGGAGCGGGCATTCTTCTAACCCGGTACAGCGCTCTGGAAGCTGGGGCGATCATTGCTTTATCTTTGTTAGCCGCCGCTTTTTTGGGAGTACTTATGTATCTAGGGGTGGTTAAGCCCATGGAAAAAAGCGAAATGTCCAATGGGTTCTCTATGAGTGATCTGCCTGGCAAGATCGGGGAAATCACAATTCCTGTTCCCGCCACGGGTTATGGTGAGATTATGGTAAAGTTTGGCGCCGGCAATAGCCTGCATACGGCAGCAAGCTTTGATCATGAGCTGCTTCCGGCAGGGATTAAAGTTGTTGTAGTGGAGGTTAGAGAAGGCGTTGCATTGGTGTCAGAATTCGAAAAGAGAAGAGGAGTGGATCTTTAATGTTCGGTATTCCTGAGTATTTGTTAGTCCCTGCTGTTGTCGTTGCTGTTTTGTTTGTGCTAGGTATCGCATTCTGGGCACGTTACAAAACTGTTGGACCAGATGAAGGGATGATCGTAACGGGGTCGTTCTTGGGGAAAAATCATATTTCAGACGATGGATCTGGTCGTAAAATAAAGATAGTACGTGGGGGCGGGGCATTTATCCTCCCTATCTTTCAGAAGGCTGAATTTATGTCGCTTCTTTCTCATAAACTCGATGTGACGACCCCGGAAGTATACACCGAACAAGGGGTTCCGGTTATTGCTGACGGTGTAGCGATTATTAAAGTGGGTAGCTCGACTGAAGATGTGGCGACAGCCGCTGAGCAATTTATGGGCAAACCGATTGAAGCGCTGAAGAGCGAAGCACAAGAAGTTCTTGAGGGTCATCTGCGGGCCATTCTCGGTTCGATGACCGTTGAGGAAGTATATCGTAACCGTGACCGTTTTGCGCAAGAGGTTCAAGGAGTAGCGGCACGTGATCTTAAGAAAATGGGTCTGCAAATTGTTTCCTTTACTATCAAGGATGTACGAGACAAGCATGGATATCTTGACGCATTAGGTAAACCGCGGATAGCTGCAGTGAAGCGGGATGCAGAGATCGCTGAAGCAGAAGCAGTGCGGGATGCGAGAATTCAAAAGGCAAACGCTGAAGAGCAAGGGCAAAAAGCAGAACTGCTGCGGGATACGAATATCGCCGAAGCCTCCAAGGAAAACCAGCTTAAGGTGGCTGCGTTTAAACGGGATCAGGATACAGCGAAAGCGGAAGCCGACCAGGCTTATCATATTCAAGAGGCACGTGCAAAGCAGACCGTTGTTGAAGAACAGATGAAGGTTGAGCTGGTACGTAAGGAACGTGAAATCGATTTGCAAGCCAAAGAAATTCAAGTTCGCGAGAAGCAGTACGACGCAGAAGTGAAGAAAAAAGCGGAAGCGGATCGTTACGCAGTAGAGCAAGCGGCGGAAGCTGATAAGGCGAAGAGAATGCGTGAGGCAGATGCCTTGCAATATAGTATTGAAACGCAAGCTAAAGCGACAGCTGAGCAGAAGCGTCTTGAAGGTCAAGCGATGGCGGATGCAGAGCTGGCTAAAGGTACAGCGGATGCTGAGGTTATCCGGTTGCGCGGTCTAGCGGAAGCAGAAGCCAAAGAAAAGCTGGCGGAAGCTTTCCAGAAATTCGGCGAAGCAGCCGTGCTCGATATTATCGTCAAAATGCTGCCTGATTTGGCTGGCCAAATCGCGAAGCCGCTGGCATCCATTGATAAGCTTACGGTTGTAGATACCGGTAATGGTGAAGGTGCGGCACGTGTAAGCAACTATGTAACTCAGTTGATGTCTACGGCTCCTGAGATGCTGAAGAGCGTCTCTGGCATTGACGTAGAGGCCCTGATCAAAGGGCTGACGACTAGATCCTCAGGGTCAACTGGAAGCAAGGCTGTTCCGGTCACACCCGTGACCTCCATACAACCTCCAGCAGCATCGGGGGGAGCGAGCAAAGCTTCAACTTCTGTGGCTGAGCAACCTGAAGACTAGTTAAAGCAATAACTACTATAGAATGATTTAACTTAAGGTAAGCTCGGTGATTGCTACCGGGCTTACTCTATGTTTTGGGTCTTAGCTATAGAATAGGAGAGGTGCGCGAGCGTGCAACTAACTTTAGATCATATCCATAAAAGCTTCGATGGTAAACAGGTGATTAAAGATGCAGATTTCACCTTTGAAAGAGGGAAGATCTACGGGCTGCTTGGACGGAATGGAGCAGGTAAAACTACACTTTTCAATTGTTTGAGTGGTGAGATCCAAATGGATAGCGGGGCTGCCTTTATTGGTGAGAAGGATAGTGCCCGTCCGCTTCGTGACGAGGACATCGGATATGTATTTTCCCTACCCATTTTGCCTGAGTTTCTGACAGGTTATGAGTTCGTAAAGTTTTATATGGACATCAACCGTGAGAAGATCGATCCGAATAAAAGCATAGAAGATTATTTTTCAATTATTAAGTTTGAGGAAGAAGATCGGCACCGACTGATTAAGGGTTATTCCCACGGGATGAAGAATAAAATTCAAATGCTCTGCTTTATCATTACTCGTCCGCCTTTGATTTTATTAGATGAGCCTTTAACTTCTTTTGACGTGGTTGTGGCTCTTGAGATCAAGAAATTGCTGCGTGAGATGAAGCAGGATCACATCATTATTTTTTCTACGCATATTTTGCAATTAGCCGCTGATTTATGTGACGAGTTGGTTATTCTAAATCATGGAACCCTTCAAGAAATTCCGCGTGAGACTCTGCAAAGTCCAGAATTTGAGGAGCAAATTATAGCTTTACTTCAGGATGGCAACAATGATTAGCACACTTCGCAGCATTCAGAGGATTAGAGGTTCGTCCGGAGCCAATCGGCTGATTTACTATTTCAAAAAGCTGCCTGTTCTTGGCAAACTTTTAAAAGGGGATATTTACTCTAACATTGCACTAAAACAAGTCTTCGCTGGGATAGTACTTGCATTGAAGGTAGTGTGGGGGTTTTTAGGCAAGTTCGCCTATTTGGGAATTGTGATCTATTTGCCAATCGTCCTTACACACAAAGAATTGCCGCTCGCTGAACAGTATGCATTGTTCTTACATATTTTTATAGTTCTGAGCTTTATAGTGGCTGCGGTTTCGAATGTATTTATATTAGAGCCCAAACGGGATAAATATATATGTGTGAAGCTGATGAGAATTCCGGCGAAACAGTATATGCATGCTACGCTTTTGCTTAAAGGGCTAACGTTCTTTATATATTTTATTCCGGCATTAACCGTGTTTGCGGGGATTTTTGGGGCACCGCTGTGGCATGGCCTATGGCTTACACTTCTGTTAACGGCCTGGAGAATAGTCACCGAGGCGCTAAATCTTTGGTTTTTTGACAAAAAAGAAATTGTGTTAGTTAAAAAGATGAGCTGGGTATGGTCGGTGATTGGACTAGGTGGCCTACTTGCCTATGTGCCCCTTTATCTAGGGTATGCTTTTGTAAATGATGCGACAGGATTTAGTGTCCCAGTGAGTCTTGTGATTGTTGTACTTGGAGGAATTGCAGCTGTGTATATTGGGAAATATCCTAACTATCGCAGTGCTGTAGATGTCGTTACCAAGATAGATGATCCATTGCTGGATATGAACCGGATGATGAAAGAAGCGAGGGTGGCAGATGTTCAGACCAAGGAGAAGGACTTTTCTTCGGAAGAACTTATGGGGAAAGCTTTTCAAGGAAAGACAGGTTACGCCTACCTGAATGCTATTTTTTTCTCCAGGCATAAACGCTTGTTGATTCAACCCATCCAGAGGCGTTTAACGATCATTGGTGTGCTCTTTATAGTGGCTGTCCTAATGATGCTTATTTCGCCGGAGACTTCGTCCAAGTTTACAGCATATCTGCTCGGTGGACTTCCCTTTTTTGTATTTATAATGAACTATACCTCTATAGGTGAGCGCGTATGCAAAGCGATGTTTTACAATTGTGATTTAAGCTTGTTACGCTATGGATTCTATCGTGAGCAAGCTGCGATTCTGGACAATTTTAAGATTCGTCTTATTAAATTGAGTGGCCTTAATCTTATTCCTGCTGTCGCCATATGTTTAGCATGTACTCTGCTGTTTCTGCTTTCTGGTGCAGATTGGGGTTTGATGGATGCAGTGATCTTTTGGGTAACGATTCTTTGTCTTTCCTTGTTCTTCTCAGTGCACCATTTGTTCATGTATTATATCTTTCAACCGTACAGCACGGAGCTAAATATGAAAAATCCGTTCTTTTTTATCGTCAACAGCATTGTATTGGGACTAAGCGTCGCTTGTATCGGATTTCCAAAAGCATCGTCACTATTTACGCTAGTTGTTCTTGCGGGAACGATTGCTTATATGGTTATTGCCGTGACGTTGGTATACAAGTTCTCCAGCCGAACCTTCCGGGTAAAATAGAATGCGAGTGTTCTTCTAATATCGGAATGTTGATGATATGATGGTAACGAGAGTTTTTTAATCGTACCGTTTCATGTTGCGTTTGCTGCTTGGAAGTCAGGTGTTTAGAGATAAAAGAGGTGGCAAAAATGAGTAGCATAACTGTAGCAAAGGTGTTAAATAACAACGTTATCATTGCGGACCATCCCCAATATTCCGAGGTTGTAGTAATTGGCAAAGGGATAGGGTTTAATCGAAAATTGCATGATCGGATTAACCTGTCCTCTGTGGAGAAGATGTTTATTCTCCGCAGCCAGGAAGAACAGGAACAATATAAACAGCTTCTTCCCCAAGTGGATGAGAAGTTGATTGAGATTGTACATGAAATTTTGTTATATATTATGCATAGCAGTAGTCAACCACTTAATGAGCATGTTCATATTGCACTCACTGATCATATCTCATTTGCTATACGGCGTTATGAACAAGATATCCCAATTCACAATCCGTTTCTGTATGAGACTAAGGAAATTTATCCTGAAGAGTATAAGATGGCAGAGTATGCGATTGAGCGGATTAATGAAGGCATGGGCGTGGAATTGCCTGTGGATGAGGTGGGTTTTGTTGCACTTCATATCGTTAGCGCGCTGAGTAATAGACAAATTTCCGAGGTCAGACAGCATTCTCTTTTGATTGGTGATTTGATCGGAATCGTAGAGAATAATCTCGAATATCGAATTCCACGTGATTCACTTGATTATTCGCGGTTGGTGACTCATCTACGATTTGTTCTAGAAAGACTGCGCCGTGGAGAATCAGTGCGGGAGACTTCTACGCTGGATGGTCTTATGAAACGAGAGTATCCCGAAATGTATACCTTGGCTTGGCAGTTAACTAAGGTGATTGAGAACCGAGTACGAATTCCTGTGTATCCAGCAGAGGTCAGTTATTTGACAGTTCATTTGCAACGTCTTGCCCAGAAGAAAGAGGATGAAGTGGGTATGGAGACGAAGCGAGAAATATAAGGATAATGTATAAAGTGAAACTTGTACTTTCTTATATTTTAAAAAAAGCTTGTCACTACAAAAAAACGGTGCTACAATATCGGTGTCCTAATTAAAACAGAATACCAAGCGTGTAACTGATTCGATCAGGCATGAGTGATTTACAGTATTTTGGTTGCTAGTCCCCATCTTGGGGTAATCTAACCTTAGCGTTAGATAACAACCTTTATACTGTGTTGCTCATGCCTTTTTTGGCATCTGTTTTACTGAAAATGTGAATAATGAAAGGAAGTGACCATGATGTTCAAAAAGCTTTTCGGCGTTTTACAAAGAGTCGGTAAAGCGCTGATGCTCCCAGTAGCCATACTGCCAGCAGCCGGTCTGCTCCTTGGAATAGGAAACATGCTGGTAAACCCCGATTTTCTACAATACGTTCCGGCACTTGAGAACGATGTAGTTCAGGCAATTGCGAACGTATTGATGAACTCAGGGCAAATTGTATTTGATAATCTATCCTTACTATTTGCCGTGGGTGTTGCCATCGGTTTATCCGGTGGTGAGGGTGTTGCTGGTCTAGCCGCTATTATTGGTTTCCTCGTAATGAATGTTACGATGGGTACTGTAATTGGCGTCAATGATTATGTCCTGAGCCAAGGCGACTTTTCCTATGCTAGCGTCTTAGGAATTCCAACACTGCAAACGGGGGTATTTGGAGGTATACTCGTCGGTATATTGGCATCGTCCATGTACAAACGATTCTTCAAAATCGAACTTCCATCCTACCTGGGTTTCTTCGCAGGTAAACGTTTCGTTCCGATCATGACTGCGGTAACGTCTTTGATTCTTGGTCTGGCATTGACCTTAGTTTGGCCGCCAATTCAACACGGTCTGAACTATGTATCACAAAGTATGATTGATACGAATAAAACGCTCGCAGCGTTTATCTTCGGAACAATCGAACGCTCGCTCATTCCTTTTGGTCTGCATCACATCTTCTATTCTCCGTTCTGGTATGAATTTGGTACCTACGTAGATAAAGCTGGGGAATTGGTTCGTGGTGACCAACGGATCTTCATGCAGCAGCTTCGTGATGGCGTAGAATTCACAGCAGGAACATTTACAACAGGTAAGTATCCTTTCATGATGTTCGGTCTTCCAGCAGCTGCTTTGGCCATTTATCATGAAGCTAAACCTCATAATAAAAAACTTGTCGGAGGTTTGATGCTTTCCGCAGCTTTGACTTCATTCCTGACAGGAATTACAGAGCCGCTTGAATTCTCATTCTTGTTCGTAGCTCCATTGCTGTTCGCAGTACATGCTGTTTTTGCAGGTTTGTCCTTTATGACCATGCATATTCTTAATGTCAAGATTGGTATGACCTTCTCTGGAGGTTTTATTGATTACGTGCTCTTTGGTATTATCCCGAACCGTACGGCTTGGTGGCTCGTAATTCCAGTAGGTCTTGCTCTTGCCGTAATTTACTACTTCGGATTCCGCTTTGTTATTCGGAAGTTCAATCTGATGACACCGGGTCGTGAAGAGGATACGGGTGAGGTTGAAGATACTAACACAGAAGCCATTTCTAAAACGGGTGATGATTTACCACGAAACATCTTGTCTGCGTTGGGTGGTAAAGAGAACATCGCTCATCTGGATGCTTGTATTACCCGCCTTCGTGTGGAGGTTAAAGATAAATCAGGTGTGGATAAGACTCGTCTGAAGAAGTTAGGTGCATCAGGTGTGCTTGAGGTGGGTAATAACATTCAAGCGATCTTCGGCACACGTTCCGATACCATTAAATCTCAGATTCAAGATGTAATTAGCGGGAAGACACCTGCACCAACGCCGGTAGCGGCTACGCCACAGCCTGAAGAAGAACAGCAGGCAGGTGAAGCTGGTGAAGCGATTATCAAAGAAGATATCGTCTCTCCGGTAAATGGTGAACTAGTGGATATCACTGAGGTTCCCGATGCAGTATTCTCCCAAAAAATGACGGGTGATGGTTTTGCTTTCCTATCCGATGATGGAAAGATTGCTTCACCGGTCTACGGTAAAGTGTTTAATGTGTTCCCGAGCAAGCATGCGATCGGCATTATGTCCGATGGAGGTAAGGAAGTGCTCGTTCATATAGGGGTTAATACAGTTAAGCTTAAAGGTCAAGGCTTTACAGTTCTAGTCGAAGAGGGCGACCTTGTAGCTGCTGGACAGCCGATCATGGAAGTGGATTTAGAATATGTAAAAGCACATGCACCATCAGTAATGTCTCCTGTTATTTTCTCCAATTTACCAGAAGGCTCTTCCGTAACCTTGAAGAAGCCAGGTAAGGTATCTATTGGTGATAAGGATATTATTACCATTCAGTAAAAGTGCAAGGGTGGACGCTTCCTTTAAACATTAAAGGGAGCGAAGCCTTCACTATAAATTTAAAAATATTCTATTAAAAGAAAGCGAGTTGGATAATATTATGCAAACAACATTCAGAATTATCGATGAAGATGGAATTCACGCACGTCCGGCAACTGCCTTGGTAAATACAGCTACGAAATTCAAAGGTACAGAAGCTTATGCAGAAGCAAAAGGCAAAAAAGTTACATTGAAATCTATCCTTGGCGTATTGTCATTGGGTCTAGAAGCTGGAGACACTTTGTCACTGATTACTGAAGGTAGCGAAGAAGCTGAAGCTCTGAGCGCACTTTCTGATGTAATGATTAAAGAAGGGCTAGGGGAAATCCATGAATAAAATTTCAGGAATCGCGGCTTCAGCAGGGATTGCAGTAGCCCGTGCTTTTATCCTGAAACATCCGGATTATACAATTACAAAAACTAGTATCAGTGATCCTGAAGCAGAAGTAGCCAAGTTGAATGACGCACTTGCTAAATCAAGTGCTGAACTGCAGACTATTAAAGAGCGTACTTTAGCAGAACTAGGAGAGAAGAAAGCAGAGATTTTTGCATCCCATCTGCTGATTCTTGAGGACCCTGAGCTGATTAATCCCGTAATTGATAAAATTCGTCAGGAATCGGTTAACGCGGACTATGCACTAAACGAAGTAGCTACACAATTCATTGAAATGTTCGAAAACATGAAGAGTGCTTACTTACAAGAACGTGCAGCTGACATGCGTGATGTGACCAAACGCCTGCTGAACCACTTGCTGGGTATTCATTATGTTAGTCCTGCAGAAATCAATGAAGAGGTTATTGTTATCGCTGAGGATTTAACACCTTCTGACACAGCACAGCTAAATCGCAAGTATGTTAAAGGCTTCACAACAAACATTGGTGGACGTACGTCCCACTCCGCGATTATGGCACGTTCTTTGGAAATTCCAGCGGTAGTTGGAACTAAAAATGTCATGACAGAAGTGAATTCTGGGGATCTAGTGATTGTCGATGGTCTGAACGGTGACGTTCTTATTAATCCTAGTGAAGCAGAAGTGGCAGAGTACGTTCGCAAGCAGGAAGCTTACGACTTGCAAATTGCAGAGTGGAAGAAACTTCGTGATAAACCAACGATTTCTGCAGACGGTAAGCACGTGGAGCTGGCGGCTAACATTGGTACACCAAACGATGTCAATGGTGTAATTGAGAATGGTGGCGAAGGTGTAGGCTTGTATCGTACTGAGTTTCTATACATGGGCCGCGATAAGCTGCCTTCTGAGGAAATTCAATATAACGCCTATCGTACTGTGCTTGAGAATATGAAAGGCAAACCGGTAGTCGTACGTACACTTGATATCGGTGGCGACAAAGAACTTCCGTATCTGGATCTTCCAAAGGAAATGAATCCTTTCTTAGGATTCCGTGCGATTCGTCTTTGTCTGGATCGTCAGGATATTTTCCGTACGCAACTGCGTGCTTTACTGAGAGCAAGTGTTCATGGGGATCTTCGCATTATGTTCCCTATGATCGCAACACTTGGTGAATTCCGTGCAGCTCGTGATCTTCTGCTTGAAGAGAAAGCGAAGCTTCGTGAAGAAGGCAAGGAAGTATCTGACAACATTCAGCTCGGCATTATGGTTGAGATTCCTTCCACTGCTGTACTGGCTGACCAGTTTGCAAAGGAAGTTGATTTCTTCAGTATTGGTACGAATGACCTTATTCAATATACAATGGCTGCTGACCGTATGAATGAACGGGTATCTTACCTGTATCAGCCATACAATCCGGCCATCCTGCGTCTGGTCAAGAATGTAATTGATGCAGCGCATGCAGAAGGTAAATGGACAGGAATGTGCGGTGAGATGGCTGGGGACGCAACAGCGATTCCACTCTTACTAGGTCTTGGCCTTGATGAATTCAGTATGAGTGCAACGTCAATTCTGCCAGCACGTAGTCAAATTTCTAAATTGTCGGCTGCCGACATGAAGGAACTGGCTGCAAAAGCATTGCAACTTGGCACTGCTGAAGAAGTAGCTGCACTTGTTCAAAGCATCACTAACTAACTATTTCCATATGCATTACTCCGTTAAACGTTTTATAACGTTCCAACTACTATTACCGACTTCCGATGTTTGGAGGTCGGTTTTTTTGTGTGTATATCGATAATTTTAATTCTTATGTTGGCTTAAGTTCATACGTGAGCGTTATACTCAATTTAGAATAATTAAATTCACTTTTTATTTGCTTTATTGCACAGATGTCTATGCCGATAGTAATAGTGATGAGTATAAAGTCGGTAAGGAACCCAAACCTGTAAATATGTCTTACATATAATAATAGTATGAATCCATAGAAAGTTTATACTCCTTTACCGACTTGCAGAGCTGTGCAAGTATTAATATGATCTAAATTGGAAATATTTGGACTTATAAGCATCCCTATAAGTTAGCCAGGGAGCCATAGGATGGTGTTAACTCATGAGTAAAAATGTTATAAATACAGAATTAATGTTAGAGGTCTATGAAGGTAAAGACCTGGGCTTGACGTACTCGGTGGAGTACAGTGTATTTAAAGTTTGGGCACCTACTGCTTTTGCTGTATCTCTAGTTATGTACGAAACAGATGGAAATCAACGTAACATTGGATTTGATCCGAGCTCTACAGATAGTGGGCGTATTATATATATGCAGCGTCAGAACGGCGGAGTCTGGCAGACTAAGTTATCAGGTGATTTAAAAGGGAAATATTATATGTACCGTGCTGTATTTGCTGATGGAAATGTGACGGAAGCAGTAGATCCTTATGCAACTGCCGTATCGGCAAATGGTTTAAGAACAGCAATCGTTGATTTGCGCAGGACCCATCCTGAGCATTGGGAGAAGGACGTTGCTCCTCCATTGCAGCATCCTGCAGACGCGGTTATTTACGAGCTGCATGTGCGTGACTTCTCCTCACATGAGAGCTCTGGCATGTACTATAAGGGCAAATTCAAAGCATTTACCGAATTTGGCTTAAGAGATTCGGAAGGAAATGCAATAGGTATTGATCATCTGGTTGAATTGGGTATCACCCATGTACATCTGATGCCCGTGTTTGATTTCCAGACCGTAGATGAGTTAAGTGTAATAAAGCGTGGTTCGTACATTGAACATACCGACTACAATTGGGGATATGATCCTCAGCATTATAATGTACCGGAAGGATCATATAGCACTGATCCTACCGATCCAGGTCTACGAATCCGGGAATTTAAAGAAATGGTTCAGGCTTTGCATAGTCGTGGGATTTCAGTGATTATGGATGTGGTTTACAACCACACGTACGCTGTGGAGAAGGGCCCCTTCGAGCCGCTTGTCCCAGATTACTTCTATCGCCGTGACTTCTTGGGACGTTTATCTAATGGCTCGGGAGTTGGTAATGAGCTGGCTACAGAGCGTCCGATGGTACGCAAATATATTAAGGATTCGTTGTCCTACTGGGCTACGGAGTATCATATTGATGGCTTCAGATTTGATCTTATGGGTCTGATGGATAGTGTGACCATGCGTGAAATAACGGAAGAGCTTCGACTTGAGGTGAATCCTAATCTGCTGTTATATGGCGAACCTTGGACAGGTGGAGATTCTCCACTGGCAACAAAGACGCTAAAAGGTGTGCAGCGGGGGAAAGGATATGCTGTCTTCAATGATAACTTTCGTTCCGCGATCAAAGGTGATAGTGATGGATGGGGACGGGGATTCATTACAGGGGAATATGGCAAAGAAGGGGCTATTGCAGCCGGAATCAAAGGAGCCATCCACGAATTTACAGACTCCCCAGTGGAATCGGTGAACTATGTAACGGCCCATGACAATTTGAATTTATGGGATAAGGTGCTTACCGTTCAAGGGGGATTTCAGGATGCCGTTTCACGGGCTAATCCTTACGTGAATGTAGATCTGGAGAATATTCTCAGCAATGAGACCGTGCGCCGATCCCTACTTGCAAATGGAATCATCCTGACCTCGCAAGGGATTCCATTCCTGCATGCCGGTGATGAGCTACTGCGCAGTAAATTTGGAGATCATAATAGCTATCGTAGCGGTGATACGATTAACGCGATCCGCTGGAATATGAAAAGTATGTTTAAGCCTGTATTTCAATATTATAAAGGTTTGATCGAACTGCGGCGTATACATCCGGCATTTCGTCTACATGGTCGGCAGGAAATTGAGCGTTCGCTAGAATTTCTGCGCTGTGATGGGGGGATCGTGTCGTACCTGCTTAGAAATCATGCAGGAGGCGACCTCTGGAACAATATAACAGTCATCTTTAACGCCAATAATGATCGAGTAAAGCTATCTCTTCCTGAAGCTAATAACGGTTGGAACGTGGTAGTGGATCATACCCGAGCGGGGACAGAAGCATTCCGAAAGGTTGCAGGTAGCGAGGTGGAAATTGAAGGCTTGTCGATGATGGTACTCTATGATGAATGTGGTGAGCCAGCACGTCGGTCCAAAATTATCGAAGTACACTATGAACGGCCAGATGGGAAATATCAAGGCTGGAATCTTTGGGTTTGGGATACAGGAATTCAGGATGGACAATGCGACTTTCGGTATATGGAGGATGGGCGTGCAGTTGCACGAATTGAGGTGTTGCCAGATACAGATTCTATCGGGTATATATTACGACTTAATGACTGGGAAGAGAAAGATGGGGATGGCGATCGCTTCATTGATTGTTCCAAGGATGACGAGCTGATCAAGGTCATGGTTATAGATCGTGATCAGGAGAATGATGGGATCTCAGATGATCATTTGCAGTTAACCAGTTAAAAAATAAAAAAGAGCTGCTTCAGGGTTAGTTATACCCCGGAACAGCTCTTTTTGTTGATCTTATGGTTTTCCGATGATCTGGTTGGATAAACCTACATCTAAAAGCTCGTAGTAGAGATTAGCTTCATTCCCTCCATGGTCTTTGGAAAGGTACATCGCTAGATCTGCGGCACGCAGAAGTTCATTAATACTGCCTCCATGCTCAGGAAATAGGGCTACACCAATACTTGCGGAGGTGTGGAAGCTAGATCCATTGTCAATAGACCAAGATTTGTTGAATAACTTAAGCAAACGTTGTAGCATTTCATCTAACATTTCTGGAGAGGTAAATCGGTGCAGTACCACTGCGAATTCATCACCGCCAATCCGGAACGCCTGGCCTACACCTTTAACCGTTTGCAAAAGCTCTCGAGAGAGCAGTTGGAGAAATTCGTCTCCAGCCAGATGTCCTAAGGTATCGTTTAACTGCTTGAATCTGTCACAATCCAGTAATGCGAGTGCAATATTCTTTCTCCGTTCCTCGGGTTGGTTGATGAGATTCTCCATGTACATTTTGAAATGAGCACGGTTGGGAATCGCGGTTAAATGATCATAGAAGGCTAGCTTATGTAATCGTTCTTCGTATTGCTTCCGTTGTGTAATTTCACGGGACACTAACATAAATTGTGCTGGGAAATTATTACTTCCCCGAACAGGCGACACCTTCGTTTCCAGCCATACCCATTGCCCTTCAGCTCCACGCATTCGTAGCTCTGAGATACGAGGGGTTCCTTGAACGACACTCTTTAGTTTAGCCCAAGCAATTTCCGGTTCGCGAATGTAGTTGGAGAGTGGGTCACCCTTTTTAGGAACATAGCCGAGAATACTTGAATGTGAAGGGGAGCTATACAGTATCAACCCGTTAGGATCAGTCAAAATAATAAAGTCAGACATGGTTTCACCGATTAGCTGATAGAGTGTTTGTTCTTCCAGCATTTCATTTTTGAGCCAAATGATTTTGCGACCCAGATAAATAATAACTAGAAGCAGAATAAAGAAGACCAATGAGTATAGCGCAAAGAGTGCACTCTTTTTATCTTGGAACCCATCTGTTACTTGTAAAGCGTAGGTGTCTATCAGGTCTTCTGATTGATCCAGATGAGTTCTGACTTCATTTAACTGCATGTTCAGACTTACAGCATGATATGAAGCAGGGTCCCATCCGATTTGCATCCGTTCAGCAATCAATGTACTCCCTGTACTCTTCCATAGGACTAGGGATGTTTCGAAGGCATGGAGCTCGTTCTCTAATTCAGTAAGTATATTTGTCTGTTTCAAATCACTGTAGGGTTTGTTGATAGATTTGATGTCTGAACTTGCTAGGCCTACCCGTTCTTGTGCTTGTTGATTATTGTCCTTAAATTCCTGAATGAACTGATCACGTTCAGCGTCAGTGAGGTTCGAGCTCATGGAGGAGTGGAGAGCGATTGCGGCTTGATACAGATCACGATCAGCGCTCAGTATGAGCTCAGAGTTCTCAAATACATCTTCATATAAAGAATCTGACATTCTGTTAATAGTGTGATTTAGATAGAGTAAAGAAGCTACACTAATCCCAACCAGTAGAATGGAGATCGCAGCAAAAATAAAGATTAGTTTGCGTGTTACTTTGATATCGAAAAATCCAGCCACGGTCATCTTCTCCCCGCATAAGATGTTTAACAAATCTTATTGCTGCTAACCTATAACCTGCGGAACTTCCATTTGTGGCAGGCGTGTTTTATTTTCAGGCAAAGATGTTGAGAGTGATTATGTAAAAAAAAGAGGTGTTGTAACATAGTGGGAATTGAGGCATGGGAAAGATAAATTGTGTGTGGATCGCAGTTTGTAGTACAACAAGTATATAGGACGTCCTACTTATAGAGCAATCGCTTCCTCAAATAAATATCAATAATAAAAAATTTTAATGATTATGGTATGGGCCTATTGCCTTATCTATATTCAAATCCATAAATCCTATTACCCAACGCCTTCGTAAATGATACCCAGCTCAGCCCCAAAAATATGCGTTCTGTTATGTTAAAAAAGCTGCCTAGTCATAATAATGACTAGGCAGCTGACTTGAAGTTACTATTCGTTACGTAGTGCATGAATGGGGCGAAGCCGTGCGGCTTTGTTCGCAGGCATCATTCCGAAAATCACGCCGATAAGCAAGGAGAAAACAAAAGATATCAGTACCATATCCCAAGCAATGGATACTGTAAGTGAAGTGTACTTTCCTAGTAACCAACTACCTGCGACTCCAATGCCAACACCGATCACCCCACCCAATCCGCTAAGCACAATGGATTCGATCATGAATTGAGCGAGAATATCGAACTTTTTGGCGCCGATTGCTTTGCGGATACCAATTTCTCTTGTTCTTTCATTGACGGATACGATCATAATATTCATAATGCCGATCCCCCCGACAAACAGTGAAATGCCGGCAATTCCCGCAAGTGCCATTGAAAGCGTAGCTGTCGTAGAATTTACAGTATCCAGCATCTCTTGTGAGTCAAAGACACTAAAAGCATTATCCGCATAATTAAATTTAGCATCCAGTGTACTCTCTAGTTTATATTTTACGGTAGCTACAGTGTCTGCTGAAGTCGTCGCAATTGTGATGGAACGTACGCCTTTGCTTTTTAACTGACGTTCTGCAGTAGCTATAGGGATCAATAAGATATCATCGTTGGAACCACTTAGACTAGAGCCTTTCGCTTCCAAAAGACCGACGATTTTATAGCTGATCCCGTTTAGCTGTACCTTTTGGCCTACAGGATCATCTGTACCGAATAAATCCTCAGCCGTACCTGTGCCGATTAGCGCTACCTTCTGCCGGTACTCCGTATCAATATCAAGCAGGAAACGTCCTGACTGTACATGAAAATCCTTAACGTCCTCATAAGAAGGTGTAATGCCCTCAACAGTAACGCTGACATTCTCAGTATTATGCTTGGCTGTAACGTTGCCACTGATCACAGGAGCTACATTTTCTATCCCCTCTATATCTCCAAGTGCCAAGGCTTCTTCATAGGTGAGGGAGGTGGTAGCCCCACGGCCAGTGATGTTTACCGTCAGTTGATTTGTTCCGAGTCCATTAAGCTGCTCCGTAATCTGAGAAGTAGTTCCCTGCCCCACAGAAACGAGGATGATAACGGATGATACACCAATAATAATACCCAGCATCGTTAAAAAAGCTCTTACTTTACTGCTGTAAATACTTTTTAGAGCCATCCGCATACTTTGAAATAATTTCACCTCGCATTCCTCCGATCTTCTACGAGGTTGCCATCCTGAATACGAATGATCCGCTTCGCTTGCTTTGCAATTTCGAGGTCATGTGTGATTAGGATGATTGTATGACCCTGCTCATTTAATTCTCGTATCATCTGCATGACCTCTTGTCCAGTTCGCGTATCAAGCGCCCCGGTAGGTTCATCTGCAAGTAAAATCGGGGGAGATCCAGCCATGGCTCGCGCAATCGCTACACGCTGTTGCTGTCCTCCTGAAAGCTCAGAAGGTCGGTGATGCATTCTCTCCTCCAAACCAACTTTAAGGAGTGCTTGCTGCGCTGTTTCTCTACGTTCTCGATGTGAGAGGCCGCGGTATATTAGCGGAAGCTCCACATTCTCGACAGCAGACAACTTGGGGAGGAGATTGAAGTTTTGAAAGATAAAGCCGATCTTCTCATTCCGGATAACTGCCAGCTTGTTGTCGGATAACTTGCGAACCTCTTGTCCGTCTAGAAGATAGCTTCCCTCATCCGATACATCCAGGCATCCGAGCATGTTCATTAGTGTTGATTTACCAGAACCGGAAGGACCTATAATCGCGACGAACTCTCCGAAGTCGATTGTAAAGGAAAGATTTTTTAGTACCGTCATAGTTTCTCCGGCCATAGTATAGCCATGGGTCATATTCTGGACTTGGATCAGTGGCGTTAAAGCACTCATCTACTGCCACCTCCGCCACCACCAGGTGCTCCACCCGTGCCACCAGCACCTCCTCCACTGAAGCCACCACCGCCACTAAAGCCGCCGCCGCCGAAACCGGCGCCACCCATACCGCCCATGCCACCTTGCATTTGCATCTCAGTACTAGTTGTACCTGTTTTGGTAGAGATGACAGTAGGGATGATCACTTTGTCTCCTTCATTAAGCCCACTGACAATTTCAATACTGCTCTCATCATGGATGCCCACTTCGACGGAAACTGTTCGCTGATTACTATTTCCACGGTTTCTTGTGCCAGCTGCTCCGTTAGGCATAGTACCGCCGCGAGCATCAGGCGCTCCACTAGGCATAGCGCCATCGCGAGCATCAGGAGCCCCGCTAGGCATCGGTGCTTGGCCCTCGCTAGAGGCTTTTGAGGAATCGGTTGAATCCGCTGTTAAAGGGAGAGAAACTGTGTACTTGCCATTTCTTTCTTGAACAGCTTCAATAGGTACGGTTAACACATCTTTTTTCTCAGCTGTTGTAACTGAAACTTCTGCCGACATCCCTACAAGGGCACCTTCGGAGGTGGTTAAGCCAACGGTAACATCGAAGAGGGAGACTCCGTTCGAGACGGTGCCTTCCTTGGCAATCTTAGTAACACTTCCCTTGAATTCAGTGTCGGGCAGGGCATCCAATGAAATGATAGCAGGCATCCCTATTTTCACTGTAGGAATATCAAGCTCATCCACCTGCACTATGACGCTTAAATTAGCATAATCGGTGATATCGATGAGTTCAGAGCCATCCATCGCTTTTTCACCGCTGGCTATGTTAACTGCTGTAACAGTTCCGTCAATAGGGGCGGTTAGGGGATCTGGAGGGATCATATCCTCTTGTACAGCTGCAATTTTTTCGATTTGAGAAGCGATATCCGTTTTCGCTTTTTCAATCGAACGTTTGGCACTGGCTAATTCATCCTCGGAGGCACCTGCCACAGCAAGCTTCTTATACTGCTCCTGCTTGTCCTGAAGATCCTCTTCAAGCGAGGTACGAGAGGTTTGTTCCTGCTTGAGATTGTCGCTCAAATCATTGCCTTCGAAGGTAATTAATGTCTGACCTTTTTTCACATTGTCGCCTTCTTTGACAAGCACCTCAGCTACGGTTCCAGCGTCCTTCGTTTTCACTTTTCCTGTTTCAGTGGCCGTGACGGAGCCTGCTCCAGATACATTTACTACGATATCGCCCTTCGTAACCGTGGCTGTATTAACGGGCACTTCAGCAGCCTGACTGCTCTTATCAGGCAAAAATGTATACACCAACAATCCGGCTGTTGCTACAGCTACTACTCCGATGGTCCAGAGCAACACTTTTTTCTTCTTCATTTCTTTCCTCCATAGATCATCAAATTTCTTTTAACTTAGGTCACCCTCGCGCACTTACTAAGTGTCGGATGGATTGTTAGCACTAGAATCGGTGTTTGAAGTGGAATTGTTGTTTGAAGTCGTTGACGCTGCCTGATAAGTGACAACATAGGTCCCAGTTCCTAGCAAATTTCGATGACCTTGGAATTCGTCGTATACATTCAATCGGATCGCGCCGCCACCTAGAGTTTTGTAAAGATTGCTTGTGAATGTTGTGGTGTATGACTTGAAGTTCCCTAATGGTAGATCTGTGCCCAGTGTTAATGTCTTCTCCATCGTTTGTCCGAAGGGGTCGATCAGCTCTAGTACAAGCTTGTGCTCATAGGTACCCGATTCGTAAAGCGTGCTGCTCGACAGGTTGTAGGTTAGGACAGTGCTTAGCGTATCTTTTCCACCAGTGACGGTGGCGACTGCATTTGTAACGGATAGGGTATAAGGGAACAATTCTACATCCAAAAGATTGCTTTTTGACTCTACCGCAACATTATTTAGTCCCAGTGACACCGTATTGATATATCCCGTTGATTTCCCGCCAGGAGCCGTAAGTTTTCCTTCGGATACCCCTTCACCGACATAAAGAACAAGCTGAGAAGGATCTACTCCTAGTGGGAGCTTAGTCCAGACGGTAACCAGATTTTTTCCGTTAGGGCTCGTGGAAGTTGTAGACTGGTTGACCTCGGCTTCGTAATATTGATTGTCAGGCGTTTTGTAATAAGCTACGAGTTGAGCCTGCTCCGATTTACGTGTTTCCTCACTGTTCATTTCCAGTTCTGTGTACATGATATTGGAGCTCGCACCCTGATAAACCGTTGTCCGGCGCTCTAACACTTCTGCTTTTTTACTTTCAAGGTCAATTTGGAAGGAATTTAGTGCTGCAACTTCCTGAACACGGCTGTCCAACTGATTTGTACTTAAAGAAAGAAAATTAATTTTGCTTTCGCCGGAGGTTTCTTGCAGCGTTATTTTTAATTGATTGAACTGGTAGGTGTAAGGAACATTGGCCACGACATAAACGTCTGCGGATTCATTTGGCCCGAGTATGGTTTGCGTGCTTTCTGTGACAACTTGGGAAGTGCTGCTAATATCACTCTCACCAGCTTTAATGACACTTGTAAATGCAGGAAGCTGCACAGAGGTCGATTTCGTGTTGCGAATATTGATTTTAGCTACAAGCTGATCTTTGTCTGCCCAAGGTAGCCGCTGGATGTTCTCAAGCTTGACAGCAAATGTGCCGTGACTGTTCTCCAGCGCATATTCTGTATCCTGCCAATTGTTAGTTTGGAGTGTGTAAGGAATCTGATAATAGGCCGTAGGAAAAATGATCTTACCCTCTACAGCGGGTTCAGTCATTTGCAGCTGTAGCGTTCCTTGAGCTATCGTTAGCGGAACTTCTGCACTGAGCTCAATTATTTTTTCTTCAAGGGGTTTGAGTGTAAGGTTTGCGAAAGCCTTCGTGTCCACCGGAAAGCTGTATCCTTCAGCGGCTTTAACGGTAAACTCATAAGCAGGCAAAGTAATCGCCTTGTTGCCGCTATTTTTTACTCGAAATTGCAGCGTCCACTTCGCGGTGCCGTTGTCGGCATAGACATTGGCGCTTTTTAACTGCGTCTCGACAGTATTATTGTTGATCGTAAGCTTCTTGATGACATTGCTAGCTACGACAAGATCTGGTGTGGTAGCAGCGGGAAGGTTATAGGTGACGATGGGCAAAGCTATTTTTAATGAGGTATCTTCTCCAGCAAACTGCAGAGTCATATTGTCTGTCTTCATATAAGAGGGAATTTCCGTCATGTAGTAGATCGTCTTTTTTTCCTGTGGCTGTACTTTGTAGTTACTGCTCGCATCATCAAGCGTTAATTCAAATACAGATCCTCCTGCAGATGCGAGGTATCCCTTAAGTCCAGGATCACTTAGCACTTTGGTTCCTTGATTGGTTAAGCTCACACCTACTTTGGCGTATACCTTACCGTTATATTTGTAAATTTGCAGACTTTCCGTTTTGGTTGTTACGGGCTGATTATTCAAGGTTATCTTTTTACTTTGGCCTCTAGCGACCGCTTGTGAAAAAGCCACAGGCAAGGTGAAGGTCCCCAGCTTTTTTTGATAATCGGTACTGCTGAAATCCCAACCGAATACTGAAATCTTCACTCCATTTAAAAATGTAGATTTACCGACGTTTGCGTAATAGGTTACGGATTGACTGCTTTTGGAGGGGATAGATTTGATGGTTGCACTGCTGGTTACTGGGCTTCCTTGGATAACGGTTCCTCCGGCAGTAGTTACTTTAGAGAAATAGTCCACAAGATTGATGCTGCTTCCGCTCCCATTGTTATAGCTGAGGGTGTATGTAAGAATATTGCCGCCATCCTGAGTCAAAAAGCCAACATCGGTCAGCTTCACACTAAAGTTACTCTTTAAAGCTATCGAGCCGAGTTTATCCAGAGTGGATACAGTATTGGCAGTTGCTGTTTTTGTGGATGAAGTAGTCGTTGATGCAGCGTATGCTCCATACGCTGAAGCTTGACTCAGAACTGCTGCGCTAAGTATGATCACAGCTACTTTTGTTCTTCGTGCATGCATGTAATTCCCTCCCGGTATGAAAGTCCTTGTATTTTGAAGGTGATTTATGATTGAGTACAACCATGCCTTCTTAATAATGGAAATTATCAAGCTCCGCTGAACGTTAGCTGAAAAAAAGTCCCCAAAATGGCTCTGAACCTTAAAGCCAGCTTAAAGCCAGATAAAAATTGCCCTAATTATGCTTGAACTTGTCAAAACGACAGATTTTGCATATAATAAACAGACATATCTCTTGCATAAAAGAGATACCTGACAATTAGATTGAATTGTGAAATGCAGTGATGGAGAAGAGTACACAGTGCCTGACTTACAGGGAGGAGACGCCGGTGATTGAGAGCGTTTCTAGGATACAGAGCTGTCGAAGTTCACTCCGGAGCAGTTCCTTGAATTCCTTAAGATTGCCTTGTAAGGAAGCGTAGGGGAAACCGGTCACAGACCGTTATTTCTGTATAAAGTGAGATAAGTATCTGTCCAGCCAAAAGAGGGAATGAAGCTCTTAAGGGGAACAGATCAGCTTGTCTAACAAGGGTGGTACCACGGTCTTTTCGTCCCTTACCGGGAGGAAAGGCCTTTTTTTGTTGAACTAGACAATGATTGAAGGGGGCTGTACACGGCCATGAAAGAGAAGTTGGAAGCATTGAAGGTTGAGGCGCTGGCTAAGTTGCAGGAGGTTATGGATCCACAGGTTTTGAATGACCTAAGAGTGAAATATCTCGGTAAAAAAGGCGAGCTTACAGAAGTTCTACGTGGTATGGGAGGACTTAGTGCTGAGGAGCGTCCGGTTATCGGGCAAGTAGCAAATCAGGTGCGTAGTGCCATTGAGGAGATTATTGGAGCGAAGCAAGAGGCTTTTCAACAGCAAGAGACTCAGCAACGTCTACAGGCTGAAAAAGTAGACGTAACCCTGCCGGGTCGCCGCATGCAGCAAGGGGGCGTTCACCCGCTTAGCAGAGTGGTTCAGGAAATTGAGGATATTTTCATTGGTATGGGCTACCGTGTGGCTGAAGGCCCGGAAGTGGAGACCGATTATTATAACTTTGAAGCCCTAAATCTGCCTAAAAATCACCCGGCACGTGATATGCAGGATTCCTTTTATTTAACGGATGACCTGCTTATGCGTACTCAAACGTCTCCGGTACAGATTCGTACTATGCAGGCTATGAACGGTGAAGTTCCAGTTAAAATCATTTGCCCGGGTAAAGTATTCCGCCGCGATGATGACGATGCAACGCATTCCTTCCAGTTCCATCAAATTGAAGGTTTGGTTATTGGAAGCAACATTCGGATGAGTGATCTGAAAGGCACCTTGCAGCAATTCGTACAAGAGATGTTCGGCCCGAATACAGACATTCGTCTTCGTCCGAGCTTCTTCCCATTCACCGAGCCAAGCGTTGAAGTGGATGTAAGCTGCTTCAAATGTGGCGGGGATGGCTGCAGACTGTGCAAGCAAAGCGGATGGTTAGAAATCCTTGGCGCCGGCATGGTGCATCCAAATGTTCTGAAAATGGGTGGCTATGATCCTGCTAAGTATAGCGGCTTCGCATTTGGTATGGGTGTTGAGCGGATTGCTATGCTTAAATACGGCATCGATGACATCCGTCATTTCTATAACAACGATATGAGTTTTGTAAAGCAGTTCAAGGGCGTTTAGATTTTTGGTGGGCGAGCTGGCTGACGGGTTAGGAGTAAGTAGTAATTGGGTTACTGATCTTGCTTAATAAAACACTATTAATAGAAGGAACGGAGAGGAATTTTGGAACTGTAGAAGCGCTAGCGTTCGCCTTTATCCTCGGATTTCTACCACGAGAAGCGGTTCTAATCAGGAAATCTGAGGATAACAGCGATCGGAAGTCCAATATTTTTCGTAGTGACTGCTCTAAATAGGACGGGTATGAAGCTTTGATCGAGTAATCCTAAATTGTACTACTCCCACAGGAAGCAGATCGAACGGCAAGTAGATAAATACATCTGAAACATAAAGGAAGTGAGCGGACATGAAAGTATCAACCGGATGGTTGGCTGATTATACATCGATTGAAGGAGTAACCGCCGAAAAGCTAGCGGAGAAGATTACCGCTGCCGGCATTGAAATTGACGGAGTAGAGCGCCGCAATAAAGGGATTTCCGGCATCGTAACCGGCTATGTGAAATCGAAGGAAAAGCATCCTGATGCGGATAAACTGAACGTATGTATCGTGGATGCAGGTCAAGGTGAAGATCTGCAAATCGTCTGTGGTGCAAAGAATGTAGCTGCGGGACAAACCGTTCCTGTAGCTCTTGTTGGCGCTAAGCTGCCAGGGCTGGATATCAAAAAAGCGAAGCTGCGCGGGGTGTTATCACAAGGGATGATCTGCTCGGCTAAAGAATTGGGACTCAATGATAAAATGCTTCCTAAGGAGCAGCAAGAAGGAATTCTTGTACTTCCTGAAGGTACAGAGATCGGTCAAGATATTTCAAAGTTGCTGGGTCTAGATGATGAAATTCTGGAATTCGATCTGACTCCGAACCGTTCAGACTGTCTAAGTATGATTGGTGCTGCTTATGAAGTGAGCGCGATTCTTGGACGTGACATCAAATTACCTGATCCTGCGAGTGAAATGATTGAGATCAGCGGAGCAGCTGCTCAATCTATTTCCGTTAAGATTGAGAATGAAGAACATTGCAGTCATTACGCAGTTCGTTATATCTCAGGTGTTAAACCTGCAGCATCCCCGCTGTGGATTCAGAATCGTCTGATGGCGGCAGGGATTCGTCCAATTAACAACATCGTAGACATCACTAACTATGTGATGCTCGAATACGGACAGCCGCTTCATGCTTTTGATGCAGATAAAATAGAAGGCGGAGAACTCGGCGTTCGTCTTGCTCATGAAGGTGAAGTCCTGACTACACTTGATGGCCAAGAACGGAAGCTTGAGCCACATATGCTCGTTATCGCTGATGGAGCTAAGGCTGTAGCTCTGGCTGGAGTAATGGGAGGTCAGGATACGGAAGTTACTGCTGAGACGGTAAATCTCGTTCTGGAATCCGCTAAGTTTGACGGAGGAACCGTTCGTAAAACCTCGCGTCAACTGGGACTTCGCTCGGAAGCATCGCTTCGTTTCGAGAAAGAAGTGGATCCAAATGCAGTGATCCCTGCATTGAATCGCGCTGCAGTACTTATTGCACGTTATGCTGGCGGATCTGTGCATGAAGGAATTGTGCAAGCAGGAACAGTCGCAGGAGAAGAGAAGGTACTTACTTTGTCCTTGGAGAAGCTGAACCGTTATCTCGGAACAGATCTGTCCTTGCTAGAAGTGAAGACATTGTTTGGTCGTCTACATTTCAAATGCGGGGATACCGCACAAGGATTGATCGAAGTTCAGGTGCCAACTAGACGTGGCGATATCAGCTATGATGTTGACCTTATCGAAGAAATTGCTCGTCTGTACGGGTATGACAATATTCCAACGACTCTGATTGAAGGTGTTACAACGCCAGGCGCATTGACGCATAAGCAATCACTCCGCCGTGAACTGCGTCGCCTGTTGTCGCATGGCGGTTATCAGGAAGTGATGGGTTACTCCTTCATCCAGCCGAAACAAAGCAAAATGTTCCCTGAGTTATCAGAAGGCTCACAAGCGGTTAAATTGGCTATGCCAATGAGTGAAGAACGCAGTGTACTGCGTACTAGCCTTCTGCCACAACTATTGGATATTGCTAGCTATAATACCAACCGTCGTCAAAGCGACCTAGCGTTGTTTGAAATCGGCAATGTCTTCTTCACAGATGAGGAACAGTTGACTCGTCAGCCGCGTGAGCTGCCGGTGCTGGGGGTGTTGCTTAGCGGTAGCCTAACCGTGAAGCAATGGAACGTTTCTGCACAGCCTGTAGATTTCTTTGATTTGAAAGGTGCGCTGGAATCAGTATTTGCTTATTTGGGTCTTACAGACAGAATTATCTACGAGGGAGATAGTCCAGAAGGGTATCATCCTGGACGTTCCGCGTCGGTATATTTAGTCGGAGACGAGGGTCGTGTGAAGATTGGAACTATGGGCCAGCTTCATCCGGAACTGCAAAGAGAGCTTGATCTAGTGGATACTTATGTAGCTGAGATTCTATTGCAGCCGCTGTATGATAACACGCAAAGCCGTCTGCAATATAATGAGCTTCCACGTTTCCCAGGTATGGAACGGGATATTGCAGTGGTTGTAGATTCAACGGTACCAGCAGGCGATCTGCTAGCTTCCATCCGTGCAAACGGAGGAACTTTGCTGCAATCCGTACAGGTATTCGACGTGTACACTGGTGGCAAGCTAGAGAGTGGAAAGAAGAGTATTGCGATCTCCCTGCTGTATCGTCACGGTGAACATACATTGACAGATGAAGAGGTTGGAGAGGTGCATGATAAGCTATTATCAGTCCTTCAACAAACTTTTGGTGCAGAATTAAGAAAATAGCAGGAATTGTGTAAAGCCGCAGCGAATCCATTTAGAAACTGAGATTCGCTGCGGCTTTTTCTGGGTAGAGTGAAATGCGGAGGATATCAGCGAATCTATTGAATACAAGGGATTTTGCCAAATGCTTAAGAAAAAAGCTACAATAGAAACAGTAAGACTAACTTAGAATCCGCACACATACAAAGGAGGGCACAACTGTGGCTATGGACCGGACACGTGTCGCCGTGGAGATATACGGAACTTCCTATAAACTCGTCGGAAGCAGCACTGAATATATGAAACAAGTGGCCCGTTATGTTGACGAACATATGCGCTCGATTTCTAAATCACACAACAGACTGGATACGCCGCGCATAGCGGTGCTTGCAGCAGTACATATGGCGGAGCAGGCTATTCAGGTTCAGGATTTTAAAAATGAACTCAACATGATGACTGGTGAACGCAGTGAACTGCGATTGGAAGTATCTCGCCTGCTGGAGGTTCAGCGGGAGCGGCAAGAAGAATATGAACGCCTTGAAGCGGCGGCTAAGGAAGAAGCTGAACGACTGATTGCTGCGGTTGAAGAAGAGCGCAAGCGTCATCTGGAGATTCAGGAGAATGAGCGCAAGGTACATGCTAACCAGCTGCAAGAGGCGACCCAAGCGGCTGAAGCCGCACGAGAGAAGCTGGAAGAGGAGCTGCTTGCGCGTGAGCTGGAGCTGCAGGCACTGCGGGCAAGTTATGAGGCTGAACAGTCTGCTATGCGTGAGAATCATCGAGAGGAACTAGCAAATGCAGAAGCCATCCGTCTACAGCAGTTGGAAGAGCAGAAGGCAGCGCATTTGCAAGAGCTGGAGAACATCCGTGAGACGCTGACTAAGGAGAATTCAGACTCCTTGTCTGCTCTGGAGCTTGAGTTAACCGAGACCAGGTCAACCTTAGAGAAACAGCTTGAGGAAACCAAATCAACATTAGGTAAGGAACTCGAGAAGACGAAGTTGACACTGGGTAAGGAGCTTGAGAGCACGACAACGAAGCTAAGCAAGGAATTGGCTGAAGAACGGGAAGCATTACAACGGGAGCTTGCTAAGAATAAGGAACTTCGTCAGTCACAAGGTACTCAGGAACATAGACATAAGCAAAACATTCAAGAGCTCGAGAAACAGTTGGCTGAGCTTCGTGGTGGAACAGGACAACTTCAGTCTAGACTCCGTTCGGCTGAAGCCAGTCTTAAGAGTGAACGAGATGCTCGTCAGACGCTGCTCGGACAATATGAAGCGGTGGTTAAACGTGAAGAAGAGCTCAGTGAGGAGCTGCGTACTGCTACTGAGCTAGGCACGCTGTTGAATGAAGAGCTGGAAGAATTGCGCCAGCGTTATCAGCAGTCTCAGAATGAAGCATCAGAGCTGCGGAAGTCACTACAGGAAACGAATGATAATCTGCACCGTGTTCAGGAAGAACTCGCTGGATCTCTGGCGGAGGCAGCAAATTGGCAGGAGCTCTCGGATAAACGGATGGAAGATATTAGTGAGCTTGAAATGAACCTACTGGAGACCGAAGAGAAATCTTTGGCGCTTCAAATGGAGATTGAGATCCTTCGTGGTCAAGCGGATGGATTAGTACAACAGTTAGATCAGGAAGCTCAGCTTCGTACAGATGCAGAACACGAAACTGCAGCACTCCGTGAACAAGGTGGACAGGTTCAGAAGGAACTGTCTGCACTTCGTGAACGCTATGAGGAACTGATCTCTCAATATGATGAAGTGCTGCAAGATGGAGAACGTCTACAGGAAAGATACCAACTGCTGCAAGAAGAAGGCGAAGAGACAGCTCGACGCTTAGAGGAATTGTCTGAAGCTAGCCTTGAGGCCGCTGCTACGGTTGCAGAGCAGCAGGATGTTCTGAGGGAAGCAGAGGCGTACGGCGCTTCTTGGAAGCAAAAGTACGAGGAATTATTCGAGCGACAGCAGCAGTGGAGTGATTTGGAAGCGAAGCTGCGTGAAGAGATAGATATTTGGCAGCAGGAGGCCGGTGAGGCTGAGGCTAAGCAGAAATCTATTGAACGTGAACGCAGTGAGGTGCTTCAGCAGCTTGGTGAAGTCGGCGAGAACTATGAATTGGCCCAAGGACAACTTCGTCTGCTACAGGTCCAGTTTGAGATGCATCAGAATGAGCTACAGAAGATGACGGATGAGCATCGTAATCTTCAAGAGGAATATGCCAAGCTTCAGAATGAATATAATGAATGGATTCAACTGATCGAACAGGACAGTTGAATGTCGGATGCAAGAAAGAGGGCTGTACCTGATGTGTAGAGAGATCTATTTCAGGTCAGCCCTCTTTGTTTAATATATTCGAAAGAATAAGTTTCACACCATGTCTTATATTTCTAACTTAAATAAAAAGCCGATCGTCAGGGCAATTCCCTAACGATCGGCTTTTTAATGATTCATCTATTCCACAATGATTTTTGCGTTCATGCCGCTATGTCCGGATCCACACATAATCGAACAGGTCATTTCGAATGTGCCGGCTTTCTCTGGAACAATTACTTTCGAGGACTTTTTGCTATTAAGCTGGAGTTCGAATTCAGGGATAAGGATACCGTGATTGCCACTATCATTTTTAAAAATAATTTTGACGGGTACACCTTTTTTTAGATGATATTCTTCCTGATCAAAGCTGTAATTCGTAGCTGTAATTGTAAGTTCTGTTTCTGCCTCGATCTCAGGCTCCGATGTGTTAGCATTGCCAGCAGCACTATCATTGCTGTTTCCACAGGCTGTAAGTGCTATAACGAACACAATTGAAAGTAGAATTGCAAATTTTTTAATGATCCAAACCTCCTCCTAAGAAGTCCAAGCATAGTGAAAATGTGACAATTATGTAGACATCATAACTTAAAATTTAAGTAAGCGCTTTGATTAAATGTGAAAAATCCGTGAACAAGGAAGACTGTTCAAACTTTGTCGTAAATTGCAAATAAATGATGAAAATATAACTAAAATTTATTATAATGAAAGCTATTACATTAACGTATAAAAGTAGGGGATACATATTTCAAGTACTAACGATACGCTAAATACGGAGGTTTGGCACCGTAGAATCTTAAAAGGTTATTGGATGGTAGTTATTCTTTTATTAATCTCACAGTTGCTGTTTTTGTCGAATATTGACCGACTTCAAATAAAAACAACCATGGACACGAATCTATGGCACTTATTTATAGGCTGTAATTTACTAATTGTGGTCCTTATGATTACTGCGGAGCTGTGGCTTCGTTATAGTAAACAATCCCCTAAATATGGGGTGGTTAGTTGTGGATTTTTAGTGTCCTACCTTATGTATTTTGTATTAGAGCCTTTTGTCGATGGTGCTCAGATGACGCTCATGATGCCGATTATGGTCGCTCTTATTTATTTTGATCGTAAGCTCCTGTATCTAATGGGACTATTTAGTATTGTGTTTTATGCGGGAGTATATTTTGGGTTGGAACGGCCATTCCTACATAAACCGCTGCTTGAGTTCTTAATAGTAGAGTGTGTGTTTATAATATTTGTAGGGATGGCTCTTGCTGTAATTATTCGTGCGCGGGAAGCGCGTGTAAATCTGGAGAGATTAACGAAGGAAGGCCAAGATCTAATGGTGGAGAGGGCTATTTCGGATAAGCTGCTGAAGATAGATGCACTCACTGGACTATATAATCATAAAACCTTTCATGAATATTTGGATTCATTATTGGAGCAATGTGAAAGCAACAATCTTCAACTACAGCTGGCGCTCTTCGATATAGATAACTTCAAGCAAGTTAATGATACCTACGGACATAGGGTTGGGGACCTTGTTCTTAAGGTAATTGCGGACAAGGTGGGCGGTATGATTGAGTTAAATGATTTTGCGGCTAGGTATGGCGGTGAAGAATTCGCTGTGATTTTTACAGACAAAAGTTTTTCAGAGTCTTATGAGGCTGTAGAAAAATTACGGATCAATATTGCTCAAATCGAGCATTTGCAGGCTGGAAATAAGCCGATTACTGTCAGCATTGGAATTTGTGATTATCAGCTTGGGGATGGGAAAGAGCTTCTTTTTCGTAAAACGGACAAAGCGCTCTATACAGCTAAAAAGCAAGGTAAGAACAGAGTGGTCAATTGTGCTGAGAGTCATGAAGCGGAGATTGTGTCATAAGGATAAAAACAACACAGAACCCTTATTACCGGAAAAGAACCGGAAATAGGGGTTCTGTGTTGTAAATAGCTTTCGTTACTTTGCTGCCTCAAACGGCGTGGATACCGGCAAAAACAAATCGACAATACCGATGACCAACGCCGCCAGGATAGCTCCTAGAATGGAAACGCTGACTCCACTCACTACGAATTGAGCGACCCAGATGACTAATGCACTAACGATGAAACCGACGATACCGCGCCCGAAGGGCGTTGCTTTTTTGCCAAAGATTCCTTCGACAACCCAGCCGAGTAACGCAATCACCAGTGCAAGGATTAGAGCGCTCCAGAAGCCACCAACCGAGAACTGTGGAACAATCCAACTAACGACCATCAGAACAAGCGCTGCTACAATAAAACGACCCACATGACTCAAGAAATTCACTGTACTAACCTCCTTTGGCCCAAGCTAAGGATATGTGCAGTTCTTATTGTGACCTTAATACTTGTTTTTATGCTTTAACCGATACCAAATAGCGAAATTGGCTTGAATTCTGTATAATGGAAACATCTATGAAGGGAGCTGTGACTGTAATTGGACGACAAAATTTTGCATACGCTTGAATATCGCAAGATTTTAAATAAATTAATGCAATATACGCAAACCTCAATGGGGCGAATGACTGCGGAGCAACTAAGACCGTCTGGTGATTTTGAAGGTGTGAAGAAGCTACTTCAAGCCACGGACGAAGCGGCTAATGTAGATCGTCTGAAGGGGATTCCTTCATTCGGCGGGATAAGCGATATTCGAGCAGCACTAAAACGTGCCTCTATAGGTGGAATGTTGGGAACAACTGAACTGTTGGCAGTGGGAACTACCATTGGCGGCGCACGAAGAGTCAAACGATTCCTGGCAGCTATGCATGAGGAGGAAAAGATTGAATTCCTATTTTCACTCAGCGATGTTTTATCGGAGCAAAAACATGTAGAAGATGCCATCCGTTTATGTATAGACGAGAACGCAGATGTACTTGACACAGCTAGCTCTGAATTAGCTACGATTCGCCGTGAATTGCGCGGAGGAGAGACCCGAATTCGTGAGAAGCTGGATTCCATGATTCGTTCTTCTTCCGTTGCTAAAATGCTGCAGGATCAGCTGGTAACCATTCGTGGAGATCGGTTTGTTATTCCTGTAAAAGCGGAGTATCGTGCGCATTTCGGGGGCATTGTACATGATCAGTCCGGATCAGGAGCCACTTTATTTATCGAGCCTGAGTCCATTGTGGCCATGAATAATAAGCTGCGTGAAACACGGCTGCGTGAAGAACGGGAGATCGAGATCATATTGCATAGGTTAACAGCGCTTGTAGCTGATATAGCCGAAGAAATGACTTATGATATCGATATTCTTGGCGAGCTTGACTTTATCTTCTCCAAGGCGCGTCTTGCCCGAGATATGAAGGCTACACAGCCTCGTATGAACGATCGAGGGTATTTGAAGCTGCGCAAAGGACGCCATCCACTTATTCCCTCGGAGCATGTCGTTCCTCTGGATGTGGAGCTCGGCAACCAATATAGCTCCATTATTGTAACCGGACCGAATACGGGTGGTAAAACCGTTACACTAAAGACCATTGGACTGTTGAGTCTCATGTCGATGTCTGGGTTGTTCATCCCTGCAGAAGAAGGCAGTCAAATGTGTGTTTTTGATGCCATTTATGCAGATATAGGCGATGAACAGAGCATTGAGCAGAGTCTGAGTACATTCTCCAGCCATATGACGAATATTATTTCAATTCTGCGTAGAATGACTCCCAAGAGTCTTATTCTGCTTGATGAAGTGGGTGCAGGAACGGATCCGGCAGAAGGGTCCGCGCTGGCGATTGCCATTCTGGAACATATTCACCGGACTGAATGCCGTATGGTCGCTACCACGCATTATAGCGAATTGAAAGCTTACGCTTATGAGCGTAAAGGGGTCATCAATGCCAGCATGGAATTCGATGTCCAAAGTCTCAGTCCTACCTATCGTTTGCTGATTGGTGTTCCTGGACGAAGCAACGCTTTTGCAATTGCAGAGCGGTTAGGTCTGCCAGGTGAGATTCTGGAGCATGCACGCGGCGAAGTGAAGGAAGAGGATCTACGTGTAGAGCATATGATTGCTTCTCTCGAAGAGAATCGACTTGGAGCGGAACAGGAACATGAGCGAGCAGAGAGTATCCGCCGCGAAGTAGAGGAATTACGCAGCAGACAGCAGCAAGAGCTGGAGAAGCTGGAAAGTCAGCGAGATAAACGACTGGAGAAAGCGGAGAAAGATGCCAGCGCAATCTTGGAGAAAGCGCGTAAAGAAGCTGAGGAAATTATCAGTGATTTACGACGCTTAGCTATGGAAGAAGGCGCTTCAGTCAAAGAGCATAAGCTGATTGAAGCACGGAGACGTCTAGACGAAGCCGAACCTTCACCGCGTAAGAAAGCCGCTACTCGTAAGCCTGCTAAGACTCCGCGGACGATTGGTCCTGGTGACGAAGTGAAAGTAGATAGCTTAAACCAAAAAGGTTTTGTAGTGGAATTAAGCGGCTCTAAAGAGGCTTTAGTACAGTTTGGGATCATGAAGATGAAGGTAAGCCTGGATGATTTGGAACTGCTCTCTTCGAAAGCAGCCTCTGTACCAACGCCCCTTCGGCAGGCGACAACCGTTAAACGCTCCCGTGATGAGAACATTCGTAGAGAACTGGATTTGCGAGGTACGAATTTGGAAGAAGCGATTATGGAGACGGATCGTTTTATTGATGAAGCCTTCTTAGGAAATCTGGGCCAAATTTCTATTATTCATGGTAAAGGCACAGGTGTGCTCCGCACAGGAATTCAAGAATATTTGCGTAAGCACAGACATGTTAAGAGCTATAGGCTTGGAAATTATAATGAAGGCGGCGCAGGCGTAACCGTGGCTGAGCTGCAATAGCGGGATTGCCCGGCAGAAAGAAGGGAAAAGTGTGCAAGGAGATATTGATCTTTTGCTGGGTCATCCGCTAGGTGCCTTGCTTGGTTACTTTGCAGTAGCAATTCTTGGGCTTGTTGTATTTCTGTCTATTTTTGAAATGGTAACGAAATATAATTGCTGGGAAGAAATTCGCAAGGGGAACTTGGCAGTAGCCATGGCTACTGGTGGCAAAATCTTCGGAATTTGCAACGTACTGCGTTTCAGCATTGAATCAGGTGTTTCGATTTATGAGACGATGAAGTGGTCGGTCGTCGGTTTTTTGCTGCTGCTGCTTGCCTATTTTTTATTTGAATTCCTAACCCCAGTGTTCTCTATTGATGAGGAGATCGCTGCAGATAACCGTGCTGTTGGGCTAATAGCGATGCTTATCTCGGTTTCGTTGTCTTATGTGATCGGTGCAGCTATATTTTAGAAAATAGAAAGATTTGCACCTCCCTACAAAGGATTCCAGATGAAGCTGGACAAGCTTTGAAATGAGCAGCTCCACTTTGTGGAGTATTAGGAGGATATCATGAAGATTCTTACCCGAGTTCTGTTTGTGTCAGCTATTGCTTTTATAGCAGCCGGTATTATTTATTTAATGATGAACTAAATTTAAACGTGAAGTATGAAGGAGATTATTAAGATGGAAACAACTGTATGCCCTTGGTGTCATACCGAAATCGTATGGGACGAGGAATTCGGACCCGAGGAAAATTGCCCTCACTGCAACAATGAACTTAACGGATATCGTACAGTTACTGTAGGGATAGACGGCATTGAAGAAGAGGAAGAAGAAGTTGTAGAAGAACCTAAACAAGAGGTTATTAATGATGATGATCTTTGGGGAGATGTCGACAAAGACAGTGTAGTTCCTATTTACAACACGCTCAACCAATTCGGTGATGATTATGATTTGAATAAGTATGAAGAGCGTGTATCGGGCATCTTAGCGATTCAGGAAGAAGCTCCGGAATGTACACAATGCCATGAGTTAACTATCCTTGCTGGTAAACAGCTTGTTAGCAGCTTCGAGCCATCTGCACCGGCTACACTAGGTGGACCTGTATTAACATCTCCATTCTCCCTTAATGTGTATGTGTGCCCGTCTTGTTTCCATGTACAGCACAGTCTAGCGCAGGAAGACCGTATTCAGCTCGTACGTAATCTGAGTACCGATAAAGCATAAGCATCCTCATAAAAAGCTTAGTCCTCTTAATGACCATAAGGGGACTAAGCTTTTTTTAAAAGAGCCTCAATATTGCTTATTCACGTCCGTTTTCTAAGAAGGAGAAGGTTTGGCTGATCGTGTCAATGAGAATAGATCAAGCTCCGGCCGATGTTTACCCGCAATCGTATCTGTTAATAACTCCGCAGCAATCATGCTGTACACCGTCCCATTGCCCCCATAACCCTCGATGAAGTAGCAATGAGGGTACTTGGGATGAGGGCCGATATAAGGAAGCCCATCACGCGTAGAGCCGAATACAGCACCCCAGGAGTATTCTATCTCAATGCCTTTGATTTCAGGAAATAAAGCTTCCAGCTCTTCCAATAACCTTTGACTTTGTGAAATCACTCTGATATCACGGCGCTCTGGATCCGTCAACGGTTCATCTTTACCTCCTGCAATAATACGTCCCTCCGGTGTTGTCCGAAAATACAAATACGGTCGGGCGGTTTCCCAGAGGAGGCTCCGCTCATGCCACTTGGGGAATTCCTTCAGAGGTTTGGTCATCACTGCATACGTATTGATCAGCTCAGCGCCCCGGTCTTTTTTAAACTCCTGCGTTTCATAACCCATTGCAAAAATAACCTTCTTCGCAATAATACGTCCGTTCTCTGTGTGGCAAATTACACCATCTTCAGTAAACTCATAGTGTTTAGCCTCGGTCTGCTCATAAATGTGTACACCATTCATTGCTGCCTTGGCGATCAGGCTGTGAACTGTCCGGAAAGGGTTCGCTTCTGCATCACTGCGTGAATAAAGTGCAGCAGGTTTAGAAAAAGAATACACCGAAGCAATTTTATCCTCTTCCCAGAAATCAGAATCGAATCCGTGAGCAACGAGGTTCTCATATTCTTCTCGCAGAGCAGGTACATCCTCTGGTGTACTGGCATATAGAAGGCTGCTGCGAGGAATGATCTGGGGATCGATATCGAGCTTGGCTCGCAGATCTAAAATATTTCTAACCCCTGCTTGGCATAGCTGGTAAAAGAGTAAGCCGCTCTTTTCTCCAAACGTGTTCATGCATGAGGTTAACGATTTGTCGTTAGATATCTGAAGTAAACCAGTATTGGCATGTGAGCTTCCGCTTCCGACGCGTCTTTTTTCGATCAGAACAGCCTCAGCTCCGCTTAACGACAGGCGATAGGACGCCATTGCTCCGCCCATTCCAGCGCCTACAACCAGGCAATCACAGTGAACGGTATCCTCTAGCGCAGGATAAGTTGGAGGGTCTTGTAAAGTGTTTCTCCAAGGGGGGGTGCCGCTGTTTAGTCTCATGAAAATGATCGCTCCTTCATTTGTTCCATTATTTAGTATGGGCGGCATATTACCGTCTCATTCGCAGCATGTTCTTATTTTTGTCATATCTCTCTAATGCTTTCGGGCAAATAAATGGTGTGCTTTGGCGGTATACTAAAGCCTGTTTGGATCAACTACAAGGAGGGACTACAACTCATGCAATCAATGCAAATGCAGGCACTAAGTGGAAAAGAATTGGAATATATCGCAGACTCCATCTCTAATGAGGACTTGCTTCTTAAGCAATGTGCGGCTACCGCTGCGACAACGCAGAACGAGCAGGTCCGACAAGTTTGTTTGCAGCATATCCAAAATCACACGCAGCACATGGATACACTCACTCAGTTACTCCAGCAGCATCAACAGTACGCACCAACAAGCCCACAATAATTGCATTATTAATCTTAAGGAGGTTATAAAATGAACGCACAGAATCCAGCAGCATTTATGCCAGATGAGGATTTAATGAACACCATTTTGTGTGACTTGAAGCGGACGGTCCGTGAATATGCGACTGCCGCTACAGAATCGGCATGTCCAGCGGTTCGTCGGGTGTTTAACGACATGACCATGAACACGCTTCGACTTCAGGGCGAGCTTTATACGCAGATGTCCCAACTGAATATGTATCCTGCACCTGCAAAAGCATTGCGCCAAGATGTAGACAAGCAGCTCCAAACTGCACAGCAATTGCAGCAAAAAGCCGGACAATTTGTTCAGCAAAAAACCGGACAAGCTGGATCCTTTGCTCACAATGCGAACGCGCATCTTCATTCGAATGGACAGCATCAACCGTCTCATTTAATGTAACCAAGATGGTTAGCAGATGAAGCATCCTGCCCCATAACCTTAAGGCTGACGCCCGTTTATACCGAGAGCTCCGGTATAAACGGGCATTTTTTGTATGAAAATCCATTTAGCTGAGTAAACACAGTCTTCTATGCGGACATCATATGGGGTTATTTTGTTTGCAGAGATGCTCAATTCATGTCATATTAGTATTAAACTCTTTTCGCGGGGCGACGCATGAATAGCGCAACGTCATTTGCGAACTATCCGGAGGGAAGGCATGAAGGAAATGAACGAACTAAAGAGGAAAGTGCTGGAACTGCTTAAAGAGGACGCGAGAAGATCTACTGCACTCTTAGCTACGCTGCTTGGCGAGGAAGAAGAAGACGTAAAGACGGCGATTGGGCAATTAGAGAAGGACCATGTAATTGTTAAGTATGCAGCCGTTGTAAACTGGGATAAAGTCGATGACGAGAAAGTGACAGCGCTGATTGAGGTACAGATTACACCCGAACGGGGTCGCGGATTTGAAGGCATTGCCGAGAGAATCTACCTGTATCCACAAGTGAAATCCGTTTATCTGATGTCAGGTGCTTACGATCTTCTGGTAGAAGTGGAAGGCCGAAACTTACGTGAAGTGGCCAATTTTGTATCCGAGAAGCTGTCTCCAATAGATTCAGTACTCTCAACTAAAACGAATTTTACCCTTAAAAAATACAAACAGGATGGGATCATCTTCGAGGAGCATGAGGAAGACAACCGTCTGATGATCTCTCCATAAAGGAAGTAATCATATGATCACGAACAAAACGCAGCTAACTGGAGAAGACAGCAAATCAATGAATTCTTATTTGGCCCCGCTGGTACAGCAAATTCAGCCTTCGGGTATTCGTAAGTTTTTTGATCTGGCTGCAGGCAGCAAGGATATCATATCACTTGGAGTCGGGGAGCCTGATTTCAAGACCCCGTGGCATGTCAGAGAAGCTTGTGTCTATTCGCTGGAAAGAGGATTTACAGGCTATACATCCAACGCAGGTATGCCTGAGCTAAGGGAGGGTATTGCGAACTATTTGCACACCCGTTTTGCAGTGGAGTATGATCCTGCCAATCAAATTATAGCAACGGTCGGCGGAAGTGAGGCTATCGATCTGGCTCTGCGCGCTTTGATCACGCCGGGCGATGAGATCCTCATACCAGAACCTTGCTATATTTCTTATTCGCCGATAACGGCTATTGGTGGTGGTATTCCTGTAGGTATCGAAACCATCGGAGAGAATGACTTTAAACTTACTGCAGAGAGTTTGGAAGCGAAGATTACTCCACGCTCCAAAGTTCTAATTCTGTGCTACCCGAGCAACCCAACGGGAAGTGTTATGACCCGAGAGGATTGGGAGCCGATCGCCAAGGTTGTAGAGAAGCATGATCTTATTGTAATTTCGGATGAGATCTATGCGGAATTAACGTATGGAATTAATCATGTCAGCTTTGCCTCATTGCCAGGTATGATGGACCGTACGATTTTGGTCAGCGGTTTCTCCAAGGCTTTTGCCATGACTGGATGGAGAATGGGTTATGCTTGTGGTCACCCTGATTTGATCTCCGCTATGCTTAAGATTCACCAGTACACTGTGATGTGCGCTCCTTCTATGGGCCAAGTGGCTGCACTTGAGGCACTGACCAATGGGATGGAAGAGAAGGATCGAATGGTCGATTCTTATAACCAACGGCGGAGGCTGATTGTTAAGGGTTTGCGTGATGCGGGACTGGAGTGCCATGAACCACAAGGTGCATTTTATGCTTTTCCAAGCGTGCGCAAAACAGGACTGACATCTGATCAGTTTGCACAACGATTATTACTTGAATATAAGGTGGCAGCTGTACCTGGAAGTGTCTTTGGTTTAGGTGGTGAAGGTTACTTACGCTGCTCCTATGCTACATCAGTAGCTCAACTGAATGAAGCTATAGAACGCATTGGTGCTTTTGTCACACAACTGGAACGAGAGAGAATGGAATAGAGAAAATTGGACTATAGCCTATCCTATAATCCTATGGTATTATTTTACTTTGAGAGTAATTAACCCCTATAATAGAACTAACAAGGACGTATTTTACTCTGGAATTAAGCGTTGCTTTGAAGTTGCTTTTATTACTTTAATGACATTTTATGGCACGCGCTCAATAATACTTTTAGGAGGGATGATTGTGCTTAGTGCCGATTATTACTTACCTTCCTATGGAGGGCAGTGTTTTTCTGGAAGTGGGAAACTGTCCCCCAAGGGTGATGCTTCTGCTCGCATACTCTCTCTGGAAGATGAAATTAGAATACTCCGTAGCAAAATGGAGCAGCTTTTTTTGCAGGAAAAATCATTCACTTCAGATAATGTGATTGAAATTAGCAGTTTACTGGATCTCAAGATAAATGAATACATGAAGGGGCGTCCAGTTGGAAAATAACGTCGCTACATGCTGTTGAAGAGGACCCTAGGGTCCTCTTTTTGTTGTTTCTTTAAGCTCACACATCGCAACATTGCAGTCACACTTGGAGAGAATATGCCTATACTCTTCATTTGCCATTTTTATATAAGAAAGCTTAAACTAGCATTATGTGATTTGAAGAATGGATAGGAGGAGTAAGCCATGGTGATCTATACACGCACGGGTGATGCGGGTCAAACTTCAGTGATTGGCGGCCGGGTTGGTAAGGACGATGTCCGAGTTGAAGCTTACGGAACGATCGATGAACTGAATTGCTTTGTAGGTCAGGCAAGGAGCCTGATGGAGGACGATCAGTTTGATGATGTACGCGAGCAGCTGCTGGAAATTCAGCATGAGCTATTCGATTGCGGAACCGATCTGGCTTTTATTAAGCTAGGTGATGGTGGTCAATATATGGTAACAAGTGAGATGGCTAAACGGTTGGAGGGCTGGATTGATGATCTTCAAGCAGAGAATCCACCACTAGAAAAATTCATCCTCCCTGGGGGCAGTCCGTTAGCTTCGGTTCTTCATGTGTGCCGTACGGTTTGCCGCCGGGCGGAACGCCGGGCAGTTACACTTGGACGAAATGCAGACATTAACCCGGAAGCGGTTATTTATTTGAACCGGTTATCCGATTATTTCTTTGCGCTGGCTAGGACGGCTAATACACGGGCAGGGATTACTGATGTAGAATACATTCGCAGTAAAAAGGTGTTCCGAGACTAATATGACTAGCTATTATTCACCAATTACTTATATTATACCGCCTGAAGAGGACGACTGGTTGCTGAAGACGATCCTGCATAAACGGATGGATGTCTCACGTAAATTGTTGTCACGCCTTAAGCAAACAGAACAAGGGATTACATTAAATGGAGAGCGTGTTTATATCAGCGTACATGTTAAGGCAGGCGATATTGTACAGATTCGCATGGAAACAGAAACTTCGGATGATATTTTACCGCAGCCGATTCCCTTTGAAATTCTATTTGAAGATGAGCATCTGCTCGTAGTAAACAAGGCAGCAGGGATCATCGTGCATCCCACACACGGACATTACACTGACACGCTGGCTAACGGAGTAGTTCATTATTGGGCCCAAAAAAATGAACGTTTCCGCTTTCGACCCGTCCATCGTCTGGACCAGGAAACCTCCGGTGTGTTAGTCATCGCCAAGAATCCGTATAGCCATCAGCATATTTCTGAGCAGATGATTGCGGGTACAGTGGACAAACGTTATGCTGCATTTGTTCATGGGGCTCCTGTGGAGCCTTTCGGCGATATCGACGGACCTATTGACCGTGATCCTGAGGAGCCGCATCGGCGTATCGTGACACCGGATGGTTATCCTTCTCTGACTCGGTATGAGGTTAAAACCGTATACGCACAAGGTTCAAAAGTTGAACTGAAGCTGGAGAGTGGTCGTACTCATCAGATTCGGGTCCATATGACCTCTATCGGCTGTCCTTTGATTGGTGACAGCATGTATCGTCATGAGCTGTATAATCTACCGGAATTGACTTTAACTCAAAGTGAACAGTTGGAGTCCGTTACAGCACTAGATGCCTCCATACCGCGTCAAGCACTGCACGCGGTGCGTCTGACGTTCAAGCATCCGGTGCTGCTGCAGGAAATGATCTTTGAAGCTCCTTTGCCGCCTGATATGGCGGCCTTGGAGAATGTATTGGAGCAAGGCCCGAAAGCGAATTTGAGGTAAAAATTATCTTAGTGATGTTAGCGAGAGGGCGAATTGGTTCTGGAGAAACGGAGTGTTCGCCTTTATCCTCGGATTTCATCCGCAACAAGCGGACTAATCAAGAAATCTGAGGATAACAGCGATCGGAAGAATAATTTGCCAGCGTAGCGCACTCATCACTACCATTAAAGGAGAACAACATGAGCAAACTAAAAGTATATCAATATCCAAAATGCAGCACCTGCCGCAGTGCAGTAAAATGGCTACAAGCTCAAGGTCATGAGCTTGAGCTTCAAAACATCGCAGAACAGCCGCCTACCGTTGAGGAGCTGCGTGAATTGCTGGCCAATAGCGGACTTGAACTGAAAAAGTTTTTTAATACAAGTGGTGAAGTCTATAAAGCATTGGGTCTTAAGGACAAAATGGCACAGCTTAGTGAGCAGGAGAAGCTTGAGCTGCTCGCGAGCCATGGTATGCTAAATAAACGTCCGATTGTCACTGATGGTGTTAAAGTTACGGTAGGCTTTAAAGAAGATCAATATGCTGAAGCTTGGACCAATACTTCCAAAGTATAAATCCGTAAAGGGGATGTCCCAACAGTCATTTCATGGCTGTTGTGGCATCCCTTTTTGGATATCTAGGAAAATCACAAAAGACCAAGATTCTATAATATACTTATATTTCTCGCTTAAGCTTACCGCCCTTGCAAGGGCACCGATGGTGTTTTTACTTGTTAATTTCAAAGGATAAGAATAAGCTCCCATATGTGTAACTATATGATCCCTTATCAGATCAAGTGTTTTCTGATAGAATACTCTTTGTGCAATAACATGGACAAGCGCTTAATGACAATACAATGAACGATTAAGGGAGAGGTTTATACATGAGAGCAGAAACAACGGGCCGTGTAATGCTTGTAGATGGAATGGCTCTGCTGTTCCGGGCCTTTTATGCGACCTCTTATGGAGGATATATTCGCAAGACAAAAGCTGGATTGCCGACGAATGCGGTGTATGGTTTTTTGCAGTATTTTTTCGATGCAGTAAGCACATTTGAGCCTTCTCACGTCGTATGCTGCTGGGATATGGGCAAAGGAACGTTCCGCACCGAGAAATACGATGGGTACAAATCGAATCGGATTGAAGCCCCGTTAGAGCTGATTCCACAGTTCGATCTAGTAAAAGATGTAGTAGCTGAGCTTGGGGTGCCGAACATTGGACTTGCAGGTTATGAAGCGGATGATTGCATTGGTACGCTGGCTTCTTGTTACAGTGAAAACTCTGAGGTATATATTTTGACGGGTGACCATGATATGCTTCAGCTCATTGATGAGAATGTTAAGGTCGTCATTATGAAAAAGGGACGCTCTAACTATAAAGTGTATGACCTTGCAGAATTGCTGGAGGAAAAGGGGCTAACCCCTAGACAAGTGATTGACCTGAAAGGCTTTATGGGGGATACCAGTGATAATTATCCCGGCGTAAAAGGGATTGGTGAGAAGACTGCGCTGAAACTGCTGACCGAATACAGAACAGTTGAAGGTGTAATTGAGAATCTGCATCTGCTCCCTAAAGGTGTGCGTACCAAAATCGAAGCAGATCTGGATATGCTGCATCTATCGCGAGAGTTAGCGGAAATCCGTTGCGATGTACCAGTGGTCTGCGAGCTGACGGAAGCCTTGTGGCAACTACAGCGGGAAACAGCTGCGCGCAAATTTCAGGAGCTAGAGTTCGGCAGCTTGATGCATTTGATTGCTGAGGTGCAGGACGAACGGGGAATTGTACAGATTGAGTTAGGCGATTTGGGTTAAGATCAGACACCCTTCATGCAAAGATGCATGGAGGGTGTTTTGTTAAACTATAAGAACGTATAAGTTTCACACTATACATTGTCCTTATCTTTCTCTCTTAAACGCTACCGTCCTTATAAGGACGCCAAAGGCATTTATACATGTTGTGATAGCGCTTCATTCGACGTATAATTAGGGCTGGTGATTGCTTTTTTTAATGATATTATTTATTTGTGTATGGGTAGCGTTTCAACTTCTAACTAGAGAAAGGGAGATAATTGCTGTGAAGCTATTGGGAGCGATTGAAGCAGGCGGAACAAAATTTGTATGTGGGATTGGTTATGAGGACGGTACCATTGTTGACCGAGTTAGCTTTCCGACAACAACACCGGAAGAAACGATGGGACTAGTAATAGACTATTTTAAAGAGAAAAATGTAGAAGCATTCGGAATCGGATCTTTTGGACCAATTGATCCCGTACTGGACAGCCCTACTTATGGTTACATAACAACGACACCAAAACCTCACTGGGGACAATATAATCTGGTAGGCACAATGGCTGAGCAATTTAACGTTCCGATCGGCTTTGACACGGATGTGAATGGTGCAGCGCTTGCGGAGAGTAAATGGGGAGCAGCTAAAGGTCTGGACAGCTGTCTTTATATTACGGTTGGGACAGGCATTGGAGCAGGAGCGGTTGTTGGCGGCCAGATGGTCCATGGATTGTCACATCCTGAGATGGGACATATTCTAGTTCGTAGACATCCAGAGGATACGTTTGAGGGTTACTGTCCTTATCATGGCGATTGTCTTGAAGGATTAGCCGCAGGTCCGGGGATCGGCAAACGCTGGGGACAACCGGCAGGAGAGCTACCAGTGGACCATCCGGCATGGGAAATGGAAGCTCACTATCTTGCACATGCACTCATGAACTATGTGCTGATTCTGTCTCCTCAAAAAATCGTAATGGGCGGTGGTGTTATGAAGCAAAGCCACCTATTCCCGCTGATTCGCACTAAGCTGCAAGAGTTATTGAGCGGATATGTTCAACATCCATCGCTTAATGTCGACATCGATAATTATGTTGTCTCACCAGGTCTTGGAGACAATGCAGGGCTTGCTGGAGCGATTGGATTGGCTACATTAGCTCTAGCTAGAAACTAGTATAAAAAGACATTGACTGTTCGGTAATATATGGTATTCTAGGATCTAACAGTATAGCATTTAATGAGGGAGCACCTCTTTCGCGTTTATCGTGAGAGAGGTGCTTTTTTGCGTTCGGGGTCTGATTGAGAAAGGATTTGTTCGCTCCGAAGGAGGCTCTTCCCGGAAGGTTATTGTGCTTGCTGTAATGTTGAGAAAGGTAGGGATGAATATGCAAATTGTGTTTATGAACCGTTTATCCAGAATATCTGGAGTGGATCAAGAGGTGTACGCCCAGCTGTGGATTGGAGAGGAAGAGGGGATCTGGAGTTTGGGCTGGCGTGATTTTTCAGGAGGGGATAATTACATTGAGAATTTGTGGTATGAAGGTGGTTCATGGAATGAGATGCTCTGTGTATACAGGCATGAGCTAGCAGTGAAGATGGGAGATGGCTATCGACCCTTAATCGATGGGATATTCCACGAGGAGGATAGTCTTACTGGACGTAATCAGGAGCAGCTGAAGCTTCAATATTACAGCGAACATTATGGGAATGAAGCCATTTATGAAGAGTTATGTGCTTGGCGCCGTGGTAAGGCTTCGAGTGAACGGAAGGCGCCCTATATTCTCGCCAGTAATCGACTGTTGCGCTTGTTAAGTACATTTCTACCGCATACGCCAGAGGAACTGATGCAAATTCCGGGTGTGGGAGAAGGCAAGATAGCGCAGTTTGGGGCTGATTGGCTGGCTATAACTACTGCGGTGGCAAGGGAACATGCCTTCCCTCTAAATTGGGTGCATGAAGTAATTGAAGAGGAGTCTTTCGTATCTTGGCTTTATAAACAGAAAGAAGTCAAATATAAGAAGCAGCTAGAACGACTGCGCTTGCGGAGGATTTTGCTACAGGGGATCGAGAATGGGTTGGGCTTGGAACAGCTTAAGGTGAATAGTGGAGTGAACCGGCGTGAACTGATTGAAGCGGTAGAGGAGCTAGAAAGAGAAGGTTATTCTGTCGAGAAGCTGATCCATGTAGAGCTTGGCAATATGCCGCAGAATGAGCAGGATGCGATATGGAATGCCTATGTGGAGCTCGGGGATCTTTTCCTAAAACCGGTGTTACATAAGGTGTATGGTGACGATTTTTCTGCTGCTGAAGGATTGGATATTTATTATGAGCGTCTGCGATTGATACGCATCCGTTTCCGTCGAGAGCAAACGCATAAAGTGGGCATGGCGACCAGCTTTTAAATTTGCGCATACCAAAAAGACGAAGGCTTCCTTATACCTTACGGTTACAGGGCCTTCGTCTTGCTTATTCGTCCGGTTCGTTTCATAGCCATTCCTTCTTGCGGAAAACATACAGCATCCCACAGCCTAACGTCAACATAACGCCTATAACGCCATAATAGCCATATTTCGTATGAAGCTCGGGCATATGATCAAAGTTCATACCGTAGATTCCGGTAATTACGGTCAAGGGCATGAATATTGTTGTGATCGCAGTAAATACTCTCATAATTTCATTCGCGCGGTTGGCGATACTGGATTGGTATGCCTCTCGTAAGTTGCCCATGAGATCGCGATACGTCTCAAAGGTTTCAGATATTTTAACCGCATTTTCATAAATGTCGCTAAAATATTTCTGCAGCTGATCATCAATCAGACGGAGGTCTTTTTTATTTAGGGTATTGATCACTTCTTTTTGTGGCCCCAGCATTTTCTTCAACCATAGAATTTCACTTCGCAGACCGATAATTTCACTGAGATGTGACTTCTTGGTATGCATGAGGATATCTTCTTCCAACTTCTCAATCCGAGCTTCAATTCGGTCGCCGACGGAGAAATAGTTATCAACGACAAGGTCAATTAGCAAGTAAAGGAACATATCCGGTTCACTTACTTCTTGCTCCCAGAGCATAGGCTTCAGGATTCGTAGTTCATTGATCTTTTGTTTCGTGACAGTGATGATGTAATGTCTTCCAAGGAATACATTGAGCGCCCGTAGGAAAATTTCTTCATCGTCAAAGCGGATGCTATTTACAACTATAAAGTAGTGACTTTCGTATATTTCGATCTTTGGACGCTGATCCTCTTCGCTAAGGCAATCCTCAACAGCAAGATCATGTAGGTTGAACAAGGGCTGAAGCAGCTCCAAATCCTCAACATCGGCGTCAATCCAATAGAACCCTTCCGTTGGGGGTGTTAGTGTTTCATCAATTTCATCAATAGGTGTAAAAACCCCTGCATTTACCAGCCGGATTTTCATCTGATTTCACTCCTCCTATCCCCAGGTCTTCACTAGGGACTGCTAAATTAAGCACAGAGAAAAAAATCAGCTTGGCCGGCTGTACAATCAATACATAGGGCCAAATGACGTTTCGAGGGCATGAAGAAGAACTGCTCCCGCCGCCGGCAAGCTGATGATTATCCTGTGTGGTTGCTCATTCTGTACACATATTTGCGAGCTCGGGTCGCCTTCCATCCTTCTTCTCACCTCTTCTTTTCGTTCAGGTATGAAATACTTGTCTAGTATAACAACGGAGTATGCCTCTTTCAAGCAAATTTATTGTGATTTTGAGGCTTCTTCAGCATTGTATGGACTTGACGAAAAGGAGGTTCATGATTTAAAGTGAATTTTAAAGTAATTTAATTGAATACAGCTAAATCTTATCAAGAGCAGGTGGAGGGACTAGCCCTATGAAACCCGGCAACCGGCGTGTAAACGCACGGTGCTAATTCTTGCGGAATTTCTGCAGATGTCTAATCGTCTTCAGGAACATTCTGGCAGATGAGAGAGGCGCATATGACTGTAGATATGACCTTTCTCGATTTCCGAGGAAGGTCTTTTTATTGTTCAGCAAGCCGCAGTGCGGCAAAACAACTAAATTCAGCTAAGGAGTGGAAAGACAATGCCAATTAAAATTCCCGACAGTTTACCGGCGAAAGAAGTACTATCCGGAGAAAATATTTTTGTGATGGACGAAAGTCAGGCTTTCCATCAGGATATCCGTCCACTACGGATTGCTATTCTGAACCTCATGCCGACTAAAGAGACGACAGAGACTCAATTGCTGCGTTTAATTGGAAATTCGCCACTACAAGTTGATGTTACTTTATTGCATCCGCGTTCCCATATTTCCAAGAATACTTCTGCTGAACATTTGAAGAGCTTTTACAAAACCTTTGACGAGATCAGCCACCGCCGTTTGGATGGTTTAATCGTTACAGGTGCTCCTGTAGAACAAATGGAGTTCGAGGAAGTATCGTATTGGGAAGAACTGAAAGAGATTTTTGAATGGAGCAAGGACAATGTGACTTCAACCATGCATATTTGTTGGGCGGCACAGGCAGGCTTATATCATCATTTTGGTGTTCGTAAAGTGGCATTGCCTGAGAAATGCTTTGGCGTCTTCGCTCATACGATTAATCAAAATAACATTAAACTGTTGCGCGGCTTTGACGAGGTATTCCATGTACCACACTCTCGTCATACTGATGTCTCCCGTGAAGATATTGAGAATAACCCAGATCTGCAGATTCTAGCGGAATCCGAAGAAGCTGGTATGTACCTAGTGGCTACAAACGACGGTAAACAAATATTTGTGACCGGACATTCCGAATATGATCCTCTATCCTTGAAATGGGAATATGACCGTGATGTGTCTAGAGGGATGGAGATGGCTTTGCCGAAACATTACTTCCCTAAAGATGATCCAGAACGTACACCTCCAGCAGTGTGGCGTGCGCATGCCAATTTATTATTCTCTAACTGGCTCAATTACTATGTATATCAAGAAACGCCTTATGATATCGACCCGATTGTTTATTAATAATAGCGCTACAATATAAATTAGGAGGCATTAATCATGGATGACAAACTTAGGATTGAAAGTAGACTGGCTCAAATAGGTTCTCAAGAAGATCCTGCCACAGGAGCGATTAATTTTCCGATTTATAATGCAACAGCATTTCGTCATCCAAAACTCGGTCAGAGCACAGGGTTTGATTATAGCCGCACCAAGAGTCCGACCCGTTCAGTGCTTGAGAATGCAGCTGCGGAACTGGAATCTGGAGATGCAGGATTTGCTTGTAGCTCAGGGATGGCAGCGATACAAACGGTTCTTACCTTGTTCGCTCAAGGCGATCATCTGATCGTTTCGCTGGATCTTTACGGCGGTACCTATCGTTTGTTGGAACGGATTATGTCCAAGTTTGGAATCACTGCTTCTTATGTAGACACGAATGATTTGGATGCACTGGAAGCTTCGCGTCGTCCAAATACGAAAGCTGTATTTATTGAAACGCCAACGAACCCACTTATGATGATCACGGATATTGAAGCCGTGTGCACTTGGGCACGTCACCATGGGTTACTTAGCATTGTAGATAATACGCTGCTGACTCCATTCTTCCAACGGCCTATAGAATTAGGTGCGGATATTGTAGTTCATAGCGCTACTAAGTATTTGGGTGGTCATAATGATGTACTGGCAGGCCTGATTGTATCCAAGGGTGTAGAATTATCAGCTGAACTAGCTATTCTACATAACTCTATTGGCGCCGTGCTCGGACCAACAGACAGTTATCAGTTGATGAGAGGCTTGAAGACATTGGCGCTGCGTATGGAGCGTCACGAAAGCAATGCACTAGCGATCGCTCACTACTTATTAGAGCATCCAGCGATTGCGGAAGTGTTCCATCCAGGATTGCCTGATCATCCAGGACATGAAATCCAGAATCGCCAATCTTCAGGCAATACCGGTATTTTTTCTTTCAAATTAAAAGATGCCAGATACGTAGAGCCGCTTCTTCGCCATATTCGTCTTATTGCATTCGCAGAAAGCTTGGGCGGCGTAGAGTCACTTATGACTTATCCGGCTGTACAAACACATGCTGATATTCCTGTGGAGATTCGAAATGCTGTGGGTGTAGATGATCGTTTGCTGCGCTTCTCCGTCGGTATTGAACATGCAGAGGATTTGATTGCTGATCTTGGCCAAGCACTAGAAGCCGCTAGGGCAGAAATTGAGTCCAAGTAACAGGAAGAAATGTTCAATCGAGTGTTAGTGGAGAAATAGAGTATAACTAGCAGTATCGCTTAGTGCGATGCTGCTTTTCTTCTGGATAGGAATTTGCGAAGAATGTAAAAGCATTTTTCAAGCTGTTCAGATTGTGATACGATGAGGAAATGAACTGTTCAATTGTATGAGAAAGGGTTGTCATCTTGAAAAAGAGACAACGTTTTTTCTTCCTGTAATTTTGTGATTCTACCATACCCCTAAGGGTTTAGAAGGAGGATGCGAACGATGAGTGCGATAGATCTTATTTTGGACAAAGCCCTACGGGGTGAACGTCTCCAATTGGAAGATACCATCCGACTGTTCGAGAGCAACGAAATTGAGAAAATGGGTGCAGCTGCAAACACCATAATGGAACGCTGGCATCCAGACCCGATGGCCACGTTTGTAATTGGTCGTAATATTAACTATACGAATGTATGTGATGTCTACTGCCGTTTCTGCGCATTTTATCGCAGACCGGGCTCTGACGAGGGTTATGTATTGCCGGATGAGACGATTTACCAAAAAATCGCTGAAACTATCGCTGTAAATGGTACAGAAATACTGATGCAAGGCGGTACGAACCCAAATCTTCCTTTCAGCTATTATACCGATATACTTCGCGGAATTAAGCAACGTTTTCCTGAGATTACAATGCATTCCTTCTCTCCTGCTGAGATTATGAAGATGAAAGAAGTATCTGGATTATCGCTCGAGGAAGTTGTGCGTGAAATCCATGCTGCTGGCCTGGATTCACTACCAGGTGGGGGAGCGGAAATTCTCGATGATCGCACACGCCGCAAGATCAGCCGACTTAAAGGCTCATGGCGCGAGTGGATGGACGTAATGCAGACAGCGCATAAGATCGGTATGAATACGACAGCTACGATGGTCATTGGACTTGGTGAAAGTATGGAAGAACGGGCATTACACTTACTTCGTGTGCGTGAGGCTCAGGACGAGTGTATTGCCAACAAGTATGATTCAGAGGGTTTCTTGGCCTTTATCTCTTGGACCTTCCAACCGGATAATACCAACCTGAAGCTGGATAGACAAACGCCTGAAGAATATCTGAAGACGGTAGCCATAAGTCGCCTTGTTCTAGACAACATTAAGAACTTTCAGTCCTCTTGGGTAACAATGGGACCAGAGGTCGGCAAGCTTTCCCTTCAATATGGCTGCAACGATTTCGGCAGTACGATGATTGAAGAAAATGTAGTATCTTCTGCGGGCGCGACCTACAAGGTCAATATCGAATCGATTACTCAGCTGATCCGTGAAGCAGGCAAAATCCCGGCACAGCGGAATACACGCTACGATATTCTGCGCGTGTTCGATGATGCTAATGCGAAGATTGATAATGATTTCATCATGCAGAACTAATATATAAATTAAATCAACGCTTGTTGCTCGTTAATCCGTTTAGTGGATGATTGAGCAGCAAGCGTTTTTTTTGTATGGTTAAGATTTCGAAGGTTTATTTTACCTGTGAACATAAATTCATTATTTTATTACATTTCTGTATACACATTATTATCCAAAAGTGATATCATAATCATATCAAAAGAATATCTTATGGGGGTGCTTTTTTATGAAGGAGAAGACGCTTCGTCCTGTCAGCGGATTTTGGGTTATCGCATTAATTGCAGTTTGTTTGGCTGGTGGAATCTATGGTGCTGTTCAGGAGTATATTGCAGTACCGGTCATTCTGTTCGTTGTATCAGCAATACTATGTACGAGTATTACGGTTGTACAACCTAATAAGTCGGTTGTAGTCACCTTTTTCGGCAAATATGTAGGGACTATTGCAACGAGTGGACTGTTCGCAGTTATTCCGTTCAGCGTACGTAAGACGGTTTCCCTACGCGTTCGTAACTTTAACAGTGTGAAGCTCAAGGTCAATGATGTTGAAGGTAATCCGATTGAAATTGCTGCAGTTATCGTCTTTAAAGTGATTAACTCCGCTAAAGCCCTCTTTGATGTAGATAAATACATGGCTTTCGTAGAGATTCAGAGTGAAACGGCGCTGCGTCATGTAGCCAGCAAATACCCTTATGATAACTTCAATGAATCTGGGATGTCCCTGCGTGCCAATGCAGATGAAATTGCTAAAGAGTTAGCGACTGAGCTTCAAGAGCGTTTGTCCTTATCTGGTGTAGAAGTCATTGAAGCCCGGCTTACACATTTGGCTTATTCAACAGAAATCGCCAGCACCATGTTGCAGCGGCAGCAAGCTTCTGCCATTCTGTCTGCTCGTCAAATCATTGTTGAAGGTGCAGTTGGCATGGTCGATATGGCGATTAAACAGCTTAAAGAGAGCGGTGTAGTGGAGCTTGACGAAGAACGTAAAGCGGCCATGATTAATAATCTGATGGTGGCGATCGTGTCGGAGCGCGGAGCGAGTCCGGTCATTAACGCCGGCTCGTTGTATTAAGGCGGTGCATCATGGCGGCCAAGAAAAGCTTTCCATTGCGGATCGATCCGGATCTGCATGAGGCGTTGGAACGTTGGGCGGGAGAGGAATTTCGCAGTGTAAACGGACATATCGAATACTTGCTGCGTGAGTCTTTGAAACGTGCAGGCCGCTTACCTGAAAGGAAACGCCGAGAAGAGTAACCTGTTAAGGACAGTTCTAGCGCTATTTCCTTGCTGCAGAACTGTCCGTGTAGGTGACTGTTTCCGCGGTTTACAAAATTTTGCCCCCTCTACAGACTTGACTGACAGAGAGGACAGATTTATAATTACTCCATAATTCACGTTAACAGCTTTGACAAAGATATGAATGGATTGTTCTGGACCGTATCAGAGAGAGGGAACATAGGCTGTAATTTCCTCCGGTATCCTACTATCGATTTACCCCTTTGTAGCTGCGGTTATGAATTCCCTGAAATGGGATAGTAAGAACCGCCGGTTCATGGTCGTTATTCCATGCTTACGAAGGATTCTGACTCGACTCTGCTTTAAGAGCAGATTGAGAGAATCGAATTTGGGTGGAACCACGGGTGTAATCGCTCGTCCCTTTGCGGGACGGGCGTTTTTTGTATGCGTGGATATTTCCGTTTCGAAAAAATTAAAATTATTGTTTGGCTTAAGGAAATGAAGGAGGAAATTAAAATGGTAAGTATTAAACTTCCGGACGGCTCCGTTCGGGAATACGCAGAAGGTAGTAATATTGAAGATGTAGCGGCTTCTATTAGTAGTGGACTTCGCAAGAACGCGGTGGCAGGGAAATTGAATGGTATTGTCGTGGATCTGTCCACTCCGCTAGAGGAAGGCGCATTGATAGAAATCGTAACTTTGGATTCACCTGAAGGCTTGGAAGTTATGCGTCACAGTACTGCCCACTTGATGGCGCAAGCTGTAAGACGTTTATATGGAACAAAGGAAGTTAAGCTTGGTGTAGGTCCTGTTATCGAAGATGGCTTCTACTACGATATGGATTTGGAACATCCGCTTAATCCTGAGGATCTGCTAAAGATTGAAAAGGAAATGGATCGCATTATCTCTGAGAACCTTCCAATCGTACGTAAGGAAGTTAGCCGTAAGGAAGCGTTGGAAATATTCGGTGAGCTAGGCGATCCTTACAAACTTGAACTAATCGAAGCATTGCCTGAAGATAGTGTGATTTCGATCTATGAACAAGGCGAATTCTTCGACTTGTGCCGGGGACCACACTTACCGTCGACTTCTAAGATCAAAGTCTTTAAATTGATGAATGTAGCTGGTGCTTACTGGCGCGGCGATAGCAAGAATAAAATGCTTCAACGTGTATACGGTACAGCTTGGATTAAAAAAGCGCAGCTCGATGAGCATCTTCGTCTGCTTGAAGAAGCGAAGAAACGCGACCACCGTAAGCTGGGTAAAGAGCTTGAAATCTTCACATTTAATCAATTGGTAGGCCAAGGCTTGCCGATCTGGCTGCCTAAGGGTGCTAAACTGCGCAGTATTCTGGAACGTTACATTGTGGATCTGGAAGCAAGTCTAGGATACCAGCATGTATATACTCCGGTTCTTGGTAATGTTGAACTATATAAAACTTCTGGACACTGGGAGCACTATCAAGAGGACATGTTCCCTAAAATGACTATTGATAATGAAGAATTTGTGCTTCGCCCAATGAACTGCCCGCATCACATGATGATTTATAAGAGCTCCATGCACAGCTATCGTGATCTGCCGATCCGTATTGCTGAACTGGGTATCCAGCACCGTTATGAAATGTCAGGAGCATTGACTGGCTTGCACCGTGTGCGTTCGATGACTCTAAATGACTCCCATATTTTCTGCCGTCTGGATCAAATTAAAGGCGAGTTCATTCGTGTAATCGAGCTGATTAAACAGGTATACAGTGACTTTGGTATTAATGACTACCGTTTCCGGTTGTCTTATCGTGATCCTAAGGATACTGAGAAATATTACGCTAATGACGAAATGTGGGAAACTGCACAGCGTATGCTGCGTGAAGTTGTAGAAGAAGCTGGTCTGCCATTCTACGAAGCAGAAGGCGAAGCTGCCTTCTACGGTCCTAAGCTGGATGTGCAGATCAAGACTGTACTAGGCAAAGAAGAAACTCTCTCCACTGTACAGATCGACTTCTTGCTGCCTGAACGCTTTGAATTGGAATATATCGGTGACGATGGTCAGAAACACCGTCCAGTCGTTCTACACCGCGGTATTTTAGGTACTATGGAGCGCTTTGTTGCTTTCTTGTTAGAGAACTTTGCAGGATCACTGCCGCTTTGGCTGTCTCCACAGCAGGTTAAAGTTATTCCTGTTTCGACTGCCTTCGACGATTATGCTAAGGAAGTTACAGACAAGCTGCGTCGCCGTGGTATCTCTGCTGAGGCAGATTTGCGTAATGAGAAGCTTGGCTATAAGATCCGTGAAGCTCAGCTGGAGAAGCTACCATACATGTTCGTAGTTGGCGAGAATGAGATGAATGCCGAGACAGTTTCCATCCGTAAGCGTGGAGAAGGCGATATGGGAGCTAAGCCGCTTCAAGAAGTTATTGAGCTGCTGGCTCAGGAAATTGCTGACCGTGTAATCTCCTAATTACTTGTAATAATCAACACCAAAAGTACGTCTAATAACGACCTCTGTCATATGCCCATAAGGATTGAAAATTGATCTTTATGTATAAAATTTTGTGAATCGGGAAACCTTCGCTAATAAGGGGGAGGTTTATCACATGAACAAAATGGGCATATTTCAGAGGTTTTGGTGTCTTTTCGTCACACTAGTCCTACTGTTAACTGCTGCAGGAATCATTCCTGAATCCAAGCATCAAGCAGTTGTGGCTAATGGGACAGGAGACACATTACAGCACACAGATATTAGCAAAACGCTTTCGAACGAATTGCAACATACTCAGGCTAACTCAGGTTCAATGAGAATCAAAGATCAACAAGCTATTCTCGCCACTGGCCGTGCTACCTTGTTATCAAACGAGCCATATTCCAGCGTACCGATCGTTCCTGCGACAACAAAAAATAAACCAGTAGCTACAAAGTCACCACAGAGCACTAAAGCTCCAACTACCAAAGGGAGTGGGGGTACAGGCTCTTCAAAATTGCCGAATTCGGTTCCTGTAGCTGCGCCAGCTCCTGACCAGATTATTACTTCAATGAAAGTGATGGCGACGGGTTATACTGCGGGTTATGAATCAACAGGTAAAACATCTAAACATCCCGAATACGGAATCACCTATTCAGGTGTTAAAGTACGTAGAGATAAGAACACAGTCTCGACTATTGCTGCTGACCCTAAGGTAATCCCGTTAGGGAGTATACTTTATATACCTGGTTATGGGTACGGCATCGTCGCTGATACAGGATCTGCCATTAAAGGGCGGAAGATTGATTTGTATTTTGCTACTACGAAACAGGTGTATAAGGAATGGGGCAAAAAATCAGTTGTAGTTCAGCTCATTAAGCGAGGAAACGGTACATGTACAGAAGTGATGCTGAAGAAGCTTACTCAGGCGATTGAGACTTACAATGCTGTACCGCAATCCCTGCTGGAAGAATCCATTTAAGATCTAGCGGTTATACTTCAATGAATTTGGTGGATTGAACTTAATTTCACTTGGTCATGCATAATAGTGACATCACCTTGCCATAATACGGACTGGGGCAGAGCATTAGCCTCATCCGAGATTTTCTCTTAGTAAGCATTATCTATGCTGCATAAGGGATAAGGGAGGTGAATTCCGTGGCTAATAATAAAAAATCTAAAGTTCAAGAAAACTACAAAACACCGAATGAAAAATACAATGCTGAGTTTGCTGTTGAGAATGACGGCACAACTAAGCAAAGTGGAAATACTTCTAAACCAGCTCAGAAACCGCAACAATAATGCGCTACTGAAGCTGAAGACTGCTGAATAAAGAGACTGTCCCAAATCAGTTTATAACTGAGGGGCGGTCTTTTTTTTATATTTCATATATAATGAAGTAAATGGAATATTACCCCATTCGTCTCCGTCTAGAGACTGAGTGGAAGTTCCTTCTCTCGCCGCTGTTTATGAGCGCTTCCTTCCTGTAGACTAAGGCTATAAGATTGAAGAAGAGAGCGTTCCACTAATTTAAAGGGGAAATGGAATATGAAAAGAAGGTTCACAAGTCAGATTTTTGGCGGCTTGATCCTGATAGGGATTGGAGCCATGTTTCTACTTAGACAATTGGGTTACACCGATTTCAGCTTAGGTTATTTAATCTCAAATTATTGGCCTGTTATCTTGATCCTCATGGGGATGAAGCGACTCCTGGGTACGGGAGACGAACATCAAAAAGGTGGATCTTCACCTATCGGCGGTTTTTTCTTTCTGGCGATCGGAGTGTTTTTCCTTGGACGAAATTTGGACTGGTTCGATATTTCAGCCGGGGATTTTTTCAAAATGTTCATTCCAATCATGCTTATTGGTGGCGGTCTTTATGTGATATTTAAACCACGAGGTTCAGTACCACCAGTGCCACCTGCGCCACCATCACCACCTGATTACTTTCCTCCAGGAAAAAGCTCGCTAGATGTGGAGCCGCCAAAACCGCTGGATTCCACGCTAGATGAACAATTCGAGCAGAAATTCGGCAAATCTTCTGGTGGGAGAGACTGGAATATTAATCTGCAAAAAGATGAAGAAGAGGATGAGGACGGAACTGGAGCTTTTAAGTCCACCGCTGAATCACGTTGGCAGGAGAAACAGGAGCGTCATGAGCGCAGACGTCAGGAGCGTCATGAGCGTCATGCTAGAAGACATGGGGAATGGCATGAGGAGTTCCATGAGACAGAGAGTAACAACAAGGAGTCAACCAATCGCTCTGCTTTTATTGGGGATGTCCACATGGGGCGTGAGCATTTCCAACTGAAGAACACAAATGTCTCGCAGTTTATAGGTGATACTGTACTGGATCTTACGAACGCACAAATTGCTTATGGAGAGACGAAGATTAATATCTCCGCTTTTATAGGCGACATCAAGGTGTACATTCCGAATGATATGGATCTTGGAATCTCAGTGAACAGTAGTTCATTTATCGGCGATATGGAAGTTCTGGATCAGTCTCGGAGTGGATTTATGAGCAGTGTTCAATGCAAGACGCCTTATTATAAAGAAGCGGGCAAAAAAGTCCGCATTAACGTAAGTGCTTTTATAGGTGACATTAAAGTTAAAACGGTGGGTTAGATGGGAACAATCTTTAGTAATACCAAATGGTTGTTGTTGTTTTACTTTTTGCTCACTGGAGCCGTAAGCGCCGGGTTGATGTATGCAGGCACTTGCCTTGGGTATATCGAAGTAATGGATTATCGCATGTGGCTGTACTTATGTCTTGGGATCGTGTTATTCACTGTTGTAATCGGCTATATGGCAGGTCAGCGCATTCAGCGGCGGATTGATCATCTGGATCTAAACATGCTGCAGGTGGCAAAAGGGAATTTGTCCGTTCGTATGCCAGAGAGTGATGACCAGTCTTTTGCGAGAGTGTACCATGAATTTAATGTCATGATGGATACGGTTGAGAACAAGATGCAGCTTCTGCAGCGATTGGGTGAACAAGAGGTTATTGAGAAGGAACAGGCAGCGGAGAGTGCGGTGTTGGAGGAAAGAAGACGTATGGCCCGGGATTTGCATGATACGGTGAGCCAACAGCTTTTTGCCATCCATATGTCGGCTTCTTCGCTGCCTAAAGTGCTGAAGGTTAATGAAGCTCAAGGTCAATTGGTAATGGATCAGTTAATTGCAATGTCACAAATGGCACAAAAGCAGATGAGAGCACTTATTGCACAGTTGCGACCGGTGGAGCTGGAAGGCAGGAATCTTTTCGAAGCACTGGAAAAATGGTTCCCTGATTATTGCCGCCAGAACGGCTTAAAAGGAATGAAGGAGCTTGAGCTGCAAGGAGAATTATCTGAGGCTATTGAACATCAGCTATTCTTGATTATCCAGGAGGCTATGGCGAATATTGTGAAGCATGCTGAAGCTAGACTGGTCAGTTTATCACTGCGTGAAGGGTCAAGACAGGTTGTGCTGAGTATTAGCGACGACGGTCAAGGTTTTGAACATATACAGCAAAAACAGGGTTCGTATGGTCTTACCACCATGCGCGAACGTGCGGAGAAACTGGGTGGACAAGTGGAGATTATTAGCCGAAAGGGTGCGGGAACGACCATACGCGTACATATCCCTAAGTTTGTGCAAGGGAACTCTGAGTTAGAGGAAAAAAGAGCATTAGGAACAGATACAGAGGACGAGGAGGAATAGAGCATGAGCGTCATAAGAGTGTTGCTCGTGGATGATCATGATATGGTGCGGATGGGTCTTAAAACATATCTGATGCTGGAGCCGACGTTTGAGGTTATAGGAGAAGCAGCAAATGGACAGGAAGCGCTGGAGATGCTGCGTGCTGGCGGACATGAAGGCTTACCCGATCTCGTGCTAATGGATCTGATGATGCCTGTGATGAATGGTGTGGAGACTACTCGTGCAGTGCTATCGGAATTTCCTGGTCTCAAAATCGTTATCTTGACCAGCTTCTTAGAGGATGACCTCGTCGTGGATGCTATAGAAGCTGGAGCAGTCAGTTATGTGCTCAAAACCGTATCGGCAGAGGAACTGATCTACGCACTGCAAGGCGCATTTCGCGGTATGCCAGTTATGACTGGTGATGTATCGCAAGCGCTGACACGTGGAATTCGCCAGCGTACCGTGCAAGGGGATTCCTCAGGCTTGACGGAGCGTGAGAAGGAGGTCTTACTGCTCATTGCTGAGGGCAAGACCAATAAGGATATCGGCGAGGAACTACATATCAGCATCAAGACAGTGAAGACGCATGTCAGTAACCTACTGATGAAATGCGAGCTGGATGATCGAACCCAGTTGGCTATTTATGCTCATCGGAAGGGTTGGGCTCAGGGTTAGGTTTGTTGTTCAAGATGATTTGGGGTAGTTTATGGGGGCTTAAAAGTAAGTTATAGGGAAAACTTCCCTTTAAACTTGAGTTTTAGGCTTGTATACAGGATTATAGGGAAATCCTCCGTATAAATTCCTTGTTTTTCTCATAAATAGCTATATTGCTGAGAATTATAAGGAGGTATTCCCTTTAAATCTTGATTTCTTGTGGTTTTGGTTAATTATAGGGAGTTTTTCCCTATAATTATTGATCGTTGTTTGTTCCTTGTTCTTGGACTTCGTTCATGGACGTCGTTCTAGGGTTTTGTTCTAGGTTGTATGTTGGAAGTTCGGGCCGCGTTGTTTTCTGCGCCCGAGCTTCTTTTTTACATACCTGCCTAGGGATTGGGTATCAGAGCGAAAAGTTTACGTCCGCCCTTGAAATCATGTTCCACTTGCAGGGTCAATTCATAGGAACATGATTTCAACAGCGGTGTAGCCTGAAACCCAGTCCTGACCAACAGCGTGCGCCTTTTGAACCAAATCCCGTCTATTTGCCTATATCTTTTATCTCCGCTTAAATTGTTTTTAATGTGACCTTAAGGTTTAAAGTACAAAATAAGAAACAAGAAAACAAATTAATCCTTGTCAGGCGACAGGATGCAGGAGGTAAATAAACATGGACGATAACAAAAACAACTTTAATCGAGACAATGGACCAGCACCAGATCGGGATTGGGACAATAATAACCATAATAGCAATAATAATCAGTCATCCGAATCCGGATCATCATACTACTATTCTTATGGACCATTTAAATCATTGAACAAAGATGAAAGTAACGTAGACGGAAGTGCTCAGCATTACAACCGGATGGAGCCGGAGCGGGTCGAGATTACACCTCCACAGCCTGTAAAACAACTCCCATATAACAGTTCATATCGCAGTACAGGCTTCGATGGTAATGGCGGTGGACGTGGAGGAAACGGCGGAGGTGGTTCTGAAGGTGGCGGTGGCTGGCAGTTTAATAAAAAGCCAAAAAGCTCAGTGAAAACTATATTTGTTTCCTTCTTAGCGGGTATGGTCGTTCTCTCAGGTTCTATGTTCATGGCAGATCGAGGCAACTGGTTCACAGGGGATGCAACAACCATTGCAAGCTCAGGATCGAATGGAACGGCGAAGACGACGAATGAGAGTGCTAGTACTACACCTAATACTACCACTACATCATTGGTGAAAGGATCTCGTGATGTGACTGGCGTAGTTGATGCGGTTGGACCAGCAGTCGTCAAGATTGAGACGCTAGTGAAATCCGGTTCACGTAATGGAAGTTCATCCAGTCCGAATTTGAGTGATCCGTTCTCTCAATTTTTCTTTGGGGATCAATACGGTGGAAGTGGTTCTTCACAAAATGAGCAGGACTCGAAGTCAGGTTCAAATTCTTCATCGCAGCTCATCCCTTATGGAATTGGAACAGGCTTCATTTATGAGAAATCCGGATATATTTTGACCAATCAGCACGTCATTGAAAATGCCGATGTCATCCAAGTTACAGTGGATGGTGTGACCAAACCATACGAAGCAAAATTGCTAGGTTCTAGCAAAGATTTGGATTTGGCAGTACTGAAAATTGAGGGAGATAGTGATTTCCCTACAGTTGCTCTGGGAGATTCGGATAGCTTGAAAGTAGGCTCAGAAGTGGTTGCTATCGGTAACCCGCAAGGCTTCGATCATACAGTAACCTCTGGTGTTCTTAGTGCAAAAGGACGCAGCATCGATATTAACGAAGAAGATGGTAGTGGAACTCGCAACTACAAAAACTTGCTGCAAACTGACGCATCTATCAACCCTGGTAACTCTGGTGGTCCGCTGCTCAATATGAATGGACAGGTAATTGGTATGAACGTTGCTGTTAGCACAGATTCCCAAGGTATAGGTTTTGCTATCGCTGTGAATACGATTAAAGAAGTCGTAGATAAACTCGAAGCGAACCAAGCGATTCCAAAAGAACCCGTACCATTCATTGGTGCAACGCTTATGACGATTACAGATGAAGTAGCTAAGCAAATGGGCACGGATATTAAAGAAGGTTCTGTAGTTGCAGACATTATCTTTAAATCCCCAGCGTATGCCGCTGACTTGCGCCCTTACGATATCATTACTGGTGCAAATGGTACAAAATATGCAACAAACCAAGATCTGATCGCTTTCATTCAAACGTTAAAAGTCGGTGACAAAGTAACGCTGAATGTTGTGCGCGATGGCAAGAACATGGATCTTTCCGTAACAATCGGCAACAAAAATGATTTTGATACGACTACTGGGCAAAATCAGAAGCAATAACACCGGACGGTGAATAACGCGGAAGGGGCAACCCTTCCGTTTTTTGTCTAAACATGGTGTGACTGCTACAATATGAATAAATAGAAATGAACAATGGGGGCTGCTTGATGCGACCGAATATTCTTATTATTGATGATGATGAAAAAATTATCTCCATGCTGCGCAGGGGGTTAGCTTTTGAAGGCTACGATGTAAAGACAGCAGTGAATGGAGCGGATGGTTTACGAGCAATCCTGAGCAGCGATCCGGATGTGGTGATTTTGGATGTTATGATGCCTCAGGTAGACGGATTTGAAGTCTGTCGTCGTTTGCGTGAAGGGGGCAGTAATGTGCCTGTTCTAATGCTTACGGCCAAGGATGAAATTGAGCATCGTGTGAAAGGGCTTGATCTGGGTGCGGACGATTATCTAGTTAAACCATTTGCGCTGGAAGAATTACTTGCACGTGTACGAGCGTTACTACGACGTAAGAGTGAGCAAAGTGGCGGTAGTGAGCAAGCGGTTACTTACGAGGATATTACCTTGGATGTGGATTCACGTGAAGTGACACGCGCCGGCAAGAGACTGGAGCTGACAGCGAAGGAATTTGAGCTGCTACATCTCTTTATGCAGAATCCGAAACGGGTGCTTTCGCGGGATCTGATCATGGATAAAATATGGGGTTATGATTACAGCGGTGAATCTAATGTACTTGAGGTATACATAGCTATGCTACGCCAAAAGACGGAGGAGCATGGCGGTAAACGCCTCATTCAAACGATCCGGGGTGCCGGTTACATTCTAAGAGGTGACAACTAACATGTCTATAAGATTGCGGCTGACTGCTTGGTATTCAGGGATTTTGGCCGTTATGCTGCTGGCCTTATCAGCCGCAATTTACGGTTTTGTCTATTTTAATACGTATGGGGACTTGAAGGATCGTCTGAAGGTACAATCTGAGCAAACGAAACTTTTATTTAGCGTTGATCGCTACAATGGTGAGCTGAAACTTGGCGGAGTCGGTCCTGAAAACTCCAATTTATATACGCAGATTTATACTTATGGCAGCAAAAGCTTGTCACAATCGACAAATATGATTAACTTTGGCCTACGGTTTGATTATCCTGCTAAAGATAAAATTGCAAAAGGATTTCGTAATGTTGTTGTGGACGGCAATCAGTTTTTGATCTACGAGATGCCTATCGAACTAGAGCATTATAATAATAATCCAGTGGCTGTATTACAAGTCGCTGCCTATGTGAATGAGCAGAATAAGCTCTTGGAGCGTTTGAAAAATATATTGCTTGTCGGTTCTTTTGCTACCTTGATCGCGGCATTTACCTTTGGTTTATTCCTGGCACGTAAAGCGATGAGTCCTATTGGAAAAGTGATTGAAGCTGCAAATGGGATTCAGACGGGGAATGACCTAAGCTCCCGTATTGAATATGATGGACCTCCAGACGAAATAGGAAGACTTATTGAGACCGTTAACAGCATGCTTGGGCGTATGGAAGGATTCTACACAGAGCTTGAGGATTCGTATGCGGCTCAGCGTCGTTTCGTATCGGATGCTTCACATGAGCTTCGGACACCACTCACAACCATTCGTGGGAATATCGATCTGCTGCAAAAAGTATGGGAGCTGGAGCCGGGCGAAGGGAAGATGAGCGAGGCTGAAATTCGCCAGCTCTCGATGGAATCGGTGAAGGATATCGCGGACGAGTCTAAGCGAATGAGCCGACTTGTAGCAGATATGCTCTCGCTCGCTCGTGCTGATACAGGGCGAACCTTCGAGATAGAGCCGGTGGCACTGGAACCAATGATGACTGAGATCGCGCGTAGGGCATCCTTCCTGCCTCGTCAAGCGGAGTGGGTTACAGGGGATATGTCCGTCTTAAATGGAAAATATGTTGTGGGTAATAAAGATTATTTACAACAAATGTTATTTATTTTTATTGATAATGCTTTTAAATACACGCCTTCTGGTGAGGTAAGTTTAGATACGATTTTCTATCAGAATCAGGTTGGTATTCGGATCACCGATACGGGGATAGGTATGGATAAAGATGAGGTTCCATATATTTTCGACCGTTTCTATCGTGCAGATGAATCACGTGGAATTACAGAAGGAATTGGGCTTGGTTTATCCATTGCTAAATGGATTATTGACGAGCATGGTGGGTCTGTGGAAGTTGTTACACGCCAAGGCGAAGGAACTACTTTTGTGATCTGGTTGCCGCTTCTCTTTGCTCCGCCGCTGGAATAGGGTATAATTTAAAGTGTGTCCTATTACAGAAGTCAACGAAAGCAGAAAGTTGGTGAAGTCATGGAAGTCATTAAAATTTCTCCCCGGGGATATTGTTACGGAGTAGTCGATGCTATGGTAATGGCACGGCAGGCTGCGCAAAATCTCGATCTTCCCCGGCCGATTTATATACTGGGCATGATTGTTCATAATAGTCATGTCACGAATTCGTTTGAGGACGATGGCATCATTACCTTGGACGGTCATAACCGTCTGGATATTCTCGATAAAGTAGACAGTGGAACTGTTATATTCACTGCTCACGGAGTTTCACCTGAGGTACGCAAGATGGCTAGGGATAAAGGATTGACTACGGTCGATGCTACCTGTCCTGATGTGACAAAGACGCATGATCTCATTCAGGAGAAAGTCGATGACGGTTATGAGGTTATTTATATCGGCAAGAAAGGCCATCCGGAACCGGAAGGTGCTGTCGGCATTGCGCCAGAGCATGTGCATTTAATTGAAAAAGAAGATGAGATTGCAACTCTATCCATTCCTTCTTCACGGATTGTAATTACGAATCAGACCACTATGAGCCAGTGGGACATTAAAAATATTATGAAAAAGCTACTAGAGACCTTCCCAGGTGCTGAAGTGCATAATGAGATATGTATGGCTACTCAGGTGCGTCAAGAGGCTGTAGCGGAACAGGCGGGTCAATGCGATCTAGTGATTGTCGTTGGCGATCCACGAAGCAACAACTCTAATCGTCTGGCACAGGTGTCGGAAGAGATCGCAGGTGTGCCTGCTCATCGGATTTCTGATATCTCTGAACTAAACACCGACTGGCTGAAGGGTGTAAATATTGTGGGGGTTACCTCTGGCGCGTCTACACCTACACCAATTACCAAAGAAGTTATTAATTATTTGGAGCAGTACGATTCCGAGAATCCCGAGACATGGGAGATCAAACGTACAGTGAATATGGCGAAATTACTTCCTCCGGTTAAGAATAAGAGCACAAGCACTACTTAATGCGCTGTAAGCGAACTTATATATTTGTGTTAGGACAAAAGCGCGTAACCTCGTCTATCGAGGTTACGCGCTTTTCTATTTAGAAAAAGCGGTTTCATCTTATAAATCAGGAAATAGGATTGACGGTAAAGGATTTTTAGAGTAAAATCGCTTTATCGGTTAAAAGCATAAAAGCTTAAAAGCTTAAAAGCGAACACGCGTCGTAGTGCGAGTGTGTTGAGCGAAATTATTATAAATTTTAAGTGTAGAGAGGAAGTTATTAAAATGATCGTCATTACATCCAATCAAACGCCAGAAGAGCAGGTTAAAGATATTATTGCAGTTATCGAAAAAGAGGGTCTGCAGGTACATCTCTCTAAAGGTGCAGATCACACTGTTATCGGTTTAGTAGGAAGTGTCACTCCTAAGCTTGCAGAGCATTTGCGGCAAATGAAGGGAGTAGAGAACGTCGTAAAGATCTCCAAGTCTTATAAGCTAGCTAGCCGTGATTTCCATCCAGAGGATACCATTATCGATATCAAGGGTGTGAAGATTGGTGGAGAGAATCTGGTGATTATGGGCGGACCATGCGCCGTTGAGTCTCCAGAGCAGATTGATGAGATTGCCCGTCTGGTTAAAGCTTCAGGTGCTCAGGTACTGCGTGGAGGCGCGTTTAAGCCCCGTACAGGTCCATACAGCTTCCAAGGCGTAGGTGTAGAAGGTTTGACTATGATGGCTGAAGCAGGAAAGCGTCATGGCCTATTAACCATTACAGAGGTTATGACACCAGAGTATGTGGATATTTGTGCAGAACATGCTGACATCCTCCAGGTGGGTACACGGAACATGCAGAACTTTGATTTGTTGCGTAAGCTGGGTACTTGTGGAAGACCTGTCCTTCTGAAACGCGGCTTCAGTGCAACCTATGATGAATTGCTCAATGCAGCGGAGTACATTTTGGCAGGCGGAAATAAGGATGTAATGCTCTGCGAGCGTGGTATTCGTACATTTGAGACTTACACACGCAATACGCTGGATCTATCGGCTATTCCGGTTCTACAAAGCTTAAGCCACCTTCCGGTAATCTCTGACCCAAGTCACGGCACTGGACGTCGTGAGTTAGTTGAACCTATGGCTAAAGCTTCGGTTGCAGCTGGTGCAAATGGTCTAATCATCGAAATGCACACAGATCCGGACAATTCTATGACAGGTGACGGTGTTCAATCGTTATTCCCTGACCAGTTCGATAATCTGCTTAAGGATCTAGAAAAGCTTGCTCCGATTGTTGGACGTAAGTTTTCAACTTCGCCAGAAACCGTTTCGGCGCTATAATTTTTAAGAATATAACAACCTTGGAAGTCCTCTAAACCCGCGGTACAGCGGGATAGTAGGGCTTCTTTGCTATTGAATAAGTTAGAAATGTTATGAATATTAGAGAAAATAATGGATTTCACGAAAGCGTTAGAATATCTTACATTGCTGAAAGAAATACCTGACATAAGCATTGACGATGTTAGGTATGAGATTTATAATGACGACAGCAAATAAAAATGAAACAAGAACATTTGCATACTGTGAGGGGCTTAATGTTCGGAACTTGGGGGAGGAAAAATTCATGTCGGTTGAAAAAGTGTTGCAAACAATTAAAGAAAACAATATCGAGTGGGTAGATTTTCGATTCGTAGATTTAGGTGGCCGTGCTCACCACATTTCTCTGCCTGCATCTGAAGTGGAAGATGAAACTTTTGTAAATGGGGTAGCATTCGACGGTTCTTCCATCAAAGGATTCCGTGGTATTGAAGAATCAGACATGGTTATGATGCCTGATCCGAACAGTGTGTTCATTGATCCGTTCACAGCTCATCCAACGCTGAACGTTATGTGCGACATTTTCACTCCTGATGGTGAACGCTATGAGCGCGATCCTCGCGGTATTGCTGTGAAAGCAGAAGAATTCCTTCAGAAGAGCGGAGTTGGAACATCAGCATTCTTCGCACCTGAGTCTGAATTCTTTATCTTTGATGATGTTCGTTACGAGAGCGGTATGAACAGCTCCTCATTCTTCGTAGACTCTGAAGAAGCGGCTTGGAATACGGGTCGTAAAGAAGAGGGCGGCAATCTTGCATTTAAAGTTGGCGTTAAAGGTGGATATGTACCTGTAGCACCTGTGGATTCCCAACAGGATATCCGTAGTGAAATGTGTCGTCTGCTTGCTGAAGTGGGACTACGCATTGAGCGTCATCACCACGAAGTAGCAACTGCAGGCCAAGCGGAAATTAACTTCCGTTTTGATACCTTGAAGAAAACTGCTGATAATCTCATGACTTATAAATATATTGTACAAAACACTGCACGTCAGTACGGCAAAGTAGCAACCTTCATGCCAAAACCACTGTTTGGCGATAATGGTAGCGGAATGCACGTACACCAATCGATCTTTGACGGAGACACTCCTTTGTTTTACGAAAAAGGCGCTTATGCTAACTTGAGCGAAATGGCTCTTCACTACATCGGCGGTATTTTGTATCATGCACCAGCTTTGATCGCTTTGACTAACCCAAGCACCAACTCCTTTAAACGTTTGGTTCCTGGTTACGAAGCACCGGTTAACTTGGTATACTCCAAAGGAAATCGTTCTGCAGCAGTTCGTATTCCAGTAGCGGCTGTGACACCGAAGGGCTGTCGTATCGAGTTCCGTACACCGGACTCCACCGCTAACCCTTACCTGGCATTCTCCGCAATGCTGATGGCAGGTCTGGACGGAATCAAAAACAAGATCAACCCACAAGAACTGGGTTACGGTCCTCTGGATAAGAACATCTACGAATTGTCCGATGCAGACAAAGAAAAGATCCGCAGCGTTCCAGGTAGCCTGAGCGAAGCGCTTGATTCTTTGGAAGCTGATTACGAGTTCCTTACAGAAGGCGACGTATTTACTAAGGACTTCATTGATAACTATATTGCTCTGAAACGTTCCGAGGCTCAAGAGGTTGCGATTCGTGTTCATCCACATGAATATTCTTTGTACTTCGACCTGTAAGATTACTCAAATCATATAAAGCTTTAACAAATAAAGGTGTTCCTAAGTCATGAAAATGACTTAGGAACACCTTTTGTATTGATCCTAACAAAAATGAGGATATCTTTGGCCATTGATATGACTAAGGATATCCTCATTTTTGCTTCTATAGTTTAATATTCTGACCTGTGTTCCGCTTTAATTAAGTAGAGGTATCACTTAGGGATCTATACTAAACCCCGCTCAGGAGCTCCGCAGGATTCTCTTATGATGAGCTCTGGCTCGACGCTGAAAGAGCTCGTGCCTGATTGATTGTTTATTAGATCATACAGCATTAACGCGGCTAGACGACCAATCTTATCTTTATTTTGTTTAATCGTAGTCAAGAGTGGTGTTGTGTAATTGCAGGCTTCGATATCGTCACAGCCAATAATTGCGACGGTACCAGGAACAGCAATAGCAGATTCCTTTAGGGCACGCATAGCTCCAATAGCTAGCTGATCAGAAGCCGCGAATATCGCTCTGGGCAAGTTTCCATTCGAAATCATTCTACGCATGGTCTCATACCCGCTGGCTTCAAAGAAGTTGCTGCCGTTTAAGAACCAGTTTTCGTTGATCGGTAGTCCTAAATCTTCAAGTGCTTTGCGGAAACCACTTTCACGTATATTGGAGATTTCTGACTCAGAGGAGCTGCCGATATAACCAAGTTCTCGATAGCCTAATAAGTAAAAGTGTTCGACTACCTTGGTAGACAACTTAAAATTATCAGACATGATATAACCCGAATTGTCGCCTGACAGCTTTAAATCTACGCCGATGCATGGGATAGAACTATTATCCAATTCGCTGATGGAGGTTTCTAGCTCTTGTCCGGTAATAAGTAGGCAGCCATCTACATTAAAATGCAGACAACGGGCAAGATAATCATTAGTATCGCCACTTTTAAATTTTTCGTTAGAGAAAAAGATCAGGTCATAACCTAACAGTCCCATTTGTTTTTTGAAGGAATTTAGAACTTCGATGAAAAAAGGGTGGGTAAAGTCAACGTTCAGCATTCCTGCAAAAATAACACCAATCAGATTCGATGATTTTGTAGCTAATGTTTTTGCTGAGTTGGAGGGAGTATATCCAGTTTCCTTTATGATTTGTTGTACCCGAGTCTTGGTGTCTTCCGAAATATCACTGTAGTTATTTATGATTTTAGATACTGTCGAAACAGAAACTCCAGCTATTTTCGCTATGTCTTTAATGTTATAGGCCAACTTTAGTCCTCCTTATAATGCGAAATACTCCGTAATCTATGATAAAAGTAGAGTTGAGTTAAACTTTTTATGGATTTTAAATATGAATTACGAAACGTTTTCGTAAATGATTTTATAATTATATAGGTAGATAGTCAATGGGATGTTTAGTTGTCTGGCAGGAATGTCCTATATATCAAAGGGTTTTTATAGATATATGGTCAAAAATAGTTCAAAGACTAAGAATAAAAAAGACTTTACAAAGATAAATAACGATGTAATAATAAAAACAACGAAACCGCTTTCTGTATTATTGTCGTTAAAGTTTCGTGATTTCAGTAATTAAAATAGTGTTTCGTTAAAAGGTCGTAACAAATTATCTGGGGGGTAACAAAAATGGTAAAGAAGCTTTCTGCAATATTGTTGAGCTCAGCGCTAGTGCTCTCATTAGCAGCATGTGGAAGCGGCAACAACACAAAAGGTGAGGCTACAAATGCTCCGGGGAACGGAACAGACAAGCCAGCATCTGGTGACAAGAAAGTGATTAAGATCTTGCACTGGAAACAAGAGAACATTAACAAAGTCATTACAGACATTAATAAGAAGTTTGAAGAGAAATATCCAGAATATAAAGTGGAATACACAACCACTGGTCCGGATGATGAATTCAAACAAGCGCAAAGAGCGAGAATCACAGCTGGTGACGTAGACGTCCTTGCCGATCTTTCCGGTATGAGATTGTCTCCGAAAGATTGGACACCAGGTGCGAAAGTGCCAGACTGGCAACAATGGATTGATTCCGGTTTGATTGCTGATCTGAGCAGCGAAGCTTTCGTTAAAAACTACAATGCGAATGATATTGCCAAGGCGGGTACTTACAACGATAAAGTGTATGCGATCCCAACCGGTAAAGTAGCAATGTCAGGTTTCTTCTATAATAAAGAAATGTTTGAAGAAAACGGTTTGACTGTACCTACTACATGGACAGAGTTTATTAGTCTTCTTGATACTCTGAAATCCAAGAGCATCGTGCCAATCGTAGTGGCTGGTAAAGATGTATGGCCTTTGAAACTACCAGTGTTCGGTTTGCAGTCTAAGATTCTAGGTGGAGGCAACCAACAAAAATGGATTGAAGGCGTTTGGAAAGGTACTTCGGCGTTCAACGATGCTGAGGCTGTAGAAGTGCTAGAAAAAATGAAGACACTTCAAGATAACTATTTCATCGACGGTTTCTTAGGGATTGACTATGCAACAGCACCCTCGTACTTTGCAACAGGTAAAGCAGCTATGATCGCTGACGGAACTTGGGATGCTCCTACGATTGCTGCTGCTAATCCAGATCTGAAATTTGGATACTTCCCAATTCCAGCTACTGAAGACGCTGCTAAAAACAATTCACTTGTAGGTAAATACGATGTAACTTGGTATGCAGCAGAAAAAGGTCCGAACAAAGAAGGCGCTTTGAAATGGCTGGAATTCTTCTCTGAACCAGAAAACTACACGGAATACGTTAAAGCTGCAGGCTTTTTGCCAACACAAGATAACATTGCAACTGACAGTGACTTTATTGACAAAGAGCTTGCTCCTTACATGACAGGTGACTTTGAGCTAGCTTATGAAATCATGATGATTAACCGTGATAACGTTGGCGAGCACATTGCTGCCGAGGGTGTACACACTGAATACCTTGCACCAGGTGGCGAATTTAAAACCGCTAAAGAACTTGCAGATGTTCAACAAAAAGAATGGGAAGCTGCAGCTCCTAAATAAGCTGTTATCCCAATAAACAGATATCTACAACATACTGTGTACAACATCGGGGTCTGTTCGTACAGACCCCGATCATTTTATTGAATTAGGATTGGGTAGGTGAGAGAAATGTATCCGTTCGGAAAAGGTATAAAAAGATATTTACCACTTCTGCTGCTTATGATTCCATTATCGTTGTACGTTGTTTTTTATTTTGGACCCTCTATGATGACGGTCATCTATTCATTTACAGATATTACTAACGTTCCTGGAAGCAAGTTGAATTTCGTAGGCCTTGACAATTATTATAGTGTTTTTAACTCCGGAAATTCTGGCGAACGTTGGGATTCCATTATACGAACTGTTTATTTCATGATCATTGTTACAATCGTACAGAACGGTGTCGGTCTCCTTATGGCCGTAGTGATTAATCAGAAGCTGAAAGGCGATTATTTTTATCGCGCAGTTTTCTTTTTGCCGGTTGTCCTCGGTGTATCGGTAGTTGCACTGGTATGGGGCTTGATGTTCGATCCGCTTAGTGGTCCTGTCAATCAACTGTATGATTCTTTGTTCGGTTATAAAGATATGTTCTTTGGAAGCTTCACCCATGCGTTTGGTTATATTATATTCACGCAAATTTGGATGTACATGGGTTACTCCATGCTGATTTTCCTTGCAGGACTTCAATCCGTTCCGAAAGATCTATATGAAGCTGGATATATTGATGGAACCACGAAGTGGCAATCTTTTAAGAACATTACGTTCCCACTTATTGCTCCATCGTTCACCATTAATATTATTTTGTCCATTATCGGTGCGATGTCGACCTTTGATATTATTCTCGCAACTACGGACGGTCGCTTTAACACAAGAACGATGGCTTATGACGTGTATAAAGAGACGTTCCGTGGTTCTCTACAGATGGGACTTCCATCCGCGCTTTCTGTGGTGCAGTTCCTTATGATTCTGGTCTTCGTTGTATTTGCAGTTAAACAAATGCGTAAGAGAGAGGTGGAGTATTAATGAAAGATTCCAAAACCGCCAAAACTCTCTCTTATATTCTGATTGCAGTATTGCTTGTTTTGTATATCATGCCACTATTGTTTGTTATAAATATTTCATTCAAGTCCTTCACAGATTACCTGCTAGACCCGATCGGACTTGTGAAAAGTATTCAATGGGATAATTACAAGGAAGCTTGGTTAAAAGGTAATTTCTCTAATTATTTCCTGAACAGTCTGCTGTATACAGCCGTAGCAACAGTACTTACACTTATCGTGTCGTTATTCGGTGCTTTCCCGGTGGCGAGAAATTATGTGAAGTGGAGCGGGTTTATTTATTTGTTCTTCTTGATGTCACAGTTCTTGCCTAACCCTATGGTTGCACAGTTCAAATTGATGCTTACCTTGAAACAAGAGCTTGGATTCGTGGGCTATGATACGAAGCTGGGTTATATTCTCCTGAAAACAGGAGGAACAGGGATCGTCTTCATGATGTTCGTAGGTTATATTAAAGGGATCAGCCGTGAGATGGATGAAGCTGCAGGTATGGATGGTGCTGGGTATATGCGATATCTATTCCAGATCATTATGCCGCTGATGAAACCTGTTATCGCAACGGGTGTTATTTTAACAGCGATTACCATCTGGAATGACTTTGTGGGACCGGTCATGTATTTGCCAAGTCCGGAACATTATCCAATTACCTTCGGGCTTAAAGAATTCCGTGGTCAATACGGGAACAACTGGCCTATGTTGGCGTGCGGTATCATGATCGTATCCGCACCACTTATCGTCCTGTACACCTTCATTCAAAAGTATATTGTTGACGGTGCATTGGCAGGTGCGGTTAAAGCTTAAGTAGATGTGTAAATGAGAGGATGGGGACAATGGACCGCAAAAAAATTCAAGGCTTTGAATTCACCGGAAAGGACGGGGAGTTCAAGCTTCAGCAACCGGATCATAGTAGTTTCTTATACTTCCCTCTAGTAAATGAGGGGGGAATGATGTCGACTGTAACCCCGAAGCTTCATGGTCAGGCGACAACAGGTCATAATACATTTTTAACACCGCCATTATCTGTTGAAGATTTGCATAATTCACGCGCCTCGCGTAATTTCTGGGTTTACGTCGAAGGCAAAGGTGCTTGGTCTGCAGCTGGAAACTCTGCTAAGCAAAATGCAGCGTTCTACACCCCATCTGCTGATGATGCAGTACTTGAGGCTGGATTTCTATGGCATCGTGTGACTCGCAGCAACTCTGAGATGGGTGTCAAAGCTGAGATTACCAGCTTCGTACCTAGCGGTAACGACAAGGTAGAACTTATGAAAGTTACGTTGACGAATACGGGAACAGGGGAGCTTACTCTTACGCCAACGGCGGTAGTTCCCTTGTATGCCCGTTCCGCAGATGATCTGCGCGATCACAGACATGTAACTTCCCTGCTGAACCGGATTTACACCTCAGCTTATGGTGTTGAGGTTCAACCTGCACTATCTTTCGATGAGCGTGGTCATCGCATTAATCACACTTCTTACGGTGTATTTGGTGCAGAAGGTGATGGCAGTCAGCCTGATGGTTTCTTCCCGATTCAAGAAGAATTTATCGGTGAAGGTGGAAGTCTTGACTGGCCAGAAGCTGTTATTCTGAATGCTACGCCAGAGATTGGTAAAGGTGGCGGCGTGGATAGAGAGGGTTATGAAGCCGTTGGTGGCCTTCGTTTTGCTTCAATTACCTTGCCTTCTGGTGCAAGCCATTCTTATGTCGTAGTTATGGCAATTGATAGTGATAGAATTAACGTTGAAGCGTTGATGAGTAAATATGGTACTTCTGAAGCTTTTGATCATCTGCTAGAGGAAACTAAAGCGTTCTGGGCAGACAAAGTGAATATGGTTGAATTTCATACCGGCGACTCGGATGCAGATCAATGGATGAAATGGGTAACCATCCAACCGGTCCTTAGAAGACTGTATGGTAACTCCTTCTTACCGTATCATGATTATGGAAGAGGCGGACGTGGTTGGCGAGATCTTTGGCAAGACTGTCTGGCACTGCTCATTATGGAGCCTGCCGAAGTTCGTAGCCTACTCTTCAACAATTATGCTGGTGTGAGAATTGATGGCAGTAACGCAACCATTATCGGTCAACAGCCAGGTGAATTTATCGCTGACCGTAACAATATCCCTCGTGTATGGATGGATCATGGGGCATGGCCATTTTTAACAACGATGCTCTATCTGGATCAGAGTGGTGATCTTGATTTCTTGTTGCAAGAACAGACTTATTTCCGGGATACTTTTATGAGTCGTTGTAAGGAACGTGATACTTCATGGAATACCTCTGTAGGTAGTGATCTTAGAACAGTTTCTGGAGAAATCTACAAAGGTACAATTCTGGAACATATTTTACTGCAAAATCTAGTTCCGTTCTTTAATGTAGGAGAACATAATAATATCCTGCTCGAAGGCGCGGACTGGAATGATGGCCTTGATATGGGGGCGGATCGCGGAGAGAGTGTAGCATTTACATCTTTCTATGCTAGCAATCTATTGGATATTTCCCGGGTCCTGCGTAACCTTAAGACTTCTAAAGGTCAGGAAACTGTTGAATTAGCCGAAGAAATGCAGCTACTGCTGGATACTCTTAACGAGTCTGTGGATTATGGTTCTGTATCAGGTAAGCATGAGAGATTGGATCGATATTATGCTGCCGCACCAAATAAGGTGAGTGGAGTTCGTGTATCTCTCGATATTGATAAAGTAGCTGATGATCTGGAGCAAAAAGCGGAATGGTTATTTAACCATTTGCGTAGCAACGAGTGGGTACAGAGCGAGAATGGCGATGGCTGGTTTAATGGTTATTATAATAACGATGGTGAACAGGTAGAGGGGGAATTTTCTGAAGGCGTTCGTATGACGCTTACGGGTCAAGTGTTCCCGCTTATGGGTCATGCAGCGGCTCCGGAGCAAATTCCACACATTATAGCAGCTGTAGATCGTAATCTGTTTGATGACAAGATAGGATACAGGCTTAACTCCCGTTTCGGTGGGATTCAGCAAAATCTGGGTCGTGCTTTTGGTTTTGCTTTTGGCCATAAAGAAAATGGGGCCATGTTCAGTCACATGACCATCATGTATGGAAATGCATTGTACAAACGTGGTTATGTAAAAGAAGGTCATAAGGTCCTTGAATCTCTTTACAGCTTGAGTACGGATTTCGAAAAAGCTCGCATCTACCCAGGTATACCTGAATATATTAACGAGCAAGGCAGAGGGATGTACACGTATCTAACAGGCTCCGCAAGCTGGCTCTTGCTAACCATGGTCACTGAAGTATTTGGTGTGAAGGGCAAGCTGGGAGATCTATTGCTAGAACCTAAATTAGTAAAAGAACAATTTGATTCCGAGGGTAAAGCATCAATTAAGACGATCTTTGCAGATCGTGAGTTTGAAGTGGTCTATAAAGCCACTGGAAGCTTTAACTACGGAGAGTACCAAATACACTCCGTTACGTTGAACGGCAGCGAGGTGACGCTGCAGCGCGGCTCAGGAAGTGCTGTTATTCCACGTGAGGAGCTACTTTCTCTGCAGACAGAGAAGCTTCACGTGATTGAAGTGACTCTGGCGTAATCTTAACTAGAATTTTTATAAACGTCTGCACCGTTATGAATAGCGGCTGCAGACGTTTTTTTGAAAATTATAAAAACTAAGGTTCTTCATAGATGATATAATGGGGCTAATTTACTTATTTGTTGAATGATTGAAAGGGGTTTGTGAAGGATGGGTTACAGGCTGTCAAATGGCGTATTATCTGTGGATATCGCTGATATTGGAGAAGATTATAAAGGGACTCGTTTTGACTGGACGGGGTTTATCACACAAGTTACGTTAGAAAGTGGTAACCATACGTTTTGTGTGCCAGAGAGCTTGAAGGAAGGCGAAGGTACTGGCGGAAGTGGACTATGCAACGAGTTTGGCATTTCCCGGGCAATTGGGTATGATGAAGCGCCGATCGGAGGCTGGTTTCCAAAGCCCGGAATCGGATTGTTACAAAAGCTGGATTCGCAGAGCTATAGCTTTCATAATAAATATCCACTAACCCCCTTTGCTGTTGATATGGAGGTTAGGGATGATTCGATTACATATACTGTCCAGCCGATGGAAAGTAATGGATACGCGATGCTTTTGACCAAAACGATCTCTATAAAGGACGACCAATTGAAAATTGCATACGAGTTGCATAACAAAGGGGATAAGCCAATCCAAACCGAGGAGTACATCCACAATTTCGTAGGAATTGATGGTTTGAATATAGGTTCGGATTTTGAGTTGCGCCTCTCGAATGGGCTCAAAGTAGAAGAGCCAGAATCTCAATACACGAATAATTTGCTAGAGGTATCTGGTAATACCCTTACTTGGTCAGAAGAGCCAGACCGGTCATTTTACTGCAAGCTGAGTGGCTGGGGAGGTCCAGAGGCTGAGTTCAATTGGGAGTTGGTTCATAAGCCTAGTGGAACAGGAGTACGCGAGAGCGGAGATTTCCCAGTAGCACGAATGGCGCTATGGGGAGAACGCCATGTGGTCTCACCTGAAGTTTTTGTGAACATTAGTCTTTTACCGCATGAAAGCAAGTCCTGGAGCCGAACTTATCATTTTTTCACATCATGATAAGCAGTAATCAAAGCTTTTATGTGAATAATTATACTTGCTGGTGTGTGAGATTATTGCTATCATAAGCGATATCCATATTGATAGGAGAGAAAGGGTGGGGAGTAGTTTTGAATAAGAGAGCATACAATTTTAATGCCGGACCGGCAGCATTGCCGCTTACGGTACTGGAACGCGCACAAGCGGAGTTTGTTGATTTCCGAGAAAGTGGAATGTCTATCATGGAGATGTCGCACCGTGGAGCAATCTACGAATCCGTGCATAATGAAGCGCAGGAACGTCTGCTTTCGCTCCTCGGCAATCCGAAGGGCTATAAGGTATTGTTCGTACAAGGTGGAGCAAGCACACAGTTTGCTATGATCCCTATGAACCTGATTTCCGAAGGCCAAGTAGGTAGCTATGTTATGACAGGTAGCTGGGCAGATAAGGCTTATAAAGAAGCTAAATTGGTAGGGGGCGCTCATGTTGCTGCTTCTTCCGAAGACAAGAAATTCTTAGCTATACCTGAATTGAGTTCGATTAAAGCTGCGGAAAATGCTGCCTACCTTCACGTTACTTCCAATGAGACCATTGAAGGAACGCAATATGCAGAATATCCGGATGCTGGCTCGATTCCGCTCATCGCAGATATGTCCAGTGATATCCTTTGCCGGCCAATCGATGTCAACCAATTCGGAATGATCTATGCTGGAGCACAAAAGAACCTTGGTCCTTCCGGTGTGACTGTAGTTATTGCTAAAGAGGAATTGCTCGCAGAATCACCTTCTAACATTCCAACTATCATGCGTTACAGCACTCATTACAAAAATAACTCTCTTTACAATACACCTCCATCTTTCTCTGTATATATGGTTAACGAAGTATTAAAATGGATTGAGGAGCAAGGTGGTCTTGCTGGTATCCATTCCAAGAACCTTGAAAAAGCGGGTCTATTATATGATCACATCGATGGAAGTGACGGCTTCTACAGTGGCGTTGCTGAGAAGAGCAGTCGCTCTATTATGAACGTTACCTTCCGGATGCAATCGGAAGAACTCGAAAAACGGTTTGTTAAAGCTGCTGAACTGGAAGGTTTTGTCGGCTTAAAGGGACATCGTAGTGTGGGTGGCTTGCGCGCTTCCATTTACAATGCAGTTCCTTACGAAAGTGTTAAAGCACTTTCTGATTTCATGAACCATTTCCGGCAAACTCAAGGTTAATGAACTCTATCGTAAACCTTCCGCCTATGGGTGGAAGGTTTTCAGTTTGTTTGGAGAAGCTATGGTTATGCACTAGAGTAAAACATCTGGCTATTAAGCCTTTAGAGAGGAAGGAACCATATAATGGCACTCCATATCGTATTAGTTGAGCCGGAAATTCCGGCCAATACTGGAAACATTGCGCGTACCTGTGCAGCAACAGGCACTCATCTTCACCTGGTTCGCCCGCTCGGATTCCGTACAGACGATGCTACATTGAAAAGAGCAGGATTGGATTACTGGCACGCTGTTAACATTGAATACCACGACTCTTTTGCTGAGGTACTTGAGAAGTACAGTGAGGGACGTTTCTTTTACGCAACGACGAAAGCGGAGAAGAGATATAGCGATTTTGATTTTCAAGATGGAGACTTCTTTGTCTTTGGTAAAGAAACGAAGGGGCTTTCTGCTGAAATTCTGGAAGCGGGTAAAGAAACAAAAATGCGCATGCCAATGAGTGATGCCGTGAGATCGCTGAATTTATCGAATTCTGCAGCTATTATTGTATATGAAGCCCTTCGACAGCTGGATTTTCCTAATCTTGTTTAGAAAAAAGACATTTTTTTTGTTTTTTTCAGCAGGATTCGACATTTTAATAACGAAATATAATGAATGAGCCGAAATATATAGTAGCTACAAATTATTAGTTGAACAGGAGAGGTGTACGTTAGATATGAAACCTGCTGGTGTAGTTCGCAAAGTGGATCAGCTGGGTAGAATTGTTCTGCCTAAGTCCCTGCGTAAAAGGTATCAGATGAATGAAGGCGACCCGGTTGAAATTTTGGTACAGGGTGACCATATCATCTTGGAGCGATACCGTCCAAAATGTGTTTTCTGCGGATCAATGGAAGGTGTAAGTGAATATAAAGATCGTTATATTTGCGCTGCATGCCTCTCAGAAATGACGCAATTGCCAAGACACGCCTAGGAAGTACATATTTACACATTTAGAATTCTGACAGCCAATAGTTTTCTAAATAAAGAAACTGTCCCATTCGTAGATTTCTCTACTTATGTGACAGTTTTTTTATTTCAGGCTTATAAAAGAAATGCCTCAGAGCCAAGTGGCTGCTGAGACATTTCTTGCTTATAGACCTTTTGTTTTGTCGTCGTTGTAAGATGAGGTAAGGATGCCGACCATAAATAACACAAATACGATAGTTACGATCCAAAAGGTTAATGAGAACGACATACTGGCACCTCCATTAGCAAATGTATTCGTTATCAAGATTATACCCTGCAAATCAATAAAAATAAACGCAAATGTGATATGTTGCATAGACATTTTACTATAATCATTTAAAAAACAGGAAATTTGTTGGTACAGCTCTAAGATTTCCGTCTGATGGCTTGTTGACTACTCTTCCATTGAAGATGAGTGATGACGATCCTCCACCATCCAGATTATAAGCATCCATGACACCCATGTTATATAGTTTGTTCTGAATTTCCTCTAGTCGGGCACCAGAGCTGCCAAGCTCATTATAGCCATCCGCTACAAAGATGAGAAGCTGATCATCCTTATAATTACCGATTACTGTACGTGGCGCCCGATTGGGGGATGTTTTCCACTTTTCCGGGATCGGTACTTTGACGTTATTCTTAAGTAGAACAGGCACAAAGGTTGCACCAAATACGGGTTCGAGTTGGTCTAACTGTGCGCGACTGTAAAATTTCCCGCCGATTAACTGTCCGGACTTGTTCAGACCTACGAAGCTGAGATCCTTGAATGTCGGCTCGAAACCATTGAGATACTTTCCATCAACGACAGTAGTGCTTAAGGGATAGCGTTTTCCGGCTTTATCCGCAAAACCTCCAGCATTAATACCTGCAATAGCACCATGACTTTGTACAGCGTGCATTGTAGTTTCTGCGCCACCAGTAGCTTCCTTCGCAAGACTCATCTGCATCGCAGTTGGATCCTTCAATTTGATCTTCAAAGCATAGGCCTTATAGTTACCTGGATTCAGCTTATACAGCTCGATTCTAATCCGGTCGCTAGTAAGGACCTCCGAAGGTATTCCAAGCTTGGCGGATATCCGGCGGTTATAGATAAGCTCAGGACGGCTCGCTTGAGTCTTCGCTGTCTCGACTAACTTATTCATAGCAGTAGTGGTTCCTTTATATAGCTTAGCGCTAGCGCTGACTGCATCTATGGTGTAGGATGCAGTACCTTCGGCTAGGGTTAAATCCTTTTTTAGGATAGCTGTTTCATTCAGAGGCCCTGAGATAGGTGCGAATTGTCCTACATCAAGATCCAGCTCGAGCGGTGGTCGATACCACCACATACATATCAGTAAACCTAAAAAAGGTGCGGTCAGAAGCATAAAGAAACGGTTCACTCTCTTGACTGGCGTCATCATTTGATCAGATCCATTTCTTTCTTCAAAGCTTCTAACTGTTTGCTAACTTCGCTCAATTGCGTATATAGCTTGTTACTATTGTCTGTCTTGGCACTTGCATTATCTTTAGTGAAGGTTAATAGTTCGTTAAAACTTTGCACTGTATTCTGCAATTCCTTCACTTCTTCAGTGAGAACGGCAATTTTCGACTCATAGTCGGTCTTCAGAACGGTAAGCTGCTGCTGGCTCTGATTGCTAAGTTCGCTCAGCACTTGCTGCTTCAAATGGTTTGTGTAGCTGTATACAGCATATACACCAATTCCAATCATCACGATCCAGAACAGTAAAAACCATTTTACGGAAGGGCCGCTTCTCACAGCAGCACGGCGCGAGTGTACCGGGGACGTTTCCGCTAGCGGTTGCATTTGATCACCTCGGGTTGGTCTTTTTTTCAAGTCCCCATTCTATCAGACTTTGACTAGTTTCGCAAAAATGTAAGAGAGTGTGAAAACTAGAAAAAGTAATTGCATCCTATTAAACTACTGCGATACAATTTCTATAGATTGGAATTTCTGATAGACGTACTCAAGGTAACCGGCGAGAGAATAAACGAACAAGTCATCATACTTCCTTGCTTGCGTTTAAACCGGAAACGCTGCGGCGCTTTCCTTTCTGGATGATTATATAAAGCAGGAGGTCTGGGCATTAATGATGAAGGTTTGGCAGGTGGTTATTGTGGGGTGTCATCCTACAAGTATGCTGGGGACAAAATTGATTTTGGAAGAGGGAGGAGAGCTTAAAGTTCTAGGAATGTATTCAACTTGGGACGAAGGCGCTTCCATCGTAAGGGAAAAGAATCCCGAGCTAGTGCTGGCAGATTATCATATGCCTGAAGGTAATATTGAGAGTGTGCTGTTAAATATGAAAAAAAGCTCACCAAACTCACATTTTGTCGTGATGACGGATGAAGACGGCAGGGATCTGCTACAGCCCCTCATAGAGCTGGGAGCCAGCGGGATATTCTCGAAAGGAGCTTCTCCTCATCAGCTTTTACAGCTTATCCTGGGTTTACGTGTGGGTTTTCTTTCAATGCCGTTAGAATGGATAGAAAAAGGATCCTGGCCGATTTCGACTTCTAAAGGACTGGATGATGTTCTTCAATTGACGCAGACAGAGATGTTTATTATGGAGCGAATCGTTCAGGGGATTACTTATGATAAAATAGCGCTTGAAATTGCAGTAAGTCGTCGTTCGATTGACAATTACTTGCGCAAAATTTATGTGAAGCTTGATGTTTCGACGCGAGCGCAGGCCATTGAGAAATTTGCTCTCTTTTCAAGACAAAACAGGCAAATCTACGCATAACCCAAGCTATACGACATAATGACGGGAAAGGCGGAATATTCTTGAAATAGAAGAAAGCATATCACGTTAAATGGATAATCGTCCTCGAAAGAGGGCAACTTAGCCATTTCTACTTGGTACTAGGGAAGGGGGATTTCGCATGCTTTACCAATTTTCTGCTCGCGCGCACACACTGCTATCGTCACCGCTTCTAAGTATTCGCACCCAAACACGGAGAAGCTCCATGATATCGCTTGCTGAAGAATTACCAGCGGAAGAACTGTTCCCATTATCGCTGCTTGCCGAAGCAGCCTCTACGGTGATATCTGCAGATGCAGGAGCACTTCAATATGGTGATCCTGCAGGGTATGGTCCACTTCGGGAGTGGCTTGCCGGGGATTGGCTCAGAGAAAAAGGGGTAACTGTTACTGAGGGTGGAGTTCTGCTAACAACGGGGAGCCAGCAAGCGATTGATTTGTTGTCGCGGGTGTATATTGATCCGGGAGATCGTGTATTAGTAGAAAATCCGACATCTCCAGGATTCTTGCAAACTCTTCGGATGCAGGGTGCCATCATTATTCCTGTAGAGGGTGACTTGGATGGGCTTCATCCAGATCATTTGCGGAGGCAAATTGAACTGCATAAGCCTAAGATGTTGTTCGCAACACCAAGCTTTACGAATCCAAGTGGCATCCTATGGAGCCTAGAGAGACGGCGTGAGGTGTTGGATCTTTGCATCGCGTATAACATCCTGATTGTAGAAGATGATTCTTATGGTGATCTACACTTCCAGAAGTATGGTGAACATTGGGCCACAAGATATCCATCCTTGTATGCGCTGGAAAATATAAGTGATGGCGGACACGTATTATATATCGGTTCGTTCAGCAAGACCGTTGCGCCCGCGCTGCGGACGGGCTGGGCTGCAGGTAGCCGGGAAGTGATCGGGATGATGGCTGCTGCCAAGCAGATGGCAGACTGGCAATCGAGCGCATTAAATCAGCGGCTCTTGCATCATTTGTTGGATGTGACCGCTTTTGATCTTCGTGAGCATATTGCGCAGCTGAACCGAGAATATAACACCCGACTGAAGTTAATGGTTGAACTGCTAAAACGTCCAGCTTGGAAAGGAAGCTCCTACGACCTGCCGTCAGGAGGTATGTTTCTATGGGTATCTCCACCGGAGGGAATGGATGTTATGGCACTGCTAAAATGTGCGCTAGGTAAGGGAGTGGCATTTTTGCCAGGACCGTTATGTAGCGTAGATGGAAGCGGAAATCACATTCGTCTTAACTTCAGCCATCCCGGCAGGGATGAGCTGCTACTTGGTATGAATCTGATGAGCGAGGCGGTTAAGGAGTTCACGGCTCGGAGTTAGGTGGGTGCTGATTAAGGAATCTGATGGATCGGACGTATTAAAGTAACGCACAGGTTGATGAGCGGTCATATGCGCAGGTAGATGTGTGGGCAGATGAACTGGCAGAATAATGTATGACACACCCTGGAAGTCATAAGGGACAGAGTGGTGCATTAGGCAAGGAGTAGAGTGCGGGGGAGGTCATTATAGGGGATTTCTCCCTATAACTGGCGGATTTATATTCTGGAATGGAGATTATAGGGAATCTCTCCCTAAAAATTTCGGGAAAAGCCCTTTTTATGGAGCAATCTATGCATTTATAGGGAGGAAATCCCTATATCTCGGTTTTTAGCGCGTATATTGAGGAATTATAGGGATGATTTCCCCTTAATTCAACTTGTCAGCTTGAGATTAATACTTCGAAGGTTAGTTCTTTTTCTATGGCTTAACGGATTGGAACACAAAAAGCATCCCGTCGATGGGATGCTTTTTGGCGTTACCTAGACATTGTTACGTGTGCATTAGAATAATAAGTTTAAAGTCCGAGTAAATGATTAGAACCTGATTAAAAAACGAAAATCGAATTAAAAGATCAAAATCGAAGTGAAAGATCAAAATTGAAGAAAATGATAAAAGTCCGAGTGAAGGATCAAAAGCAGAGAAAAAGATAAAGGCTCCAGCAAAAATTTGAAATTGAAAGAATTTTTTGCTTAGCATAGGCAAGCTAATTACTGTGATGATTGCTGTCATGGGGTACGCCGCCAGTTATAGCGGCGTATTCTACTAGCGCGGCCTGACCGGCTGGGGTCAGGGTATAGCGCCCACGGCTGACACGGTGGAACCAGCCGTAGTAGTTGTGCTGCAGCATAGCGGCGGCGTTCGGTACGCCGCTACGCTTCCGCAGCTCGGCCGGAGAGATCCCGGCCGAGCGGGCGCTTGAGGCAGCGCTAGGGGCACCGCTTCGCGTGCCAGCCGCCGCTGCCTCCCGTGCTGCCGTGTCCCCGGCAGCACGCCCCCCTCCGGCGCTGAGCTCAGCGCCGGAGCCTGTGCAGCGGTGCTCGCCGCTGCACGTTTGCCCGCTGCGAGCGAAGCCTTCGCAGCGGCCTTCTCGGCAGCGACGGCGGCTTCCGCCTCCGCTGCCTGCAGAGAAAGCGCGACACGCAGCGCTTTCTCACGGTAGGCCGTCACGAGCTTGACGCGCGTGCTGCCGCCGGTGTTGTAGTCTCCGCTGCGCTCGCGGAACTCATAGAGCAGGCGCTCGCGCCGCCGCTTGTTGCTGCGCTGCGCAGGTGGCGTCTCGTCCGGCTCGACGAGCACCTCGACCAGCGGGGCCTTGGTCTTATAAAAAACAACGGTGATCAGCCCGAGACCAAGGCGGCGGCACAGTCCGCTAAGCTCGCCCCAGCGCTGGTTTACCGCTCCTTTTTTATCACGGACACGTTCTACTGCGAGATAGACCGTAGGACTGAGCTTTAGCCGTTCCACGCCTTGCAGGAGCAAGGCGAGGTTGAACGATTTTTTCATCTCTACGATTAGAGGCTGCTCTAAATCCTCACGAATACCCACCAAATCACAAGTCCGAACCTCACCCTTGATGCTGTATCCTTGTTTTTCAAAAAAAACCTTCAAAGGAGCATAAAGCTCCGTTTCATGTCGTATCGCCATAGTGTCACTCCCGTAGCTCTTTTTTTCGGGTTCTCATTAAGGTTTTACTGCGATTTTATGATTCTCTATTATAGCACAGCAAAAAAGAGGTCAACTATTCCGCGCTTGCCGCATAGGTATGTAATACACTTTTTAACGCTATAGGAGAGCAAGTAGGAGCGCAAGAGGAGGCAGCGAGCAATGGATATTTTTGAGCGAATAGCTTCGTATCGGGCTGAGAACGACCGTTTGGCGTGGAGCGGGACCTTCAAGCAATATATAGAACTTTTGAAAAAAGACCCCTCTCCCGCAAAAACCGCTCACTCCCGCGTTTATGACATGATCAAGTCGCATGGCGTAGAGGACATAAACGGACGCAAACGTTATAAGTTTTTTGAACAGGAGATTTTTGGACTTGATCGTGCAGTCGAAAAGTTAGTGGAGGAATATTTCCATTCTGCAGCACGCCGGCTAGATGTTCGTAAACGGATTCTGTTATTGATGGGACCTGTCAGTGGGGGGAAATCGACCCTAGTCACGCTGTTAAAAAGAGGTTTGGAACAATACTCGCGGACGGATGCGGGTGCGGTATATGCGGTTGAGGGCTGCCCGATGCATGAGGATCCACTACATTTGATCCCCCTGGAGCTTCGTCCAGAGATTGAAAAAGAACTCGGTGTGCGTATTGAGGGCAACTTGTGCCCGTCCTGCCAGATGCGGCTGAGAAATGATTATGCCGGAGATATTGAGCAGGTTAAAGTGGCTCGTGTCATTTTGTCAGAAGAAGAGCGGGTAGGGATTGGTACTTTTAGTCCATCCGATCCGAAGTCGCAAGATATCGCCGATTTGACAGGAAGTATCGACTTTTCGACCATTACTGAATTTGGTTCGGAATCCGATCCACGCGCTTACCGTTTTGACGGAGAGCTGAACAAAGCTAACCGTGGGCTGATGGAATTTCAAGAAATGCTCAAATGCGACGAAAAGTTTCTATGGAACCTGCTGTCATTGACGCAAGAAGGCAATTTCAAGGCTGGCCGGTTCGCGCTGATCAGTGCGGATGAAATGATCATAGCTCACACCAATGAAACCGAGTATAAGTCGTTTATTTCTAATAAAAAGAATGAAGCGCTCCAGTCCCGTATGATTGTGATGCCTGTTCCGTATAACCTCAGAGTATCGGAAGAGGAAAAAATCTACGCGAAGCTGATCGCCCAGAGTGATATGAACCATGTGCATATTGCGCCGCATGCGCTGCGTGCCGCTGCTATTTTCTCGATCCTGACCCGTCTGAAAGAAAGTAAAAAACAAGGCATGGATCTGATCAAAAAGCTTCGCATGTATGATGGTGAAGAGGTCGAGGGCTACAAAGAAGCAGATCTCAAGGAGATGCAAACGGAGTATTTGGATGAAGGAATGTCTGGAATAGATCCGCGGTATGTTATCAACCGGATTTCCAGCGCTTTGATCAAAGGTGATCTGCAGTGCATGAACGCACTGGATGTGTTGCGTGCAATTAAAGACGGCCTAGATCAGCATCCATCGATTACAAAAGAGGAACGGGAGCGTTATTTGAACTTCATCTCCATTGCCCGCAAAGAATATGACATTTTAGCTAAAAGCGAAGTGCAAAAGGCCTTCGTCTACTCCTTTGAGGAGTCCGCCAAGACATTATTTGAGAATTATCTCGATAATATCGAAGCCTTCTGCAATTGGTCCAAAATCCGCGATCCACTGACGGATGAGGAGATGGAGCCGGATGAAAGGTTAATGCGTTCGATTGAAGAGCAAATCGGTATCTCTGAGAATGCGAAAAAAGCGTTCCGGGAAGAGATCCTGATCCGGATTTCCGCGTATTCACGCAAAGGGAAGAAATTCGAGTACAACAACCACGACCGCCTACGGGAAGCGATTGAGAAGAAGCTATTCACAGATCTCAAAGATATCGTCAAAATCACCACCTCGTCCAAAACGCCGGATGAAAGTCAGCTTAAACGGATCAATGAGGTGTGCGCTAGACTTATTGATGGGCATCACTATTGCCCAATTTGCGCTAATGAGCTGCTGAAGTATGTGGGAAGCTTGCTGAATCGGTAAGCACATCAGGATGAACATAGGGTAGTAAGAATAACAGATATACAATGAAAATGAGCTGTGCTCGAAGTCGATTATGACGGAGCAAGCTCATTTTTTTTGTTATATAGATACAATTATTAACTATATATCCTTCGTACGAAGATTTTTATATTCCTTTGGAGTAACGCCGCTGTATTTTTTAAATACGGTTGAGAAGTATTGTGCACTAGAAAATTGGAGTTTTGAGGATATTTCTGTGATGGAGAGTTCTGTATTACATATGTAATTCATGGCTTTATCAATTTTTGTGATACAAAGATAATCGTTCACCGATATATTCACGTATTGTTTGAAAATTTTCGATAGGTATCGGGTAGTTATATTACAGTTGCTAGCGATATCGTCTAGTGTGATATTGTTTTCTACATTTTGTCTAATGAAATGGATAGCTCGAATTGCTATGGGATTATTTATTCTGAATACTTTACGAACACTTTTTTCAATCTCGCGAGATAATAGAAACAGTAATTCGTAGATATAAATATTTGCTAGCGACTTGTGGTACATATTTACTTCAGTATTTACTTCTTCGCAAATACGATCCACACATGAAAGAATCTGTTTCGTATATGGATGGAAGGTATAGGCTATATGTCTATCTGACATATAATGTAAAAATCTGATATATTCATTTACTTTGGGGTCTGCTGCAATAAAGTTTTCTGGAGAAAAGTGAACTTGTAGGAAGACGGCTTCTTGATCTGATTTTACATGAAAAGAGTGAATCATATGAGGGAAGATGACCATTATTTCACCTTTATGAACGGTAATCCTCTCACCATTAATAATGATGTCACATTCTCCTTCTTTCATTAAACAGATTTCCAGATTCTCATGGCAATGAGGTCCAAAAAAATAACCTGGTTTCAAGGTGCGCTCTAATGCATTATAGATTAATTCCTGATCAGACTCATGATATAAGAGATCAACAACTCGGTTCATAATAATCGCCCCTGATAGTATTCAGACATTTGTGTCAAAATTCACCACTTATTATCACTCAGTGTATCATTGAAACTATTAACATTCCAGAACTAATGTGGGGCGTATGGGTAGAATAATAATTGATTTTAGTTCTGTATTTCAAACGGATTTTTCAATATTGGTTATATTTTGAAAGTATAAATCGAATAAAATTGTTAAAATCAAAAATGTATTTGAAAGCGTTTTAATTTATATCCAATAGACTATCATAAGGGGGAAAGGTACGATGCGAAAAAAGGTTGGGAAAAAGATTTATCGATTCATGATTTGGATGATGATTTTTTTAATGGCTACAAGTCAATCAATCATATATCCAAGAAGTACGTCTTATGCTGCTGAAGGAGAAATTGGTGATTCGTTAAGTGCAGTTCACGAACAAGTAATTAAACGTATTTCTCCAACAAATGTTCAAACTTCCGTTGGTGAACCACCAGAACTCCCTTCGGTAGTACAAGCAGTTTACAGCGATGATTCCATCGGCGAAGTAATGGTTAGCTGGGATGAAATCGATCCTTTAAGTTATGCGAAGGTGGGCACTTTTAGCGTAGAGGGAAATGTTAAAGCCTCGGATGTCAAAGCAGAAGCGACTATTACGGTAACGGATACACAAGAGGGTACAATTGAAGAGGCGAACATAGAGGACTTCTTAAATGACATCAAATTAAATGTTCCTGAGGGTCAAGGGGCAGTATCGTATACAAATAATTATCAGTCAATGGAACCGGAACCAATGACGTTCGTTAAAGGAGCAGGAACAACTTCTGTAAATAATGGACTAACCATTGCGATAACTAAAGTGGATGGCGGTGGAGCGATTGCAACATGGGATAAAGCTCCATGGCTATCTGCCGGAATTATTGATACAACGATGCGCTATTCAAGTTCAGTTTCAAGTAATGTTGGTTTTGTTATAGGATCAAATGATACGAATCAAGGGGTGTCTATCCGTTACGATGCCAATACAGATTGGGTAATTCAAAGTCCGGATGGTTCAGGTAATTGGGAAGTATTCGAGGGTCCTGAACTGAAAACAGATATAGATTATCGAATACAAATCGGCTTTCATGGTACGAAGCTCGTGGTTATAGTAGACGGAGTGACATACTACAATAAGGATACGGATTTATTGAATCAGTCGACAGGGATTGGTCAGGTAGGTCTATATAAACGTTTTGCAACAGGAAATGTCTCTATTAAAGAGTTACGTATTGCAGGTGTAGGTACAAAAGATAAACCTTCAAATGTCATTGATTATGTTCAAGACTATGAAGATCCTAATTATATACCTCATTGGTCAGGTTTAAATGCTCAAGTAGTGACCGATCTTACGGGTAATAAAGTTCTTTCTCTGAAAAAAGGCACAAAAGAACGGGGTGTAGATCTAGATTCCCCACAAATTCAAGAGGGTACACTCTCGTTAGATTTCAGACTGATTAATCCAGCAAAACTTGGTAGCGGTCAAGGCTTTGCGTTTGGTTTTAGAATGAATGAAACGGCGAGCATATTCAATGAGATTGGGGTTGACCCTAGCATCTGGATACCAGAGTCTAACTCGGGTTGGGGAAGTAAATTAAATATTCCTTACCCGATCCAAGGCAGATGGAATAATCTCATGTTCAATTTTAAAGGGAAAACAATCACGGTATTTCTGAATAAAAAGGAGATCGGTGATATTACTTTTGCGCAATTCTCAGAAGTAGCTGGGTACTTCGGTCTTCGAATTCGAAGTACGGTAGAATTGCAGATTGATAATATACACTATACAAATCAGATCATAAAACCCAAACAAATTATTCAGTATAGTAATGATTTTCAAGACAGTATAACAGGCGACTGGAGTAACGGTGCAACGTCTACCATTATTACAGAAGGTAGCAACCGAATTCTAAAGTTATCTGGTCTGAACGGTGAAACATGGAATACTGATGCTCCGCTCCTACAGAGCGCGACTTATATGGCTAGTGTGAAACCTACGAATACCAATATCGGATTTGCTATTGGTAACAATGCTCTAATTACATTTGATGGTGCGAAATGGATTTTGAAAAAGGGTAACACCATCATTGATTTTGTTGCATCTGGTACTAGTACTAGTAGTTCAAATCCTAAACCTTTCGTCTGGAATAAAGTGGGTTTACAATATTCCGACTCCTCTGTAACCCTAAGCATTAACGGGGCTGAATTGTATGCAAGCTTACCGGCAGGACAGCAATTCGGAGAAGGACGTTTTGGGGTTGTTGCTCAGGATACCATATATATCGATAATATTCTTTTTACCGAAGAGTTTATGGATATGAATACTTCTACACAAACGGACAAAATGATTTACGAGGAATATTATGAAGGTAATTCTCAGCTTAGTTGGGATGGATATCATGCGACACCGCAAGTTATAGATGGATATTTGACAGGGACTATTGATGCTGGAGCAACTGCTTTTAATAGAGATATAACAGCAGTATCAAATGGGATCTATCAAGTGAAAATGAAGAGTGATGGTGAAGTTGGTGTTAAACTGGGCAATATCACCATATATCAAGAGAGCGTGGGGAAATGGAAATATCAGTTGGAAGGTAGCGAAGCTGCCATTGGCAATGCTGATGCCATTGCAATAAGCAAAGATTATATTTTACGTGTGCAGGTCATTGAGAAGGAATTAAGCCTATATATAAATGGAGTATTGGTCGGTAATGTACCAGTATCTGCATATTCACCAGGAGCATTTGGCTTATATAACACAACTGATGCTGCAATTAAGGTGAATGTAGATGCAATAACCGCAGAAGAAATCAGAGTATACCAACCGAATTATTCGGCACAGAATTGGGGCTCTCTGGATAGTAGTAATCCGGTGGTAGAGAGTAACGGAGATGGTCAAATTCAATTGAACATGCCAGGTGTAGCACTAGCCGTGGATAAGGATAGCCCTAAATTGATGGATCAGAAGGTTACTTTTGATTACAAAACAAATGTAGACGCTGGAGCAACTGGTGGGCGATATGGATTTATATTAAGAGGATCCACGGATAGCGCATATGTATCGGTTAATCATGACATTAACGGCGTTTGGAAATTATTCGCAAATGGGAACGAGGCTACTTTCTCAAACTCATATGTGATGCTAGCCGATACACTTTATCATATCGAACTTCGTTTAGTAGGAACTACCATAAGTTTCAAGATTACGGATTCCGATGGCGTGACAACGGATATGGGATCGGTATCTGAAGAAGAAATGACTATGCAGCCAGGTTGGCTTGGACTTCGATCTTGGTATGGAAGTAAGAAGATGACGGTGAGCAATGTAAAGATGGTAGAGCTAGAGTCACTACCTAAGCTTCAGGTTGCCTCAGAGACAGATACGATCACTAAAGATGGTTTAAACGTTACAGTATATAAAGATTTCCCGGGTATTGTTGAATATCAAGTTGATGAACGTAAACTACAGGCTAGCGAGGAGCAAACGAATAGTCTGAAGATCAACAATATGGATTATGTGCCTCGCACCATATCTAATAAAGAGAGCGATAGTAAGTATCAGTATACAATGATGATTGACGAGATTGGTGTTGTCATCGAAGCACATATTGAGGCGAAAGCGAATCATGTCGTACGTTTTGAAATTGATAAAATAACTGAAAAACCGGATGGGTTTGTTGTCCGTTCGATTCAAATTAACAATTCTCTAATCCATGTGAATAGCGCTATGGAAAATGCAACGTATGCATGGAGTAAATCGGATGGAGCATGGCACGGATTAACAGAAGAACTGGTCGATAACATGAATCTCATGAAACAGAGTAGCGCTTCAGGCGTTACGATGGCTATGGTGAGCGGAAATGGCTTGGGAGCATCGATTGAAGACAATGTAATCAGCGGTGGCAATAAACTGATTGTGACCACGGAAAAGAAACCACTTGTCAATAAAGTGACAGTGAAGCCGGGTACTTGGACGTATCGCCATCTTCAAAGTAATGAAACGGAAGAACTGCCTTGGTATGAGGTAGTTGTGACAAATGATCGGAATAATGACGGGAAAACAGATTGGCAGGATGCAGCTGTTGCTTATCGGACGAATATTTATAAGGAGCCATTTGGTGCTCGAGATATGCAGAACAATATGATGTACATCGCATTCAACTTTGCTAGCCAGGCAAATGATCCTTTCTTGAATTCGTTGGATACGGGTAAAATTCTGTACAATTATACAGATGGCTTTGGGCAGATGGTTCTTCATAAGGGGTATCAGGCAGAGGGCCATGATGATGATATTCCATCCTATTCCAACATTGGTGTGAGGCAGGGTGGATTGGATGAATTAAACTATCTCATCAATGAGGGGGATAAGTATAATCTTAACGTGGGTGTTCATCTCAATGCAACAGAGTATCAACTTGATGCTAACGAACTGAATTATTCCAACTTAAATGGAGCATCATCAAAAGGGCCGACAGTAGATAGGCTTTCCGGAGGTTGGGATTGGATTGATACTTCTTATTATGTTGATCAGACGAAGGATGTCTTGAGTGGCAATCTAGAGTCACGGTTCAAAAACTTATTTAATCTGACGAAGGATTCTTCCAATCCGAATGATCCTACATTAGACTTCTTCTATATTGATGTGTATACAGGCAATGATTACAATGCCTATAAATTGCTGCAATACGCTAATAATCTTGGACTAAAAGTAGGAACGGAATTTGCTGGTCCATTAGAGCCCGGTGTGGATTTTGTTCACTGGGGTCCAGATTTAGGATATCCGAATAAGGGGAATTCTAGCATTCTATCAAGAATAGTGAAGAATAATCTAGATATTTTCGTTGGAAATGCCTTATTCAAAGGACAAAAAATACCAGGTGTGACAACATGGGGAGATTCCAAACCGGATGTGCAGCAAGGTGTAACCGTATTCTTCAATGAAGTATTACCTACGAAGTTCATGCAACATTTTGGTGTTATGAAATATGAAGAGGATCAAATTACGTTTGATAACGAAGTGATCTCTAAGAGAAATAAATTAACGAATATGATTGAGTTATCTAAAAATGGCAAGCTCATATCTTCTTGGAAAGATACGGGGACGACAACAGACGAATCAGAGCGTCATACTGGTGAAGCGAATTCGTTAATTCCTTGGGTTTGGGATATGAAGACCAATAAGATCTTGGGTGTAAACGAAGGTGCAAGACTATATCACTGGAATACAACAGGCAACGCGACAACTTGGCAGTTGACGGATGAATTTAAAGATGTGAGCCAATTCAATATGTATGAGCTGACACAACAAGGCAAAGTGTTAGTCGATACAGTTGTTGCTCATGATGGATCTCTCACGATAAATAAGGCTAAGAAAAATACACCTTATGTGCTTTATCCTACATCAGCGGATGCTCTAGTATTGGTCCCTGCTGCAACAAATTGGGGTGAAGGCAGTCTTATTAAGGATTTCGCGTTTAATTCTGAGCAATTGAATGTTCCAGGTTCCTGGACAGCTGATGATCTAAGTAATATTACAATCAAGACAGTGCAAGGTGATCGCGAATACGATACCAGCAAAGAAATGAACAAATCGAATTGGAATAAATACGCTGAGGTTGGAAACAAAGCGGGTATCTTGTCTCAGGAAATTAATGGACTACAGCCTGGTGAGGATTATACTGTCGGGGTGTGGACTCAGACGGAGAAAGGAAGAAAATCTTCTCTGCAGGTTACAATTAACGGCAAAACCTATTCTAATCATGTGACAGGGCAGGACGGTATCCATAACTCATCCTTCAAGTATGTCGATACAACATGGCAGAGAATGAATGTTGAATTTAAGGTTCCTGAAGGTGTTACTACTGCAACAGTGAAGTTGCTAGCTGATTCAGGAGTTGGTACTGTACAATTTGATGATGTTCGTATTTGGAAGCATACGTCAGTGGAGAAGGATCCTACGAATAAAAATTATGTTGTGTATGAGGATTTCGAGAATGTGTATGAAGGTTGGGGTCCATTTGAGTATGGTGGTGGGTCTAGACAAATTCATATTGCAACTGACCAAAGTAATCCACACGATAACAATCCTATCGTTCAGGCAGCTGAGAACAAAGTTGGTCCTGTGATGACTTGGGTTCTGAATGGTGAAAACTCGCTAAAAATGAATGAAACAGATGTGGGTAAACTCATTAAAACAAACGAATCTAGCGTGAAATTGAAGCCAAATAAAGAATATGAGTTAGGATTTATCTATACTTCAGAAACGAATGTTGGTTATGAAGTGTCGGTACAATCACGTTCTTCAAAAGAGATTGTATTAAAGGAAACGCTAGGTAATTTAACCAATCCAGGCAATAAAGCTGGAGAAAATGGCGGTTATATCCGATTCAAGCAAAGCTTTACAACCGGTAATCAGGATGATTATCAAGTAATTTTCAAAATGATTACCAAAGGTTCGGGAAAAGCTACATCTGATTTTGCTTTTATTCTAGATGATTTTTATATTAAGGGAAGTAATCTAGATATCTCTAAAGATCTTCTTCAACAAACGATTACCGATGCAGCAGCATTAAAGAGTTCAGATTATTCATCTGAAACCTGGGCAATCGTTGCGGCTGCTCTGGATAAAGCGGAGAAGATTCTGAAGGACCCTAGCGCTACGATCACTTTACTAGATGAAACGCGAGTAGAGCTTGAAAATGCAATAAAAAGTCTTGTATTCGCTCTTACCATTGTAGCTATAGAGGATGTAAAGATTGAAACCGAAGTTGGCTCCGCGCCGAAACTGCCTGCGGAAGTAACTGTGACCCTGAGCAATCATACGATACAGAAAACGTTGGTTGTATGGGATGAGATTCATTCTTCGAGTTATGCACAAGCGGGGAGCTTCCAAGTAAAAGGCACGGTTGCTGGGACTGATATGAAAGCAATAGCGATTGTAACGGTCAAAGCAAAGGAAAGTAATCAATCAGGGACAGATTCTGGCAATGTTTCTGACCCAAGTTCTAACCCAAGTTCTAATCCAAGTTCAGGTGCGAAACCGGAGACTACTCCAAATCCAGGAACCGGCTCAGATCAAGGATCTGGAATCAAACCTAAATCCTTTATCGATACCGTGGGTCACTGGGCAAATAAGGATATTCAGGCTTTGGTGAGTAAAGGTATCTTGAGGGGTGTCACAGATCAGAATTTTGCTCCGGACAAGACGATTAATCGTTCTGAAATCGCAGCGATCCTGGCACGAGCTCTAGGTCTTGAAGTAAAAGGGTCAACGTCATTTAAGGATGTGCCGCAAGATAAATGGTACAGCGATAGTGTTATTGCTACGGCAGATGCTGGGTTGATTAAAGGGTATGAAGGTAATTTGTTTGATCCGACGAAACCTCTAAGCCGTCAGGAAATGGCAGTTATTATGGCAAGAGTACTTGAATTGAAGGGGAAATCTCCTAAAATATCAGATGCTTCACAAGCTGTACTAGCTACGTATATAGATGCGGATCAGGCAGGGATATGGTCTAAGCAGGCATTGGCTACTTGCATCGAATTGGGTCTAATCCAAGGGACCCCTGATCATAAACTCAATCCGAAGAGTAATCTGACTCGTGCGGAAGCTGCAGTCATTATCAGCAGATTATTAACGTATTTAGGTTAGGAATATTCAATCGAATTGTTAAAAGTGAAACAGGCATTCGTCTACTCTTTCCAAGACACCGGATAAAGTATATGGGAAGCTTACTGAATCGATAGCGAAAATTGCATACATTATTCAGTTGAATCAAAGCAACCGTGTTCTCAATAGAGAGCAGGGTTGCTTTTTTGTTGTCTGTCGCAATGAAATCGATCGTCTACCATTGAGCGTTGAGATTCATTTCTATTATTTACTTCACTTTTTCCTACTAAGTACACTCTATTTTCGCACGCGAGCTTTTAATACATTCGCTACACTTGATGTTGAATATCCACTAACTTTGAAGCAAAGGGAAGGAGGGCTACGTAGCTGAACTAGCCTGTGAGGTGCTGAAGCATGAAGGCTTTGAGGTTGATGACCATTATAAGTATTGTGGAATTTCGGTAATAAGGGCGGATTTATTTTTGGTGAAATAAGGAGGATGGGTTAGATGATAAGACGACGCATCAGCAAAAAGATGGTGGTAAGCCTGGTACTGACAGTGATTTTAATGGCTCAGAATTTTGGAACCGCATACAAAACTGCCGATGCGGCACCTGTGGCGGACAGTTTTTTCTTGAACAATAGCTTTCAAGATGGAATTGATCAATGGTGGGTAGACACCAGTAAAGTAACGATAACTGCCCAGGATGGATGGGGGGAATTTGAACCGATTGTACCTGGAAGTGACGATTGGGATATATCGATAACAAACCCTACAGGTAAAGCATTGCAAGGAGGAACAGAATATACGCTTTCATTTGATGCGAAGGCAGAGCAAGCGGTGGAAATCATCTCATCCCATTAAAACCGAGCACTATCTATAAACTGGGTGTCTGGGGAAAGACAAATGGTGTTGGTACGACAGGAAGTGTAATGTTTGAATATCAAAAGCCAGGCGATAGCGAGTCTAAGGCTTACGGTACGATTCAATTTGATGCAACGAATACGGCGTATACATACAAAGAGATTACAGTTACGACGCCAGCGATAGTAGTAGTGGGGCTAAGTTAATAACGACTAAAGCTTTGGATATCGGAACTGAACCGAATAAGTATGAAATTCAGTTCACCCCATCAAATGAAGATAATGGATTACAGGATCTGCGTTGGTATGGAGTATTGAAGGTAGTCCGACCCATTCTTGGATTGGTTATCTCGTTCAGGTGTCTCTGCTCCAATCGAATGCTGTCGTTCCACTGCCTAACGTGGAGGAGTCCTTGGCTGTTGATCTAGGTTCAGGTCTGATGACAGGAACAGGTGAAAGTCAAGTATCACCTCAAATGCATACCACACGTTCTCAAGCCGCAGTTCTATTGTATCGATTACTAAAAAGGGATGGAGTGGCTTAATCAGGCCGCTTGATCCCTTTTTTTGCGCTTATTAAAGAGAATGAATAGGGGTTGAACACAGCTCAGCAAAACAGGAACAATCCTACTCGCTTGCAGTTGATATAATGAAATCACCGTACGGGGGAAGGCTGGTGCTGCACTTGAATTACAGTAAAGATATAGAGAAATGTGTTGAATATATTGAAGCTCATATCAAAGAAAATATAACAGTGGAAGAAATAGCCGCTGAGGTTGGATATTCGGTGTATCATTTTTGCCGAGTGTTCAGCTTATGCAAGGAAATGTCCGTGATGGAATATGTGCGGAGCCGGAAATTATCTTTAGCGTCCATTGAATTGTTTGCCGGTAGAAGAATCATTGATATCGCGCTGGACTATGGTTTTGAGACACAAAGTGGATTCACTAAGGCCTTTCGCAAGGCTTTTGGCTATAGCCCGACACAGTATGCCGCACGGATGGACGGATTTACTAAAGGAAAAACACTAATTGAAATCGGAGGTTTTATAATGAACCCTGTTATTGTTCGCAAGCCTGCATTTAAGGTCGCTGGGTATGGGATCCAAACTAATGTTGCTGGAAGTATGTACACCAAGGATATTGCATCTTTTTGGAGTCATTATGAGGGTGAGAATCTGGAGTCCAAAATGTATAAAATACTAAACCCGCCTAAACACGGAGAAGTCGGCTTATGTATTCCTTCCTCAGATAATGGTAATGCGACTTATCTTCTAGGTGTTATTGTAGAGGACTACTCTAAGGTGGAAGATGATATGTTGACGATGGATGTGCCAGAAGCCGAATATGCTGTGTTCACAACGCCGCCAGTGGATACATCAACGGATACAGAGCAAATACAGTTTGCACAGGTTATAAAAAGCACATGGAAGTATATCTTCGAAGAATGGTTTAAGGATAGTGGCTACGATTATGATGATAGTAAACTGGATTTCGAATTCTATGATGAACGCTGCCACTCGCGTCCGGATACGGTGATGGAGATCTATGTTCCTGTGAAAAAATCGACTGAATGATTTGAACGAAATAATAAAGCAAAGGGAAAGGCTCCTCGGTGATGCAGTAACTACGGGAATGTTTGGACTTTCGGTCGCTGTTGTCTCCAGATGTTCTTGATTTTTACCGCTTATGCGGATAACATCCGAAGACAAAGGCGAGCGCTACGCTCCTACAGTTCCAAACTTCCCTACGTTACTTTCACCTCTGCAGCATTTGCCATGTTCTAATTATTCAGTCGATACGGGGTGTCGACGTAAGAAGGTCCGCAGCGGGTTACACGCTGCGGGCTTTCTCATTTATTGTAGCTAAAATGAATTGATTAGGACATGATTGACGTTTATCCCCTCCCGTAGTCTAATAGATTAAATAGACGTGTAACTTGATAATCTCGGGGAGTGAAACAGATGATTAGAGAAGCAAAAGTAGAGGACTGGAAAAACATATCCGAATTATTAGAGCAGTTGGGTTATCCAGAGACAGAAGCATTCATGCAAGAAAAAATAGAAAAGCTAGTCCTGCATCCGGATGAGGAATTATTAGTTTTCGAGGAAGATCATAAAGTAGTCGCCTGCATTTCCATGCATTACATACCTCAATTAGGGCTCACAGGGGATACTGCAATTATAAGCTATCTTGTGGTAAGTAATGCGATTAGGAGCAAAGGCATTGGACGGATGCTTGAGGAATATTGCACTGATTTAGCTAGAAAAAGAAACTGTGACCGAATTCAAGTTCATTGCCACTCTAGAAGAACTGATGCGCATAGATTTTATGCCCGACAAGGATTTAATGAGGCTCCGAAATATTTTTCAAAGATGTTAAATGAATCCGAATAATCAACAGACCAAATAAAGAGCGGCAGACCAGGGACGTACTATGCGTCCAGTTCTGCCGCTTTATTTTTCAAGCAATAGAGCACTATTCACTTATTCCTCTTTTAAATAAACTTCCGCTGCACCTTTTTGCCATCATACGAGAACCGCGCCTTTTTGTCCTCCACGACGGTCTGCAGATGAACGGTGCGCCCCCATAATGAGTAGATATGCGGGAGTGTACGCTCCAGGTACTTCAGGTCCAGCTCGATACTTTCATAGCGGTGGGTGATAAATAACTCGCCATTCTTCTCGAAGTCGGCATCCTCTATGACCAAGTAAGGTGACCCGCCATTGACTCGAGCGAGCACCAGTTGATCCCGTACATTTTCCCATGCTTTGTCGGTGATTTTCCATTCCGGACCTTTTTTCTCAAAAACATAAAGATCGAGGTCGTTCACCAGTTCTTTGGACAGATAGCTGCGGATAAAAGAAGTATCAGACTCCAACTCGCGAACCTCAAATATTTTCTCGCGGTCCCAGCGGCGTTCGATGTCTTCAAAAATCTTTAACCCCAGGTAGTATGGATTCAGGCTTTGCCGTGAGGGCTGCACGACGGAGGAATTTAGTTTAGCGTATTCTACGGTTTCCTCAACCGTTAGATCCAGTTCACGGACGATACGCTGATGCCAGTACGAAGCCCAGCCTTCGTTCATGATCTTCGTCTCCATTTGTGGCCAGAAGTAGAGCATTTCATCATGAAGCATCGTCATAATATCGCGCTGCCAATCCTCCAAGACGGTGGAATATTGCTGGATGAACCAGACAATATCTTTTTCCGGCTCAGGTGGGAACGCACGATTTCCGGATGCTGCTTCCTGTGGTCCAGAATTGCTCTTGTCTAGATTCCATAACTCGTCGTACGGATTAGCTGGTTTGGAGCCACCCGGAGGGGCATCCTTGAGTTCTTTCATTTTGGCTTCCAGCAGATGGGTCTTACCTAGCTTGCGCGGCTGAATCAGGCTGGGATCTATATGCTCTTGAATGGCCAGCACGGAATCGATGAAGCGCTCCACTGCATCGGTACCGTAGGTTACTGAATAGCCGGCGATCCGATCCGCTGTAGCCGACATGCTCTCGACCATATCCCGGTTGGACATGGAGAAACGCATGTTATTTTTGAAAAAATCGCAGTGCGCCAGCACGTGAGCTACGATCAGCTTGTTCTGAATCAGCGAGTTTCCGTCGAGCAGAAAGGCATAACAAGGGTTGGAGTTAATGACGAGCTCGTATATTTTACTCAGCCCGAAATCGTATTGGGATTTCATTTTGTGAAATGTTTTTCCGAAGCTCCAGTGACCAAATCGTGTCGGCATTCCATAAGCGCCGAATGTATAAATAATATCTGCAGGGCATATTTCATAACGCATGGGATAAAAATCCAAGCCGAAGCCAGTAGCTATTTCCGTAATTTCAGCAATCGCTCGCTCCAACGCATTAATTTCTTCGCTTGGCATGATTCTGTGCTCCCTCCTATAATTCTGTAGATCCAACCTGAATAAACCCTCACGAAATGGGGTTTGGCTTCATATAGATGGGTCGATCAATGTAGTTCATATTATGTATATGGGTAGGGGAGGGGCAATATGACGGGAGGGAGAATCCGTTATATATCTTTATGATTTTCTCAAGGTGATTCGTAAGTAGCTTGCAGTTATCAAAATACCATCATATTAATTATCGTGGAGAATTATTAATTCAATAGAACAATAGAATGGTTATGGCGCACGAGTAGTGAAAGCTGGCGTATCCAAGGCATGGGATGTGAGTCTCCTTTGAAGCCTAAAGTCGTGATCGCTTTAGACGTGGGAGGAACCTTTATTAAGTCTGGTTTGGTCGTGGATGGAGATTTGCTACAGGCTAGCTGCAAACAACATCCTTCCTTCGCTGACCAAGATGCCGATGTGATTATAGACCAATTTATTTCTATATTTGAAGATCAATATCAGTTCTATTCCGTTACACTAGGGAAATCCTCAGACTGTACTTGGCGCATCGGTCTCGCTTTTCCCGGGCCCTTTGATTATCAGCAAGGCATCTGTTATATTCAGGGGCTTAGTAAATATGAGGCGTTGTATGGTGAGAATATACGAGAAGTATTATATACCCGGTTCAATACCTTACAACATAAGGAATGGGCGAAGCACCTGCTGCAGGCAGATATTCGATTTGAGAATGATGCGAAGCTGTTTGCCTTAGGCGTAAGCAGATTATTTCCAAATGAACGATATATTTCGTTAACTTTAGGGACAGGGTTAGGCTCCGCATTTATTGATCGTGCATTGATCCTGAACGAAGGACCAGGTGTTCCCAAGGACGGTTGGCTTTTTGATAAACCTTTCCTGGAGAGCACCATAGATAACGCCTTCTCACGTCGCGGAATTCTTCGCCTGGCTGAGCAGATGGGAGCTCTAGAAAAAGGAATGGACGTGAAGGACCTCGCAGATCAAGCAAGAAACGGGAATAGCTTGTGCTGCAAGGTGTTATTTTTATGCTCCATCTTCGGCCAGAAATTGAGCATTTCATCAGGGATTATAAATGAACTTGTCGGTTCATTTATAGTTCATATTCCAGTGATAGGATTCACAGTATAATAATAAGCGTTGGAAGGTCGTGCAACATGACAAAAGTAAAACAAACCGTAGATTATCCATTGTATAATGGACAGCCGTATTTCATGCCTATTGGCAAATGGGTAGTGATCCTTGCAAGTATCGTTGTAGGCTATTTAACAATGACAGTAGAGATTCCTTTTCTGCCTAATGAAGTGCAGAGCAAGATTGCTCCGTTTCTATTCACGCTGTTTCCGTTAATCGCATTAGTGTGGGCAACCAAAGGGAAGTTAGGAATTCTCTTCAAAAAGCCTGAAGTAAGTCATGTATTATACGGGATTTTATTCTTTATTATTAATTTCATCGTAACGTTGGGGGTAGCCGCGCTGCTTTCATCGATGGGAGCTGTAACAGTAAATGCGGTGCTAGGTCATGGGGATACCCTTTCAACAGGTGAGAAGCTCTGGACATTGTTCTTCTCAGGATTTCAATTAATTGGCGAGGAATTGTTAACGATCTTGCCATTCCTGGCGATTATGCAGCTTTGCTTTATTGGCTTTAAAATGTCACGTAAGGCGTCCGTGTTTATTGCATTAATCGTAACAGCGCTCATTTTTGGTGCACTACACTTAAAAACGTACAATTTTAATTTTGCTCAGGCCATTCTGGGAATCGGAATCGCTCGAATTATTCTAACGCTTGCTTACATGAAAACAAAGAATATCTGGACGTCGATCATTGCACATATTTTAAATGACTGGGCAATATTTGGGACTAGTATGTTAGGTGGCGCAGTAGCAGCACCGTTCCTGATGCATTTCTTGCATTAAGAACCGGAGAATTTCCGTAGACTCACAAAGAGGTTAAGCATATAGTGCAATAGATATTGAGGAGATTTCTGAGGTACAGAAGCACAGCTGATTGGATATCCAATCGGCTTTTTTTGCTATCTAGTTTAAATTTCTATCAATCTCTCTATCATCAGATATCCCTCTGAAGGGATACCCAGCCCCCGTTATTATTGGTATACTTTAACAAAAGATTCTACTTATGGAGTGTTTAAGGAGGTTATGATCGATGAGATCGAGCGGTATTCTTCTGATTTTTATAGCGCTTATAGTAACCGGTTGCTTTAACCAGCCATCCAATGGAGAAGACAAATTCACAACTAACATTAATGAACAAGAAGATGTGATAAACAGCCATGGAATGATTGTTAAGAATCTTAAGAAGCTGGATGCTTTTATCCAAAATAAAGCGGGTAAGCAGCGTGTGGTTCATTACACAATTGAGGGTGATCCGATCTTTAATGACTTGAAATATACTGACCAAGGGATTGAAATGCGGCATGATAATTCCGAAGATACGTTTGGTAGTCCCCAAGTAACCACATACACTTGTCAGAACCTTGTTAGAAACGAAACGGATAAACTTCTGTCGTATACCTTAACGGGCTGCGAGGGCGAACAAGCAAAGATCGAGCTGCTACAGATTCCTTTTGACGTAACGAAACAAGATAAGTTTGAGTTTGTTTTAAAGTATGGTGTGAACCAAAAGAACGAAATTAATACGATGGAGAAGAAGTTGGTCAAAGATCTCCAGAATGGGGAAGTAGTCGAGGTTAGCGATTTTGAGCTTTCTGAACAGGAACGAGGACAAATCTATAAAGAAATGGTACTAGCGAATTACTTAGGTGAAAAAGAGTTATCTACCGAGTGTAATCGAAAACCTGCTGTAAGTTACGATTTATCGGTTCAGATTAATAGTGGAGAGCGTCATTATCAGTGGACAGAATGCCAGAATACTGAGGATGACGGTCAGATGACTGAACTAGCCCAAGCGATCATTAAGATCGTGCAGGCCGGAAGCATTTATAAGCAACTGCCTGAGGTTAAGGGGCATTACGAATAATTTAAATAAGTTGAACTAAAACATTCTAAAAAGGAAGAGTGGCGGAGGGGAAGTTTGGAACTGTAGGAGCGATAGCGTTCGCCTGAAAGCTTTCCGTAGGAAAGCTCGCTTCGGAAGCATGGGTCGTCACCGGATTTCAACCGTGAAACACGGTATATAATCAAGAAATCTGGGGACAACAGCGACCGGAAGTCCAAACATTCACCGCAGTCACGTTTACCTTAAAGAAATACCTTGAGTTTTTAACTAATTTTTATTCTCAGATCATTGGAGGCAGCATTCATGCACCGAATATTGTTAATTGAAGATGACGAAGCAATTAGTGAAATGGTTAGGTCCTATTTAGTAAAAGAGGGCTATGAAGTGGAAACGGCGTTTGATGGTGAAGTAGCGGAAAGGACATTCCGTACTAGTAATCCTTTTGATCTTGTATTATTAGATCTCATGCTGCCCAAGCGCAGCGGTACTGATATTCTCCAGACGATCCGTGCGACAAGTCTAGTTCCGGTGTTGATCATGTCAGCCAAGGACAGCGATGTGGATAAAGCGCTTGGACTTGGCTTTGGGGCGGATGATTATATTACCAAGCCATTTTCAATGATCGAATTAGCTGCAAGAGTGAAGGCTGCGATTCGAAGAGCGGGTTATGCTACCCCCACCATCCAACCGGAAGCTCAAATTCCTGCGAAGCAAAAAATTTCCATTGGTGGCCTGACTGTAGATTTGGATAATTTCTCTGCGCTAAAGAACGGGGAAGAAGTGAAGTTAACGTCTAAGGAATTTCATATTCTTAAGCTGTTCGTTACGCATCCGGGCAGGGTCTTCACCAAAGCGCAGATTTATGCTAGCGTATGGGCAGATGATTATTTCGGAGATGAGAACGTTATTAATGTACATATGAGAAGATTACGCGAAAAAATAGAAGATGATCCCTCCCATCCAGAGTTCATCAAGACGTTGTGGGGGATCGGATATAAGCTGGGAGAGCAGCTATAATGAGCATGGCGCTTAGTGTGGTCATTGTACTCCTGCTCGTCGTCATTGTATGGCAATATCAGCATTCGCGTAAAGCTTCTAGAGACCTGAAATATATTCATGACAAGCTAAGTAGCATCATGGCTGAAGGTTCACACGAAAGACTGCTGTTATTCAGTAGTAATGTGGAGCTGCAAAGTGTGCTGATTGATCTAAATCGGCTGCTCGACATTAATCATAAAGGAAGCATTGAGCGCGTGAAGCTGGAGAAGTCCATGCGTAATATGCTGTCGAACATTTCCCACGATCTTAAGACTCCGCTAACGGTAGTACTCGGTTATATTGAGACGATTCAGCAGGATGAACTTATGCCAGCCGAGGAACGGGAACGTATGATGAACACAATTCACCAAAAAGCGAATGAAGTGATCCATCTGATGAACAAGTTCTTTGACTTGGCCAAGCTGGAATCGGGGGATCGGGAAATCAATCTTTCACGTGTTGAGGCAGGCGAGGTATGCAGACGTAATATTCTCTCTTTCTATAATATCCTTAGCGCCAAGGGCAGTGAGGTAGAGATAGAGATTCCTGATGACTCGCTTTATTTCATGGGAAACGAAGAGGCGCTTGACCGGATATTGACCAATTTGTTATCGAATGCGATTGCTTACGGGGATGCCGGAGGCGTATTAGGTTTGAAACTCTATAGTGATAAGAATAAAGTATACATAGATGTTTGGGACAGGGGAAAAGGCATTAGTGAAGTTCACCAGGATAAAGTATTCGAACGGCTCTATACACTGGAGGATTCGAGAAATCGATCATATCAAGGGAGTGGTCTGGGTCTGACGATCACCAAAAGATTAACGGAGCAGATGAATGGTACCATTACACTGGTTAGTCAACCGTTTGTGAGAACAGTATTTACCCTTTCTTTTCGTAGATTAAGCTTCTAAAGAATGAAATTGTGTACAGCTTAAGATTTTTGTAAGAATCGAGTAATAAAAAAGAAAATTCTGCTGTGTACAATAAGAACTAAGGAAGACGAGACGAAAACAAAGGGGAGCACGGAAATGACTACGATACTGCGAACAAGAAATTTAACGAAAACCTACCAAGGCAAAGAAGCCGTTAGCAATGTGAATATGAATATTAAACAAGGTGAAATTTATGGCTTTCTTGGACCGAACGGTGCCGGCAAAACAACAGTGATGAAAATGATCACGAACCTCGTTAAACCGACAAGCGGTGAGATTGAGTTTTTTAATGAAAAAATGACAAATCATTCGTATGAAATGCTCAAACGGATGGGCTGCATCATTGAATATCCAGTGTTTTATGATAAACTCACAGCCAAGGAAAACCTGATCCTGCATGGAGAATATATGGGCTATTATGATCCGCAAGCGATTGGCGAAGCGCTGGAGCTGGTAAAGCTTACGGGTATCGATAAAAAGCCGGTGAAGCAATTTTCGCTTGGGATGAAGCAGCGCCTTGGTATTGCCAGAGCCTTTATGACGAAACCGGAGCTACTCATTCTGGATGAGCCGATTAATGGATTAGACCCTGTGGGAATCAAAGAGATGCGCGAAGTGTTCCGGATGCTTAGCCGTGAATATGGAATGACGTTACTTGTATCTAGTCATATTCTGGGGGAAATCGAGCAGATTGCTGATACTATCGGTGTGATCCGGCAGGGTGCTCTGGTAGAAGAGGTGGCGATGGATTCCATTCGCGGTCAAAATACAGAATATATCGAAGTGGTTACGAATGAGATTAACAAAGCAGTGTACGTGTTGGAGCACAAGCTTGGCCTCAATAACTTCAAAGTACTAGATCATATTACAGTAAGAATCTATGACGGTGGAATCTCACAACGTGATCTGAATAAGGCGTTAGTGCTAGCAGACGTGGAGATTGAGAGCATCAGCAAGAAACAACATACGCTGGAAGATTATTTTTTACAATTGATTGGGGGTGAAGGCGTTGCTTAAATTAATATCTTTGGAGATTCGGAAGAATAAGCTAAAGACCCTTCTTACAGGGGCAGCAATCGTCAATCTCGCTATTCTTGGGTTTATGATTATGGTTTTATTCGTTGATCGAAATGAGAATGAACCGTCGTTCGCTTCTTACGCAGATATGTTTGAGGGTGTGTTCGTCTTTGTTAAGGCTGCTTATATTATTTTCGCTTCCGTTATTATTAGCAAGCTGGTGATTGATGAGTATAAGAACAACACGATTACTCTTCTTTTCATGTACCCTATCTCACGTAAAAAGCTAATGACTGCGAAAATATTGATAGTGTTCGCCTTCACATTTGTTGCCATCATCGTGTCAGACATTGTGGTTGGCGCTATCCTAATAGGATTCAATTCTTTTGTAGGGCTTATTCCGGGTGAGTTAAACCTTCCCATGATCACTTCAGAGCTGATCAAGTTAGGCGCAAACGCATTTTACGCAGCGGGCATTGCTTTGATTCCTTTGTACTTTGGAATGAAGAAAAAATCAGTCCCTGCCACCATCGTCTCGGCGGTGTTAGTTACGTCCCTAATTTCGGGTGGATTTGATCAAGCACGCTTAGGTAATTTAGCGGCGGTGTCGATCTCACTTGGCTTGATAGGAGCAGGTATTGCCTATATGGCGATTCGCAATATTGACCATAAAGATATAGCCTAAAATATTTATAGAAATCCCTCTTAAGAATCTCAGTACGATGTGTAAGTCATCGTGGTTGGGTTCTAAAGGGGGATTTAGTGTTTATCTGCGACCGATTAAAGTATATTTGCTATAATGGTCAAAATAGAAGAATTTAAAATTTGAGATGATTTCCGCTCATTTTAGGGTAATGATAATGGATGAGAGAGCCTGAGGTGAAATGAATTGTGGATAAAGACTGGACGTCCATTCTAACACGATTGCTTTCGGAAGAGAGCGCTTATAAATCGTTATATGACCATCATCCTAATTTGATATTTGTGTTGGATCGGCAAGGTCGCTGCGTAGGAACGAATCGTACGTTCTATCTAGAACCCAGTGCAGAAGCATCGTTCCAAGATATAGGTCTGACAGCACTTAAAAGAATATACCTTGTTGATGTAGCTAGTTTTGAGGCTGCCCTGCAAGGGAATCCCTCTAGCTTTGAATTGCAAGATGTGAACAATCCCAAAGCGGACGTTGTGAAGGGAAACTTTATTCCTATAACGATAGACGAGGGAATTGTCGGGGTATTCGCGATCATACAAGTGGATAACAGCAACTATCATCATTATTCGGAAGGGTTACATGACTGGCTAAACGCATTAGCAGATTCTTTTCATGCTAAATTATCGGATAAGGTAGAACTAGAGTCAAACTTCAAATCTACTTTTGCTGCTGAAGTCGAAGATAAACGAGCGAACCTTATTCTGAACTCCGTCTCAGCTGGAATATTCGTACTAGATAATATAGGGCGAACGCTCTTTATTAACCGTGAGGGAGCAGATATGTTAGGTTACCAGCCTACAGAATTGGTTGGCCTGAAGCTGATGGAATATATTCATCAAATCCAAGGCGATGGCTCACGTTATTCAACCCCTGATTGTCAGATCAGTCTTACAATTGCAGATGGAATTATCCGCAGGAAAGACGATGAGATCTTCTGGCGTAAGGATGGAACCAGCTTTTTTGTCAATTATCGGGTCTCGCCTCTTATGGATGGGGGGATGATCTCAGGAGCAGTTATTGCTTTTAGTGATATTACGAATGCGAAAGAAATCATTCGCGCTAAAGAATCTGCGGAACAGGCGGCGCAAGCCAAATCTGATTTCTTAGCGATGATGAGTCATGAAATTCGGACACCGATGAATGGAATGATAGGGATGTCAGATCTTTTACTTGAAACTGATCTTGGAGAAGAACAGCGGGGGTTTGTCGAGATTTTACGAAGCTGTAGTTACACGCTTTTACAGATCTTGAATGACATTCTTGATTTCAGCAAGATGGAAGCGGGTAAAATGCCACTGCAAACCGAATCGTTTGAACTTCGAGAGATGATATCGGACATCATTGATTTATTTACACCTAAAGCCGAAGAGAAGAAGCTGGCCTTGCGGTGGTGGGCGGATACGAGTGTTCCAACAACGTTACTGGCTGATCCGATCCGTTTGCGACAGATTATTGTCAATCTGGTAGGCAATGCTCTGAAATTCACAGAACATGGGAGCGTTACACTATCGGTTAAGAACATTCCACTTTCGGATTCAAAAGAATATTTATTGGAATTCTCTGTCCGTGATACAGGTGTTGGGATTGCCGATAATAAACTCAATTTATTATTTCAATCCTTCTCACAGCTGCACCCGACCATCAACCGTAAATATGGCGGTACAGGGTTGGGACTCGCTATTTGTAAGCAACTAGTTGAGCTGATGGGTGGGACAATTTTTGTAGAAAGTGAAGAGAATAAAGGTTCAACGTTCCGGTTTATGTTACCCTTCATAAAAAAAGAGGTCGAGTTAAATTCAACTTCAAATCAGGAGGGGTAAACGCACAAATCCCCGGTCCATTGTCTTACGAAGCAATGGCCGGAGATTTGCGTTAGATTATTAATCTTGAAGCATATACATGAGACCTACAGTATGTGGGCCACAATGGCTACCAATAACACAACCTGCGTTGAGGATAGCGATCTCATTCACTTGAGTTTTCTCTCGTATCGCTGTCTCTAGATAGCGAGCATCTTCTTCCGCTAAGGTATGAACAACGATGAGCAGCTCTTTATCCATCCGATCGACGTTAACCAAGGCGTTCTGGAGCATTTGTTCCACGGCTTTTTCTTTTTTGCCACGAATTTTACTAGTAGGTACGATGCTGCCGTCTACAAGTCTAAGAACAGGACGAATTTTTAGCAGACTACCGATGAAATTCTGCATACCTGAACAGCGTCCACCCATATATAAGTAATCTAGCGTATCTACCACGAATTCTGTTTCTACAAGATTACGACTCTGCTTCAGCATAGCTGCAATCTCAATGGCACTGTAACCTTTTTCAGCGGCTCTGACAGCTTTCATAACGAGAAGAGCGATGCCTCCACATAAGGTCTGTGAATCAATAACCTGTACACGCCCCTCTGGGAATTCCCCAGCAGCCAAAAGTGCATTCTGATATGTAGAGGACAGTGATGAGGAGAGACTGATATATACAATATCATCTCCACGGCTAATTACCGGATGAAAAGCGGCGATAAAGTCAGCTGGCGAAGGCGCGGCCGTCTTTGGCAATACTCCGCTTGCTGCGACACGGCGATACACTTCTTCTGGTGTGATATCTTCACCATCTTTGTAGGTTCCTTCTTCAAAGACTACGTAAAGGGGAACGATGCCGATATTAAAAGTATTCTTCCAACCTTGAGGCAAATCGGAAGTGCTGTCTGAAAATATTTTTACAGTAGACATGAATTTCTCCTTCACCGATAATCGGACGACAATAGTCATTATTGAATCACATAATCTATTTATTATACCAAGATAAAGCCGATTCTCAAAATGAAATCGTAGAAATTCTGAAAGAAAGAAAGACTATCCGGAATTCCGAATAGTCTAAGTAAGCATTAATTTTTTTTCATAACCGGTATCCAGATCTCGCAGCGATAATCCTCAGCATCAGGTCTTCCCGGAAGGTATAGCTCAAACTCGGGTCCTCCTGTATGCTCATAGCCTGTTGCAGGGAACCACTCCTGAAAGATCCGTGACCATGCTTGCTGAATAGCATTCGGCATTGGCCCTACTGAGGTGAACACAGCCCAACTCGCAGCTGGTATCGTCGTAGAAGCAAAGCCCTGAGCATCCGTCTCTGGAGAGGCTTCGACAGCAATCCAATAGGAGAAGGTTTCTTTTTCGTGATTGAAATCTTTACAAATACCAAGGATGTCCTTATCAACACCGATCTCAATCAGCTTATCCGACGTACCATTTTCATTAGTTTCAATCCACAGCTGGGGGATACGGCGTAAATTCTCCCCATCTTTCGTTGTCATTTCCTCTACTAGTCCGATAACATTAAAAGCGTCTCTTGTCTCAATTCTGTAGTCCATTTCTTTATCTCCCTTCAGTGATAGATGGAAGGAGAGTCTAGGGAAGGCTTTGAGCTGTACCCCTGACTCCCGCGCAGCAGAAGGAGTAATTCCATGTGCTTTGCGGAATGCTTTGGCAAACGACTCGGGAGAGTCATATCCGTATTTTAATGAGACATCTAGTACCTTAACTTTAGATATAGCGAGTTCCTGTGCCGCCAGAGTTAGTTTCCGTTTACGGATATAGTCTTTGACTGATACTCCGGTGAGCATGTAGAACATACGCTGGAAATGAAAAGGGGAGGAATAAGCAACCTTTGCTATATCTTCTATATTAAAGGTTTCTTCCATTTTGCTCTCCATATAATCTAAAGCTTCTTTCATGCGGATAAGCCATTCCAAGCCTGCCATCTCCCTTTGAGTTCATACTATCATGCCACCATTTGCAAATCCTGTTATTCCTTGCTCTCTAATGACAGGTTGCTGATGGAAGAATGATCTTAACAAAATCATCCTATATAGTATAACTCAGTAAGGTGGAGAGAGTCAGCTTTGTAATCTGTACACTCTTGCTTCGTAAGGACGCAGAATTTCTCGTGTTGGAGATTCATCCGGGTAATTTCCAATGATTAAATCAGTAACGGTGCTCAGCTCAGCGGAGAGATCAACGGTTTGAGGAGCCTCGTTGAAGTTCAGCAGGATCAGCCATTGTTCATCCTCTAAAGTTCTTGTATAAGCATAAAGGTTCTCATGATCAGGCAGTAGCAGCTTATATTCTCCATATACCATAATCGGGTTCTTTTTGCGTAAAGCTATTAGTTCCTGGTAGTAGTAGAAGATGGAATCAGAATCCGCCAATGCTTGCTCCACATTAATTTCCTTGTAAATCGGATTTACTTTGAGCCATGGTTCTCCTTCTGAAAATCCAGCATTAGCAGATGCATTCCATTGCATTGGGGTACGGGCGTTGTCTCGGCCTTTGACATGGATAGCGTTCAGAATCGTTTCATGATCTGCGCCACCCTCAGTTACTTTTTCACGGTACATATTCAGAATTTCGATGTCTTTATAATCTTCCAGCGTTGTGAATTTTACATTCGTCATCCCAATTTCTTCACCTTGGTAAATATAAGGGGTGCCTTTAAGTGTATGTAGTAAGGTAGCGAGCATTTTGGCAGATATTACGCGATACTTCCCATCATCACCAAATCGTGAAACCATACGCGGCTGGTCATGATTGTTTAAGTACAGACTATTCCAACCCTTGTCAGCCAGACCGACCTGCCATTTATGAAGTATGTCGCGCAGTTTAGTTAATGTCCATGGGGCTACATCCCATTTGCCTCCTGGGCCGGAATCTACGTCCATATGCTCGAATTGGAATACCATTTGAAGTTCTTCACGATCTTCGTCTGTGTAAAGAACGGCATCCTCTACTGAAGCCCCTGGCGTTTCCCCGACGGTCATAATGTCATAGCTTGAAAGAATCTTTTGGTTCATTTCATGTAAAAACTCATGGACTCGGGGGCCATTCATAAAGTAATCGCCACCCCAAGCAAGTTCCTCTGGCGCCTCGCCCTCGATTTGAAAGGAAGGTAGCCCTTCCGCTTTAGAAATCAAATTAATGACGTCCATCCGCAATCCATCCACACCCTTGTCGAGCCAGAAGGTAATCATCTTGTATAATTCCTCGCGCAGCTTTGGATTGTCCCAGTTGAGATCTGGTTGCTTGCGTGAGAATAGATGTAGATAGTATTCACCGGTAGTCTCATCTAGTTCCCAAGCCGGACCGCTGAAGATGGAACTCCAATTGTTTGGACGTTCGCCATTCGGTCCACCTGGACGCCATATGTAGTAATCACGGTATGGATTATCTTTTGACGAACGGGACTCTACGAACCATTGATGTTCATCAGAAGAGTGGTTGATTACAAGATCCATCATTAGCTTAATGCCACGATCATGCAGTCCAGTCAGTAGTTCCTCCCAGTCTTTTAGCGTGCCGAACTCATCCATAATATCTTCGTAATCGCTGATGTCATAACCATTATCATCATTTGGCGATTTATATACTGGTGACAACCAAACTACATCGACACCGAGCTTCTGCAAATAATCCAGACGTGAAATGATGCCTTGCAGATCTCCAATACCGTCACCATTACTATCTTGAAAGCTGCGTGGATAAATTTGATAAACGACAGCTTCCTTCCAAAAGGTTCTTTTCATTAATAATCACTCCTTATATAAGTTATCCATTTAGGAAAAAAATAAAGAGACCCTAAAAAGCTATTGGCTCCAAGGGTCTCTTGTGGTGTCGGTTTATACTGTGACGGAATTGCTGTCAGCAGTGATGCTGCTTAGTCCGTTCACGGTATATTCTTTGTCATAGATAGTAATAGAAGCTGGAATATCAGTTTCATTCGTAACCGTAACCTGTGCGTCCGAAACGCTTACTTTTAGACGGGAGCCGCGGAACATGATTTTGAAAGAGTACGCTGTCCAGTGACCTGGGTTCGATGGGCTCAGAGCCAGTCTGCCATCATGAACACGTAATCCGCCGAAGCCATGTACGATTGACATCCAAGTACCGGCCATACTAGTGCTGTGTAAGCCGTCTTCGGTATCATTGTTATAGTTATCAAGATCCAGTCTTGAAGTACGCAAGTACATTTCATAAGCCTTATCCTTATATCCTAGTTCGCTGGCTAGAATAGAGTGGATACAAGGGGATAGAGAGGACTCATGAACAGTGATCGGCTCGTAAAAGTCGAAATTCCGTTTTTTGGTATCCAGATCGTAGCGGTCCCCTAGGAAATATAATCCCTGCAGAACGTCTGCTTGTTTAATGAAGCAAGAACGAAGGATACGATCCCAAGACCATTTTTGGTTTAGCGGCAGGTTCTCAGCTGCCAGATCCTTGACTTGAATAATCTCTTTATCTAGGAAGCCATCTTGTTGCAAGAAGATACCCAGTTCTTCATCTGCAGGATAATACATTTTGGCAATGATATCATTCCATTTTGCAGTTTCGCTCTCTTGGAGTCCTAGTTTGTCAACTAGTTCTGCATAGCGTGTGGATTCGTTCTTTTTCAGATAATCCAGAGCTTCTAAGGTATATTCCATAGTCCAGGAAGCCATCCGGTTGGTGTACCAGTTATTATTTACGTTATTTTCATATTCATTAGGTCCCGTTACGCCAAGCATCACGTATTTGTCTTTACGATTTGCATAGTGAACACGTTCTTCCCAGAAGCGGGAGATTTCCACCAGAACTTCAAGGCCATATTGACCAAGATAAGCTTTGTCTCCTGTGTAGTTCACATAGTTGTAAATCGCATAAGCAATAGCACCGTTACGGTGAATTTCTTCAAATGTAATTTCCCACTCATTGTGGCACTCTTCGCCATTCATTGTAACCATTGGGTACAATGCGCCTTTTGCGAAACCAAGCTTACGAGCATTTTCCTTAGCCTTCTCCAAATGCTTGTAACGGTAGATCAACAGGTTGCGAGCAATAGAGGAGTCTGCTGTACTGAGATAGAAGGGAACGCAATACGCCTCTGTATCCCAGTAAGTGCTGCCGCCGTATTTTTCACCTGTAAAGCCTTTAGGTCCAATGTTCAGACGGTCATCTTCACCATTGTAGGTTTGGTTTAGCTGGAAAATATTGAAGCGAATCGCTTGCTGTGCCGAAACGTCACCTTCAATAATGATGTCGCTTTCTTTCCATTTCTCTCTCCAAGCTTCTATTTGCTCTGTCAGAAGGGTTACAAAACCAGCTTCCTTAGCAGCTTGCAAAGCAGTTTGAGCGGCATCGACCAATTGTCCAAGACCGTGATTACGCGAGGTTACGTTAGCAACATATTTATAAATGACGACTTGATCGCCAGATTGTACGGATACATTCATTTTGCTGGCTACATATTTCTCTTGTTCAATGGCTTCAGCATCAGCGTTGACTTTCTCACCGTTGACAAGGATATCAAAAGCCATAGCAGAGGTTACATGGAAATCGAGCTTTTTAGTCTTAAGGGTGAGGTGTCCACCTTCAGTGCCAGCTTGCTTCTCAACTTCATTCCAGAATTTCTCGTCGTAGTTGGAATCCTTGTTCTTCACGTCACCGTCGAGATAGGGAGTGATCGTAATCTTGCCTGAGAAATTCACAGGAATGATGGAGTAACGAATAGCACCGATTTCTTGACGAGTCATGCTGACGAATCGGATACTCTCAACTTTAACTTCCTTACCATCTTCGAGTGTGGCAGTGAAACAACGGGAAAGCGTACCTTCCTTCATGTTAAGAACACGACGGAAATCGGAAACCGTACATTTTGCCAGGTCTAAAGGAGTTCCTTCAATGTCGATGTTAATACCGATCCAGTTCGTGCTGTTCAGTACTTTAGCAAAATATTCAGGATAGCCGTTCTTCCACCAGCCGACCCGTGTTTTGTCAGGATAGTACACGCCCGCCATGTAGCTGCCTTGTAGGCTACTTCCACTATATTGCTCTTCAAAATTAGCTCGACCACCCATAAATCCGTTGCCAAGGCTAAATACACTTTCAGAGATTTCTTGTGTCTGTGGATCAAAGGATTCTTCAATAATGGACCATTCATCAATTGTTAAATATTGTTTCACGATAACCGGCTCCTTTAAATATGTTGTGAGGATATATAATGAACAAATCATTCTTCCATTAAAATTCCGGTGGTATAAGTGCGACTGCGAGGAATCTTTGGACTTTCGATCGCTGTTATAATCAGATTTCTATATTTTAGCCGCGTTTTGCGGATGAAATCTGATTATAAAGGCGAACGCTACGCTTCTACAGTTCCAAAATTCCTCTCCGTCACCTCATCACCAGAAATCTAATGATTAATACTTAGTTCATTTAATTGTAGGTTAGATGTAGCAGGGCGAATCACATTAACACTTTCAGTTGATTAATGTTCGTTAGACTTTAAGCAAAAGATTTTTTGAGTTGTGACACATTCATATGAGCGAGTGATGGAACAACGATGTTCGCCGCATTGAGCGTTTCCGGTGAACCAATACCAACGCTGAACATTCCAGCACGCGACGCAGCTTCAATTCCTGCTTCTGCATCTTCGAAGACAACACAGTGTTTAGGATCAGCGCCAAGTGCTTTAGCTCCTAAAAGAAAAACTTCCGGATCAGGTTTAGCAGCACTTGTGTGTGTGCCATCGATGATTGCATCAAAGTAAGGGGTCAATCCGGTATTATTTAATATCGTCATTGCGTTCTTACTAGCAGAACCGAGGGCAACTTTGATGCCATTCTCACGGCACTCTTTCAGAAAATCAAGCGCACCTGGCAAAATCTCTGAGCTGTCCATTTTCGCAATATATTCGACATATCGATTATTCTTCTGTTCCGCAAGCTTAGCTTTCTCTTCTTCATCGATAGTTAGTCCGCCGATTTCCAGCAAAATATTTAGCGAGGCAGTTCTGCTGACTCCTTTAAGGCGTTCGTTATCTTGTTCTGTGAAGAGAAATCCTAATCCATCTGCAAGCTCTTTCCATGCGATATAATGGTATTTGGCAGTATCAACGATAACACCATCCAAATCGAACAAGCAGGCTTTAATTTCCGTCATTGTAGTACCTCCTAAAATTTGTGACAGTATCGTGATCCATTGGGTAATCGTATCTGAATTTGCTTTCAATTCGTATAAGCTTTGCTAAAGATGTTAAGTTTATCTTAACCTCAGATTCGAATATCCACCCTGAAAAGAACTGGATCAAGAAGTTTTAGTAATTTAGCGCAAACGTTTGTACAGATTTTCAAAAAATAAATGAAGCGTTGATCGCTTCACTTATTCATTCGGTTTTGTTCTTAGCATGAGAGTACATGGATGACTCTCTCACGATCAAGCGATGTGGAATAACAAATCGGTTTGTATAACCAGCATCGTGGTTCGGACTCTTGATATTCTGGATAAGTACCTGAGATGCAGTGTAGCCAAGATGATAAATTCCAATATCAATACTACTGATCGGAGGGCTGGATAATTCAGATAATGGAATATTGTTAAAGCTCACAATAGCGAGATCGTCAGGCACTTTGTATTTCAGCTCATTCAATCCGCGTAAAATTCCGAACGATACCATATCATCCACTGCAACTAGAGCAGTAGGCCGATTAGGCAAATTCATGAAAAAAGACATCGCTCTATATCCGCTATCCTGTAGAAATTCACCTTCTACAATCCATTCATCACGCATTTCAAGACCGCTATTCAGCAGTGCTTTACGGTATCCTGCGAGACGATCGCGAGAAACAATTAGATTAGGCGGTCCACTTACGAAGCCAATACGTTCATGACCCATTGAAATGAGGTGGTTTGTAGCATCATATGCTGCCATCACATTATCGTTATCGACAGATAAAATATTCTCATATCGATCACTTCGGCCTACCAGTACGAATGGATAATCGTTACTCTCTAGAAAATCAATAACAGCATCATCTGTACGAGAATAAAGCAGAATAACACCATCTACTCGACGACCCTTTAGAAGTCTTGAAACGGCTTCCAATTCTTCCTTCTCGTTTGCTCCGGAGCTAATTAACACGTCGTAGCCGGAACGGCTAGCTTGTGTAACGATCCCTCGGATTAATTCCATAAAAAATAGATTTGAGAACAGCTCTTCAGCTGGTTTAGGAAGACTGAAGCATATGCTATTTGTAGTTTTCGACACTAGACTCTTAGCCATCATGTTAGGTGTATAGCCCATATCTTCCATAATAGCTTTGACCTTGCGGGAAGTTTCCAGGCTGATTCTGGGGTGATTGGACAATACCCGGGATACCGTGGAGGGAGATACTCCCGCTTTCTTGGCCACATCCTTAATGGTAACTGTCATAGAAACCTCCTTATGGAACCGTTTGCTTTACACAGTAATATTAATCTAAGAGTTCTAAATTGTAAATAGATAAAGTCATTTGGAAGGGCAATATTGCTACTTTTGGAAAGAGTATTAGAAATTTATGTGTAAAATTGTTTGTTTTCACCAAAAAAGTATGAATGATTTAGCAAGATTGATCTTAATATGTATAAAAGATATCCGATTTCTTTGAAAGGAGCATTTCGTAAATGCAAACGTGTGGCTTAAATTTTTTGGAACAATTCGATTCGAGGAATGGAATTAGAGAGACATTCAAAAAAAGGGATAAATCCTAAATGGGATTATCAGGTTTACTTTTCTTTATTTTTACTTTTATGATAATTTGAGTTCGTTAAACACATAAAAATACTGGTTGACAATACCATAAATACAGCATTAGTATGTAAATCAAAATATAGCAAGCGTTTACATTGGGCGATTTTGGATCGATATCAGTTGTGTTAAGGAATAATTTTTATGTACTTAGGTTTGTGCACGACTATTTGCAAACGTTTGCACTAAATTCATGGTTTTGGTTTGATCTTTAACTTTGATGGGAGGATGATGCTGTTAATCCGGTTTGACGAGCCGCACACATAGACCTTCTCCAACCACAGAAGGAAGACGCATGATTTCATAACCTCAGAATAATTGGCGGGGTTCGAGAAATTATGTATCCGCTTGCACAAAGGGAATTCATAATTATGGGAGGTTTTACAAAAATGAAAATAAATTTATGGGGTAAGAGGACGTTCGCGATCTTCATGATCGTTGCTCTTGTGTTCTCCAGTCTCGGCTTACACCCAGTTAAGGTTTCAGCAGAAACGACAAAGGTAGTTTTGGTCGGTGATTTGCAATCACAGTTTATTTCTACTGGAGCGGAAAATCCCGGCAAGGATTGGGATGAGAGATCAGTAGTCACCCAAATGACTTACTCAGACAATGGGTTGTATTCTTTTACTGGGACTCTGCCAGCAGGAGAATATAATTATAAGGTTGCTCTGAACGATAGTTTTGATGAGAGTTATGGCTACGGAAATTATACCAATCCTAATGGAGTTGATAATAAAGGCGATATCCACATCAAGCTAGAAACAGAAACGACTGTAACCTTTTATTATAATGACATCAATCATAAAATAGCTGATTCTACGTACTACACGCCAATTGCTGCGGATAAACTGCCAAGATTGACAGGAAACCTGCCAGCAGAGGCGTTGTCCACGTTATCAGATCCTGATTTTGATGGTGTGTACAGTACAGTTGTTACTGTGCCTCAGGGAGATTACACATATAAGGTTTCTGTTCCAGGAGCCACAGAAGCAGAGGATATGTCTTATCCAGAAAGCGATCTAGCGTTGAGTCTACCGTTAGATCTTAAGGTAACCTTCAAGTACAATACTGCAGATCACAGTGTGACCGCAGAATATAAAATCCCTACTGAATCTGTAGAGGTTACACCAGTTCCAGCAGGGCACATTCGTGTTCACTACAAAGCTAGTGATTACACTGATAAGGGATTGTGGTTATGGGGTGATGTTGTAAATCCTTCAGATAATTGGGCTATGGGTGCGACCCCTTTCCCTGAAGGACAAATGGATTCTTATGGTGCATATGTTGATGTGCCGATTAAGGATGGGGCTAAGAAAATCTCATTCATCGCACTTCAGCGTGCAAGTGGTGCTAAAGATGGAGGAGATAAGAACTTCTCGATTAATACTCCACAAACTAATGAAGTATGGATCACAGAAGGCTCTGATGTAGTTACGCCTTATGAACCGGTTAAGCTTCCGGCAAATACTGTTCGGATCCATTATATGAGATCAGATTCCAATCAAAGTCAGTATGGATTATGGTTGTGGGAAGATGTAGCAGTTTCACTTAAGGATTGGCCTAAAGATGCAGTTCCATTCCGAGCAGATCAAGTAGGTCGCTTTGGTGCTTATATTGATATTCCATTGAAAGAAGCTGCAAAAAAAATTGGGTTTCTCGTAGTGAACCCGTTGAATGGCGATAATAAAGACGGCGGTGACAAAGGATTTACTCTACTGGATCGTTACAACCAGCTGTGGATAAAAGAAGGAGACAACAATGTATATGTATCTCCATTTGGTGAAACACCTATCGGTTTAGTGTCCGCTGAGGTGTTATCGACAAGCAAAATCCTTCTTGGCTTCACGTTAACTGACGGCTTGGATGCAGCAGCATTGAAGAATGAGATTACCGTTAAAGATAAAGACGGTGTTGCTATTCCTGTATCGGCTGTAACCATTACTAGCAAAACTTCAATTGAAGTTGATACAAAAGCCTTTGATCTGGATAAAGTTCCGCTTAGCGTTACTTATTCAGGTAAAACGGTCTCTGCGGCTAGTGGTTGGAGAATGCTTGATGAAATGTACAATTATACAGGAGATGATCTAGGGGCTACGTACAACGCTGACAAAACAGCCACGTTAAAATTGTGGGCTCCTAAAGCTAGCTCGGTTGTCGTAAATGTGTACGATAAGAATGACTCCAACGTGCTTGTGGGCAGTGTTGACTTAACGAGCGGTGAGCAAGGAGTCTGGTCGGTGGACTTAAAGCCGACTGATTTGACAGGCACTACTACAAACGATGTAAGAGGATTCTTTTATCAATATGAAGTGACGAATGACGGTGTAACCAATAAGGTCCTTGATCCTTATGCTAAATCAATGGCGGTATTTACTGTGGATACCACAGGTGCTGCTGGTGCTGGCGGGGATACAGTCGGTAAAGCGGCTATCGTTGATTTAAGCCAGACGAACCCGGATACCTTTGGTTATGCAGATATTAAAGGCTACGAAAAACGCGAGGACGCAATCATTTATGAAGTCCACGTCAGAGACTTTACATCCGATGTATCGATCGAAGATAGTCTGAGTGGCGAAAGATGGGGCTCTTACAGCGCCTTTGAAAAGAAGCTCGATTATATTAAATCTCTCGGTGTAACTCATATTCAATTGCTTCCTGTAATGGCTTGGTATTACGGGGACGAAACGAAGATGGGGACTAGAGAAACAGATTATTCCGCTAAAAACAATGAATACAACTGGGGATATGATCCTCACAACTACTTCTCTCCAGATGGTGCTTATTCTCAGAAACCTGCTGATCCTGAGGAGCGGATTAAAGAATTAAAAGGATTGATTGACGCCGTACATGAAGCTGGAATGGGTGTCATTCTGGATGTAGTGTACACACATATGGCTAAAAAAGAATTTTTAAACGACATCGTACCTAATTACTACGCGTTCCAAGATGCAAATGGCAACTTTATCGGAGGTTTCGGAAACAATCTGGCCACCAACCATAAGATGGCTGAGAAGTTGATGGTTGATTCCGTGAAATACTGGTTTGAAGAGTACAAGATAGATGGAATGCGCTGGGATATGATGGGCGATGCGACAGCAGAGGCTGTTCAGAATGCTTATGATGCCGCGGCAGATATTAATCCGAAGGCACTTTTTATCGGTGAAGGCTGGAGAACATTCGGTGGTGCCGCAGCCGATCCTTCCCTTGCTGGAAAAGGGGCAGATCAGGACTGGATGGATAAAACGGATAGCGTCGGTGTTTTCTCTGATGAATTCCGTAATGAATTGAAATCTGGTTATGGTTCCGAAGGTCAACCTAGATTTATTACAGGCGGAGCGCGTCCAATAGCGACAATCTTTAACAATATTAAGGCGGAGCCCTCAAATACGCCTGCTGATGATCCAGGTGATATCGTTCCGTACATCGAAGCGCATGATAACCTGACGCTGCACGATGTTATTGCACAAACGATCAAGAAAAATCCTGCCATTGAGAAGAATGAGCTTGAAATCCAGAAACGGATTAGACTTGGAAACATGCTTGTTCTAACCTCCCAAGGCACTGCCTTCATTCATGCAGGCCAGGAATATGGGCGTACCAAGCAATGGAATAGCACTTCGGTTCCTCAGGATAAATACACTGAAATGTTTGATAGTGAAGGCAAATCCTTTGGTTATTTTATTCATGATTCGTATGATTCTTCGGATGCTGTCAACATGTTTGATTGGACCAAAGCAACGGATGAATCACAATTCCCAGTACAGAACACGACAAGAAAATATACGTCAGGTCTGATGGAATTGAGAAAGTCTACCGATGCATTCCGATTGGGCGACAAGGATCTGGTTGATTCCAATGTTAACCTAATTCCTGCACCAGAAATGAAGACTGATGATCTTGTCATTGGCTATTCAAACAAAGCTACTGATGGCACAGGTATCTATTATGTCTTCATGAATGGCGATAGCTCGGCTAGAACTCTGACTTTATCGGAGGATTTGACGAGTGGTCAAGTGGTTGTTGACAATGATGAAGCTGGTGTTACTGCGGTTAGTCAACAGAGTGGTTTCATTTTAAATGCGAGTTCAATCAAGCTTGATCCTTTGACTGCAGTGATTATCAAAATGGAAGCTGAAGCCGCTACGCTTACTTCTATAGAGACCGATAGTGCAAGCTACACGCTGGCAGCAGGCAATACGCATCAAACAGCTGTTTTTGCGAAGTACGACGACAACAGCAGAAGAAATGTTACGCAATTGGCTACTTATACTTCCAATAAGCCTGAAGTGGCTACAGTAACCAATAAAGGTCAAGTGAAGGCAATTGGTAATGGAACAGCTGTAATTACCATTACTTATGGCGGTATTTCTACAACCGTTACAGTTAAGGTTACGGATAAGAGATATGTTCTGTTCACTTATACCCGTAGTGATAAGGATTATAAGGATTGGAACATCTGGGTCTGGAATACAGGAGTTAAAAATGATCAGATTGATTTTACAACCTTTAAGAATGGCACAGCGAGTGTTTTGATTGAGGTTGCTGAGAATGCGACAAGTGTAGGGTTCGTCCTTCGTAAAGGTACCGATTGGTCGATTAAGGACCCTTACGGGGATGACCGTATCATTCCGCTGACGCCTGGTGAATTATTCACTAAAGTGAATGTAACTAGCGGGGTGAAGGAGTTTGATATCAAACCAAGTATTAGCGGTCCTATCCTTAAAGATGGAACGATTACTTTTAGATATCGCGATGATGCCTTGTTCCGTAATGGAAATATGGAAGCGATCACGGCTGCTAAAGTAAAAGTGAATGGAAAAACATATCCAATGGTTTATGATTCCGCTAACGAGTGGTTCACTTACACTTTGACTGATTTAGTAGAAGGTACGTATAAGTATACGTTCTTGATCACGAAAAACGGAATCACTACTGAATTTACAGATCCTAAGAATACAGTGAATGATGAATCTATTGTTGTGTATCATATTCCTGACGTTAAGATTACGACATCCGTAAATCCGGAAGCAGTTACATCTAATCAGAATGCGGTTGTAACCATCAATGTAGTGACTTCAGAAGAGGTAACATATTCAGAGGGATACATGGATTTAACCAATCTTGGGGGACCAAGCAAAGTTAAGCTGGATACGGGGCTGATGAAACAGACAGTTGCTGTGAAGGACACGGTGTCAGCGGGGATCAAAAATATTCCGATTACGCTCGTGGACCAGTACGGAAATGCACATAAAGAAAATGCTAAACTCGAGGTAAAAGCGAGAACCTACACAGGTGATAAGCTGGATTTTGATTGGGATGAGGCTCGTATATACTTCGCGCTTACAGACCGCTTCAAAGACGGAGATCCAACAAATAATGAGAATGTAGATAAAGATCAACTGGAAGCATACCACGGTGGTGATTTCCGAGGAATGATCGACAATCTCGATTATTTGCAAGAACTTGGTATTAACACGCTTTGGATTACGCCAATTGTAGATAATATTGATTTTAATAAAGGCGATGGCTTCAAACAATACGGATATCATGGCTATTGGGCCAAGGACTTTACAAAGCTTGACGAGCATCTTGGTGATATGGAGACCTTCAAGGAATTGATCGAAAAGGCACATGACAAGGGCATCAAGATCATGGTCGACGTTGTACTCAATCATACGGGCTACGGTTTAAAGGCTGAGGATAAAGAGCCGACGATTACAGCTGAGGATAAAGCACGTTTTGAAGGAATGCTTCGTACGGATGGTGTATCCGCGGATACAGATCCAATCAAAGGCGAGCTTGCAGGCTTGCCGGATTTCAAAACGGAAGATCCAGCCGTTCGTGAAAAAATTATCGCTTGGCAAACAGGGTGGTTAGATAACGCTCGGACGGAACGTGGAGATACGATTGACTATTTCCGTGTGGATACAGTCAAACATGTAGAAGATACAACTTGGAAAGCATTTAAAAATGCACTGACTTCAATTGATCCAAACTTCAAAATGACCGGTGAATACTTTGGCGGAACTATTGATAGCAATGGTGGAATGCTCGAAAGAGGCCAGATGGACGGACTGCTTGATTTTGGATTTAATGATGCTGCGAAAGACTTTACTGATGGTAAAGTTAACAGTGTTGATTCCTATTTGCAGGAACGAGAGTTAAAGATTGATAACACGAAGATGATGGCTCAATTCCTGAGTAGTCATGATGAGGATGGCTTCTTGTCTAATTATGTGGATGGAGATAAAGGTAAGCTAAAAATCGCAGCCGCTCTGCAAATCACAGCCAAGGGACAGCCAGTCATTTACTACGGAGAAGAACTGGGGAAATCGGGCAAAAATGCAGGAGACATGACTAAAGGTGAGTTCAGCGAGAACCGTAAAGATATGCCTTGGGATCAGTTGACTGCAGAAAAGCCACTTCATGATCATTATCAGAAGCTGTTGAATATCCGTGCAAAATACTCCAAAGTGTATTCCAAAGGTACGCGCACGAAGCTGGCAGGTTCAGATGATTTAGGTTATTTAGCCTTCAATAAGTCTTACGATAATGAGAACGTCGTGACGGTTATTAACACTAAGACAAGTGAGGAATCCGTAACGATTCCGGTACCGTTTGCTGCCAATTCATCTGTGAAGGATGAGTACAGCGGTAAAACATACACGGTATCCGAAGATCAAAAAGTAATCATTGATCTACCAGGTAGAGATGATGGGGGTACGGTTATTCTGGTAGAGGCATCGGATGTAACACCGACACCAACACCAACGGCGTCACCAGAGGCAACTCCGACACCAACAGTGTCGCCAGAAGCAACACCGACACCAACAGTGTCGCCAGAAGCAACGCCGACACCAACCAAGACACCAGAATCAACGCCAACACCAACGAAGACACCAGAATCAACGCCAACACCAACGAAGACACCAGAAGCAACACCGACACCTACGGTGACACCAGAAGCAACACCGACAGTAACACCATCGCCATCGCCAGAAACAACGTATGGACCAATTGTTGTTAGCCCAACAACTCCTGCCGATATGCAAGTTGTCAGTGAGGACAGTTTGAAGAATGGTAAAGATGGAAAGGTACAAATCGATATTGCTGCAGGTAAGACAGCGGTGCTGTTACCGTTGCAAGCTGCAAAAACATTGGGATCTATTGATTTAGTATTTAAAGTGGGGGATCTATTAGTTACTATCCCTAACAAACTGTTAAGCACAATACCAAATTTAGCTTCAGGTGTAGAGGCGGAAGGTGCTCAAATCCTATTGGAGCTGAAACCATTGGTTCAGTCTGCTGCGAAAGCATTAGTAGATGGTTTAAACAAAGAGGTGGGGAGCGTAACTTCGCTTTCCGATGTGTTTGAACTGAGACTTAGCATTTTGAAGAAAGATGGTACCCGGATTGTAGTTAAGAAGTTCGATGAGCCAATCACGATATCGTTTAAGATTAAAGGCCAATCGAATAAAGATCTATTAGGGATCTACTATTTAGGCGATAATGGCGAGCTTGAGTACGTAGGTGGTCAACTGAATGGAGACGTGATATCTACACAGGTCACACACTTTAGTAAATATGCCGTACTCGAGATTGTTAAGTCGTTTAAGGATGTTCCAGCTGCTTATTGGGCATTCCATGCCATTCAGTCCCTTGCAGCAAAACAAATTGTTTCAGGCGTTACAACAACCGAATTTAATCCGAAGAGTAATGTTAGTCGTGCGGAATTTACCACATTACTAGTTCGTGCACTTGGTTTAAATGTGGAAGGGTCGGTTCAATTTACTGATATCAAGTCAGATGCATGGTATTCATCATACGTAGCAACAGCGTCTAAGCTGGGCATTGTTAGTGGTCGAAGCAAGGATACTTTTGCGCCGAATGCATCCATTACCCGTGAGGAAATGGCTATCATGGTGATCCGTGCGCTTGAAGTGAAGTCTGGTAAGAAGATCGAACCAGCAGTGGGTGTCACGACATTTGCAGATGCATCTAGCATTAGCAAGTGGGCAGATAGCTACGTGAAGACAGCAGCAGGTCTAGGGCTTCTGCAAGGCAGAGAGAACAATCAATTTGCTCCAAAAGGGTGGATGACCCGCGCCGAAAGCGCACAGATTATTTATACACTACTGAGCAAGTAAACTGGACTTCGGTGTGCTGATTGTTAGTGCACCGAAGTATTAGTAGTTGGTTAGTAATGTGACAGTCGTTCTTAGTCATCTCTAATAGAAAACAGGGTATCCCACAGCTATCATAGCTAGTGAGATACCCTGTTTTGTTATGTTTTATATGGCCAAAGGCATTTAAATCTAGTTGATTGCTTTAAGTATGGCGAAACCATAAGCAGGCATCTTCACGTTCAGCTTGCCACGCTCAGCACGCACTGTATCGGCCGTGAACAAGTTCTCCCAATTTCGCTCGTCTACGTCAATACGGAACGTTTGAGCGGTCTCTTCGCTATTGATCAGTACAACTATAGTCTCAAGATCCAATCGGCGCTCGTAGGCTATCTTACTGCCTTGTCGACCTGCCTCTAAGAAAGTAAAAGTCCCCGTGCGAAGTGCAGGTTGCTCATTGCGGATTTGAATGAGCTGACGGTAGAATTCGAACAGATCACGATCCTGCTTCTCAGGGTTCCACTCCATGCATTTACGACAACCTGGATCACCTTCACCGTCCATTCCGAACTCGTCGCCATAATAGATACAAGGAGTACCCATAAAGGTGAACTGGAATAGTGCAGCTAATCGCATTTTATTTTTGTCCCCAGCAGCCAGCGTGAGTAAGCGTGGAGTGTCATGACTATCTAACAGATTGAAGGCAACTTCACTTGCTTGCAGTGGGTAGCGCGATAACTGTCTACCAATAGAGTTGGCAAACCCCTCTGCATCAAGGTTACCATGAACAAAAAAGTCTAAGACAGCATCAGTGAAGGGATAGTTCATGACGGCATCGAATTTATCACCCTCCAGCCACGGAGCAGACTCATGCCAGATTTCTCCAAGGATGTAGGCCTCCGGATTAGCGCGCTTTACCACCTTGCGGAATTCACGCCAGAAATCATGATCTACTTCATTGGCTACGTCGAGGCGCCAACCATCGATTCCAACTTCTGTAATCCAGAATTCAGCGACCTTCAGTAAGTACTCTTTAACTTCAGGATGTTCGGTATTAAGCTTTGGCATATGTGGTTCAAAGGCAAAAGTATCATAAGTAGGAATCCCGTTTACAACTTGAAGCGGAAACTCACGAATATGGAACCAGTCTTTGTAAATAGAGTCTTCTCCCTTTTCCTGAACATCTAAAAATGGAGCGAAGGTTCCACCGGAGTGGTTGAATACTGCGTCTAACAGCACACGAATACCACGTTTATGGCAGAGGTCGACGAGTTTTTTTAACGTTGCAATATCACCGAAATGCGGATCAACTTTCATGTAATCTTCTGTATCGTATTTATGATTAGTAGTTGCAGTGAAGAGTGGTGTGAAATAAATAGCATTGATGCCAAGCTCGTTAAGATGATCCAGATGATCAATAACCCCTTGCAGATCGCCGCCAAAAAAGTTGGTTGGTGTTGGCTCTGCTCCCCATGGCTGAACATCCTTTGGATCAAGGCTAGGGTCGCCATTTGCAAAGCGTTCAGGGAAGATCTGATAGAAAATAGCATCCTTTACCCAGGCAGGTGGAGTGAACACATCAACAGGGTTAATAAATGGGAACTCGAAAAGCTTGTTTGGATTTTCTGGCCGGTTCGTTTGAAAATCATTTTCGGTCATCCAAACTTTCTCGTTATCCTTTTGCAGTAAGAATCCGTATTTCAATCGGCGATAGATGGGAACTGAAGCACATTCCCAATAATCGAACATAGCATCAGAGGTGAAGAGGGTCATGGGAATTAGCTCTTTCGTGGTATCCCAAGTGTACTTATCCCCTGCAAAAGCAAATACTTCTGTTAAATCCCCTTTTTTAGCGCGGAGACGCAAGTGAATCGTACTCTTATTATAGGCATAAGACCAATTTAACCGCGGGCGATGGTACACAGCTTCCAGTAACATGAATAAGTCCTCCTAAAGTTTTGTAAGCGATACTTCCCTGACCAGCTTCGGCAAAACTACTTCGAAAGCATACGCTTAGTTTTGTAAGCGATACTTCCCTGACCAGCTTCGGCAAAACTACTTCGAAAGCATACGCTTAGTTTTGTAAGCGATACTTCCCTGACCAGCTTCGGCAAAACTACCTCGAAAGCATACGCTTAAGTTTTGTGAGCGATACTTTTCCGAACAAATGACCACAGCGCGTGAGGTTTAGAATGTCGCTATTGTTATTGGTTGCACAGTTTTTTATGCAACATGCGCAAATGTTGAGGCAAACCTGCACATAACAAAGAGGCACAACCGCCGCGAAGTAGCTTGTCCGAGGTTGTACCTTTCATAAGTAACATTGCCTTTTAGTTATATAGAACAGGAGGCAGACAATAGATGCAATGATTCATGTTGGGTTGCCTCTTAACGATTTGGATTATAGCATGGAATAAAAGGGCTTTCAATACTCTTGTTCAAACCATTGCACAAATTTTCACTTGAGTATATGAGCGTTTCTGCTGCCCGATAATTGTAAATCTATTGGAAAAGTGAATTTGTGGCATATCAGGGGCAAATAAAATAGCAATTCCAATTTTAAACACATGAATAATCGATTAATTAAAAGATATCATGTGAAAAATGGAGATAAATGCCTATAGTGTTTATTAATTAATGGAAAATGGTCAAATATGGTATGTGCAAACGTTTTTAAAAACAAACGATACTGTTGTATGATGTATTCATGAATGAAGCGCTTTCTTGCACTGCGAATTGCATCTCAAGAAGGAGCGAGCTAAAAGAATAACTTTTTTTTTAGCTTTTCTGAAATCGTTTGCGCAAATTTCTAGCTCTACTATTTTATCATCTTATGCTTTTTTAAAATTGGGAGGGGTTAAAGTAATGAAGTTAAAAAAAGTGATGGTTATCACCGCTGCTGTCTCTATGGCACTGTCCGTTACAGCGTGTGGTTCGAGCAACAATGGGAATGCCGGGGGAAACAATGCAGCAAAAGCTACTAATGCTGCTAACAACACTACAGAGACTGCAGCGCCAGAGACCACAGATGCAGCAGCAACAGAAGAAATTGTACCTGAAGATGGAGCGACACTAGTTGTATGGGAAAGTAAGGAAGAAAGACCATTCGCAGATGAAATTGCTAAGCAGTTCACAGCAAAATATAACGTTCCAGTCAAGATTGAAGAGTTGGCACCACCAGATCAAGTAACTAAACTTACGCAAGATGGTCCTTCAGGATTAGCAGCAGACGTTGTTCTTATCCCTCACGACAACTTAGGTAAAGCGGCAAGTGCGAGCTTGGTTCTTCCTAATGATGTCTTCGGTGAAGAAACAAAAGCTAGCAATACTGAAGCTTCGATTATCGGATCTTCGTATGAAGGCGAATTGTATGGCTACCCAAGAGCAGCAGAAACTTATGCATTGTTCTACAATAAATCACTCGTTAAAGAAGCACCTAAGTCTTTCGACGATGTTCTTGCATTCAGCAAAACATTCACAGATAAATCCAAGAACAAATACGGAATTATGTGGGAAGTAGGAAACCTGTACTTCAACTACATGTTTATCGCTTCCGATGGCGGATACCTATTTGGTAAGGACGGTACAGATAAAGACGATATCGGACTTGCTAATGATGGAGCTGTTGCAGGACTTAAAGAATTTGTGAAAATGAAAGAAGCATTGCCAATTAAGAGCGGAGATATCAATAGTGATATCAAACGCAGCTTGTTCAACTCAGGTGATGTAGCGATGGATATCACTGGTCCTTGGGAGCTTGGAGGATACAAAGCAGCTCTTGGAGATAACCTTGGTATCGCACCGATCCCTACAGTAAATGGCAAAACAGCTATTACATTCTCTGGTATCAAAATTTTCGCAGTTAACTCGTTTACTCAATATCCGAATGCTGCTAAATTGTACGCTCATTTTGCTTCAAGCAAAGACGCTCAATTGTTACTGAACAAAACGATCGGTTCTGTTCCTACAAACAACGAGGCGCTTCTTGATCCACAAATCGTTAATGATCCATTCGTGTCCGCTTTTGCAGCACAAGCTAAGAGTTCCCAACCAATGCCTTCTATCCCTGAAATGGGTAACGTTTGGAGCCCTGTAAATGCAGCGCTTCCAGAAATTTGGGATAAGGGTGTAGATCCAAAAGCAGCAATGGACAAAGCCGTTCAACAAATCAAAGATTTGAACAACAGTTCATCGCAATAAGGATCATAAATCACAGTCTTAACAGCATACAGTGAATCAAGCTGCCCGTCGCATGTTTAGCGGAGGGCAGCTTCTTATTTTCACTCGGAGAGGAGAACGGAAGCGAAATGCAGCGACATCGCACGAGGGCCGCAGTACTGTCGACGATTTTCATGGGATTGGGACAAATATATAACCGCCAATTCATCAAAGGAATCATGTTTTTAGTTGTAGAAGCCGCCGCTGTTTATTATTTTATTCAGAATCTTGCTACTGCTTTATGGGGTTTTGTCACACTAGGAGAGAACCCTAGCCGTTTGGTAAAAGTAAAAGGCATCGCTAAGATGGTAGCTGGGGATCACTCGATTTATATTTTGATTCAAAGCTTGATCACCATTCTAATGCTTATCATCATAATCCTCGCTTGGTATTTGAACATTAAAGATGCTTATAAGACTGGAGAGAAACGCGATAACGGTCTTCAGGCAAACACCTTTAAACAAAGTGTTCGCTATATACTGGATTATAAGTTCGCTCAGACGTTCTTGGTCTTGCCGGGTATTGGTGTTCTATTCTTTACGATCATGCCAATCATCTTCATGATCCTGCTGGCGTTTACGAACTATTCCGCACCTGATCATCTTCCACCCGCTAAATTGGTTGACTGGGTTGGATTTCAGACTTTCCGAAATTTATTAGTTCTCAAAACATGGAGCCACACTTTTTATGGTGTATTAACATGGACGATTATATGGGCAGTTCTTTCGACGATCACTACATATTTCGGAGGACTATTGGTAGCCTTATTGGTGAGCCAAAAAGGTATTCGTTTCAAAGGAATGTGGAGAGTTATTCTGATTGTGCCTTACGCAGTACCGCAGTTAATCTCTTTACTGCTCATGCGCAATTTATTTAACGGTCAATTCGGTCCCATCAACCAATACCTTGGGTATTTTGGAATGGGTGGATTACCATGGTTGACAGATCCATTCTGGGCTAAGGTTACCGTAATTATTGTTAACATGTGGGTTGGTATTCCAGTCTCGATGTTACTTATTATGGGCGTACTGACTACAATTCCTCGGGATATGTATGAAGCCGCTGAGGTGGATGGAGCATCAGGTTATCAGAAGTTCCGTATCGTTACGTTACCAATGGTATTGTTCTCCACAGCGCCTACTTTAATTACACAATTCGCAGGTAACATTAACAACTTTAATGCGATCTTCCTATTGACAGGCGGTAGTCCTGTAAATGGTGATTATCAATATGCCGGTTCCACGGACTTGCTAGTAACCTGGCTATACAAATTAACACTTGATCAGAATAAAAACAACATGGCTTCGGCAATAGGGATTATTATCTTTATCATTGTTGCTTCATTCTCCCTGTACAATTACCGCCGGACGAAATCATTCAAAGAGGAGGATATGATCCAATGAGCAGAAAGATCGCGAACTTTATTCGCTTAAGTGGTAGTTACATCATCTTGATTGCTTTGTCGATAGCGGCACTCTATCCGGCCCTCTGGATTCTGTTTGCTTCCTTCCGGCCTGGTAAATCACTGTACAGTAAATCGTTTATCCCTGAGCAATTCACCTTTGATCACTACAGAGAATTGTTCACGTCACCAAGCTATATGTTTGGAACTTGGTATGCGAATACATTGAAGATAGCTATATTCTCCATGCTTATCGGTGTAGTTCTTACCTTGTTAACCAGTTATGCAGTATCCAGATTCCGTTTTAAAGCGCGTAAAACAGCGTTATCTACGGTTCTGATTCTTGGTATGTTCCCTGGTTTTATGAGTATGATTGCCATTTATATGCTCCTTAAGGAGTTTAATTTGCTGGATACGCATATTGCCTTGATTATCGTCTATGCAGCCGGGGCGCCGCTGGGGGGAACCTTTATCGCCAAAGGCTTCCTCGACACGATTCCTCGTTCTTTGGATGAGGCGGCTCGAATAGACGGGGCGAGTAATTTCGGGATCTTTATGCGAGTGATTCTTCCCTTGTCACGTCCTATGATCACTTACATGGCACTGACTCAGTTTGTCGGTCCTTGGGTCGATTTCATTTTCGCCAGACTTATTTTGCGGACAAAGGAGAACTGGACCGTCGCAGTCGGAATGTGGGATATGGTTAACACGAACCAAAACACTAACTTCACCTTATTCTCTGCCGGTGCTGTTCTGATCTCTATCCCGATTATGATTTTGTTTGTATTCTTGCAACGTCTGCTTGTTGATGGATTGACTGCAGGAGCTAGTAAGGGGTAACAATTTCGCTTCATACTAAAGAATGAACTGGGTACAGCCTTTGTACAGAAATGGAAGGCTGTACCCTTTTTCCATCATAGGGAGTGAACTTAATGAAAAAGCTATGGACCCTACAGTTTAGATCAGTTGGGATAAAATTGTTCGTTATTCTTTTCAGCTCCATAGTGCTCTTATCCTCTGTTCTAGGATTGACTTCATATTTTGCTGCCAAAGATATCATTACAGATGAGGTTGCCGCGGCCTCCTCACAGTCTATAGTTCAAGCAGCGGACAAGCTGGATTTTGTCCTAACAGAATACGAAGCGCTCTCAAGGCAGTTTGCCCTCGACTCCACATTAAAAGGTGATTTGGAAAACATAAAAAGTGGAGAACTTACAACGGTAGCCAAAGTTTCCGCAGAAGATCGGATTCGTAGAAAGCTAGACTTAGTTAAAGGATCAGATGAGCGGATGTATGGCGTCAGACTGGTATCTAAGAGCTTGGAAGAAACAGAATCGTATAAATCTACAGGAATTAGTGGCCTTCGTAGTGATGAAGGTATTGCTGAAAGACTGAAACAAATTGCAGATGCTAAAGGGGAGCCAGTGTGGTTTCCGGTTCGTGAGAAGGGCTTCTTTGATTCTTATACTGAACCTACTTTAACTATGGGGAGATTGCTTCGCAATCTTGTACATCCTGAAGCGGAGTATTACATGCTGATCGAAGTTAAAGGCAAGGCAATGACCGAAATGTTGTCTAATCTTCAGATTGGAATTACAGGTGAGATTCGAATTTTGAGCTCAGAAGGTAACATAGTTTATGGTGCGGATCATGCTAAACTGGGTCAACCCTCTTACATAAAAGTATCAGAAGGGCAAGATGTAGAAAAGAAACATTCATTTACAGCAGCCGATGAGAACGGAAGTCCGCAGCTTGTCGTGTATCAGCCTTTAAAGACTGCAAAGTGGACGCTCATGGGATATGCACCCGTTAGTGATTTTACGAAGTCGGCAGATAAGCTTCTTTATATCACGTTCTCTGTGGTGCTGGCAGCTGCCGTGATAGCTCTGCTAATTGGTTATGTTCTTGTTCGTTTGGTTGGGCGTCCACTAGGTAAACTGGCGACCTTAATGGAAGAAGGTGAGCGAGGAAACCTTCGTGTACGAACGAATTTTAAGGGTAAGGATGAGATTGGTCGGCTCGGGCATAGCTTTAACAAAATGATGGAGCAAATTTCTCTGCTTGCAAGCCAGAGTGAAATGTCAGCGGATGAAGTGCTTGGTACTTCAGAGCAATTAGTCAAAGCGTCAGGTACAACCTCACTTCATGCCAGAGAGGTTGCATCTGCTACGGGTGAGATTGCACTTGGAGCAGCAAGCCTTGCTGTCGAAGCAGAAAAAAGCCATGCTAATGTCGAAATCATTGGCAGTAAGATGAGTGAAGTAACTGAACTAAATACAGTAATGGACGCTTCGGCGGAGCGGGTTATTGAGGTTAGTGATCAGGGGACAGAGCTGATGAAGCTGCTAGTAGAGCAGAGTGAATCTACGGTGGAGATGTTCAATCGAATACAAGAGAACTCCAATAAGCTAAGAGAGAGTACTCATTTAATTCGTAGTATTCTTAGTCCTATGATTGCCGTAAATAAGCAGACCAATATTTTGGCGCTAAATGCCACTATAGAGGCGGTAAGAGCCGGTGCAGCAGGCAGAGGCTTTATAGTGATTGCTGATGAAATCAGACAGCTCGCTAACCAATCGAATGAGTCGATCCAATCGGTCTCCAAGATTACGGAAGAGATTGGTCTACACATTGAGAACACGGTTAAAGATATCAATGAGACCGCTCCAAAGTTTCGTGAGCAGATTTCTTCCGTGCGTGAGTCGTCAACGATCTTTGCGAGTGTCAAAGAGGAAATGGAACACTTCATGGGGCATCTTAGTGAATCCTCTGCTTCTATTCATGAACTGATAGAGTTTCAGCGTCAATTAGGTGAATCCATGGCGAGTGTCAGTTCCATTGTGCAGCAGACGACGGCTTCGACGCAGGAGGTAGCTTCTATGTCTTCACAGCAATTTACTGTAAGTGAGGAGCTAGTTTCCTTATCTCAAAAGCTGGAGAGCTTAGCAGCAGATCTTAAGCAATCTATGGTTTCTTTTCAAGTATGAGAATTAAATCTTATTAGTAAAAACAATAAAACGAGCAACTCTCCTGTGTATTGGAGGTTTGCTCGTTTTTTTCTAACTTAATGACTTCAAGTAGCTCTTCTTGTCTTAGAAGTAGGTTGAGAGATACACTTGGGTTAACATTTTAATAGAAGAAAGGAGTGATCGATTGACGAATTTTCCTCTAAATCTTAGTGGGAGTCTTTTTCAGCAGGCATTAATTGAAAGAGATTATAGTCCTCATTTTTTTGCTTACTATTATAAACAGTGGAACAACTACAGTATGTCTTACCATCAGCATAATTCAACCGAAATCATGTATTTGATCTCAGGAAGCTGTGTTGTGGATGTCCGTTCAAAAACATGTGAAGAAGAGAGATTTAGGTTAAAGCGGGGAGAACTGATCATCCTCGATGCAAATGTACCGCACAGACTGATTGTCGAGGATGGGACGCCTTGCCGAATGCTGAATGTGGAGTTTGGATTTATGGAATATACAGGGGTTGCTCCATCTATCGGCAAGCTCGCTCGGAAAGAAGCGGCACTTGCTGAATGGTTACAGATGCCCTTTTCCAGTCTAGTCATGCCTGATTCGGAGGAAATTTATCATGTTCTAAAAGGACTTGTACTAGAGCTTGATCAAAGTGGCGGGAAAGGCGGAAGTATGGTCGACTTATTGTTCTGTGAGCTTCTGCTTCGAGTATCAAGCTTGCGACAGGATCAGCTTCATGCGAATCAACAGCCTTCGCAGCTTTATGTGCGGCGCAGTATCGAATTCCTGCATCAGAATTACGACCAGAGTATTCAGGTTAAGGATATCGCTGCCGCGGTCAATCTGCATCCCGGATATCTGCATCGTATTTTTAAGTCACATACAGGTAGGACACTCAGTGATTATTTGAATATGCTGCGAATGGAGAAAGCAAAGATGCTGCTGGGGCAGAGTGATATTCCAATTGCTGAAATTGCCGATTATGTAGGGATTAGTAGCAGACAATATTTTCATCTCCTCTTCAAAAAATATACTGACAACACGCCCGTAGAATATCGCAATTCCATTGAGCGTCATTCTTGGAGTTATGAAGAGATGGATGCTCAATAGATAAGTTAGGATTTTTGACATCTTCCTTCAAAAGAGGTCATGATATTGGTTACGCTTTCCCTAGCGCCCTTGCTACAATGGACAGGAACAATCAATTCATAACCGGAGGATGATAAGGATGTCATTTAAAGTGTCTTTTATAGGGGCAGGCAGCATTGGATTTACCCGTGGATTGTTGCGGGACTTACTAACCGTGCCGGAATTTAATAATATTGAAGTCTCATTTATGGATATTAATAGCCACAACTTGGAGATGGTTACCGAGCTGTGCCAACGTGATATTAAAGAGAATGGATTAAATATTCAAATCCAGGAAACGACGGATCGAAGAGAAGCCCTGAAGGATGCGAAGTACGTATTTTGTACTATTCGTATGGGTGGACTGGAAGCATTTGCTACAGATGTGGATATTCCATTGAAATACGGAGTCGATCAGTGCGTAGGGGATACCCTTTGTGCAGGAGGCATCATGTATGGTCAGCGCGGGATTGCGGAAATGCTGAATATTTGTCGTGATATTAGGGAAATGGCTGCGCCGGATGTACTCCTACTTAACTATTCGAATCCTATGGCTATGCTGACTTGGGCTTGCAATAAATACGGTGGTGTACGGACGATTGGTCTGTGTCATGGGGTGCAGCATGGGCATGGGCAAATTGCAGATGTGTATGGGCTGAAAAAGTCTGAAGTCGATATTATTTGTGCGGGTATCAATCACCAGACTTGGTATATTTCAGCGAGTCATAAGGGTAAAGATTTGACCAAAGGTCTTTTAGAAGCTTTTGAGAGTCATCCAGAATTCAGCCGCACAGAAAAAGTTCGGATCGACATGCTGCGCCGCTTTGGATATTACAGTACAGAATCCAATGGTCACCTAAGTGAATATGTTCCATGGTATCGTAAACGCAGCGATGAAATTATGGATTGGATCGACCTGGGAAGCTGGATTAACGGTGAGACTGGTGGATATCTACGTGTCTGCACCGAAGGGCGGAATTGGTTCGAAACGGATTTTCCAAATTGGATGAAGGACTCGGCATTGGAGTATACAGTGGAGAATCGCGGAGAAGAACATGGTTCGTTTATTATTGAAGGCTTGGAAACGGGCAGAGTGTATAGAGGTCACTTTAACACTGTGAACAATGGCGTGATCTCTAATTTGCCAGATGATGCGATCATCGAAGCACCAGGGTATGTGGATCGGAACGGTATATCGATGCCGCTTGTAGGTGAATTGCCTTTAGGAGCAGCCGCAGTGTGCAACGTTAGTATCTCGGTGCAACGTTTAGCCGTCGAAGCTGCTGTGCACGGCGATGACAAGCTGCTACGTCAAGCATTTATGATGGATCCGTTGGTAGGCGCCGTATGTAACCCGAAAGAAATCTGGCAGATGGTCGATGAGATGCTTGTAGCTGGGGAGCAGTGGCTGCCACAATACAGCGAGGCCATTGCAAAAGCGAAGGAACGCTTAGCTTCAGGAGATCTTATTCCAACGAATGCCAACAATGAAGGCGCAGCCCGCCTGAAGGTAAAGACGGTGGACGAGATGATGGAGGACCGGGAAGCAGCGAATAGAAATGCGGGTGAATCTGATAAAGGCAAGGATAGAGAGAAGGTTCAATAGGTTGTAGAGTTTAAAGCTTACTTGGAATATGACTCTTGCCATCTATTTTCTGAGTGGTAATAAAAGTATTGTGGAACAGAGTTTAGGATAGTTGAATATATTTACATAAAAAAACCTCCTCTCCAAATATCTGGAATGGAGGTTTTTTTATATGGGTAGGACAATAGAACAGGTAGTCTAGCTGTGGGCTATAATCAAACGTAGGAATTATGAATTAACAGTGCCCTTTTGACTGAAGAAGGTCTTTAGCGCCTGGTACACTTCTTTTTTGTCTTTAATGACATAATGCATGAATTGCTCGTGCTTCAGATGACGATAAGCGGACATTAGTGTGCTGCTGCGGTTGTACTGATTCACTTCCCCGTAACCAAACATATTGCTTCGTTTTAGCAGTTCTCCAATTAGCTTCACACAACGTTCGTTGTCGGAGGTGAGATTATCGCCATCAGAGAAGTGAAACGGATAAATGTTGTACTGCGCTGGCGGGTATCGGCTGTCGATAATCTCAATCGCTTTTTGATAAGCTGAGGAACATATGGTTCCTCCACTCTCGCCACGAGTGAAGAAATCATGCTCGCTGACCTCTTTAGCCTCCGTGTGGTGGGCGAGAAAGACAATCTCCACCTTCTCATACTGGCGGCGTAGAAAGCGGGTCATCCAGAAGAAGAAGCTGCGAGCGCAGTATTTTTCAAAAGAACCCATCGAACCTGACGTATCCATCATCGCAATAATGACCGCATTGGAGTGAGGCGTTCGAATATCATCCCATGTTTTGTAGCGCAGATCATCAGGACTTATGCTGTGAATGCCGGGATTACCTCTGCTTGCATTACGCCGAAGATTCTCCAGCAGGGTACGTTTCTTATCGATGTTGGACATCATGCCTTTTTTACGAATATCGTTGAAGATGATGGATTTAACCTCGATCTCTTCCTTATTCTTTGGCTTCAGATGTGGCAACTCCATATCCTGAAACAAGATGTCCTCCAGATCCTCCAGATTGACCTCTGCTTCCACGGTGTCCTGACCGGGTTGATCGCCTGCTTTTTCCCCTTTGCCGGGCTGTGTCGACTGTGAATCCCGCCCAAGTACATCACCGACCTGACTTTCCCCGTCGCCCTGTCCAACATGCTTTTGCTTACGAAAGTTATAGATAATTCGATATTCATCCAGACTGCGAATCGGAACCTTTACAATCTGCTTACCGCCTGACAAAATAATATTTTCTTCGGTCACGAGATCCGGCAAATTATCCTTGATAGCTTCTCTGACCTTTTGCTGATGACGTTCCTGATCCTGATGGCCTTTTCGATGAAGGGACCAGTCTTCTTTTGAGACTACAAAGGAAAAGGGACCAGATGATTGCGACAGGATGACCACCTCCCATGGGATATAAATATTTATGTTTTGGGGTTGTAACTAAAGTATATTCATGGGGATGGGGGATATGTGATTTCTTATTCACTGATCTCTTCCACGGTCAATATATAACTGTTCGACTGGCTCTCGCCTGTGTATTCACGTCCATCCAGATTGAAGAAGTATGGAGCGGTTACTAAGCCCTTAAGGAAACGACCCAGTACATGTTCACTAACCCTGACAAAATAATGGATGTTTACAGTGGCAGCAGCTTTGACTGTCCCTAGCGACAAAATACCGTTAAATGAAGATTGTGGATTTGGAATCCCATCAATCACAATGCTGCTAGGATCAATAAGACATTCCTCCGGTGTGAGCCGATCAAGGGATACTTCTGCTGGCCAATTCCCACTATTCGTTAGGGAGATCCAGCATTGGACATGTTCTCCTTCTTCCACAAGGGTAGGCTTTGCATGAGTTTCGAGAGAAATGATAGGCATGACTATTAAGGTAGTAACAATATTGGAACGAGAGGTTTGTCTTACTGTCCGTCCGTCCGGGAGCACAAAAGTATACTGAACACTGCCATGATTTTGGACAGCTGCGTGGGCATGAATGTTTATAGCTGCAGGAATGCTCACTTGAAAGACCACGACCGCTGAAGTTCCGCCTCTTAATGTGCCTAGCTGAATGCCATCAGCAGGACGGGCGCCTTTTTGCATCACTCCGTTTAAGAGAACACTATCCCATACGAAAAGAGTGCCCGAAGGGATAGCATCGGTCAGAACCGCATTTACGGCCAAGTTCCCGCTGTTGGTTACCGTTAGTTCATATCTTAGGTTGTCACCTGGAGCTGCTGTAACATGATCTACTCTCTTGCTGATGGTGACGCCTGCCAAAACAAGTGAGATAACGAAGCTGTTACTCTCGGTTGTATTGGGATCGTCGTCGACGGTATAAGTGACAGCTGCACGGTTAGTCAGGTCCAAGGATGAGGGAATCTCTGTAACTCGAACGCGAAAGGTAATATCAATGCTTAGGTCTTTATCAAGTTGACCAATTAATATTCCTTGCGTAGGCTCTGATTCTGGATAATAGACGCCACCTGCAATGACACTCCCTGGAATGAACACAGATCCGTTAGGAATAGAAATCGTTGCGATGATTTGGTTTAATAGGCTGTTACCTTCGTTCGTAAGCCGTAATGTATAGGTAATTACATCACCTATAAAAGAGGTCGGAGTGCTTGCAGACAACAAGGTAGAGAGCTGGTAGGAGCGTAAAGAAACTAGTACGGAATTAGAATATAAATCTCCACTAACGATTCTTCCCTCGGGTGTGGCAAAAGAAAAACGGCCCAGTGCTTTATTTTGCAGCACTAGTGAAGAAGGAAGTGAAATGATAACTACTTGAAAGGCGATGCTCACTTGACTCTGCGGAGCAATAGAGCCTAGCGGTATGCCCGAAGACGGTGTAGCCCCTGGGAGAGGCACACCGTCTCTAAGCACGCTGTTGGAAATAAAGGATACACCTTCTGGAAGAATGTCATACACCGTTAGCAAAGCATCTGTGTTTCCATTATTAGAAGCTTTAATGGTATACACCAGAGTGTCACCTAAAGAGGCATGGAGTTTGTCTGTACTCTTCAGCAATGAAAGCACGGGGCCCACGACCGGGGTGTTAACGGTATTGGAATAGACAATGCCGTCAACACCCTCTGCCGAGTTGAAGAGTACCATAGATTGATTGGTTACGACAGGTTGGGTACGTGAGCCGGGAATCATAACGCTACTACCTGAACCTGGAAGGTGATGGTTGAGGAAGCGCCAGCAGCAATCGTTCCGATGGCAATGCCGGAAGCCGGGCTGCCATTAGGTCGTGGGGTTCCGTCTACAGTGATGCTGCCTGTTACAAACTGGCTGCCTGCTGGGATAGGGTCAACCATGATGACGTTATTAACTGGTGAAATCCCTAAGTTGGTAACAACAATCGTATAGGTGATGATATCGCCGACAACGGCATCAATAGAAGTAGTGCTCTTAACGACACTTACATCCGGAGAAGAGACAGGGATGATTAGGACATTTGAAAGTGAAGTTCCGGTGAGCAGACGACCATCTGGAGGTGTGAATGAGAAAGTTGCTGAAGCCTGATTGACTAACTGCTGCGGTGACGGGAGGGAGGCTACTGTAACCTGCAGGGTTATGGTCACTGTTACCGTGCTTCCCGGAGCAACTGCTCCAATATTTAATCCAGTAGCCGGGTCGGAGCCTGGTTGTGGCACCCCATTAATAAGCACGCTGTTTGGAACGAAGATAGCTCCGCTAGGAATCGTGTCAGTTATGACTACATTTGCTATGAGGTTGCCAGTATTAGTCACATTCAAGGAGTAAGTAATCGTATCTCCGACAGTTGCGGCGGTTCTGTCTGCCCCTTTGACTACAACGATGATAGGCTGATACACCGGAATAACAAGTGTATTAGAGAATGAGGATCCCGAGAATGCTCCAGATGTGAAGCTGACGGAAGCTTGATCGGTGAGCGTGGCAGGATTAGGCAGTACATTGACGATAGTGTTGAACGAGATATTGACCGAAACGCCCGGTGCAATTGTGCCGAGCGAGATGCCATTCGCTGGATTGGCATTAGGGTGCGGAGTGCCATCAACGATCACACTGCCAGCAACAAACGAAGAACCTGCTGGTATTGGATCACTGATGTTTACATTGCTGATATTGGCGATTCCGCTATTGGTAACTGTAAGGTTGTAGGTAATTGTATCGCCAACAACGGCATCTGCTGCTGGTGATGACTTAGTTACGATCACATTCGGTGAGGATACCGAAATCGTTGTCGAATTGGAATTGATCGAACTGTTAAACGTCCGCCCATCAGGCAAGGTGTAAGCAAATGCTACCGATGCTTGGTTAATCAGTTGCTGGCTTGCTGGCAATGTTGAAATGAGTACTGAGAACATAACAGATAGTGTTGCACCTGCGGATATGACACCGAGTGGAATGCCAGCCGCTGGATCTGCTCCCGGAGCTGGGGCACCTTGAATAAGCACACTGTTTGGCACAAATGTTGTTCCAGATGGGATAGTATCACTCAGAGTAGCCAAAGCCCCGTAATTCCCTGAATTGGTTACATTAATCGTGTAGGTAATCGTATCTCCGACGGTCGCTTGAATTGAATTCGAGCTTTTTGCTGCGGCTAGAATCGGTAAGTAAATAGGCGTTGATACAATATTAGAGAAGGCAACATTCGAGAGAACTCCAGAGGTGAAGCTCACCGTTGACTGGTTATTTAGGAGGCCTGAAGGTGGCAATGAGACTGTATTCACTGTGAATGCCACAGTTACAGTTACACCTGGTGCAATACTGCCCAAGGTTACCCCGGTGGAAGGGCTACCCCCTGGACGAGGTACGCCATCTACTAATACACTGCCAGATACGAATGTAGTACCCGCAGGAAGTGCGTCTGTGAACACAGCGTTATTTACCGTTTCGATTCCGTTATTGGTAATTGTAACTGAATAGGTGATCGTGTCTCCAACTGTAGTTGATGTGGTAGGCGTAGATTTTACTACAGCCAGATTTGGTGAAGAGACAGGGATAGTAATTGTATTGGATAGGACGGAACCACCAAGTGTGCGGCCGTCAGGCAAAGTGAAGCTATACGCTACGGTACCCTGATTGACCAACTGCTGAGGATTGGGCAGTGAGGTGATATTAACAGTGAATATTACTGCAGTAGTAGCACCGGGTGCAATAACTCCAGCTGGAATCCCCGTAGATGGATCTGCTTGCGCTAAGGGGAGTCCATTAATGAGCACACTATTCGGAACGAAGGTAGTACCCGCAGGAATATTGTCCGTAATGATTAAGCTTGCCGGATAGTTTCCTGTGTTACTCACGGTCAGGGTATAGCTGACAGCGTCACCTGTTGTAGCGTTATTCGTACTTGCTGTTTTGACAACCGAGATGTTCGGCTGGTACACAGGGATGGTAACGGTATTGGAGAAGGTCGAACCGGAAAAAACACCTGATGTAAAGGTTACGGATGCCTTATTGATAAGTGTAGCAGTAGGAGGAACAGAGGTCACGGTAACACTGTAAGCAACCAGAGCTGAAGCTCCAGGCGCCAGGGTGCCAATTGATATCCCCGAAGAAGGATTCAGGTTTGGAAAAGGTACTCCATTTACGGATACGCTACCCGTTACAAAAGCAGCGCCTGCTGGTGTTGGATCGTTAAGTAACACGCTATTAACAGCTTCTAAACCGTTATTAGTAATATTTACGTTATAAGTGACCGTATCTCCGATCGCTACGGAAGTTGAGGTGGAGCTTTTGACTACCACGATATTAGGAGCTGAGACCTGTAGTGTGACGGTATTAGATACAGCAGTTCCGCTTAAGGGTCTACCGTCAGGCGGAGTATAGGAGAAGCTTGCAGAAGCTTGATTGCTGATTTGTTGTGGTGATGGTAAGGAAACGATATTAACAGAGAAGCTAACAGGGACACTGGTTCCCGGAGCTACACTTCCTACAGCTATGCCGGTATTGGGTGCTGCACCTGGTTGCGGCATGCCTCCTACAATAACACTGTTAGGATTGAAGACAGTTCCAGTAGGAATGTTGTCGGTTAAGGTTACATTTGCAGCAAGATTACCTGCATTACTTACAACCACTGTGTAGATGATGGTATCACCTACAACGAGAGCATCGGCATCACCATCTCCATCGACGGCACTTTTTAATAAGGAGATCTGTGGCTGAATGACTGGTGTGCTAGTAATGTTGGATGAAGAAGAACCGGAGAATACACCGGATGTAAAACTGACGGACGACTGATTATTAATTTGTGATGGTATCGGCATCGTTATCCTCACCTCGAATGTTACGGTAGCTGTGGCGCCTGGACCCAGACTACCGATTGGAATGCCGGCGGACGGAACTGCTAGCGGCTGAGTAATGCCGCCTACAATTACGGTTCCGGGAATAAAAGCTACATTCTCAGGCAGAGGATCGCTGAGAATGATGTTGCTTACAGTAGCTATGCTGTTGTTCGTCAATACTGAGGTGAATGTAAGGATATCGCCCGTAACGGCAGTAGCTGCATTCACACTTTTTACGACACTGACGTTAGGTGCGGATACAGGGACAGAGAGCGTATTTGATACTACATTTCCTCCGAGTTGACGCCCGTCCGGGAGGGTGAAGCTATATGTTGCCGAAGCGGAGTTCAGTAACATCTGTGAAGGAGGTAACGCTGTTATCGTGACCAGAAAGCTCACAGATACGCTGTCACCTGGTGCCAATGGGCCTACAGGGATTCCGGTTACTGGATTATATCCGGGTAAAGGTGTTCCCCCGATGATTACACTGTTCGCGTTAAATAAAGCTTGAGGTGGAAGATTATCAGTTAATAGTAGAGTGGTTGCAATATTCCCGGTATTGCTGATGAGAATCGAGAAAGACAAAGATCCTCCTACGGATGCCTGAGCGGTATTCGCGCTTTTGACCATACTAATAATAGGTTGATACACAGGGGTTACTACCGTGTTCGAAAGTGAAGAACCAGTGAAGGCACCGGATGAGAAAGACGCACTAGCTCTGTTTGTAAATTGTGATGGATTTGGTAAAGAAGAAACATTCACTCTAAAAGAGACTGTAATAGAGCTGCCAGCCGCAATACTACCGATAGATATTCCTGTACCTGGATTTGCGGCTGGTACCGATGAACCGCCAACAATAACGCTGCCTGCTACAAAAGTGCCTCCCGTAGGAATGGGGTCAGAGACGACAACGTTATTCACAGCTACGCTGCTTGTGTTGGACACTTGGACTGTGTAAGTCAGATTCTCGCCGACTGTGACATCAGCAAGGCTTGCGGATTTGGTTAGCGTAATATTTGGAGCGGAGACTGGGATGCTAACGGTGTTGGATTGGCTAGTTCCGGATAAGGATCTACCGCTTGGTAGTTGGTAGGTGTAGCTGCTGCTGCCTTGATTGTTCAGAACAGGTGGTGAAGGCAACGATTGCACAGCGACAAGAAAGGTTACAGGAACACTAGCCCCTGAAGCTACAGTTCCTAAGTTAATTCCTGTAAGTGGAGAGTCTGTTGGTCTAGCAACTCCATTAACTGTGACACTCCCCGAGACAAAGGAACTTCCTGAAGGAATATTGTCACTGAGGACTACAGATGCCCCGATATTTCCAGAATTCTGAACATTCAACGTGTAGAGAATATTGCCCCCTACAGTGGCACTGGAAACGTTCGAACTTTTGACAATCTGGATTACAGGTTGATATACAGGAGTTGTAGTCGTGTTGGAAAGTGAAATGCCAGTAAACGATCCTGAGCTGAAGGATGTAGAGGATCTGTTTAATAGTTGAGCGGGAGTTGGCAATGAGATCACGTTGACCTGAAAGGTGACCGCAACGGAACCTCCAGGCGTGATGGTTCCAATAGAAATTCCTGTACCGGGATTAGCAGATGGCTGTGCCGTTCCACCTACCGTAACACTACCTGAGACTAGTGAAGTCCCAGCAGGGATAATGTCTGAAAGCGATACGTTGGTAACTGCTGCAATTCCATTATTGCTGATAACGGAGGTGTAGAGCAGTGTATCTCCTACAGCGACGTCAGCAAATCCAGCGCTTTTGAGCACTGTTACGTTGGGAGTTGTAACTGGAATAGACAATGAATTGGATGAGGCTGATCCAGCTACGGTTCGCCCATCTGGAACTTGAAAGGTGTAAGTGGTGCTCGCTTGGTCGACCAGTTGTGGCGGTGAAGGGAGACTGTTCACCACTACGCGGAATTGAACGGTAGAGCTGCCTCCAGCAGCTATCGTTCCAATAGCAATACCTGTAGCAGGATTTCCAGCGACAGGTGTTCCATTGACGGTAAAGCTACCCGCAATATATGAGCTACCTGAAGGAATATTGTCGGTAAGGGTTGTTATAGCACCAATATTTCCAGTGTTGGTGATTTGAAGGGAATAGGTGATCTGATCTCCGACCGTCGCATTTGCAGTATTGGCAGTTTTTACAATGTTAAGAATAGGGGAATATACGGGTAAAGTTACCGTATTGGATGGAATAACCCCGGTCATGATAGGGCCTCCTGCTACACTTTGAAACGTAAAAGCAGCATTTGCGGTATTGGCTATATTTTGTGGACTTGGTGGTAATGAAGTGACTTTAGCTTGATATGTAACCGTTATTGAAGTACCCAAAGCTAATGAACCTAGAGAGATTCCTGCTGTAATATCAAAGGTTGGTCTAGCGACGCCGGCCACTACAACGCTTCCGGTAACAAAGGTTGATCCTGCTGGCAGCGCATCTGATAAAACGACGCTAGCTGCACTCGCTGTACCAGTATTATTGACAATTACAGTGTAAGTTACCGTATCCCCGACTATTGGCCCGGACACATTGGCACTTTTAGTAAGGTTTATTTTGGGTGCATTTATATCTACTTGTATGGCATTTCCATTAAGCACATAAGCGTCACCAGAGGTAGTTAATTGTAAAATCGCTGAAGACTGATTATTTACAAGTCTGGCTGACACGTCAACATTAGTAATGTCCCAGCCTTGTCGGCCACCGATGATGTTGGTTCCTGGATTCCCGTTCGTCTGATTGCGTGTTCCAAATGTTCCAGTTGTATTGAGATTACCTGTATCATTGTTGATTTGTGATGCGAAAAAGTTGTTAGCAAAGTTATTGGGGCCAGATAACGCTACGAGTGTAGCAGCAGTTGGACCAAACAAGGCCTGGTCGCCTGAACGGTTTGCATCTCCCTCCTGTGCGCTGAATAATGCTCTGCCTCCAAGCGCACCTGTTATTGGTGTTGCGAATCCAGTTATCGTAGTTGAAACCGGGGCTGATGTTGCCTGTACTAGTATTGCACCTGCCCGAAGGGACATATTGCGGAATGGGAGGGCTGTATTCTGGTAGATAACACCTAAAGTCCAGCCGGCATGGTTGGCTGTCGAGTCTCCTGGAATTACAATTGTGCCTACAACGCCGCCTGTAGTATAGGTACCGGCACCACCTTGTTGTATAATGCTGGTTACATTGGCGGAACGGACATATGCAGAAGCACCACCTCCCAAATCAACAGTGTTACTAGTAGCTGCATCGGGAGTTATGCTGAACGTACTTCCGGTAGGCGTAATTAAGGTGACTGGGTTGTTTATCGCCGAACTGAGGTTTACGGTTCCATTTATATAGGTGCCACCCCATATCAGCTCTGCATACAGCACTGTGCTACCTGAAGGAAGGACCAGTATGGCTGCTGAACTATTGCTTGTATAAAGACTAGTCGTTCCGTTAGGGTAGGTTCCAAAAATAGACGATGTATTGACAGTGGTAAAGCCACCGATGCTGTCCTGTGTCCCAGGTACTCCGACTGTATCAGAGCGACTAAGTCCAAGTGTGTTGCCCGTAAATGTGATAGCACCGGTCGCATTGATCGTTGCCCGTACGACTAGTGGAATGATTCTCACCTCCTTCGAGGTTAATTTTCTTTTAAAAAAGTGAACCGTCCCATAATCAGGACGGCACAGTTAATACCTGTATGTTAGCCTATGATGTAATTCGGGTATAATTGTATGTCCCATCAATAAATTATAGGGAATTTTGTCTATCGTGTGATTTTAGCCTGCGTTTCATAAGAACACGCGGTTCAGCGTAAAGCCCTCTACTCATCAATTCCAGCTCATGAATAGAAATATCTTCTTTGATTACGGTGAAATGGTACATGATTTCATGCACAACATTGGCTTGAAGCGTCTTTAGTATTTCTAGTTCTTCTGTTTCATAAAGAGGATCTTCATAAGGGTATTGATAGAAAAGCTCCATCCGCAGCAATCGATAATCGAATGGGGGCACCGGGATAGGATAGTCAGGAATCGATGGGCATACTGGACCGGACGGGGGCTGGAAAAAGGATCCTGTGAAATACCTCGGAGTATATTCATCAAACTTCTGCTTAAAGGAAGGATTGGACATATGAACAAAACTGTGGGCATACGGGGCCAGTATACAAACAATGGCTTTGTGAGTGCTAATTCTGTGAATTTCCGACATAACTGCGGATAAATCGTCGATATAAGGTAATACACGACTAGCCATTACAAACTCGGCTATATTGTCCGGCAAAGGGATGCCTTGGCTAATGTCACAGACAATATCTACGTTGGGACCCGCGATACGATCGATCCCGAGATAACCTGCTTCTTTACTGGATCCGCAGCCGATATCGATTCTCAAGGGGACCACTCCTTAGGGATAAATCAGGCTCAATACTATTGTATTAATCCTGCTTAAGCCTGCATCCGGCGGATGCCTATTAAAGATTGGAAGTTACTAAAAATAACGTATTATGAAACCTTAGCAGAGTTGATACGTTTATAGGAGTAGGCTTATAGAAAATGACTTTGCAAACAACCGCTAAACATAGAGGAGGCAGTCAACATGAAAAAACAACGTTCCTTACCCGCTATAGCTGCAATCGCAGCATTAACGCTAGCCCTAACCGCTTGCGGTGCTACTAATAATTCAGCTCAGCCATCTGCAGAACCAAGTGCAACAGCTTCTCCAGTGCCAACAGAGGAGACCACAAGCACACCCGTACCTACAGAAGGTACAAGTACCACTGCACCAACAGAGAATCCAAGTACTCCCGCACCCAAACCTACTGCAAATCCAGAAGCTAAAATTCTTAAAGGAACAGGCGTTTACGTCGGCCAAATAGATAGTCATTCTGTTGAGATTGAGACCAAAGAAGGTCCTACGGCTTTTGAGATCACAGCTGGTATGGAGAGCGTTATTGAGAAGTTAAATACGGATGATCCTGTAGCTTTTGAATATGTTGAAAAAGCAGTGGAAGGCGATGCTACAGTTAAACAGCGTGTACTTTCGAAGCTGTCACTTGCAAAATAAAGAAACGCTATCATTTATGAATAACAAAAGGGCTGCTCCTGATTGATTTCAGGAACAGCCCTTTTGTCTTGGAATTAGAAATGAACGTTATAGCGTCCCGGCATTGACTAAGAAAATAGTAATAAGCAGCATAAAGAGTAGGATAATCACACCGTTGATGATAGTGCCTATAACGCCGAAAACCTTACGTCTCTTCCGGATGGAAAGCCCAATAATGCCGATGACAACACCAATTACATTAAGAGCTGAAAGAATAATAACAGTCATTCCAAGAAGCATGATGGACTGCGATGATTCGGCTAATAGATTCGAGTTCTCGTTAACCATGGAAGAAGCCTTCATAATAATGAAAACGAAGAGAGCTGCATAACCCATTATGGTCACGAGGCTGATGATGAAAGAAGCAATACCAGGTCCAGAGTGTTGTAGGTCATGATCTACTTTCTGGTACGAATACGACGAACCAGCACTTGGCTGACTCAGATCAGGTTGGGTATTTCCTACCTCTGCTGTAGGCGCGTCAGATTTTGAGAGAGAATTAAGGTCCATAGGTTGCACTCCTTGAGAGATAAGAATGAAATGTTGTTAATATCCACTTTTTCATATTGATGCTAAAAAAGCAACCCCTGATTGTGGCTAATTCGTAAATGGCTGCTGGAAAAAGCAATCGGTAATCGTTTATGATAGTAGAAGTCTAATATTAAGGAGTTGTAATCGCATGCAACGGAAACTTATGGCCTGGGGGGCTGTGCTAGCAATGCTGGCAGTAGGAGTAGGCGCTTTTGGCGCTCATTTATTAAAACCTGTTATTAGCGAAGAATATATGAAGGTATATGAGACGGGTGTACAGTATCATCTGGTACATGCGCTGGGTGTAATTCTGATAGCACTGGCTGTAGGTCAATGGGGAGAAAGTACCCGGTTACACTGGGCAGGAAGGCTATTAATAGCAGGGACGATTTTGTTCTCTGGTAGCTTATATGTACTGAGCATTTCCGGGATTAAGGTGCTTGGAGCGATAACACCTATTGGTGGTGTATGCTTCATAGCAGGCTGGTTATGTCTGGCTGTGGAAGCATTCTCACGCAGCAAAGAGGCATCCTAAGCAATCAAGTTACAGAAGTTGATAAATAAGCATCCGTTCCATAAAGGGGCGGATGCTTATTTATCTGTAACGTATACGTTTACAGAAATTCGTCGATTTCATTTAAATTAAAGCTGTATACCTGTTTCTCATCCACGTGATAGACACTAATAGAGTTGGCTGCTTCATCAAAATTTAAAATACGACAGGGCATGGACACTTGTTTTCCGTACCGATTCGCTCGTAAACGTACTAATTGGTTGTTCTGAATATACTGTCGAATTTTCCCGTATGCATCAGCTGGCGTCTCAATAGCTGACTGCTGTGCAGGCAATACTGCCTGTTTATCAATCGGTTTATCGAGCTGCTTTTTAGTGGTCTTTGGTGGCAGCTTAAATGAAGTTGGAGGAGCAGAGCTTTGATTCAAGGCTAGTTTGGCAGAACGAAGCAAGCTGTCAATGGTTCTCCCCAATTCAAGACCGGAGTTAATGTTGAAATCTGTGATTTTGTCATTATTGTTCAACATTTCAAGCAGATATTGCAATGCAAGCGGGTTGGTACGGGCATTAATCAGGATGTCGACATTAAATAAATAGTTGCCGTCTGTGTGTTGTAGTTTCTCGTCCATAGATCCCCCAGCTTTTCGTTTGAACATTTCTTTACAATTATAAGAATGTAAATAAACTATAACATTAAACAAGTAATAATCATATACCTGACACTAGAGAAAATGGGACCAAGGTACTGTGTTTTTTACGAAAAGCCTAGGACTACCAACTGCACATCAGCAGGGGGTGAAGCATACATATACATCGTGGTTGGTGAATAAAGGAGGTGCTGCTATTGGTTACTATGGAGCCCATTACCGTAGGTGAACATACGCTGATCGGGGTAGAAGTTAAGCTTCCGAAAACAACGCTGCTCTCAATCAGCACAAGCCGAGGGTATATTATGTGTGGTGCGCTGGATGTTGGTTTGCTCAATGAGAAGCTCAGTGATCGGCATATTATCGCAGCCCGGGCGGTTGGTGTACGTACGCTGTCACAGCTGTTAGCTGCCCCATTGGAGTCTGTAACCATAGAAGCGGAGCGACTAGGTATCGTACCCGGCATGACGGGTGCGGATGCATTACTTCTCATGGTCTGACTGAACAATCTTACAAAATCCAAAACACAAGAGGCCATTGGCCTCTTGTGTTTTTTTGCAAGAATCAGAATTTGAACATTATAGAGAGCGTCTTTAGTGTAAAAAATTTAAACAGAGATTTTATGGAAGGGTTCTCCTTGTTTCGTCTTACATGCTAAGGGGTAAATTAAGAATAGACAAGTTGCTGCCGGATGAAGGATTAAGTAGCCCGGTAAATATAAAGGATAAGGATGGGATCATCTCATGGCTAAAGCATCTAATAAAGTAAATACAACTTCACTGGAACAAATTTTGAATCGTCAGGTTGCTAACTTGAATGTATTGTACGTTAAAATCCATAATTTTCATTGGTACGTAAAAGGAGAACAATTCTTCTCTCTTCACGTGAAATTTGAGGATCTATATAATGAAGTGACGCTGCAAATGGATGAAGTTGCAGAGCGTCTGCTAAGCATCAAAGGAAGTCCCGCTGCAACGATGAAAGAATATCTGGAATTGGCAACGATTCAAGAAGCTACTGGTAAAGAGGACACACGTGGTATGGTCCAGTCTCTGATTGAAGACTTCGCTACTATTTCTGAAGAGTTGACAGAAGGCATTGAGCTTGCTGAGGAAATTAAGGACCAGCCTACCTCTGACATGTTTATTAAAATTCGTGGTGATCTTGAGAAACATCAATGGATGCTGCGTTCCTACCTTAGCTAAACGATAAAGTGTATGAAATAAGGCTTCCTGCGGGAGGTCTTATTTTTTGCGTTAGGTGGTTACGGAAATTAGCGAAACATGCGGTGCATTAAAGGATAAATAAAAAGAGATATTTGTAAAAAGACAGGGTTTGTTATAAAATTGTTGAGAATCATTGATAATCATTGTGATTCAATTTATAATAATTATAATGTGATATAGAATCTAATTGTGCTGGGAATCAGGATCATCCTGTTTCAATACAACTTTTGATTTCGCAAATCGATCAATGGAGGGAATAATATTATGGCAGCAGATTTTGTCATTGAGGGACTTAAAGCGACGATTGAGGGAAAAGAGATTTTGAAGGGGATTAACCTTCAAATGAAAGGTGGCGAAATTCACGCCATCATGGGACCAAACGGTACAGGTAAAAGTACCTTGGCGTCAGCTCTTATGGGTCACCCTAAATATGAAGTAACTGAAGGAACAGCAACACTTGAAGGTGAAGATCTTCTGGAGATGGCGGTTGATGAACGCGCACGTGCAGGTCTTTTCCTTGCTATGCAGTACCCAAGTGAAATTTCCGGAGTAACAAACTCCGATTTCTTGCGCTCTGCCATTAATGCCCGTCGTGAAGAGGGAAGCGAAATTTCTTTGATTCGTTTTATCCGTCTTATGGAAGCGAAGATGAAAGAACTGGACATGAATCCTGAGTTCCTACACCGTTACCTAAACGAAGGCTTCTCCGGTGGTGAGAAGAAACGTAACGAAATTCTACAAATGATGATGCTAGATCCAAAAATCGTGATTCTTGACGAAATTGACTCTGGTCTTGATATTGATGCTTTGAAAATTGTTGCCGAAGGCGTAAACTCCATGCGGAGTGAAGATCGCGGTTTCCTGGTTATTACCCACTATCAACGTCTCTTGAACTACATCAAGCCTGATTTTGTACATGTTATGATGCAGGGCAGAATTGTAAAATCCGGTGGTCCTGAGCTTGCACAACGTCTGGAAGCAGAAGGCTACGAATGGATTAAAGAAGAACTTGGAATTGAAGACGAAACAGTAGGGCAAGACGCGTAAGAAACGCCAGGAAGGAGGAGAACACTTATGACGACACAGACCATTCTTCCGGTGGATGCCGAGCGCTTGAGCGAATTATCGCATAGTAGCGGCGAACCGGGTTGGCTGAAAGAAAGCCGCTTGAAAGCACTTGAACTGGCAGCTACTCTGACACTGCCTAAATTAGAGAAGACACGGATTGATCGTTGGAATGTGAATAATTATGGTAGCTACAAAGCAAGCGAGACCATTGCTTCACTGAAGGATGCACCTGCTTCCATTTCCTCCTTGATCAAGGATCAGGAAGAAGGCAGTCTGATTATTCAACGTAACTCTGGTGCAGTATATACACGACTAGCTCCTGAACTTGCAGCACAAGGTGTTATTTTTACCGATCTGCAAACGGCTGTTAAAGAGCACGGAGATTTGGTACAACGTTACCTTCATAAGGCGATTCAGCCTGACGAGCATTCTATCGCTGCGCTTCATGCAGCACTATGGAACGGGGGAGTATTCCTCTATGTTCCTAAGAATGTAGTGGTTGAAACTCCACTTCAGGCGGTGCTGTTAACAGATGATGCGGAAGCTTCATTTGTTCCTCACATTCTGATTGTAGCGGATACTAACAGCTCCCTGACATACGTAGACAACTACGTGTCGGATAAAGAGGAAGCTGGCTTGCACAATGGTGCTGTAGAAGTATTCGTGGGTGCAGGTGCTAAAGTACGTTATGCTACAGTGCATCAGCTGGGCGTGGATACAACAGATGTGACATACCGCCGCGCTGTTGTTGAGAATGACGGAACGATCGAATGGATTGTTGGAGAGATGAACTATGGTGATACAGCAAGTGATACCAAGTCTGTGCTCAAAGGTAATGGCTCTAGCTCGGATGCTAAAGTAATTGCTGTAGGTACGGGATCACAGAAACTGAATTACACTACTCAAGCTCAGCATTTCGGCAAAAATACCCCAAGTGACATGATCACTCGTGCGGTTATGCGTGATAATGCTACTTCTATCATCAACGGAATTACCAAGATCGAGAAAGGTGCTACAAGAGCCGACGGTCAGCAAACAGAGAAAGTATTGATGCTGAGTCCAAAAGCCCGTGGTGACGCCAATCCGATCCTGCTGATCGATGAAGATGATGTTACAGCAGGCCATGCCGCTTCCGTAGGACAGGTCAATCACGAGCAAGTCTTTTACCTGATGTCCCGCGGAATTACACGGCATGATGCAGAAACTCTGATCATCTATGGCTTCTTGGCTCCTGTTGTGTCGCAAATTCCACTAGAGGGACTGCGCAATCAGCTCCAATCTCTTGTGGAAAGGAAGTTAGGTCAATGATTAGCAACGCCATCCGGGAGCAATTTCCCATACTGAACCAGAATGTGAACGGCCATCCACTGGTCTATCTTGACAGTGCTGCAACTTCACAGAAGCCTCGTCAAGTGATTGAGGCGGTCAAGTCGTATTATGAGTGGGATAACGCCAACGTACACCGTGGCGTCCATACTCTAGGCAGCCGTGCAACAGATGCCTACGAGGGAGCCCGGGAGAAGCTAGCTAAGTTTATTAACGCCCGCAGCACTAAAGAAATCATCTTTACGCGCGGCACAACCACTGCCCTAAATCTTGTTGCCTCTTCTTACGGGCCATCTGCAGTGGGTGAAGGCGATGAAATTGTCATCACCCTGATGGAGCATCATAGTAATTTGATCCCCTGGCAGCAGCTAGCTAAGAAGACAGGTGCTACTTTAAAATATATACCGTTGCAACCTGACGGAACGATTACGCTTGAAGATGCTGAGAAGACGATTACGGATAAAACCAAGATCGTTGCTATCGCTTATGTGTCTAATGTTATGGGAGTAACTCATCCGATTAAAGAGCTTGCGGCGATTGCTCATCGAAACGGTGCGGTAATTGTCGTAGACGGCGCACAGAGCACACCTCATGTGAAGGTCGATATGCAGGATCTGGATTGTGATTTCTATGCACTTTCCGGACATAAAATGCTAGCACCGACTGGAATTGGGGCTTTGTACGGCAAAAGAGCACTCCTTGAAGCCATGGAACCTATTGAGTTCGGTGGCGAAATGATTGATGATGTGGGTCTCTATGAATCGACATGGAAAGAACTTCCTTGGAAGTTTGAGGGCGGTACGCCGATCATTGCAGGAGCTGTTGGATTAGGTGCAGCCGTAGATTTCTTACAAGAAATCGGCATGGATGAGATTCACAGCCATGAGAAGCAGCTTGCCGCATACGCAGAGCAGCGTTTATCTGAAATTGATGGCTTGACCATTTATGGTCCGCGCAATCGTGAAGTTGGCGTTGTGACTTTTAATCTGGGTGACGTTCACCCGCATGATGTCGCTACAGTACTAGATGCGGAGGGAATTGCTATCCGTGCTGGTCATCACTGCTGTCAGCCGCTGATGCGCTGGCTGGAAGCCAGCTCAACAGCACGTGCGAGCTTTTACCTGTATAACACCGAGCAGGATGTAGATCGACTGGTGGACGCTTTAATCAAGACAAAGGAGTACTTCGGCTATGAACTTGGATGACTTGTACAGACGCGTAATTATGGATCATTATAAAAGTCCTAGGAATCGTGGTTCATTTGAAGATGATGCTCTGAAAATTGAACTGAATAACCCAACTTGTGGTGATCGTATTACACTTCAGCTTAAGGTAGAGGATGGAATCGTCAAGGATGCCCGTTATAACGGTGAAGGTTGCTCGATCAGTATGTCATCGGCTTCGATGATGACTGAGGCGATCAAAGGACAAACGGTTGAACGAGCACTCGAACTAGCCGATAACTTCTCCTTACTGATGAAGGGTGAAGACGTGGATTTTGGAGATTATGAAGACATTGAAGCCCTATCGGGTGTGAATAAATTCCCTGCGCGGATTAAATGTGCAACACTGGCTTGGAACGCGCTTCGTAAAGGAATTGACGAAGAAGAGCAACATAAATAACAGTAGAACAAGGAGGCTGACACCATGGCTAAGAAAGCGCCTGATATGGAAGAGTACCAATACGGGTTCCGTGATGAGCATAAGTCGATATTTCAGTCTGGTAAAGGTTTGACGGCCGAAATTGTTAAAGAAATTTCAGCAATCAAAAATGAACCACAGTGGATGCTTGATTTCCGCTTAAAATCCCTTGAACAGTTCCGTAAAATGCCGATGCCTACATGGGGCGGCAATATGGATGATTTAGATTTTGAGGATATTCAATATTATGTAAGACCTTCCGAGAAACAAGGGAAGACTTGGGAAGAAGTTCCTTCCGAAATCAAGGAAACCTTTGATAAGCTGGGTATTCCTGAAGCGGAACAGAAGTTCCTCGCCGGCGTATCGGCACAATATGAATCTGAGGTTGTATACCACAGCATGCAGAAGAGCCTTGAAGATCAAGGGGTTATTTTTACAGATACCGATACTGCACTGCGTGAACATCCAGAACTTCTTAAGAAGTTCTTCGGGACGATCATCCCTCCAACCGATAATAAATTTGCAGCACTTAACAGTGCAGTTTGGTCAGGCGGAAGCTTCATCTACGTTCCTAAAGGTGTGAAATGTGAAGTTCCTTTGCAGGCTTACTTCCGTATTAACTCCGAGAACATGGGACAATTTGAGCGTACCTTGATCCTCGCTGACGAAGATAGCTTCGTGCATTATGTAGAAGGCTGTACAGCGCCAATCTACAGCACGAATTCTCTGCACAGTGCAGTTGTTGAAATCTTGTGTATGAAGAACTCACGCGTTCGTTATACTACGATTCAGAACTGGGCTCCAAACATCTACAACCTCGTTACTAAACGTGCGGTTGCAGAAGAGAATGCAACGATGGAATGGGTCGATGGCAACATCGGTTCCAAGCTGACTATGAAATACCCTGCGGTTGTTCTTAAAGGCCGTGGAGCTAAAGGTTCAGTACTGTCCATCGCGGTAGCGGGTAAAGGCCAGCATCAGGATGCTGGTGCCAAGATGATCCATTTGGCTCCAGACACAACATCCACTATTGTATCGAAATCGATCAGTAAGCACGGCGGTAAAGTAACTTATCGCGGTCTTGCTTCCTTTGGCCGTCAGGCAGAAGGTGCGAAATCGAACATCAAATGTGATACGCTCATTTTGGATAACGAATCCACTTCGGATACGATTCCTTACAATGAAATCATGAACGATAACATCGTGCTTGAGCACGAAGCAACGGTATCCAAAGTTTCTGAGGAGCAGCTGTTCTATCTGATGAGCCGCGGCTTAACAGAAGCAGAAGCGACTCAAATGATCGTCATGGGCTTCATCGAACCGTTCACCAAAGAACTGCCGATGGAATATGCGGTCGAAATGAACCGTCTCATCAAGTTCGAAATGGAAGGTTCTATCGGTTAATTTCTGTTGCTGATGTTTACTGCATGATAAGTGAATAAGAAATACCCCGTCACCATAGTTATTGGTTGACGGGGTATTTTTTGTTTTCGTGAATTATTTTCTGACTGGAACTGTGTTCATATACACAATGATGCCTTTGTATTGATTGTGAACAAGAATTCCTCTTTGGGGTTTTTAAACACCGTAACTGCTTACATTCACAATAATAGCTCCATCGCTGCGCGTTCTTTATCCGCAATCTCGAGCAACAGTTTGGACGCCTGCTGCAGCTCCTGGAGGCTGCCCGTTTTTCCGGCATGGTCGATCGAAGCAGAGACGTTGGCCCACATTGGAGCGATTTCCGCAAACAAGCGGTAGGCTTGCTCGATTTTCGGGTCTGCCAACTGATCTGCGCATTCTTTCAGGAAATCCCGATACAGATTCCGAAACAATGCACCGCCGGTTCCACCACGTTCCATTAGCAATGCGGTCAGGCATAAATCATGTTCAACATTGTTGCTGCGGGAAGGCCACTTCAAGATTTCATCGCTCATTTTTACAATGCCTTTATTCCCGATATTGCGAATGGGCGGGTTCAAATAGTCATGTGCATTTTTGGCCAAGGATACGCGTATAGCTTGAACGAGAGGCGGGAAGGTATCAAATGGCTCGAGTGTGAAAGAACGATTACGAGAACTCATGGGCCCTTTTGCATTTCTGGCCGCGGCCAAGCTTGTTAAACTCGTCTTCAACAGTCCACCCTGTTGTCCGGTGTCCGCCATGTAGGCGTTGGCATCATCCATGCCGTAAAGAACCGCATAGTGACCGGCAAAGTGCACTTTGCTCGTGAAATAGTCTAAGTAATATGAATCCAACTTTAGTCCGACCGGAATTCCGCGATCGATGTAACTCCGTACGTTCTGCCATGCCTTGTCGACGGACGATGTTTCTTGTATGTTGACGATTAAACCCAGCTGGGCGGCGAGGTTGGCCGTCAATTCATCCGGTTTCACCCTTCCTCCGATGAACGGAAAGTCCATTCCTTTCGAATCCCAGTAAATAAATCCGAGGCCTTGTCCGAGCCCGAACAGCAGCGGCTCCGACAAGTGAACTCCCGCAAATTGCAGCAGATTGCCCATGGCGGTCGTTTCGCAATGTTCGCCTTGGTAAGGAACGAATCTTTCAATGATTTTGGCCTTATTCACCTGTCTCCTCCAATAATTCATTAATTAGACTGGCAACGAACGCTCTTTCGCTCTTGATGAGGCTTATAGGATGCAAGAACAGTGCTCTTACGTTCAGCGGCAATTGAACTCCGCCTTGCGATTCGTATTTTTGATTTATTTTTATTGAAGCCTTGTGAAGAAAATCCAACCGTTTCCGCAAAGCTTCCACGGCCTCTTCTTTCCTAATATAAGGTAAAGCGGCAAGGCCGAGATCGAAGCGGATGTCGCGCTCCCGCGCAGATGAAAGGCTGTCCAAGATTTCGTTTCTTAGCGCGATCATACCGGCTTCGGTGAGGGAGAACCGGTGTGGCAAAGGTCCCTTGCCTGATTTTCCTTCGGATTCCTCGGATGTAACCCATCCTTTATCTTTAAGCTTCTTCAGTCCTAAGTAGATCGAAGTCGTGCCGATATTCGCCCAATCCCGATAGCCACGCAGATCGACTAGCTTCTTGATATCGTAGCCGGAAGCTTGGCGGCATTCCGCGATCATTTGCAGCAGCATGAATTCGACATTCGAAAGTAGCATAGAGGAACCTCCCATTCTCAATATTACACGTATGTAATATAACATGTGTGTAATATAAAATCAATAACCAGCTCGGCGTATGGCTGGACGGATTTGAATGGTTGTAATTGTATTAAGCAAAAAGGCGAAATAAATAAGACACAGTTCATTTTTTTGAAGGTCACAGCATCCGAAATAAGGAATATTGGTCTATTAATGAATGAAGAGATTTCTGCAATCGTTAGCTATAGCAGATTCTTTTTTTCTGTGAGTACGATTTTTAGATAGTGTTCTTAGAAACAGCAAGAAATGTCCTATTCTGAATGGAAGCAAAGCTTATAATAAAGTTAATCGTTGCAACGAGGAAGTGAAGCATTTGGGTTATATAGAATGTTTGCAGAAAACTATTGATTACATCGAGGAAAATCTAAAAGGACCCATTTCCATTGAGGAATGTGCGTTACGGTCAGGGTTCTCAAAATTTCATTTTCACCGGATTTTTGGAATCCACCTTGATGTCACCCTAATGGAATATGTCCGTAGGAGACGGTTGGGTTATGCGATGGTTGATGTCATAAACGGCAGAAGAATTCTGGACATTGCGCTGGACTATGGCTATAGCTCAGAAAGGTCATTTAGTAGAGCTTTTCAGCAGGAGTTCGGTCAACTACCCAGTTGCTGCAGAAATGTGAGATATGCCTTGCCGTCTAAACCGTTGCTAAATGATCAAATAAACCAATTACGCGGAGGAATTAAAGTGGACTATTTAAGTGAAGTCACAATAGGCAGCTTGGGCGCGATGAAGGTAGTGAGTGGAGTAAGGGTCAGTGATAATCCTGAGGATGAGGTAATTAGCTTTGTCACTGAATGGGCTAAGAGGGCTGGGATTAGGACCGATGCTAGACAATTTGGTTTTGATGTTCCTGTTAGCGATGAGGATCAAGAGAAAGGGCTAAGGGGCTACGAATATTGGGTAGTTGTAGAGGAAGAGCCTTCTCTCCTGGAATCGGGGCTTGAATATAAACATGTTGAGGACTGCAAATATGCAATCCTGCGGATTACCGAGCCGATGGTTGATCCTTTTGAGCGTATTCCGTTAGGATGGAAAAAGCTTGGAGGATGGGTAAACAGCAGAGGTTACAAAACCTCTTGTGATCAGGAACGCTTCTGGTTGGAAGAGGTACAAGAGATCGACGGTTCGGTCTACATGGATCTTTATTTTCCCATAGAATAGATGTAAGACCTACAAGATAAACACTTTGAAAAAGAGTGTCCTTCTTGTAGGTCTTTTTTGGCTTAAACCGAACAACTTGGACAATGGATTTTCATTTGGAAATCGATGATAATTCTCCTGATCTGAGGAAAAGTTCCAATAATTATGTAAATGACCTGATAAAGGTCTTCTTTTTAGTGGCCGATCACTTCAAGGATCATGATGTTTCTTAATTCAACAGCATTAAGGAGGAAAATCGAGTATTTTAAGACAATGATGGTCGTTTATCACCTATATACGGGGCTTTTTTCCGAAATAACAGGATAAACGCTCAATTCTACCCTTTGCCGCTTTAAATTAGGGATGATACACTGCTTAAAGTCACTAAAATTGTAAGCGCTAAAAAACAAGCTTATGATGTTAGTTTTAATTCAAAAATTGCTTTACTAGGAGGAGAGATATGGATGTTCTCAGGCAACTGCGAGGCTATTACCGAGAGAAGCTGCATTATTTGATTCTTTCGATCGTATGCTTGGCTGCCGCAACTGCAGTGGGGCTAATTACCCCCAATTTGTTAAGGAAGCTGATCGATGAAGTAATTGTTCCACTTAAGTTTAAAGAGGTGCCCGTGTTGGCTCTCAGTGTGTTAGCTGTAGTAATCGTAAAAGCATGCCTGCAATTTGCACATGGTTTTTTTGGAGGGCGGTTAGGTAATTTTCTAGCATATCGGCTACGTAACGCTTGTTATGAGAAATTACAATTTCTATCTTTCCGTTATTATGATACCGCGAAAACAGGAGATCTGATGTCCCGGCTGACCGGGGATTTGGAAGCGATTCGGAACTTTATCGGTTTTGGTTTTGCTCAGTTGCTAAATGTGTTTTTTATGGTGCTCTTTGGTTCGATCATGATGTTCACCATTAATTGGCAGCTAACATTGGTTACTTTGATTACTATGCCATTTCTGGCAGCAGTAGCTTTAAGATTTGAGTCCAAGATTCATCCGGCCTTCCAAGAGATGCGCCTTGCGCTGAGTTCTCTGACAACGGCTGTACAGGAGAATATCACGGGTGTGCGAACTGTCAAATCGTTTGCTAGAGAGGCTCACGAAGTTGAAAAATTCTCACACCGTAATGAACGTTATAAGAATAATCAGATTTTTGCCGCTGAGCTCTGGAGTAAGTTTTTTCCGGTCATGGAGCTTTTAGCATCGGTAAGTATAGCTATCCTGTTAGGCGTAGGTGGTACACTCGTTATTAACGGGAAAATGTCACTAGGTGAATTGGTTGCCTTCTTCAGTTTGATTTGGTACATCATTGGACCGGTATGGGGTCTAGGCTTTCATATTAATAACTATACACAGTCCAAAGCTTCGGGAGAACGTGTACTTGAAGTACTTAATCAAAAAATTGATGTTAAGGATAAAGAGGATGCACGTGAACTGGTACCTTCCGAGGTTAAGGGGGACGTTGCCTTTAATCATGTGACCTTTGCGTACGGGAACAAAATGCCTGCTGTTACTGACATCCATTTTGAAGCTAAATCAGGTGAAATTATCGGATTTCTTGGAGGCACAGGTTCAGGTAAATCCACTATTACTCAACTGATGATGCGTGCTTATGATGTCAATGAAGGGAGTATTACGCTGGATGGCATTGATATTAGAGAGTACAGTGTGCGCAGCCTGCGGTCACAGATTGCCACCGTATTCCAGGAAACATTCCTGTTCTCCTCATCCATCCGCAACAACATTTCATATGGCTTGAAAAATGTAAGCATGGAGGAGATTATCCGTGCTGCACAGCTGGCAAAGGCACATGATTTCATTATGGAGATGGCAGATGGCTATGACACTGTAGTGGGTGAACGCGGGATGGGTCTCTCTGGCGGACAAAAGCAGCGGATTGCGATCGCAAGAGCCCTGCTTAAGAATCCGCGTATCCTCATCCTCGACGATGCGACCAGTGCGGTCGATATGGAAACGGAACATGAGATTCAAGCGGGATTCCAGGAGGTCATGAATGGGCGTACAACACTTATAATTGCCCATCGGATATCCTCCTTGCGACATGCGGATCAGATCATTGTTATGAACGAAGGTCATGTTCAGCAGCGTGGTACTCATCAGGAGCTAATTGAAGTTCCGGGTCCATACCAAGATGTATACCGGATACAATATGCTGACTATCTGGCCAGAGCTACCGGAAGAGGGGAGGAGTGAGGCATATGAAACTTGAAGCCAAACAGAACACCGCTTCGGGAGCAAAGCGTAAAGCAGCCGAGCAGAAGACGCTTGATGAACGTTTCGTGTACAAAGATGATGATGTGATCGACAAAGCGTTTGACTGGAAGCAGTTCACCAGATTATTCAGCTATATGAAGCCTTACGCCAAACAGATGCTTCCACTGGTTTCTATCATGATGATTCTGGGAACCATTACGAAGCTGACCGTTCCTTTCTTGACAAGTTTAGCTATCGACCGTGCTATAGCGCCTAAAGTTGGGAATCCAAGCTTAACACTTCTTTATTCGCTTACGGCAGGTGTCATTGTCTTATATCTCATTCAATGGATTGCAGGCGTGTACCGGATTAAGTACACGAACATCATTGGACAAAGAGTCATTTATGACTTGCGTTCTGACTTGTTCAAGCATATTCAGAAGCTCTCTTTTAACTTCTTCGATAAACGCCCAGCAGGTTCGGTATTAGTACGTGTGACGAATGATATCAACTCACTGCAGGATTTGTTCACGAACGGGGTAGTCAATCTGATGATTGACTGTGTACAGCTTTTGGGGATTACGATTATTCTGTTATTGATCAACTGGAAACTTGGTCTTGCAGTAATGGTTACGGTTCCGATCATGTTCTTTATTTCTACTAAGCTGCGTCAGAAGATTCGGATCGCTTGGCAGGATGTGCGGATGAAGAACTCTAGAATTAATTCTCACTTGAACGAATCGATTCAGGGGATCAGAGTCACACAGGCCTATACACAAGAACGTGAAAACATGAATTATTTCGATTTTATGAATACAGATAGCAAAAAGTCCTGGAATAAAGCATCTGCGATGAACCAAGCTTTCGGGCCGATGATCGAGATCACTGGTGGTTTTGGAACGATGATCCTCTTTTGGTTAGGGGCGTATCTCATCCAATCTGGCGAGCTTACTGTCGGTTTGCTGGTAGCGTTTAGTTCTTATGTCAGCAACTTCTGGGACCCGATCAACCGTCTGGGGCAGATGTATAACCAACTGCTGGTAGCGATGGCCTCCTCAGAACGGATCTTTGAATATTTGGATGAGCAGCCTTCGGTTCAAGATAATCCAGGGGCTAAACCACTAGGAACGATTCGTGGAGATATTAACTTTAATAAGGTTGTTTTTGAATATGAAAAAGGTCGGGCGGCTTTAAAGGGCATCGATCTGGATGTAAAAGCTGGGCAATCGATCGCGCTAGTGGGTCATACTGGCTCGGGGAAAAGTACGATTATTAACCTAATTGGCCGGTTCTATGATATTAAGAGCGGAAGAATTACGATTGACGGTGAAGATATCCGTGAAGTTACTCTAGATAGTCTGAGAAGGCAGATCGGAATCGTGCTGCAGGACACCTTCATTTTCTCAGGAACGATTCGCGATAATATCCGATTTGGTCGACTGGATGCTACCGATGAAGAAGTGGAAAATGCCGCGAAAGCAGTAGATGCCCATGACTTTATTATGAAGCTTCCTGGAGGGTATGAGACAGAGGTAGAAGAGCGTGGTAGTGCCTTGTCCATGGGACAGCGTCAGCTGCTCTCCTTTGCCCGTGCACTATTGGCGAATCCACGGATTCTGATCCTTGATGAAGCTACGGCAAGTATTGATACAGAGACGGAGCTGAAGATTCAAGAGGCACTCAAAATCTTACTTCAGGGCCGGACCTCCTTTATCGTCGCTCATAGACTATCTACCATTCGCCATGCGGATAAAATAGTCGTTCTGGACCATGGTGAGATTAAAGAAGAAGGAACCCACCGAGAACTGACATCACGTGATGGTGTGTATAACGGATTAATAGAAGCGCAGTTCCGCTTTCTATAGCAAAGAACAACAGCCCATTCCAATTGCGAAAGCAAATGAGGAGTGGGCTGTTTTATATCGTACGTCCAATTATTTCGGACGTTTAGGCAATCTACCCGTTATACGTAGCTCAAACATTTGGGCACAAATATCCTGATGCCACTGTGTATCCGTTGTTTGTTCCGCTAACAGTATTTCATTCTGTAGTCGTGCCATCTCCCAACAGTAAGTGGCATTCACCTGTAGGCATTGCTGTTGTTCCGTTTCTTCGGAGGCTGTAAGCTGGCGTAGACGACTTAGAGTGAACAGCTCGGCAAGACGTTCATGGACTGGAAGCATACTTTTTACCTCCTGGAAGTATTTAAACCACATATTAGTCTCGCCAAGAAAATTGTAATTCAATCATCAAGAGATTAATGATAGGAGGGGTACAACTGACTAAGGATTATGGGCAATGGGAGGATCTGTTGGGGATTTGTAGGAAGGAAGAATTTAGGTGGGTACAGATTAAAGAAGGTAAGGAATTAGGAACCTGGATTCGGAGCTTTCTATTGCAGTATTTACAATAGAAAGCACCTTATCCACTCATAAAATAGCATCTATTGCACTTTTTGCAACAGCATTAGGAAAATGTGATTATAAAAGGCGTTTTTTTTATTTTTGATTGCATAAAATACAACAGAACTACAATCCAGCTCTACGTACAAGAATTCTGTTGCACATAATATAACAGAAAAAATCCCCCGAAAGAAAACGGGGGATCATGGATTTCGAAAGATAGCTTTGAGGCCCCGATCTTTGCGCAGCAAAGCAGGAGCCTCAAGGCGAGGTTACACAAGGCGTTCCTTGTATCCACCACCGCCACAAGTTTACACCAAACTTCCGGGTGTCCAGAGGGTGGGACCCTTGGGGGCCCTTCCTTGGAAGGGAGGGTTTGGGAGTGATCGAAGCGCCCTAGTCCATATAAATTTCTACAACGGCAACGTTCCGTTCGCGGGAAAGATCCACGAACATTCCGTCCACCTTTACCAGTGGTCGGAAAATATCGACCAGATTGTTCATAATAATTACGCCAATATCACCTGTGTTCAGTAACACACGCTTGCCGATGAAGTTGGGCATTAAATGCTGGATAAAGGCTTGAACGGTTTTAGCGTTCAGTTTACCGAAACTTAGATTGTTTATTTCACGCAGGACGGAAATAAGCTCTTGCTTCGACTGATAGACTCGTTTAGAAGTCATCGCACTATAAATGTCAGCTACAGCTGCAATTTGTGCATAAGGATGAATATCAGATTTGGTTAGACCGCTCGGATAGCCAGAGCCGTCCTCACGCTCATGATGTTGGAGCGCAGCCAAAGCTGTGTAAGAATCGTCCATGGAATTACGTATAATTTCGTAGCCGTACTTAGTATGTAGTTTGATTTCCTCGAACTCATCTGGCGTTAGCTTCCCTGGTTTATTCAAGAGGGAGGGTGAAATTCGGCATTTTCCAATATCAATCAAATAGCCTGCACGACCAATTTCATAGCATTCTTGTTTGGAATAACCAAGCCATATCGCAATATAATAAGAGAGCATGCCTACCTGAAGGGAGTGATTGTAGGTATAGTTATCTTCCCGATCTAGCAAAAGCAGGAGGGACACTACATCTTTATGCTTGTCCAAAGTTTGAAGCGAAGGCTGAAGAATGTCGTTTACCACGGATTGGTTGAAGCTTCCTTTTAATAACGCTTCCATATAAAGAGACTCGAAGCCGTCAATCATGGTATCAAAACTAGTGGTCACCGTCTGAATAATTGAAGGTCTGCTGAGGGGTGATACCTCTTCCTCTAACGTCTCGATATCAACATAATCAACTCCAAGCTGCATCAGCTTGGCGATATCATTTATTTGGAGCAGTGATCCTTTTGGTAGTACATGTAAACCCCTAGAACTATATGCGTCCGCGTTAAGGTGATTACCAGGTTTTAGATCCGAGACGTGTACTCTCAATGCCTATGCCACCTTTTATCCGATTTTATCCAGAATATCAACAAAGTTCAGATTTTTCAATCAAAAAGGAGAAAAGATTATTTGTGGATTGTATCGCTGGCTTTTTGATCAGAGTTCACCCAATGTTGGCCCGATTCATTAATGTCTTTTTTCCAAACGGGAACCGTCTGTTTCAATCGTTCAATGGCAAAGCGACTGGCTTCGTAGCAGGTATCGCGATGGGGTGTGGAGACGGCAATGATAACACTTGCTTCCTTTAAACCTACAAGCCCAATGCGGTGAGATATGGCGCAGTTTGCGTTCCAGCGGTTCTTCACCTCTTTACCAATCTCCTCTAGTTTACTTAAGGCCATAGGAATATAGGCATCATAATGAAGTGCGGTTGTACGTTGTTCTCCGGTCATTTCACGTGTAGTGCCGATAAATAATAAGGATGCTCCGTGATTGACGTCAAGAACGGCATCTAGAAGCTTCTCTGCATTTAAAGGCTGGTCCGTTATGCTATAGAGACCATCAGTAGTAGTTTCATATATAGTGCCATTCTCTCCCCCGGAAACTGGAGGAATAAGTGCGACTTCGGAAGACGCTGTGATGATAGAATCATCAGGAGCATATTCCCGGTCAATGGCAATTAAAGAAGCCCCAATTTGGGATGCTGCATTCGGATAAGAGGCAGATAGAAGCTCCTTCAGCTTGCCAGCTGTTAAGGGAATCTCAGTCGCTTGGAAGGACAGAGAAGAAGAGCCGATTGTCTCAGCCAGACCCGCGAATAGTCGGATAGTAATATGCATTTTTATTCTCCTCTGATGTATGATCTGATGTCTTCAATATACCATAATGTGTCTGAAAATGTTATGCTAGGCTCTATAAGATCACGCACCGACTGCTTCATTAAAGAGCAGCTCAAGGGTAGGAGGAATGTTGCTTATGGGGCATGTGCCACAAAGACTGACCATACTTCATACCAATGATATACATAGCCATTTTGAAATGGTAAGTCCGGTGGCAGCGGAAATCGCCGCACAAAGGGCTGCAGCGGGAGAAGAGCCTGTACTGCTGCTGGATATTGGTGATCATATGGATCGTGCAGCTGTTGAGACAGAAGGCACAATGGGTCAGGCTAACATCGACGTATTAAACTTAACAGGATATGATGCTGTAACCATTGGCAATAATGAGGGGCTCACTTTCTCTCAGGAGATGTTGTCATCTATTTTTTCCGGGTTACAATGTCCGGCAGTATGCTGTAATTTTGTAGAGTCTTCGACAGGAGAGCCGCCAAGCTGGATGAAGCGTCATGCGGTCTTGGAGAAGGATGGAATTAGAATTGGAGTGACCGGAGCAACAGCGGCATTTACTTCGTTCTATTCCCTTTTGGGCTGGGATGCTTTAGATCCTGAGACTGCACTCCGGGAACAATGCCTACTTTTAGCACCACAGGTGGATATTTTAATCGTTCTATCTCATCTCGGACTTCCTACGGATAAAATTCTGGCAGAACGGTTAGAGGGCGTACATGCCATTCTTGGTGGACATACGCACCATCTGTTAGAAGAGCCTATTATGATTAATGGTACTGCCGTATGCGGTGCTGGGAAATTCGGTCGGTATCTCGGGCGTCTTCAATTTGAGCGACTAGATCCTCAGTCTGATTTTAGCTTAGTGACGGGTGAATGTATTCCTATTGACCCCCTTCTGAAGGAGGAGGTTATAGGTCCTGCAGTCGCTATTCATTTGAAGCATGGCCAAGAATCTCTTCAGACGATCGCTGCGATTACTGACCGTGAGCTTCCTTTGAACTTGCGGGGAGAGTCCCCCTTTGGCAATCTTTTGGCACAAGCAGTCCGTAGATTTACAGGAACTAGTATGTCATTAGTTAACACGGGTCAGCTGCTAGGACCATTGCCGGAAGGCGAGGTTACGACAGGGATGCTGCACGCACTTTGTCCTTCTCCCATCAATACTTGCATCATTAAGCTGAAGGGTATAGATATTCGCACAGCTTTGGAACAGAGCCTTACAGAGGAGTTTTATAGTAAGGTCATTTACGGGTATGGTTTCCGCGGGAATCATCTGGGCAGCTTGGCAGTAGATGGATTAAAAATCTTGTACGACCCACTAATGATACCGTATGATAAGAGTGTTGCAGTTTTTGTCGAAGGAAACCCACTGGAGGATGAAAGAGAGTATAATGTTGGTACGCTGGACATGTTTACTTTCAGGGCCGGCTATGAGACGATCGCGAATGGGAAGGATGCTTTGTTTCTATTGCCACATTTTTTGCGCGATCTCTTGCGGATGGAGTTACAGCATCCAAACAGCCTCGATGAATGCATGCTCACTCGCTGGGAGGCTAAGTCTGAATAAGGCCGACAGCTCATAATCTACACTTATAGACTCCATTTAACAGTGCTAGATTCCCAAAAATAGGAGGACATTATGGACACGATTACAGCTATTATTTTAGCAATTGTCGAAGGAATCACTGAATTTATTCCTGTATCTTCGACCGGACACATGATCTTGACCACGAAGCTATTAGGCTTCGCGGAGCAAGATTCGATTATGAAGACTTATGAAATTGTAATTCAACTAGGGGCGATTTTGGCGATTGCACTTGTTTACCGCAAGCGAGTACTCAATTTGCTAGGGATTGGACGTAGTAGTTCAGGTAGAGGAGGCGTTATGCCGGCATCCCGTCTGAACTTAATTCATGTGATTCTCGGGATTGCCCCAGCACTTGCTGTGGCATTTTTTGCCCGCGATTTTATCAAAAGTCTTTTTGGAGCTTCGACTGTACTCTGGGCACTTGTGGCCGGAGGGATTCTAATGATTGTTGCAGAATGGGTGAACAGACGCAAAATACGAATTACTGCTCACGAACTGGATGATTTGTCTTACGGACAGGCGCTGGCGATTGGATTGTATCAGATTATTTCGGTACTCTGGCCGGGCTTCTCCCGTTCCGGGTCTACTATTTCCGGGGGGATGTTAAGCGGGGTCAGCTATAAGGCTTCTGCGGATTTTTCCTTCCTCATAGCCATTCCTATTATGTGTGCGGCTTCGGGGTATGAACTGCTGGATTCGTATAAAAACTTCACAAGTGAGACGATTGGTTATTTTGTAATTGGTTTTCTGATTTCTTTTGTAGTGGCATATTTAGTGGTCATTTTGTTTATGAAATGGATTCAAAAGATTCGATTAACGCATTTCGCGATCTATCGATTTATTCTTGCTGCTGTATTCTGGTTGTTTATTATGCGTTAATGCCCGTTGGCATAGACCTAGACACATCTGATTTTCTTTAAGGTACACCTGTCTGAATTTCCATAGAAACGGTATAGACAAAGCGTGTGACCCAAGGATTTCAATACAGAATAGCATTTTACCGTTAAAGGCAGGAGTGAGTTTAGTGCGTTTAGTATCCGTGAATCAGCTTCAAGCAGGCATGAAATTAGGTAAAAAAATTTATAATGATGAAGGTCTAACTCTACTCGCGGACGGGGTAGAGCTTACGGATGCATTGATCAAGCGTCTTGCAAGAATTGATATCGGCTATATCTACATAGAGGATTCTGTCACGGACGATATTGTGATTACTGGTATTCTACAGGATGAGACGCGCAATCAGGCCCTAAAGGTGATTCGTAATCAATTTCAGCAAATGTCTGGGGCTTCGGGAATTACCAAGGGTCTGTATCATCTGGACAAAAAATTTTCTAAGATCATGGATAACATTTTAGACGATATGTCTTTACAAGAAGATCCGATGATCATGCTGATGGATATGCACACTGCTGATAACTATTTATATGTCCATTCCCTGAATGTCTGCTTGTACACTTTAGTGCTTGGTATTGCTCACGGGTATAGTAAAGAGGAACTTCGAGTGATTGGGCTAGGCGCGCTGCTGCATGATATTGGAAAGACACAAATCCCGATAAAAATCGTACAGAAACCCGGCAGGCTCAGTGATGAAGAATTCCGCCACATGCAGGTTCATACCGAGATTGGGTTTCAGATTCTAAAGGAGGAGCCGAATATCCCGCTGCTCGCAGCACATTGTGCCTTGCAGCATCATGAACGCATTGACGGTTCCGGATATCCTCGCGGATTAACAGGACCCCAAATCCATGAATACGCCAAGTGGCTGGGTGTAGCGGACTCCTATGATGCCATGACCTCCAATAGAGTCTACAAAAAGGCTATGCTGCCACATCAAGCCGTTGAGGCCCTCTATGTTGGTTCCGGTACTTTATATGAGCAGAAGCATTTAGAATTGTTTAGAGATCGCGTAGCTATCTATCCGCTGGGGCTTACGGTGAAGCTCAGTACGGGGGAGAGCGGGGTTGTGGTCAAAATAGATCCAAGTACGCCTCACAGACCCACCGTACGTGTGCTTACGGGTCCTGAAGGAGAGGAAGTCGTACCGTTTGAACGAGATCTTAGTAAGGCCCTCTCCGTTGTTATTATTGACGTCGCAGAACAAGGCGGTTCTCCGGAAACGCCAAATTGATTATTTATAGCAGCGTGGAGAGAAGATTAGGCTTATCCGAAGATATGTCGGAAGCCTATTTTTCGTCTCGCTGCTTTTATTTTTTTTGAAATGTAGCGCAAGTATAGAAGGCCAGAAAGACATCATAAGTGCAGTTTTTTTGACTAACGTGGTATGATATAGGGTAAGTCATCGTTCTTTCTTCATGATTTTGGGTTAATAATAGGAATAAGATTTAAAGGAGCTAGTGCAAATGAATGTTTTAAGACCATTAACATCTTCACCGAGGGAGCTGTCGCCAAGTTACGATCCATGGGATCCAATCACTTCTCTACGTAAGCATGGCCGCCATGTGCTAACGAGTGTGGAATTCACTGTAACCAATTTATGCAATATGCGGTGTGAGCACTGTGCTGTTGGTGATAGTCTAACCTCCAAAGAAGGAGATATGCTACCGCTTAAGAATATGCTAGACCGTTTAGAGGAAGTTGAGCATCTAGAAACTATTAGTATTACGGGCGGAGAGCCTATGTTCCGCGCCGGAACGGTGGATAATATCATTGTGCCATTGTTGAAATACGCCAAAGAGCGGGGAATCAGATCACAAATTAATTCTAATCTGACTATGCCGTATTCCCGTTATGAGAAGCTGCTTCCATATCTGGACGTTATGCATATTTCATTTAATTATGTGAACGGTGACGATTTTCATGAAGTCGGTTTTGCGAACAGTGGTCATGCGGTTGCCAAGGAAGCCGCTTACCGGCTATATAATACAATGATTGAGAACTCTCGCCAACTAAGTGAGGATGGTATGTTAATTTCTGCGGAAACTATGATTAATTACCGAACCCACACTAAGCTGCCTGAAATTCATAAGCTGATTCTCGACATGGGAGCAAAACGCCATGAAGTTCATCCGATGTACAATTCGAGCTTTGCTTCCGCTTTGCCAGTGTTATCTTTAAATGAAATGCGGACAGCGATCCATTCGTTACTGGACCAGCGTGATCCAGAGGTATGGATGTTGTTCGGCACGCTTCCGTTTTTTGCTTGCAGCTTCCTTGAAGAAGATCAGAAATTGCTAAGTAGAATGCGTGCAGAGAAGAATGTTACGCTTCGTAACGATCCGGATGGTCGGAATCGTGTGAACGTAAATATGTTTACTGGAGATGTTTTCGTTACAGATTTCGCTGATATCGCAGCCTTTGGGAACATAGACAACCAAAAATTGGATGATATATTTATCGATTGGCAGACGAAGCATCCGCTGAACCAGAAGGTGAATTGTTACTGCGATGCAGCAGGTTGTTGCGGACCTAACCTGTTAGTAGCGGATATGTATTATCCGGAAGTTGATTTCAAAACTAGAAAAGCGATCAATCTGTAGAAATGAGGCGTTGTTAAAGTGGCGCATACGGAATTTGAAGTAGGGAGATTAATGCTTAATCTTTTGCTTGTTCTGGTGCTCGTATTATTGAACGGTATTTTTGTAGCAGCGGAGTTCTCATTAGTTAAGGTCAGGCAGTCTCGTCTGACCCAACTTGTCAGTGAAGGTAATAAAATGGCTGGATATGCACTCAAGGTAAATAAGAGACTGGATTCTTACTTATCTGCCACCCAGTTTGGGATTACACTCGCGTCACTGGGATTAGGCTGGGTCGGTGAGCCGGCCATTTCAGAGCTGCTCGTTGAACCGTTAATGTATAAAATGGGGATTACCGACGGTACTCTGATTTCTACTGTTTCTGTTGTTATCGGATTTTCGATTATTACATTTTTACATATTGTACTTGGTGAGCTTGCACCGAAATCACTTGCGATTCAAAGAACAGAAGGATCTGCGCTACTGCTCTCGGCACCGCTGATGTTCTTCTATAATCTCTTCATGCCTTTTATCTGGATACTGAATGCATCGGCGAACGCATTGCTTCGTTTAGTGGGTGTTGAGCCCGCGAATGAGAGTGAGGCAGCCCACTCGGAAGAGGAAATTCGTATCCTGATGAATCAGAGTGCTAAGAGTGGTGTCATTGATAAAGATGAGATGAAGCTGATGGATAACATCTTTGAATTCTCTGATCTTCTCGCTCGTGAAGTCATGTTACCTCGTACGGATATGGATGTGCTGTACAGCAATCTTTCGCTCGAAGAAAATATGAAGATTATTACAGAAACAAGACATTCACGTTATCCGGTTGCTTTTGAAGACAAGGACCGTATTATTGGTTTTATTCATATTACCGACCTGCTGTTTGCTCCACCTGAGCAGCAGAATGATCTTACGACGCTGGTTCGACCGATTCTTAACGTGCCGGAATCGATGGAGATTAGCCATACGCTTCGTTTTATGCAGAAGAATAAAGCTCAGCTAACGCTAGTTGTCGATGAATACGGCGGTACAGCCGGGTTACTGACAGCAGAAGAAATTCTGGAAGAAATCGTAGGCGATCTGCATGACGAATTCGAAGATGAGCGTCCGAGTGTGGAGCGTAATGGTGATTATATTTCCGTTGAAGGCCGGATGTTGATTGAAGATGTCAACGATCTTACGGGTGTAGTGATCGAGGATGATGAAGTGGATTCCATCGGTGGCTGGTTGTTTAAGGAGCTGGAGGGGAATCCAACCAAAGGAAAACGGGTTAAAGTAGAAGATGTGATATTTGAAGTCGAGGAATCGACAAGATTGCGGATCACTCGAATTAATATCCATCGGGAACCCCCCATTGAGAACGAAGAAAATCCATCAGAGCCGGACGGAAATAAAGAATAACCTATTGAAAATTGTGCGTATTGTTCCGAGTGATCAGGGATAAAATGAACTCCTCCTGCTAGAGCTGCATGGCTCATGACAGGGGGAGTTTTTTTGTGGACACATAAAGGACATAACACTCGACTATGCTAATATTTATAAATGGTTTGAAAGCGGGGTCTAGATTGAAAAAGAAGCTTCTTCTCGTTGAGGATGAAATTCGTATTCGTGAACTGGTGTCTGATTACTTCATACAGAATGATTGGGAAGTACTCGAAGCCGATAATGGAATAGATGCATTGGTTTGGTTTGACTCACTGCTGCCGGATCTGCTGATTTTGGATATTATGATGCCTGCTATGAATGGCTTTGAAGTATGCCGTGAAGTTCGTGAAAAATCAGCGGTACCTATCATTTTGTTAACCGCCAAGTCTACAGATGACGACAAAATCTACGGCTTTGAATTAGGAGCGGATGATTATGTTACAAAGCCATTTAGTCCAAAGGTGCTGGTAGCCCGGGCAAATGCACTTATGAAGCGTGTTGAAGGCTCCCATCAGCCTGAATCCAGCATAATAAAATTTGGTTCCGCGATGTTTAACACCTTAGCTCATCGCTTAGAGGTAGAAGATGCGGAAGTGGAGCTTACCCCTAAGGAATATGATCTTTTATGGCTTTTAATACGAAACAAAGGGATTGTCATTTCAAGGGATACGATCCTTAGTCGGATCTGGGGAATTGAATTTGAAGGAGATTCTAGAGTTGTGGACAGTCATATTAAAAAGCTGCGAAGTAAATTGGGTTATGAATCACGTTTTATTCGTACGGTGATTGGCACAGGGTACATGTTCGAGGAAGAGGCATGAGAAGACGGGGAATTACTTTTAAACTGTTTGTGATGACCGTTATCTTTTTCCTTTGCTTCTATGGCATGGTGATTCTAAGCCAACTGCTGTTGTTTGACAATTTCTATCAGAAGCAAAAAGAAAACCGCGTGGAGAAACATCTTAAGAGCTTTGCTGCAAGATATATAAGCGAGCCGTGGGGAAGCACTCGAACCTCCCAGGAGCTCGTTCGGTTTATGCTGCGGAATAAAACACAAATGGTTATTTTGAAGCTGGATGGAAAGATGAATTCGGAAGATCCATTTCATATAAAGTTAATCGATGATGGTGGAAAGAGTATGGTTGTCTCTTTATCCCTGTTCATGAATCAGTACGGAGATGCGCTTAGAGCAGCGAACATTAAAGTAGATGATCAGCTCAGCATCGAAGGCGAACTACTGGATGAAGACAGTTCTTCACCTGCTATAATCTACCCTATAAGTATTACAAAAAAAGAGACCGGAACAATAGGGGATACGGAAGAGACTGGGATGATTCACGCTTCAGGTACTGTTACAGAAATTGTATTGCCTGATTTGAAAATATGGAATCCACGCCAAGGAATACTGTTTGAAGCTCTAGAGGAATGGTTTCCTTTGACACCGGCGCAGATAAACGACTTCAAGAATTTGAAAATACAGAAGCAAGACTGGATTGCTCCCTGGAGTGGGAGTCGCAATGCTGTGATTATTCTGCCCCTTAAGCAAAGTACCGGAGAAATTGAATTACTATTCACAGTGACCTCGTTACAGGAAGTTAAGGATTCTAATGAGGCGTTGCGTTGGTTCTTTTTATATTTGGGGATTGGCGGTATTGTCCTGATTCTGGTGCTTTCCCTCTTCTTTTCGAAAATGGTAGCACGACCGCTGATTAAGTTAAACAACATAGCCAAACGGATGGTTTCTCTGGACTTTACAGGGGACACATCGATTCGGCAGAAGGATGAGCTAGGCAGTCTTTCTAATAGCATGTTCACCTTATCACTAAGTCTGGATTCTGCTTTACGAGAGTTAAGAGAGGCCAATCAGCAGCTAGTTGAGGATATGGAGCAGAAACAAAGAATGGAGATCATGCAGCAGGACTTTTTTGCTAATGCCTCCCATGAATTGAAGACACCGCTCAGTATTATCAAAGGTTTTGCCGAGGGATTGGAAGACGGCGTTAGCGCCGGCAAGCAGGATCACTACATTAAGGTGATTATTGAGGAAGCAGATAAAATGGAGTTTCTTGTTAAAAATATGCTAGATCTAGCACGGTTGGAGTCGGGCACGATTAAACTTCGGAAAACTTCCTTTATGTTAAGTGAACTGACGGAAAAGGTGACGGACAAGCTGGTTCACTTGCTGAGTGAAAAACATTTGGAGGTCATCATTATTCCTGCAAACGAATTACCGATATATGCTGATGTGAACTGGATCGAACAAGTTCTGCTGAATTTTATGACCAATGCTATCAGACATGCGGAAGAAAGAAGTTCTATCACCGTCAATATTGAGAGTCATGCCCAGACTACTGTATTCACTGTTCAAAATATAGGAGAATCCATCCTCGAAGATCAGCTAGAGCAGATCTGGGAACGGTTCTATCGGTCTGAGCCATCTCGCAGTCGAATGACGGGCGGTACAGGTCTGGGGCTTTCCATTGCGAAGCGAATATTAGATATGCATGCTTGTCTTTATACTGTGAAAAATACGGAGAACGGCGTCAGCTTTACTGTGACCTTTGAAGGTTAAACGGTTCAATAAAAATACTACAATGAAAGGGGTGAAATCGTATGAAATTGAATTGGTTGCCTTCAATGTGCACACTTGCAAACTTGGGGCTCGGATCATTATCTTTGTATTTCACGATTCAAGAACGATACAGCCTGGCTTTATTAATGATATTGCTTGCGGCAATATGCGATGTACTCGATGGATTACTGGCAAGAATACTGCAATGTACCAGTGAATTCGGTAAACAATTGGACTCATTGGCGGATATTATATCATTTGGTTTAGCGCCAACCTTCCTTATCTTATTGTATAGGTTAGAAGATGCTCACTGGATTGGACCTGCAGCTTCAGTTTTCTTTTTGATCTGTGGTGCACTTCGTTTGGCCAGATTTAATCTATCGGCGCCTTCCAAAGGGTTCGTGGGGATGCCTATTACAGCTGCTGGAGTCATTCTGTCGATGATTTCTTTACTAGATGAACGCATGAAACCAGGACTGGTCATCGTATTAATGGCAATACTGTCTGTAATGATGGTCAGTCGTATTCCATTTCCGTCACTTAAAAAATCCTTCAACAGGAAGTGATACACCCATGCCTTGGATTATTGAAATCATTTCGCAGTACGGATATATAGCCATATTTGCCCTTATGGCACTTGGGATTATCGGACTTCCTGTACCGGATGAGGTGTTAATGCTGTTTGTAGGCTATTTATCCTCCGTTATGGTTTTGGACTTTTCACTTTCGGTATTGGTTTGTTTCATGGGATCTATCACCGGAATGCTTATCAGCTATACCATTGGTTTAAGACTAGGGCAACCTGTGGTAGAAAAATTCGGCAAGTGGGTTGGCCTTACACCCAAGCGTTTTGCCAGTATGAAAAGATGGTTTTTGCGGTTCGGCAACTGGGCGATTTTCATTGCCTATTTCATTCCCGGTCTGAGGCATGTATCAAGCTATATCTCTGGAATCAGTGCTATGTCTTTCAAAAAATATATACTCATAACGACTGCAGGAGCGCTAACCTGGTCACTCCTTTTTGTTTCCATCGGCTTTTTTGTGGGGGCTAAGTTTTCCTTTTTATAACCAATGGATGATCAGCAATATTAATCGCAATCGAATGGAGCAAGATCTATGAATGTATTAAAGCGATTCTACGCGAATATAACCACCAGGCGTTTTTTTATTCTCGCACTTATCGGGTTGCTGTTGTTCAGTATTAGAGGGATGCTTAATCTGGTGTTACTGACGTTTTTGATTGCTTTTATCATGAACAGCTTTCAGACATTGCTTAGTAAACGAATTGGTAAATTTATGAAGGTTAACAGTAAGGTGATTATTGTCATTTTATACCTCGCTTTAATCGCAGTGATTGCACTGGCCCTTGCTAAATATCTCCCAAAAGTATTGGAACAGATTAAGCAATTAACCATCTTCCTTACCAATCTCAAACCAGAAGATCTCCCGCAGAACAAGATTACATTGTATTTGTATGATATGCTCAGGGACCTTAACTATCAGTCCTACATCAAAAGAGGTATCGATTATGTGCTGAAGGTTAGCAACTGGGGTGCGACTTTCGTTATATCGACCATTCTAAGTTTTGTGTTTATTCTGGAGAAGAACCGGGTTGTCAGTTTCACTTCTAGAATGAGAGAGAGCCGAATTGCCTGGTTTTATATAGATCTGGAGTATTTTAGCCGAAAATTCATCATTTCCTTTGGGAAAGTAATTGAAGCGCAAATTCTCATTGCCTTGTTCAACACCTGTCTTACTATTATTGGCTTGTGGCTGCTTAACTTCCCATATTTATTTGCCTTATCGATCTTGATTTTTCTGCTCAGTCTCATTCCGGTGGTTGGTTTTTTGATTTCGCTCATTCCGCTCCTAATCATCGGCTACAACATCGGCGGTCTGACAACAGTCACTTATGTGCTGGCGATTATTGCGGTATTACATTTTATCGAAGGCTATTTCTTGAATCCTAAGTTGATGTCCACAAAAATGAATTTGCCGATGTTCTACACCTTTATCGTGTTGTTGTTTTCTGAGCATTATATAGGTGTCTGGGGACTTCTTCTTGGCATTCCCATCTTTGTTTTTATGTTGGATATCCTTGAGATTACCCACGAAGATTCGTCAAAAAAGTGAAGTCTAGATCTTAATATTCAATAAGATCCAAGTTATAAGCTGTTTTCGGTACTTTTCCGAAGGCAGCTTATTTGTTGTGCAATTGCATGACAAATCTTGCGCCAGTGCTTTTTTTATAAATAACGTTTTATAATGTGTCCTGCTGTCATAAGTTAGCTAAGGGAGTAATAAACAAGGAACAGGAACAAAGGAGGTACGAAAAATGGAATCACAGCTACGGAGGTATACCCCGTTTAGGGGCCCGTTTGATCCTTGCCCACCGGTACCATTCAAGACATATGTAGTTCCACCGAATCAGTTCATTAACTTTCAGCCACCCGATCTTCCGCAGTTTAGTTTACAGGAAGCTTTGAAGTATGGCACGCTCTGGCCAGCACTGTTCAGCCCGTATGAATCTAAGTGCAAAGGAGGAGGAAAGTAGACTATGGAGGCAAACCCTTGCGATCAACGATATTATGAAATGCTTGAACAGCTGCAGACTCTTGATTTTGCCTTGGTGGAGTTAAACTTATATCTGAACACTCATCCAGATGATTTAAGAAGTATTGAACAATTTAATCAGCTGACTCAGGAACGTACTAAGCTAGCGAATCAATTTCAGGAATTATATGGTCCGCTGCAGAATTTTGGTCGCGCTTATTCGAAATGTCCGTGGGAATGGAATCAGGCTCCTTGGCCTTGGCAGGTGTAAGAAGTGTGTACTGTAAGGAACTAAGTTTCTAGAGGAGGGGAAGTTCCCGAATGTGGATATATGAGAAGAAGCTGCAATATCCGGTACGGGTCGGTAAATGTGATATCCGGATGGCGCGTTATTTAAGTGAGCAATACGGAGGAGCCGACGGCGAGCTCGCCGCAGCCCTGCGCTATATGAATCAAAGATACACGATTCCGGATAAAGTTATTGGCGTTTTGAACGATATTTCTACAGAAGAATTCGCCCACCTCGAAATGATTGCCACGATGATCTACAAGCTGACAAAGGATGCGTCGGTATGCGAATTAGAGGAAGCTGGATTAGGCCCGCATTTTGCAGCGCATGACCATGCCTTGTTCTACAATAATGCCTCAGGCGTACCGTTTACAACAGCTTATATTCAAGCTAAGGGTGACCCGCTGGCAGATTTGTATGAGGACATTGCAGCGGAGGAAAAGGCTCGGGCTACATACCAGTGGCTGATTGACATGACGGATGATGTGGATTTGCAGGATAGTCTCAAGTTCCTGCGGGAGCGGGAGATCATCCATGCGATTCGGTTTAAAGAAGCGGTGCAGATTATTATTGATGATCGGGATCAGAAGCGGATATTTTGAGGGATACTAAAAAAGAGTAAAGTGACCTATTGGTCACTTTACTCTTTTTAAATTTATACGTCTGCATGTAGTTAAGAGTATAAGGACAGCCTATTGGAGTGTGAGTAAAATCCAGAAGGTGAGCTTATATCTTCTTTACAAAAGGACTGAATTCTTTGAACCAAGCTTCTCGTAATTCAAAAAATGAAAAGAAATTGAAGTGGTGGCAGTTAAGCTTATTAGGCGTTGCAGGTACAATTGGAACCGGGTATTTCTTAGGTTCAGGCTTAGCGATTTCTATAGGCGGGCCTGCAGTACTGATCGCTTACATCTTGGCTGCTATTGGAACGTATATAGTATTTGATGCTCTTTCACGTATGACAGCAGAACAACCAGAGCAAGGATCTTTTCGTTCCTATGCAAAAAAAGCGTTTGGCAGCTGGGCGGGTTTCTGCAGTGGCTGGGTTTATTGGTTCTCGGAGTTATTAATCATGGGTAGTCAACTAACTGCTTTATCTATTTTTTCGCGCTTTTGGTTCCCAGCGGTACCTATGTGGATTTTTGCTGCTGGGTTTGCTTTATTGGGCCTTGTCATTGTCTTTTTTGGGAATAAGGGGTTTGACCGGGTTGAGAATGTGTTGGCTGTAATAAAAATAGCTGCTATTCTCATGTTCTTAATCATTGCGGCTTCTCTATTGGCTGGTTGGATAGGCGGAGGGAAGTATACACCGAAGGTTCCATTAAACTACACCGCGCTATTTCCTAAAGGAGGGGTGGGGTTGTGGTCTGCCTTTCTGTTCGCTTTTTATGCTTACGGAGGGATTGAGGTACTCGGAATTATGTCCAATAGACTTCAAAAGCCGGAGGATGCACCAAAGGCAGGAAAGGTTATGCTGATCGCCTTGGTTATTGTATACATCTTGTCTATTGGTCTAGCTGTAATCATGGTGCCGTTTAGTGCATTTAACTCGAAAGAAAGTCCATTTGTTCTAGCGCTAAGTAGTGATCATTTGGCTTTCGTGCCTCATCTATTTAACGGAGTGTTGATTGTCGCTGGATTCTCTACAATGACTGCTTCACTCTACGCTGTAACTTCAATGATGATTACCCTGGCTCAAGAGGGAGATGCGCCGAAGTTATTTTCTCGGAAGTGGAAGGATAAATATCCCTTTTATGCCCTTACTTTGATCACCGTTGGGATTACGGCGGCAGTGGTGATGTCACTATTGTTACCAGGAAAAGTGTATGAGTATATCACTACTGCGGCCGGTTTAATGCTGCTGTATAATTGGTCGTTTATCCTGCTGTCTTCTGGAAAACTGTTAAAAGGAAGTCGGTTTAGCACGATTAAACGTTGGCTTGGATTGCTACTCATTGGGCTCGCGGTCACAGGTACTCTTTTTCATTCACTCAGCCGCCCAGGGTTATATATTAGTCTGTTGCTTGTCACACTGATCGCCGTTTGTGATTGGATCGTGATACGTGTTCGTAAGAAACGTACAGTTGATACGGATAAGGAACCGAGTAAAGGAAACTTATTGTTAGAAATTCAGGGAATAATAGATTACTCAAAGGGTCCTACAAAAATCATTCGACCCAAAAAAAACAAAACTTAATGAAAAAACAATAACTGAGCGGCTTGTACACCAAAATAAAGCCCAAAGCCAACAAGCGAAAGGCCTGACAGCACGGAAATCGATTTTAAAACACCGGTTGTCAGGACTTTTCGAAACATGCTTGAAGCAGCAGCCATAGATACATCCCAAATCAAAATCCCGAGTACAATAGCTCCGCTATAAATCAACAACTGCTGCATTGGATACTCCATGGCCGCTTTGGCTAAAATGGAACCGTATATCCCTAGCCAAAATAATATGGAAAGCGGATTGAATAAAGACATCAGTAAACCGGACCAATAAGACTTCGTTAAGGATGAATCACTGCTTCTCATACCGGGTTCTGAAAGCACTCCAGCATTTTTTATGCTCTCTATACCCGTATACACCAGCACAAAGAAACCAAATAACCACAAGAATGCTTTAATAAAAGGGGATTCGAGCAGATGGATTACCCCAAAGTAAACTAATAACATGAAAATGATATCTGCACTTATGGCTCCAAGCCCCACTACCCAAGCATGCCAGAAGCCCTTACGAATTCCATTGTCCAGTTGAGCAGCATTAATAGGACCAATAGGTGCGGATAGCGAAAGACCAAGAAAAATATATCCTATGAAAGTATTGATAGCATTCCCTCCTCTCTAATGTTTGTGTGTAGTACTAGCCTATTCAAAAGAAACATTTTGTAGGACAACCAAAAAAGGCCTCCGATTTATCGAAGGCCTTTTCAGGGTATAATCAAATCATGAGAAATGGCTTTATTCGCTGTGGTGTTGTAGCTGTTTCAATGATTCCAATCGCATAGCTGTAAAATAGTAGCTCCGCACCAGCAACGGAACGGAGCTAAACAAATTTAAGACTTATTCAGACTCTGGTCTTTTTACTTGAAGTGGGGGAGGAATTAACCAGCCCTTTTTCTTGCTCAAATTGAGGATTTTAACGCCTATCGCTGCTTTTGTTAGGTGATATTTTGCAAATAACGCACCAATATCTTCTCTGATAGAAAGACCCATAACCTGGCTACAAGCTACCAATCCTGTAGCAGTATCGGCAGCAATTTTTGCAGCAATCTCAGGATCTGTGAATCGTGCACCTATAGGAATATCTTCAAGCTTGACTTCGGGTCTATTCGGCATCGCTGGTACTGAAGCAATCCCGTTATCTGCCAGCAGCGTATCACACTCACTAACTTCAAGCTCAGCTTGATCAATTAATGCGCCTAATACTTTTTTGAGATCATTGTCGCCGGCATGATATAAGTAAGCTCGGTAACACGAAAGGGCCCCCTTTGCTACCATCGAAGCTTGCCATACACTAAAGATCTCTCCATAATGCATCGGTTCATCCTTGGGGTTGCCACCTAAAATTCCTGTCATAAAAAAGCTCCTTTATATTTAAATTTAAACGTATGTAGTATGCCCATAAATGTTCAGATGTTGCAGTTTTCGTCTGCTTCAAAAAATAAGAGCTATCCTAAAACTATGAAATAGCTCCTTTGGTTGGCTCTTAATTAACAATCCTAGATAAGTTCATGATTTCCTCCCTGAGAAATTATGCAGAAACTGCTCAGCAGAACAAAATGATATAATTAAGAAACATGGTTAATGGCAGAAATGATCAGATTGTTGATCAGCAAAGGAGAGAGAGAGTTGAAGAATAACATCATCGAATATTGTTTGAAAAAGAAAGGGGCGACTCAGGAGCATCCGTTTGGGCCTACTCCATTGGTCATCAAAGTGGCTGATAAAATGTTCGCACTTATTTTTGAGGAAACAGGGAAGGTTGTTCGCTTAAATCTAAAATGTGACCCGATCATTGCGGAGAACTTAAGAGAGCAACATGATTGCGTTCGACCAGGCTTTCATATGAATAAAAAACACTGGAATTCAATCATGATCGATGGTTCCTTGTCAGCGTTGGATGTCTTTGACATGATAGACCATTCCTACGATATGGTTGTCAAAAAGCTTCCTAAAAGCCTCCGTGAAGCTATATTGGAAATGAATAAATGAATAATCAAATGAAGGATCGTTTTGCCAACCAAAGTATACCCAAGCTTATTTTCTTATTGGCTATTCCTGCCGTTATAGCTCAGCTAATCAATGCCATGTACAGTGTAGTTGACCGGATGTTCCTCGGAAGAATGGAGGAGGGGGGGACGCTAGCCTTATCCGCTATAGGGATATCTTTTCCGATCATTATGTTGATTTCAGCATTTGCAGCTCTAATCGGAGCTGGTGGGGCACCCCTAGCTTCCATAAAGATGGGCGAAGGAGAACATAAAAAAGCAGAAGAATTACTGGGAAGTTGTTTTACTATGCTGCTGATGGCATCCATAATCCTAACCGCTTTGTTTCTTATCTTTAAGTCGCCATTCTTAACGTTATTCGGAGCGAGCCACGATACATTGCCGCTAGCCAACGATTTTTTAAGCATTTACCTTCTAGGAACTGTGGCGGTGCTCATTTCTTTAGGATTGAATCCGTTCATTGCAGCACAAGGATACGCCAAAACAGCCATGCTCACGGTATGCATTGGAGCGGTTGTGAATATCATCCTTGACGCCATTTTTATTTTTGAATTGAATATGGGCATTAAGGGTGCGGCATTGGCTACTGTTATTGCACAATTTATTTCGGCCATTTGGGTATTGGGGTTCTTAATCTCTAAACGAGCTCATCTGCGCTTACGCCTATCCAATATGCGTATTAAACCAAAGGAAGCTGCAAGTGTACTTGCATTGGGACTTTCTCCATTTATTATGATGTCGACCGAAAGTTTAATTCAAATCGTATTTAACACGTCCTTAGCTAAATTTGGAGGCGATATGTACGTTGCTGCCATGGGAATTATGGGCACGCTGATGCAAATCTTTGGGACGTTGTTATCTGGTTTTGCACAAGGGGCACAGCCTATTATTAGCTATAATTATGGAGCTCGCGATTTCGCACGTGTAAAATCCACCATTTTATATTGCAGTGTTTTTTGCGCAGCTTTCGGATTGTCGATGTGGGGCGTAGCCATTTTTGTTCCGAAGCTGCCCATTATCATTTTTACCAATAATCCTGAGCTTGTGGCTCTGACCGCTAGATTAATGAAGATATTTTTCCTGGGCACTTGTATTTTTGGTATTCAATTAGCGTTTCAACAAGTATTTATTGCTTTGGGACAAGCACGAGTTTCTATTTTTATCGCGATCTTGCGTAAGATTATCTTGCTTATTCCATTAGTACTTCTGCTCCCGACATTTATTAGCCCGAAAACAGATGCAGTGATTATTGCTGAGCCTATTGCTGATTTTTGTGCGGCACTGACATGCTGTGTTTTATTTGGACTCACTATAAAGAAGCTTTTTAAAGATAGGTCTGATAAAGCTGGAATACTGTGAGGATGCCCGCAATGGCGAATAGAAGTCGGTGTTCTGAAAAGTATATTTTAAACAAAAGCCGGCAAGCTTCCCTTAGGAGCTTGCCGGCTTAGTTCGTAACTTACATATATTTAGACTGGGATTCCCGATTATTTAGTTACTCTATTCTTATTACCGAATTGCTGGTTTAGCTCGGAGTAGTTAAGTTCAGCAGTGTGGTTCAAGTTCATATCAGCGATGGACAAGCTCTCCTGTATGGAGATATATACAGCGAACATACCGGCCGCTTTGATCGCTTCTACCCCGGCGACTGCATCTTCTACCCCGACGCAGAATTGCGGATCTACCCCAAGCGCGTCCGCGGCGGTCAAGAATACTTCCGGGTCTGGTTTGTTGCGGGCAAGCTTGGCTGCATCTACAATAACTCCGAAGTCTTTCTCCATACCTAGAAGACGGATAACTGTAAAGGCATTTTTGCTTGCGGAGGCAATGCCGGTCTTCACTCCGTGGGCCTTCAGCTCGGTGAGCAATTCAGAGATGCCAGGCAGCACATCGGCCGGGGTTACCTGCTGAATGAGCTGCTGATAGAACTCATTTTTGCGGGTCGCCATCTTCTCCATCTCTTCGGGAGAGTAAGTGTGCGGAATTGCTGCTTGTCCAAGCAGCAATTCCAGTGAAGCTATGCGTGATACACCTTTCAGGTTCTCATTGAACTCTCGGGTGAACGGAAGTCCCAGTTCTTTCGCGATCATGTCCCAAGCCTGATAATGATATTCTGCGGTATCCGTAATAACGCCGTCTAGATCAAAGATTACGGCTTGAATTTGAGAGGCTGCATTCATTGTGTTGTGCTCCTTATGAATTAGGCTTGTAGTGCCTGAGTTAACGGTTTATCGTTGCCCAGAGTCACTGATTGGCCGTAGAGAATTAGATCAAGTGCTTCACCTTCTAACAATTCCAGCTCCACGCCTTCCTCGCGAATGGTTACAGCAATGAGACGCCCGCGGAAGGTGAGCCGGAAGTTGTATTTCTGCCAGCCAGTTGGTAGGCACGGAGCGAGCGATAGGCCGTTTTCCTTAAGACGTGTTCCGGCAAAACCGTACACAATGGCCATCCACGTTCCACCCATATTAGCGAGATGTAATCCGTCTTTGGTGTTGCCGTGTGTATTATCGAGATCCAGTCGTGCAGTCTCGATAAAGTAGTTATACGCCTTGTCCTTGTACCCGATTTTCGAGGCCATGATGCTAAATATGCAAGAGGACAGAGAAGAGTCATGGGTAGTGATTTGCTCATAATAATCATACGATTTGCGAATCGTTTCTTGCGACTGCTCGTCTTCCAGCAAGTAATGAGCCAGTACGGTATCCGCTTGCTTGCAGACCTGATAACGGTACAGGGTGAGTGGGTGGTAATGCAGCAACAACGGATGTTTCTCCGGTGGTGTATTCTCGAAATCCCAGACCGCTTTGCGTAAAAAAGTATCATCCTGCGGGTTAATGCCTAGCTTCTCATCGTAAGGGAGGAACATGGCATTCGCCGCTTTCAGCCAGCTATCCGCTTCCTGTTCAGTAACATGCAGTCGGATACACAGCGCTTGGAAGGCAACCTTATCATACTCCTGAAGCCGAGCGAAACTGCGTGCGGCCCATTTTAAATTATGTTTGGCCATTACATTGGTGTAATAGTTATTGTTCACCAGACAAGTGTACTCATCTGGACCGGTTACTTCGTCAATGTGGAATTTACCTTCGTAAAAATGACCGATTTCCATCCACAACCGCGCGGTCTCAAATAGCATCTCTGCGCCGTATTGGAGCAAAAAGGCGTCATCTTCTTCCGCCAGATGATATTGGATATAGCTATAGGCTACATCGGCACTGATATGATATTGGGCTGTGCCGGAAGGGAAGAAGGAGGAACATTCCGTACCTGAGATCGTCCGCCATGGGAACAATGCCCCTTGGGCATGGCCCATTTCTTTAGCACGTTCCCGTGCTTCCCCCAGCTTGGAGTACCGGTATAATAGGAGCTGCCGGGCCAAATCAGGAGAAGTCATTAGGAACACGGGAAACATATAAATTTCCGTATCCCAGAAATAATGGCCTTCGTATCCTTCTCCGGATAAACCTTTGGCAGAGATGTTGCTATGCGCGTCGCGTCCGGCTGATTGCAGCAGTTGATAAAGGTTGAAACGTATACCCTCCTGAAGCGACAAGTCGTTCTCAATGACTACATCGGAACGCTTCCAGAAGTCAGCCAAATAATGCGCCTGCTGTTCCAGCATGTCTTCAAAGGAGAGGTGCTTCAATGATTCCTGTACCTGAATACCGGTATCCACAAGCATTTGTTCATGTCGTAGTGTATCGGTATAGACATTCCATTTGGTCAGCGATAGTGGCCCAGACAAGGAGGAGGTTGCAGTCACTGTAGCATCGGTTTCTCCTGCCTGAGTTTCAACTTGCCAGTCACCTACCCATTCATGACGGGTGACACAGGAGGTTCGCAGACCCGAAGCCATCGTCTCATTCTCCAAGCATACATATTCACCCCGAGCTTCGCACGCTACTACGCTCAGTCGTTTGGAATGTCCTGCAGCTACACGCGGGTCATTCGGGTTCGTATAGTTGCTAACATCGCCATCTACACGAGATACAACTTGGATTGGGCCATTGAAATTGACAGGCTCAACAGTCAGATGAATGGCAAAAAGTTCACGGGTAGTGAAAGAAACGAGTCTACGGAAATGCAGCTTGAGTTCTTTACCGGAGGGGGATTTCCAGTGGATTTTACGCTCCGAGTATCCCTTGTCCAGATGGAGGTTACGCTCATAGGTGAGGACACTCTCTGCTGTAAGTGCAAATGGCTCCATATCTTCGCCTATATAAATATTTATCCCTTGGGAATCTATAATATTAACCAGTTTTTGCTGGGTACCTGGAAAGGCGAATAGCTTCTCCCCATAGGGAATGTCAATCACATCGTGAAAGGCGTTCAAATATGTTCCGCGGATACTGCGGATTTCTTTATCGGAATACCCTTCTTCAAAATTGCCACGCACGCCCAAATATCCATTCCCCAGCGCAAAAATACTTTCTAAATTCAGTAGGGTATCTGCCGACAATCCCTGATTGGCAATGCTCCAGCTCATGCTTATGTTTCCTCCCTTGATGGTTATGAATTGAATTTTAAGTCTGAAAGGGCTAGAATTATACTAAATTATTTAGGATATTATCAAAATTTTTAGGTGAGGTTAACACGTATGGATCAACTTAAAGGACAACATAAACTGCCGGAATATTGGTCCACACGTTCTGTGGATCTTTCAGAGGGATTTGTCCATCCTCCGCTGGATTATGAACATGAGCTTTTGGAAGCGATCCGACTCGGTGACGAGAACCGGGCACTGGAAGCACTGCATAGAATTAACGCAATGGAAGCTGCTACGCTAGCCCGATATCCGCTGCGTTCCAAGAAAAACGCTATGATTGCATCCTGCACCTTGTTTACACGTGCGATTATCCGGGGTGGTGTTGACCCTGAGACAGCTTTTCAGCTGAGTGATACGTTCATCCGTGCAGTGGAAGCTACGACGGAGCTTGAGGCACTTCATCGATACGAATATGAAATGGTCCTGCAATTCATTACAGTGATGCGCCAGCAAAAGGAGAATCTTCACTATTCACATATTGTCAATCTATCCGTATATTTTATACGCGAGCATTTGTTTCAAGATTTGAACCTTAGCCTGATCTCTCGACATGTCGGTGTGCATCCCAGTTATTTGTCCGACCGCTTCAAGCGTGAAACGGGCATGCCGCTCACGGAATTTATCAACCGGCGTAGAATTGAGGAGTCGCAGTCGATCCTCATTCACACGAATCAGTCTATTTCCGAAATCTCTTTGATGTTTAAATTTTGCAGCCAAAGTTACTATACACAGTTATTTAAAAAATACACTGGCTTGACCCCCAAGCAGTTTCGTCGGGACGGTGGAGCAATTACGAAATGAGAGAAATGGAAATCATTAACGATCCCTAAAATTTGCTGTCCATGCTTCCCTGCGGTTGGAGTGTTCCATATTACGATGTAAGATATTTTTATAGACATTCAAAATTCATTTAGGAATAATCCTGAAATAATGCGGATAATAGAGAACAAGGGTATGCTAAAGTAAACGACATGTTGATAGAAGAAATAACTAATACGAAATCAAAACCTGGGATGATATTTCATCGGTAAGCCCTAATTGCTTTACTTTTATTGATCATGAATGGGATGCACTACAAAAAGATTTCCTTTGAAAAGCCTTCTCGATGGTTTGTTAGATGATCTACTCTTGATATTTAGAAAAGGGAATCCCAATTAAGAATGTTACAATGTTTCTTGATCCCGATAGCCATAAAATCACAGAGATTTATATATATGTACAAGTATTCCCTCAAAAGAATGAACTCAAATGTAGATTAGAGGAGAGTTATTCTGATTTACTTGTTAATGTTAGCAATGAGTTTGTGATTATTTTTTTATTAACAGATACATAGGAGGTTATAAAATAACCCATTATTCAACCAGTAACACACTTAATCCATGTAATACAGGTATAGAGATTTCGACATTTCGTTTGTACGCACAATAATACTTGGAGAGTATAACCTAAATAACGCTAAAGCGTTACACTGAACAGGTTGATTATAGGGAGCTACCACCATAATCAACCTGTTTTTGTGCTGTCTACTTATTCTTACAGCAGTGATTAGAATTAAAAAAATTAAAAGAAAGGATTTAAAGTAAAATAATGGGAAGTTAAGCCGATATATAGGTGTGTGCTCCAAATACTTAAGTTTTTAAAGATGAAGTAGTACATAAAGACCTGAGGGGTCGAAGAAAGTAGTGCATTGGATGGTCTAAGTGTAAGAACTGGAGGTCATAAATGGCATTGGACAAAATGGTATTTAAAGAAGATGAAGTCGAACGCCTGCAGACAAAAATCAGACAGGTAAGCCAAGATACCAACCGGCTGTACTTGCAGCTGAGAGGTCAGACCAATAACTGGGGTGGTATTCCGCTGGGTTCAGATTTGATACGAGCTCAGACGCTTATCAATGAACTGACGGTAGAAGCTGAAAAGCTTGAAGATATTATTCGTCTTGCAATAAAAGGAGTTCAAGGTGCACAGGATGAGAATAAGAGGCAGGCTAATCAACTTTTTCAGCAGTTTAGCACTCTTGGAGGGATGTTCGGAAAACTTGGGGGAGGCAGTGCAAGTGGACAGTTTCCGATCCCAACGTATGCCCAGAAGATGGTCACGAAACTGATCACCTCGATTGCTGCTTTAATGGGACGGGATGAGTTGAATAGCGATCCTTTGGTGCAGAAACTCCAAACAACGGTTAAGAATTCCAAACTGGGAACGATCGACTCTATTGCAGCCCATAGCAAGCTGAAGGATATCTACCAGGCACGGGATCAAATTGCAAAAGCGCAGACTGCTTATAAAGTATATCAAGCGTTTGGAAACAAGACCCAAATGGACGCAATGCATAAGCTGGCGGAAGACGCACGCCAAAAGCTGGAATACCTAGGCATAGAGGAAGTCCATTACCAAGTAGGTAAGGATCTAAGCGGTTATTTCAAGAAGCCAGTGGTTAAGGCGTGTGATTATGATCCGTCGATTACCACCAGCAGCGTACCATTAGTTCAGAATGAATCGTATCTGCTGATGCTCCGAATGGCGATGGAACCAGGAGAACAGGGAGCCTGGGCTAAGCGCCAACTCGTAGGGGAACGACTGAATATTCCGCCGATGGAGCTTCCAGATGGGACACCGATTACTGCATATAACAATAAAAATGAGATAACACTCAACTATTTTAATGCGCATGTATTAAAACCTAACGAGTCCAATTCGTTATCGGCATATTATTTGTGGTTGGAATCAACCTACGGAATGACCGAATGGCGGAAAAAAGTGGTACAAGCGGATGCGGTTACGCGGGCATTTGTAGGATCTCTTATCGAGGAAACCGTTATGGGTGTAGTGGATACAGTGACGTTTACATTCCATTTTGTCATAGACCCGGAGAAGACGACACAGGAAATGGCAGATACAGCATCTTATATCATGCAACATCCAGAAGTATTGGCAGAAGCAGCGAAGAAGATGTATCATAACTTTAATGAAGGAACGCCGGAGGAAAAGGCTTCCATGCTGGGTGCAGCTGCTTCTGTATTGGTACCGGGGCTATCTGTGACTAAGGGTACAAAGGTAGGAAAAGTGGCCGATGGGGTACAAGATTTTGCCACTAAAGCGATGGAAGGCGTGAAAGACCTTAATAAAGTCCTTCAGAATTCCGGTCACTTGGCTGAACTCCCGAAATTCAAGTCATTTTTAAGCACGCCAGAAGGTGTGCCTTTCAGTGTAGGAAAGATCCCCATGGATTCGAATCCACTGCCCAAAACATTTGTGCAGGAGCATTATATAAATGAGATGAATGGGTTAGGGGATGTGAAAGGTGGTAAGATTGAAATTCCTTATGGAACACAAATTGATAAAGTCGGTAACAAAAAAACACTAAAACCGAATGCAAAGTACACAACACCAGAAGGATATACTTATGAGACAAATGAATTTGGTCGTATTGATAGTGTCGAGGCTGACTTACAACTAGGCAAAGGAACAAGAAATAAATACGCTCAAAGTAATGTGGGAGAAACAGACAGAATCCGAGGTGATTATCCAGAGAGAGATGATGGTGGTCATTTAATAGGTAGTCAATTTAAAGGTTCTGGGGACATTGATAACTTAGTTCCAATGAATTCCCAAATTAATGAAGCCGGTGGGAAATGGCATCAGATGGAACAAGAATGGGCATCAGCGTTAGAAAGAAAAGAAAACGTAAAAGTAAAGATAACCCCCCAATACACTAGTAATGCTGCTAGACCTGATAGTTTTACAGTGGAGTACTCGATAGATGGTGGTAGGACAAAAAAAATTACAATAGAGAATCAAATTGGAGGTTAGTGGAATTATGGAGCAACAGATGGAGCAACTTTATCCCTTGATAGCAGAGCATGTTATAGGTATGATACCTGATGACAGATGGAACGAGATTTACTTGTATGCCGAAATACTGGATGGCTCTAGAGAGGTATTCTTTTATTTCAATACTTCTGAGAATGAGGATTTTATATACTCTCATGATATTCCAGAAAAATATAGCGTGAGTGAAAAAACTTACGATAACTTATTATTAGAATTACAAACAAAATTTAAAGGGTTAAGACAAATATTTATTGATAACGACCAAGAGGCATGGACAAATTTAACCTTAACCTTGAAGTATCCTGGTAAGTTAAAGATTCATTACGATTATGAAGATATAATAGCTTCAAAAGTAACCCCAACTCAAAGACAAATGATTTTTGAGTACCGTTATTTAGGTTTGCTTCCTGAAAAAGAGAAGAATAGACAGTTTGTAGAAAACTATGTTAATAGTCAAGATAAATAGCTGTAGAACCAATCTCACTTTGACAGACTCAAAATATGGGCGGAAATTATAAATATGTCATGTCTAAACATCTTTCTATTAAAGTCCTTACTTCCATCTGGAATCATGATGAGAAGATTTGTAGATTTGGTGGGGGCTACCCAGTGCCGAATAAACCTATCATTCAACCAGTAACACACTTAACCTATGTAATACCCATATAAAGATTTCATTATTTCGGTTGTACGCACAGTAATGCTTGAAAGATATAACCTAATTAACACTAAGGCGTTACATAGAACAGGTCGATTATGGTCAGATACCACCATGATTGACCTGTTTTTTGTTACCTTTGTTATCTGCGTTTTTTTTAAAATTACTCGCACTTGTAAAATATTATATAACTATAGTGACACTGAAAAAGAAAAATCGCACCTTTTAAGATGGAGAGCACGACATCTATAGTAAGGTGTTATTCAAAGAATAGGACTTTGTCCGTAACATAACTGACACTTGCAAAGATGATGACGGTGCAAGAAAGAAATCTGGTGACGACCAGTCAACATATACAGGTAAGTTAACTAATTAGAATTCCGAGCACTTAGCTGAACTCCCGAAATTCAAGCCATTTTTAAACGCACCAGAAGGTGTACCTTTCAATGTAGGGAAGATCCCGACGGAGTTTGGAGGTGTATGAATGAGAATAAGCGTAACTTGATAATGCTGTTATTGTTTGCTTTGACGATTATACTTTCAGCCTGTAATGATAAAAAAGCTGCGATATTGTCCATGGATGAAGTACGGGATCTAGCTCAGCAAGGCGAGGCGTTGTCGTGGAAGGATTTTAAAGGGTATCCCTTTGAAGACGTCGGTTCAGGTTTGTACATCCGCAAATATGAAATCAATGATGACTACCATGTATTAGTTGGTGGCGGAAGTGTTGATGCAGCTCCTCTGTATATAAATCTTGTCAAAAGAAACGGAGAAAAGATCGATATCCGTTATGATGACATCGATCATTTTATCCTCAATTGAATGATGGACTTTTAGGTTATTCAAATCTTATTTCGTTAGATAACTCATCCAAATGCTCCCAATCGAGTACAACAATTTCTTGCTTAACTTTATATAAGATCTCCATGTCGGTGAGCCGCTGAATGACACGGTTTAAATGGCGGGGGGAAGTCTCAATCAAAGAGGCTATATCTGGGATGTATGGCGTCTGAATTTCTTTTCCAAATTCCCGCTCGAGCTTAATCGTTAATAAATAACTTGCAAGTCGTTTCTCGACTGCGCCTAGTAAGTTCGTTCGTGATGCGGATGTGTGTGATTGGACCACAACCTCCTGCACGTATTCTATGTCCCCGAATAATGACAAGGGTGAGCAGAAGCGTAATAACAAGGAGTTTCCTGTTCCCACACTAGAAGAAACCTTAATACGCCCCTCCACTTGAAAATAAATTCCGTCCAGCTCATCCCCCTCACGTAAAATGATCTCATTCTGCCCGTAAACACTACATCAGGCAGCCTCTTACGAGGTTGTCTGTTTGCATTTGCTTTAACATATATGAGATTTGATACCGGGAAATAGTTCGAGTTAGCAGGGATTTCCTAGTTTTTTCACGGGTTAATTCCTTCCAAAAGTATGAATTCACTCCAGTTTGGTAGAAATGGTCTAATACATAGGGTCTAAAATGGAATATTGGATACAAAAAACTCGTAATTTTAGTCCTGAGAAGTAAGATGAACAAAAAGAAATAAAAAAAGTAAATGTGCCAAATGTCTTAAATTATTTCAAAAAGAAAGTACGATGAGGTGACCTTAGAACTGGATCTATATACACTAGTAATTTTACTTTTATGAAAATAATGGTAATTTATTGGGGATCTTTGAACCATTTTAGCAAAAAATGTTATGGAAAATATAAACTATTTAGTCGTCGAACCGATAATGCAGTATGTATCTCCTAAATTGGAAAATAATTTATTTTTTATTTAAAATTTACACTATTTATTCTTGTTAATCCAAAATTCCTATCCAGTGGTGATGAAAAAAATGAGTGCTCAAGAAATGCTAACTAATCAGGTACAAAGAACCCCTCGAATTAAACCAAATTACCCGGAAGGTGAATTGGTTTTGGAGGATCCTGCCCGACCATCGGGAAAACCAACCTTCTCATGGTTGACGATTATAGTCCCCCCCATCGGGATGTTAGTCATCTCTATATTTATGTCAACATTGACCAGGTCGTTTACCATGCTGATATCAACCATGGGTATGACTGTTCTGACGGTCATGGTTTCAATTTTGAATTATAAATCCAGTGTGAAAAAACATCATGAACAGAACAAAAAACTTGAAAAGAAATATCTCAACTACTTATTCCAGGTTCGTAATGATTTACAAAGTGCCGCCAGTACGCAACGAGAAGCCTATACATATATCCATCCAAGTATTCAATCCTGCGTAGAAATCGTACGGGGGAGAAGCAAGCAGTTATGGGAAAAAACCGGAATTGAAGATGACTTTTTGAATCTCAGGGTTGGTGTTGGTATCCAGCCGATTGCTCTAGTGCCAATATATAGCTCGAAAGCGAAAGCGATTGACGATGACAACCCACTTGAAGAAATCGCCAGTAAAATATGCGAAGAGATGTATTTTGTGCGAGATATTCCGGTCTACATACCGCTAAGGAATATTAATACGCTCGGAATATACGGCAAACAGCAGGAGGTTCGTGATTTCCTCAATGGTGTTCTAGTTCATTTAACAACACACCAAGGCTACGATGATGTAAGAGTAATATGCGTGATGCAGCCTGATGATCTTGAACACTGGGAATGGTTGAAATGGTTGCCCCATACATGGAATAAAAGCAGAAGCCAGAGAAGTTTGGCTACAACATCCTTTGATGCCTCCAATATTGCGGATGAATTACTTCCAGAGCTTAGAAAAAGAGAAGAAAACAGCACGAATGGTTATGGACTACAGCCAATGCAGACCCCGCATTATGTTTTTCTGGTTTTTGCTCCTGAACTGTGGGACAGCACGGATATGATGAAGTATTTGCTCTCGGGCAATGCTTCACTTGGGGTGACCAGCATTTTTACATCGGAAAAGATTGATGTTGCGCTACCGCTGAATTCCCAGGCGATTCTGGAAATCAAGGATGGTAAGGGGATGGTTCGAAAAGATACTAATCAGCTGTTAGGTCATTTAGCAGATTATTTTTCTGCCGATTCTCTGAATAAAAAAAATTCAGAGTTTTTTGCCCGTTCTTTGTCTCCGCTCAGAATTAAGGAAGGTCAAAATAACAGCTATATCCCGCCAATGGTTACCTTTCTGGAGAGCTTTGAGGTTGAGCAGGTAGAGGCTCTAAAGGTAATGGAGCGCTGGTCAAAAAACCAGGCTAACCGTACATTGTCCATTCCTCTGGGGCTCGGGGCAGGCGGGAAATTTCTTTTGTTCGATATGCACGAAAAAAGCTATGGTCCACATGGTCTAGTAGCCGGCACTACCGGATCGGGGAAAAGTGAGCTGCTTCAGTCTCTACTTTTGGGTCTGGCAGTGAACTTTCATCCGCATGAGATTGCTTTTGTACTGATCGACTATAAGGGTGGAGGAATGGCTAATGCTTTTCTTGGACTTCCACATCTGGTGGGAACAATCACCAATCTTGGCGGTAATCAGATCAATCGGGCCCTTGCCTCCATCAAAAGTGAGCTTTTGCGGAGACAGCGACTGTTCAGTGAAGCCGGAGTGACCAACATTGATAATTACATCGTTCTTTACCGCAATAAAGAAGTTAACCTTCCCTTGCCGCATTTGATCATAGTGGTAGATGAGTTCGCAGAACTTAAATCAGATCAACCGGAATTTATGAAAGAGCTAGTCAGTGCGGCACGGGTCGGAAGAAGCTTGGGGATTCACTTAATATTGGCAACACAAAAACCTTCTGGCGTAGTCGATGACCAGATCTGGAGTAACTCCAGATTTAAGCTATGTCTGAAGGTGCAGACACCTTCGGATAGTCAGGAGATGCTGAAACGCACGGAGGCAGCAGAGATAAAAGAAAAAGGCCGTGGGTATTTGCAAGTTGGTAATAATGAAGTGTTCACTTTGTTCCAATCCTCCTGGAGCGGAGCGCCTTATCAAGCAGGGGAGACAGATCAGGATGGAAGTCCCAAGATGGATATCGTTTCACTAAGTGGTGAACGCAGAGCTCTGATTCCGAAGGCGAAAAACAGTGATCATGCCTCGCAACTGAGTGAGCTGCAGGCTGTGGTTAATCATATAGCTGCCATTTCTGCTGAGCAATCGATCGGAGAGGCCTTTCAGCTATGGCTGCCTCCACTTCCGGAGACTATGACTTTAGTGGATGTTATGGATCAGAATCAGATCTGGGATGGGCAATCATGGAAGCAGCCAGATCAGAATCTTATTGCCACCGTTGGACGAATTGATAATCCGTCAGATCAGGAGCAATACAATCTGGATATTAATTTTAATCAGGATGGACATTTACTGGTTTATGGAGCACCGAGCAGCGGTAAGACTACGCTGTTAAAGACAATTATCATGTCCCTCGCCTTGAAATATGAACCTGATTACGTTCATTTCTATATATTGGATTTTGGTACACGTACCTTGGGAGTATTCCATGAGCTTCCACATGTAGGGGATATTATTTTTCCAGAGGACGAACAAAAGCTTGGAAAACTGATCAGTTGGTTGTTGTCCCAATTAGATGAACGCAAACGTAAGTTTTCTCAGCTTGGTATCAGTAATTTGGTCTCTTACAGTGCAGCCACTGGAGAGAAGGTTCCTTATATTGTTATTCTGCTCGATAATTACACAGGATTCTCAGAAGCATATGATGACTTTATCTTAGAGCTTTCCAAGCTGGTGCGTGAAGGCGGTAATTACGGGATATACTTCGTGTTCGCTGCCAATGCTGTAAACTCTTATCCTTACCGAATCAGCCAGAATATTAAGCAGGCTCTAGTATACCAAATGTCTGATAGATTGGATTATTCCAGTATTCTGGGTAGAACAGAAGGGATGGAGCCAACGAATACAGTAGGCCGCGGACTGCTCAAAGATAACCGGATTTTGGAATTTCATACCGCGCTTCCTGTGGATGGCAGCTCGGATGATCAGATTGCTGCCTCTCTCCGCCGGATTAGTTCGGAGATGAAAGCAGTGGCAGGTGTGAATAACCCTGTGGGGATTTCAGTGATCCCGGACAAGCTTTCACTGGCAGAGCTTCTGGAACGTGTGCCGAAGGAACAACCGCAGGGGAATTATCAGGTACCGCTCGGGCTGGATTGGGATACTACACTTCCGGTAGAGATCAATGTAAAGCAGGTTAGCAATTTTGTAGTGTCTTATACTACTCAAAAGCATGTGGATTTTAGATTTAACGCCTTAATACAAGTTCTTGATAAATCAGCAGGTGAAGTAACTATGGAATTCCATCTGTTTGATAGTGGTGTTGTCAGTATACCGAGCTTGAAAGCTAGTTCAACGATTACCCGCTATATGTGCACAGCTGAAGAGTTTTTACAGCTCACACAATCTTTAGTGGATCAGCTGCAACTAAGGAAAAATGATGCACGGCAAGCTTTTGCAGATGCCCAAAACCGTGAAGAGTTTGACGAGGCAGAGTATATTCTGTCTAAGTATCCGCTTCTCGTCATTGTAATGCCTCATCTTAAGTCCGCTTTTGATCTGATGGAGAATGATTCACTGGATCATTTGGAGCGGATAGCGAGGTTTGGCGGTGGACTTGGTGTAATGCTGCTGGTCGGCAGCGATTCGTTTGAACTGAATCAAATGCAATTGGTCACTGATTTTGCGGGTGAACTGATTAACAGTGGACATGCGTTGTTGTCCGATGGAAGACCCAATGATCATTTGTCTTATGCTCCACTACTCGAGAGTATGGAATACCATGAGCTGAACGAGGTATTGGATAATACTGAAGCGATACTGCTAACTGAGGGGGCCATTTCACGCCTTAAAATGATTACAGAACTATAGATAAGCAGGTGAAAAAAAGCGATGAAGCCGGCTCGTGAAATGTTTGAATTGTATCCTTTAGAAATTATCTATTTGACTGCTTTGATAGGAGAAACTAGTTTTCCAGGTCTGGAAATCGATCTCAAAGACGAATCGGAGCGTAATTTACGCTCCCTAATGGATGTTCAGATGAGGTCGCTGGAAGTGAAGGGATATTTAGAGGTTGATTTTGCGGGGCTCGCCAAAGTGAATGAAGTGCTTCATAGAGGTATCGCTGTTGCATCCAGCTGCAAATCTTATTTTTGCCAGCTTATGCATACGAATCAACAGACTTGCAAGGTCTTCTATTTTGTTCAGGATGAAGTTTGGTTTGAACTTGAGCATCAGCCGGAAAGTAACACCTATAAGCTTCAGGAGATTTATGCATTACATGAGCTGATGTATCAGGTCATTGAGAGAATCCCTTTAGTGTGGGAATTGAGCGATAAAGATAAATTACAAAAAGCGATAAATAAAGAAGTGGATTTTGAAACGTGGGTGGGGAAGTCTCTACTAGCAGGTGCATTCATAACTTCCTTGGCAGAAATCCAATGCATTACCGAGGAGGCACAGGTGATTCGCGAACTGAACCTGTTGATTCATGAAGATCAAATGTGGCTGCTGAGCGGGGGGGAAGAAGACGCCAGTCAAACCACGCAATCCTTGTCTACAGTAGTAAATGAATTATGTAATTGGCTGCAAGAAGCTTAACAAATCTGGGGGATCAGACTATGTCAACTGCACTGACTACTTTTGTATTTAAAGGTGAAAGAGAGAAGTATTTGGATTTGGAAGTCTCTCTTTCTATTTCTACAGGGCAATGTATCGAGCTACTTAAGCAAGCCAACTGGCTTCCGGATAACTGGGAATTTAAATGTGAAGCCAGCCGTACGGGCGAAGAATGGATTGAGTTGGGGCCGCATGCTGTTCTCGCAGAGATTATACAAGGGGACGGAGCCATAGTTCGTATTTTGCCCTATTGAGCTGGGAGATCGTAAAGGAGGATTCCTATGAAAAGCGTACACTTAGTCTGCTCACCTGAACTTATAATGCTGCTATCCAGGTCGCTGGAGCATGAGGGTTATGTAATTTCTGGTAAACATTCTACATTACATAGTTTTATAAGTGGTTTCAGTAGCAAGGAAGTCGATCCTTCATCCATTGTAATTATGGAGGGCGGCGCGGGTCTGGGCACACCGGTCAAAGCTGCGGATATAATCAGTTTCATGACGCTGATCCGTAAATATCTTAAACATACGCGGCTGATTGTCCAGTTAGACCCGGCGCTGCAAACGGATATTGAATTTATACGGACCCTGGTAAATATGAACATACATGATCTTCAGTTTACTACGGAATTCCAGGGCGATGATCTTCTGAACTGGATCAAAGAGAAAAAAACTACAAGGGATTATTATCATATCCTGGGTAAAAAGAAAGGCCTTTTTGCATCGTTTAAAGGCCCATCATCAAGAGCAGCTTCTGACGAGGCAGTGGAAGAGGCACCGTCTGCTCCTCCGAGACCGGTGGAGTCGCTTACCCGTCCACAGCCAGTGGCTGGTTCCAGAACTGTAGCAGATGCCGCCAACAGGAGACCATCCGTTGCTCCTCGCTCTTCAGCAGGATCAACTCCGCCTAGACCGGGGCCTCCGGCCAGAAAGGAGACCCCGTCGTTAGCTGAAGCGGAAACGCTGGAGAGTCTGGAACAATCTATTCCGGTAGAAGAGAAATCTACGCCAGCAGTGAGTGCGAGAATTCTGGGCAGCAATGTACCACTTGTTATTGGAGTTTGTGGTGTCGGAGGGGAAGAAGATGTAGGTGCGGCGGCATTTCTGCTGGCTGCGGGTCTGGCAGAACTGGGCTGGAAGCCTCTGGTATGCGGAGATGACAGACCCGAAATCATTTCGCTTGAACAGATTGTTTTTAAGGGTGAGAAAGAAGATTCGGTTTCAACCATGTTCGAATATGAAGGAGTCACTTTCTATCGCAGAGGGTATTCGTGGGATATTTCGGAGCTTTTGGCCAGTGAGTTCACGCATATCATTCTATGGGTGGATATCCATCGGGAGCGGAAGGGCACCAGCGGACTCGAGCTGTGGTGGAACTCGCAAATTCCTATTTTGGTAGGCAACGGGGCTATGTGGAAGTATGAACTGCTGAAAGAGAAGCTGAACACCCTTAATCCTTATGAGCGCAAGCGGTGCAGGCTACTGCTGGAAAATGGACATCAGGAAGTATTACAAATGTTGAAAAAGGATTTTGCAGAAATTCAAACGACACTGATGCCTGCACATCAAGATCCTTTGTATCCAGATAAAGCGGCTGTCGAATGGGTAATGAAGCTGCTGACCGTTCAGAAAAAGCTCTTTCGCAAGCAAACGCTGCTCTGGGGAATTGTTGGGACGGTCTTGTTTGTGACCTTGTTATTAATAGGCATAGGATTTTCATTTGTTCCGGAGAGCCGGTAATTATCAATCAGGAGGCTGGGTATGAATTCAGGTATGGTAAGGGGCATTGCTTTTGATTGCCATCGACTTCTCTCCCCTGCCCAGGAGTGCAGCGATAAGATGAGAGCAGCAATCACAGGAGTGTCAGGTTATTGGGTAGATTTGGGTGGGGAAGAGTTTAAGCAGCATTGTGAGGAATGGATTAAGAAAATGAACGAATTTAAATCTACCATCGCCCAAATTGAATCAAATATGATGAAATATGCAGATAAATTACAGGTGGAGGAAGAGAGAGCGGAGGCAGCCAGACTTAAGGAAGCTGAGAGACAAGCCTCCGAACGGGCAGCAGCGGCAGCCGCGGCCGCAAAATCGAAAGGGAAAATCAAATAGGGATGGAAATGAGGTCTTGAAGTGGCAATACGTAAGCGGAAAAAAATACTGAGATATACGATCCTATCAGGTTGTCTTGTTGCCGTTGCCACATCGGGGGTATGGTTTGCAACTTATCGCCATTATAACGCTAAGCTGATCGACGAGCGGGCAGTTTACGAAGAACAGCTGAATGATAAAGATGAAGTCTTGCAGCGCTATATGGATCAATCCCAGACAGCCTATGTTCTGATATCTCCAAAGCTAGCTGGAGAGGTGATTACCGCTGAGGATGTAATGGAAGAGAAGCTACCCAAATTCTCCTCACCGGATAATCTGATCAGTGAGTCTAAAGCGATTGTAGGCAAGTACTTGAAGATTGATGCATTGTCAGGCACAGCGGTAACTACTGAAATGGTACGTGATGAAGCGAGATTGGAGCCATCAGAACGAAAAGAAGAGACTGAATATATTAAACTGCCGCTTCGGTTAACGAAAAAAGATGTCGTAGATATTCGGATAGTTTTCCCAAATGGCGAGGATTACATAGTCGTAGGAAAGAAGACGCTGAAGGACGTAGATTTAGCGAATCAATATACATTTTTTAATGACAATGAAGAAGAAGCACAGCTCCTGCAAGCTGCCCTGGTGGATGCATACATAAATAACGCGGAGCTGTATATGAAACAGTACGTAGAACCGGAGCTTCAGCCTGAACCTGTAGTCAATTATGTCCCTAATCTGGATGTACTAGGAGTAATTAAGGATAATCCTTTCATTATAGATCAGGCCAAGTGGAGTCTTGCTGCCAATCTTCGGAAAGAACTGGAGAAACGACTCGAAGTTATGGAGGATGAAGATAGAATTCGTGTCGGAGCACAGGCACCAAGCGGCAGTGGTGTGATCCAGAGAAAGGCTGTGCAGGGAGCGGCAGCAGCAGAGGAGGCTGCGAAAGTTGATGACAGCCAATCCGTAAACGGAGTGATAGATCGGACCAATCAAGCGCCGATCGATTCAAGTGCAGACCAGAGTTCAACGGGTGTGACGAATAAAGAAGCAGCCACAGATGACAGTCTGCTGGAAGGAGAGTGACCGATTTGCACATTGTTGTCGCAGGGGATTGCGAGAAGCACGATTTCATACTGGCAGCGGCTATTCTGTTGAAAAGTTATTTCAACAACGATGTCATGATTATTTCGGATAACAGCAGGAATTATCAGTATTTTGAAGGTGAAGTGTCTGGTATAAAGATTGCTGATTCAACCGTAGCTGACAAACCGGATATCGTTCTGTATGACTGGCATCATGGGTATCCTGAGGGTCTTGAGGAGGAGATTATTGTCTTCGCAACCACCTATGAACGTCAGGCTATGGAGAACGTAGATATGTTGCTGGATCAGAAACGGATACCTACTGTACTGCTTGTCATAGAAGAAGAATGCGGACTTGGACTGAAGTATGTGGATAAATATTATCCAGTGATTACTTCGAAGATCAGTTACATCAGTAGTCCGGAGCGAAGAATTGATTGGGTCCATGATGGAAGGGTGGATCTTAAGGTAGATAAGGATTTTGCCGAAGCTGTAAATGACTTTTTGATTGAAATTTGTGATGTTCCAAAGCAAGACATCAAGAAGCTGTGGCAGTATGCAAGGAAACGGGGGTAGGTAATTATGCTTGTAGCTTTCTGGGGGCCTGCTCAAGGGCAGGGGAGAACAACATCGAATATGGCAGCTGTTGCGGCTACCATAGCGCTAGATCATCATATCCGCGTGTTAATGACACATACGCATTTGGAGCAAGGGGTGCTTGAGCATTTGTTCTCACAGACAAGAACAACGCTTCAGTCTGCACAGACCACCGGCGGAATGGATGCGATTGAGAGATTAGTGCAGTGTGGAATGCTTACACCTGAAGGCATAAGAGATCATGCGGAGTCCATTCTTAAGGATCGGTTGGAACTGCTTAGGGGATCTATGAGTACTGAGAAACATGAGACAAAGCTCTTGCTTCCGCATATCTACAAGGATTATCGCAGGTTTTATGATTTGTTATTTGTGGACCTTTCCTCTGAAGATGATCCGGATGTTGTGTCTCTGGTTATGGAGCAGGCAGATTTGATTGTGGTTAACCTAAATCAGAATCAGGTAAGTCTGGATACCTATTTTTTGAACAAGAACAAAGCTCCTGTTCCGAGCCATAAGCCAGTCCTCTATTGTATTGGGGCTTATGAGCGCAGCTCCAGGTTCAATAAAGAGAGAATTATTAAGCTGTATGAATTGAAGAAAAAAGCAGTAGGTGTTATCCCACATCATATTGGTTATATGGATGCTCAAAATGAACGGCGTTTTGTTCAGTTTCTATTGAAGGCAAGAGAGGCTAAATCCCGTTTTCTGGAGTTTAGTGAGGACGGAAACTTCACTGAGGCGGTACGACATATGGGACAGCTTATTCTCCGGATGCTGGAGATTTCTCCAGTATCGGAATTGGATGTTGCGAATGATTAATCTGATTCTGATCTTTGTAGTCCTGATAGCTATTGGAGTGTTCCTCTACTTATGGCTGGGCAGACGTAAGGATGCTGCTCCACCTTCCGTCCAACTGAAATATGATATGAATGAAATCGTGCTGTTTCTGAGAAGGGCTTTTGAGGAGATTATAGCTGCGTCTCTTTATGAGGGAAGCCCAAGTGAGGAAGAATACAACCGTCGGAAGGCGCGGCGAAGGGAATTGCAGAAAGCGCTCCGAAGTTGCATGCACGGCGATCTATCCGCTAAGAAATACGTGAAGCTTTATATGAAGGATCTATTGGTTCAGACCTACGGTCTGGATGAAGGAAATGTAGATAAGATTATCAGCTTCGGCCATACGAATCGATTGACTTCACAGGATTGCTTCGATATCTTGCTTTATGTTTTCAAAAAAGATCATGGTCAGAATGCATTTAATGTAATAGTAAGCAAATATAGCCTAGATACACTGCAAAAACTGCCTGATGGATCTAAAGGGTATAAGATCACCGAAGAGCAGATTCGCCATATCTATCAGTCCGAGCAGCCGAGATTGTCCATTCAGGACAAGATTGAAATTATTGTTCAGAGAGCTTATCAAATTTATAAGGGGCTCGGCGTTATTGATGAGCTTCGAGATCAGAATATCGACGGAGTCAATGGAGGAACAAGTGGCATGCCTCCTGATGTCGTGCAGACTACAGATTTTCTGGAATATACGAAGCAGCAGCATTTCATACCACAATCCTATGATGCGGTGTGGACGTTCTACCGCGGAAAGTCGCTTCACCTGGAATTCTTAAGTTTTGGTTCTGAGAAGGAGCTTAAGCGGGTTTGCCAAAATATCTATGGGTTTGGTAACCCTGGGCAATTAAATGAATCCAAGGGTTATATCATCAACGATATGGCTGATGGCAGCCGGGTCGTGGTTGTGCGGCCCAAAATGGCTGAGAGCTGGGCTTTTTTTGTCCGCAAATTTAACGATTCGCTCGTGGAATTGGATCAGCAGATCCAAGATCAAGGGGCACAGCTTGCGATTGATATGCTTGTTTTTCTCATCCTGGGCCATCAGGTCACTGCTATCACTGGCAGACAGGGCTCGGGGAAAACAACGCTGCTTAAGGCACTGATCAAATATATTGATGCGAAGAATATCCGGATTCAGGAGACTTCCTTCGAGATCTGGGCGAGAAAAATGTATCCGGGTAAAAATATTTTATCCTTCAGAGAAACCCCCTCCGTTAGTGGGCAGGATGGGCTGGATGTGCAGAAAAAAACGGATGGCGCTGTGAATATCGTCGGTGAGGCGGCTACTCATAGTGTGGTTAGTTATGTGATTCAGGCAGCCCAGGTAGCTTCTGAATATACATTGTTTACACACCACGGCAAAACACTGCCCAATTTGGTCAGTGCTTTGCGCAACAGTCTTATCGCATCGGGAGCCTTCAGTAATGAGAAAATTGCTGAGGTTCAGGTTGTTGAGGCACTTGGCTTCAACGTCCACCTGGTACTGCGTGCTGGGAAAAGATATATCGAACGGATTACAGAGATTATCCCGGCTGATCCCCAGTTTGAATATCCTCAGAACTACAAGGATCCTGAGAATATTACGGACAAGCTGGATGCTTTTATGGATACCGTGACCGAATATTTTGGCCGGATGACAGATCGGCGTTCCTATGATTATAAGGATGTCATTGTGTGGGAAGCCGGAGAATACGTGGTCAAACATCCGATCAGCAGCAGTAAAGTCGAAGAAATGCGCAAAAATATGGATGAAGAGGATGCATTAGATTTTACTGCATTTCTTGAGAAGTATTGGGGGCAATCCGCATGAATCTGCAAAACGTATTATTGATTATTTTGGGAATCTCGGGAGTGCTACTGGTTGTCCTGCTTGTGCTGCTTAATATAGTGCAGCGCAAATTGAAGGGAACACAATATCAGGAGCAAAGGCGACTAAAGGCTCTGCTGCCAACGAGAACTAAGGAAAAAAGATGGTTGGAACAGGCCCATAAAACTTATCCGGTACTTGATGAACTGCCATTAGTGAAGAAACTTCTTCACCGGATGCGCTCGCGTCTGACCTTGGTTCATGCAGGCAATGAAATCATGATCAGAAGTCGCGCGGCTGCGCTGACGCTAATGATTGTTGCTTGTATTCTGATCATTTCGTTGAGTTCATTCCTCTGGACTTCATCCTGGGTAAGCCGTGCGACTATTATGCTAGTCTCAGTATATCTTGGAGGTGTCCTCAGCGATCTCTTCATTGGGCGTTTAGTGAAGCAGATGTTATACGACCAATCGTCCATGATTCTGGATATTCGTCATGAATATCATCAGACACATATGGTGCAAGTCAGCTTGGAGAATTCTGCGGAACGCTCGAAACCAATGGTAGCCGTGCATGCCCGGCAGATTGCTGGAATTCTGGCAGCGGTGGACCCGGAAGATGAACTGCAGAAATATTATGAGATTGCACCTAACCGTTATATGAAGCAACTAGCTGGAGTGAGTTACAAAATAGGTGAATATGGTGATGCGGATATCCATAAAGGGGAGCGTTCGATTTATCTATCGATGCTTGGCAATATCAGAGAAGAGATTCATATGGATATTAACCGCCGTGAGCGAATCGATCGTTTGTTATACGGTATTGTTTTTGTAGCTATTTCACCGGTATTCATGTTAGATCCGATCCGCAATTGGGCGGAAGGAATGTTTCCTATTGTATCCAATTACTACAATTCGGCTTGGGGATTATATTCTTTAATCTTACTATATATCACGTTTATTATATCGTTTATTGCCTTGCGGATTCTCAAGGGTGTGGATGAAGATACACAATCTATCAAAGATGAGGGTAAGTGGTTAAAACGGATTCTGAAGAGAAAATGGATCTTTAAATTGGTGGATCGAATCACGCCGTCAGAACATGAGCCTCTTCATTTCAAGGTAGCCGGCAAATTGAAGGATGCTAACTCTGGGTTGTCGCAACATGCCTTCTTTCTGCAGAAAACATTAGCGGCACTCGTTATCTTTATGCTGATCATATCGCTTCAATTCTCGATCCATGCCAATATCAAGCATAACATCCTGTATCCCAATAAGCAGATCATCACAGGCGGCAATCAGACAGAATCTCAGAAGATGCTGAGCGAGGAACGGTACGCTTTTGAGCAGACTTTAATTGGAGAACTGGTAGCGAAGGATATTACACCGGATCAGATGTTGCCCTACATTCAGGAGAAAGCGGAGAATAAGTCTTTCCTTCAGAACAATCTGAACCAGAATGCCTATGCTGCACAGTTAATGAACAGGGTAGAGCAATATCATGAGGAGTATTACAAATGGTATGAGCTTTTACTGGCTTTTGGGCTGGCGTTGGCAGGGTTTTATCTTCCGGATGCCTACTTAATCATTCGTACTCAGCTGCGAAAGTGGGAAATGCAGAATGAGGTGGACGGCTTCAATACGCTTTCCATGATGCTGTCTCAATTTCCGAATATCAGTGTGTACGAAATGATAGAGTGGCTGCATCGTTACAGCTATATTTTTGAGCGGCAGTTGTTGCGCTGCATGCTGGATTATGAGGCTGGAGGCTGGAGTGCCATTGAGAATCTGAAGGAGGACGCACGTTTCGTTCCCCTCGAACGGCTCGCAGACCGCTTGCAGGTTGCAGCCGATCTGATCCCGGTGAAGAAGGCGTTTGATGATATGGATGCGGAGAGGGCATTCGCGATGGATCAGCGTAAGGAGCATTATGAGAAGGTTATCAGCAGGAAAAGTACACTGGGTAAAATGTTCGGGTTCTTGCCGATGCAGGCAACGTTCACCTTATATTTACTGCTTCCCTTCGTCTATATGGCCTTCCAGCAGCTGGGTGACCTGACTGTTGTAACTGGCAAAATGTGAAGGAGATACAGGCATGGAGAATATAGCAAGCTTTTTGAAAACAACGATATCGATTCTGATCACGCTGGCCATTATATCATCCGGTCTGTTCTTGTGGGGGAAGACACAGCCTGTTGTCGAATTGGCGAATAGCCAGGCGGCGGCACAGGCCAGGGAGCTTTCGGAGCAGCAATATTCCGCATTTGACAATCAGATTGTCAGCGGCTCCCAGATTCTCACAGCTTATCGGAGGTACGAGTCGCAGCAGGGATTTTGCCTATACGTAGAGAGACCTTACGTCAATGGTCAAGGTGAGTCTGAGAGACAAATTAGCTTGAATCCAAGTGAAAAAGATTATTGCCGTGCGTTCGATTATTCCAGTGGGAGTTTCAAAGAGGGACCTGATACTAGAGGTGTAGATATAGAAGAACTCTCGGAGGCTTCAGGAAGATATTATATTAGTCCGCAAGCCAGATTTAAGGCGAAGCTGATCAAAGATAAAAATGAGCGGATTGCAGCTATTTATTTCGTAGCGGAGTAGATGCGTAAAGAGCAATAAAATAAAAACTAGCTTCAAATAAGGTGAGGAGGAAACTTCATGGAGAATATCTCGACCGGACTTAAATGGGTTATTGGCATTATTGTTACCATTCTGATTATTGCTGCAGGTGTAAGTATTTATCTGGTTATCAACAACTACTTCATCCGCGCACAGGAACAGACTTTGGCCCAGACCCAGATGATTAATCAAGCAGAATTCAACAGCTATGATAACAAGGATGTATCCGGCCAGGATGTGATTAATGCAGCCATGCGTTATAAGGGGCGTCCGCAGTTCGCGATTAAGATTTATACAGGAGAAAATGCTACTGAAGGATTCTATGCGGAGAATACATATGGAGCTAAGTATGAGGTTCCAACTTCTGGGACTGTAAATCTAACCAGTCAGGGAAAAGGAGATGAAGGTGTAAGTATTTCCGATATGATGGATATAGAAAAAGATAAATATAACATTAATACTCTGGGACGCTTTACGGCTAAAATTTACAGGGATAGTAACGAAGAGGTCAGGCTAATTGTATTTACACAGCCAAAATAAGGGGTAAGGAGAGCAAATATGGAGAATATTTCGACAGGACTTAAATGGGTTATCGGAATTATAGTGACTATTTTGATTATTGCCGCAGGTGTAAGTATTTATCTGGTCATTAATAATTATTTCATCCGCGCTCAGGAGCAGACCTTGGCCCAGACCCAAATGATTAATCAGGCGGAGTTCAATAGCTATGACAATAAGAATGTCTCTGGCCAGGATGTTATTAATGCAGCAATGAGATATAAGGGACGTCCGCAATTTTCCATTCTGATAAAGACTGGAGTAAATACGAAAGGGTTTTATGCAGAGAATACTTATGAAACTTATTATGGCATTCCAACAGTAAGTGACACTAATCCTGAAGGTGGTTTTGTTAAGGATACGTCAGTGGAATCACATAGTGTGTCTCAGATGCTGGATCAAAGCGAAACAGGTGTTGAAAATGCTGAAAATTGCAATGTAAATACGCAGTCTCTTTTTAAAGCCAAAGTATTTAGGGATAAGAATGGTGAGGTTCGATTAATAGAATTTAATCAGGATGAAGCCACTAAATGAAAACTAGCACTCAATTTCTACTAACCCTCTTTGCCTGGATTTTATTCGCCGTAGGCGGATTTACGTTTTTGCGGCTGGAGATGCAGAGTGCTGTTCCAAAAAGGCACTATGAGCTGCCGACAGTTGCAGCGGCACCTTACAAAGGGACAGGTGATTTGAACAAAATTAGCGGTGAGCAGGTCATCGGTATGATCCCTCCAGCACTGGAGGGGGAATATATTTTATATATCGATGGCATTGCAATTAATGGGGAAACGGACCTTACAGCAGTGGATTTACGTGGAGTGCCTGATGCTGCTTATCAGTTAAGAGTCACGCGAACCGATGAGATGATTACGGAAATCTCCGCCACCCGCTAGAAAGGAGGAGCCGCATGGCAGACGCGCTGAAAGGTGTAATTATTATTATTTTGCTGGCATTTGTGTTCGGAGTCTATCCGGCATTCCGTCAATCCGAAGTTGTAGAGAGGAATACTAAGCTCGCGGCCAATGCGGCTGTGGTGGAATTCGTGGATACCGTTCGTGCTAAAGGGTACGTGGATACTTCCGATTATGAGCTGTTTCTTCATTCGTTGGATGCTTCATATGGTGTTTTCAAAGTGCAAATGGAGTATTACAAAAAGAATTTACAGCCTTTATATACGAATCCTGATGATTATTCTACATTCCAGAACAGCTTTAGTGTCCGATATGACGGATATTTCAGCAAGGATATTTTGGAAATCTTATATCCGCGTTCAGGACCTTTACTGGCTACAGATGATCCAGGTAGAAGGTTTACTATGCATGTAGGCGATCTGTTCAATGTCCGACTGGAATCTGAAGGGACGACACTTGCCTCACGGATGCGATCGCTCTTGTTTCATAGTGAAATGATTCCGGTCAATTTGAAGTATGGGGGGATGGTACGAAGTGAAGCCCCTTAGTGTTGTGCTTATTTTTCTAATTCTGGTCATTCCTCTTGTTCTTATGGGCGACACTCGAGAAGATCTTCAGGTCTTTAATCAGGACATGTATAAACGCTATTCGGATGATTTTCAAGCCGCAGTGGATGATGCTGGTGATTATCTGTCACGACTGGAACAGCAGCCTACTATCACAGCAGTGCACTATGGGCGGGAACGCCAGTTGCAACTGGATCAGGATGTGCTAAGTGTTTTTTACAGTAATTTAGCTTTGAAATTTGGGCTGGAGAACAACCAGACTGAAATGAACAATTTAAAAATGCATATACCCGCACTGGTGATGTTTGGGTATAGCGGCTATACGTTGGTTACTCTGGACGACACGGCTAGTGATAGCGGGAAGGATGAACTTAAGCCTGTGAGTTGGCCTGAACGTCCCTATTACTACAAGCTTCAGAACGGCAATTTGCTTTATTTCACTTTGGATGACAATGCGCGGGTGTATGATACTAGCTCTAATGAATTCTATGAGGGGGAGTATACAGCCCTGGCGGCTGAGACCAATCTTAATCCTCTGACCTCTATAGAACTATTTCACGAAATACGTCAGAGTACGATCACATCACTCGTTGAAAAAGACTTGGCAACAGCCATTAACAGACATTTGGAGCTGGTGAAACGAATGGGCTTGTCGATTCAGTTCACCCTTCCCCGCGGCTTGCAGGAGCAATCCATACAGGATGTAGGGATCATGGCTTTTATTCAAGGTTATCCACTTCCTGGGGGAGAACTGCTGGATGCATATTCCTTAGGTAGTGGGGCAGTAATGCGACGAAAGGTTCTGGTAGGTACCCGAAATTCAGCTGGGCGACATATTGCTTACGGAGAAAGCTGTGTACCCTCGGGGGTTACTGTTATAGAAAGCCTGTTCGATCCAGAGGAGGCCGCGCGAAAAGGGTATTTTATTGAGGATTGTGCGGTTAGGTGATAGAGAGAATATATAAGTGAATTTTGAGAAAAGAGGGCTTGCTTTGAAGAAAAAAATTATCTTTTTATTCTTGTTTGGCATGATGAGTTTGATTGCATCGAGTGCTGCTTCAGCGGCAGAGTTAATAGGCGGGCCGGATCTGGCAGTTCTGGTGAACGGTAGAAAAGTGAAGTTTAGCGATGCAAAACCCTATATGGATAATGGGCGGGTTATGGTTCCTATTCGAAATGTGGCAGAAAAACTGGGTGCGAAAGTTACATGGAATGCCACGACCCGTACGGCAGGATTTACACTGGCTGACCGTTCTGTGGATATCCAAGTTGGAGCGGACAAGGTTTATGTTAATGGGGCAGCAAAAACTATAGACGCCAAGGCAGTTGAGAAAAACGGGAGTGTCTATGTGCCGCTCCGTTTTGTTTCCCTTGGCCTCGGTGTGGCTTTGGAGTGGGATCAAATAGGGAATTGGGCATGGATAGGTGAGAAAGTAATTCCGACTATGGAAGAGGCGGGGATTAAGCCTGTCCCTATTGCCCCATATAAGAAACTATTTCAGGGAGGAGAACCGTTTTTAATGAAAAATGAATATGAACAGTTGTACTCTACTATAAGTATACTGACGATCGATCAACTCCCCATTCGGGCGGGAAGATTAATATACTATGATATTTGGCCTGTCACAAACGGGAAACAGGAATATATGAGGGCGAGGACCTCTCAGGAAATGATGGGCATCTATTATCTGAGTTCGCAGTTTGAAGCTAAATATAGAGGCTCAATGAGGTACTATATGAAAAACAACTCGGACGGAACCAAGATATTAACGTACAGAGTGCCTTTTGTTGATGATGAATTTATGATAAAGCTGAATCAAATTGAATATATTGGAATCGAAATGTTTGATAAGGAGTCAGCTTCAATAATGTTAAACCCATTTAAGTAAGGGGTGGAAATTGAATGTGAGAAGGCTATTGATTGTTTTATTTTCATTTCTTCTTTTATTTGAAGGCTCTTTATTTGTATCCAATCAACATGCAGCAGCTGGGACACTTCCTACTACAGTGGATACAAATAATCCTAATATATATTATTTTGTAGCTCTGTTTTCTTATGATATTTGGAGAAGATCAGATGGAGTAACCTGGACTTCAGATGGTTATCCCGGTCAGCTTAACAAGAGTATACCGAAATTTGATTATTCCTTTGATTTTCCTGGCCGAAAGATAAAAAGTGTTAAAGTTGCAAGATTTGTTAGTCCCTCCAACTGGAGTAATGGTGAAGAGATATGGAATCATTCCAGGTACTATCAGAAGACTTGGGGATATATTAGCAAATATACCAGCCGAAATTTCATTCCTACTCAATATCCTATTACTGGTTTAGGTACTAGCTCAGTTTCATTTGATGTCAGTTTAGTTGGGGATCTTAATACTTCTTCTAATAATGATGTAGGAGAAGATGTAACTTCAGAGGGGGGACCCGTTGATCCGGGAGTTATCAGTTACCGATATTATTTTCCAAGTATGTTGACGATTGAGTTGGAGCCGGAAGGTGGTAAGGCCATAATTAAACATTACACAACTACGGGACAATCGTTGAACGGAATAAGTGGCTTTACAGACAGAGAGGAAGTATTAATAAAAAACAGTGCTTACTCGTTTACTCATACCTCTGGAAATACTACTTATGAGTATCAGGGGTTCAAAAAAAGTACAGTCGCTGCCCCTAGCGGAGGTACTATTGAAGCGGGTGATCCGTATGGATTCACATATGATGGAAGCTACCCAGTATATTATTTGTCCTTCTATTACAAAGTGAAAGATCCACCTGATCCGGGGGAAGGTTCAGGCGAGTGTACCTATACTATTGAACCGCCTAACAAGATCGCTGCTCCGCAAACGTCATTTATGGAACCCAATGCGAACGGAGTAATTCTTGGTGACGACGCGGCAAATGGACGTCATTTTGATGTGTCATTGGGAATCCCTACATCAGAGAATCTATATGCCAATGCCTGGGCAAAGGACTATTTATTTGAACATACCTTCGCCAATATGGCAGGAGTGATTCGTTATTCTTGCAGTGTAAAGGTTACCTATCCGACGAAGTGGGAGGAAGATCGGCCGAATCTTCCGGGACCGAATGGAACATCGATTCCCCAATCGCCACTTCCTAGAACAGGGAAATTTGATAAAACCTATACCTTTGACTTGACTCCAAAAGAGTACGCGTACTGGCAGGTAGATCAGTTGGCCGTTTATCAAATAGATCAGGCACGTATGGAGAACTATGCGCTGCCTGGAGGAGAAGTCACTCTATATCCTAATAATTATGACTCACCGGCGGTCGAGCTTATCAATAGTATAGAAGTGGAAGACCATGTTGTTCCCCAAGATACGGGAGGGATAAAATTTACGCCAGAGGTGGTAGATGGTGGAGATCGCGAGCCGGGTCCAGGCGATGTTGATGATACAGACAAGCTCATAGCTCTTGCTGAAATACAAACCCAAGATCCTGAGGTGCAGAATGACCGTCTTGTATTTAACGGTGAAACGATTATGGATGATACCGTCTCAATCAAGACTGGACTAACTCCGGGGAGGATTCCTGATCCGCAAATCATAGGAGACGAGGTGCTTTACGAGGGCCAGTTGATGATCAATAGCGGTTTACTCAATCGACAGAATACAACCAGCACAGGTACCATTTATTATACGATGCTGTCGGAGAACGTAGAGGGAAACGGAGATCAGGAATTTTTGATCTCTCCGATAAACTCCGTCACCGTGCACACACCGGTCGTCAATTACTCGCTTCTTCCAGACGATAACCGCCCATACGATCAACGTATGACACCGGATATGACTAGGGCAGTGCTGATCTTGGATCGGCCGTTCACCATACATTTTACGGAGAGTGGGCAGCATCTCAATATCCCTGGGTACGGCAATCGGGATTATGCCAAATACACGAAAAACAAGCGGATTCAATTTCCGTTTGGTGTGTTTCAAGGGAGCCAGTATTACCCGGAGAATACTTGGATCTACATCCCTGTTGGAACACCGTCCATGATCTTTACTATGCCAACCTGGGTCGATGAAGGAAACTATACGATTCAGACACAGTCTTGGGCGATTAACGCTCCATCAGATAGTTCGGATCTTTGCGAGGTCAACTTGAACGGTAATTGGATGAATTATTGCGCATCGGAGAGCTTCAATGTGGGTGTGGTCGGTCGTCTGTTCGATTTTCGGATCTGGGACATTGGGGATTTCCGGTTTGAGAAGGTGTTTCGAACTGGCGCTGGGACATTTGAACATAGCAGCGCGATGTATTATACGGGCGGAAATGATGAGAATGGCATACCAACCGCTTTAAGTGGACAGCCACAGTGGCAGCTGCCGATCCGCAAGGGTTCTCATCCTAGGGAGCAAAGGACGGTACCACATAACGGCTATTCCTTCCTGTTTGACTTCCGGACCATCGGGAACCTGTGGCAGCCGGGCGAGGGTATCCGGATCGAACCAAGCTTCTATTTTATTCCGAAAACTGGAGGGACAGCGAGACCCGTCGATCTGTACTATGATATTTCCGGCTCGAAGAATAAGATGATTGGCGTCGGCTCCCCAAAGGACAAGCTGAGCTACACCCGGACCTACCGCTTGGCGGATGGCTTGCGGAATATTTCAAGTGGTGAATTATCGACAGCAGCTAGCTATGAATACAACTATATAATGACTCAAGCGGAGCGAGATAAGACGCCTTGGTTTAAGTTCTACAAACAGTATCTAAAGCGAAAAACCAAAATCGCTTACGGTTACGACATGGAAGTCCTGCCCTTTGAATCGCGAACATTAGTCGGCCCGACCGACATCCCGAATGTAGTTAATCCAATCACAGCCGTCCGCAGCGTACAGCATTGGTACGGGGAGTATAACTTGCCGATTGCACCATATATCCTGCCAAAGGGAACAAACATCGTCACTCTGGCGAATCAATATGGAGGTGCATTAGATGGGCATGAGAAGGAGTTCATCACTGGTGGTTATATTCTGGTGAATTTCCAAATCTATACGACTAAAAATGGAGATGCAGACACTCGTATTTTAGGCTACAAGGCACCGATTGCTAACATGTGGGCGATTGAAGGTCAGATGAATGGGAGCACAGATGAAATGGGGCAGACGTTCTCTTTTTCCTCTGGGGATATCATTCTGTTCGAGTCAGATTATTCTGTGCGAAACGATTATCAGGGACAGGGTAGATAGGACTTGAAATAATAACTAATAAGGAAACTGGAGTTATAATAATGAACTTAAAAGATCTTATAGGTTTGAAAAAGCATTTTTTAAGTTCATTTTTATATAAAAACAATCACTTAAAGGAGAGATTAATGATGGCAACAAGTAAAGTTACATTGAGTTATGATGGATTGGCTGGACAGGCAAAAATTATTAAAAATTACGGTACGGAAGTAGACGCATTGATTAAAAAAGTTATGACTACAATGAAAAATCTTAATAGTGTTTGGGAGGATGAGGCGGCAAGAGATTTTACAGACAAGGTGGAAAAATTGAAACCGACATTTGATAAGTTTGCAGAATCACTTCAGGATCTTGGAGATCATATGAATACTGTATCTACAAAGTATAAAGAGCTTTCAAATGCAGTTAAGAATTCGCAAAAATTCTAGTATAGTTTTTAAGTAAAACAAACTTCATGAGCTCCACTACATAAGAATGCAATTAGCTATGCAGAGTGCTGCATAGCTAATTTTATTAGAAGCAAGCAGGGGGAAGCACATGGCGTTAACGAAGCTTACATTTAACGTAGATGAAGTCGAGCGCCTGCAGACGAAAATAAAACAGGTAAGCCAGGACACCAACCGGCTGTATCTCCAATTGAAAGGTAAAGCTAGTAACTGGAGTGGCATACCACTGGGGTCAAACCAGATGAAGGCTCAAGTGCTCGTCAACGAATTAATGGTGGAGGCTGAAAAGCTTGAAGATATTATTCGTCTTGCAGTAAAGGGTATTCAAGGTGTTCAGGATGAGAATAAGCGCCAGACGAAACAGCTCATACAGCAGTTTGGCACTCTTGGCGGTATGTTCGGAAGGCTTGGGGGAGGCGGTGTAATTGGGCAGTTTTCGATCCCAACTTATGCCCAGAAGGTGGTCACGAATCTGATCACCTCGGTTGCTGCTCTGATGGGACGGGATAAGTTGAATAGAGATCCTATGGTGCAGAAGCTCCAAGCAACTGTTACGAATTCTGGACTGGGAACGATCGACTCCATAGCCGCGCAAAGCAAGCTGAAGGACATCTACCTGGCGCGGGATCAGATCGCAAAGGCGCAGACAGCCTATGAGGTATATCAGGCGTTTAAAAATAAAACTCAAATGGACGCAATGCATAAGCTAGCGGAAGACGCACGCAAAAAGCTGGAATCCTTGGGTGTGGATGCCGTCCAATACCAGGCGGGGAAAGATCTGGGTGCGTATTTCAAACAGCCCGCGGTGAAGGCGTGTGATTATGATCCGTCGATCACGACCAGCAGTGTACCGCTAATGGAGAAGGAAGAATATGCATTTCTGCTACGAATGGCGGTGGTGGAAGGACCGAAGGGAGAATGGGCCAAGCAACAATTGGAGCTGATGAAGCCGCAGGCTACGATAGGACCCGTTGATCCGTATAACGCGGTGTCGGAAGCAGACATTTTAAACCGGGACGACCCCAAGGTGATAGAACGGCTGAAAGGGACGTATTGGTTCAAGCTTTCGGTCGAGGAGCAGGACCGGAGGTTTGCAGAGGTCAAGGCATATTACGAAAAGCAGGGAAAGGAAGCGGCAGACAAAAACCGTCTGCTGGGAAGTGGTGTAGGCAATCAGACGCTGGCCAATATTCTCGTAGGCGGAAGCAATATGGTAGTCCATGCAATCGATACGGCGTCGTTTGGAATGGCCGGGACGGTTACGGACTGGATCATGGGGCCGGAACCGGAAGGTTATGTCGATCCGCTGGATAATCAGTATGGGAAGAAGACCGGGCAGTTTTTAGGAACAGTGGTCAGTATAGGCCTCCCTGTAAAGTATTTAAATGCAATAAAAACTGGGGGAGCGGTAGGTAAGTTTTCACCAACCTTATTGAGGTCAATGGTAGCGGGAGCGGTTAGCGGAACCGTGGGCGAAGCGTTTGACGCATTCAATGATTACAGGGGGGATGGAAAGCAAAACTTAGGAGAGCGCATAACGGCAGTCGGAATCAATACGGTCATTGCAGGTGCGGGAGATGCATTGATTACGGTAGGCAGCAAATTGGCTGCCAGTGCGGTAAGATTTGTGAGCGGGAAGCTGCCGACGAAAGCAACTCAGATAGAGAATGGAGTTAAAGGGGCAGTATCAGACGCGGGGGGATTTAACAAAGGGAATTTAAAGGACATTTCTGGTTTTACCAATGAAATTAATTCACTTTTGTCTAAACATAATATTTCTCTTGGAGAGTTTAATGACCTCCGTCTTAAAGATGTTAGTTTGTTATCCAATAGTGAAAAAATTATGATGAAGTCCATACGAGAGAGTATACCCATGCCTGATAACACGACTATAATGCAAAAGGTTATACCTAATGAAGACATTTCAAAATATCTTGAAGGAACATATAGCCAAGTAGGAGGTTATATTACCAAGGCATCAGATGTAACTCAGTTAGAAGATTATATGAACATTTATAAGAGCCTACGATTAGATTACACTGACACAAAATTTAAAGCTGCAACGGATGAAGTCTTAGGGGTCATAAGATTTAAAACACCAGAGTCTTCAAATATAAAAATTCCATATAGCAATGAAATGGGAGGGATTGTTTCCGAGCCACAACCGTTTACTGGAAATGGCTTTACTAAAGCGACAAATGGACAGTCGATTCCAGAGTATAAGTGTGATGGATATTTGTCCCTTTTTGATGGGGCGGAATTATACACAGTAAGTAAAAAAGGTTCAGAAGTCTTATTAGCCACTTACGATGTGATCTTAGGGCAGTTTATAAAAGTTAATCCTTAGGAGGCAGAGATTTTATGAAGGAAAATATATACGCTATATACAATGGAACTGAGTATGAAGCAGGAGTCGTTAATGACCAAGAAGTAGTTTTGCGTTCGGATGACCCGGCAGTTCTAAATCGAGGATTTGTTTTGTACAAAGGAATAAAGTACATCAAAAAAGTTAAGAGAACTGAGTTGACAGATATATATAAGAAATATTATCAAGCAACATATCAGAATTACCAGTTTGTCGTCACTGAGGATTCAGGTGATAAATTGTTAATTATTGCAACCAACATGGATTATAAAATTTGCGAACAACTGGGCATGAAAATGGTAGATAGAGGTGTGTACCAAAAGTGGATTCAAAAAACTGAAGTGGAGTTAAGCATCTCCCGGAAACCGTTATAGATGTCCTTGAGGCATTATAAGCATGTTTCAGTTAAGGGAGGGAATACATGGCATCGACGAAGCTGATATTCAATGCAGATGAAGTTCAGCGTCTGCAGACGAAAATAAGACAGGTAAGCCAGGACACCAATCGGTTGTATCTCCAGTTGAAAGGTCAAGCTAGTAACTGGAGTGGTATCCCATTAGGATCAAACCAGGTGCAGGCGCAGATAATCATCAACGAACTGACGGTAGAAGCGGAAAAACTGGAAGACATCATTCGAGGCGCAATAAAAGGTGTTCAAGGCGCACAGGATGAGAACAAGAGGCAGGCAAATCAACTTCTTCAACAGCTCAGTGTTCTTGGCGGCATGTTCGAAAGGTTTGGGGGCGGAAGTGCAATAGGGAAGTCTTCTATCCCGACGACGGCTCAGAAAGCAGTCACGAATCTGATCACCTCGGTTGCTACTCTGATGGGTTGGGATGAGTTGAAGAGGGATCCTATGGTGCAGAAGCTCCAAGCAACTGTTAAAAATTCAGGACTGGGAACGATCGACTCCATAGCCGCGCAAAACAAGCTGAAGGATATCTACCTGGCGCGGGATCAGATCGCGAAGGCGCAAACCGCCTATAAGGTATATCAAGCGTTTGGAAATCAGACTCAAATGGACGCAATGCATAAGCTAGCGGAAGACGCACGCAAGAAGCTGGAATCCTTGGGTATAGACGAGGTCCAGTACCAGGCGGGTAAGGATCTAAGCACTTATTTTAAGAAACCAGTGGTTAAGGCATGTGATTATGATCCGTCTATCACTAGTAGAAGCGTACCACTAGTTCAGAATGAAGCGTATCAGTTGCTACTACGGACGGCAATGGAAAAAGGGGAGAAGGGAGCCTGGGCAAAAGGCCAACTGGAAGGCATTCAAACCACCATGGAACAGATGATTGCTACTGGAGTAAGTCTGGGTGTACACGTGATGACAAACCAAGGTGGAAAGGCTTGGGGAGATGTTATAAAATTGACTTCATCAGTCGCCCAACTGGATTCCTATAATCTGTTTAGAAAGAATAAAACGGAGGATCAAGCAAAACCCGAGGATTCTAAAAATGCCTTTTATAAATCGATAGACAGTTTTAAAGAGATTGGAACGGGTTTTTTAGGTACATTAAGAACTCGTGCGGATAAGGCCACAGACTCCCCCTATGACTTTTTCAACTGGTTAACATTAGGGATAACAGGAGATATCCCAGTCGGGATATATGAAGCAGCCAAAGATCGATCAGAGCATATGTTTGATTCAAAGGAGAAGTTTGCGGATTGGTTAACACTGGGAACAGTGGAGATGGCGAAAGGAGCATTTAATCCAGACGAAGCATGGTCAGCGGATCATTGGCTCAACAGTCTGGGAATGGTAACTTTGTTGTATGGTCCGGTAGAAAAATCTTTGCTTCCTACAGGAAGTGGAGGTCTAAAGCCTCCAAAAGGGATAGATTCTGTAAAAAGTTTTGAGGTACAAAAACCGTTGCCGGCATTCAGCACAAATGAAGGTTTTCAATTCAAGATAAATAATCTAGATATAGATACCCCGGCACTTCCACAGACTCCGATGCAAATCAATTTTAAGAATGAAATGGACCGGATATTAAGAGAGAAGATGGAGGGGAAGAGTGACAGTAATCATTCAATAAAGGATGTAGAATTGAAGGCGGTTGAGGGGACGGGTAAAGGTAAGGGTGGTAGTAGAGCACCACACCTAAACAACATTGATGAATTTTTATCGGGGAGTAAAACTTTTGATGAAGTTGTTAATGACTATGCTAAGCATTATGTTGAGGTAATAGACACTAAAGGGTGGTCTTGGGAAAAAAGTATTTCTGGAGGAGATAGTTTAACTGGTGGGCAAAAAAAGTTGATAAAAAGTAAAGCCGAGGAATTAAATCTCATACCTAAAATAGAAGTGAGAAAAGTAGATGGTATGCGTTATGGGTTTGCTGATTTTGAGGGTGCAGGCGTGGTAGTGCATAGTGATGAGCTCCCAAAAGATTTGTGGAAAAAAGGTGATACAGAACAGTTTGACCGGTTAAATGATAATCTTCCAGAAGACATAAGAAAACTGGTTGAGAACGGATCGTATACATGGCACCACACTGAAGTCCCTGGGAAAATGCAATTGGTTCCTTATGGAATTCATAACATTACAACTCACAATGGTGGAAGGTCTACTGGAATGTGGGCAGATGCCGCAAGATAAATAAGAGGGAGGAAATTAATTTATTATGAAAATAAAAAGAGAGACTATAGTTTATCCTTTACCGTCTGATCAACTGTTATCGAAAGAAGAAGGTTTTTGGAGAGTAGAATTGCCATTAGAATATAAAGAATTTATAAAAATAAATAATGGAGGCGCTCCAGAAATTCGTTCGTTTATTTGTAATGATCATAGCTATGCAATTACTAGATTTTTATGCATTCTTGAGAATCCAACAGAAAATGAATTTGGAATATTTGATATTGATGCTACTAAATCTCAGCTTGATGAGAGACTAATTGATGATGAGGATTTGGTAGGAGTTGCATTATTACCAGTTGCTGTTTTATTTGCTGGTGATTTTCTATGCTTAGATTTTCGTGAATCTAGAAATAATCCTAAAGTTTGTGTGTGGGATCATGCAAATTCTGGTGAATTTGACCCAGTGAGCTATCATGTTGCAAATAGTTTTGAAGAATTCCTAACAATGCTAACTGAATAAAAAACATTAAGGGCTAACTAGTACCGAATACACCCATCATCCAACCAATTACACACTTAACTTATGTATTGCCCGAATAAAGATTTAGTCATTTCGTTTGTATGTACAGTAATGATTGAAAAGTTAACGCTAAAGCGTTACATAAAACAGGTCGATTATGGTTTAATACCACCACGATTGACCTGTTTTTTGTGAACTGGAGGAGATTAAATTGGAGATACAAGGAAACAATGAAGTTTTAACGGAATCTAGACTTCAAGACTTCGAAAGAATAATCAGAGTTAAACTTCCTCAACAATATCGAGAATTCTTATTAAAATACAATGGGGGTTATCCTAGACCATATTACTTTACTATTTCTAAAGTCCAAGGCAATGGTATGGTAAATATTTTCTATGGTATTGGTGAAATGTATGACAATTTAGACAAGAAAATTGATATATTTGACGATATAATGGATATAGGATTTATTCCAATTGCAGATGATCCAGGTGGGAATCAAATTTGTTTAGGTCTTACTGAAAAGCATTTTGGAAATGTTTATTTTTGGATTCATGATGAAGACCCAGAAGATATGAATAATATGTACTTCCTTACTAAGGATTTTGAGGAATTTTTAGAGAAACTATACGATGAGACGGAAAAATAGTTAGATTATTATTCTTCGATGCATTGTAATAAAAGTGATTTTTTTTTTGTGGCTACCCAGTGCCAATTGAACTCATTATTTAACCAATATCTCACTTAACTCATGTAATACCGTTACAAGATTTCTTGATTTCTTTTATACGCACAGTAATGCTTGAAAGGTATAACCTAATTAACGCTAGAGCCTTACATAGAACAGGTCGATTATGGTCAGATACCACCATGACTGACCTGTTTTTTTATATTCATTTTCCGGTGTTGTAGCTTGCGGTGTCCATCCAATATCCCTCCACTAGTAAAGATTTCAAAAGGAGTAAAGCACCCCCAAAAGGACTTTACTCCTTTTTAACATCTAGTCTAAGCTATGTTATTATTACCTTATATTTTCCTATAAATAACAAAATATAGAGTTGGGAGGTTTATGAATGAGAAGTAAGCGTAACTTGATAATGCTGTTATTGTTTGCTTTGACGATTATACTTTCAGCTTGTAATGATAAAAAAGCTGCGACATTGTCCATGGATGAAGTACGGGATCTAGCTCAGCAAGGCGAGGCGTTGTCGTGGAAGGATTTTGAAGGTTATCCCTTTGAAGACGTCGGTTCAGGTTTGTACATCCGCAAATATGAAATTAATGATGACTACCATGTATTAGTTGGTGGCGGAAGTGTTGATACAGCTCCTCTGTATATAAATCTTGTCAAAAGAAACGGAGAAAAGATCGATATCCGTTATGATGACATCGATCATTTTATCCTCAATTAAATGATGGGCTTTTAGGTTATTCAAATCTTATTCCGTTAGATAATTCATCCAAACGCTCCCAGTCGAGTACTACAATTTCTTGCTTAACTTTATATAAAATTTCCATGTCGGTGAGCCGCTGAATGACACGGTTTAAATGGCGGGGAGTAGTCCCAATTAACGAAGCTATATCTGGGATATAGGGTGTCTGAATTTCTTTTCCAAACTCCCGTTGGAGCTGTATCGTTAATAAATAACTTGCAAGTCGTTCCTCGACAGCGCCTAGTAAGTTCGTTCGTGATGCGGATGTGCAGGTTAGAAGCTTGTAAGAAAGATGTTTCAGCAATAAGTCTTTAAAGCTATGGTTATCCATTAGGTCAGACTCAACCTTTTGTTTCGGGATAAATAAGAGGGTGGTTTGCTGTACGGCTTCCACTTGTGATTGGACTACAACCTCTTGCACGAACTCAATATCTCCGAATAAAGACAAGGGTGAGCAGAAACGTAATAATAAGGATTTTCCCGTTCCTACACTAGAAGAAACCTTAGTACGCCCCTCCACTAGAAAATAAATTCCGTCCAGCTCATCGCCCTCATGCAAAATAATTTCATTCTGCTCATAGACACGTAACTGAATTAAAGCATGTTTTGATGTCGTGAATACTTGATTTAGAATAAATTGGGTAATGTAATGTGCTATAAGATTTGGATCCTGAATAGTTTTCATTGCGTACTCCTTTTTGGACATCGGTCCTTTCTATTATATACGAACTCGTTATTATAGAGAAAAAGGGGAGGATATAGACGATGAAATTTATTTTTGATTTAGATGGAACCATATGTTTTAGCGGCAAACCTTTGAGTGAACGAATCGTACAAGCCTTGGATACTTTAATTGAAAAAGGTCATGAGGTTATTTTTGCGTCAGCCCGGCCTATTCGTGATTTGTTGCCTGTGTTGCCTGCACATATGCATCATTTTTCTATGGTTGGCGGGAATGGTGCGTTTATTGCAAAAGGTGGAGAGGTTATTTCGACGATACATTTTGACGCGCAAACTTCGGACATCCTCTTGAAATTAATAGAAGAGTTTAATGCAGCTTATTTGATTGACAGTCACTGGGATTATTCATATTCGAGTTCTGATGATCATCCCATTCGGAGAAATGTAGATCCAGAACAACGCGCCAAAAATGTAAGTCCATCTGAGCTGGATGAGCTTGTGAAAGTAGTTATTTTGAGAAGCCTAAACGGGGAACAGTTATTAGATCAGCTACATAAACTACCTGTTGTGATTTATAGACATGGTCAAGAGGACATTATAGATATTAGCCCTAAAGGCATAAATAAATGGACAGGATTACAACAATTAGGCGTAGAAATGCAGCAATTTATCGCTTTTGGTAACGATGCTAACGACATAGAAATGTTTAGACATTCCGCTCATTCGGTTTGTGTTGGAGAACACACAGAGCTTGGTGAATTGGCAACGGAAAAGGTGAGCAACGAAGAGGAGCAAATTGTTAGAAAAATACTGGAGCTGATGAGTGGGCTGCGGGTCGCTTAGTCCATCAACTGATGATCTTAGCTCGCCGTACGGTGCAGCACATACAGGGAAGCTATAGTTGAAATCCAAAAAACCTGCCGATTAAATCGACAGGTTTGTTAAGTAATATAGATGAGGTTAGATAAGTTCTTGGCGGCGATGTAAATAACGATATAGAATACAACCGGATATTGCGCATATCGCTGCACATAATCCGATAAAACCATAACCGGCTTGAAGTCCGCGTAATAAGCCTATTTGCGTCTCTGCACCGTAAAGCCGCTTCACGCCTTCGATCACAGCACCTATAGCATAGTTGCCAATTACGCTACCTACTCCCATTAACGTGACTGTAAATGTGATGGCGGTGTCGCTACCATGTGGATATCTTTTGGCGATAAAAGCCATAACCGTGGGATAAATCATCGCAATCCCGATTCCTGCAGCGGCAAATAGAAATGCGAGCTTTTCTCCACCCAAAATTGCGGCAAACGTACACAGGGCAGAGAAGGCTGAAAAGATGATAAGCGATAGGTTAAATCCAATCTTATCAGTAACGGGTCCGAGTAGGAGTCTTGCTAACGAGAAGCAGAGAAAGAAGGTAGACAGCATCCCAGATGCAGTAACCGTATCCCACAGGTATGCTTTTTCAAGGAAATTTACGAGCCATCCGCCTACAGCAAGCTCCGACACTACTCCGAAGGAAAGGATAAGAACCATTAGCCATAAAGCAGGATCACGGACAAGCCTTTTTAAGGGAATACGGTCCTCATGTGGAAGATCGTCACCCGGAAACGTACTCCGTAAGGCAAATACAATAGGCAGTAAAGATAAGCTAAGCATTATTAGATACATTCCGCGCCAATCCAGAGTATGACCGAATATACTTACTGTCATCAGCCCTGTTGCCATTAGGGGAGCTAACGTGGAACTAAATCCGTAAAAGAAATGGGATAAGTTCATCATGGTCCCGGTATTTTTAATGAAGATACGTGCTCCCAGAATGGCAAGTCCAATCTCCAGCATTCCGTTTCCGATATACATCAGGAAGTATGAAGCCGAGAAGAGGGGATAGCTATGTGAGATGTAAATTAGAACGCCAGAGAATATCATGGATGCGAAAGCAATAATACTGACAGCCTTGATCCCCCACTTACGAACCAATACAGCTGTAAAGGAACAGGCGATCAAATAACCTAGTGCGTTTAGGGATAAAAGGGTACCTAGCTGCTTTTCGTCCAGACTGAAGTCAAACTGAATTCTTGGAATGGCTGGCCCTTTAATATTTTCTGATATCCCAAACACAATAAACCCCAAAAAGATCGTTGCCAATTGCATGGCATAAACCTTATTAAATCCGCCAAAACGCTTTTTCAACGTGAGAACCTCCAGAATCGGGTATCTTTATTGCTCGATGTCTCTGTAGTACTCTTCTTTAAGCTTCTCCCAGTGTTGTTTATCGTCCTCTGTAATTTCTCTTAGCACTCTGCAAGGATTCCCCACTGCGATTACATTGTCAGGTATATCTTTAGTCACGACAGAGCCTGCGCCGATGATTACATTGTTGCCGATATTTACCCCGGGATTGATAACGGCATTTCCGCCAACCCAGACATTGTTTCCAATGGTAATCGGTGTACCGAATTCGAGCAGACTAATACGAACGTCCGCATCTATAGGGTGGCCAGCGGTATATACGCTTACTCTAGGTCCAAAGAGAACATTCTCACCTATCGTTACTTTTGCTACGTCCAGGATAATGCAGTCGAAATTGGCGTAAAAGTTATTTCCGACAGTAATATTGCTGCCATAATCGCAGCGGAAAGGTGGCTCAATATGCAACGATTCACCCGTAGACTCGAATAATTGCTTAAGTAATTCTACTCTATATTCGCCTTGTTCTTCCGTCGTATTGTTAAATAAACGAGTGAGCATTCTGGATTTTTTGCTATCTCTAGCTAATTCTTCTCCACCAGCCATGTAAAGCTTTCCTGCAATCATATTCTCTTTGTTTGTTGCCATTCGTAATTCCTCCTGAAGTTCTTGTTGGTTTTAGATCCAATCCATGATGTAAATGTTAGGGTCATAAAAAATACTTACCGCCGCTTCTCAACCAGCTGCAACGAATAGGTCAAGCTTTCCAGCGTGATCGCAATTAATCCGTTCATGTAATAATCATCAGGGTGATCCAGCACAATTAGATGAGGCATATGCTCTTCTGGAATGAACGCCAGACAACTTTGATAGATATGTGGCACATCCTCTTGTCTAACTTGTTCACCTGTGAGCGCAATCGTCTCAGGGTTAATAACTGCCGTCAATGTAGCGATGGTATGAGCAGCCAATGGGATAAACGTTTCTGTCTGCCCCAAACGAATGAATTGCTCGTCACGCGAGATTCCAAACGGTAAAAATGAGACTTCGCCCGCGAATCTAGTATTGCCTTTGTGGATATGTCCATCAATCATCATCCCTGCACCTGGAAAGGCACCTTTGATAAAGGTCAACACGACGATGGTCTTATCCTCTTCGTAATCCTGCTGTTTATAGAATCCGTAAACGGTTAGATTCATGTCATTTTCAACTGTGACTGCAACCTCGTATTTCTCTCTGAGGAGTGACTCTAAGGGAGCATGAATTAAAGTGTTGATATCACAAATATTGATGACGCCTCGGTGAACCAGTCCCGGGATTCCAATGCCAACGGCTTTGATGTTGTTATAGGCTTGAATTAGTGTGCCTACTAAATGATCAATGGTTGTAGCGTCAATACTCTTAGCCTTGATATATCCATCATCTACACGTTCGCCAACGGAATTCGTTACTGCATAGGTTAAGGATTGTTGGCCATCTTCAATTTTGGCATAGATGCATGCGATGTAGGAGAAATCGGCATTATAGATGAATCTTCGGGCCGGCCGACCTCCATTCGAAGCCTCCAGCTCCGTCTCAATGACTTCACCTGTCTCCATAAGCTCATTCAGAATATTTCCGCAAGTGGCAATACTTAACCCGGTGGCGGTAGCAATCGTTGATTTGGTTCCTTCTTTCATCGATTTCAAGGCTTGCTTGATGAGCTCCTGATTTATCTTTTTAACACGAATAGAATTGTTTGCGATTTGGTTTATTTTATTCACCTCTAGACTTTTGAAAATGGTTATTAAAAGTATTATCAATACTATAACTTGGTGTTTTATAAATGTCTAGCCGATAACCTTATAATAAAAAATCGTCGCATGTAATTCACCTTTTGCTGATATCGCATAGCTCGGAATACGTCCAGCTTGTATGTAGCCCATTGAAGTATAGAGGAGGTTGGAAGGGTCACCTTCTCTTGTATCAAGCACTATTAAAGACCGGTCTTCCTGCTTAGCTCTGTCTTCAGCCTTTTGCATAAGAGAACGAGCAATACCATTACGACGATAATTAGAGTGTGTCATTAGCTTTGCGATTTCGGCTCGGTGTGTTCCGTTTGCTTTTGTACTTAAATGTAGTTGTACACTTCCCACGATAATATCATTCATTGTTGCGACAAAAAGAATCACATCGGGCGCCAAAACATTGTGCCAATATGATATAGAGTCTGACGGATCTAAGGGTGGTAAAAAACCAATGGAGGCTCCATCCTCCACCACCTGTATTAGAAGCTTTGAAAGCTCATTAATAGATTCCTTAATCGTAAATAATTGTTCGATTCTGATATTGCTAACCATATAAATTCCTCCAGCACTTATAAGTTTAAAAATATAGCGAAATCATAACTGAATACATATAATTTGTATAACGAATTTTATAGATCGTAATCATTAATATTTTGAATCGTAGAGGGTGTTATCCATGGACTTATCTCAATTAGAAGCTTTTTTGGCGGTATGCAGAATTCGAAATTTCACCAAAGCCTCAGAACATCTACATATCTCCCAGTCCGCCGTTACCGCAAGAATAAAAGCTTTAGAAAACTCCGTGGGCAAGGTGCTCCTTACACGTGATAACCGGAATGTTAGCTTAACGCAGGCAGGGATATCTTTTGTTCCATATGCTGAGCGGATGCTTCGTTTGTTTGAAGAGAGTAAGGTGACTCTATCCGAAGAACTGGAGAACTATATCATTTTGAGTGGACCGGGGTCCGTATGGCATTATTATTACCTGCAGCATATTCTTTCATTTAGACGTGATCATCCCAAGGTAGCTATCAAATTCCTAAGTTATATTGATTCTAGCTATATGATACGTGATCTTTTACTGGATGGAATAGTCCAGGTTGCTATTAAATATGACCCGCCGGAACATCCTAAGGTGACCAGACATCTCTTGTTTGAAGATGAGATTATTCTGGTCTCCACACAATTAAGAGAAACGCCTGTAAGCAGGGAGGATTTTTTTCAGCGGCAGTATTGTCATTTAGAGTGGGGAGGTCCGTTTCCGGAATGGTTTACTAGTATCGTTGGAGCCGGCTATGTGCCTATACTTCAGACTGATCACTCGATGATTATGCTGGACATGCTGCTACTAGGAGCAGGCTTTGGATTTCTACCACGATCTATAGCACAATCTTATCTCGATCAACAGAAGCTATTTCAACTTCAATGTGAGTTAGACACGCCGATTATAAAAGCTTACGCTCTTTATTTAACTGAGAATGCAGAAGATATTCGTGTACGGCTTGGGCTGGAGATGCTTGGGGTGGATAGGTAAGTTGTATCTGGATTGTATCTTATTTTAGGCTAGTCAGAACCATGTTCTGGGTGGCTTTTTTATGTGGAATTATGGATTCTTGTAAAAATGTACATAGTAGGATGCGTCTAGTTCATAGGTGATTTCGTTATATGTAGTAGGGTGAAGGATTGGAGGGGAAATGAAATTAGCGAGGACAAATGGATCGTAGAAGCACAGCAAGGGAATGAAGCAGCAGTGGAGTTATTAATTCGGCATACCTATAGTGATGTCTATCGATTTATCAGATGGAAAATACATAATGATGAATTAGCTTGGGATCTTGCACAGACCGTATATGAAAAAGCATGGGCCAAGCTCGACAGGTATCAAAATGAACACGGAAGCTTTCGGTCTTGGCTGATGGCAATCGCACAAAATGTCTGCATTGACTATTTTCGCAGTAAAAGTACTCGGCAAGCAGAGTTGAACCAAAGCATATCTGATGAGATCACAGTTGACGAAGATTTTTTAGAAGGCATATTACTTCGTGAAGAGGTTAAAACGGTATACGCCGCAATCTGCTCACTTCCAGACGATCAAAGAGATGCACTCTTATTAAGGTATAAATATGAATTTACGTTTACAGAAATAGCTGCAATAACCCATGAACCGGAGTCTACAGTGAAATCTAGGGTGAGCCGCTCTTTATTGAAACTACGTGAGCTACTTAAGCAGACCAAGCCAAATGCTTTATCCCACCCTTTTAAGAAAGGAGTAAAGAAATGAGCACTCAACGTAACGAACAAGATTACATGAAATTGAATTTACAGCACGAGATGACGTTAGAGGAACTGAATGAGATCGTGACTCATATTAAGTATATTCCTGAACCGCCGCTACTTGACGGTTTTGCAGAAGAAGCAATGAATCGATGGAGAAGCTCCAAGCGAGCTTTACCGGGGCAGGAATCGCCAGTTCCTCTATCCGCTCGGCAACAGATAAAGATTCTTTTTTCACAAGGATGGTGGAGAGAGCTTGTACTTGGCGTGATCTTGTTTGTAATTGGATATCTAGTTTTAAGTGTTACAGAGATGGTCAGTCCTATATTTATTTTGTCTATTGTGGGTTGCATGCCTTTACTGGTGGTCGTCTCCCATACGGCGCGTAATACACTCTGTGGGATGGGTGAACTTGCACGGAGCTTTCGAATCCCTCTGCATAAGTATGTACAAGCACGCTTCCTTATAGCAGGTGTGATTTCAATACTGCTTAACCTTAGTGTTACCGTAATGGCATTCCCAGTAAGGGATCATGAACTGGTGTTCCGTACGACACTGTTATGGTTCATTCCGATTCTAATCAATGGGGCTGCAGCGTTAGTATTGTCTGGTCAGATCCGTAATTTTAGACATCTGACGACTGTGCTCTCCATGCTGCCTTTTTTTTGGATGCTTCTCTTTTCAGGAGAAGTGGTAGCGAACTGGGCAACCTCCGTCCAATTACTTGGATTGATGGGACTCACTATTCTGTCAGTAGCTATTTTTACGGTGGCTATGATCTTTCAATCCAGAATGCTGAGAAAAGGAGGTTTTCTGATTGGAGCTTAAGCTGCAGGGTATCGAGCATAATTTCGGCAAGAAGCGGATTTTGAATAGCATTAACCTTACTATGTCTCCTGGTGTGTATGGCCTTCTAGGTCCCAACGGAACAGGAAAAACGACATTGATGCGTATTGTTGCAGATGTTCTATATCCAACTCGTGGAAAGGTACTGCTGAATGAACAGAACAAGGATGAGATGGGGGATTTGTACCGGGCTCAGATTGGTTATTTGCCACAAGATCTGGGGATGTACAATCATTTTTCAGCTCGCGATTTCTTGTATTATGTTGCCGCTCTAAAGGGGCTGTCCAAGAAGGAGGCAGGCGACCGTATAGAGGTGTTGGCTCAAACGGTGAATCTATCTGGAGAGATGGATAAAAAATGCGGAAAGTATTCCGGCGGCATGAAGCGTAGACTCGGCATCGCTCAAGCTTTGCTTAATCATCCGAGTATTCTCGTTCTGGATGAACCGACGGTAGGGTTAGATCCTATGGAACGCGTGCGATTTCGAAATCTGATTTCTGAAATTTCAGCTGAGCGTATTGTTATTTTGTCAACCCACATCGTTTCCGATGTCGATCATATCGCCAAGCAGGTGCTTCTGATGGGGCGAGGAGAGCTACTCCGTCAAGGAACGATTAAGGACTTGACCTTTGATTTGGAAGGGGAGGTTTGGGAGGCAGATGTCCCTGGACGGATGCTCGCTCAAATCGAAGAAAAGGGTACTGTGGTTAACGTACAGCAGACAGATAACGGATTAGCGCTTCGGGTAGTTAGTAAAGATCCACCATGTGAGGACGCAAGGTTAGTGAATCCTTCACTAGAGGATGTATATATGCACTACTTTCGGAGGGGATAATTCGCATGAGACGTCTGATTATATTTGAGTTCCGTAAAATCATGATTCTTAGAGTCTGGATTTCCATAGCAGGAGGTTTGGCGATTGCAATTTTCTATTTTATCAGCTTCTATCCATCCGGTACAAATAGTCTGTTGGTTGTAAATAAGGAAAAACCCGAAGTTATCGCTGCACATACGGGACCGATTCAACCAGAGTTAGCTCTTAAATACGCACCAAGGCTTAAAGAAGAATATGCCGAGGATAGCGTGGGATCTAAAGAGCAAAAAATGACTCGAATTCTGGAGCAGCGTTATGCAGCTTCGGCTTATAGTCTGGATCTATTCAATAAAAATTTGAACGATTTAAGAGGGCAGAAAGCTCTGCTGGAGAGGCAGGATCAAGGGTCATATGTACTAAAGGATGTTACGAAAAGACTTTCAATGCTGGAAGGGATTCGGCCGCCCGGATTTTATGTGACGAATGACTGGGGATCTCTGTACAGATTTTTTTCAATCCCGGGTGTAGGCAACATGCTGATAGGTCTGATTCTAGTCTTCGCTTTGGCACCACTATATTCCGGTGAGGCAAACTACAGAATGGATTCTCTTATTCTATCCAGTAAGAATGGGAGACTTAAGATTGTCACTGCAAAATTGTTAGCGGGATTTATAGTAACCGGTGGCTTTGTGACACTTTTTTACGGTGTATGTATATTGTTTTCTTGTTTGCCGTTTGGTTTCGTGGGTTGGAATGCGCCCTTGAATAGTTACTTTGTAGAAAGCCCATATGACTTAACCCAGCTTCAGGGCATGCTCTTAAAATATGCCGTAACCTTGCTAGCAGCATGTGGCCTTTTATTATTGACTGCGCTGATCTCCGCTTTGTTTCGGAGCAGTCTAAGTACTCTTGGACTAGCGGCATGTTTAGTCATGTTGCCTAATTTCTCACTGCCAGGTGTTGTTGGTGATTGGATAGATTTTTTGCCATCAGGTGTAATCATGAGCACATCCTTAATCGAAAAATATGTATCTTATAATATTTTTGGTATACCGATATTGCATCTGACCGTATCCATCGTTTCGGTGATAGTTATAGGTGTGGTTGCTACGCTACTCCTTCCAAAGGCGTTTGAACGTCGATTAAAGGCTTGAAATGTAGATAGACGCCTACCTAAGTGCCGATTATACTGAGTAACGTCAGCAAACAATTAGAGTGTCTGGAAGTAACTTACAGGCGGGACTTTGAGAGATTTTTGTGAGAGCAGTGGGGTAGAATGGTAGAATTACTCGCTGGTGAGAGGAGCCTGAAGGTTGAGGACGATGAAATATCGTGGAATAGTTGGGATGGGGTTGTTTTTTATCCTTGCCTTTTCCCTATTAGTAAGTATTATTTCCCCAACGATTCAGGACCAAGATACCCCGGTGGCCAAGCAGGGCGTACTGGATTTGTCGAGATGGGACTTTGAGAAACAGGGATTAGTTGATCTAGACGGAGAATGGGAGTTTTATGAAAATAAATTACTGAGTCCATCTGAGATTCAGCAAAGTATAGATAAGAAATCTACATATCTATCTGTCCCAGGCACATGGAAAGGCAAGATCATAGAAGATGGAATGGACCGTAAAGGGGCTGGCACCTATCGACTTAAAGTGTTGGTCAAAGATTCGGATGAGATTCTTGGTTTGAAAATAAGAAGTATCCGTATGTCTCAAAAGTTATTTATCAATGGGAAGCAGGAAGGAGAGGACGGGGTTCCTTCAACAGAAAGTGAGTCATTTAAGCCAGGGAATACTCCGTATACGGTATTTTTTCATTCTAATACCCAAGAGATAGAAATTGTAATTCAAGTGTCTAACTTCAACTTTATTACTGGGGGGATCGTAAATTCAATCCCACTGGGCGTGCACACGGATATTACAAAGCTGAATAGTATTCAGACGGGTACTGACATTGGAATTATATTGATCCTGGGGATGTTTGGAGCATATCATCTCAGTTTCTATTTCGTTGGGCGTAGAGAAAAGGCCTATTTGCTCAGCGGTTTATATTTGCTTATTCTTTCTTTGAATAATTCTCTATATGGAGAGAAGATATTTCAACAGTTACTACCCCAGTTCCCTTTTGAATCAACTTACAAGCTATTGGAAATAAGCCAGTTTGTCGGTTCGATTATCATTATTATGTTTTACTGCTCGGTCGAGTCCCGGTTGATGTCAAGTAAGAGGATGAAGATTGTGTTGTCTCCATTTGTCCTATATCTTGTATCGGTTTTGGTGCTCCCGTATGGTGTACACATTCGTATGAAGTATCTATTTGTAACCTATCTTGGAATCGTTATGGTGGTAATCATAGTCAGAATGATCTATTTATATGTTCGCAGCCAGAGCCAGACGACGGATCGAAAAGAACTGTTTTTGTTCATTGGCGGTGCGATTTCGCTCCTGATATTTTTCTTTGATGTAAGTCTTTACTCTGAAAATGTTCTGCAGACCGATTTGGTGGGTAAATGCGGAGTCATTGGTTTTATTGTTTTCTTCAATATTATGTTAGCTGTACGATTCTCAAACACTTATGATAAGACGGAAATGCTGTCCCGTCAGTTGCTAATCTCGAACCAGCTTAAAGATGAATTTCTGATGAACACTTCTCATGAGATCAAAACTCCGCTGCATGGCATTATGAATATGACATCCTTTTTATTAGAAGATGGCGAAGATAATCTGTATCCATTACAGAAACAGAATCTTTGGTTAATTAAGGACACTTCTACAAAGCTGTCTATGCTCATTCAGGATTTGATTGATGTTAGTCTTTTGAAGCATGGAGAATTACGACTACAGCAGACAGTGGTTGATCTAAGGGTGGCTTCACAAATTGTATTTGATGTGTTGCAGTTTGAGCTCGCGGGGAAATCTGTGCGATTAGATAATCAGGTGGAACCCGATGTTTGGGTGCTTGCGGATGATAGTCGATTAAGACAAGTCATGTACAATTTAGTTCACAATGCGATCAAGCATACGGATAAAGGATTTATTACCATAAAAGCTTATGTAGAGGGAAATACAGTATCTGTTACGGTGGAAGATTCAGGAACTGGGATATCCCCTGATATGCATACCGCCATATTTGAATATTTTGAACAAGTCGATAAACCACTTCCGCAAGATGGTTACACAGGAATGGGTGTGGGTCTGTATATTAGCAGAAAGCTAATTGAGCGGATGGGCGGTGAGATTCGGGTGGATTGGTCTGAGGTTGGTCAAGGCACTCGAATGATCTTCACCTTGCCCAAAATCGAGCGGATCCCAGGCTACCGCGAAGTAGCAGCTACAGGGGTGGGGCAGCACGCGCATTTTGAGCAGACCTCGCTTGATATAGTGGATCAGAGTGGATATATGATCTTAATTGTGGATGATGAGGCCTCTAACATTCATATTCTGCTGAATATTTTAAGACGGCATCATTACAATGTAATTACGGCGTTTTCAGCGAATGAAGCCATGGACAAAATGGAGCAGTACCCTAATATGGACCTAGTTATATTAGATGTCATGATGCCGGGGATTTCAGGAATTGAGTTGTGCCGAACGTTGCGGGTGCGTTACTCCATTCTGGATTTACCTATTTTGTTTGCTACAGTAAAAGACGCGCCAACAGATATTGCGCTAGGCTTCAGGGCTGGGGCGAATGATTATATAACTAAGCCATTTGATGGAGAAACGCTGATTGCGAGAATTCAAACGCTGATTGCAATGAAGACATCGATACAAGAAGCGATACGAAATGAGTATGCCTTTCATCAAGCGCAAATCAAACCGCATTTTCTGTATAACGCACTGAGCAGTGTGATCTCTTTCTGTTATACAGATGGAGAGAAAGCTGCCTATTTGTTATCCATGTTAAGTCAATACATCCGTTATATTCTCGATATGGATCGGTCCACATTAGTTGTTCCTTTGCACCGGGAGCTAGAGCTGATTCAAGCCTACGTGGAGATCGAAAAAGCGCGTTTTGGAGAACGGTTTGATTTTATTTTTTATATGGATGAGGGTCTGCGTTCAGTAGAAATCCCTTCCTTATGTATTCAGCCATTTGTTGAAAATGCGATCAGACATGGATTGTTTGAAAAAGAGGGTAAGGGCAGAGTTTCGCTCACGGTTCAAGCAGGTAGTAACTATATGAAAGTTATCATCGAAGATGATGGTGTGGGTATGCCAGATGACTTGCTATATCAATTAACTGGAGACGAGCAGCTGGATGGCAGTATTGGAATCCATAACATTCGAAAGCGTCTAGGCGCTATACCCGGAGCTACCCTAACCATTCATTCCGACCTTGGGTTTGGGACCAAAGTAACAATGTATTTACCAGCAAGCCTTGGGGGCATGGAGGGAGAAACACGATGATTCGTGTAGTGATTGTGGAAGATGAGAAGCCAATTTTGAATTTGATGAAGGTACTGATCGGTCGTAATCCAGATTATACCATTAGCGGGGCCTTCTCTAATCCATTAGAGGCACTGGAGTGTATACCTGATTTAAAACCGGACGTCGTGTTTATAGATGTCGAAATGCCAAGGATGAACGGGATTGAGCTGGCGAGCAGAATTCAGAAGCTGATGCATCAACCGGAAATTGTATTTACAACCGCCTATAAAAATTATGCACTGGAAGCGTTCGAAGTAAGTGCACTAGATTATATACTTAAGCCAATAACTCCCGAAGCGATCAACAGGGTTACTGAACGACTTGTTAAACGAATGAGACCTGCGGTGATACTAGAGCCTAAGAAAACGAACCCGATGATCCGCTGTTTTGGCGGATTTGAGGTTTGCGATTCAGAAGGTAAGCCCATTCATTTTCGAACACGCAGAGCAGAAGAATTATTCGCTTATTTCCTATGTAATGCAGGTCGTTATATCAGTAAATGGAAAATAATGGACTTGTTATGGCCGGATATGCAGGATGAGAGAGGGGCATCCAATTTGTATAATACGATATACCTTTTGAAGAAAATGTTGAAAGAAAAGGGCTTCGGCATGGAAATCCGCAAAATGAATGATGGTTATATGCTGGAGACCGGAAATGAAAGTTATGATGCTCTTGAGTATCAAAGATTTCATTTAGAAATGGCTGAAGGGAAACATAACACTACGCAAATGGAGCGGCTTTGTATCTTATATCAGGGGCCTCTGTTGGATGGAAAGCCTTATCTATGGAAGATTTCGCTGGAGGAAGCTTACTGCAAGTATTTTACAACCTGGACTCGATTGCTAGTGGACAGTGATTGTGCTACTCAGGACTGGCATAAAGCCGAGCAACGATTAGAAAAGTTCATAAGCTTATATCCGCTGCATGAAGAAATGAACCAGCAAATGATTGATATATATGCCAAACTTGGAAATAAAGAAAAGATCGCACGGCTCTATGAGAAATTCGAGATTGCTTATCGTACGGAGCTGGGAATGGTTCCTTCAACAGAGTTTAAAGATTATGTTGCTGCATATCTGGCCTAATATTTATATGAAAAAAGTTACAGCAGAGGGAGAAATCTCTCTGTTTTTTTCTTTTGTTCGGCATTAACCGACAATTTGTGAGAATTTGGTGAGTTGTGGTTGATATGATTTTCCTAAACATGGGAGTAAAAAAATACATAGGAAAGAAGTTGAGAGTGTGCTTCGATTAGTCAGGTCTAAGAAAGCAATTAGCATTTTATTATTGGTATTACTAGTCAACATATGCTCGTCCCTATTTATTAGAGGCGGAGAAATGGCTTACGCTGACTCTGCGGATATGGATACGACATCAGTATTTCAGAAGGCATATGTTACAAGTTTTATGAGTGGTGTAGTGGATGTAATAGATTTAACGAATTTAACGGTGGAAAAGGCGAAGATCAAGGTGGGAAATCAGCCGAATAGCGCCGCCATTAATCCGAATAAGACCCAGGTCTTTGTAACTAACAGAGCGGATGGGACTGTTTCTGTTATAGATCCATCCACTGACACTGTGATTTCAACCATTGCAGTGGGGACGTGGCCTCATGGCGTTGCATTTAACTCAGACGGCAGTAAAGCCTATGTGGCCAATTACTCCAGTAACTCTGTTTCAGTGATCAATACAGCTACGCTTTCAGTGATACGTACAATATCTGTAAGTGATAATCCAGTAGCAATGGTGGTGATTGGAGATCGTCTGTATTTAACCCAATCCGGTAGAAGTGAGGTCTCTGTACTGGATGTTAAGAGCGACACTGTGATTTCTGAAATTCCGGTATCTTCGTCACCCTATGGCCTTTCAGTTAATCCCTCGGGCTCCAAGATCTACGTAGCGACAGTTTCAGGTACTACTTTAGATGTGATTGATACAGTAACAAATAAAGTGGAAGCTACCATTCCTGTTGGTGGTCCAGCTTACGCAACAGAAGTCAGTCCGGATGGGAGTAAGGTTTATGTAGTTAAATCTTTAAGTAATTCGGTTACTGTTGTCAATGCAATAACGAATCAGGTGGAAACAACTATGACTGTGGGTTCTACGCCATATGTAATTGGTCTCTCCAAAGATGGGAGTCAAGCATTTACGGTTAATTATGGTGCTAGCAATATGAGTGTAATAGATACAACAAAAAATACAGTAATAAAAACTATAAATCTCAGCCCAGGACCTTTTATGGTAGGTACCTTCATGGTTCCTGTAGCTGTAGCTGTTAATACAGACCCCGGGAATAGTGGTGGTCCAGAGGATAAAGATGCGCCGATAGTATCGACATATGCCCCTGAGAAAAATGCGCAGAATGTAAAGGTCGACTCAGACCTTACGTTGACCTTTAATGAAGGTGTAAAGGCCGTTTCGGGTAAAAATATATCGATTTGGAAACCACAAGTTACTTCTAACGCCAGTGGTTCCGAATATCCGGAGGTGCTTGCAAACTCAACCAAAATAGAGACGATCGCCGCTGATGATACAAGTAAAGTGACGATTTCGAACAATGTTGTAAAGATCAACCCAGCTGCTGACCTAGATTATAAAACGAATTATTTCGTGAAGATCGACCCGGCAGCGTTTAAGGATTCAGCAGGTAATCTCTATGAGGGATTGAATGGAGAGATAGAGATTCTTGATGGCCAAGTCCATGTGCCGGATGGCTTCACGGGTGCTGAGGTTTGGGATTTCAAAACAGGCGCCGGTAATGATACCACTGCACCTATAGCAACAGAGTTCTCTCCTGCGAAGAAAGAATTGAATGTAGCAACAGATGCTAATTTGACTCTAACTTTTAGTGAAAACGTACGAGCGGGCAGGGGGAAATTTATAAGGATTATGGTACCGGGAACAATGTTCTCGGATGGATCATCTAACAATTATACTGAGGCTGTCGAGTTCGAACGGATTTCCACGAGTGATACTACAAAAGTGACGATTTCAGGCAATAAAGTTACGATCAATCCAGCAAAAAACATGGCAAATAATAAATATTATTATGTGACCATGGATAGTGGAGCTTTCCAAGATACCTTCAATAATGATTATGTTGGGATGGTCACTTCGGTACAGTATATTAATAATGTACTAATGGAGATTGGCACAGCTCCGTGGTATTTCAAAACCGCAGCTCCAGCGGATACACTCGCGCCAACGGTAGTGGGATTGACTCCTGCCAATGATGCCAAGGATGTTCCGGTGAATACCAACCTCGTATTGGCATTCAGCGAAAATATCAAGGTGACTGGTAAAACGATCAAGATTCTTAACAAGGCAGACGACAGTGTTATAGAGACGATAACAGCGAGTGATGCTACGAAAGTTACGGTATCTGGAAGCAAAATAACGATTAAGCCTGCTACAGATTTGGCGTATGGTACTGGGTACTACGTGCAGATTGAAGCTGGAGCCGTTCAAGATATCGCAGGTAATAGCTATGCGGGTATTAGTGACAAGACGAAATGGAACTTCACAACCGTTGCGCCAGATGAAACTGCTCCAATAGTGACCTCACTGGCACCCGCTATTAATGCAACAAAAGTACCTCTGAACACGGAACTCACTGTCACGTTCAGCGAGAAAGTGAAGGCAGTAGCGGGAGAAGAAAAATATATCAGAATCATGTCGCCGGGTAGTGCTTCTTATTCTGAGAATTTTTATGAATCTCACCCCCCTGAAGAGGTAGAATTGATTGCTATTGATGATACTAATAAAGTAACAATCACAGGCAACGTAGTAACGATCAAACAGACCAAATTGGATTATGGTCGAGAATACTATGTAACCATTGATCAAGGTGCTTTGGTAGATTTAGCAGGAAACAGCTACGAAGGACTATACGGTTTTGTGGAATATAGATATTTCTCAGGGTCACCTGCGGTAGGTAAGGAAGTAGCAGAAAATACATGGGTCTTTGAAATGGTAGCCAAACCGGATACCACACTACCAACTGTAACGACACTATCGCCTGCTGATGAGGCAACAAATGTTGGGGTGGACTCCAGTTTGAAGCTTACATTTAGTAAAGATGTACAAGGAGTAGCGGGCAAAAAGGTAGTACTCAAAAAAGAGCTAGATAACAGCGTGATTTATACATTCGATATGGGCGATATAACCCGTGTTAGCGTATCGGGCAAAACAGTGACGATCAATCCTTATTTGATGCTGTCAGATCATGACGGAAAATATATGGACTACAATACGAAATATTATGTACAGGTTGATGCCGGAGCAATAAAGGATGCGAAAGGTAACGCTTTTGCAGGGATTACGGATAAGACCACTTGGAACTTCACGACAGGATTAGCTCCAGATAAGACGGATCTTACGGCTACATCATATTCGCCGGTAAAAGGGGCTACGAATGTAGCAGCGGATACAAGTTTGAAGCTGACATTCAATTCAGCTGTTCAAGATGTGTGGGGTAAAAAAATTGAAATTCGCAAGAAATCTGATGATAGTGTTGTCTACAGCTTCGAAACAGGTGCTATGGGCGTCAATGTATTGGGTAACACCGTAACGTTTAATCCAATGATTGTAACGCCTGGCAACGGTGTGAAAGTGGGCTATCTACAACCAAGTACAGAATATTATGTCCTTGTTGCAGCTGGGGCGTTTAAGGGTGCTGCCGATAACAAGTACGCTGGAATTACGGATAAAGCAGCTTGGACGTTTACGACTGAACCAGATACGGATGGGGACGGTATCCCAGATAGCTTAGATCCATTCCCAACGGATCCAACAAAGCCAGGTAACGGTGGTGAACTGGATACAGACGGAGATGGTATTCCAGATAGCCTAGATCCAGATGATGATAACGACGGTCTGACAGATGAACAGGAAATCGTGCTCGGCACAGATCCGAAGAAGGCAGATACGGATGGAGACGGAATCAACGATAAGGACGATCCATTCCCGACGGATGCAACGAAACCGGGAAAAGTCGGTGATGAGTTGGATACAGACGGAGACGGCATTCCAGATAGTCTAGATCCAGATGATGATAATGATGGCCTGAGCGATGAACAGGAACTCATTAACGGAACTAATCCGAAGCATCCAGATACAGATCATGACGGAATCAATGATAAGGATGATCCATTCCCAACGGATCCAACAAAGCCAGGTAACGGTGGTGAACTGGATACAGACGGAGATGGTATTCCAGATAGTCTAGATCCAGATGATGATAACGACGGTCTGACAGATGAACAGGAAATCGTGCTCGGCACAGATCCGAAGAAGGCAGATACGGATGGAGACGGAATCAACGATAAGGACGATCCATTCCCGACGGATGCAACGAAACCGGGAAAAGTCGGTGATGAGTTGGATACAGACGGAGACGGCATTCCAGATAGTCTAGATCCAGATGATGATAATGATGGCCTGAGCGATGAACAGGAACTCATTAACGGAACTAATCCGAAGCATCCAGATACAGATCATGACGGAATCAATGATAAGGATGATCCATTCCCAACGGATCCAACAAAGCCAGGTAACGGTGGTGAACTGGATACAGACGGAGATGGTATTCCAGATAGTCTAGATCCAGATGATGATAACGATGGCCTGACGGATGAACAGGAAATCGTGCTTGGAACAGATCCGAAGAAGGCAGATACAGACGGCGATGGAATCAACGATAAGGAAGATCCCTTCCCGACGGATGCTACGAAACCGGGAAAAGTCGGTGATGAGTTGGATACGGACGGAGACGGCATTCCAGACAGTCTAGATCCAGATGATGATAATGATGGCCTGAGCGATGAACAGGAACTCATTAACGGAACTAATCCGAAGCATCCAGATACAGATCATGACGGAATCAATGATAAGGATGATCCATTCCCAACGGATCCAACAAAGCCAGGTAACGGTGGTGAACTGGATACAGACGGAGATGGTATTCCAGATAGTCTAGATCCAGATGATGATAACGATGGCCTGACGGATGAACAGGAAATCGTGCTTGGAACAGATCCGAAAAAGGCGGATACAGACGGCGATGGAATCAATGATAAGGATGATCCCTTCCCGACGGATGCAACGAAACCGGGAAAAGTCGGTGATGAGTTGGATACAGACGGTGATGGTATTCCGGACAGTCTAGATCCAGACGACGATAATGATGGTCTGAGCGATGAACAGGAACTCATTAACGGAACTAATCCGAAGCATCCAGATACAGATCATGACGGAATCAACGATAAGGATGATCCGTTTCCAACAGATGCAGCGAAACCAGGGACAGTAAATGGTGAGTTGGATACGGATGGCGACGGAATTCCGGACAGCCTAGATCCAGATGATGATAACGATGGCATTCCAGATACAGAAGAACTCATTAACGGAACCAATCCGAAGCATCCAGATACAGATCACGATGGAATCAATGATAAGGACGATCCGTTCCCAACGGATGCCACGAAGCCATCCTTAAGTCATCTAATAAATGATTACAATAAGTTGGATATTATCTATGATGCAGGGGATCATGCGAAACATGTGACCAAAACGTTATATTTGACTGAAAAAGGTGCTTCTGGAAATACATCAATCACTTGGGAATCAAGTAAACCGGATGTCGTTAGTGCAACAGGTAAAGTAGTTCAGCCTGGACCTGATGAAAGTGATATCGAAGTCACTTTAACTGCAACGATTCTTGACAAAGAGACTGGTGAAAAGCGTACAAAGACATTTAAAGTGACCATTGTCAGAATGTCAGATGAGGATGCTGTTAGAGATGCTGCTAAAGCATTAGGGGTAGATAAGGCTTTTAAATTCTCGGATGGAGATACATGGGAGTCAGTTACAAATGAATTCTTGTTGCTTGGTACAGGAAAACATGGAACGAAGATTACATGGACCTCGACCAATATCGATGTTCTTAAGCTATCCAGCAAATATGGTGAAGAACATGGTACCGTGAACAGACCTGAAGTTGGTGATAAGAATGTAATTGTTACCGCTACGATCTCTAAGGGTACCGCCAAAATCACAAAGAGTTTCCTTCTGGTTGTTACTAACAAGAACATAGTGAAGGAAAAAGAAAATACACGCCAAGAGAGTGGAAGAACGGCTGATGTAAAGGCAAACGCAAATGACATGATTCACACGGAGAGTCTGAACATACTCAGAACAACGCTCAGCAATCAGGTTAAGATTGATACTGTTATTGTTGATCCGTCAAAAGTGGAAAGTCTGACGAATTCTTTTAATCCTCAGGATGGAGATATTAAAAACCGGACGCTAACTGTTGAAATTAAGCAGCAAGCAGATGATAAGGCAGATGAGATTGCCATAGAGATTCCAGCTGCAGCTGTTTCAGCACTGGCTGACAGAAATGCGGGTATGAATATCTTTACCGATGAAGGTTCTGTAAAGTTGAGTCAGGAAGCTTTAAAAGACGCAGCAGCTAAGGGTACAGATCTTTATTTCCGAATTGTACCGATTAAGAACGCACAAGAGGATAGTGAGGCTAAAAAAGCAGCGAATACTGACCCTAAGGTTACTTTAGCCGCTGCTGGGAATCAGATTAACTTACTGGGTCTTCCAAGAAAGATTGAAACAAACTTTGGTGGATTTACCACAAAGGTTGTTCTCCCATTAAGTGGAATTACCATTCCAACTGAGAATAGACAAGCTTTCCTAGACGCTTTAAAGGTGTTCATCGAACATACGGATGGCACGACAGAGTTGGTATCAGGAACTATTCAATATGAGAACGGCGTAGCAAAAGGGATCCAATTTGAGATTTCGAAGTTCAGTCGTTTTCAAATCGTGAGTTTCTCCGCTCAGCCGAATAAAGAGAATAATTCGGAAGGAACGAACACGTCCGGTGGCACTACAATCACTAATCCTACTAAAAATAGTGGCACGGACAAGGAACAACCTAACAATCCAAATGTAGTCCATGAATCGCATAAAGGATATATTTTAGGCTATGCGGATGGCAGCTTCAACCCGGAACGAATGATTACCCGTGCGGAAATGGCAACGATTTTGGCACGGTTATGGGGTAAGAATGAAGCACAAGTTTCCTCATCTTATAAAGATGTAGATACAACTTATTGGGCTTTGCAGTCTATTAGTATAGTTACAGCACAAGGATTAATGAAGGGGTATGAAGATGGCAGCTTTAAGCCGAATCAGCTAATTACTCGTGCAGAAATGGCTATCATTGTAGAGCGCTTGCTGGATAATGCACAAAGTGGGACCGGCAGCTTTAAAGACATTAATAGTGGACATTGGGCAAAAAATGCGATTGATGGGGCCAAAGCAGCTGGTATTATCAACGGATGTTTGGATGGAACATTCCGTCCGAATCAGACATTAACTCGTGCAGAAGCCGTTGTGATGATTAACAGACTTTTGGGCAGAGGACCATTGCATGGAGCACAGCAGAAGTGGAAAGACGTCAGCGATAAACACTGGGCGTACGGACACATTCAGGAAGCTAGTATGAACCATTCCTTTGAGAGACAGCAAATTGGTGGAGAGCAATACATTCCTGAGGTAAAATAAATGAATCTTTTATAAGTGAATAAATATTTTTTTAAAAGAGAACCCCCTTACGCTATACGGTATCTATATACTGTTAGCGGTAAGGGGATTTTTTTTTGTAACTTTTCTTTTATAAGTTTTTTCTACTATCAGCTAACATTTCGAGAACTTAACCGTTATACATACGAAGGGAGGTGCAGGATGAAGCCCGGGCAGCTACATCAGATACTTCAACCGAAAATGCAAGAAATCCAAAAATACTTGATTCGTCTCGGGGCACCTGCAGCCGATGCTGAAGATATTGTACAGGATACGGTGTATAAGGCGCTTTTGTATATCGATTCCATTGATGAGAACAAATTCAGTGCATGGCTATATAAAGTGGCGATTAATCGTTATTATGATCTGTGCCGCCGCAGCAAGCGGATAGTCATTCCTATTGATTATGTGGATGTGCCTGATATGGAACTGCCGGAGGATCATGTGCTGTTAAAAGAGAAACGAGAGGACATCGAACGTATACTAGATGAGCTTCTTCCTCTCCACAAACAGCTCATTATTATGAAGTACGAGCTGGAGCTGTCCTATCAGGAGATAGCTGAGCTCCTTGGGATCACAACGGATACGGTCAAATCGGCATTGTTTCGTGCCCGCAAGCAATTTCAAAAAAAATACAGAGGTGAAGCGGAATGACGGCTCCATGGGAACAAAAGGATGATCAAAACCTTTCAAAAATAATTAAGAGAGCAAAACGAAAAACAATGATCCGTAATACGGTCATTTCTCTGATCGTGACCATTATTGTATTGCTTAGCGGCATGCTCGGTATCACTCAACTGACAAGCTGGTTAGCGATGCGTGGTCTGGATGAGGAGAGGATTATGATGGGAATTAGCAGTCCTAATCTTCATGAGCTGAGAACTGAGCTGGATTTAGGCTTTTTATCGGGCAAAGTTGAATTGAATACGTACAAGGTTGTTGAGGGTGTACCTGTCGTGTGGGATACTAAAAAGCTGGAATTCAGTATGAGCAGCCGTTTTTCTCTACTTTACAGGGGATACTCTAGTATTAATGTTCCTGATCCAATAATGACAAGCCAAAATTATGAATATTACCGAGGATATAACAGTCAAAATGGACAGCGGGAAATGATGTTCTATGTACCTGGGGTGAATTATAACGGAAAGGTGTTGAATGACCTACCTGCACTTGAACAAATGGAACCTGGTAAGCTGGTAGAAATGGCAGTTTCATTTGATAAAAGCTATACACAAGCAGAAGTAGAGAAGATGCTGCCAACAGAGCTGACACAGAAGTGGTATTGGGTAGATACGTATGACAATAAAAAGAAGCTTGAGTTTATTACGAATGACAGCAGCCCGAATAAATATGCATTACCGGAATCAGCGAGACAAGTATACGGTTACGGTGTCAATTGGGAAGGGTTATTTAAACCGAAACCAGAGGATTTTTTACAATCACTAGCATATGGGCTTCAGAAAGAGGGCAAGTATTACGGAGAATTTGAGCGAATCTCGAACTATTTGAAAAAGGATAAAGCGGCACCGGATGCCAGTGACGTACAGCTATTGGGAGTTGTTGTTACAGGAACTGCTAAGGAGCTGCAAAGCCTTAGAGGAAAACCGTATGTAAATACGGCAGTACTCGGCGCAGTTGTGGATAAATACTAGATCGTATAGTAAAAAAGAAGCCCCGGGAACTATGATCCCAGGGCTATTTTGATCATATCACAACCTACCATTTATGCTACGTCCATTTGGCCGACCATAGCTTCATTTCCTTCAAAATTTGATGCAAATCCTCACCTTTTGGAGTTAAAGAATATTCCACTGTCACCGGTACGGTAGGAAACACATGGCGTTCTAGTACACCGTGTTCCTCTAAATGGCGAAGAGTACTAGTCAAAGCACGAGGGCTGACATTAGTAATTTTTCGCTGAAGCGCTCCAAAGCGTTGGGTACCGTCGAATAACTCTCTTAGTACGAGAAAAGCCCATTTTCCGCCCAATACTTCAAGTGTTTTTTCTACATTACATTCAATAGTAAGTGGGGTTTTAGGGATATAATTATTGCTAGATTTAGCTGTTGTCAAGGAATCTCCTCCTGTTTTGGTGCCACTATACTCTTGTATAGTAACTACTCTAGAGATCATATAGTAAACTAAATTTCACTTCTTCCTATTATATACAAACTATTCTAGAATGAATATGTGCGTTAGGCAAACTGCCGAAATCATAACACGGAACTATGGAAAGGAGCAGTTATTATGAAATATCGTAGATTAGGTGGAACAGGCCTAAAAGTTAGCGAGATTAGTCTGGGAAGCTGGCTGACATACGGAGGCTATGTAGAAAGAGATAATGCTGTTAAAGCCATTGAAACCGCTTACGACCTAGGCGTTAATTTTTTTGATACGGCAAATGTTTACGAAAAGGGTGCTGCTGAGAAAGTGCTAGGCGAGACCTTGCGTAACTATCCGAGAGAATCCTATGTGCTGGCCACTAAAGTATTTGGCGAAATGGGGACGGGGCCTAACGATCGTGGTTTATCCCGCAAGCATATTACGGAACAATGTCACGCAAGCTTGCAGCGTCTCGGCGTAGAATACGTGGATATTATGTATTGCCATCGTTTCGATACGGAAACTCCAATTGAAGAGACCTTACGTGCGCTGGATGATCTGGTTCGTCAAGGTAAGGTATATTATGTCGGTGTAAGTGAGTGGACTGCGGCGCAAATGACAGATGCGTTAGCTGTAGCAGACCGCTATTTACTGGATCATATCGTGGTTAACCAACCAATTTATAATATGTTCGAACGTTATATTGAGAAAGAAATTATTCCGCTAGGCGAGCGACGTGGCATTGGACAGGTTGTTTTTTCTCCACTGGCTCAAGGGCTGTTAACTGGTAAGTATAACGCGGATATCCCTGAAGATAGCCGTGCGGCTAAGCTGGATCGGTTGAAAAAGGCGATTACAGAAGAGAAGATTGAAAAGGTTCGCCAACTAAGCGGGGTAGCTGCGGAGCTGAATATTTCTGTGGGAAATTTGGCTTTGGCTTGGATTCTGCGTCAGCCTAATGTAGCAAGTGCGCTAGTGGGTGCCAGTCGTCCGCAGCAGGTAGAAGAGAATGTTAAGGCTTCGGGAATAGAACTTTCCGAGGATATGCTTAAGAAAATTGAAGAGATTCTTAATTAGAGATAGATTCATAAAAAAGGAGATATGATCATGGCGAAAGTAGTTGTTACTGGCGGAAGTGGGATGCTCGGCAGATGGGTGGTCCGGCATTTTGTTGAGCAAGGGTATGAGGTTGTGAATGTGGATACGCAAAAATCTCCAGATTCCTTGTGCCAAACGATCATTGCTGATTTGAATAATTTAGGTGAAGTGTACGGCGTACTAGCAGGCGCTGATGCAGTTGTGCATCTGGCTGCGATCCCAGCCGCAAATATAAAGACGAGTGAAGTCACCTTTCAAAATAATGTAGTATCCACCTATAACATTCTGGAGGCTGCTGCTGGACTAGGCATTCGCAAAGTAGTTATTGCTTCCAGTGAATCCTCTTACGGCATCTGTTTTGCGGTTAACCCGTTGGGACCCCAGTATGTACCGATGGATGAAGATCATCCACAACTTCCTGAAGACAGCTACGGTCTATCTAAAGTTGTGAATGAAAAGACAGCAGAGATGTTCCAGCGCAGAACGGGTATACAAGTCGTTTCCCTAAGAATCGGAAATGTCATTGACCCATCGACGTATGAACGTTTCCCTTCCTTCATTCATGATCCCGCGCAGCGTGATCGGATTCTGTGGAGCTATATTGATACACGGGATGTAGCGACAGCTTGCCAATTGGCGATTGAAACGGACGGATTAGGCGCAGTTGCTCTTAATATATGCGCAGATGAGACCAGTATGGCTGTTCCTAGCAGAGAGTTAATGGCCGCACGTTATCCAGAGGTGACGGATTTCCGCCAGCCGCTGGAAGGCCATGAGTCGTTACTCAGCAATGCGAAGGCGAAGAAGTTGCTGAATTGGCAGCCAAAGCACTTATGGCGAGATTACGTTAACGATTAAATGACGAGTCAGGTTTACTTTTACTATAAATGAGAGTTAAAAAAGTACGGTTTTTGAACATCCTCTATAAGGAGCGTGTCAAATGAAGGTATTATTTATCGGAGGTACGGGACTGATTAGTCAGGCTGTATCCCCGCTCGCCGTAGAACAAGGAATAGAGCTGTATTTGTTCAACAGAGGACAAAGAGGTGAATTCGTTCCGGATGGGGCGAAGGTGATTCAAGGTGACATTCGTAATCCGGCGGAGGCTGCCGAAGTATTGCGAGATTATGAATTTGACGTAGTGGTAGACTGGATTGCTTTTACACCGGAACATGTGCAGACAGATATTGACATGTTTACAGGTAAAACGAAGCAGTACATTTTTATCAGCTCGGCCTCGGCTTATAAGAAGCCACAGCGTAATTATATAATCACAGAAGAGACACCCCTGGAAAATCCTTATTGGGAGTACTCGAGAAATAAAATTGCCTGCGAGCAATTATTGATGGAGGCACACAAGAGCAGCGGATTCCCGGTTACAATTGTTCGTCCTTCCCATACTTACGGAAATACTGCTATCCCTGCGGCACTCACGAGCGGACAGCATCCTTGGTCCTTGATTGATCGTATCCGTCGTGGCTTGCCTTTAGTCATCCATGGAGATGGAACATCTTTGTGGACACTGACGCATAACTCAGATTTTGCCAAAGGGTTCGTCGGATTGCTTGGGCATCCGGAAGCGATTGGGGAGGCCATTCATATTACTTCCCATGAGGTGTTGAACTGGAATCAGATCTATGCGGCCATTGGGCAAGCGGCAGGTGTGGAGCCGAAAGTGGTTCATATCTCTACAGACTTTATCACAGCCTTCTCCCCTCCAGGGACGGCGGATGGCTTGATCGGCGATCAAGCGGTCAGCAGTGTTTTTGACAATCGTAAAATCAAATGTCTCGTGCCTGACTTCCAGGCTGCCGTTCCTTTCTCTGAAGGGATAAAGCAGTCAATTGCTTGGTTCGAGGCTCACCCAGATCAATGCACGGTTGATGTGGAATGGTCTGCTTTACTAGATCATTTGATCGAGAAACATGGAGTTGAGGCCAAGCCTCTATCCTTTTACTCATAAAATTTGTACTGTTAATATTTAAAGACGGTCTGTTCCTAAGGGAGCAACCGTTTTTTTTGGGTTTGTCTCGCTCAATGTAAGGTTATGGAATGAATCAGCAAATCATGAATATACTCTCACTACCTTAAATTCCGTTAAAAAGGAGTCCTGGCCATGCCAACACATCCCTTTGTCTCGCGTTTTTTTGTAAACTCAGATGCAAGCCGTGAGAAGTTAATTTATGATTTGCCAGAATCCTGGTGGAGCCGTCCCTTTGAATATGAGTGGTGTATTAACTTTATTTCTCCACATGGTGTGGTGCTGGATGCTGCTTGTGGAATTCCTCATCCCTTGAAATTTTATTTAGCTGGGGTATGTGCAGAGGTTTATGCTTGCGATATGGACAGCAGGGTTATTTACCGGGAGGACATCCTAGATGCGATTACTGATGAGATCGGGGAAAAAGCGGCAAAGCAGGTTATAGCTAGAAGAACGAACAACTTGCATCTTGCTCAGGCCAATCTTGCGGCTCTTCCATATGAGGATGAGAGCTTTGACACTATTTTTTGCATATCAGTGCTGGAGCATTTGACCTTAGAGGATACGGTCGGCACTTTACGGGAATTTCACCGAACGTTGAATGAAGAAGGGCTGCTCGTGCTAACGTTTGATTACCCGACGGTAAACTTAAATCTTATGAATGATTTGCTGCTGCAGGCTGGTTTTCAATATTGGGGGGAGACGGATTTTGAGTTGCCTGCAGATGCTGTGTCCACAGATTTGTGGGGTGGGTTACAATGCTTCCGGGCTGTTTTGAAAAAAACAAAGGCATAACAGGTCTTCTTACCCTTAAATTAATAATCTATTTCCAGTAAGCTAGAATAATAGCTAATATAGATTCCATAATGAGGATAGGAGGCTGTATTTTTTGAGATTAGGGTCGAATGTACTGCGCAGCATGCTACTTACTACACTTCTATTATCACTGATCCTCCCTTCGACGATTGCATCTAGTGCAGCTTCGCCATCTTCAGAACCTATCAGACTTGCTTTTGCTGGTGATATTCTCTTGGACGGTTTTGTGGGTGATCAGATCGCGAAATACGGAGTGAACTTTCCGTTTGTAAAAGTCGCACCTACCTTGCAAAAGGCAGATATCGCCTTCGCGAATCTGGAAACGCCAGTGTCTATTCGAGGGAAGGCAGCAGAGAAAACCTTTGCCTTTAGGTCCAAACCAGCAGTGCTTAGTGGCTTAACCTATGCTGGGATTGACGGCGTATCTTTGGCTAATAATCACATTTTAGATTTCGGAACAGACGCTATGCTCGACACACTGGTGCATCTGGATCGAAACAAGATTGGCCATACAGGAGCTGGCAAAGATGTAGAGGAAGCGTTCAAACCGTATACAAGGACGGTAAAGGGGAAGAAGATCGCTATCTTAGGTGTAAGTCGAGTGCTTTCAGGGCCTTCTTGGTATGCCGGCAACAATAAATCGGGAGCTGCCTCAGCGTACACCTCGCAGCCTATGCTTACGGCTATTCAGAAGATGTCTAAGGAGAATGATTACACGATTGTGTACATTCACTGGAATGAAGAGTTTAAGGATTATCCTGAACAATACGCCCGCACGCTAGCCAAACAGATGATTGATAGTGGTGCAGATATCATACTCGGCGCACACAGCCATTGCCTGATGGGCATCGAATACTACAAAAATAAACCGATCTATTATTCACTTGGAAACTTTGTGTTTAATCGTTCAACACGTGGTGGAGAAAAGACGCTTCACTCGATGCTAGTGAATTTTGAGATTAATGATGCCCAGGTGACGAGTAAGATTACGCCAGTAAAGATTATTGGGGGACAGCCCAACTTTATGGATGATTCTTACAATAGGAAGACGATCAAGCTAATGAATAACCTTTCTTATAATGCAATTATTGATGCGAATGGCAGGGTTACGGAGAAGGCATTATAACGATAGAATAGATCGACCAGAGATCACTGGTCGGTTTTTTTTGTAATTAAATTCAATTAATTATGCTAAATTTATCCAATATTTGATCTTTCTATTAATAATATGTAATACTTATATTAAATCAGTACATAGTAGAAAGTTGGATTGTCGAAAAAAGTAGATGCATAAAGCATAAATAGTCTGTATTAATTCTACTAAACGTTTCTTTGCTCTGATATACGTCGGAGTGTTTCCAGACTTGATGTATTGGGTAAATGATGGTATCAATTGGGATACTCTGCAAGCTGATTTGTAATCGCAATGTTGGATATTTATTAATTTCAAGACAAATAATTTGGATCACTTTACAGCATTTTGTCGAAAGTGTACATATTTTTGTCGAATAATTGTCGATAAATATCATATTTTGTAGAAATAAAATTGACAGGGAATGAATAGCACTTTAATATTAGAGTATAGCGTAATCATTACTATCACTTAGAAGCCTACATAGCTTTTAGCAAAAATGATTATTAATGTGAATTCAAGGGAGGATGTACGATGATGAAAGCGACAGGCATAGTAAGAAAAGTAGATGAATTGGGACGTATCGTAATTCCTATTGAACTACGTAGAACGATGGGAATTGACATAAAAGACCCGCTCGAGATTTTTGTAGATGGAGAGAAAATTATTCTTAGAAAATACGAGCCAACTTGTATCTTCTCCGGAAGCGCAGAGAACCTCATCAATTTCAAAGGTAAAATGGTAAGCAAAGATGTTCTCGATGAGCTGATTTCTAGCTTTGACAGAGTGTAGTCGATAGATTACACATTTTTGCTAAAAAAGAACCGGTACAGCAAGCACAATTTGTGCATGCTGCCGGTTCTTTTTTATGATAGCACAACAAAAAAAGCAGCAAATCCCCTAGAATAATAGGAAACCTACTGCCCACACGATCCTTATTCAGACTCCAGCACACTTTGAATTTTTTTGATAAAGGCTTCATATTGCACAAGGCCCAATTCCATACACAGCTTTTGGTAAGGGGACAGTTTGCAATCTAGTTGCTTTAATTTCTGATCAAGATCATCGTACATTGCCTGCTTTTCTATCAATGCTTGCCGAAGTAGATTATCTATGTTCTCTTTATCGGTCTTATCTCCGAAATACAGATGCATAAAAAAGTCTGAACGCAGAACTTCCTTTTCTGCCGGTGTTTGCAAGTAAGCATGGAACTGATCCAAGCCGGCACGGGTAATGGTAAATACATTTTTGTCAGGTTTGCCTTCCTGCCGTATGGATTCTTTGGTGATTAGGTCCAGCTTCTCCATCTTGCTCAGGGTTGGGTAGATGGTGCCGTAGCTGGCATCAAAGAAAAAAGAAAAGTATTCCTCGAAATGTCGTTTTATCTCATAACCCGAATGAGGTTTTTCACTTAATATCCCTAGAATGACATCTTGTATATTCATGAATCGTTGTCGCTCCTCTCTTTCACCTCCTACCATATCACAACTGCATTTCGCTCTCAATTTGAAAAGGCATAACCAAGGAGGCAAACTAAATAATTACGCATTTGCTGGTACGGGCTCTTGTTCTTGTGATAACTGAGTTTCCTTGCGAATGAAGGTTAGGATAATGCTTAATCCAGCTATTGCTGCACCAATGCAGAGTAGATAGAACATATCTTTCCATATACCAGTACCTCCGATAACCAGGTCGAGCATGCCATTTACCGCGTAGTAAGCAGGTGAGAAGGGACCGATCCAGCTATAAAAAGGAGAAAGCACATCGCGAGGAATTGTTGCTCCGGAAGCTAACATTTGTATGGAGAGAAGTGCGATATTTAGCCAGGCGCCAGCGTCGCCGAGTAGCAGCAGACTGAACTGTGCAAGAATCATGCAGGAGAGAATCACAGTGAACTCGAACAGCCACATGAGCAGAAAGCCATGGCTGGAGTGGATACCGAGTGAGTTAACCATGATAGTCCCCACTAGAGAGGTTAGTACAGCCGTTGCACTCATAATGGCAAACCGGGCTGCAAGGCGATCCCATTTACCAAATTGACCCGATAAGTTGGAAGAGGCTTTTTGCAGATTCAAGGCGAGTAACATAGCTCCGGTAAAGGAGGCAGTAACAATCATTAACGGAACCATAGTTTGTGCGAAATTAGTTGTGGGATGGATGACTTCAACGTTTGCGGAGATTCGGCTGCTTGCTGCACTTTTGATGATCTCTGCTTGTGCTTGCGGCAGCTTCATAGCTTCGAGGGTTTGGTTTAGTGCTGTATTACTGCTTTGAGTGTTCATGACAGCCGTGACTTTAAGTGCTACAGTCTGCATAACATTGCTAACCATTTGAGGATTAGATTCATTTATGAGGTAACGGAGTTCAGTCTTTCCGGATGGATTACTAACCGCTCCGGTGAACCCTTGTGGAATATTGATAATCATGCGGATTTCTCTATGCTCAAGGGCTTCCTTGGCAGCTTTTAGTGGAAGGTCCTGTCTGGTTACGAACTGAAGGGACTGGGTAATGCCATCGACTACAGGCTGAGCATTCGCACCATCCTCATTCACAATAGCAATGGGCAACCGATCTACCCGATCAGTTACATGATCATACCCTGTAATCCAGATTAAGCTGAAAAAGACTTGGAACAACAGTGCAGTTATAATCCCGACGATGGTAGCAGGCTGCTTGAGGAAGCGCATGATTAATGGACGTGACATGGTTATCTCTCCTTTATATTTCAACATGTTATATTACAAGTTGTAATATAACATGTTGAAATATAAACTGCAACAAGAATAGTGGAGAGCATGGACATTCCGAAGTGATATCATATATCATAGGGCTTGTACTGGAAATTTCGTGCAGATGAATGTGCTTACCTGAAGCAAAAGAGAATGGGGAGGAACAACAGATGAGTAAAGAGGTACAAGGAACAGAACTGAACGCGGTTCACTCGGAGTTGAACAAGCCGGAAGCGATTGTTTTTGATATGGATGGAACACTGTTCCAGACTGAAAGTCTTTTATTACCTGCATATCATAAAATGTTCGATATTTTGCGGGAAGAGGGATTATACTCAGGACCAACACCGCCGGAAGAGCTTATTCTAAGCGGCTTAGGGATGCTGCTGGCAGATATTTGGAAGAAGGTTATGCCTGATGCCGATGAGGCAGTGCACCGCCGTGCAGATGAGCTGCTATTGCAGCTTGAGGTCGAAGGACTTGAAGCAGGTGGGACGTTACTGTATCCTCAGGTGGTCGAAACACTGACTGCTCTAAAAGAGCGTGGAGTACGATTGTTTGTGGCTAGTAATGGGCTGGAGGAATACATTCACAGTATAGTTGTGGTGCATGAGCTTAAAGAGTTATTTGAAGGATTGTATAGTGCGGGTGGTCAAGGCACTGCTACGAAGACAGAATTGCTACGCATTTTGCTGGACAATCATGGAATCAAGAGTGCCTGGATGGTAGGCGATCGCTCGTCCGATGTGGAGGCAGGTAAGGGAAATGCTCAAACCGTCATCGGCTGTGCGTATGCAGGTTTTGGCCGTCAGGATGAGCTGAAGGGCTCCGATGTAATTATCACTTCCTTTGATGAGTTGATAGACTTTTACGACAACGCATTGGTTAGCGAATAGGAATATCGCGATTTATATTTGGTAAACGAATAAAAGGCAAACCTCATCTAAGCAGAGGGTTGCCTTTTTTAATGTTAAGGTTCTAAATGCAGATGCAGGAATAGCTCAAAGCTAAAAAGATATACATAAACAAAGGGAATGATCCGATAGATCATGGAAAGGGGTTATTCCTATGTGATGATAAGGAATCGAGAAGCATGTTAAAGGAGTATAAAAAATGATAATGAGCTTCCTTTTTATTGCTTTAAGCGCTGCACTTGGAGTGGGCATGTGGTTTTTAGTAATAGGTATAGTCTTTTCTATTGGTGGCGGAGACTTATTTATAGTTACTCATTATGATTCCTTATTTTTTTATATTGCTGTTTTTTTGTTGTGTATCGTGAGCTATCTTTTGTTTATAAAACATCTATTAGAGAAGGACTTACAGCTCTTGCTCTATATTTGTGTGGGTACAACTACGCTCTTCTTTTTTCTAACGCCTTGGCTCAGCTAATCAAAATCTTCAATACAACGAGTTTTTCTAATATAAGTTCCTCAGAACATCAGAAGTCATACAACAACCGCACTTTCTGCATATTGCAGAGAGGCGGTCGTTTTGTTGTTGAGTATCATTTTATTCCTCAGTAGTCTTAGCTGTGGTTGGGGCACCTTTGTTATTATATAGCCATAACGCGTATTCTAAAGGTCGCACTAGTGCTTTGCGATAGGTGTTGCCGTCCCCTGATCGGGCAAACACTTCACGTGCAGGCTTTGGATTAACCTCCAGCACATAGATTTTTCCTTCTCGATCAATGGCAAGATCCAGTGCAAGTTCACATAAGGCTCCGAAACTTTCTTCCAAGAAGGCAGCGGCATCAAGACCTAACCTTTCGGCAGTTTTCATAACCTTATCGGTCTTATCTTGACTACCCAGCCATTCCTTCAGGAGCGTTTCAGCTCGAACGGCGTGCCCACCGCCATGAAGATTTGAGGTTACGCTTCGGGCGGCACCGACCCTTGCTGCCATACCTGTCAGCTCCCAGACGCCTTGCCCATTCTTTTGAACGAGCATGCGATAATCATGGAAACGTCCACCAGGCAGACGTAGTGGAATCCCCTGTTGGACGAGGAAACGTCCACCAATACACCATTGTCGAACGATGGAATCCAATCGGGAGGCAGAGACCTTTCGGGGTGGAATAATCCGGCGATCTTGGCGGCGGCCCTGAATATCAAATACCCCTTTAGTGTTCTTTACCCGCTCAATTCTAAGGATACCGCGTCCACCTGTGCCGTTTGCAGGCTTGATATAGAGGACCGGGCTCTGCTTTAACATTCGGTGCAGATCTGCAGAGGAGTTATACAGTAATGTTTCTGGCATATGCTGCCGGAAGCGACTCTTTTGTGAGAACGTTTGGTGAATGGTCCATTTGTTGCGCAGTGGACGATTCAGAAACAGCAGATGTTTATAGCGTTCACGGAAACGAAGCAATTGTTGAAAGCGCGTGCTGCGCTGGATGCGGCAACGGTCATAAATCATGTTCGGGAAGGAACGCCATTTGCGTGACCATTTCCCGCTCTTTGGATCAAAGACAAGGGCATGGATCTGCTCTTTGCTGGGATGGACATCCATGGGGGTAAACACAAAAACATCCAAGCCCATTCGATTGCCCTCAATGATCATTCTCCGGTACACGGCCTTTTCTTCAAGCTGCTTGGCTTCATTTATATACAAAGTAAGAATGCCTAAGACGGGCTCTGGCACAGGAGTTCACCTTCTTGTGGAGAGTTTGTAGTACTGACGGTATTCTGTGGTGACCGGATCAATAAAGTTGGCTTGCCAGTAGGGCCACTAGTAAGCGCCACTGCGGCAAGACCAACATTGAAACACATTTTCAGACTGGCTGTATTATCGCTGGCAACACTGCATTCCAGACGGCCTAAACGCTTTAACTGGGCGGCCATAAGGGCGGTGCCGGTATGCCTATTTCGGTATAAGGGATGCACGGCAACGAGACAAGCCTCTTCACCGAAACCGGATACGAAGCTTACTCCTGCTAGCTGGCGCCCATTCTGACCGCGTACGGTGGCGACAAGCAGCGAGACACCCGGCTCTGACAACTGTTCTGGAGTTAATCGGGCCATTACCTTGCAAGCTTGGTTTGTAATCCGACGCTCCCCATGCTCTCTTATAAACTCAAGCAGTCCGGTTAGCCGCGATTTCCACTTTTTAGCATCAGTGTCGTAGATAGAGGATATCTGCATGCTGTGTCACATCCTTTAATGGATTCTATTTGATATGGCGTGCTAAGTGCTGGCCATATTGAAAGATTCGCTCCAAAGAAAGCTTGCGAATCGCAGGCTCATCAAATTTCATCGGCCGGGAGTTTGCCTCAAAGAACCAGAGTCCGCCGTTCTCATCGACACCGAGATCCATCGACATCTCCCCGAGCATAGAATCAGAGGCTCTTTCAATTTGTCTGGCAATTAACAGAGCAGTTGTAGGTACACTTTTTAAGATAGAGGCTGCTCTTTCGGTTCCAAATGTGCTTTCCAGCATGGTGGAGGGCTCCTCGATACTTCCGCCACGAGGTACATGCGTAGTGATGCTGCGGGCACCAGCTAGACGTGCACCTATGCCGGTCATTGCCCAGCCGCCTCTGCCGTTTTTCTGCAGAAGTACACGTAGATCAAATGGTCGTCCTCGGTGAGTCGCTAGTTCAATAGCTTGCTGTACGATGTAGCGCGAGTTTCCCTTTTCTTTGCCTATCCGTGCCCAGAGGCGTTCTACTGAGGCAGCTTTGTAGGTCACATTTTTTTTGCCGCTTTGAATTTGCAGCCGATAGGGTAATGTGGTATCTGCACGGTATTTTAAACGCATAATTCCTTTACCTGCTTTGCCATTCTCAGGTTTAAGATAGAGACTGGTATGATTATTTAGCATGGCGATAAGCGTATTTGCACTGCGTAAACGTCTGGTTTTTGGAACATGCTTCGAGGTAGCATACGAGCCTTTCAACCATTCAAATAGACTCCATTTATTGAAAAAATATGGATTATATAGCTTAATGCCTGGATGTTCCAGGCATTGAGCTATTTTGCGTACGACAGCAGGTTTTTCCTCATCCTCACGGGTAGGAATTCGGTTATATATGATTTGTGGAAGAGGTACAGGAATGCTGTACCATATTCTTCCGCTGGATGATGGGACATAACCGTTCACCATCCGTTCCTCGAGCTTCAAGTCACGGACAGTGACGACGTAGACAAGAAATCCCAGTTCCTTGCCTGTGCGAATGATGTCCCGAAAATTATTACGGTTGCCATTAAAATGCCTTACTTTATCGCTGGTTGTCAGTATGGCAATAACGGGTTTTGTTTCATCCGGAATATGGGTGTTCACATCTCATCCCTCCTGCGGAATTTGCTGAGGTATAGACAATGCTCCAGAATGTGCTCGATGGAAGCTTTGCCCTCAGCGCGCAGGGAAGGATGACGGAAGATGGAACGTCCTGGTTTGGCGTTGGCCTCGAACATCCAGATGTCTTCATCCTGATCAATGCCGAGATCAAAGCCAATTTCACCGAGCAAATGACGATGCTGGATTTCTAAGGATTCTGCCAGCTTAATGGCTGTACTCTTCGCACGCTGTAATACTTCATCTGCTCTGGCGCCGAATACACGCCCGAGCGCCTGCCCAGGTGTAAGCAATGCCCCCCCGTTTTTGAGGTGAGTGGTGACACTGCCCCGGCCGGCTTTCTTAGCGCCGATACCGACTACAATCCATTGATTACTGCCGTTTTTATGCATATGGAATCGGAAGTCAATGGGGCAGCCATCAATTTCAATCAAACGTATTCCTTGTTGGACGATATAATTTTGCAGGCCTTGACCGTGTCGTGACCGAAGCATACGCATGAGGCTTTCAAAGGTAGTGAAGCGCAGAAGTACGTTTTTTCCACCTTTGCGGTAGCGGGCAAAATATCCTTTTTTCGGCAGATAGGTGAGTCGGTAAATCCCGTGACCCAGGCTGCCTGCGGAAGGTTTGTAATATACAAAATGGTGGTGATCCAGCATTTCTCTCATTTTTTCGGAGGAGGGATTGCTGTGTGTCTCAGGTACGTAACGGTTTGCTGCTCCGTCATTCTCTAGCAACCGATAAATATCGGACTTATTGAAAAAGCTCCAGTTGAAGTAAGGGATTTTCTTGCGCATAAAGCGTTCGCGAAGCTGGTTGATATAAGGTGAAGTCTCCGCTCTCCGACTGGGTAGCCGATTGTAGACGACATCAGGCAGAGGAACCATTTTACGTTCGAATTTGCCGCCTGCGGTTAAGAAATAACCATAGACCTGCTCCTGTTGCCAATTGATATCACGCGGCATAAAGGCAAATATATAACATTTGTTACTGCCTTCCCGCAGTAATTGCTTTATAAAGCCAGTGCGAGAACCGAAGGGTTGATTTGAAGATGCTGGCCCATCGGTCAATACACCGACTAAAGGTCCAAGCTGTACCTCGTCGTTTTGAAGATTGCGTAAATAGATACCACCAGATTTCGGAACCTTGATAGCACTCTTTACACCAGTGGCGAGGAATAGATGATTTCCGGCGCGCTTGATGGGCTTGATCATGGTCGGGATGGCATCTTTACCGAGTCTAAGGCGAATGTTCTTCTTCCCGGTTAATTTCAAGCTTTTCATCAGTGCACCTGATACATATACAACTCTTTGGGGCTGCTTAGTAAAATGCACATTGCAAAAAGTGAGACTCATTTATGAATCCTCCTTAGGAACCATTGTTATCATTCTCCCGTTTATAACGGAGCTGTCCGTAGATAGGGATGGTATCCGTCGCTGTGTGAGTAGCAGATGGCGCGCATAAGACAGTGGATTCTCGGCGGCGAGCTTAGCAGCCCGGCGGTCGCCCGTCAGCCGGAATACCGTGCGCCCTGGCTTGGAATTTGCTTCAAGTAAATGAATCCGACCGCTCGAATCAATACCGAAATCTAGGCCGAGTTCTCCAAGCCTACCGCATGCGGCCTCCAGAAGAGGAGGCAAGTATGCAGCTTCTGCAGCAAGCTCCTGCATGATGTCTTTTCCGTCCTGACCATATTCTGCAAGCAAAAAGGGCAAAGGAGGAACCGCAGTTCCACCGCCATGCAGGTTCGAAGTCAGTGAACCATGATTACCCAGCCGAACGGCCATGCCAGTAAGATCCCAGCGACCGAGGCCATTCTTTTGCATCAATACACGCACATCGAACGGTTGCCCCTTACGATTAGTTAGGTGCAGATAAGGCTGTATAATATAGCGGCGTGTGCCGATAAATTCATGAATCCAGTTCAGTCCTTCATCCTGCGAGCTGAATACATATTGAAAGGGTGTATTTGTCCCATCACGTCCTCGTACTCTTATGCCTCCTCCAGAGCGTCTGTTCTGCAGTATGGCATGCAATGTACGTTTGCCATGAGAGCCTGCTTTGGGTTTTAGGAAGACCCCGTATTCTCTTTCAGCGAGCATATTGCTTAACTTGCGTGTACCGGTATAGAGAACAGTTTCCGGCAGTAAAATAGCAGCTCTTCGGTTGCGCTTCAAGATCTCGTATACGCCCCATTTATCAGGTAAACCTCTTGACCAAGGTAGTGAGCGGTGAAGGAAAGAGAGTGCAGACGAAGCTTCTTTTCTTTCTTTCGGACTATTGTAAAAACAACGATTATAAATGATATCTGGTGGTGTAGAGGTCGTATTGTGCCAGCTTCCGTCTTTCCATGTATAACCGGTTATAGATGACCCGTCTGCCGCTACTCCGTCCGGATGAAACACGAGGACTTTAAGGTTATAGCGCGGAGCTGCACGGCATAAATGACTGCAAAATTCTGGCTCGGCAATCGGAGGATTCCCATGGCGACGGCCCGTCATAATGCCGAGGAACCCCATAGCTGTTTCAGTCATTGTGTCCTCCTTATAAACCGGCCAAATAGCGGCAATACAGAATCATTTGCTTGACGGACGGTCTGATTTTTTGATCGTTTAGCGGTGTATTATCGTTCTTGGAAGGTTTGGAGTTAACCTCCAAGAGCCATATTCGTCCGGATTGATCCAGTGCCAGATCGATTCCGAGCTCTCCGAAATGAGCAGGGATAAAGGTTTCTACTCCTCTTGCAATGGCTAGTGCTGCTCTTGGAAGCTGAAGCTGTACGCTATCCTTGGTACCTGGAGGAAGGCTGCTCTTGCTTACGGCTTCACGGACAGTACTGAGACTGCCACCTCTTGCTAGATTGGAGACGAAATGATTGCTTCCAGCGGTGCGAGCGACAATGGAGGTAACGCCCCATTTTCCGGTACCATTCTTCTGTACAAGTGCTCGGAAATCTACAGGACGCTTACCGAGCTCCATCAAAGGTAATCCTTGTTGAATCTGGTAGCGCGTTGTCTTCATCTTGGGAGCAATGGACTGATACAGTTTAGCTAATGTTGGGTAGCTTTGCTTGCGTGTACCTATAGAAGTAGTAGATAACAAACGGTATCCTCCGCCTTCATCTTTGGAGATTCGGAGAATGCCTTTGCCGAGACTGCCTCGTACAGGCTTTAGAAACACGCTTGGATATTGGCTGCACATCTTCTTTACAACGGCAAAACCGTTTAAAGCATGCGATTCCGGTAAATACCGCTTCAATGAAGGGTCTTGCGCTAAAGCTTCAAATACTTCTGTCTTGTCAAGAAATTTTTCGTTGAAGAAATGCGTTCCATACCGTGATTTTACATCCGCCAAAAAATGCTGTACGCTAGGTTTATTCTCCACCTTTCGCGTCGTTAGCCGATTGTTGATTACATCGGCGATGGGCAGACTCATTTTCCTCCAACCCTCGTTGTATACCCAGCCCTGGATGGAAGAGCTGCTTGTTTCCAGCGCTTCCGGGGTAAAGAAATATACATAGGCGCCTTGTGAGTGGCAGGCATTTGTTAATTCTCGACAGAACATGGTAATGGGTCCAAACAGCCTGTCGAGATTATCTGGATGGTCACGGCTGACGAGTACACCGATCAACGGTCCAAGTCGCAAGGTACGACTTACAGAGCTGTATGAAGCGTTGAGGGTTTGCCGATGTTTCCATCCGGTCCGCCGCGCCAGTCCTTCGCTTACACGCAGGCTTTCGGATTTGGGAGCCGGGATAATGGTAACCTCCTGCCGGAAAGAGCCGAAAGCCAGCTGGAGCGTTCCGTGAGACGGGATTTTGAGTCTTTTCATGGATCGTTCGCCAAGCATTATAGCGTTTTCCTGCAGGATGCCCGTGTGGACCGTATGGACCGGGATCTTGAATTGGGACATCGTGGATCTCCTTCCGGTAGGCAGCATGATGCCGGCAATTTGGTAGCTAAGGGTTACATATCATTCATCATATGGAGACATATGACCCTTGGTGATTGACCTACTCTTTAAAAACCTTGCCGCATCATTTCATAAGTCTGACCCAAGAAGCGAAACAAGCATGGGATGAATCAATATTTGGAAACTTAAGCGTATGCTTCCGGTGCGAGTTTTGTACGAAGTAACTCTAGGAAGCGAACGCTAACAAAACTTAAGCAACGCTTTCGAAGTGAGTTTTGTACGAAGACGAATCGAGAAGTAGTGACTTACAAAACTTTTAGGAGGAATCATAATGAGTATTCACGACAAAGCACATGAACTGGCGAAAGCCATTAAAGAAAGCACTGAGGTAGCGGATATCACCAACGCGATGAAACTGGTAGAAACAGATCCTGAAGCCAAGGCGATGCTCGACAACTTCCGCAATGGTCAATTGGAGCTTCAACAACGGATGATGAGCGGAGACATGCCTCCGCAGGAAGAAATGGAGAAAATGGAGAAGTTATTCGAGGTGCTTAACATGAATCTTGGGATTCGCCGTCTGTTTGATGCAGAACGCCGTCTGAGTGTTGTAATCGAGGATGTAAACAAGATCATTACCGAGAGCTTGTCGCAATTGTATGGCGAATAAACGCTTTTAGTAAGCGGGTATTCACCTGAAAAGTTTGATCAGTGCAATCTAAATAGGGTGTTCCCGAAGCCGTTTGGCATTGGGAACACCCTATTTATTCTTGTGACTAGCACATGAGTAAACTCGCTAATCTTGTTTTCCTTCGATTGCGCAGAGAAGAATACCAGCAGCCAAACCTAGGCGGCGATCAAGCATTCCCTTGGGATCCTCAGAGAAGTCAGCGATGATTTTAGTAACGAATGGATTAAAATTTTGTTTGAAAGTCGGGATCGTTGTATCATTCATCTCGATATTATATTTTTGAGGGATAATAGAGATGAAGCGGCGGAGTATAGCCATTGCGGTGCTATCTTCCTTGATTTTTCCGATTTCCTGATCATGATGATCGAGAATCGTCCATTCATCCTTCAAAATCGATTTGAGTCCCTTACGCCGGAGAGCACCAACATGCTCGCCAGTCTCCGAATCATGCACATCATAAACGGCACTAAAGTCGATGGCATTGCGGGCTTTTATACGCAGAAGCTCCTTTTGCATAGACTCATCCGTGTACAGTGCAATATCCTCTTTCAACTTGAATGCTTTCATTTGTGAATAGAGTACAAGCTGCTCGGCGTTATCATAAATATGAAGCTTCGCACCCATGATGGAAAATACCTTTTTTCGAATTATGTATTCGGTATGAGTATAAGTTGCATTCAATTCTAAATCGCCCCCTAAATGAAATTATCATCTCATATATAAGCTATGCTAGCTATATAAATGCGTATTATTTTATATAATTTTTTGAATAGAAGTATATTTTTATGGACTTGTCTCATATTACGGGCTTCATGTTCATAGAGTAGAGATATAGATTTAATCGAATATCTTGTCTACGAGGAGCTGTTGGTTATGAGAAAAAGAAACAAGTTTAAACATGGTGTCTATCTGTTGCTGGCGTTGGCCATGCTTTTGTATGCTCTGCCGAAGTTATCGCTTGCGAATGGGCCTAGCTGGGTATTTGGCTTTGGGGTGGTCTGGTCACTTTTTGCCTTTATGGTTATTGCAGCACATCTGCATTTTATTATCGGTGTTGATGAGGAGAAGACCAAGCGTTTGGAAGCTGTGCGAAAAGCAAAATTGGAGCAATGGCAGTCCAAATGGAAAGAAGAAACTAGAGTTACACAAAGATCATAGAATTGGGTAGCTTCCTTAAGTAACTAGATTTAAATATTCCCGTGGAAAACGCTGAAATGGCGAAAAGAAGGGTATAAATCCCCAAGATTCACAGAAAAGCCCACTAGCTTAAGCCAGTGGGCTTTAAAATTGCCCCGCAAAGCAGGGGGATTAAAGTTATTTTGCACCTGTAAAAGGATTGATCTCATCCGAGAGATCTTTTCCAGCTTTCTTTTCTTCTGCAGATATCCGTTTACCTAGAGCCGCGTAGTACCACAACGCAGGAACGAGAATCGCGAGTATAAAAAGAAATTGCATAAAGCCATCCCCTTTCACCTCTCCATCATAACATATTTTTCCTTTTTTCTTAAGGGACTATTCTCTATTCGCCTACCCACTACCCCGTTTGTCTAACAAACGGGTTACTCTTTACTGACAGAGCATTCTACTTCAAATACATAACTGGCGCTCCCCTGAGGCCATCTTGCTTGGATTATATACAGATGTTTTCCGCTACCTGCTGCGAGCTGAAAACTGTTATTTTCTACGGAAAGAGCTTCGTCCGGACGTTCCTCACCAGGAAATGAAGCCACAACCTCTATCTCCTTGGGTGCAGATGAGAATTTGAGTTCTACCTGATCACGGCTGATGGCTTTGGGATGTACCTTCTGTTTGGTAACTAATTGATCATAAGAAGCCATATCTACACAGACGCCTTTGCCATTGTCATTCCAGCAATAAGAGCCTTGAATGGCATCGAATTGCTCATCGCCAACAGTAACTTGAACGTTAGGGGGCCGTGGGTTAGTAGTGTCTGCTGGAGAATTCTTATCTTCTTTAACAGTCGATTGGAATAAGTCCAACAGATCTTTTTTGCTGATATCCGAAAGACGATAGTGACCCGTTTGTCCCGATTTAATGAGTAACCCACTGTTGCTTCCGACGATCCAAAAAGAGAACTCATAACTTATGCCGTCCTTCATGTTTACGGTGGTTCTGTAATCGCTTGGAGCAATATCTAGTTGTCCTTTATCATATTCAGCAGCAGTTATGGCTTGAACGAAACGTTTCAAGGATGATGCTTCAGAAATAGTCGTCACCGGCTGGTCTTTTTCTATTAAGTTAATAGAAACTATATTTTGTGCATCCAGCTCTATTTGGTTTGATTGTTTTACTTCGGTTCTCGTATTTCCACAGCCGATCAGTCCTATGAAAAGCAAAGTAATGGTAAATATTATTAACGTGGTCTTGTTCATATCCACAATGCTCCTTTCCTCTTTCTTTAACTCTCAGACTATAAAAAAGAGGAAAAGGTTGCTAAATAACGGGCAATTAAATTCGAATTCGATGCATATGAATCGGTTGTACTGTGCCATTCTCTCCGTGTATAATGAGTACAGTATAGTACAGATCGGAGTACGGGGGTGTAACAGTTGGAAGGTCAAGGCGATGCAATTACTAAACACGAGCAACTGCTGCAGCATATTGAAAGTCTTAAGGTAGGCTCCAAAATATCTGTTCGTAAGCTTGCAAAAGAAATGTTGGTCAGTGAGGGAACGGCTTATCGTGCCGTCAAGGAAGCTGAGAATCTTGGGATTGTCATTACGAAGGAACGGATTGGTACAGTACGTGTAGAAAAGAAGCCTCGTAACATTTCTGAACAGCTGACGTTTGGTGACGTGGTTGATATTGTGGAAGGTCATGTTCTCGGTGGGGCTAGCGGACTGGGTAAACATCTACATAAATATGTAATCGGTGCGATGAAGGTCGACGCGATGATTCGTTATATAGACGCAGACAGTCTGCTTATTGTGGGTAACCGCGATGATGTTCACTCCTTAGCGCTAGAGCAGGGTGCCGGAGTTCTGGTTACAGGTGGTTTCGGGACGAGTCGTGAAGTGAAGGCATTAGCCGACGAACTGGATCTCCCCATCATTTCATCAAGACATGACACGTTTACCGTGGCATCAATGATTAACCGAGCGATTTTTGATAGATTGATTAAGAAAAAAATTATGCTGGTAGAAGATATTGTCGACAGCAAACCGCGTATGATTACGTTGAAAATTTCAAGCACCGTAGGTGAGCTACGACAGATTTCTGAGGAAACTGGAGAGCAACGTTTTCCCGTTACAGATGAATGGAACCGAGTGATTGGGATTATCGGCCGACGCGAAGTAGAGGACCTGGCAGAAGGGCAAAGTATTGAAAAGGCTATGGTTCGGAGTCCGGTTACCGCTGCGCTGCATACCTCACTAGCTTCAGCTGCGCAGATCATGATGTGGGAAGGTGTCGATTTCCTCCCCATTGTAGACCGTAACCGCAAATTGGTGGGCTCCCTAACCCGTAAAGAAGTGCTGCAAAGTCTGCGAGATGTCCGTAACACTCCACAGCTTGGGGAGACCTTCGATCATCTCATCTGGAACGGTTTTGCGGATGAGCGGGATGAAGAGGGACGATTGTTTTTTCACGGCTTTATTACGCCTCAGATGGCCACAGACCTTGGTACCATTTCTGAAGGTGTATTGTCTACGCTAATGACGCTCTCTGCGTTTAAGGCAGCTAAGGATATTACAGGAAATGACTATGTATTAGATAATATGTCCACCTATTTTATCCGGCCGGTACAGATCGAACACGCGATTATTGTAATGCCGAGACTGCTCGAGATTAGTCGCCGTACATGTAAGCTTGAAATAGAGATCAGCTATTCGGATACCCTGGTAGCGAAAGCTGTTCTGATGCTGCAATCCATTGATCACGGCTAATAGATAATGAATCACAAACATGCTAAATAGACTGCCCTCAACGATGATAGAGAGGGTAGTCTATTTTATTCTTGTAATCCTATCAGAGGGGTAGTCTAGGCTTTCGACTGGTGTTGTTCCTGGCTACGGCTACGGCTGTAATAACTATAGCTGCGTATTCCTGAGAAGATGTTAAACACACCGATTAGAAGAAAGGCAGCTTCAACAATGATATTAATGGTGGAGCCGCGAAATAGAAACATGGAAATCAGGGAAAGCGTTACGAGCATACAACCCAGCATCACATTCATGACGGAGCGTTTTAGCCCCTTATCTTGGGGATTTAAGGCACGGCGAGAGGATAAGCTGTACACAGCGGCGCCGATTACAAAGATCACCAGCAGGATAAACAATAAGTACTTGATAAATAAAACCATGGACAGCCAGCTCCTTTATCATGTCGTGCAAAAGCCTTGAAGTAATTTCCACTTTTGTCTGTCCATTATTGTATCACACGATTGTTGTTAGTTGCGCTTAAAAGGAGTGATTTCCACCCAGATTTGCAGAACACCTTCCATGACGAGCATCGTCCGGATTTTGACAGAGTATTCCTTATCACGCACAATGTAAAGTTTTCCATCCAGCAGCAGTCTAACCAGTTTACTGTCTGTGTCAATATCGAACATGCTGCGGCCACGCATGGGCTCCAGATCTGATCGTATTTCACTAAGTATTAATTTTAAAGTTACGGGGTCAACTGAGGGTGAGCCTTCTGCTTGGGCTTTGCTTTCCTCTGATCGAATTTTGATTTCTCTGATTACCGTCGAGGTATTATTGTATTTTTTGAGTGTTTTAATATCCTCTTGATATTGCTCGATCTGTGCACGCAGGTCTACATTATTCAGCCATAACACGTTGAATCCAACATGGTATATAGCGTTGTATATGACGGCTCCTACGACGATCCCCAGCATGAATATAGCGGAAATTTGGGTGAATCTACGAAAACGACTGAATGGTGGAACTCTCACTGGCGTTACCCCCTGCCGCACACCCATTTTACTAGCTCGCTGCCCATATGAGCTCCGAGAAAAGCGAAGGCAAGATACATGATTTGCTTGATGGCGGGAGAGAGGTTGCCTCCAATCATGTTGCTTTCAATGACCCGTAAAGGGTCCATAGTACCCCCTACAGCGGCGGCAAGTGCCCATATTTTAATCCGGTCTGCTACATCTAGCATCGTTTGCGTCGGTGGTTGCAGGGATACTACGGCGCCGATTCCGCCGACCATAGCTCCGCCAAGTACGATGCCGAAGGCGATAAAGAAATCGAGGATGGCTTTGCTCATAAAAATGCTCATAAAGGCCCCTTCCCGGACGAGGCATCTATAAACGTTGCCTGTCCATGTGCTCTTAATCCATTCTATGGGCGGGTCCCCCTTTAATATGATAAAATAGTTTCATCTTATAGTGCGAGTTCAAAAAGTACGGTTTTCAGCACCGAGAAGATTGAAAGAAGGTAGAAAATGAGGAGCGGAGCGTAGTGGAAGCTTTTGTGAGCACCGGAAGTTTCGCCTGAATTCAATCTTCGATGTCGAGTAAGCTTCTTGGGTTACTTCGTGATCAAAAGCGGATTTTTTGAACAACTATTTATGTTTGATTTTTGTAGTTGAAAGGAAGTGGGATAATGAGCCCTTTCGTGCATTTGCATGTGCACAGCGAATACAGTTTACTGGACGGGGCGGCGCGCATTACCGATCTCGTGCGCCGGGCCGGCGAATACGGCATGAAGTCGCTGGCGCTTACGGATCATGGAGTGATGTATGGGGCGATCCCCTTTTATAAAGCGTGTAAAGAGAATGGAATCAAGCCGATTATCGGCTGTGAAGCTTATTTAACCGCGGGCTCTCGCCGTGAGCGAGGCAGTCGTAAAGATCAACCGATTTATCACCTGATTCTGCTCGTCAAGAATGAAACCGGCTACAAGAACCTGATGAAGCTGATCTCTATCGGTCATCTGGAAGGTCATCACTATAAACCTCGTATTGATATGGAGGTTCTGGCCGCTCATTCGGAGGGGATCATATGCCTCAGTGCCTGTCTTGGCGGCGAAGTGCCGCAGCATTTGTTGCATGGAAGAGATGACGAGGCGCGAAAAGCTGCGCTGCGATATAAGGAGATTTTTGGCGAAGACTTCTACCTGGAGCTTCAAGATCACGGAATTTCCGAGCAAAAACGAGTAAACCCGAAGCTGATCGCACTTGCCAAGGCCTGTGAGATCCCACTTGTAGCTACGAATGACGTCCATTATTTGGCCAAGGAAGATGCAGAGGTACAGGATGTTCTGATCTGTATTGGAACAGGTAAAACTGTGGATGATGAGGAACGGCTCAAGATCGGAACAGATCAGCTGTTTCTAAAAAGTAGTGATCAAATGGCGGCGTTGTTCCCGCATGTGCCTGAAGCTATCAGTAACACGCTATTGATCGCAGAAAAATGTAATTTGGAGCTTACCTTTGGTCAACATATTCTGCCTGCGTATTCACCAATTCCAGAAGGTAAGGACTCCGCTGCTTATTTGCGAGAGTTGTGCTTTAAAGGGCTTGAAGAACGGTATATAGACACACCGCTTTGGGCATCGACTGAGCAAAGAGAGACCGCTGAGAAGCGTCTTGCCTATGAGCTTGGCGTCATCGAGAATATGGGTTTTAGCGATTATTTTCTAATTGTGTGGGATTTTATCGCTTATTGTCATCGTCAGGGGATTGCTACTGGTCCGGGCCGGGGTTCTTCCGCGGGGAGTCTTACCGCTTATTCCCTACGAATCACGGATGTAGATCCGCTTAAGTATAACTTGCTCTTTGAACGTTTCTTAAATCCAGAACGGATCACGATGCCGGATATTGATATCGATTTTAGTGATGAGCGTCGTGATGAGGTTATCGCTTATGTGGTGGAGAAATACGGCAAAGAACATGTGGCACAGATCATTACGTTCGGAACCATGGCTGCACGGGCTGCAGTTCGTGATGTGGGCAGGGTACTGAATTTACCTTATAACGAGGTAGATAAGGCTGCCAAGCTCATCCCAGGACAACTAGGTATCAGCCTTGCTAGAGCACTAGAGACTACTCCAGACCTAAAAGCGCTGTATGATAGTAATCCGAAGATCAAAGGTTTGCTGGATATGGCAATGAAAGTGGAAGGTATGCCTCGTCATGCTTCGACACATGCTGCCGGGGTTGTTATTTCCAAAGGTCCGTTAACAGATGCTGTACCCCTTCAAGAGGGCAACGAAAGTACAGCGTTAACTCAGTACTCTATGGAGCATTTGGAGAGTGTTGGGCTGCTGAAGATGGATTTTCTGGGACTGCGCACCTTGTCTATTATTGAGCGCTGTATGAATTCGATTAAAGAAATGAGTGGCAGTGTTCCAGATTTTAAAATCATACCAGATCATGATCCGCTCACGTATGAAATGCTAGGTGCTGGTGAGACGACTGGAGTCTTTCAGTTGGAGTCGGCGGGTGTAAGACGTGTGCTTAAGGATTTGAAGCCTAATGGTTTTGAAGATATCGTATCGGTTCTAGCGCTATATCGTCCGGGTCCGATGGAGTTTATCCCGAAATATATAGCAGGTAAGCACGGTCAGATCGAAGTAGAGTATCCGCATCCTGATTTGAAATCTATATTAGCGGATACCTATGGGATAATTGTGTATCAGGAACAGATCATGCAAATTGCTTCGCTTATGGCTGGATTCTCGCTTGGTGAAGCGGATCTGCTCCGCCGAGCGGTCTCTAAGAAGAAGCGCGAGACGTTGGATAAGGAACGCAGTCATTTTGTACAGGGGAGCTTGCAGCAAGGATATAACGAAACGGATGCGAATGCTGTTTATGATATGATCGTACGGTTTGCCGATTACGGCTTCCCGCGTGCGCATGCGGCGGCTTATGGTGTGCTGGCTTTTCAGACGGCTTATCTTAAGGCGCATTATCCGGTACAGTTTATGGCATCTATGCTGACCGCTGTGATGGGAACCCACCGTAAGGTGGCGGAATATGTACTGGACTGCCGCCGTACGGGCATCGGCGTGTTACCGCCGGATGTGAACGAGAGCGGCGTGTTGTTTACCCCTGTTCCAGGCGAAGAAACGGAAACAGGGCATATCCGCTTTGGACTCGCAGCCATTAAGAACGTCGGCACGCTAGCAGTGGAGAATATTATGTCGGTCCGTAAGGAGCGGCCGTTCGACAGCCTGCTCGATTTCTGTCGACGTGTGGATCTGCGGGTCTGCAACAAGCGGGTAGTGGAGTCTTTGCTGCAGGCAGGAGCTTTTGACTGTCTGCCGGGTCATAGGGCCCAGCTGCTGGCTATGCTGGACGAGACCGTTGACGCCGCGACGAAATGGCGCAAGGAGCGGGATGAACTGCAAATTCAGTTGTTCGACGATTTGGTGGAGACGCCGAATTGGGAGATTCGCTATCCGGATATCCCTAAGTTCTCAGTAGGACAGCAGCTGGAGATGGAACGTGAGCTGCTGGGGCTGTATCTATCCGGTCATCCGCTCGACGATAGCGCTGAGCTGCTTGAGGAGCCGGGTATACAGCGGCTGATGGATCTCGGCGAAGCCGCAGATGAGAGCCAGACGGTTACGGCCGGCATGGTCGTATCCGTTAAGGAAATTACGACGAAGCAAGGAAAATCGATGGCCTTCATCGAATGGGAAGATCAGATCGAGCGCTGCGAAGTCGTGCTCTTCCCCGAGGTGTGGAAGCGAAGCCGCGGCTTGATTGCCAAGGGCGCGCTGCTGGCCTTGCGCGCCAAGGTGCAGCAGGAGGACGAAGGCTTCAAGCTGCTGGCCGAGGAAGTGGCGCTGCTATCCGCGGAGACACTCCGCGGCCTGCTGCAGCGCCGTAGTGCCGCCGCATCCCGCCCGTATAGCGCGGGACGCTCGGCCTCAGCAGGAGCGCCGCCGCGTGGCGCGGCTCCTGCTTCGCGGGCTAGCGGGGCCGCCACTGGCCCCGCTGGCAGACCTGCAGGCGGCGCAGCTGCGCCTGCAACACCTGCACCGGCCGCTGCGCCAGCGCCGGGCTCAGGCCAGCGTGTCTTTATCAAGATCACGCCGGCCTCCGAGAATGCTGCGCAGCTGTCGCGCCTGAAGGAGCTGCTGCAGAATCATCCAGGCCCAGTAGCGACGATTCTGTTCTACGAACGGGATCAGAAGCTCCTGGCCCTTAGCGATAATTATCGGATTAAGCCTACTGAGGAGCTAATCGCGGCTATCGAGTCTATGCTGGGGGCAGGTACCGTAAGAATAAAATAAGAACAATTCCACCCTTTTCCGCATACATTAGGAAACCACAGGGCGAATCCCTGGGCGGAAAGGGGAATCACATCATGTCCTATCAAATGGCAGTTGATCTGTTGGAACGTAGAGGCGTATCACTTTCTTCCATTGCTGAAATCGTATATATTTTACAATCGGTCTATTATCCCGGTTTATCTAAGGAAGAATGCCTTTCCAGTGTAAAATCTGTATTGGGAAAAAGAGAAGTGCAGTACACGTTAATGACGGGGATCGCACTTGATGAGCTGGCAGAGAAAAGACTGCTTCCGCAGCCGCTCCAGGCAGTAATGGAAGCGGATGAATCACTTTATGGAGCGGACGAGACTCTAGCCCTTGGCATCACAGGGGTATATGGGATGATCGGACTTACAGGATTTGGGTACTTGGACAAAATAAAGCTTGGAATCATTGGTGAATTGAACGATGATAAGGGAAGGATTCACGTGTTCTTGGATGACTTAGTAGCGGGTATCGCTGCAGCTGCTTCTGCTAGAATCGCTCATCGGCAGGAAGGGGCAAAAGTATATCCTCTAGTCACGGACACGGAATAAATGACCCGATTCATTTCGTTTGAACGAGTTCCTCAGTCTTGCTTCCTTTGCCCTACGCCTGTTGCGGGAAAAAAGAAAACTGTGTTATCATAATTCCATTATACGGGATACGGCTGGGAATTAAGATTGGGGAGGCCTTGCAAGGCATGTGGACGGTAATATATATCGCGCCGACCGCCAAAGTGGCGGATATGATTAAGAGTAAGCTGACTGAAGAAGGTTTTTTAGTAAAATGCCGTCCAATCAATATGTCCAAGCAGCAGTTTGAGATATTGGTTCCTTCGGGTGAACTGGAGGAAGTACAGGAAGTCCTTAATCTTATTCTGCATCCCTGAATTTCTATCAAGAGAAAAGTCATGACAGCGGCAAGCTGCATAACGCAAATAAACGGCTGAAGAGGTGCGGGTGTGTTCAAAGATTTATTTCAGAAGAAACGGAAGTACGCGACTATTCCTTCAGAACGTCTGGAGCGAAGCGGCGTGCCTGCAGAAGGCGAACGCCCCAAACGGGAAATTCCAGAAGGATTAATGAGTAAATGTAATAAATGCGGAACGATCCAGTATAGCAAGGAATTGGAAAAGAATCTAAAAGTATGTCCTACTTGTGGTCATCATTTGCGCTTGAACGCCGTAGAGCGTATTGCTATGACGTTAGACCCAGAGGGCTTTATTGAGTTTGATAGTGAAATGTATTCTATAGATCCGCTGAAATTCCCGGGTTATGCCTCTAAACTGGAGCAACAGCAACTAAAATCGGGACAAACTGATGCCGTGATTACGGGGCAGGGATCTATTGGCGGACATCCAGTGATCGTAGCTGTGATGAATTTCGAATTTTTCTCCGGCAGTATGGGATCTGTAGTTGGTGAGAAGATTACCCGGGCGATTGAAGAAGCCACGGAGAAGCAGCTTCCACTCCTTATTTTCTCTACTTCTGGCGGAGCGAGAATGCAGGAGAGTATTCTAAGTCTTATGCAAATGGCGAAGACAAGTGCAGCGCTTGCTCGTTTCAACGAAGTGGGCGGCCTTTATATTTCTATAATTACGGATCCGACAACTGGCGGAGTATCTGCGAGTTTTGCTAGTCTTGGCGATATTATTATTGCTGAGCCTGGGGCGGTATTCGGTTTCGCAGGACGTATAGTCATTGAACAGACAATTCGCCAGAAGCTTCCGGATGATTTCCAGACGGCTGAATTTAATCTGCAACATGGCTTGATTGATATGGTTGTGCACCGTAAAGAAATGCGCGCCACACTGACCAAAATTTTGGAATTGCATGATGTGAAAGGGGGATTTTAGGTTGGCAGGAGAGTTGCCTTTTGAAATGCCTCTGGTTGAAATGCGAAAGAAAATTGCCGAGCTAAAGCAGTTTGGCGAAGAGAAAAGTATTGATTTTACGGATGAGGTAGCAAGACTGGAAGAACGGTACCGTGTACTTGAGGAGGAAGTGTATTCTAATATCTCCCCTTCCCAAAAAATGCATCTAGCTAGACATCAAGGACGTCCGACTTCTCTTGATCTTATGGGGCAGATCTTCACAGATTTTATCGAGCTTCACGGGGATCGAATGTTTGGGGATGATCTTGCTATTGTAGGCGGTATCGCCAAACTTAACGGCGTCCCGGTTACGGTCATTGGCCAGCAGCGCGGTAAAGATACGAAAGAGAATATTTTACGCTTTTTCGGCAGTGCACACCCTGAGGGCTTCCGTAAGTCACTGCGTCTGATGCAGCAAGCGGACAAGTTCAATCGTCCCATTATAACCTTTGTAGATACGAAAGGTGCATATCCAGGCAATACAGCTGAGGAAAGAGGACAATCTGAAGCAATTGCACGTAATTTACGCGAGATGTCTCAGTTTGGTGTCCCTGTAATCTGTGTGGTCATCGGTGAAGGCGGAAGTGGTGGCGCACTGGCATTGGCAGTTGGTAATAGAGTGCTTATGCTGGAGCATGCCATTTATTCGGCGATATCTCCTAACGGTGCTGCATCAATTCTATGGAAGGATGCTTCGAAGGCTGATCAAGCCGCGGAGGCCATGAAGATAACGGCATCTGATCTGCTTGAAATGGAAGTCATCGAAGAGATTGTTCCTGAGCCAAAAGGTGGCGCTCATCGTGATTATGAAGCTACGGCAGCTGCAATTAAGGATGCATTATGGCGTCACTTGCAGGAGCTGATTCCTCTGGATAGAGCGGAATTGAAAGAAGATCGTTATCGTAAATTCCGTAAAATAGGTGAGTTTGCTGAAGTCCAGCAGGAGCAGATTTTCCTTGAAGAAGAAGTGGAATCTGAAGTGTGAATCGTGCCTTTCCATTTGCACTTTAAGACATATAACCATACTTAGTAGACCATTTTGAATTAAGTGTAAATTATACATTTTATTGGAATTAAAATAATCTCGACGTTATGCCGGGATTATTTTAATTTTTTTTGTGCGTTCAGATAATTCGAGCTCAAATTACATCTAAAAGAGCCTACAACATTGATTTTGTGTCTAAGTTGCAGTAATATTCATAAGGGCGTAGTTAAAGGCACATGTGACAAAGTTCCTATTTAATTAGTTAGCCTTGTAGTAGATTTTGTAGTTGGAAAAAGTGAGACAGAGAGAACGAAAAAACGGAGGAAAACCTAATGCGGAAAAGTAAAATTGTATGTACGATCGGACCTGCGAGTGAATCGTTGGAGAATATCAAAAAATTGATTTTGGCTGGTATGAATGTGGCCCGTTTGAATTTCTCCCACGGCGATTTTGAAGAGCATGGTGCTCGGATTAAAACGATCCGTCAAGCATCTAAGGAACTGAACAAAACTGTTGCTATCCTGCTCGATACAAAAGGACCGGAGATTCGCACAGGCAAGTTGGAAGTAGAACCGATTGAACTAGTTCAGGACGAGTACCTGACACTAACTACGGAAGAAATCCTTGGCACCCAAGAACGTATTTCCATCACGTACAGCGAGCTTCCTAATGATGTTCAAGTAGGCTCCACCATCCTTATTGATGACGGTCTGATTGGTTTGACAGTTGTCGACATTCAAGGAACTGAAATCAAGACCCGTATTGTAAACGGTGGTACGATCAAGAGCAAGAAGGGCGTTAACGTACCAGGAGTAAACATCTCCTTGCCGGGTATTACGGAAAAAGACACCAACGATATTCTTTTTGGTATCGAACAGGACATCGATTTTATCGCCGCTTCCTTCGTTCGCAAAGCTAGCGACGTTCAGGAAATTCGTGAGCTGCTTTCGAAAAACAACGCTTCTCACATTCAAATCATTTCCAAAATCGAAAACCAACAAGGTGTTGACAACCTTGATGAAATTTTAGAAGCTTCCGATGGCCTGATGGTTGCTCGTGGTGACCTTGGTGTTGAAATTCCAGCTGAAGATGTACCTTTGGCTCAAAAATTGATGATTCAAAAATGTAACGTTGCTGGCAAACCAGTAATCACAGCTACACAAATGCTGGATTCTATGCAACGTAACCCACGTCCTACTCGCGCTGAAGCAAGTGACGTAGCAAACGCTATTTTCGACGGAACAGATGCAATCATGCTTTCCGGAGAAACTGCTGCTGGTAAATATCCAGTAGAATCCGTTCTTACAATGTCCCGTATTGCTGAGAAAGCGGAGTCCGCTCTGGACCACCGTGAAATTTTCTCAAAACAACAAACTTTACAAGAAACTACAGTTACAGAAGCTATCAGCCAATCCGTTGCAATTTCCGCTTTGGATCTGAACGCTAAGGCTATTCTTTCTTCGACTGTTACAGGTCATACTGCACGCGTTGTTTCCAAATACCGTCCTAAAGCACCAATCATTGCTGTTACGACACAAGAAAGAACTATGCGTCAATTGTCCCTCGTTTGGGGCGTAACGCCAGTATTCGGTAAAGTAGCTACTTCCACAGATGAATTGCTTGAAACAGCAATCCAAGGTGGTAAGGACTCCGGTCTGGTTCAAGCTGGCGACCTAGTTGTGATTACTGCAGGAATTCCACTTGGACGTTCCGGTTCCACTAACTTGGTAAAAGTAAGCACAATCGAGTAGTACTCGACTGAGCTTTGCCTGATTCGTAGATTTTACGCAAAATAGAAGAGCTGTCTCAGATGTAGTGAAAATCTACAAATGAGGCAGCTCTTTTTTTTGTGCTGAATCCATTTATGCTGTTAGTATATACGTTTGACGCTAAAAGAGTCCCCTCGAGGGCTTGGACTGGAAGGAACCGCAACGGTGGTGCTATTCTGGACCATGATCCCTCCATTAGAAAGAGTTAACCTAGGTCGTTTTCCATTGATTCGGCAGCAGTTGAAGCAGGTAGTGCCCACGCGGGCCAGCTTTGCGATGGAACCATCGACCTCAGGAGCCTCCATAATCCATTCGCCGGAGGTCTGCGGACCAGTATATCGCTGAAGCGTTCGGAAGGTCCAATTTCGGCTTAAATTCAGGAGTGTGATAGACCACTTCGTGTGGCTTATTTTTGTGATAGTACCCTTCATATGATCTCCGGGGTATACTGGAAAAGGGATTACGGTCTCGACGTCAGGTAGTATTTCCCACCAGGCGTAATAACGGGCAATCCCATTTACGAATTCATGACCTGTTCCCGTCTGAATAAGGCTGCTGTTCTTGAAGCCGTCGATGCCAATCCATGCGGAGGAATAGGTGGATTTATGGGTTGGTCTTACGTATGGGACGGTCCATTCGCCGGAAATGCGATTGAAAGCGCCTTTTCTACCAGTAACAGTGTAGCCACTCCAGTTCTTAGATGACCAGCCAAAGGCAGAGCTTTGTCTATTGCTCGCATTAGATTTGTCTGTTAGACAAGGATGATTTACCATGAGAGAGTTATATTTTATGCTCAACTTGTCCACCGCCTTTATAGTACTGCTATATTAAATGCGATGATTACATATGAAGTACGGGTGTTCTGTTAAAATATAAAAATATAAAGTTGGAGGACTCATAGTACAAATGGAAAAATTATCGAAGCTGCGCGGCTTTTATCTATTTTTAGGATTGGCCGGCGGTTCATTTGGCTCTTATCTTTCGCTGCTGCTGGTCCATAATGGACTTAATAGTGGACAGATAGGTATACTAATGGCAACAGGCACACTAGTTGCAATTACCATTCAGCCGATGTGGGGGATTATCTCTGATCGGTATAATCAGACGCGTTTAGTACTAATCCTAAGTGTGGCGGTTCCGGCCTTACTAGCCGTCTTTTATCGTTCGGAATATTTCATTGTACTTCTTCTGGTGTATACGTGCTCAACGATCTTCTCCTCTACACAGGCTCCTATAGCCGATTCTTACGCGATCTCGGCGGCGAATAGAGCTGGAGCCACTTACGGTAGCATCCGGCTTATGATGAGCATTGGAGCGGCTCTGGGAGCTTATGCAGGAGGGGTATACGTATCTACCTTCTCTGTATCCACGATATGGCTACCTTTTCTCTTTTTTAATCTGATTGCAGTCCTTATTGCGTTTACATTGCCGAAGCAGGCGGAAGAGAATCATATGATGAGGCAATCATTTACTCAGGGGGTAAGACAACTGCTGGGGAATCGGGTCTTCCTTGCGTTTTTGGGTGGCAGCTTTCTTGTGAACCAGACGATGGCAGCTTTTGGTACATACTTTGTAATCGCTTTTCAATCGGTTGGAGGGTCTACACGCTATGCAGGGATTGCGCTCTTTCTCGCATCGGTGACGAATGTGCCTTCCATGCTGTTTGCTTCTAAGGTGATTAAGAGGTTGGGTCGTGAGCGGACCTTGCTCCTTGGGGCTCTTATTTATGTTTTGCGGTGGGGTATTCAGGTTGCCTTTCCTTATCCAACGGTAATGATCGGAGTGCAAGTGCTGCATGGTCTTTCATTTGGGTTCTTTTATATTGCTGCAGTCGAATATGTATCTCAGATCACGTCTAACGAGATGCAGGCCACTGGCCAAAGTGTATTTAATATGGTGTTTGCAGGTTTTTCTGGCATTGTCGGTAATTTACTGAATGGATTCTTGCTCAATCAAGGCGGGGTAGAAGTAATGAATCTGTCTTGTATGTTGAGCTCTATCGCAGGAGCAATGCTGCTGTTCTATGTTGCCAGAAGCTCTCGGCGCAAATTATCGACGCCGCTATCTTCAGGCGGGGCCCAGGCTTAACGCTTCCTTGCTGCTATGCTGAAAGGAGTATTTATAGATGGAATTAGAACGAGCTGGCTTGCCCAGCCGATGGTATAAGTCGACCCTGCGTGTTCGCTATCAGGAAAGTGATCAGATGGGTGTCGTGTATCATGCGAATTATTTGAACTGGTTTGAGTCTGGTCGTACGGAGATGTTTCGTCAGGTTGGTTTTACTTATCGCGAACTTGAGAAACAAGGCGTCTTACTTCCTGTCACCTCAGCAGATTTGCAATTTAAAAGTCCGGCGCGATATGATGATCTTATCTCCGTGTATGCGCGAATGACTACCTTCTCAGCGTTACGAGTCGTATTTGAGTATCAAGTGCGGAGGCTTTCGGAAGAAGAAGGTGGAAATTCAGAAGATTTATTGGCTACTCTAGGGGAGTTGCGGTCGATGGATCCACCTGGGGAGCTGCTGGTTACCGGCACGACAAGTCATGTTTGGGTGAACCAGGAATGGAGGCCTGCTAGGCTGGATAGAGCCCTTCCAGAGCTCTTTCACGCAATAAAAGAGGCGCTGCGGGAAGAAGGGGGTTCAGTATGATTAGAAGCAAATGGTTATGGGCTGGACTATTTATTATTCCTGCTGTGGAATTATTCGGTTTTATCTACGTAGCAGATCAACTTGGAGCATTTAAAACGTTGCTGCTTATGCTGACCACTTCAGTAATCGGTCTACTAATGATGCGATTTGAAGGTAAGAAAGTGCTGCAGGACAGCAGAACACATATGCAGGAGGGCCGCGTTCCTGGTCGGACGATGCTGGATGGTTTATGTATTTTTTTCGGAGGATTGCTACTGATATTGCCGGGTTTCGTAACCGATATTGTCGGTTTCACGTTAGTATTTCCATTAACTCGGCCTTTGTACCGTATATTTTTGCTGAAGTGGATTGAGAAGAAGATGAAGAATGGCACCTTCACCTTTTACCGTCGTTAGTATCCTGTTTACAACGATAACAGAGCGGACCCCTGTCATTGCTGAAGGGCCCGCTCTGTTTGCTATTTTACGAAATGATGATTATCGGTTCCTACCTTAATCTGCCGCTAACAATGTAGCTGTGCAAAGCTCGGAATACGCCCGCTCGGTTAAAGGCAACAAGGACTACTAGGACAACGGGACCGATGATCAGCCCCAGCATACCGAACAACTGCAGACCGGCGAACATGCCAATCAACATGGCAAGGGGATCGAGCCCGATGCTGCTGGCGAGCACTTTCGGCTCAAGCACCTGCCGGGTAATAAGAATAACAGCGTAAAGTATGGATAGTCCTATCCCTAGTGCCAGATTGTCCGTCATATAAGAATATAACGCCCAAGGCAGCATCACAATTCCCACACCGAGATAAGGCAATAGATCCACAAAGCCAATCATTAAGCCGATAGCAAATGCAGACTTCACACCCAGCAGCAGCAGCCCGATTACTACAATGATCGCTGTGATGGAGATCAGGATGACCTGTGCGCGAAGATAACCGAAGAGCGCCCTGCGTAAATCTCTCCAGATATCTGACACAGGCTTTAGGAATACTGTCGGCAGCCAGCCTGTAAGCTTATCATTATGACGCTCCCAACTCGTACTAATGAAAAAGGCAGCAAGGACAACCACGATAAGAATCGTACCCATACTAGGAAGTGCGGAAATCAGTTTCAATATTACATTAAAAAATCCCGTGACCACTTGCGTGACTGCGTAACCTACAGTTTCCGTTGTTCTGCTGATATTGCTGTCAATCGTAGCATGATAGTCAGGATTATCTCGGTAGAATTGATTAATCTGGTTGATGATGTTCTGAATGCTTGCATTCTGGCTTAAGGACATCAGAAGATCCTTCCATTGGTCGGTGTGGAGATTAAAGGTTTGCAGCAAGACGATCAATTCTTTTACGAGTCTTGTAATCATCGCGGTTAAGACTAGTGTAATTCCGCCTATGTAAAATAGCAGCGCGAGTGATACCGCAAGCCAGCTTGGTAATTTAAAGCCTTTAAGAATAAGTACTAATGGATGCATGATATATGCGAGCAGCCAAGCGAGCAACAGGGGGTATAACAGCGGAAGTAATAAATAGATTGCGAGCAGGAGGATGGAAGTTGCCAGAACGACCCACAGGCCGCGCAGCAGTCTTTTTAATACCAAACGATCCATACCGAGACCACACCTTCTTCATTCCTGCATAGACAGGGGAATAAGAGCTCGTCTTCATATATATTCATAGGATCGATTTAAAGACTAGAATGCGGGATAAATATTAGAATGGGCCGGAATCTCTAAACTGAAATGGAAAAATTGAATCAGAGGATTAGAAGTTTTTTTCTATCTCTCTGATAAAATCATTTGATGCGCTCCAAAGCTTCCACATTGTTCACATAACCGACAAAATCCAGTATGATGAATAAAGATACGAAGCATGTTGGTCATACAGCATTCCTGACGGAAATGTTCTTACACGCACTTATTAGATTTTTTAATGCTTTGAATTGGAAATGTTTTCATGGAACTAAGATTGTTTTTATACCTTGTTGGCAAAGGAGAGATATGCTATGACAGCTACCAAAGGCTTGGAAGGTATCGTTGCAACAACTTCATCCATTAGTTCTATTGTGGATGGTGTACTCACTTACCGCGGTTATGATATTGATGAACTTGCAGAACATGCTACCTTCGAAGAAACAGCTTATTTGTTATGGTTCGGCAGTCTGCCGACGGTGCCAGAGCTGGAAGCGCTCAAGCGGGATCTTAGTGCCTTCGCACAGATTCCTGAACAGGTAATCGAGCAAATGAAGCTCTATCCAAAAGACGCCAACACCATGGCAGCATTGCGGTCGGCTGTATCAAGCCTTGCTCTCTATGATGAAGCGGCTGACGATATGAGCAGAGAAGCGAACGAGATTAAGGCGGTAAAACTGCAGGCACAACTCCCAACAATTGTGGCGGCACTGTCGCGTATTCGCAAGGGGCTTGAACCAGTGGCTCCGAAAGAAGGCGTTTCTATTGCTGAGAACTTCCTGTATATGCTGTGGGGAAAAGAGCCGGACAGCGTATCTGTCAAAGCACTTGATACCGCACTTGTTCTTCATGCGGACCATGAGCTGAATGCTTCAACTTTTGCTGGCCGGGTTACAGTTGCGACATTATCCGATATTTATTCTGGGGTCACCTCCGCTATTGGTGCGCTCAAAGGCCCGCTTCACGGTGGGGCGAATGAAGCAGTTATGAAGATGCTAGAGGAGATCGGAAGTTTGGAAGCGGTTGAACCGTTTATCCGTAAGAAACTGGATAACCGTGAGAAAATCATGGGCTTCGGTCATCGAGTATATAAGAATGGTGATCCACGTGCAAAACATTTGATGAAAATGTCGCTGGAGCTTGGCACGATGAAAAATGACACCACCCTTTACGACATGTCCGTAAATATTGAACAATTGATTACCGGGCAAAAGGGATTAAGACCGAATGTTGATTTCTATTCGGCTTCTGTTTATACACAGCTAGGCATAGATCGTGAACTGTTCACTCCTATTTTTGCAATTAGCCGGACTTCAGGTTGGACTGCGCATATTCTGGAGCAATATACAGATAACCGCATTATTCGTCCACGTGCAGAATACACGGGTATGGTTGAACAGAAATACGTTCCAGTAGACGAAAGATAGAAGAGCAGCCTTGCGGGCTGCTCCTAAAGTTTAGTAGAATGAACCCTAGCAATAGTGTTTTAAATTTTTGATTTTAATGATGATGAGAGTTTTGTTCGATGCTTGTCAATGCTATTTAAATCCCACAAAACTTTAGGAGGAATACACTCAAATGTTGAAACTAGAAAAATTCGATCTACCTACAGAAGGCGAACAAATCACGATTAAAGAAGGAAAACTACAAGTTCCGAATAATCCAATCATTCCTTTTATCGAGGGTGACGGCACAGGCCGTGATATTTGGAAAGCTTCCAAGCGCGTACTTGATGCAGCAGTAACTAAAGCTTATGGTGGCACTAAGCAAATCGCTTGGTACGAAGTATTTGCTGGCGAAAAAGCTTTCAATACATATGGTGAATGGTTGCCAAATGATACGTTGGAAGCAATCCGCGAATATTTTGTGGCGATCAAGGGACCACTTACTACTCCAATCGGAGGCGGTATTCGTTCATTGAATGTAGCTTTGCGTCAAGAATTGGATTTGTACGTATGTCTGCGTCCAGTTCGTTATTTCCAAGGTGTTCCTTCTCCTGTTAAACGTCCTGAGCTGGTGGATATGGTTATTTTCCGTGAGAATACAGAGGATATCTATGCAGGGATTGAATATCAAGAAGGCTCTGCTGAAGTGAAGAAAGTCATCGAATTCCTGCAAAAAGAAATGGGAGTTAACAAAATCCGTTTCCCTGAAACTTCTGGTATTGGTATCAAACCGGTATCCTCCGAAGGTTCGAAGCGCTTGGTGCGCGCTGCAATTGAATATGCGATCAAGCACGGACGTAAGAGCGTAACGCTTGTTCACAAAGGAAACATCATGAAGTTCACTGAAGGTGCCTTCAAAAACTGGGGTTATGAAGTAGCTGAGCAAGAGTTCGGAGATAAGGTCTTCACGTGGAGTCAATATGATGTGATTAAGGAACGTGACGGTGAGGCTGCCGCTAATGCTGCTCAGAAGGATGCTGAAGCTGCTGGCAAAATCATTATCAAGGATGCAATTGCGGATATCGCACTGCAACAAGTTCTGACTCGTCCAACTGATTTCGATGTTATTGCTACGTTGAACCTGAACGGGGACTACCTGTCCGACGCACTGGCTGCACAAATCGGCGGCATCGGCATCGCTCCTGGAGCGAACATTAACTACATTACTGGCCACGCCATCTTTGAAGCTACCCATGGTACAGCTCCTAAATATGCAGACAAAGACGTTGTGAATCCTGGTTCTGTTATTCTGTCCGGCGTAATGCTCTTGGAGCACTTGGGCTGGCAGGAAGCAGCGGACCTGATTTATAAAGGTATGGAAACTGCTATCAACAATAAGACCGTGACTTATGACTTTGCCCGTCTGATGGAAGGTGCAACTGAGCTGAAATGCTCCGCATTTGCAGACGAAATTATTAACCACCTATAGGTTAGATTAGCCAGATAACATTAGCCTTACCTTTATCATTTCTAGGAGGCGAATCTGTGGCGATCAAGCGTTATAAAATTACAGTGGTAGGCGCCGGTTTTACCGGCGCTACTACAGCTCTTATGTTAGCTCAAAAGGAACTTGGAGACGTTGTGCTGCTCGATATTCCACAAATGGAAAACCCAACCAAGGGTAAGGCGCTTGACATGCAAGAAGCAGGTCCTGTGCAGAGATTCGACAGTCATATTATAGGAACCTCAAGTTATGAAGATGCTGTAGATTCTGATATTGTAATAATCACTGCAGGGATTGCCCGTAAACCTGGGATGAGCCGCGACGATCTTGTGAATATCAATGCAGGGATTGTAAAGTCGGTATGCGAGAACGTAAGAGATGTAGCACCGGAATCCATCGTAATTATTTTGAGTAATCCGGTAGATGCGATGACTTATGCTGCATTTGAAGCGTTAGGCTTTCCGAAAAACCGCGTAATTGGACAATCCGGCGTGCTGGATACAGCGCGTTACTGCACTTTTATTGCACAAGAGCTGAACGTATCCGTTGAAGATGTACGTGGTTTCGTAATAGGCGGACACGGCAATGATATGGTACCGCTCGTTCGTTATTCTAGTGTCGGAGGCATTCCAATCGATACATTGATTCCTACGGATCGTATCGAGGAGATTGTGAAGCGTACACGTGTGGGTGGCGGGGAAATCGTTGACCTTTTAGGAAATGGTAGTGCGTATTATGCTCCTGCAGCCTCTTTAGTTCAGATGACGGAAGCGATCTTGAAGGATAAGAAACGGATCATTCCGGTTATTGCCTTGCTTGAAGGCGAATATGGTTATGACAATCTGTTTCTAGGCGTTCCAGCTCTTCTTGGTGCGAATGGGATTGAGAAGATCTTTGAACTGGAGCTTACGGCTGAGGAGAAAGCGGCTTTAGATAAGTCCGCAGAGTCCGTACGTAACGTAACAGCAATATTATCTGTGTAGATTGTGTCAGATGAAAAAGGAGGGTCCTTAAGGCTGTGAAATGGCTTAAGGGCGCTCTCTTTTTTTATATCAACAACTTCAAAGAATGGACACCTAAGTTGCTTTTCTTATTCTAATATTATGGGTATAATTATATGTAACTATTATCACAGTTAAATTGGAGGAGATATGATATGGATTGGAACGTTTTGTTTTTCTTACATATGATCGGGACGCTGGCACTAGGATTTTACCTTGTACTGCCTTTCATCATCGGTCGTGCTGAAAAATTGTCGCCTGCAGCAAAAGAAGGTACGTTAAGTGCAGTTACTGGATTTAACCGCTTTGCACAGTACGGTTTAGTGATTCAACTACTTACAGGTGGTTACATGATGACCAAAGGTGATTATTCTGTAGCATGGATGATCATTATCGTTGTATTGTTGCTAGCAATGTTTGCGCTTGGTGGTATTATGAGCAAGCCTTTGCGTCTTGCTGCTGCTGGAATTCGTGAGAACCGTGATGTCAAAGCAGAAACAGGCAAATTGCGTACGCTTAGTGCGCTACTGTCCGTGTCATTGCTGCTGATGGTATTCTTCATGGTATTTAACGATATTATTTAATCTGTAGCACTATGAGCCCGCTTCCGTAATGGAGAGCGGGTTTTTTTGTGTTCAAAAAAACTTCGGATTGTTTGATTCTCTCAGCCATGTGGTAAGTAACTTTTCATACAGTAATTTTAAAAAAATGATAAAGCCGGCGTATAAACGTATACGCTTGAGCCATCCTAAGACGATCAGTTAACTATTAATTACTTAACGAGAGGAGCTAGGATTATGTCAAACGACAAACAAGCTACGAAAACCTTACCCCCGCAAGAACAGCATCATCAACCAGGAATTGAGAGCGAAATGAAGCCGTTGCCGAAATATGAACCGGCTAATTATAAGGCGGCAGGTAAATTGCAGGGCAAGGCGGCACTTATTACTGGAGGAGACAGCGGGATCGGACGGGCAGTGGCTGTTCTTTTTGCAAAAGAAGGCGCCGATGTAGTTATTTCATATCTGAATGAACACTCTGATGCAGAGGAAACGAAACGCCAGGTGGAGCAGGAAGGTCGCAAATGCATTCTGATTCCAGGAGATATTGGTGTAGAAACCTTCTGTAAAGATCTCATTAAACAGACGGTAGAGGGCCTCGGGAAACTGGATATTCTCATCAATAACGCGGCGGAGCAACATCCACAAGCTAAGATCGAGGATATTACGTCCGAGCAGCTAGAGCGTACATTCCGTACGAATATTTTTGCAATGTTTTATTTGACCAAAGCGGCTATGCCTCATCTAAAAGCAGGATCAGCTATCATTAATACGACTTCGATTACCGCTTATCGTGGTAGTCCACAATTACTGGACTATTCGTCAACGAAAGGAGCCATTCTGAGCTTCACGCGTTCCTTATCTACAAATCTGGCAGAGAAAGGCATTCGGGTAAATGGCGTTGCTCCGGGACCAATTTGGACACCGCTTATTCCATCTACTTTTGATGCAAAGCAGGTTAGTGAGTTCGGCGGTACGCAGCCTATGAAGCGACCGGGACAACCGGAGGAGCTGGCCCCAGCTTATGTATATCTAGCCTCCGACGATTCGAGTTATGTGACCGGACAAGTTATCCATGTAAATGGTGGCGAGGTCGTAAATGGGTAGACGCTCAGCCAACCAAACCTAGATACTTATTTAAAAAGCTCTAATTCAGGGTTAGCCGAATTAGAGCTTTTTGTATTGATCTTGGGATTTAGTTTCCAGCAGACAGCTCATCGAGCGACATTTCAAAGCTCGGAGCCATATGAGTGAGGAAATAATCTACTTCCTGTAAGCCGAGTCCGCGTAGCTTCGCACCTGTCTGCTCTTTCGCCGCTGCGAATTCACGGTTGCCCGCAGCAACCTCCCAGACACACTTTAGGTAAGCATCCAGTCGATCGGCTGCCTTAACATAGCTGTGCAGCAGAACGTCCTCCGAATCGGGAGAACTGTCTTCTGGCTGCATGAGCTGCGTGTAAATGCCCTGAAGCTCGGGAGGAATCATACCGGTCAAGCGTTCCGCAGCAATTCTTTCCATTTCGCGGAAGCTGGTAAGTAGCCGAGGATTATTGTATTTCACTGGTGTGGCAATGTCACCCGTGAATACTTCGCTGGCATCATGGAACAGGGCCATAGTTGCTGCTCTTTCAGCGTTTAATGAACGTCCATAATGAATATTACCAATGGAACAGAGCATATGTGTGAGCAGAGCTACATGGAAAGAATGCTCGGCAACGTTCTCAGGTGCGGTGCTGCGCATTAGGCTCCAGCGCTGAATATATTGAAGCCGATATAAATAGGCGGAAAAATGGTAGTTCAATTTTAAAGTAACCCCTTTCATGAGCTGCTAGGTATGATATTATTATACTAATTGTATCAGACTTTTGATAATCTGGATCTGCTGAGAGGAGCTTGAATGAATATGCAGCATTTTGAAGACAGCATTTATAATCTAATTGTTGAAACGTCCACGAACTTGCCGGGTGATGTACGCCGGGCGGTCGCCAAGGGTCGCGCACTAGAGGACAGAGCTACCCGGTCAGGTCTTGCGTTAACTACTATTGCTCAAAATATCGGAATGGCTGAGCAGCAAGTATCACCAATCTGTCAGGATACGGGAATGCCTACATTTATCATTCACACACCTGTGGGAATCAATCAGATTGAGATGAAAAAAGATATTCACAACGCCATTGTACGGGCGACCAAGAATGGTAAGCTTCGTCCAAATTCTGTAGATTCATTGACAGGTGAGAACAGCGGAGATAATTTGGGAGCAGGTACACCGGTCATTCATTTTGAACAATGGGAAGAGGAAAAAATAGATGTCAGACTGATTCTGAAGGGTGGCGGCTGCGAGAATAAGAATATTCAATACAGCCTTCCAGCAGAATTAGAAGGATTGGGCAAGGCAGGCCGTGATCTGGACGGAATTCGTAAATGTATTTTACATGCTGTTTATCAGGCACAAGGGCAAGGCTGTAGCGCTGGTTTTATTGGTGTTGGTATCGGCGGCGACCGCACAACTGGCTATGAGCTGGCTAAGAAGCAGCTGTTCCGCAAAGTGGAGGATGTTAATCCAATAGAGGATCTCAGCAAACTGGAAGACTACATCATGGAGAATGCCAATAAGTTGGGTATTGGAACGATGGGCTTTGGTGGGGAAGTTTCGCTGCTTGGTTGTAAGGTTGGCGTTATGAATCGTTTGCCAGCCAGCTTTTTCGTATCTGTTGCCTACAACTGTTGGGCTTTCCGTCGCCAAGGTGTGCTGGTTGATCCGTCAACAGGCAATATAGAGGACTGGTTGTACGAGAGTGGTACAGGGATTTCGGTTGATGATGGACGGGACCAGGCGTCGGAAACGGAAGTGGAGGATGCAGGTGAAGACAATGCAGCTACTGGATCTCGCGAAGTCCACCTGACTACACCGATTAGTGAAGAGGATATCCGTAGTTTACGAGTTGGGGATGTAGTGATTTTATCCGGTGAAATGCATACGGGCCGCGACGCACTTCATAAATATCTAATGGATCATGAGGCTCCGGTGGATTTGAACGGTGCAGTTATCTATCACTGTGGTCCTGTAATGATGAAGGACGAGGAAGGCTGGCATGTTAAAGCAGCGGGTCCGACTACTAGTATCCGTGAAGAGCCCTATCAAGGCGATATTATCAAAAAATTTGGAATTCGTGCCGTTATCGGAAAAGGTGGAATGGGTCCAAAAACGTTAAAAGCACTTCAGGAGCACGGAGGCGTATATCTCAATGCGATTGGTGGCGCTGCACAGTATTATGCGGAATGCATCAAGAAGGTAAATGCTGTTGATTTTATGGAATTTGGCATTCCTGAAGCAATGTGGCATTTGGATGTGGATGGTTTCGCTGCTATTGTAACGATGGATGCCCATGGTAACAGTCTGCACGCAGATGTAGAGAAAGATTCCGCAGCAAAATTAACTCAGTTTAAAGAACCTGTATTTAAATAAGTCGGGTACAGTCCGGTGAATTAGTCATAAAGTGGGGACATCCGCTGCTATGGCTTTTTCTCCGGTTTTATCGAAAATATAAGAATTTATATGTTCCACGCTATAATTTATCCTTATATTCCTCGTATAATCACTTAGCGTCCATATAGATAGGGACGCCGAAGGTGTTTATGCTTGTCTAAAGGAGGTTTACGAATGGTACCACATTATATTAGAAATGGTCTTCTTAACGTTACTCCGTATTTTATCGTGGCTGGTGCAGATCAATTGATTGATTTTGTTGTGAACTGCTTTGATGCAAGAATTAATGATATGCTGCGGAATGATGAAGGCAAGATTAGACATGCAGAACTTAGAATAGGAGATTCGATCATCGAGGTTTCCGAGGCTAATGAGAAATATTCACCAGTACAGCTCGCTATTCATCTATATGTAAGAAATGTGGATGAGACCTTTCGTAAGTGCTTGGATGCCGGGGCATCCATCATTGAAGAACCATTAGATAAGCCTTATGGAGAAAGAGGAGCGGGTATTAGAGATACACAGGGCAATCAGTGGTTTCTTGCAACCTGTATAGAATGAAATCATGATATTTTACAAAAGTAATACAAAGTAACAGTCCAGAGATAATCAACTTGGGCTGTTATTTTTATATAATCTATTATAGTAGGGATTTATGTCACGAAAATAGTAGCCCTGGTTTTTTGATGAAAATGAAGTTAGGATAAAAGATACAATGAAAAAGGGAGAGGCACACTTCAGATGAAACCGTTTCGCGCTCGTCTTACGTTTATACTTATGGCCTTAATCGGTATTTCCATGATTGGCACTGGATTTACGATGGCTCATCTGTTTAAGAGCTCCCATATAGCTGCTCTCGAAGAGAACATGTCCCGGGAAATAAATCTACTTGCAGGCACATTGGAATTTGTAGATATGAACGCCACCAATGCCATTCCGTATTACACGGAGCAGGCAGAGCATGTCGCCGAGCTTCTAGATTCCCGGATTACTTTTATCAGTAAGTCAGGTGAAGTTTTAGGGGATTCAGAGAAAAATCCTCTGGAGATGGATAATCACGCCAATCGTGAAGAGGAGATTGTTGCGGCTAAAGAGGGGACTGGACGAGCCATTCGTTACAGCGAAACTTTAGATCGCGAGATGTTATATGTAGCTGAGCGGGTGACCTCAGATCATGGTTTTGACGGTTACATTCGGGTCTCAATGGGACTGGATGCAGTAACGGAAGGGCTTAACCGTGCTTGGATGATTATGGCAGGGGGGTTAGTTGTTTTGTTCCTGGCAGCAACTATTGTCAGCTACAAAGTGGCATCGAGCATGACTTCACCGCTTGAACAAATCACGAGAGTCGCGCGGCGTATTACAGATCTTGATTATGATGCAAGAGTCCATTTGAAGCGTAAAGATGAGGTCGGGCAGCTGGCGACAGCGATAAATGCCATGGCTGACAGTCTTCAAGCTCAGCTTAAGACCATTCGTGATAATGAGGATCTGCTGCAGAGCGTACTGGACAATATGACTGGCGGCATCATAATGATCAATGCGGACGAAGAAATTGCCCTGCTGAACCGAGCCTCAGAGCGGATGCTGGATGTTAGCAACAGTGAAATGGCGGGTCATTCGTACAAGGAGCTAAAGCGTCATTATGAGTTAACACGTCTGCTTGAAGAAGGGGTATCGAATAAAGAACCGCTCCATGAAGAACGAAGTATTTACAATCCGAGAGAGCGGATTGTACGTATGGACGCAGTACCTATGATCCAGGATGGGACGTATAGAGGCATGCTCTTCCTGCTGCAGGAAGTAACAGAGATTCGTCGCCTGGAGCGGATGCGAAGTGAATTTGTCGCTAACGTATCCCATGAATTGAAGACGCCGGTTGCCGCTGTTAAAGGATTTGCCGAGACCTTGCTGGGTGGTGGGGTTAAGGATGAGAAGACAGCCCGTTCCTTCTTGCAAATTATTTATGATGAGAACGAACGCTTAAATCGATTGATTGGAGATATTCTGGAATTATCTAAAATCGAATCTAAACGTGTGCAGCTCGATTGCTCACCTGTTCATATCATTGAATTCTTTGATTCCGTGCTGGGAACCATTAGCAAAGTGGCTGAGAAGAAAAGTATTAGTCTTAACGTAGAGGTTCCTGAGGAGCTGTTCATTGAGGCCGATGAAGATAAACTACGTCAAATTTTTATGAATCTGCTCTCCAATGCGATTAATTACACGCATGAAGGGGGTAGCGTAAAAGTCTACGTTAAGAATATACTGAAGCCAGATGGTTCAGAGAATGTCCAATTTACCGTTACCGATACAGGGATGGGGATTCCCAAAAAGGATCTGCCGCGCATTTTCGAACGTTTTTATCGAGTGGATAAAGCAAGATCAAGAAGTTCCGGTGGAACGGGGCTGGGACTGTCTATTGTGAAGCACTTGATAGATCTGCACCATGGTGTGATTTCGGTTAAAAGTGATCTGGGGATCGGAAGTTCATTTATTATTGAGTTGCCGCTCTTGCAGGAAGAAAAGGTGGATTAGATTTTTGTAAATTCATCTTATTGATTTTACACCAAGTTAACATTGTGGTGATATGATTGTTTTGTTGTTGCTTTGTAAAAATCAAACTATATGGAAGACGGGGGAACCTATGGCTCAACGATTGCTTGTCATTGAAGACGAACCGACACTGGCCCGGCTGCTGTCCTATAACTTAACGCAGGAAGGTTACGAGGTAACAGTAGAGGATCATGGTACGGCAGGATATGATCGTGCGACGAGGGAACCTTTTGACTTGATCGTATTAGATCTGATGTTGCCAGGTATGAATGGCATTGACATCCTTGATAAATTGCGTGGACAAGGTATCCGAACACCTATTATTGTGTTGACCGCCAAAAATGCGGAAGAAGATGTTGTTAGAGGGCTGAAATCAGGTGCTGATGATTATATAACCAAACCATTCGGCGTCTCTGAACTGCTCGCTAGAGTAAGTGCTGTACTTCGGAGGATTTCTGGGCTTGCTGAGGAAGCACCGACAGAAACACCTATCTCTGCTTCTACCATTATTTTAGGTCAATTAGAGATTTACCCTGAGAGATATGAAGTCTCCCTCGGTGGTCATAGTATTAACTTACGGCCTAAAGAGTTCGAAGTGCTATTATATTTGGCTCGTAAGCCAGGGGTTGTGTTGACGAGAGATGATCTCATGAATGCTGTATGGGGCTTTGATTATATTGGTGGGCAGCGTACGGTGGACGTGCATGTGAGTTCACTTCGTAAAAAGCTTGAGCTGGATCCAGAATCCGTTCATATCGATTCGATTCGAGGCGTAGGCTATAAATTAGTGGTTAATAAAAAAAGAGCTCCGGTCATTTAGAGTGACTGGAGTTCTATTTTTTCTATACTTTTCATAAATAAGAAATGCTCGGAGTACTAGTTGGCTTCTGGGGAAATACTGTGATGTGGACCCATTCATCTCACTGATTTTACATTGCGTTAACATTTCTCTCCAACTGTATTTACACTAAAAGCTTATCATGGAGATCGAAGATGATGAGAAGGAGACGTAAACACTAATGAAATCCATCATTGACATAGAGAATCTTGATCTCTACTATGAGTCGTTCCACGCACTGAAGAATGTGAATCTGCAAATCCCGGAGAAACAGGTTACCGCTTTTATTGGACCTTCCGGTTGCGGGAAATCCACGTTGCTTCGCACATTGAATCGTATGAATGATATGATTCCTGGCACACGTATAGAAGGAACTGTAAACATCGGTGGCAAAAATATTTATAGTGATGAGGTAGAGGTGGAAAGCCTGCGTAAGCAGGTCGGTATGGTGTTTCAACAGCCGAATCCTTTTCCTAAGTCGATTTACGACAATGTAGCTTACGGTCCCCGTTTACACGGCATCCGTTCCAAAAGTGAACTGGATGAGATCGTAGAAAAAAGCTTGCGTCACTCCGCCCTATGGGAGGAAGTGAAAGATTTTCTGAAGAAATCTGCCCTTAGCTTGTCTGGTGGACAGCAGCAGCGGCTTTGTATTGCTAGAGCGCTAGCGGTACAGCCGGATATTCTGCTAATGGATGAGGCAACCTCTGCGCTCGACCCTGTATCCACTCTCAAGATAGAAGAGCTTGTTCAGGAACTAAGAAGTGAGTATACCATTGTTATGGTAACTCATAACATGCATCAGGCCGCACGTGTATCCGGTCGAACCGTGTTTTTCTTAAATGGTGTAATTGTAGAGGCGGCGGACACAGAGGTGCTTTTCTCGAACCCTAAAGATTCCCGCACTGAAGATTATATTTCCGGACGTTTCGGCTGATCAGATTTAAAAGGGTGTTCGTCCCTGGAAATGGCAAGCTGACCATACGTTAATGAGGAGGATCGCTCTTATTATGATTCGCAGAAAAGAATTTGATAAAGACTTGGAAGAGCTGCGCAGTCTGCTGCAGCAGATGGGTGAGCATGTTAAGGATGCTCTTGAAGGTGCAATTAATGCATTACAAAATCTAGATACAACGCTCGCACAGGAAGTCGTTGAAGCGGATTTACAGCTGAATGCCATGGAAGATAAAATCATGGAAATTGGCTCACGCTTAATTATTACGCAGCAGCCCGTAGCTAAGGATTTGCGCCGCATTATCGTTGCCTTCAAAATATCAAGCGATTTGGAACGCATGGGGGATCTGGCGATTGATGTAGCTAAGGCGACCATGCGTCTTCAAGGCCAACAGCTGATTAAGCCCCTTGTAGACATTCCTCGTATGGCTGAAATCGTGACAATTATGATCGATGAGGCGATCCAGTCTTACCTGGATGAGAACACTGATCTGGCTTATAAAATGGCACAGGATGATGATCAGGTCGATCAATTATATGGTGCAATGATCAATGAGTTGTATTCTTATATGGTAACAAAGCCGGAGACAGTATCCCAAGCTATGTTATTGACACTGGTAGGCCGTTATATCGAACGGATTGGCGATCACGCTACTAACATTGGTGAAAGCGTAGTTTACCTGGTTACCGGTAGTCGTCCAGATTTGAATGAGTAGTGTTTTGCAAAAGATGTTCAGTGGCTGGTAATTACAGAGAGTGTTTGGACTTTCGGCCGCTGTTGTCTCCAGATTTATTTTATTTTAACCACCTTTAGTGGTGTAAATCCAGAGACAAAGGCGGGCGCTCTGCTCCTACAGTTCCAAACCTCTCCTCCATTACTTGCACCTTCACATCTTTTGTTTATTTTTAGGTAAATTGAGTAGCCGTCCTTATATTAGGACGGCTACTTGTTGTATAGCCGTTTCTACTTGGACAGGCCATATGTTAAGATGTAAGAAGTAAGCATGAAAAAGGCGAGGTGCACTATGGACAAGTTGATACTTATAGATGGAAATAATATTATTTACCGCGCATTCTTCGCGATGCCCCCGCTAACGAATACAGCAGGGCAACAGACGAACGCGGTGTACGGTTTCACAACGATGCTGCTCCGTTTAATTGAAGAACACAAGCCGACACATATGATTGTTGCTTTCGATGCAGGGAAAGTCACATTTCGGCATGAAGGTTATGAGGATTATAAAGGCGGTCGGCAAAAGACACCTCCCGAGCTCTCCGAGCAGTTTCCACTGCTGAAAGATTTGCTCAGAAATCTGGGTGTACCGCAGTTTGAAATTGGCAATTATGAGGCCGATGATATTATTGGAACCATTTCTCGCCAAGCAGATGAAGCAGGCCGGCAGGTTATGATCGTGTCGGGAGACAAGGATATGCTTCAATTGGCTTCCGAACATACGACCGTTGCGTTGATCCGCAAAGGAGTTACTGAGGTTGAGCTTTATGGACCAGAACAAATTCGTGAGAAATATGATTTAACACCCGAGCAGATCATCGACCTTAAGGGACTGATGGGTGATGCGAGTGATAACATTCCGGGCGTTCCGGGTGTTGGTGAGAAAACAGCACTCAAGCTGTTGCATCAATTCGGATCGGTTGAAGGTGTATTAGCAGGAACCGGTGAGCTTAAAGGTAAAATGAAAGAAAAGCTGGAAGCTCACGCGGAAGACGCTGTCATGAGTAAGAAACTGGCAACCATCTATCGTGAAGTGCCTCTTGAGCATTCGTGGGAAGATATGATCTTTAACGGAATTTCTGCGGATACAGCAGGACCCGCTCTCGCAAAATTAGAATTCAAATCACTTCTGGAAAGGTTGTCACTTAGTGCCTATGCTCCAGTAGCTGATGGAGAAGAGGGTGCAGCGGAAGTAGAAGCTGCTACACTTGATATTTCGATCGTGAGTGAAGATGAACTTGAGGCGCTAAATGAAGCGCTCCCTAGTATTTCGGCGCTGCATGTAGAATCCAATGGGGATAATCCGCATCGTGCCGAGGTGATCGGGGTAGGGCTATCTACTCTGGAGCGACATTATTATGTGCCGTTTGAATTACTACAGAAACCAGCGGCTGCGAAGCTACGCGACTGGTTAGGAGATGAGAAGGCTCCGAAGAGCGGATATGATCTTCACCGTGCTGATTTGGCACTGCATTGGCAGGGGATTGCTTTTGCAGGTGCAGCCCATGATGTGCAGCTGGCGGCTTATTTGCTGGATCCGACGGAAGCTAATCAGAACCTAAACGATCTCGCTACGAAATACGGCTTGCCAAGATTGTCACCTGATGAAGATGTATTTGGTAAAGGCGCCAAATATAAGATTCCTGAGCTTGAAATCTTAGGAAATCACGTCGCACGTAAGAGTGCTGCGGTACTTGGGATTGCTCAGAAGCAACAGCAGGAGCTTGTCGAGACAGCGATGACCGGACTGTTCGAAGATTTGGAGATGCCTTTATCACGTATTCTCGCGGATATGGAGAAACAAGGAATCGCAGTCAACGAAGAGGATCTTAAAGAGCTAGGTAAAGAATTCGAAGCTCAAATTTCTAAGCTGGTCACTGAAATATACGAATTAAGTGGCACGGAGTTCAATTTGAATTCACCAAAGCAACTGGGTGAAATTTTATTCGTTAAGCTAGGTTTGCCTGTTGTTAAGAAGACGAAGACAGGCTATTCCACCGATGCTGAGGTGCTTGAGAAACTAGCGCCTTATCATGACGTGGTACGTTTGATTTTGCAATATCGCACGATTGCGAAGCTCCAGTCTACATACGTAGAAGGACTTCTTAAAGAAATCTCTCCGAAAACAGGAAAGGTGCATACCTTCTATCGGCAGACGATTGCTGCGACAGGACGTCTTAGCAGCCAATTTCCGAACCTGCAGAACATTCCAATCCGCTTAGAAGAAGGACGTAAAATCCGTAAAGTGTTTGTTCCATCCGAACCGGGCTGGTCCATTCTGGCGGCGGACTATTCGCAGATTGAACTACGGGTACTTGCGCACATCTCCGGTGATGAGCGGATGAAGGAAGCTTTTCTCCATGATATGGATATTCACACGAAGACAGCGATGGATGTATTTGGAGTTACCGCCGATCAGGTTGATAGCAATATGCGTCGTGCTGCTAAAGCCGTTAACTTTGGTATCGTGTACGGAATCAGTGATTATGGTCTGTCGCAGAACTTGAATATTCCTCGCAAAGAAGCCGCTCAATTTATTGAGCAGTATTTCGAGGTATACCAAGGTGTACGTCGATATATGGATGATATCGTAGTTGATGCAAGGAAACATGGTTATGTAACCACGCTGCTGGAACGCCGTCGTTACTTGCCTGAGATTAATGCGAAGAACTTTAATCTACGTTCTTTTGCGGAACGTACGGCAATGAATACACCTATTCAAGGTACTGCCGCTGATATTATTAAGCTGGCGATGGTGCATATGGACAAGGCGTTATTTGAGCGTGGGCTAAAGAGCCGTATGCTGCTTCAGGTGCACGATGAGCTTGTATTCGAGGTGCCAGAGGATGAAATGGAGCTCATGAAGACGCTTTTGCCGGAAGTAATGGGTGGAGCATTGCAGTTATCTGTACCGCTTAAAGCAGAGGTAAGTTTTGGCAGCAACTGGTACGAAGCGAAATAGGCTCCCTTTAAGGTGTGCATATCAGCTATAATGTAGTTGAGGTGAAGACATCATGCCGGAATTACCGGAAGTAGAGACAGTCAAGAGAACACTGAATGATTTAGTTAATGGAAAGCAGATAGAGAGTGTAACCGTCCGGCTGGCCCGGATTATTCAGCGGCCGGATGATATTCAGGCTTTTGCCAACCTGCTCGCAGGTCATAGCATTGTTAATGTTGAACGAAGAGGGAAATTTTTGCGCATCGTGTTAGACGGTCTGGTGCTGGTATCTCATTTACGGATGGAGGGCCGTTACGGACTTTTTTCGAACGAAGATCCACTGGACAAGCATACGCATGTAATATTCCATTTTACCGATGGCACTGAGCTGCGTTACACGGATGTTCGTCAGTTTGGTACAATGCATCTTTTTCAGATTGGTGAAGACCTCCAGCTGCCTCCTCTTAATAAGCTAGGACAGGAGCCGCTGGAGCCATCCTTTACGCCGGAGAGGTTTAAGCAGATTGTATCAGGCAAAAGCACAAAAATTAAATCGCTGCTGCTGAATCAGGAATATATCGTTGGCATAGGTAATATTTATGTAGATGAGTCGTTACATCGTGCAGGGATACATCCTGAAGTCAGCGCCAAAGATCTTTCGGATGAGCAACTTGATCAGCTGCATCACGCTATTGTCAGTACGCTGACGGAAGCGGTAAACGCTGGTGGTTCGTCTGTAAAATCATATGTGAACGGTCAAGGTGAGAGCGGCACTTATCAGCAACAGCTGTTGATTTACGGTCGTAAAGATCAGCCGTGTAACCACTGTGGAACGATGATTGAGAAAACGGTTGTAGGTGGCCGCGGCACGCATTATTGTCCAAGCTGTCAGCGTAAGGTCGAAAACTGAAGAAGTAATTAGGTTGGCACCCACTACTTGTCCCGCCCATATACTGTGTGAAGAATGCTTAATAGAGAACGGAAGCTGAATGAAGTGTATTCTTCAGTGTTCCGGTTCTTCACAGGAGGGATTGCGGGTGCTCAGCCCATTTTTTTCACTAATATTACTAGCTTTTGCTTTGAGTTTGGATGGTTTTGGCGTTGGTATTACATATGGACTGCGTAAAATGAAAATACCATTGCTCTCCATTCTGATTATCTCGCTTTGTTCGGGGGTAGTTATCTGTGTATCTATGCAAGTGGGCGTTCTGCTTGCCAAGGTAGTGTCTCCACATGCAGCTTCTGAGGTTGGCGCTGTTATACTCGTGCTAATGGGGTGCTGGTCGCTCGTCCAGATGTTAATGCAGAAAGAGAAGGAACAGACAGGTGAGCGTAAAGTAGGTAGTGAAGAAAATGTGCTATCCACAGAAGCTCGGGCAGAGGTAGCTGTTGATACTGAAGATGTTGTAGAACAGGTTACCATGGCTCCTGAGCAGGCAAAGTCGGCTGTCTTTTCCCTTGAGTTACGACGATTGGGGATTGTTGTACAGATCTTACGTACTCCGTCTTCTGCAGATATGGATGATTCCGGGAGTATTTCTTCGATGGAGGCTATGCTGCTCGGGATTGCCCTCTCTCTAGATGCTTTTGGAGCTGGACTTGGCGCAGCATTGCTGGGGTTCAATCCGATATGGACATCACTTACAATTGCTCTGTTTAGTGGTACATTTCTATTGCTGGGCATGAAGACTGGATTAAGATTCGCCGGGAACTACTGGATGAAGCATGCTGCTGCACTACCCGCGTTATTATTAATTACAATGGGAATACTGAAGCTATTATGAGGTGAGTACATGATTATTGGCTTAACCGGAGGCATTGCATCCGGAAAAAGCACGGTGTCCGCACTGCTTGTGAGCAAGGGAGCGAGGCTGGTTGACGCGGATGTGATCGCCAGAGAAGTTATGCTCCCCGGTCATGAGGTGCTGGCTGCGGCTGTGAAACAATTCGGAAGCGAGATCCTCTCTTCGGATGGCACACTGAATAGGGGCAAGCTGGGGGACATTGTATTTCAAGACCCGGCGGCCCTGCAAGCCCTGAACAATCTGACGCATCCCGCAATCCGGCGGGAGATTAAAGAACGTATGAACAGCATGGAGGAAGAAGATCCAAAGAAGTTAACCATTGTGGATATCCCTCTTCTTTTCGAATCAGGACTCGAGAACATGTTCCATGAAATACTGGTGGTCTACGTGCCTCGTGAAGTGCAAATCGCTCGATTAATGGAACGTAACGGACTTTCTATAGAACAAGCAGAAGCACGCTTAAATGCACAGATGGATATTGAAGCGAAGCGTAACAAAGCGGACTATATCATTGACAACAGTGGCGAACTTGCGCACACTGAGCAACAGGTTGCTGTTCTTTGGGACAGGCTGGGCTTATCATGAAATGGTTACGTAAAAAAAGAGTCCTTCTTCTGTTATTCATTGGTTTTACTGCGATATTGTTTCTGAGTACGAACTGGATGTCCTGGTTTTATCCGATCCATTATAAAGATGAGATCCGTAAGCACAGCGTTACGTACGATATTGACCCATTTCTAGTGGCTTCGATTATCCGAGTGGAAACGAACTTCAAAACTGGACGAGAATCCAGAAAAGGTGCTATAGGTTTAATGCAGCTTATGCCGGATACCGCCAAATGGGCCCTTGAAAAAGCCAAGCTTCCTGATGTTTCTATGGAGGAGCTAAAGCATGAACCATCAGCAAATATTGAACTAGGTACCTGGTATCTTTCAACATTATCCCGTCAATTCGAAGGTAAACGTACAGCGGTTATCGCTGCATATAATGCTGGACCGGGTAAAGTTCAAAAATGGCTGGATGAGGGGATCTGGGATGGAACGGATGCTACGATTAAGGATATTCCGTTTGGTGAAACCCGCCATTATGTACAGCGCGTCAACTATTACTATGATCAGTACACGGATATTTACAACGAATTCTAAAACCGTGTTATGTATAAAAAGAAGCATTAAACGATCTTGCGATCGTTTAATACTTCTTCAGTAAGCTTATGTGGACAGGTTATTTGTATTGACCTGCCAATTGTTGTTCTGCCAGGGTTACAAGACGTTTAGTGATGTAACCACCGATCGAACCATTTTCATAAGAAGTTTTATTGCCTTGGTAACCATCTGGGGAAAGCGTGATTCCGAGTTCTTGGGCAACTTCATATTTAAGTTGTTCCAAAGCACCACGGGAATTTGGAGCTACAAGGTTATTGGAGCTGTTGTTTTGGCTCATTGCTGTTCACCTCCTCTGTTGGTAACTGTATTATGTGCCGGACTTGCCATAATCATTACAATAAAAAAACGGTGATTTCTGGAAAAAATGAAATAGCCCTTTAAAAGCCGGATGTTTAACATACCGGGACTAAAAACATTATGTAATAGGAAGTGATGAAGCTTATGAAATGCCCTTACTGCGATCACACAAATACTAAAGTGCTCGACTCGCGACCAGCGAATGAGAATAAGTCAATCCGCCGCAGGCGTGAATGTGAGCGTTGCAGCAAACGGTTTACAACCTTTGAAATGATCGAGGAAACACCGTTAATCGTGATCAAAAAAGACGGCAGCCGCGAGGAGTTCAGCCGTGATAAAATACTGCGTGGTCTTATCCGTGCTTGCGAGAAACGCCCCGTCTCTGTAGAACGTCTAGAGAAGATCGTCTCTGAGGTGGAGAAATCCCTACGCGGCATCGCCGTAGCTGAGGTAGAGAGCCAACAGATCGGTGAATTGGTTATGGAGCAGCTCTATCCAGTAGATGAGGTCGCTTACGTTCGCTTTGCATCCGTATACCGCCAGTTCAAGGATATTAACATGTTTATGAAGGAACTGAAGGGTCTGTTATCTAAGAGCACTGGGGATCTGGACAGATTGTAGGGTTGTGGCTAGTCTAATGACTAAAAAAAGTGTTGACAGCGAAGGCGATTTTTTATATTATATAGGAGTCGCCTACGGCGCTTGGATTTGTCAGAATGACTTAAATACACCGAACTAAATTTTAGAATGTGTGATTTCATACATCTGAAAATTACGTTTGGGGCCATAGCTCAGCTGGGAGAGCGC